>NZ_BONZ01000032.1 GCF_016862975.1 Rugosimonospora africana
GAGCCCGAGACCGACCGCGAGCCCGAGACCGACCGCGAGCCCGAGACCGGCAGCGAGCCGGAGACCGGCAGCGAGCCCGAACGGGCACCCGCGCCCGACCTGCCCATCACCCCCGACTCGGTACTCGTGGTTTCCGGTGGTGCACGTGGCGTCACCGCTACGGCGCTGCGCGCGCTGGCTGCGGACCGGCCACGCATGCTGCTCACCGGACGCACCGCGCTCGCCGACGAACCCGAATTCCTGGCATCGGCCCACGACGAGCCGTCGCTGACCCGCGCGCTGGCCGAACGTGAGCGTTCGGACGGCGGCGCCGCACCCACGCCGTCACAACTGGCAGCTCGGGCCCGCACGATCCTCGCCCGGCGGGAGGTGCGCGCGACGCTCGCCGACCTCGAACGGGCCGGAGCCACCGTGCGCTATGCCACGCTCGACATCACCGATCGTGCGGCACTGCACCGGGAACTTGGCCGCGTGCGGCGGGAATGGGGACCGGTCACCGGGCTCATCCACGCGGCCGGAGTCCTCGCGGACAAGCTCATCGCCGACAAGACCGACGACCAGTTCGACCGCGTGTACTCCACGAAGGTCGCCGGACTCAGCGCCCTGCTCGACGCGACCGCGTCCGACCCGCTGGAACTGCTGTGCGTCTTCTCGTCCGTCGCGGCGCGCTACGGCAACCCCGGGCAGTGCGACTACGCGATGGGCAACGAGGTGCTCAACCAGGTGGCGTGTGCCGAGCAGCGACGGCGGCCGTCCTGTCGGGTCCGCGCGATCGGGTGGGGACCGTGGGAGGCGGGTATGGTCACCGCGTCACATGCCGCGTACTTCAAGGATCTCGGAGTTCCGCTGATCCCGCTCGGCGAGGGTGCACGGGCCTTCGCCACGGAACTCGGTACGGCCGGCGGTGCGACCCAGGTGCTTCTCGCCGCGGCGGGCACGCGTGACGGCGGCATCCTCACAACCGGGCCGTCCGGGCTGTTTGCCGAGGCCACCGTCGACGCGCACACTCATGCTTTCCTGGCCGACCATGCTCCTGCCGATGTGCCCGTGCTCCCGCTGGCGATGGCCATGGAGTGGTTCGCGGCCGCGGGACGCTCACGTTACCCCGACCGCTCGACCTTCCTGACCGACATCCGGGTCCTGAACCGGATCGAACTTCCCGACCTGGCGACCCGCGGCCATCGGTTCACGGTCGAGGGCACCGGGGCCGAGCACGATCCGGGCGCCTTCGACCTCCGGCTGACCTCATCGACCGGCGCCGTGCACTACCGGGCGCGTCTGACTGCCCCGAGCACGCCGCCGCAACTCTGGACCCCACCGGAGGCGATGGGCGTCACCTTCACGCAGGAGTCCAGCTACGAAGACCCCGTACTGTTTCACGGTCCCGACTTCCAGGTGCTGCGAGAGGTGAAGGGCCTGTCTCGGCACGGAGCCGAGGCGCGGGTCGTCGGGGTACGGGCGATCGGTTGGCCCGGCGGTCCATGGTGGACGGACCCGGCCGCCATCGACGGCGCTCTGCAGGCGGCGGTCCTGTGGGCCAGACACGCCACCGGCGACGCGACGCTCCCGATGGGCGTGGACGCGCTCCGCGTCCACCGGGCGGGACCGGCCCCCGGGACGCTGCGTTGCCTCGTGCGTGCCACCGCCCTCGCCGCCGACCAGAGCCGCTGCGACATCGCGCTGCTCGACGAGGACGGGGAAGTCCGCACCGAACTGCTCGGCGTCGGCCTCATCCGCCGCCCCGACCTGGCCCCGGCACACGCGCCGTCGTCGGACGCCGGTCCCGCATCGTTGGCGCGTCCCGCGTGACCGGTTCGGGCGCCTCGGGATTCGAACCGATCGCGGTCGTCGGCCGAGGATGCGCGCTGCCCGGAGCGCTGAGCCCCGACCAGTTCTGGGACAACGTCGTTTCCGGGCGGGTCAGCCTCGGCGCCGTGCAACCCGAGGACTGGCGCCTACCGCCGATCGGACTCGATGTCGGCGAGGGTTCAGGCCGAGGTCCAGGTCCAGGCTTCGGCCAGGGCCAGGGCCAGGGCCAGGGCCAGGGCCAAGGCCAAGGCCAAGGCCAAGGCAGAATAGCGACGGCGGGCCTCGTGCGGGGCTTCGCGGATGTCTTCGATCCCGAAGGCTTCGCCACCGACGCCGAACAGGTCGCCGCGTACGACCCGGCGCTTCAGTGGGTACTGCACGCCGGACGCGCCGCGTTACGCGAGGCAGGAGACCACGCACACCCGGCACGGACCGGGCTCGTCCTCGGTAACCTCGGGTTCCCGAGCCGGAGCCTGGCCGCGTTCGCCGAACGGGTCTGGCTGGCCGACCACCCGGACCTGCTCGCGGTCCTTCCCGAGGTACCCAGCGCGGCCGACCCCCTTTCCCGCTTCTGCTCGGGATTGTGGGCTCACACCGCCGCCAACGCCCTGGACGTGGAAGGCGGATCGCTGGCCCTCGACGCGGCGTGCGCCTCCGCTCTGTACGCCATCAAGCTCGCATGCGACCGGTTGCACGACGGCACCGCGGACCTCATGCTCGCCGGCGCGGTCAGCGGCTGCGACGGGCTGATCATCGACTCCGGGTTCGAGGCCCTGGGCGCGTTGAGCCCGTCCGGCCGCAGCAGACCGTTGCAGCGCGGGGCCGACGGACTCGTCCCAGCCGAAGGCGCGGCCCTGCTCGCGCTCATGCGGCTGCGCGACGCGGTAGCCGCTCACGTCCCGGTCCTCGGTGTCGTGCGCGGCATCGGACTGTCGAACGACGGGCGTACCGGAGGGTTCCTCGCACCCGCGGAAGAGGGCCAGATCCGTGCCATGCGCGCGGCGTACGGGCGGGCGGGATTCGGCCCGGAGACTGTGGAACTGCTGGAGTGCCACGCCACCGGGACGCCCCTCGGCGATGCCGTCGAGGCCCGGTCGACCGCCCGCTTCTTCGGTGGCCGAGCCGAACCACTGCCCGTCGGCTCGGCGAAATCGAACGTGGGCCACCTGCTGACCGCCTCCGGCGCGGCCGGACTGCTCAAACTCCTGTCCGCGATCCACCACGGGACGCTCCCCGCGACGGCCGACGTCGCCGACCCCATCGACGACCTGCGCGACGGTCCACTGCGACTGCTGACGGCCAACGAACCATGGTCGGGGCGGCGACGCGCGGCGATCAGTGCGTTCGGGTTCGGCGGCAACAACGCCCATCTGGTCATCGAGGCTTTCGACGGCAGTCCGCAGACGTTCGGCGTCGCGGTACCCGCGGCTCCGGCACCCACCGAAGTCGCGATCGTCGCCATCGGCGCCCGAGCCGGCGGCATGGGAGCCGACGCGCTGCGGGACGCTCTCCTGCGCGGACAGGCCCCCGACAAGCCCGCGTACGACATCCGGGTCGCGCTCGACGGCCTGCGCTACCCGCCGCGCGACCTCGGCGAAACGCTGGGCCAGCAGGTGCTCGTGCTGGAAGCCGCCCGCGAAGCCGTACGGGGCATCGAGCTTCCGCCGGAGCGCACGGCCGTCCTGGTCGGGATGGGCTGCGACCCCGAGATCGCCCGAGCCCACGCCCGCCGGCGCCTCGACGCCTGGCTGCCGCGCGCACCCGCCGGGCTCGGGGCGGGGGAGGGGTTCAGTCCGCCCCTGACCGCCGCCCGCGTTCTGGGCGCCATGGCGAACATCGCGGCCAACCGCATCGGCGGACAGCTGGGTCTGGCGGGACCGGGTTTCGCCGTGTCCGCCGAGGAAGCCTCCGGGATCGTGGCGTTGGAACTGGCCGCCCGAGCGCTGCGGGCCGGGGAAGTCGACGCCGCGCTGGTCGGCGCGGTCGACCTCTCCGACGAACCCGTGCACCGCGCCGCCGTCACGGAACTCGGGCTCACCACGAACCCCGCCGACGCGGCCGTCGTCGTCGTACTCAAACGCCTCGCTGACGCCCGGCGCGACGGCGACCGGGTCATGGCACTGATCGACCCCGAACCGAGCGGTTCTGCGCCCGTCGAGCCGCCCGCAGACCTCCTCCGCGCCGATCTGTTCGGCGCGCCGCACGCCGCCCGCGGCCTGCTCGACGTGGCGTTCGCGGCACTCGCCCTGCGGTACCGCGCCCGTCCGCTCGCGGGACGGCGCGCGCAGCCCCGCCTTGCCGCGACCACAGCCGACGTCGTCACTTCCGTGCTCGGCGCCCCACCCACCCGCGTCCGGCTGCGCGCCGCGGACGCTGAGCCCTGGGCACCGGCTCCCGTGCCCCGGTTGCACGTCTACTCGGGCGCGAATCGATCCGAGGTCCTCGCCGCCTTCGCCTCCGGCATTGAGAGCGACGCCGGCCCGGCCCGCCTCGCCGTCCTCGCACGCGACCCCGCGCACCTGGCCGACCAACTCGCCGGCGCCCGCGCCTGGCTCGACGGCAACGCGCTGCGTCCGCCCGGTGTGGCCTTCGGCGAGACCCCGATCAGCGGCGAGACAGCCTTCGTCTACACCAAGGGCTCGGCGTTCTACCCGGGCATGGGCGCCGACCTCGCGCTGGCTTTCGCCCCGCTGGCCGGTGGCATGGACGAGGCCGCCCTGGTCTCCTGGATCTACGAGGGCCGGGAGACGCCCAACGACTCACTCGACCAGATCCTCGCCGTGGGCTTCATCGCGCGCCTGCACACCCGGATCACCCGCGAGGTGCTGGGCATCGAGCCTCAGGCCGCGATCGGGTACTCGTCCGGCGAATCGGCGGCCCTCGTCGCGCTCGGCGTGTGGAACGACGTGACGGCGATGTCCGCCGACGCGCGCGCCAGCGGACTGTTCACTCACGACCTGGGCGGCGAACTGCGCGCCGTACGCCGTTTTTGGGCACGCCATGGCATCGCCGGCCAGCGGTGGGCCGGCTACATCCTCTCGGCGGATCCGGAGAAGGTCCGGGCCATGGTCAAGGACGAGCGTGCCGTGCACCTGACGGCGGTCTGCGCCCCCGGAACCTGCGTGGTCGCCGGGGAGGAGAATGCCTGCGCGGCGTTCGTCGAACGTTTCGACCCGGCCTCCCGCATCCGGATCCAGTACGACCTGGTGGCGCACGCCCCCGAACTGGTCGACGTACGCGAGCGTTGGCACGCCCTGCACCGCCGACCGACGACGAGCGTGCCGGGAATCCGGTTCTACCGGGGTGCGACCGGCACCTGGTACCACCCGACCGAGCAGAGCGCCGCCGACGCGATCACCGAGCAGATGCTCTCACCCGTCGACTTTCCCCACGTGATCGAGCGCGCCTGGCACGACGGGGTCCGCGTGTTCATCGAGCACGGGCCTGCCGCGCAGTGCACGAATTGGATCCACCGCATCCTGGCCGATCGCGAGCACGTCGCGGTGGCCCTGGACACCGTGCGGGACCAAGGCTTGTGGTCGTTGTCGGCGGCGGTCGCGGAGCTGGCCGCCGCGGGCGTACCGGTACGGCACGATGCCCTGGCGGCATATTTCGCGACGCCTACCTCCGCAGGTGCGCCGGCAGTGGGTGCGACGATCAGCCTGCCGAGGCGCCTCCCCGCTCCGGTGTTCGAACAGGCGCCTCCTTCGGATCCCGCGTACTCAGAACCCGAATACACGGTGATGCAGCCCGCCCCGGACCTCGCGCCCATGCCGGTCGGGCACCGTCCGCCCACCCCTAACCGTGCGCTCGCAACCAGCCGTCCGCCCGACCCCAGCCGTCCGACGCCGCAACGACAACCGGCCCCGGCCCTGTCGGCAGCCCCGGCCCTGTCGACGGTCGCGGCCTGGCACGCATCCATCGCCGCCGCACACCGCCAGTACCTGGACATCCAGGTCGCCGCGCACACCCGTTTCCTGGCCGGCCGCGCCGCCGCCGCGAGGCTTGTCGGGGCGGCGTCCAGCCAGCCACCGCCGGACATCCGCGCGCTCGGCCACGCCGCCGCTCCCGCCTCGACGGCCGCTCCCGCCTCGGTAGCCGTTCCCGCCTCGGCAGCCGCGGCCGTGGCCACACCGGCAATCACACCGCCACCGACCGAGCGCCCCGGGCCTCGCTTCGACCGCGCCCAGCTCGAACACCTCGCGTCGGCCCGGATCTCCGACCTGTTCGGGCCGATGTTCGCCGTCCAGGACGCCGACGTGCGCCAGACCCGGATGCCCGGCCCGCCGCTCCTCCTCGCCGACCGGGTCGTCGGGATCGATGCCGCGCAGGGCTCGCTGGGCAAGGGCACCATCTGGACCGAGACCGACGTGCACGCCGACGCCTGGTACCTCGACCCCGCCGGCCGCATGCCCGCCGGCCTGGTCGTCGAGGCGGGGCAGGCCGATCTGCTGCTGATCAGCTGGCTGGGGGCCGACCTGCGCAACCGCGGCGAGCGGGTCTACCGCCTGCTCGGCAGCGACGTGGCGTTCCACGCCCCGCCACCCGGACCCGGCCAGACCCTCTCGTTCGCGATCCGCGTCGTCGGGCACGTCGTGCACGGCCCGGTCCGGCTGTTCTTCTTCGAGTACGACTGCCACGCCGGCGACACGCTCCTGCTCACCGTGCGGAACGGCCAGGCGGGGTTCTTCGACGACGACGAACTGGCCAACACCGGCGGCATCCTCTGGGACGCGTCTGCCGTCAGCCCACGCCCGGATGCGCCGCACGATCCGCCCGCCGTCGGGTGCACGCGCTCCGCCTTCGACTCCCACGCGATCCACGCCCTCACCCAGGGCCGCCCCGACGCGTGCTTCGGCCCCGGGTGGGAGGCGACACGCGCCCACGTGCGCACGCCGCGCATCGGATCGGGGCGGCTGCGCCTGCTCGACGAGATCCCCGTGTTCGACCCGTCCGGGGGGCCGTGGGGCCGTGGCTACCTCAGAGCCGAGACGACCGTCGGCCCCGACGACTGGTTCTTCGACGGCCATTTCCACAACGACCCCTGCATGCCCGGAACCCTCATGTCCGAGGGCTGTTTCCAGGCAGTCTCGTTCTACCTCATCGCGTGTGGCTACACCATCGCCCGCGACGGCTGGCGATGCGAACCGGTACCGGGGCGCACCGCACGCATGCGCTGCCGCGGCCAGGTCACCCCGGACAGCAAGCGGCTGAGGTACGAGGTCTTCGTCTCCGAGGTGACGGCTGGCCCGTTGCCGACCGTCATCGCGGAGGTGTTGGTCTCCGTCGACGGCGTCAAGGCCCTGCACGTCGCGGACTGCGCCGTGCGGCTGGTGCCGGACTGGCCTCTCGAACACTGGCGGCATTCCGGCCCGCCGACCGTCCAGCGCACCGCCGAACGCGTTGCGCTCCAACGGCTCGGCGGCCTCGCCGGACACCGCGACGCCGAGCCCGTCGCCGAGATCGCGGGAGTGCCTCTCGGCTATGCCTCGCTGCTGGCCTGCGCCTGGGGCAAACCCACCGACGGGCTCGGACCGATGGCCGAGGCATTCATCGGTACGCGGCGTGGACCGCGCCTGCCCGGCCCGCCGTACCACTTCATGAGCAGGATCACCGCTGTCGAGGGCCCGTACCGGGGCATGGCGGTCGGTAGCGCGGTCACCGCGGAATACGACGTGCCCGACCGCGCCTGGTACTTCGCCGACAACGGCGCCCCCACCATGCCGACCGCCGCGCTGATGGAGATTGCCCTTCAGCCGTGCGGATGGCTGGGCTGTTATGTCGGAAGCCCCGTGCGGATCGACGCGGAGCTGCTGTTCCGCAACCTCGACGGCGACGTGCGGGTCCTGCGCGAAGTGCGGCCGGGCACCCGCGTCGTACGCACCCGCGTCGAGCTCACCGATGTATCCGAAGCCGCTGGAATGATCATCGAGGCATTCCGGATCGAGTGCCACGCCGACGGCGAACCGCTGCTGCGCGGCACCGCCGGATTCGGGTACTTCCTCACCACGGCCTTCCAGCAACAGCCCGGCCTGCCCCCGTCGCCCGCCGAACGCGAGCGCCTGACCGAACCGTGCGAACACGTCCCCGCGCTCTACCAGCCCGACCCCGCGCGCCGGGCACGCCAGGCCGGACCCATGCTGATGATGCTCGACCGGATCACCGGCTACTGGCCCGAGGGCGGAGCCGCCGGTCTCGGGCGGCTGCGCGCGGAGAAGGACGTCGACCCCGGCGAGTGGTTCTTCAAGGCCCACTTCTTCCAGGACCCCGTCATGCCCGGTTCGCTTGGTGTCGAGGCGTTGTGCCAGCTGCTCCAGTGGTACCTGGCCGAACGCGGCATCGGCGAGGACCTGCCGGGTGCGCGCTTCGAATCCGTCGCCATCGACGAGCCGCTGAAGTGGACGTATCGCGGCCAGGTGGTGCCGACCGATCGCCTGATCACCGTCGAACTGGAGATCCTCGAGATCCGCGGTCACACCGTCTTCGCCACCGGCTGGCTCTGGATCGACGGCCGCCGGGTCTACCGCGTCGAACGGCTCGGCGCCCGGATGGTCGCCGAGTCGGAGTGAGCGATGGCGCGTCTGACGCCGCGCCACGACCAGTCGTCCGGGCGGCCAACGGAGTTCCTGTGCATCGGCGACTTCGGCTCACGCCGTGCCGGCAGGAACTCCGTTGGCGCGCAAGGCTAACCGGCGGCGCAGGAGACCGAGGGCCAAGTCCACTGGCCATTGGGCGAGATCGTCATACCCCAGTTGTTGCCACTGCCATTGGGCTTCGCGACCATGACGTACTGGCTGGGGAACGTGGCGCTGACGTTCCAGGTGGAGTACACGACCGCGGGGGCACCCAGGTTCACCGTCACGGTCCAGTTGCTGGAGCCGCTGACCGAGACGTTGAGGTTGTACCAGTTGCTGCCCTGCGACCCGGCCGACAGTGTCGCGGTGCAGCTACCGCCGCCACCGCCTCCGCCTCCACCGCCTCCACCGCCGCCACCGCTGCTGCCGTGGTTCACGGTGATGCTGGAGTTGCCGCTGCCGCCGCCCCATGCCTCGGTCGCCATGATCTGGTAGTTCATGCTGCCGAGGTTCATCCCGTGGCTGGCCCAGGCGCTGACGAAGTTGGAGAAGGTGATCGTTCCGCTGCTGCGCGGCGAGGTGCGGATCGCCAGGTACTGCCAGAAGGTCGCGGTGCCCTGGATGGAGGGCTGGTTGACCTGCTGGTGCTTGATGATGGTGTACGTGCCGCCGTCACTGGTCATCGTGCCCATGTTGGTGCCGGCCGTGTTCGGCGAGCCCTTCCAGTTGTCGATGACGTAGTACTCGACCAGCGGGTTGGTCGACCAGCCGTAGAGCGACATCAGCGCGGTGCCGCCGGAGCCGTTGAGGCTGCCGTTGTAGGTCACCGACTGGGTACTGCCAGGGTTCCAGCCGACGCCGGCAACGAAGTCGCCGATGCCACTCCAGGTGGAGGAGTAGCTGTTGCTCGAGTTCAGCGTGATGCACGCCGATCCCTGGCCGGCGCTCCACATCTGGTAGTACATGCCGCCGTTGTTACCGGTCTGGTTGGAGCAGATCTGTGTCGCCGCGTTGGCGGGGCTGGGCAGCAGCACCGTGGTCGCGGCGAGCATCGCGGCGAAGGCGACGCTCAGCAGCAGCCGGAACCGGCTGCCGCCGGGCGCTCTGGGGGCGTGTCGGGGGGCATTCATACGGGCCTCCTTGGACGGTGCCGTCACGTGGCGACGGCCGGGGGACTAGGCCGGTGGGAGCATGACCGGCAGACTTTGATGTCCACCGATGGCGCCAGTGTGATTTGACCATAGCCGGTCGTCAATAAGTTCCGGAAAACTTTCGGTAAGAAATTTCGCCCGCCACCGCCGCCGGGGAAGCTCTTATCCGCCCAAATACTGGGGTTTTTTCCGTGATTGGGAGTCGAGCGTTCCGCGACGCTCGGACCCCGTGCGTCCTCGCGGCCGGACGGTATCGCGAAGAGGCGGAGCGAGCGCGTCGAAACTTTCGGGCGTCGGCTGCCGAAGCTGTGACCCCGTGGGCCCGGGCCCAGCGCAGGCCCGGCGCGGGCCGAGTGCAGGTCCAGCGCAGGTCCAAGGCGGGCCCAGCGCTGGTCCAAGGCGGGTCTAAGGCAGGTCCAAGGCTGGCCCAGGCGCGGGCCCAGTGCGGGGCCCAGCGCGGGCCCAGGCGCAGGTTCAGCGGGTCTTGACAACGTCGGGTCGCCCCACGACACTAGCCTGAACCGTTTCACGGCAAGCGCTTTCCAATCTGGCATCGAGATCCATCGTGATCCGCGAAAATGATCGCCGAGCCGCACGTGGGGCTTCACCCGCCGGTGCGGACACCACGCCCCTCACAACGACCTGACCGCGAGCAGCCGTGCCGGTCCGCGCCGCGCTCCTGTCCTCTTGGCTGACCAGCAGGCAGGTCGTCTACCGCCAGGAGGAATCTATGGAGACCGAACCACGGCTCACCCGCCGGTCGGCGCTGGGGATGTTGGGCGCCGCCGGAGCGACCGCGGCCGTATTCGGACCCGCTCAGGCGTGGGCGGCCACCGACGTGGCCCCCGACGCCGGCACCGACGCGGCCGGAGTCACCGGTAACGGCGCCGTCCTCGATGGCCCCGACGTGCGACTGGTGGACAACGGCACCAGTGTCACGATGCAGAACGGCCTGATCAGCGTCACCGTGGCCAAGGCGACCGCGCAGATCGGGGACCTTCGACTCATCGGCAGCACCCGGGGCAATGAGGGCTTCAACCTGGTCAGTGGCACCAATGGGCAGGGCTACACGACGTTCGACTACTACGTCGGGACCACCCGGTTCTCCAAGGGGCTCAGCGGCGCGCAGTACCGGGTCGTCCGGTCCGGCGCCGACCGCGTCGAGATCGCCATGAGCCAGGACGACCCGGCCGTCCTGCCCTTCACCGTCGACCTGCACCTGGTCGTGGAGCGGGGCCGGCCGGGCCTGTACTGCTACGTGGTGTTCGGATATCCGGACACCATGCCCGCCGGCCTGACGATCCAGCAACTGCGGTACGCGTTCGCCGCCGGTGACTCGTCATTCACGTACTTTGTCGTCGACGACGCCCGTGGCATCCAGCAGCGACCCACCATCGAGGAGATGAGTCAGGCGGTCACCCTGCAGGACACCACGTACCTGCTGCCCGGCGGCCGGGTCTACAGCAAGTACCAGAACATCTCCAACCTCGAAGGCGACAACCACGTCTTCATGGTCTCCAACGGCAGAGTTGGCATGGCGCTCGTCCAGGCGAGCAAGGAGTGGTTCTCCGGTGGGCCGACCAAGCAGGAGCTGACCTGCCACGACTACTACGACGGTGAGATCCTGCTCTGGCACCCGTTCACGTCTCACTACGGCTCACCGGATCTGGAGCCACCGACCGGCTGGGAGAAACTCTACGGTCCGTTCTTCCTGCACGTCACCGAGGCCGGCGACGCAAGCCCGGAGGGGAGTGTCGCGCGGATGTGGGCCGACGCGAAGCGCGCCGCGGCTCGCGAGCAGGCGAGCTGGCCGTACCGGTGGATCGACGACGCGCGCTACGGCGCCGAGCGCCGCTCGGACGTGACCGGCAAGCTCACCATCGCCGGCGACGCGTCGGCGGAGCGGGCGTGGGTCGTGCTCTCGACGCCGGAGCCGGACCGGGTGTACCAGGGCATCCCGCTCGACGGCGGCGACTGGCAGTACCAGAACCTCGGCTACGTCTACTGCGCCCGGGCCGGCCACGCGGGCAGGTTCACGCTGCCGGCGGTGCGACCCGGCCGCTACACCCTCAGCGCCTTCACCGACGGCATGCTCGGCGAGTTCAAGCGCTACGGCGTCACGGTCGGCGCCGGCCGTCGCGTCGACGTCGGCAACCTGGTGTGGCATCCGGAGGACAACGGCCGCACGCTGTGGCAGATCGGTACCCCTGACCGGTCCGCCGGCCAGTTCCACGTCTACGGCGGACCCGACGGGTTCCGGCGGTACCTGACCTGGCTGGAGTACCCGTACGAGTTCGGCGACGGGGTCGACTTCCACATCGGGGTGGACGATCCGGCGACGGCGTGGAACTACTTCCAGCCGGCCTACCGCACCCCGGGTTCGCCGCTTCAGTTGCAGCTGCGCGGCACCTCCCCGGATCTGTCGCTGACGGCGTGGCGCATCCGGTTCGACAGCGCCGGTCACCGCAGGGGAGTGGCCACGCTGGACATCGCCCTCGCGGCGTCGGTCTTCGGCACGCTGCGCATCACGCTCAACGACACCGAGGTGGCCCGGTTCGACCCGTTGCCGGGACCGGCCGGCGACAACTCGTCGTACCGGCTGGCCTGTCGCGGCATGTACCGGAGGTTGCCGGCGGTGGTCTTCGACGCCCGGTTGATCCGGCCGGGCGAGAACGTGCTCACCCTGGCTCCGGTCCGGGCACCCAAGGCGCCACTGACCCGAGGCAACACGGTGGACGACTGGATGGAGCCGATGGGCGGGGTCATGTATGACACGATCCGTCTGCGGGTCAAGGACTGATGCGACGGCGCAGCCACGGCCCGACCTTTGCCCGGATGCGCCGGTAGTTCAGTCCCACGGCGATGAGCACGGCGATCGCCGCGAGCCACGGCGCGGCCTGGGGTAGCCGTACCCGCAGCAGGTCGAGGAACATGGACCAGCCGGAGCGTGGGGCGCCGCCGAAGTGGTCGAGCAGGTTCCGGGCGACGTCGACACGGTCGGCGTCGGCCGTCACCGTGATCAGTGTGGTCCGTCCACCGCCCGGACGAAGCGACAGGACTTGCGGGGCACCGGAATGCGGTCCGGCGGGGTCGTCGCTGGTCATGCTGAGTGTGACCACGGCGTCGCCGCCGGACCGCCAACCCAGTAACCTCGCCGACACGGCCTGCACCGCGTCGAAGCCGGCGTCGGTCACTGCCCCGTTGTCGATGTCCACAAAGGACAATCGGAAGTCGCGGTAGCTGGCCGGGCAGGCGCGAGCGCAGTCGTTGCCGTTCCAGATCGCCAGGCGGTTCCCGGCGCTCCACGCGCCCGGCCCGGCGAGGCTCTGCTGTGCGCCCAGGTTGGCAACTGTGCGCACGGTACGCGTGTCCACGTCGAGGACCTTCAACTCCCGACCCTGTTGCAGCGCGATTTGCTGGCCGTCGGGTGAGAACGCCGGCGCGGCGCCGCCGACGCCCAGCGGCACCACCGCACCGGAGCCGAGGTCCAGCAGCGTGAACCGTCCGGACGATGCGCTGACGAGAAGGCGGTCGTCGGGCGACCACGCGACCGGAACGCCTTCGCGGTAGGTCCGGACCTTGCCGGTGGTCAGGTCCATGACGCCGGCCGTCGACTGCCAGTCCGAGGCCGCCTCGTCGAAGTGCACGCCTTCGAGGTCGGCCCGGCCGGCGAGGTACCGGCCGTCGGGCGACAGCAGCAGGTCATCGCCGGCGTTGACGGAGTTGACGTCGCGGACGTACCGGTACAGGCCGTCACGTCCGACGGCGATGGCCCGGTCGTCAAAGCCGAACACGTCGTTGGCGGCGAAGCCGCCCGGCCCGGTGACGATCACCGATGCCGGGCCGTTCGGCGCGTCCACCAGGTTGGGCTGCAGCGGCATGGGTACCCGGATCCGGGACGGGATGGACCACGGGTGCTCGGCCGGCCTCGCCGGGGGCGGCCCCGGTGCCCACGCCAGCGGTACCGCGATGAGCGCCAGGAGCAGTGCCGCGACGCCGGCGGCGATCGCGGTCGCCCGCAGCCGGCGCCGTCGACGCCCCCGCGCCCACAGATCGGGCGGTACGCGGACGGGCCGCACACCGGCGGAGATCTGTCGCAGCGCGGCCGCCACGGCCCGCTCGTCGGTGTTCACCTGTCCACCTCCGCCAGTGTCGACAGTTCCGGCGCCAGAGCGCGCAGCCGGGCCAACCCGTCCCGCGCCTGGCTCTTCACCGTGCCGACCGAGATGCCCAGGATCTCGGCGGTACGCGCTTCGGTGAGATCCTCGAAGTAACGCAGGATCAGCACGGCGCGCTGCCGGGGACCCAGCCGGGCCAGCGCCTGCCGCACGGCCACCGCGGCCACGACCGCGTCTCCCGGATCGGGCGCGGCCTCCTGCGGCACCTCGTGCCGGACGGTCGGTGGCTCGCGTCGGCGCCACCACGAGATGCGCTGGTTGTACATGACCCGCCGCACGTACGCGTCGGGGTCACCGCGGGCGACCAGCGTGGGCCAACGGCCAGCCACCCGTAGCAGCGCCTGCTGTACCAGATCCTCGGCGAGGTGATGGTCGCCGGTCAGCAGGTAGGCGACGCGGGACAGGGCAGCCGTACGGGCCCGGACGAACTCCTCGAACGACTGCTCGGCGCCCACCACCCACCTCCTTCTCCCTATCTACACGCAGACGGGTATGCGGACGGAGGGGACCAGGGTCCGGTGGCGCTCATTGTCCGGTGGGCGCCGGAGGTGCGGCTTCTTCGCCGGGCGCCCGGAGTACGGCGCGGATGAGGCGCGAGGAGTGCTCGGCGAGCTGTTCCGGCGGGCAGGGGCGGTCGTGTTCCAGCCACCAGACGATCGACTGCACGAACATCGCCGCGACGACGCTGGGTGTCAGATCGTCGGGAGCCTGACCGGACAGGTGCGCGGTCGACATGGCGGCGAGCGCGTTGCGCATCCGGTCGGCGAACCACGGGCTGCCCTTCTTGCCGAGCAGGGCGCCGTAGAGGCGGTGGTAGCGCTCGACGTGCCGCAGGAAGTCGGTCCAGCGCTGCCCGGGTGAGCGGGCGTCGGCGTCCGCGGCGGTCATCTCGGTCAGCGCCTCGTCGAAGATCTGCTCGACCAGCTCGTACTTGTCGCGGTAGTTCCGGTAGAAGGCGGCTCTGCTGATCATGGCGCGAGAGGTGAGTTCGCCGACGGTGAGGTGGTCGAAGCCCCGGTCCTCGATCAACTCCACCAGCGCCTCGCGCAACAGCATACGAGTGCGGCGAACCCGCACATTGGGCCGAGACATTTCCCGCTCCTTTGTCTCGTACGGCACGTTCTCGCGGATCTGATCCTTGTGCTGCCGCCGCGGGTCTTCTCAGACTGGACCAGCCGTCGCGTACGAGACAGATTGTCTCGGCAGAGGCTGTCTGTCAACAAGGGCTGTCCGTCGACAAGGGCTGCCTGTCAACAAGGGAGAGCGTGATATGCGTGCTGTGCGAGCGGTCAGGTTCGGCGCACCGGACGTGCTGACCGTCGACACCGTCGAGGACCCCGTGCCGGCCGCGGGGGAGGTCTTGGTGGAGGTCGATCTGGCGGGCGTCGCATACGGAGATGTGATCGTCCGCTCGGGTCGATTCCCGCTGCCGTTGCCGTGGATTCCGGGTCTCGAGGTCGCTGGGCGGGTGCTGGCGCTCGGGCCCGGAGTGGATGAGGCGTTGGCCGGCAGAACCGTTGTCGCGACGACCGTCGGGCGCCGCGGTGGCTACGCCGAACGCGCGCTGACCATGGCTGCCTACACGTTTCCGGTTCCGGACGGCCTGCCGCTCGACGTCGCGTTGACGGTGTTCCAAGCGGGCGCGGTGGCACGCGGCCTGCTGTCGGCCATGCGGCTGCGCGCAGACGACACCGTGCTGGTCACCGCCGCGGCTGGCCGGATCGGATCGCTGCTGGTCCAACAGGCGAGGGTCGCGGGCGCTACCGTCATCGGCGCAGCGGGCGGCGCGAAGTGCTCCGCTGTCCGCGGCTTCGGGGCCGATCACGTCCTCGACTACACGGCGAACGGATGGTCGGACCGGGTGCGTGAACTCACCGATGGGCGCGGAGCGGATCTGGTACTCGACGCGGTGGGTGGCGAAATCGCCGAGCAGGCCATCATCGCCACAGCCGACGGCGGTGGCCGGATCGGTTTCTACGGATACGCGTCGGGGACCTGGCCGACGCTGGATGTGCAAGCTATCGGCAGACGCGGCCTGACCGTCTCCGGCCCACTCGGCATCGTCATCCGCAAGCCGGATGCCGAACAGCGCGACGATGCTCTACAGGCGCTGGCCGCCGCCGCCCGCGGTGAACTCACGCCGCACATCCACACCCGATTTCCGTTGGAACAGGCGGCCCAGGCGCATCGCGAACTCGAGGAACGCCGATCGGTCGGGGCTGTGATTCTCACCCGGTGATGGGTCGATCCGACTGCCTCATCGAAGCTCACCCTCAGCCGCGCGGCGGACCTCCTCGGCTCGGGGGTCTCCGATTGCGGTGAAGATGGCCAGCGCCTCTCGCCAGCACTCCTGCGCGGCCCGCGGCTGCCCGGCGTCGTGCAGGGCCCGGCCCAACCGATCCAGGGTCTCCGCCGCCTCGCCCTGGTCGCCGACCTCCCTCAGGATGGCCAGCGCCGCGCGCAGATCGGCGATCGCCTCCGCGGTGTGCCCGAGGTTGCGGCGGGCCTCGCCGAGGTTGTTCAGCGACGTGCCCTCGTTGCGCCGGTCGCGGACCTCGCGGTGGATGGCCAGCGCGCGTTCGCAGTGCTCTTCGGCCTCGGCGAATCGGCCCATGCTCAGGTAACTGAGCCCGAGGCTGTTGAGTACCCGGCCCTCCCCGTTGCGGTTGCCCATCTCCTGGAACGCGATGAGGACCCGTTGGTGGCAGTCGATCGCGTCCGCGAGGCGGTTCACCTCGCGGTAGGCGATTCCGAGATTTCCCAGAACCAGACATTCGAGGTACCGCTGCCCGGTGTCCCGGCACGCGACCAGCGCCTGCCCGTGGTACTCGATCGCCTCCTCGAACCGGCGCAGTTGAAGGTACGCCACACCGAGGCTGTTCAACGTGCTCGCCTCGGCCGTCCGGTTGCCGGCGTGGCGGGCCGCGCGCAGCGCGAGCCGGTGCGTGGCGAGCCAGTCGTCCCAGGACTTGGTCAGGTCCAGGAAGTCCAGCATGCGCTCGGCGAGCAGCCACGCGTGCTCGTCCCACTCGTGCTCGGCGGCCAGGCGCACGCTCGCCACCAGATTCGCCCGTTCCGTCTCGCACCACTGCTGGGCATCGCGGTGCTCGGCGAACTCCAGCGGACGCACGCCGGGCGCGGCCTCGGGCAGCGGGGTACGGCGCCGGTGAGGGTTGAGGCGGCGGCTGGCGGCGTCCGCGCTGTGCAGGTAGTGATCCAGCAACCGTGCGACGGCCTCCCGTCGGGTCTCGACGCTGTCGTGTTCATGCGACTGCTCGACCGCGTACGCGCGCAGCAGATCGTGGGTCTGGTAACGGTCGGCGGCGACCCGCTCGACGAGGTGCGCGGAGGCGAGCCGGTGGAGGACGCCGCGGATGGCAGCGGGCTCGGTGCCGGTCAGGCTGGCGGCCGTGGCCGTGGCGACCTGGGCGCCCGGGTGCTGGCCAAGATGCCGGAACAACTGCGCACTGTCGCCGTTCAAGGCCCGGTAGGACCCGGCGAACACCGCCCGTACCCCGAGGCCGGGATCGCCGGGCACGTCGAGGGCGTCCAGCCGCCGGGTCGGGTCCGCGCCCAGTTCAGTCACCAGTTCGGCGAGGCGGGCGTCGGGAAGGCCAGCCGCGCGCTCGGCGATCACCCGTAGCGCCAGCGGCAGCCCCGCGCAGATCCGGGTCAGCTCGGCCGCGGCCTCGGGCTCGGCGGCGATCCGCTCGGGGCCGAGGATCGCCCGGAGCAGGTCAACGCCCTCCGGTTCGGGCAGGCAGTCCAGGACCATCCGGTGCGCCCCCTCGCGGACAGCCAGTCCGGTCAGGTCATCGCGACTGGTCACCAGGGCCATGCAGCCGGCGGACCCGGGAAGCAGCGGGCGCACCTGATCCGCGCTGCGCGCGTTGTCGAGCAGTACCAGCGCCCGCCGCCCGGCCAGCGACGAGCGGAACAACGCCGAGCGTTCATGCAACGCCTGGGGTATCGCGGCAGGCTCAAGGCCGAGCGCGCGCAGGAATCCCTCCAGCGCGGCCGCCGGTTCCATCTCGTTGGCCTCGTCGTACCCGCGCAGGTCGACGTAGAGCTGGCCGTCGGGGAACCGCTCCGCGACCAGGTGCGCCCAGTGCACCGCCAGGGAAGTCTTGCCGACGCCGGCGGTGCCCGCCACCGCCGAGACGAGCACGACCGGTGCCGGGTCATCCAGGTCGGGCAGCAGCTGGTCGAGTGCCTTCAGCGCGTCTCGACGGCCGGTGAAGTGGCTGGCCGGCGCGGGTAACTGCGCGGGTACCGGCACCAGAACCGGGGCGGCGGTATCGCGGCTGGCCAGCCGCGGAACCTGGCGCAGCATCGCGATGTGCAACCCGCGAAGCTCCTGCGACGGGTCGAGGCCCAGGTCGTCGGCGAGCCTGGTGCGGTATGCCGCGTAGGCCGCCACCGCGTCGGCGTGCCGGCCGCACCGGTACAGCGCGAGCATCAGTTGGCCGTGCAGGCGCTCCCGGTGCGGGTACTCGGCGCACAGAGCGGTCAACTCCCCGATCAGGCTCGCGTGCCGCCCGCAGGCCAGCTCCGCGTCGACCATCCGTTCGGTTGCCGCCAACCGCAGCTCGCCCAGTTTGCCGCCGACGCGCCGGCGCAGCGACTCCGAGGCGGTGTCCGCGAGCAGCGGGCCGCTCCACAGTCCGATCGCGGTGCGCAGCAGTCCGACCCGCAACGCCGGATCCGCCTCGGCATCGGCCTGGCCGACCAGTGACTGGAACCGCAGGGCGTCCACCGACTCCCGGTCGACATCGACCCCGTAACCGCCGTGGTAGGTGAACAGCCGCACGCCGAGGCGGCCCGTACCGTCGGCGTCGAGCAGCGCGCGAAGGCGGGACAGGTGCGTGTGCAGGCTGGCTCGCGCGGCATCCGGTGGTTGGCCGTCCCACAGCAGATCGACCAGCCGGTCGGCGGGCAGCACGGCACCGGCCTCCAGCAGGAGGATGGCCAGAAGACACCTTTCGCGGCGGCGGCCCAGGTCGACGCGTCGGCCGTCGTGGGTTGCCTGAAATTCGCCGAGAAGCCGGAATTCCACGCCTCACCACCCCTCGCCAGCGGCTCCCGCCTGCCCTGGACTCCGGGGATCAGTCGGCCCGAGCCATCCTGCTACGTCGAAATCCTAGCTGTCAGGTGGAACAATGCAGCAAAGCCGTGGACTCTCGGCACTGTCCGTGTCGGTGTCGCGACCCTGCCGGCGTCGGCTCGCCGGGTGACCCGGTGCCCGGCGCCGGGCACCGGGCGCTCGGCGTTAGAGCGGGGCGCGAAGCGTAACGCTGGCCGGCACGAAGCCGTGCTTCGCGTAGAAGCGCTGCGCGCTCTCGTTGGCCGCGTACGCCGTGACGCCGGCGCGTACCGCGCCCTGCTCCTTCGCCCAGGCGAAGAACGCCTCGACCAGTCGACCGCCGATGCCCTGGCCGCGCGCTTCCGGACTCACGCGGATGCTCTCCAGCACCGCGACCCTGGTGCCCGGGCGCAACGTGTCCGGCACCAACGCTCGGCCAACCAGGTGCCCCATGGCGCGGTCACCGGAGCGGGCAAGCAACGGTACGGCCCTCGGGTCGGCGAGCAAGTCGGTGAAGTAGGCGGCACCGCCCCGGTTGACCCACTCGGGATCGCCGTACGGGTCGTGGACCGCGGCGTCCTCGTGGAACAAGCCGTCGACGGAGGCGAGGAATGCGGCCCGGTCTTCCTCGGCGGCCCGGGTGACGGTGAGTTCTCCCATGTTCGACCACTATACGATCTTGATTAATCGTTGTATAGCAATGGAAACAAGCCACCCTCGACGCTCATCCACCGGCGCTCACTCACTGGCCGTCACTCACTCGCGCTCATGGCCGCCTGGAGCAGTCGATGCGCGTCATCGTCGAATGCCACCAGCCGCACCCGCTCGACCCTGGTCGGCGTCGCTTTGATTGTCGCGACTGCGATTCGAGCCGCCTGGTCGGGTGGGAACCCATAGACGCCGGTGGCGATGGCCGGGAAGGCGACCGTTCGAGCTCCGATCTCATCGGCGACCGCCAGACTCCGGCGGTAGCACGACGCGAGGACATCGGCCTCCCCGTAACCGCCTCCCTCCCAGACCGGTCCCACGGTGTGGATGATGTGCCGAACCGGCGGGTCAAGGTCGAAGGCTGGCGTCACCAACGCATCACCGGGCTCGCACGGACCTATCGCGCCGCCCGCTCGGGCGAGGCGCGGACCGGCGGCGCGGTGAATCGCGCCGTCCACACCTCCGCCACCGAGCAGGGACTCGTTCGCGGCGGTGACGATGGCATCGACCCGTTCACGGGTGATGTCGCCGAGCACAATCTCGATGGCAGCCATCGTGCGATCCTGGCATGCCCGCACCCGGACTGGCATGCCCGCGCCCGCAATCGATGCGCTGGCCCGGCCTGCTCTGCCGATCCGTGAGCCCATATAGTCGCTTGATGCACCTGGAGCGGGTCCGGCAGGCATATGCGTCAGTCGCGGACCTCTACATCGAGCTGTTCGGTACGAGCCAGAAGGTGCACGCCGACGATCTCGCCTTCATCGGGCGACATCTGGCAGGCCGACCGGGCACGGTGCTCGATCTGGGCTGTGGGCCCGGCCATATCACCGATTACCTTCGCTCGCTGGGCGTCGACGCGACGGGAATCGACATGGTCCCCGAGTTCATCGCCCATGCGCACGCAGCCCACCCGAGCGGTAGCTACCAACTCGGGTCGATCGACAGTCTCGGCGTTGCCGACCACTCCATCGCCGGCATCCTGGCCTGGTACTCGTTGATCCATCTGTCGCCGCAGGATGTCGACGGCGTGCTCGCTGAGTTCCGGCGAGTAATCGCCCCGGCTGGAACGTTGGTGCTGGGTCTCTTCGACGGTGACGAGGTCGCCGCCTTCGACCACAAGGTCATGACCGCCTACCGCTGGCCCTTTGACGAGTTCTCCGAGCGTCTGACGCGAGCCGGCTTCACGGAGGTTGAGCGCCTGCGGCGGCCCGGCGACGGCACCCGTCGACCACATGGCGCCATCGCGGCAATCGCGACCCGAGGGTGAGCTGAGACGTCCTCGAGATCGTGGAGAATGCCGGTGGCGGCTGAGTATCGGGGATCACGTACGATCCGTCCGGTGGGCCACGACGAACTAGTGATCGAACCGGTGACCGATGTAGACCTCGACCAGGTCATCGCGCTATATGACGCGGTCGGCTGGTCGGCCTATACCAAGGCCCCCGCGGTGCTGCGGGCGGCGATCGCCGGATCGTCCTACGTCGTCGCTGCCCGGCGCGGGGAGACTCTTGTCGGGTTGGCGCGTGCTGTGTCCGACGACGCGACGATCTGTTACCTGCAGGATGTACTCGTGCTGCCTCAGGAGCAACGCGGCGGAGTGGGACGCGCACTGGTCCAGGCGGTGCTGGACCGCTACCGGTCGGTCCGGCAGAAGGTTCTGCTGACCGATGACGAGGCGGGTCAGCGGGCGTTCTACGAGGCTCTCGGCTACGCGGAAGTTCGAGACTACGGCCAGGGAACCCTCCGGGCCTTCGTCCGTTTCGACGGCTGACCGGTCGGCGGTCTCTTCCCACCGAAGAGCTACCGGTACAGGCTTGGCGAGACCGTACCGGCGAGGAACAGCCCGCCGCAGCACAGCACCACGCCCAGGGCGATCCCCGCGATAATCCACGTCAGGATCCGGACCGCACTGGTCCCACGTTTCGACGGATTTGGATAGGACATCCGGCCATGGTCCAGCCCGCTCTATTTCTCAGCCATCCCCGGAAGGGCTGGCCCCGACTGCCCGAACGGGCCATCTCATCACCACCTCGGGCGACCCCGGCAATCCCTTCCCTTTGGAGGATCTCAAGGACATGCAACTCGATCTGGTAGCGATCGTCGTCGAGGACTACGACCCAGCCATCACGTTCTTCGTCGACGCCCTCGGTTTCGACCTGGTCGAGGACTCACCTTCGCTGACGAACGACGGCCGCCCGAAGCGATGGGTGGTCGTTCGGCCGCCGGGCGGACAGACAGGCATCCTGCTCGCCCGCGCCGACGGGGAACGTCAAGCGGCGATCATCGGCGATCAGCTGGCGGGCCGAGTCGGGTTCTTCCTGCGAGTGGATGACTTCGATGCCGCCTGTGAACGGATGAGCTCGGCCGGCGTGACGTTCGTGACGTCGCCACGCACGGAGACCTACGGGCGGGTAGCCGTGTTCCTTGACATCGCTGGCAACCGGTGGGACCTACTCGGTCCCTCCTGACTGGTGCAGGCCCGTCAGGTCCACCGGGGTAGTCCAAAATGGGTGGCAGAAGTCCTATGGCTGTCCTTATGGTGCGGGTGTGATCCACCAGGAGAACGGCGAACTGGGCGAGGGGGAGACACCCGGCGCGTGGTGACCCCACGCGTCCGTCTTCATCGCAGCGGCAGACTCGGCCGGTGGGCAACCGGCCGCTGACGGCTGCCCGGACGCGGTCCATTTCTTCCGCGTTCTCCAGGAGCCTCCATGATCGCTCAGTACCGCGATGGACTGCGCCCTGCCGTCCACGATCGGCGTCGCCATCGTCGCGCCGCTCTCCTGAACTTTTTCGTTCTCGGGTTTCACGTGGGTGTCTGGGCCGTCCAGCTCGCGAACCTCGCGGCCGCGCTACGGCTCGATCCTCAATCACTGGGCACCGCCGTCACGGCCGCCTCGGCAGCAGGTGTCGTCACGCTCATCGCCGGTGGGTACCTCGCCGACCGGTTGGGCAGGCGTCCGGTCTTGTTCACCGGCTTCGCTAGCACGGCGACGGCGTTCGTCTGGCTCGCCCGCGTCCACTCCCTGAGCGGACTGATCGCGGCGATTGCCTTGTACGGTCTGTCCGTCAGCTTTATCGATCTCGGTGCGAACGCGGTCGGTTCCGACTACGAGCGCGTCCATGGTGTCCGAGCGATGACCGGCTTGCACACCGGATTCAGCCTCGGCGCTGCGGTCGGCGCCATGGGTACCGGGGTCGCACTCTGGTCCGGTGTCGGATTCCGCACTGTCTACGTCGGCCTGGCCACGGTCCTGGCAGCCGCCGCCATGAACGCTGTCGTCGCGCCTCTGCCGCCTCGCACCACAGTAGCCGTAAGCAGGGCGCAGCGACGGCAAGGGCCGTTTCCGTTGAGGATCCCCGCCGTAGTCTTCGCTGTCGCACTGGTCGCCGTCACCTTCTTCGGCGACGGTGCCCTGGAAAGCTTCCTCGCCGTCTACCTGCGCACCACGCTGGGTTCCACCGTCCTGCTCACCGGCGTGGGCATCGCCAGCTACCACCTGGCATCGGTGATCGGCCGGGTCCTGGCGTCCCGCGTGCTTGGCCGATGGCGGGAACGCGTAACCGTCATGGCAGGAGGACTCCTCGCCGCAGGCGGCGTGGCTGTGGCCGTCAGCGCTGCGTCTCCTGGCATTGCGATCGCCGGATTGCTGCTCGTTGGCTTCGCCGTCGCTCCGATCGTTCCCAGTGCGCTGTCACTGGCGGGCCGATCGGCCCCGGACCGGTCGGCACAAGCCGTCGCCACCACCACGGCCGCCGGGTACAGCGCCTTCGTCATCAGCCCGATCCTGGTAGGAACCGTCGCGGACAAGACCAGCCTGCGCGTCGGACTCGCACTGCTCATCGCCACCGCCCTCGCCGACGCGGCGCTAGGCATGAGATGGCCGGAATCCGACGGCTCGGGCAGCGAGCGATAGCGCACGGGGCAAGATGCCGGTCGTCATGGCGGCCGGCATGGATCTGAAGACGCGGAGCTGGCCGACTATCGAGTTGGCTTGGTGCTACCCGCCACATCGACCAGGGCCACAACACCCGCGACGAGGATGGGAAGTCCGATCGTCAGGATGCCGAAGAATCCCAGCACCGCCATCACGGCGCCCGACACCGCCAGCGCTGACCGTCGTAGCGGCGCGTGGCGGGCCACGGCATAGATCGCAAGGAGTGCGGCCAGGGCCATTCCGCCGAGGAACAAGCCCGCCACCTCACCGTCCTGCGCGCGGATCAGCGCGAGGTAGACGCCGATCATGATGACGGCAATCGCCGCCGGAAGCGCTGCCAGAGGGTCGAAACGGCGTCGCCAGCCGGTTGTCATGGTTCATCGTCGCAGACGCTGATCGCGTTCGTCCAAGCGGCTGCGCGAGAAGTGGCCCATCTCGCCGCACCGGACGACAGCGGCGATACGGTGCGGCGTTAATCCGGTTGTAGCGGGCCGACCGGCCGGATAGCGTCGCGCTCCATGAACTTCGCCATGTTCGCGGTGCGCCGTGTCCGGCTTACCGGCACCGACACCATGGGGTTGGCACCCGCTCAGTGACCAGTGGGCCGCGCGGATCGTCGCGGACGCCCAGGTGCGGCCCGGCGACCTGGTGCTGGACGTCGGCGCCGGCGAGGGCGCGCTGACCACGCACCTTGTGGCCGCCGGCGCCCGGGTCATCGCGGTGGAACTGCACCCCGGACGGGTAGGCCGGCTGCGGGAGCGCTTCGCCGCGGCACCCGTCACCGTCGTGCGCGCGGATGCCGGCTCGTTGCGGCTTCCCCGCCGCCCGTTCCGGGTGGTGGCCAGTCCGCCGTACGCCATTTCCAGCCGGCTGCTGCGCACGCTGTTGGGTGCCCACTCACGGCTGTTTGCCGCAGATCTCGTGCTGCAGCGGGCGGTGGTGCGGCGCTTCGCGGAGGGACGGGCGCCGGGCGCCGGACGTTGGCTGCGCCAGTGGGAGCTACGGCCGGGCCTCGCGCTTCCACGTCGGGCCTTCCGGCCGCCGCCCCAGGTCGACTCCTCCGTCCTTGTGGTGCGGCGGCGCCGTTGACTTGGTTCTCGCCGGACCACCCGGGTGACGGATCGCGCAGGGACCATGGATCGTGCGGGGACTATGTCTTCCGCCGACCCCTATGTAGCGGAACGCCGCCACCCTATGTAGCATAAGCCGCCATGGCCCCGCCGTTACGGATCACCAATACTCTCGTGCAGGTCCTCGAGGTCTTCCTGGCCGATCCGACTGTCGAGCGCTACGGGCTCGACGTCATGCGCGCCACCGGCTGCCCGAGCGGCACCATCTACCCAATCCTCATCCGGCTGCAGGGCATCGGATGGCTGCAGACGCACTGGGAGGACATCGACCCAGTGCAGGCGGGCCGGCCGGCCCGCCGCTGGTACCGGCTCACGCCGCACGGCGCGCAGAGCGCCCGTGCCGAGCTCGCGGCGTACCGGCAGCGGCGCACGCCGCGGCGCGGCGCAGTGAAACCGAGGCCGACATGGGAATCCTGACCCGTCTCACCCGCGGCTGCCTGCGGCTCGGGGTCCGCCGTTGGCCGGCAGAGCTGCGCGACGGCCTGGCCCAGGAGTGGCTCGCCGAACTGGCGGCGCTCGAGCGGGAACCCGGTAACGCGTGGCGGCGGTTGACGTTCGCAGTGAGCCTGGCTGCCAGTCCGCTGACCTATGACGAACACGGCTTGCCGAGCAGCCGCGGAGAATGGTGGCGCGCGCCCGGTCCGGTGCTGCGCGCGTCGCTCGGGCTACTGCTCGCGGGCGGGTTCAGCCTCGGGTTCTGGCTGACCGCGCAGATGCTGCTCAACAGCCTGCTGCTCGATCATCGAGCAATCCACGAGGAATCGTCGTATCTCCGGATCGCTCTCATCGTCGCAGCCCTGGCCGCCGCGCTCACATCGGCCTACGCGGCGGTTGCCGGCTGGTGGCTGGGCGGCCGCGCCGGCGCGAGCGCGCGGGGTGCCGGGATCTGGAGACGCGCCGGCCTTGCGGTCGGCATTCTCGGCGCCGTCCTCATCGTCGCATGGCAGGGAGGAAGCGAAGAGGCGTTCGCCGGCGTTCGCCGCGGTGGCTTCGCGACCACGATCCTGGCCTGGGCGCTGGTGACCTTCGCGGTGGTCGTCGTCGCGTGCCGCCGCGTCGCGGCCGGGCAGACACGCCGGAGCTGGGGCGTTGCTGCGGCCGGAGCGTTGCTCGCATCCGTCCTGGCTCCGGTGGCGGCGGCGCCGTTCGGGGCGTTCGGTGGCGGCGAGGGTCGGTGGCAGATCGCGCTGATCGCCTGCCGGCTGTTGCCGTTGACGGTGTGCGCGGTGTCGTTCGGGTGGGCCGCGGCCCGGCCGCGGCTGGCGGGCGCGACCGCGACGGGGCCGACCGTGGTGCCGAGCGTCGGCGCCGTGGCCGCCGTGGATTTCATTGCCGCCGTGGATTCCTTGGATTCCCTGGACTCGGTGGCCGGCGAGTTGTCGGCGCTGGACGGCGAGGTCCGGACTCGCCGGTTGACCACCACACAGGTGGCGGTGACAGTGGCGGCGGCGGGTGCGGCGGTGCTGTGGGCGATCGGCCTGGTGCTGCTGCAGCCGATGAGCGAGCCGGCGGCCGGATCGATGGGCGGGAACAATACCTACTGGGCCAGGGAGCTGCGCTGGGACGCCATCGTCGCCGTGGTGCTCGCGGTCGTCGTCTGCGCCCGCGCCCGGCGGCGGGCCACCGCCGAGGCGCTCCTCGGTGGGCTGGTCTGGCTGGCGGCCGACGTCGCGTTCGACCGGGCCGAACTGTCGCACGGCGGCATTTCCCTGGCGGCCGTCGCGGCGGGGGTGGCGGTCGTCGGCTGCTACCGCGGCATGACCGGTCGGGGGACACGTCACCGCGCCGGGCTGCTCGTCGTGGCGGCCGTCGGCACGGTGCTGTCCGGCGTGAGCCTGCTGACCGAGTCGCCGACCGACACCGAGCCCGCGCTCAACCTGGGCAGCGCGGGGGCCAGCTGCGCGCTCGGGCTCATCGCGATCGGCGCTGCCTTCAGCGCCGCCCCCCGTCTCTCCCGGATCCGGTACTCGATCTGCTGCCTCGGCGGCGCGGTCGCCGTTGCGATGCCCTGGTTGCTGCGCGACTGGTACCCCAAGCCAACCTCGGCGCGCATGCCGCTCGGGCTGGGCTTCACCGCACTGCTGGCGATCTGCGTCGCGGTCGTGGCCTGGCGGCGGCCGGAAAAGCCAAGTCAATGGTTGCGGTACCCGGCGGTGGCCGCAGGCACCCTGCTGGTGTTCCCCGTAGTGTTCACGCCCGCCGTCATCGCACTCATGCTCATCAACGTCGGCGGCGTCTTCACCGCACTGGCCGGCAACCCACCGATCAACTCAGCCGATGAGGACGTGATTCTCATGATGCCGGCTGTACTGGCCGGGGTCGTCCTGGGCGGGCTGCTGGTGATTGGTGAGTCGGGGCGGAACCGTCCCGTCGAGTTGCCGCCCGACTGATGTCCACATAGGACGAATCCGTGGGGTGCGACGAGCCGGACCGCAGCCCGGCGCTCCACGGTTTCGTTCGCAAATGTTGACCCATGCCGAAATTTGGGGTTCGATGGGGATCTCCGTCCGAGTGATCCCCGCGATCGCGTACTCGCGGGATCGCCACACCTGGTCGTCCCGGGAGAGCCCTTGTCCGAGATCGAAGGCAGCGCCGTACCCGCAAACATCAGTCCTGGATCGCGCGCGTCGCGCCGCCGTTTCCTCCAGTTGTCCGCCCTGGCCGGCGCCGGCGCCGCGCTCGCCGCCCCCGGCGCCGCCGCGGCATCCGCGCCCGCCGGGCAGAAGGCCGGGCAGTCCAAGCCGCCCGTCAACGGTCGCGGCACGAACGCCACGTACTACAACGACGCGCAGTTCAACGCCGCCGATCCGTTCGTCCTACACGACGTGAGCGGGTACTACTACGCGTACAGCACCGACGGCGCCACGACGGTGGACGGCCGTTCCTATCTGTTCGCGGTCTACCGCTCGCCCGACCTCGTTACGTGGGAGCAGCTCCCCGGCGGTGCCATCCCGGCCGACGAACCCAACCGGTGGGGGAGGGACTGGTTCTGGGCACCGGCCGTCTACCACAACCGCAGCACGGGCAAATACTTCATGTTCTACGCGGCCCGGCAGCGCGACAACGTGGAACGTGACTTCGGGTACGCCTCCTTCGAGGAGCCGTGCAAGGTGGGCGTGGCGGTGGCGGACTCACCGGCGGGTCCGTTCTCGTCGATCGCCAACCACCCGATCGACTACTTCCCGTACGACCCCGACTATCACGACGTCAATCTGATCATGGACGCGACGCAGCTGAAGCCGCCGGCCACCCTGGCGGAGGGGCTCACCGCACCCCTGGGCACCTACATCCCCTTCATCGACCCCGACGTGTTCTTCGATGAGGACGGGCGCATCTACCTGTACTTCTCCCGCAACGCCTACCGGAACTGGGTCTGGGACACCGAACTGGGCAAGTACATCGAGGAGTCGAACATCTATGCCGTGGAGCTGACCCGGGACTGGTGGAACGACCCGACCGGCTCGACCCTGCCCAGTATCGCGCCGGCATACAGGGACGCGAACAAGCGCGTGGACGCTCCACCGGGGGCACGCCGCGACGGGTACGCGCCGATCCTGAGCTACGGGGCCGACCCGCAGGCGTGGGAAAACGCGCACGTGAACGACTACACCCTCTACCACGGCACGCGCAAGGACCGCCGGTGGGAGGAGGGCTCGACCACCTTTGTCCGGCACGTACGCGACGGCCGCGGCAAGCCCGTGCGCGTGTACTACCTGCTCTACTCGGCGAACAACTGGGAGAACGAGTACTACGGCGTGGGGTACGCGACATCCAGCGGGCCGCTCGGCCCGTTCACGAAGTATGCCGGCAATCCCATTCTCAGCGAGGATCTGAGCCTGCCCATCTCGGGTACCGGGCACGGCAGCCTCGCCTTCTCGCCCGACGGCCAGGAGTCGTACTACGTGCACCACGGGCGTCCGGCGGACGGTCCCCGCAAGCTGTACACGTCCAGGCTCCTCATGGATGGTGCGGGTGTCGACGCGCACGGCGTTCCCGCTCTGTCCACTGTGGAGTCGGTGTCGGACGAGCCGGTGCCCTCGGGTGTCGCGCCATACCGGCTCACCACGAGCGCGGGCAAGGTCGTAGTCTCCGTCGGCCAGTCGGCGCCGGCCACCTGGACCGTACAGAGCGCCAATCGGGTTCCCATGCCACTGGCCAATCCGCTCAACCGGGTTGTCGTCGGCGTCGACCGGCCGGACGTTGTCGCGGTCGCGGCGGACGGAGCGTCGTCCGCCACGCTGACCGGTCTGCGTCCGGGCACCGCGGTGGTGACGCTCGCCTATCAGCGCCGGCTGGCGAGCGGCCAGTACGTGGACGTCGTCAATCGCCGGGGAGCGCACTCCGAACCGGTAACCCAGGTGGTACGAGTCGTCGTGACGAACCGACCGGCCTGACCCGCAGTCGGCGGTGCCGGTCCGCCGTCATTTCGGCTGACTGCAGACCGGCACCGGAAGTGTGACTAGTAGGTGTTGCCCGCGGTCGTCAGCCGCGTCTCGCCCGCCGGCAGGGCAGGGCAGCCCGCACTGCCGGGCCAGGTCGCGCCGGCCGGGTCGAGCACCCACGTGGGCAGGTTGGCCGAGCTGCCGATCAGCCAGGTGCCGAGGTCGTTGTTGGTGAACCTGTTGTGGTAGGACGAGCAGTCGCCGTCGCCGACCTCTTCCCGGTAGTGCGCGCCCTGGGTGGAGGAGCGGACGAAGTCGTTGGCCCCGAACGTGTTCGAGTCGAACGTGTTGTAGTCGCTCGCATCCCGTACCTTCACCGGATCGCTGCTGACGCCGGTGATGGAGTTGGCGGAGAACGTGTTGTGCGAACTCTTGTGCGTCATGTAGAGCGCGTGGATGTAGCTGTTCTCCGAGTTGCGCAGGTCCACGAACGAGTTGTTGGCGATCCGGTTGTTCGACGACTCGGTCAGCACGATGCCGCCGTACCCACAGCGGAGCCAGTTCTCGTCGGTGCAACTGCCGCCCGTGTAGGCGTTGCCGATGTCGGTGATCAGCATTCCGAAGATGGTGTTGCCGTTCAGACCCCGGGCCGATGGCAGCCCCAGACCCGAGGAAGCGTGGTAGGCCCCGCCACATGGGCCGGCCGATCCGTCCAGCGAGATCGCCGAAGGGGCGAACATCTCGACCGTCAGGTAGTAGAAGCCGAGGCCCGAGGTGCCACCGGCGTTCAGCGGCTGGCCCGCGTTACCCGCGCATGCCATGAACCACGGATCGCCGATGTACCGGTTCGATCCGCTGGCCCGCGCGTTCACGAACACCGGGCGGGCGGCGATGCCGGGCAGCCCCTCGCCGTACTGGTAATCGTCCGGCATGAACGAAATCGTGTAACCCGGCCGGTACGTGGTCCAGGTGATGCCCGCGGCAACATACGTACCCGCGTGGATCCGCACCTCGACGTCCTCGTCCAGCGGGCCCGCCGCCACCAGTTGCTGGACCCGGGTCAGGGTCTTCACCGCGGTCGTCGTCGTCGCGCCGTCGTTGGTGTCGGACCCGTTGGCGTTCATGTAGATGGTCTGGACACCGGCCGCCGAGGCCGGCCGGGCAAAGGACGTGACGCCCAAGGCGACGACGGCCACGGCGACAATGCTGAAGATCTTCTTCATGCTCTCCCCGCAGAGATGGATGTGGATGACACGTCCAGCACCCTATCCCGCGGAGTACCGCGGTGTGGATGGTCAGCCGATGACCACCTTGCCCCGGGCGTGCTCGACCTCCAGGTATCGCATGGCCTCGGCCGCCTGCGCGAGCGGGTACTGCCCGTCGATGACCGGCGTGATCGTGCCGTTGGCGGCAAGCTGGGCGAGCACTGTCAGGTGCTCCCCGGTCGGGTGCGCAGCGAAGACCACCAGCCGTTGCCGGCGTGTCAACGGTGCGGCGAGCCGGGCCTTGAGGATCAGCCCGAGCGGCCCGATCAGGCTCCCGCCCCGGGAGACCCCGCCGCCGCTGAGCAACAGGGTGCCGGTCGGGGCCAGCACGCGCCGCAGGTCGGTCAGGGACCGGTTGCCCACCAGGTCGAAAATCAGATCGTATCGCTGCCCCTGGCCCGGGCCGGCCGCGTCGGCATGGAAAGCGGTGAAGTCGTGCCGGGTGTAGTCGATCACGTGGTGCGCGCCGAGCGAATGCAGCAGGTCGACGTTGCGGGTGCTGCATACCGCGGTCACCTCGGCGCCCAGATGCACGCCGAGTTGCACGGCGAAGGTACCCACGCCGCCGGAGGCGCCGTTGACCAGCAGGCGCTGCTCGGGTCGGATTCGACCGACGTCGCGCAGCGCTTCCAGCGCGGTGGCGCCAGCCAGTGGCAGCGACGCCGCCTGGGCGAAGCTGAGGTTCGCGGGCTTGCGCACCACCAGGGCGGCTGGGGCGCACACGTAGTCGGCCAGGGCGCCGTCGGCCTCGCCGAAGACCTCCTCGCCGGGGTGCAGTCCGGTCACGCCCGGGCCGACCGTGTCCACCTCGCCAGCGAAGTCAGAGCCCCGGCCACGTAGCTTGGGGCGGCGCAGGCCCATGCCCAGCCGGGCAAGGTACGGGTCGCCGCGCATCAGGTGCCAGTCCCGAGCGTTGAGCGTGGCCGCCCGGACGCGCACCAGCACCTGTCCCTCGCCGGGCTCGGGCCGCGACACCTCGCGCAGCGCGAGCACGTCGGGGGAGCCGTACCGGTCCTGCACGATCGCCTTCATCGCCGCCGCCTCTCCGCCGGCCCGCCGGTGAGCCCGGCCTGCATCGATGGTAGGAGCCGCGGTCGCGGGCCCACATCGGGGAAACCCCCGGAGGCACAGTCATCGACGAGGGTCCGCCGAGCCCGCCGGTGATCGCGGTTGTGTAAACGCCGTCTACTCTCAGCCGATGTGAATGGCCTCCAGTGACCACCAAGTTCGGCCGTGCAGGGGGAGCACCGGGATGGATTGGAAGAAGCTACGCCGGCTGGACGGACTCCCGTCCAGGGTCTTGACGGTCGGGCTGGTCAATTACCTCGTCGCGGACAAGCTCTTTGGCGACCAGCACGGTGGCCTGGCGGCGGTCGGCGGCGCGTTCCTCGTGGTCCTGATTGTCACCTGGGTCGTACGCCGGATCTCCGGAGCGACGTGGCGTGAGGCTGTGTGGCCACGACGCGAGCCGCCAACCCGGGAGCGGCTGCCCTCGACCATGGCGTCGGTCCATGAACTCGTCGAGACCGGGCAGAGGATCCAAGCCATCAAGATGTACCGCGAACTGACTGGTGCGGACCTGAAATCGAGTGTTGAAGCCGTGGACGCCATGAGGGCCACGAGGAAGAAGTGACGTCTGCGGCGCTCACGCCATGCGGTATCGACACCGTCCCCCTCACCGTCGTAGGCACTTCGCCCAATCGCGTACGCGGTCCACGTCCGCGCGCGTCCAACCGAGCGCCGGATCGATCGACACAAGCAGCGTAGGCGCGAGGCGTTCGGCGGCCCACCGGTGAGCCGCCGGAGTGTGGTTGTCGTCGATCCAGGCCGCCGGACGGTCGCCGACGACAGCGTCGATCGCTGGAACCTTGAGTTCGGTTTCGAACGGGACCGGCGGGAAACGGACCACGGGCAACGGCTCCACGCCCAGCAGCGGCAGGTAGAGTTCGTTGGCGTTCTCGCCCCAGCCGGTTGCCCACCACACCTCTCCCACGGCAGCGAGTTCGCGGATCCAGCCGCCATGCGCGACGCAATATCGCTCTGGCTCCTCGCCCTCGAAGAACACGCGTTCCTGGTAGCCGTCTGGACAGGTAGGCGCGGCGAACGGATTCAGGACGCCATCCAGATCGAGCAGGACAACGGGCACCGTCTGATCCACGGGTTCCATTTTATGAGTGCCCACCGAGCGAGCGAGCGGCCGGCAACGATGTCACCGACCGCTTAGCTGTGCTGATCGATTCGGCCGGTCACGTCGGCGGCGATCTCCTGGGCAGGGTGGGCGGCGTCGACGCTGATCAGACGGGCCGCCGCGCGGTAGTGCGCCAGGATCGGGCCGCTGTGTTCGCGGTACACGCTCAAGCGCCGGGAGACCACCGATGGAAAATCGTCGGGCCGCTGAAACAGCTCTCCGCCGCACCGGTCGCATAGGTCCGCGTCGAGCGCTGGCGCCGATTCGATGTGCCAGAGCTTCCCACAGCCGCGACAGAGGCGGCGCCCGGTCAGCCGCCGCTGTGCCTCGGCGTCGGCTAGTACCAGCTCGACGACTCGAATCTCGGGGGGGCTCCAACGAGCGCAACAGAAGCGGCAGTGCCGGCGGCGCGTCGCCGGCCCAGAACACGAAGCCGCCGGTCGCGTCGGGCTCGGCCAGCCGGCGTAAGACAAGCGTGGCGATGAGTTCATCCGGAGGTGGCTGCTCGGCTTTCATGAGCCGGAGCAGCTGATCGCCGAGTTCCGATCCCGCGCGCGTCGCCGCCTGGACGGCATCCAGAATCGAGACCGCGGGCACCCTGAGCCTGACGGCGAGATAGCCGGCCACGGTGTCCGTCTGCGCTCCGGGCGGTCCAAGCAGGGCAAGCCTGATCGTCGACGCCACAGCGACATCGTGCCATGCCGTAACCACTTCGACCCTGGCCGGCCCGGCAGGGCATGATTGTGCGATGCGGGACTGGGCAGACGGTGACCTCGATACCGAGTTCGAGCGGCGGCTCGATGGTCTGCTCGCCGACCTGTGCCCCGGGTGGCAGCCCGCGGAGATCCCTGAGCCGTACCGCAGCGACGAACGCTTCCGGGCGTACGAGCGCCGCAACGCCAAGCGGATGCACCTTGGTGACCTGCTGACCGCTCGGCCCGACCTGGCCGCTGCCGTCGCTGACCGGATACTCGAGACGATCGCCTGCGACGAGGACGTGTCCTTCAACAAACAACTGATTCGTCCCGTCCTCAACGCCGTCGGGCGACGTACCGTTCAGCGTTCTCTGATCTCAGTAGTCGAGACCGGCCCGGCGCACAAGAAGGTCTGCGCGGTCCGCGCCTGGTACTGGAGCCAGGTCACCCTGACGTACAAGTCCTGGGAGGCGCTACACGAGCACCGGCCCACTCAGGCCAGCCGGACGGCCGACGACGAGGTGGCCGACCTGCGCGGCCAGTACCGGATGGCCTGCCTGACCGCATTCGTCGAGTGTGAACACCCACCGACTCGTGAATGGTTGGCCCATGGCTTTCTTCTGAGGGCCGAGTACTACCCCGCGAACCTGCACGATCTGGTAGCCCAGGCCCGGGCCATCGCTGAGGCGGACCCGCAGCGGTACAAGGAACTGCTCGTCAGAGACGACGACGGAACGGACATGGCGCAGGTCAGCTTCGGTCCCGGGTAGTCGCCGTCCGGCAGGCGCTGACGGAGTTGGCAGACTGATCGCATGACAGTCTTGACCGCCGAGCTCGTGGTTGATGCTCGCGTCCCGCAGACCCCGGTGCTCGCCCCCGATGGGCGTCTGCTCTGTTACGTTCTCGCTCCCGCCAGCCGGATCGGCGACCACCTCGACACCGAACTGTGGCTCGTCGACGCCGATGACGCCGCGTCGCGCCGGGTGACCACCGACACCGCGGCGGAGTCCCAGCCCCGCTGGTCCGTGGACTCGCAGACCCTGTTCTTCCTGTCCGACCGGGCCGACCGCGGTACCCCGCAGGTGCACCGGCTCACCCTCGCCGACGGCACGGTGACCGCGTTGACCAGTTGGGGCGCCGGCGTCATCGACCACCTGCTGCTGGCCGACGCCAACCTGGTCGCTCTGATCGCCGAGGACGAGCCCACCGAGCAGTCCGCCCGTCGTGACCGAGACCGCGACGACGCCATTGTCGTCGGCGAGCACGAATCCCATGCCCGGTTGCGCCTGCTCGACCTGAGCGCCGGCCGGGTCACCACCCCGGATGTGTTCGACGGCCGGCACGTCGTGGAACTGCGGCAGCGTCCCGACGGCGGGCCGCTCGCCGTGCTCACCCAGGCCAGCGCCGACAACGACTACGGACCTCGTACCGGCCAACTGCACCTGTTCGACCCCGCAACCGGAACCGTCGAGGACCTCGGGCCGACCGAGGTCGAAGCACGATCTCTGGCCTGGTGGCCTGGCGAGGACGGTTGGCACCTCGGATACGTCGCCCTCACCCCACCGGTCCTGCAGGCCGGCACCGCCGTGTTTGACCTGAGCGTCGAAAACCAGACCACGCGCAACCGCACCGCCGGCCTGTCGATGTGCCCCACCGAACTGCGCCAGACCAATGCCGCCCCACTGGTACTGTTCGCCGACGGCCTGAACACCACCGTGACCCGGCTCGATCCCACCGGCCCGACGGCGCTGTCGCAGCATCCCGGACGCCTCGACGACCTCACCACCACACCGACCGGCGAGACAATCGCGGTACTGGCCGGCACCCGCTACCAGCCCGCGAATGTCCACATCGGACCGCTGACCGGGCCGCTGCGGAAGGTCACCGACAGCCGTCCGGAGTTGGACGGCATCCCTCTCGGTACTCAGCAACCGCTGGCCTACCGCGCCGCCGACGGCCTCGACCTGGACGGCTTGCTCGTACTGCCGGTCGGCAAAACCGCGTCGGACGGCCCGTTCCCGCTCGTCACGATCGTGCACGGAGGCCCCTACGACCGGTACGCCGATCGCCTCCAGCTGTTCTGGTTCCCCAGCGCGCAGTGGCTGGCCACCGCTGGATACGCGGTGTTCCTGCCCAACCCGCGCGGCGGCCAGGGCCACGGTCACGAGTTCGCGGCCAGCGTCGCCGGGAGGGTCGGCCGGGAGGAGTGGACCGACATCCTGACCGGCATCGACCTGCTCATCGCCGAGGGCATCGCCGACCCCGATCGGCTGGGCATCGCTGGCGGGAGCCACGGCGGGTTCATGGCCGCCTGGGCGATCGGGCAGACCGACCGGTTTCGCGCCGCGCTGGTCAGCGCCGGTGTCATCGACTGGGGGATGCTCGCCGCGACCGGGGAGAACGGGCAGTTCGAGGCTGCGCTCGGTGGCAGCACCGGCTGGTCGGGCATCGGCCCGCACCCACATGACGCGGTCAGCCCGATCTCGTTCGCCAGCCGGATCCACACGCCGGTGCTCATCCTGCACGGCGCTGAGGACACCAACGTCCCTCTCGGTCAGGCCGTGTACTTCCACCGCGCGCTACGCCACTTTGGCGTGGAGCACGAGTTTGTGGTCTACCCGCGCGAGGGCCACTCGATCCGGGAACGCAACCACCAACTCGACGTCCTGCGCCGAACCCGCGCCTGGTTCGATCGCAGCCTCCAGCGCCGGTCTCGATGAGCCACGACCATCGCGGCGTGACCTTTCGAGATCGCACACAGTCACCATGCCGATGCTCCGAACTTCTCAGTGGCCGCGATCGGCGCTCTCGTACTTTGTGCCGCGTGGCGGACACGGCCACCTGTCGACAGCCGAGCCTTGCACGACGGCCGTTAGCCCGCGGCGGCGCGGCGGGCCGTACCGAATCGGCGTTGGTAGGCGGCGGGGCTGATCGACAGCCGCCTGGCGAAGACCCGTCGCATGCTTTCGTAACTGGGGAATCCGGCGAGGTTCGCGGCCTGCGTCGCGCTGTGTCCCTGGTCGAGCAGTGCCCTGGCCAGGTCGAATCGGATGTTTTCCACGTAGCGGGCCGGTGTCGTGGACAGTTCGTCGTGGAAGAGCCGGGTGAGCTGCCGGGTGCTCACGTTGAGGTGTTTCGCGAGTTGCCCGAGCGAGTGGTCCCCGCGGGGATTCGCCGCCACCAAGTCGGTGATGTCGCGGAGGGCCGGCGAGCGGGGCGGTGGTCCTTGCAGTGGCGCCGAGAACTGGGACTGGCCGCCCGCCCGCTGCATGTACACCACCAGGGCGCGGGCGACATCGCGCGTCAGATCGGGGCCGTGGTCCTCTTCGACGAGAGCGAGCGCCAGATCGATGCCGGCGGTCACCCCCGCCGACGTGTACGTGGTGCCATCGCGAACGTAGATCGCGTCGGGCTCGACGCGGCACGTCGGACACCGGGCGGCCAGCTCGGGCGCGACCTGCCAGTGCGTCGTGGCACGCTTGCCGTCGAGGAGGCCGGCGGCGGCGAGGACGAACGCCCCGGTGCAGATCGACGCGACCCGGCCGGCGGCCGCCGCCGGTATCCGCGCGGCGTCCGCCAGGTCGCCGGGAATGCGGGCGCGCGGATAGCGGTCGGACCCGGCCACCAGTAGCGTGTCGAAAGCAGGCTGCGAGGAGACGGCGCCGTCGACCGCGATCCGGACCCCGAGGTTGGACGTGACCTCCGCACCGGTCGGCGACAGCAACAGGATCCGGTAGTGGGCACCGAACCGGTTCGCCTCCTTGAACACCTCCGCGGGACCGGCGACGTCCAACAGCGTCACCCCGTCATAGACGAGGATCGCGACGGAGTGGGGACCGGCGTTCACCATCCCGGTCCCTCAGAACCGGATCCGTGCGGCGATCATCCGGGACCCCCTGTCCGGATATCAGTGGTTCCTGGCCGGACAAAGGCGGCGCCGTACCCCGATGGTTGGGCAGTATGGAAGGCACATTCTATAGCCGACACGTTTCCCAGAGAGTCAGAATCCGTGCCAGAGGTCATCGCAGGGTTGGAGATTCCTGAGACAGCGGCGGTCGCCGAAGCGACCAGGCTGATCCAGGAGACGACCAGTCCGCTCATCTACCACCACTCCCGGCGGGTCTTCTTCTTTGGCCTGATTCACGCTCAGAAGCTCGGCGTGGAACCGGATCCGGAGCTGCTCTACGTGGCGGCGATGTTCCACGACGCCGGCCTTCTGACTCCCTTTTCCGATATGGAGCAGCGCTTCGAAGTCGATGGCGCCGACCACGCGCGCAAGTTCCTCCTGTCCCGGGGTTTCTCGGCGGCCGCCGCCGAGACCGTCTGGACGGCGATCGCGCTGCACACCACGCCGGGCATCCCCAACCGGATGGCTCCGGAAATCGCGACCACCTACCTGGGCGTCCTGACCGACGTGCTCGGCCTCGGCCTGGACGGCCTGGAACAGGATCAGCTGGGCGAGATCCTCGCCGCCCACCCGCGAGGGGACTTCAAGAACGAGTTCCTGCAAGCGTACGTCGACGGGCTCAAGAACCGGCCCGAAACCACCGACGGCACAGTGAACTCCGACGTGCTCGAGCACTTCATCCCGGGCTTCACGCGTACGACGACGGTCGAGCGCATCGTCGGCTCGCCCTGGCCGAGCTGACCGGACATCACGCGGGTGGGCCAAACCCGCATAACCGCCCGTACTGGCGAACGTCCTTGAAAGGATTCGAGCATGCGAGCGATCACCGTGCGAGACCGTGACGCGGGTGTCGGCGGCCTCACCCTGACCGACATGCCTTACCCCCACGCCGCGGAAAACGACGTTATCGTGCGTGTGCACGCAGCGGGCTTCACCCGCGGAGAGCTCGACTGGCCGGCGACGTGGACGGATCGCGCCGGCCGCGACCGGACCCCCAGCATTCCCGGGCACGAGCTGTCCGGTGTCGTGGCCGAGCTGGGCTACGGAACCACCGGCCTCACCGTGGGGCAGCGGGTGTTCGGGCTGGCCGACTGGGCCCGCGACGGTTCCCTGGCCGAATACGCCGCGGTGGAGGCTCGCAACCTCGCCCCCCTCGCGGCCGACATCGACCACACCGTCGCCGCCGCGCTACCCATCTCCGGACTGACCGCATGGCAGGGACTGTTCGACCATGCCCACCTCACGATCGGCCAGACCGTCCTCATTCACGGCGCCGCGGGTGCCGTCGGTTCGATCGCCGTCCAACTCGCGCGAGAGGCGGGCGCCCGGGTGATCGGCACGGGTCGAGCCGACGACCGTGATGTCGTACTGGGACTCGGCGCGCAGAGCTTCTTCGACCTGAGCGCCAACGATGTGCGGCGCGTCGGCGAGGTGGACGTGGTGTTCGACGTCATCGGCGGCGAGATCCTCGAGCGATCGACCGAACTGGTACGTCCGGGCGGTACCCTCGTCACCATCAACATGCCACCGACCGTGCAGCCCAAGGATGGACGCGCCGTCTTCTTCGTCGTCGAACCCGACCGCGCCCGGCTGTCCGACCTCGCCCAGCGCCTCCGGGACGGACGGCTCAACCCCATCATCGGCGCCGTGCGACCGCTATCCGAAACGGTCTCCGCGTTCGCCGGCCACCACCGCACGCACGGTAAGACGATCATTCAGGTCGCGGACGACATCTCAGCGGACGACATCTCAGCGGACGACAGCTGATCCGCCCGGCAAGAGCCGTGGCTGGGTTTGCTTGCCGACCCTGCGCCGGGCCGCCGCGGCCCGCGCCGCCTCGCGGCGGAGCAGGCGGCGCAGAGGAATCGCCCACCCCTTCGATGGATCGCTAGACCGTACCGGCCGCCGTGCGGGTGGCCGAGCGACTGGTGTCCACGTTGCTCGTCATGGTGTTGAGGATGTCGGGTAGTGCTGCCACCGTTTCGGCGCTCAGGCCGGTCACGGTTTCTTTCGCCAGCGCGCGCCACAGGTGTTTGATCTGGTCGGCCAGTGCCTTGCCGCTGTCGGTGAGTTCGACGATGCTGGCGCGCTTGTCGGACGGGGCGGGTCTGCGACGGATGTGACCGGCGGCTTCGAGCTTGCGGGTCATGAGCGTGACGCTGGGCGGCTCGCAGCCGAGTGCGTCGCTGAGCTGGGCCTGGATCCTCGGGCCGGTCCGGTCGAGTTCGAGCAGGAGTGCCTCCTGGCCGGGGTGCAGGCCGAGCGGGGCCAGCAGTGCGGCGGCCCTGGCCCGGTGGCGCAGGCTCAGCAGGCGGATGGCCTGGTTGAGGGCATCAGCGTACGCGAAGTCCATGGGCTCCCCTTGACAAGTTAGTTATGTGCATAACATTATGCGCGTAACTAAATTCTAGCAGCATCGAGGAGCCGGACATGAACGCGAAGGTCGCCGTCATCTACTACAGCGCGACAGGTGCCGTCCACGCACTCGCGCAGGCTGTCGCCGAGGGGGCCGCCTCGGCCGGGGCCGTCGTGCGGCTGCGGCGGGTCGCCGAACTGGCACCCGACAGCGCGATCGACCAGAACCCGCAGTGGCGCCGCCATGTCGACGCCGCCACGTCGATCGTCCAGGCGTCGGTTGAGGACCTGGCGTGGGCCGACGCGTTCGCGTTCGGCACGCCGACCCGGTTCGGTGCGCCGGCCGCGCAGCTCAAGCAGTTCATCGACCAGGCCGGCGGGCTGTGGCGGGAAGGGAAACTGGCCGACAAGCCGGTGACGGCGTTCACCTCGGCTTTCAACAGGCACGGCGGTAGTGAGGCCACGATCCTGTCGCTGGGCAACGTCTTCTACCACTGGGGGTCGCTGATCGTCCCGCCCGGATTCACTGATCCGGCCGTCTACGCCGCCGGAGGCAACCCCTACGGCACGTCATCCGTGACCGGCCCGGCGGGGGACGGCCCCGACGCCGCAACGCTGGAAGCCGCCCGGTACCAGGGACGGCGGTTGGCCCGAACCACGATCCGGCTACTGGGGGTCGACCAGGCCAGCGATGCTGCCACGGATGCGTCAGAAGTCCGCGGAACCACCGCCGAGACCACCCTGCAGATCGCATGAGCGGCGGGTCGGCGGAGGAGGGCGTCATGACAAGCACTAGCACCGCGACTCCGCGAGTCAGGCCGCGCGCCGGCTCCGCCTGGGTGGTGCTGTCACTGGTGTGTGCCTGCCAGTTCATGGTGATCCTGGACGCGTCCATCGTGAACGTCGCCCTGCCTTCGATCCAGCGCTCCCTCGGCTTCACACCCACCGGACTGGCCTGGGTGGTGAACGGCTACCTTCTCACGTTCGCCGGCTTCATGCTGCTGGGTGGCCGGGCCGCGGACCTGTTCGGCCACCGCCGGATGCTCGTCGCCGGGCTGTTGTTGTTCTCCGCCTCGAGTCTGGTCGCCGGCCTGGCAACCGTCGCGGAGGTTCTGGTGGCGGCCCGCGTCGGGCAGGGAATGGGAGCCGCCATGCTGGCCCCGGCGACACTGGCCGTGATCAACACCAGCTTCACCGAGGCCCACGTGCGTGCTCGGGCGTTCGGCGCGTGGTCCGCCTCGGGCGGCGTGGGCGGCATGGCCGGCGCGGTCGCGGGTGGTGCCCTCACCACCGGGCTGTCGTGGCGGTGGGTGTTCCTTCTCAACGTACCGATCGGCGCGGTGCTCATCGTGGTGGCCATGATGGCGCTACCCGGTACGCGAACCGAACGGCGGGAATCCTTCGACCTTGCCGGAGCGGTCACGGGAACCGCGGGGTTGGCCGCGCTGATCTACGGAGTCATGGACAGTGCCGATCATGGCTGGACGTCCGTGCCGGTCGTCGGGCCAGTCGTGGCGGGCCTGCTTCTGCTCGTCGTCTTCGCCGTGGTACAGGCGCGTCTCGCCGCGCAGCCGATGGTGCCGCTGCGGCTGTTCGCGATCCGAGGAGTGGCCGTCGGCAACGTCATGCTGCTGCTGTTCGGAGGAATCACCATCGCGATGTGGTACTTCACGTCGCTGACCCTGCAGAACGCACTCGGCTATGACGCGCTGCACGCCGGGCTCGCGCAGACCCCCGCGGCGGTGGCGTTCGTGGCGATCGCTCGATGGGCTGCCGCGCTGCTGCCGCGAACCGGTCTGCGTCCGCTGGTACTGGCCGGCTGTGCCTGTTTCGTGGCCGGGTTCGGCTGGCTCGCGCAGACCCACGCCGACAGCGGTTACGTCACCGGCGTGCTCGGGCCCACGCTGCTCGTCGCGGTCGGCATCGGGCTCACCTTCCCCACTTTGATGGCAGCGGCGACCGCCGACGTACCCACGGGGGACACGGGGACCATCGGCGGCCTGGCCAACACCGCCAGCCAGATAGGCGGATCGGTAGGACTGGCGGTCTTCGCGACGGCCGCCAGCGCCAGAGCCGCGGCGGAGGCCGGCGGAAGCTCCTCGGCGGCCGCCCTCGCCACCGGCTACGACCTGGTCTTCCTCATGGCGGCCGGGCTCGCCCTGGCCATCGCGGTGGTCAGCTTGCTGCTGCCGCGGCGCCGACGCGGCTGACCACCGGCCACGCCATGAGCGACCTCAGGTGCCGCCGCATCCGAACGTGGGCGGGGCATCCCGGTCCTGGGATTGCGATCGGGCGGTGTCATGATCCCGGTCATGAATCCCGACTTCGCCATGGCGTTGGTCGGCGCGGAGGCCGTCGTCGCCGATCCACTGAAACTGCCCAGTGGGCGTTTGATGGCCGCCGAGCCGCCGGGTCACTTCCCTGCCGGCGAGGTTGCCCGTTGGGCATTCGCCGAGACGGTCCCGCCGGGCGAGTATCCCGTCGAGGTTCTGCGCGGGCGCGGCGTGGTCATCGCCGCGCGGGTCATCGTCCGCTCCGAGCCTGTGTACGAGTGGCGGCCGGCTCACGTCACCGGACAGCCGGACTGGGAACACTGCTTCTTTCCGGTCGACGGCGGCACAGCGTCGTTCGGATCGGTCGAGGTCTTCGAGTCGCTGACCGATCCCGACACCATCGACGACCTCGTCACCGACTTCTCGTTCGGCTTCGGAGAGCCCTACATCACCTATGCCGACGAGGACAGGGGCCTGAATCTGGTCGGCTTCCACCTTGGCGGAGACGGCCGGTTCGAGACCTGGATCGGCTACACAGCGACCGGCGAGGTGGCGTGCTTCCTCACCGACTACGGCAACCTGGCCGACCCGGACCGCTGAACCGCCTGAGTCCAACAAGCCCGAACACGCCGCGTTCGGTCACCGTCGCGCGGATCTCGCGCGACGGTGACCGGAGCGTTACTCGAACCGGGCATTCTGGGTTGCGGTGATCCGGCTCAGGAACGGTAGACACGCCGCGATGATCGCGACCGAGATCAGTAATCCGCCGCACAGAGTCAGCGCGTAGCTCGGATGCGGCAGCACGACGCCGTGGCGTTCGGGTGCGAGTGCCCGGGCGATCGGGTAGGCGACCGACATCCCGACGCCGGCCGCGAGCACGGTCGCCGCGATCAGTGGCATCACGGTTTCCAACAGGACGGTGCGATAGAGCGTGCCTAACCCGGTACCGGTGACGCGCAGCAGCGTGAACGGCCGCTTGCGCTCCACCATGCCTCCGGAGATGGCCACCGCGAGCCCGCAACCGGCGACCAGCAGCGTGACGCCGGCGAGGATGGTGACTATCCGCTGGATCTCCAGGTACAGCCTGGCGCGCACGTCGCCGACCTCACCGAACGTCATCGGCGTATCGTACGGCGAGATGTCCTCGCGGTAGCCGCTGAGTACAGTGCGGACCCGTTCCAGGGTCGCCTGGCTGTCCACCTTGACCATCAGGTCGCTGACCGGTTGCCGCGTCGCATCGTTGGATGTCGCGTGACTGTCCGGCTTGATGAACGGCAGGTAGTCGTTGAGCGCGCGCAGGTTGTCCGTGTACATCGCGCTCCCGTCCATCAGGACCGCGCGTGCGCCCGCCGGGCAGACACCGAGCGCCGGCAGCCGCTGCGCGTCGGCGCACTGCACGACCAGCTGTCCGCCCGGCCCCGACATCGGCCCTTCGTCTGGCGGCGGTACGGCGTCGTCGGCCTGGGATGGTTGGTAGAGGGGGACGGGAACCGCGCCGGGAATCGCGGCCAGTTTGGCCAGCAGCGGGCCAGCCTGAGCCGGCGTGAGCCCGTCGATCGTGCCCGGGTCCGGCTTGAGCCGATCGCTCTGGAGGAACCCGACCCGCAGGACGTTGCGCAGTGGACTGGTGTGCGTGGTGTCCTGTGAGTCGATTGCCGCTGGTACCAGCGCGGCCAGCGCGGTGCCGACCATGACCGCGAGCATCAGCCCGCTGACGGCCCGGAAGGAGGAACGCGGATTGTCGGCCAGCCGGCGCGCGGCCAGCAGGCTGGACCCACCGACGGTCCACCGAGCCAGCAGCCGAGACGCCATCATGGTCAGCCATGGTCCGGAGATCATGAGTCCGGTCATGACGAGGATCAGGGCGAGTACGGCCAGATCCGGGGTCCCGCGGGAGCTGCCGGGCGAGGCGAGGACCGGGATGATGAAGGTCGCCAGGCCGATCAACAGCGGGATGACGCGCCACGAACGGGGTGCGGGTGGCGTGGCTCGCCGGGCGACGCCGAGCGGCGAGATCTGCACCCGGCGCAGGGAAAGCAGGCAGCTGATCGCGGCCGCCGCCGGGACAGCCACGAGGATGCCCACGAATCCCCACCCGGTGGGAGTAATCGTGTCGTCGAAAAAGCGGTATCCCAGCAGCGGAATGTCTTTGAGCGCAGGACGGAGGACGGCATAGAGCCCGATACCCAGTGCCACGCCGAGGACCGCGCCGACCACCGCGTCCACCGAGGCGACCACGTTGATCTGCGAGCGTTCCGCGCCGACCAGCCGCATCGCCGCGTACCGCTGCTCACGCCGGGCCGCCGCTATCCGCGTCGCGTTGCCGATCAGTACGAGCATCGGGATGAGCAGCACGACCGCGCCCATCGCGAAGCCGAACTGGTAGAACTGCGACGTCGACAGGTCGTGTGGTGCGGTCTGGATGCGCCCGACCCGCATCGTGCGTGGCAGGTTCGACAGGTCGGAGGCTTGGTGCCCGATCACGATGACGAGATCGTCCGGGCTCTGCAGGCCGGCCGGACCGATGATTCCGGCCAGGGCGCCGGGGAAGCGGTCGCCGAGTTCGTCGCCGGGGGTGGCGCGCAGCAGTGTGGCCAACGCGGGGGAGACGTAATACTGCCCCGGTGCGGGCATCGCCGACAGACCCGGCACCACCGACGCGTGCGCGCCTACGATCGCGACGTCCAGCCGGTGCATGGTCGCGCCGTCGTACTCGTCCTCGCTGTAGTTCCACAGCAGCGAGCCGTGCGCGTCCGTTGTACTGGTGCACTGCCAGCACGGCTTGCCGATGGTGTCCCGGTAGGCGTGATACATCGCCAGTACCGACAGCAACAGTCCGACGCCGACGGCTACCGATAGCGCGGTGACCACCAGGCGGGTAAACGCCTCGCGACCGCTGCGCAGCGTCATGTGCAGTCCGAAGCGGATCATCAGACCTGTACTCCCGATGCGATGACCTGCCCGTCGCGGACCGTGATCTGCCGGTCGGCGTGGGACGCGACCCGGGCGTCGTGGGTGACGAGGATGACCGCCGTGCCTTCTGCCCGGACCGTGTCCACCATCAGGTCCATCACCTTCTCGCCGGTGAGCGAGTCGAGCGCGCCGGTCGGTTCGTCGGCGAACAGCACCTTCGGCCCGGTGACCAGCGCCCGGCCCACGGCGACCCGCTGTGCCTGGCCGCCGGACAGCTCACCGGTGCGCCGATCTTCGAGGCCGGCCAGCTCCAGGCGCGGGAACCAGGACCTGGCCCGCGCATAGGCGGTACCTCGGCGCATCCCGGCCAGCAGCAACGGCAGCGCGACGTTGTCGACCGCGGTCAGTTCCGGTACGAGCTCGCCGAACTGGAACACGAACCCGAAGTCGGTCCGGCGTAGCCGGGTGCGCTCCCGGTCGGACATGGTGTCCAATCGTCTCGCGTCGAACGTCACGGTGCCGCTGTCCGGCGCGAAGATGCCGGCCAGGCAGTGCAGCAACGTCGACTTGCCGGATCCGCTCGGCCCCATCACGGCAAGGATCTCGCCGGGTTCGAGCGACATGCTGGCGCCATGGAGCGCGACCGTGGCGCCAAAGGACTTGGTGAGGTTGTCCGCGGACAGGATGGTCATCGGCTGATCTCGTCTCGGAGTTGGTCGAGCCGGGCCGCGGTCATGTCGATCCAGCGCAGGTCGGCTTCGAGGTGGAAGAGGCCGTAATCGGCCAGCATGGTCCGGCTCAGCGGGCCGGCCTTGCGCATCGTGGTGAGTTCGCGCATCCGCTCGAGGTGAGCGTCGCGCTGGACGTCCAGGTACCGTGCGGCAGGACGGTCGGACAGCAGGGCCAGGACGACCTTGACGAAGAGGGTGGCCTGCAGCATCGGCTCCGGCCGCTCGGGCTCGGACAACCACGTCTCGACCTGGGCGACGCCGGTCTCGGTGATCATGTACTGCTTGCGGTCGGGACCGCCGCCCGGGCTAGCGCCGAGCACCTGGATCTGCCCGTCGCGCTCCAGCCGGTTGAGCGTGCCGTAGAGCTGGCCGAAGGACAGCAGCCGCCCGTTGTCGGCGAACAGTGTGTCGTAGGAGCGCTTGAGTTCGTAGCCGTGGCTCGGCTCGGGTTCGAGCAGGCCGAGGAGGGTCGTGGGGATGTTCACTCAAGCACCTTAAGTCTGCGGTATCACCCGAGAGAATACCCTGAGGTGATAGTTCCGGGGCTTCTCCGGGGAAACCCTTATATCGGCTACTCGCGTGACGATCTCAAACCGATCGGCGGATCCACGCTCGCTGCTAGCCTGTGGCAATGCCCGCAGCACCCGAGGAGGTCGAGCCGAGCGGCTCCGATCTCCGGCCGGGCGAAACCGACAGGCTGAAGGCATTCAGCGACGGCGTCTTCGCTATCGTCATCACCCTGCTGGTGTTGGACTTGCGGGTACCGGAATTCCAGAAGGGCGAACTGTTCGGGTCACTCCTCGAGGAGGCTCCGTCTCTTTTCGCGTTCGTGGTGTCGTTCGTCTACATCGGCGTGCTCTGGCTCAACCACCACTCGCTGCTTCGGCTGATCCGTGGCACCACCTTCGCGATTAACTGGATCAATCTCGGCATCCTCTTCGGCGTAGTCATCATTCCTTTTCCCACCGCGGTCCTGGCCTCGGCGCTCGCCAAGGGTGGCACCCACGACCTGCGGGTGGCCGTGGTCATGTACGCGCTCGCGGCGGCTCTGATGTCGTCGCCCTGGCTGGTGTTCTTCGTCTACCTACATCGCCATCCGGCGCTGCGCGCGGAACACGTCGGCGCCGACCAGGTCCGTGCGCAGCAGTACCGACCGATCACCGGTATCGTCCTCTACGGCTTCACCGGGCTGCTCGGCTGGATCGCGTACCCGCTGATCGGACTGGCCGGAATCGTCGTGATGATCATCTTTCACGGCCTCACCAGCGAAGGCATTTCCACAAGGCCGCTCCGCTGGGTGCGGTCGGGCCGTCGACGATAAGTGGCTGGGTATCGGCTCGGCGCGAGGTCTCTTGTCGGATCCAGAGTCGGTGAATCTCACCCCCCGCGCTTGCGCCGGGCGAACGGGCGGCGGACCAGTTCGACCACCACCACGACGACCAGCAGTGCGCCGATCACCTTGGCGCCCAACGACGGGGGCGGCGCCTCCTCGGTACGCTCCGGCCGGTCCTCACGGGTGAGAGCCGCGCGCAACTGCGAACTGCTGGACTCACCGAGCAGACCGTGCTGTTGCAGCCAGTACAGCAACGCGAAGGCGGGCAACACGAGCACCGTTACCAGGACCGCCGTCACGATCTCGGTGACCATCGTACCGGTGGGTGCCGCCGCTTGGCGGAGGGTCAGCGTGGTCGGCAACAGGTACGGGTACTGCGCCACCGCCCATCCCCAGACGGCGGTGACGACGGTGACGGCGGCCACCGCGGGCAGCAGAAGCAGTGCCCGGCGCGCCACGATCAGCACCAGCGCGGCGGTTCCCGCGACGACGGAAATGATGATCAGCGGCAGCGCGCGGTGGGTCAGGCCGTGGAAGACGTACGGTGCCTGCCGGTGCATGACCACGAGGTTGGCAAGCGCGACCAGTCCACTGACCGCGCCGGCGATGCCGGCCCTGATGGCGAAGTACCGGGTGAGGTCGGGCCTGCCGCGGCGGTGCGCGTCGCGCACCAGGTAGACGGCCGCGATGTAGGCGCAGGCGGTGACGGCCAGCGCACCGGTCAGCAGTGCCGTGGCCGATGTCCACGCCGCGAGCCTGTTTCCGGTCTCGCCGACTCGTACCGCGCCGCTGGCGATGGCGCCGACCACGGTACCCAGAAAGAACGGCGTCATCAGCGACGAGGCCGCGAACATCACGCCGTACAACTGCTGGACCCGCTCGCTGCGGGCGCTGTGCCGGAAGGCGAACCCGACGCCGCGGAAGAAGATGCCCAGCAGCGAGAAGTTCAGCGGCACGAACAGGACGGTCATGATGGTCCCGAACCCGGGCGGGAAGGCCGACCAGAGTACGACCAGCATCAGCACCAGCCAGACGTGGTTGGCCTCCCACACCGGGGTGACGGACTCGTCGATGTGGGCCCGGGGTCCGGTGCCCCGCCGGGTGCCGCCCGCGAGCATGTCCCAGATACCGCCGCCGAAGTCGGCACCGGCGAACAGGGCGTAGGCGGTGACGGCCACGAACATGATGGCAGCCACGGTCAGGGCCAACGGGCTGGGAGCCACTCAGGTCTCCTGGCGGCCGGCGGGTGCGTACGGCACGTCCTGGGCGTCCTCGATCTCCGGCTTCTCGCGCCGCCACCGGTGGCTCAGCAACACCGGGGTGCCGATGGACACGAAGGTCATCACGAGGTACACCGCCAGAACCCAGCCCAGTGTGACGGGTACGCCGTGCGCCGTGGTGACCGCGTCGTTCACCCGCTGTACCTGGTAGATCATCCATGGTTGCCGGCCGACCTCGGTGACGATCCAGCCGCACTCCATCGCCGCGACCGACGCCAACCCGGACAGGGCGATCGGCGCCAGGAACCAGCGGGTGGTCAGCACCCGGCGGTGGAAGTACCAGTGCCATGCCTGCCAGGCCACCAACGCCATCAGGATCGTGCCGACGCCCACCATGAGGTCGAAGGACAGGTGGATGAGGTTGGCCAGCGGGGGCCGCTCGGATGCCGGAACCGTGTCCCAGCCGATGACTTTCGCGTCGGGGTCGAAGTCGACCAGGATCGAGTCCAGTTTCGGGACGCCGACACCGAAGTACACGTGGCCGTTCCACCAGATGCCGCCGAGCCACTCGGTGACTCCCCGGCCGGTGTGCGGCACGAGTTCCATGACCGCGAACTTGACCGGCTGCTGGGCGGCGATCGCGCGGGCCGCGTAGTCGCCGACGCCGACCTGCAACGGGGTGGCGATGCCGGCGATCGTGAACGGAACGAGGAATCCCAGCCGGTGGTACCGGTCCCGGCGTCCGCGCAGCATCCCCACCGCGTACACGCCGGCGAAGACGAACCCGGTGACCATGTAGGCGGCCAGGATCATGTGCGGTACCTCGTAGGCGGTGGCCCGGTTGAAGAACACCGCGATCGGATCGATGGAGACCACCCGCCCGTCCCGGAGCGTGAACCCCCGGGGCTGGTTCATCCAGGAGTTGACGGACACCACCGCCCACGCGCCGAAGACCCCCGCCGCGGCCACCGGGAGGCCGGTGCACCAGTGCAGCCAGGGTTTGAGGCGGCGCCAGCCGTACAGGTACACGGAGACGAACGCCGCCTCGACGAAGAACCAGACTCCCTCGATGCTGAACCCGATTCCCATGGCTGAGCCGAACCGGCTCATCAGCCGCGGCCACAGCAGCCCCATCTCGTATGACAGAACGGTGCCGGACACGGCGCCGACCGCGAACAGCAGAGCGACGACCTTCGACCACCGGCGGGCGAGCAGCAGGGCCGACGGGTCGTCGCGGCGGATGCCGATCCACTCGGCGGCCAGCATCACGGTCGGCGCGGCGACGCCGAAGCAGGCCAGGATGATGTGGAAGCCGAGTGAGGAGCCCATCTGGACGCGGGCGGGCACGACGTCCGCCGCCAACGCGCATACACCGCAGGCCATCGCCGCCTCCTTTCTCGGCCCAGCGGTTGCCCCTTCCCGGATTCCGCGCTTTGTCACGCATCTTCGGCGTGTCTTCGGGCAATCGCAGCGGACGGACGTGAACGGCGGGGCGGGCCCGTGGCACCGGAGGGGTGAGCGCACATGCTGGCTGTGTTCGGAGTGCTGGTGCTCGGACTGGGCCTGGGTGCCTGCGGCCTGCTGGACTCGGACCTGTACTTCATCGGAGCCGAGCTGTTGTTTATCGGCGCCGTCGGGTTCGCTGTCCGCGCCGCCGACCTGTGGCGCTGGTGGCGCCGTACGCGGTGACTGGGCCGTGACTCGGCTGTGACTGCCGGTCGGCATCGGAGCGGGCGTGAGTATGCCCGGTGGCACTTGATTCAAGTCGCGTATTGACTTCCCTCTGCGTGCAGAATAGTCTCTCGTCAATCTGTTAAGTAACCATACTGTTTGTTGTCGCCCCGCTGCCCGTCGGCCCGTCGCTACCCAAGCGCGCACGCGTTCACGACCGCATGCCGACGCGACCGCACCGGATCCCGGTAGTGGCCAGCTGCCGCCCGCAGCCGGCTGGGCGACGCACGTCCAGAAAGGAGAGACGGCATGGACTCGGTACCCGGCCGGTGGCGCCGGCGCCCCCTGGTGGCCGCCGCGGCCCTCGCCCTGGTGGCCGCGTGCGCCACGGTACAGCTGACCTCGAACTCTCAGCCGGCGTCCGCCGCGGTCGCGCCGGCCGCACTCGGACCGCTGGTCTGGTCGGACGACTTCAACGGCGCGGCCGGCAGCGCGCCGGACGGCAGCAAATGGGGACACGACACCGGCGGCAGCGGCTGGGGCAACAACGAGCTGGAGTATTACACCACCAGCACCAGCAACGCCTCGCTGGATGGCAACGGGCACCTGGTCATCACCGCCCGGAAGGAGAACCCCTCCGGCTACGGCTGCTGGTACGGCTCGTGCACGTACACCTCGGCCCGGCTCAACACCAGCGGCAAGTTCAGCCAGCAGTACGGGCACATCGAGGCGAGCATCAAGATGCCACGGGGGCAGGGCATCTGGCCGGCGTTCTGGGCGCTCGGCGACAACATCGGCAGCGTCGGCTGGCCGAACAGCGGCGAGATCGACATCATGGAAACCATCGGCAGCCAGACCGGCACGAACCACGGCAGCCTACACGGCCCCGGGTACTCCGGTGGCAACCCGTTGACCGGAACCTACACCCTGCCGAACGGGCAGTCGCTCGCCGACGGCTTCCACGCGTACGCCGTCGACTGGTCGCCCAACACGGTCAGCTTCTCGGTCGACGGCAACGTCTACGAGACGCACACCTCCGCCGAGACCAACGGCAACCCGTGGGCGTTCAACCACCCGTTCTTCCTGTTGCTCAACGTGGCGGTGGGCGGCAACTGGCCCGGATCGCCGAACTCCAGCACCTCCTTCCCACAGCAGATGGTCGTCGACTACATCCACGTCTACGGGCAGAGCGGCAGCGGCGGTGGCAGTGCCGGCCGGATCACCGGACTGGGTGGCAAGTGCGTGGACGTGGCCGGTGCCAGCACCACCAACGGCACCAAGGTGCAGCTCTACGACTGCAACGGCACCGCGGCGCAGCAGTGGACGGTGGGCAGCGACGGCACTGTGCGCGCACTGGGCAAGTGCATGGACGTCGCCGCGGCCGGTACCGCGAACGGCGCCAAGGTGCAGCTGTACGACTGCAACGGCACCAACGCCCAGAAGTGGACACGTAGCGGCAGCCAGTTCATCAACACGGGTTCCGGCAAGTGCCTGGATGCCACCGACCAGAGCAGCGCCAATGGCAACCAGTTGCAGATCTGGACCTGCACCGGCGCCGCCAACCAGCAGTGGTCGGTGTCCTGAAGCTCGCACCCCTGCCCCAGGTTCCTTTCCCCCCAACCAGGAGGTTCCTCGTGCCCCGGTATCGCCTCACCACAGCGCTGCGGATCGCGGCCGCCGTCCCGCTCGTCGCGGCCGGCGTCGCGTTCGCGACGAACAGTCCGGCCTGGGCCGCGGCCAACCCCGGACCGGGTTTCCCCGCGCACTACTCCGCGCCCTACGCGGAAATGTGGAACTCGTCGTCGAGCCTGATGGCCGCCTACAACGCGACCGGCAACAAGTACTACACCCTGGCCTTCATCATCAGCCAGGGCACCTGCAACGCCACCATCAACGGGGACACCGCGATCACCGACTCCGGCTGGAACAACGCCATCAACAGCCTGCGGGCGGTCGGAGGGGACGTCATCGCCTCGTTCGGCGGCGCATCCGGCACCGAACTGACCTCGTGCGGTTCCGTATCGGCGATGCAGGCCCAGTACAAGCGGGTCATCGACCAGTTCAACCTGACCCGCGTCGACCTGGACATCGAAGGGTCCACTCTGGACAACACGGCCGCCAACGACCGGCGCAACCAGGCACTGGCCAACCTGCAGCAGCAGTACGCGGCCTCCGGCAAGACGCTGGCCGTGGACTACACCCTGCCGGTGAACCCGACCGGCCTGGAGTCCGACTCGCTGAGCCTGCTCAACAACGCCAAGAGTCACAACCTGAATGTCAACCTGGTCAACATCATGACCATGGACTACGGTCCCGCGATGGACATGGGCCAGGCCGCCGTCCAGGCCGCCAACGCGTTGCACGGACAGCTCGGCCAGATCTGGAACACGAAGACCTCGGCACAGCTGTGGGCCATGGAAGGCAACACCCCGATGATCGGGGTGAACGACAGCAGCGCGGAGGTGTTCACCACCGGCAACGCGTCCACACTGGAGAACTTCGCGGCCAGCAACGGCATCCAGGAGCTGTCGTTCTGGGCGCTGGGCCGGGACAACCAGGGATCCAGCGGTACCCCGCAGAGCACCTACCAGTTCACCAACACCTTCAAGGCCATCAACGGGGGTACCAGCACCCCGCCGCCCGGCGGCGGTACCCCGATCCACGGGTACGGCGGCAAGTGCGTGGACGTGGCCGGCGCGAGTTCCGCGAACGGTACCGCGGTGCAGCTGTACACCTGCAACGGCACGAACGCGCAGTCCTGGACGCACAGCGGCACCACGTTCCAGGCGCTGGGCAAGTGCCTGGACGTGACGGCGGCGGGCACCGCGAACGGAGCCAAGGTGCAGCTGTACGACTGCAACGGCACGGGTGCCCAGCAATGGAGCCAGGGCGCGAACGGAAGCCTGGTGAACTCAGGTTCGGGTAAGTGCCTGGACGACACCGGCTGGAGTACGGCGGACGGCAACCAGTTGCAGATCTGGAGCTGCACCGGTGCCGCGAACCAGAGCTGGACTCTCGGCTGAGCGGTTTCGCCAACACTGGCCCCCGTCCGGATCGCGCGGACGGGGGCCGGCCGCACGACGGGCCCAGGGTGGACGCGTGCAGGACGGACGTCTTCCTCACCCCGTGTCGCGGGACTGGCGCCGGCCGCGTAGGGCGCGGAGCAGGGGTGGCGACTCCCACGCCGGTTCCGCGCCGCCGTGCCACCGTTCCAGGTCCGGAGCCTCCAGCCGCGGCTTGCCGGACAGGTACAGGACGCATCCGCCGACGAATCCGATGACAGCGATGGCCAGGCAGATCCCGAGCGCGTCGACGGTGCCGGACGTCGGACCGGCGCCGAGAGTACCGGCCAGGAACACCAGGATCGGAGCGGTGAGGAAGGCGGTGACGGCCCGGGACAGCTCGATCAGCGCGAACGCACGCTGCAGCAACTGTGCTCGCAGCGACAGGCCGGCGATGAACAGGGCGGGAGCGACCGACGCCGCCACGCCCAGTCCGATGAGGCCGGTAATCGCGGCCATGACCGGACCGATCCCGGGAAGCGCGACGATCAGTAGTACGGCGGCTGCCACCACCATCAGCAGCCCGCCCAACGCCAGCGGCGGGATGAACCGGGTGCGGAACAGCGCGGCGAACAGCGCGGCGATCGCGACGGCGGCGATGACCTCGGGTATGAAGATGATGGCGGTGGTGGTGGGGGAGGACCGACGCAGCACCGTCAGGAGCAGTTCCGTGACGCCGAAGGCGGCGGCGCTCGTCGTGGTCGCGACGAAGATTCCCGCGACCGGGACCGAGGTGCTCATCGCCTTGACGGGTACGAGCGGGTTGGGCCGCCGGTATTCGTAGGCGACCAGGAGCGCGAGCAGTGCGGCTCCGGCGACGAGCGGGACCACCGACCGCGGGTTGGCCTTCATCGTGGCCTGCAGTTCGCCGGCTCCGAAGAAGGCCGCCGCACAGCCGGTGACGCCCAGTACCAGAGCGACGATGTCCCACGGTGCGCCGGGATCCTGGGGCGGATCGTCGCGGAAGGTCAGCACGGACAGCAGCAACGCCGTGACGGCCACCGCGGCGACGCACCAGAACAGCACCCGCCAGCCGTGCGCGGCCGCCTGCAGCCCGCCCACGGTGGGGCCGACGGCCACGGCGCCGAAGATGCAGAGGTTCAGGATGCCGGCGCTGGTCGGGATCTTGCGCGCCGGCCAGACGGTGACCAGTGGTGGTACCGCCGCGATCAGCATCAGACTGGTCAGCAGACCCTGGGCGATGAAGGCCACGATGAACACGGGGGCATTCGGAGCCGAGGCCGCGAGGATGGACGCCACCGCGAAACACGCCTCGTAACCGACGAGCAGCCGCCGCGGCGGGAAGTGCAGCGCGAGTTGAGCCGCCAGCAGGGTACCGACAGCGTAGGCGCCGGCGGAGAGGCTGACGGCCATGTCCAGGGTGGAGCGTGAGGTACCGAGACCACGCGACATGAGTTTGTCCAGCGACAGGATGGCCACCGTGAGGACCAGGTACGGGACCAGAGAGCAGACCACGAGGGCCACGGCTCCGGGGTAGCTTTCGGCGAGAGGCCCGCGGCGCACGCGTGCCCTCTACCCGGCATGGCACCGAATAAACCGACCTTCCGCGGGTGTCTGGTTCCGGAGGCCGGCATATCCTCGGGCGGGCACCGTTTGCATCCCTGGAAGGAGCGGGCAGCGTGAGGATTGTCGTCATCGGCGCGACCGGTCATGTCGGGGGCTACCTGATACCACGGCTGGTGGCGGCCGGGCACGACGTGGTCGCGGTCAGCCGCGGCACGCAGATCCTCTACCGCCAGCACCCCGCGTGGGAGAAGGTGACCCGCGTTCTCATCGACCGCGACAAGGAAGAGCTCGCGGGGCGATTCGGCGAGCAGATCGCCGACCTGAACGCGGACGTCGTGGTGGACATGGTCTGCTTCACGCGCGCGTCGGCCGAACACCTCGTCGACGCCCTCCGCGGTCGAGCACGACTGCTGGTCAGTTGCAGCACCATCTGGGTTCACGGAACCCTGAGCGAGGTTCCGGCCGGTGAAGAAGCCGACCTCCAGGCGTGGGGCGAATACGGTCTCGGCAAGCTCGACATGGAACGGTTCCTGTTCGACCAGTCCTCGCGGCCCGGAGGACTGCCCACCGTGATACTCCGTCCCGGACACATCAGCGGTCCCGGTTGGGCCGCGATCAACCCGGTGGGCAACCTCGACGTCGAGGTATGGGAGACGCTCGCCGCCGGACGGCGGCTGCTCGTGCCGAATCTGGGTCTGGAGACGCTGCACCATGTCCACGCGGACGACGTGGCGCAGGCGTTCGAACTCGCGATCGCCCGCCACGCCGAGGCCGCAGGCGAGGCGTTCCACGTCACGTCCGAGCACGCCCTGACCGTCCGCGGCTTCGCGACGGCGGTCGCCGGCTGGTTCGGGCGGCGAGCCGACCTCGAATTCGTACCGCTTGAGGAGTTCGTTCGGCGCTCGGACGCGGAGCACGCGATGATCAGCAGTGAGCATGTCACGCGGAGTCATTCGGTGAGCATCGCGAAGGCTCAGCGGCTCCTGGGCTACCGTCCGCGGTACACGTCGTTGCGGGCCGTCGCCGAGTCCGTCAAGTCGCTCAGCGATGCCGGGCGCGTGCACCTGGACGACAGTGCCTTGGCCGGTTTGACGGAGGTGGCCGGTTTGACGGAGGCGGCCGGTCTGACGGCGGCCGCGGAGGGCTGACGGCCACGCCGTAAGCGGTAAGCCGAGAGCCGTCAGCCGAGAGCCGCAGGCCGTAGGCCCCGATTCGCTCGACGCCATGCCGAGCCCGATCAGCGCTCGGCCGGCCGTACCACGTAGCGGCCGAGGCTCTTCCGGTCGTGCCGCACACGAGGCCGGGCCAGGCGGTGCTCCGCCGAGCGGTTGCCGCCCGTGTGGGTGCCCGGATCGGGGTGGTGGACCGGGTGGCCGTGCGGCGCCGGGGCGGGGCGGGATGCCGGATCGGCGCGGGCCGCCGTCGCCGGGTCTGTCGAATCGGCGGAGCCGGCGATCGCGTCGAGGGAGGCACGCGCCTGGCGTTCGAGCGGCCGCGAGCCGATGCCGGCCGCGATGTCCAGCGCCTCGCGCGCCCGCCGCGCCGCGCGTTCCGGCCGGCCGAGCAGGGCCAGGGTGCCGGCGAGGTCCACCAGCGTCTGGGCCTCCAGCTGGCGGTCGCCGATCTCACGGGCAGCGCCCAGCGCCCGGTCGTGACAGTTCAGGGCGTCCTCGGCGGCGCCGAGCCTGGCACGTACCGTGCCGATGGTGCTCCAGGCGATGGCCTCGAAGCGGGCGTCTCCGGTCTCCTGGGCCAGGCGCAGCGCCCGCTCGGCCAGCGGGAGCGCCTCGGCATGCTCTCCCGCGTCCCGCCGGGTGGCGGCCAGGATCCGCAGGGTGTCCGCCTCGTTGCGGCGGTCCCCGATCGCGCGGTGCAGATCCAGCGCGCGGGTCAGGTACCCGGCGGCGTGGCGCAGGTGCCCGACCCGTTCGCCGGTACCGGCGGCGGCGCGGGCCACCTCGCCGTGCGCGACACCCAGGTTGGCCAGGGTGACCGCCTCGCCGGCCACCCGGCCGGCCTGCCGGTGCAGCGTGAGGGCCTGGGTGAGCAGGTCGATGGTGTCCAGCGGTCGGCCGTCCACCCAGTGAATCCGGGCGAGGTTGTTCAACGCGACCGCGTGGCAGTGGGTCCAGCCGGCCTCCCGGGCCAGCGCGGCCGATCTCGTGTAGTGCCGGGCGGCCTCGTCGAACCGGGTGTGGAAGTCGTGCAGGGTACCGAGCCCGAGATGCGCCGCGGCCTGCGCGGCCGGGTCGGCCTCGGCCTCGGCGGCGGCGAGCGCGGCGTCGTTGACGACCTGCCAGTCCGCCGTCGCGGTCCGGACCCGGAAGAACCCCTGCAACGCGTCGGCGAGTTGCCAGGCGGCCCGGCGGTGGTCGTGGCGGCCCAGCTGGACGACGGTGGCGACGAGGTTGCGCCGTTCGGCGTCCAGCCAGGACAGCGCCTCCTCGGCCCCGGAGAACGGGTCGGGATCGGAGGATCTGGACAGTGTGCAGGGCAGGTAGAGCACGTGTGGGTACAGCAGGCGGGCCGCCGGGACGGCACGGTCCAGGTAGTGCTCGGCGAGCCGGGCGAGAGCACACCGCCGCCGGTCCGCCCCGTCCTGCCGGTCGGCCAGCTCGCCGGCGTAGAGGCGCAGCAGGTCGTGCACCGCGTACCGGCCGGGCGTGTGCTCGTCAGCGAGGTGCCGGTCGGCCAGCCGGGACAACAGCGCCCCGGCCTCGACCGGACTGGTGCCGGCCAGTGCGGCGGCGGCACCGGGCGTGACGTCCGGGCCCGGTACCAGGCCGAGACACCGGAACATCCGTTGCTGCGGCTCCGGAAGCGCCGCGTACGAGAGGTCGAAGGCAGCGCGTACCGCGGTGTCGTCGTCGCCGTCGACGGCCAACCCGGCGAGCCGGTTGCCGGCCTCCAACCGGGCGACGTGGTCGGCGATGCGGTGCCGCGGCCGGGCGATCAGGTTGGCGGCCACGATCCGCAGGGCCAGCGGCAGGTACGCGCACAGTCCGGCAAGGCGCGCGGTGGCGGCCGGCTCGGCGTCGACACGGGATTCGCCGAGCATCCGGCGCAGCAGCGCGACGGCCTCGTCCGGTGCCAGCGCGTCCAGGGTGAATTGGCGGGCGCCGTCGCGAGCGATCAGGCCCGGGAGGTGGTGCCGGCTGGTGACCAGGGCCAACGATCCAGTGGTACCGGGCAGCAGCGGCCGCACCTGATCGGAGCGGGCCGCGTTGTCCAGCAGTACCAGCACCCGGCGCCCGGCGAGCCGGCTGCGGTACAGGGCGGCAGCCTGGTCGAGGTCGTCGGGGACATCGTCGGCCGGTACCCCGAGCGCGACGAGGAAGCCGGTGAGCGCGTCGATCGGGCGCACCGGCCCCGGGGCGTACCCGTGCAGGTTGACGTACAGCTGGCCGTCGGGGAACCGGTCGCGTACCCGGTGCGCCCAGTGCACGGCGAGCGCGGTCTTGCCGACCCCGCCCATGCCATCGATCGTCGAGATGACGACGGTACCCGCGGCACCGCCACCGGGCAGGAGCTCGTCGAGCTGCCGCAGGTACCCGTCGCGGCCGGTGAATCCGGCGACGTCCGGCGGCAACTGGGCCGGAGCGACCGGAACGGCCGGCACGGGAGCGGCCGGCACGGCGTCCGGCACGGCAACGGCCGGCGCAGCGCCCGGCGATGTGGCGTCCGGCGATGTGGCGTCCGGCATAGCGGCATCTGGCGAAGTGGCGGCGGGCACGTGCCCGCGCAGCACCCGCAGATGTGCCTCGCGCAGTTCGCGCCCCGGCTCGACACCCAACTCCGCGTCCAGCCGCGCCCGGACCGTCTCGAACAGCTCCAACGCGGCCGCTTGCTGCCCGCAGCCGGCCAGCGCCACCATGAGCCGGGCGGCCACCCCTTCGTGCAGCGGCTCGTCGGCGGCGATCACGCGCAACGGGCCCGCCGCCTCCGCGCACCGGCCCTGTGCGAGGGCGAGGTCGGCGTGGTCCAGCGCGATCGAGACCCGCTTCGCCGCCAGCGCGACCGCAGCCGGGTGCTCGCGCAGCCGCGGACCGGCGTCGACGAGGACGGGGTCGCGCCAACGGATCCAGGCGGCGGCCAGCGCCTCGCGGGCGGTGTCGGGATCGCCGGCCCTGCGGGCTCGCCGTGCCCGGGCCAGGAAGTCGTCCACGGCCGCCAGGTCCAACTCGTCCCGGCTTAATTCGATCCGGTACCCGCCGGCCGTGCGGCGCAGCCGGGTCGCGGGCGCCCGCCGCTTGCGCTCCGGCTCGAGCAGCCTGCGCAGCGCGGCGACGTAGCCGTGGACGAGTTGGCGGCAGGTACGCGGCGGTTCGTCGCCCCACAGCACGTCGATGATCTCGGTGACCGGCACCGTCCGGCCCTGCTGCAAGGCGAGCACACCGAGCAGTCCGCGCAGCATGGCTGACTCGATCCCGGCCGGCCGGCCGTCGAGACTCGCCGACAGCGGACCCAGTATCCGTACCCGCAGCCCGGCGTCCGGGCCCGGGTCGTGCGGCGGGCTTGCCGCGGTCGGGACACGATCCCGGTCCCGGCCCGGCTCGCGGCTCGTCTGCCCGCCCGGGTCGTGGTTGGTGTCCGTGCCCGCGCCGGTGTCGACGGCCGCGGCCGGCACGGTCCCTGTGGGCGTCGTCTTCGCGGGCGCGGGGACAGCGGGCGCGGGGACAGCGGGCGCGGGGACAGCGGGCGCGGGGACAGCGGGCGCGGGGACAGCGGGCGCGGGGCCGGCGGGGGCCGGCAGGCCGAGCAGTGCCGCCAGGTCGTCGCCGGTCAGGCCGAGCGCGACGGCCAACCGCCGCAGCGAAGAGGCGTGCGGGCGGGTCACCCGGCCCTGCTCGATGTAGCGCAGCGCGCGGATGCTCACCTGCGCGCGCCGGGCCAGGTCCTCCTGGGTCAGTCCGGCACGGAAACGGTGTTGGCGCAGCAGTTCACCGGTGCTGGGGATGGTCATGTGGGCAGGCTCGATTCCCGGGACACCACCGATGCCCGGTGTTCCGGGCGAGCCGATCTTGCCGGTTTTTGCCGGCCGGCTGCTAGCCGGGTGGCGCCAACCCGACACCGGCACCGGCGATCGGGTGTCGGCTGCCCGACCCGGCCGCGACGGAAGTGCTGGCCGCGCGGGTGCGGTCCCGAAGTCTCCGGGGGAGCGGAGTTGCCGGCAGTCCGGCTCCAGTCCCGCGCGCAGTAGCCGCCCCTACCTTCGTTACATCGGCAGCGGCGAATGACCGCTGAACAAACCACGAAGGGGTACCACTCATGACGAAGTTCCTGGCCCGCCGGCTGTCCACCCCGCGCCGCACGTGGGTGCGTCGCGGCATCGGCGGCCTGGCCGTCGCTGTCGCCGGAGTGGCGGGGCTGCTCGGTGTCACGACCGGCGCGGCGAACGCCGCGTCCGGGTTCACCGTCCGGCTCGACCCGACGTCCAACCCGTTCCTCGCGGTAGAGGTTGCGGGCGCGTCCAACGACTGGGGGGCCAGCGTCGACCAGTGGTCCATCAACTGGGGTGCCAACCAGGCATGGACGTTCACCCCGACCAGCGGCGGTTACGAGATCATCAACAAGCAGAGCAACCAGTGCCTCACCACGGACAACGTGGCCGGCGACACCGTGTACCAGTTCCCCTGCGTCGGCGCGACCACCCAGGTCTGGAGCACCAGCCTGTCGCCCAACAACCTGCTCGGGTACTCGATCAAGAGCGTTTCCAGCGGCCTCTACCTGGATGTGAACGGCGGCAGCGGCTCTCAGGGTGCCGCGATCGACACCTGGTACTGGAACGGCGGCTACAACCAGTACTTCGTCGCCACGACCGTCTGACCCTCCGACCAGTCTGGCTCGGCGCGTCTGACGCCGCGCGACGAGCAGACGGGTCGCTACCGGCCAGGGCCGCCCCGACGGGCGGCCCATCGGCTGTTTCCGTCCCCGACCGCGCAGACCCGGGTATCCCGGGAATCCATCGACTTGAGATGCATCTCCGAGAGATGTAATGTCACGCGTCGTGGACGCGCTGGATCTGTACCTGCTGGGGCGGCGGCTCGCGAAGGCCGGCGAACTGGCTCTGCAAGGCCGCGGGGCCGGAGGCATGCCACCCGCCCTGGCCCTGGTGCTCGGCGACGTGTTGAGTCATCCGGACAGCTCGATCAGCCAGATCACCGACCGGACCGGTTTCCCGCAGAGCTACGTGTCGAAATCGGTCAACCGGCTGCGGGAGCTGAACGTCGTCGAGACCGTGACCGACCCAGCCGATGGTCGCCGTACCCTGGTTCGCGCCAGCCGCGCGGCATCCAGGCGGATCGAGAAACGGGCGAAGGCGCCGTTCGACGCGGTGCTGGTCGACGCGTTGGGCGCCGCGGATCCGCAGGCGCTGGCCGAAGTCCGGGAAGCGCTGGAGTTGCTGGTGAGCCGGCTCGTTCCCGCCGGCGCTCGCACCCAGAGCCCTCGTACCCAGAGCCAGAGCAGGGCCCGATGACCGGCGGCGACGGCACGGCGTCGGGTGGCCTTCGCGGCGCGATCGCGCGAGCTTCTGGAGCGGACGTCATGACACGTGCACGTCGCACCCGGACCCTGCTCGCCGTGATCCTCGCGGCGGCCACGCTGCTGCTCGCGCCCTCGGCGACGGCGGCAACCGCGACCCCGACCGTGTTGAGGGCGGAAGCGGTACCCGACCCGCTGGTCACCGGCCCGGTCAGCGGCGGATCGGGCCGGCCGGTGACGTCCTCGCCGGTACCGCTCGGTCCGTCGGGGTACGTCGAACAGGAGTGGTTCCTGTCCGGCACCGCGACCGGCTACACACAGGCCGGCAACTGGGGCAGCGATGGACGGTGGGCGGTCCAGCCAGCCGAACAGGCGGCATACCGGACCCGCATCCTGGTGCGCCGCCCGGCCGATCCCGCCCGGTTCAACGGGACCGTCGTGGTGGAATGGCTCGACCTGCCGGGGGCGCAGGACGGCGTCGACCTCGACCCGGACTTCCTGTACGAGCATGCCGAACTGCTTCGTGCCGGGTACGCCTGGGTGGGGGTGTCGGCCCAGGAGCAGGGGGTGTCCTCCTTGCGTAGCCTCGACCCCGACCGGTACGGGACGCTGAACCATCCCGGGGACACCTTCTCCTACAGCATCTTCTCCCAGGCCACGCAGGCTCTGCGCCACCCACGCGGCGGGGATCCGCTGGGCGGGTTGCGGCCCAGTGCGTTCATCGCCGACGGCTACTCGGGATCGTCGGCCCGAATGGTGACGTACACCAACGCGATCCAGCCCATCGACCACCTCTTCAACGGCGTCCTCATCCACAGCCGCTGGGCCCGCTCCGCGCCGATCTCACAAACACCGCAGGCGCAACAGCCGGCGCCACCGATCGTCGAGACCCGCACCGACCTCCGGGCACCGGTGCTCACCGTGGAGACCGAGAGTGAAATCCTGCAGACGTATTCTCTGCATCCGATGTTGAACTACTACCCGGCCACCCAGGCCGACAGCCGCGGCTTCCGGCTCTGGGAGGTGCCGGGCACCTCTCACGTGGACGCCGGCCTCGACGCCTTGCTGGCTAAGGAGACCGGCTCTCCGGTCACGCCCTGCGCCCTGCCGGCGAACGACGGTCAGGAGGAGGCCGTGATGGACGCGGCACTCGCCCGGCTCAACCGCTGGGTCCGCACCGGTACCGCCGCGCCGCGAGCGCCCCGCATCCGGGTCGGGGCCGACGCCTCGGCGATCGCCCGGGACGGGTACGGCAACGCTCTCGGCGGCGTGCGTACCCCTTCCCTGCAGGCCCCGACCTCGACCCTGACCGGGGCCGGCAACACCGGCGCCAGCCCGCAGTGCGAGATCGAGGGCACCACCACACCGTTCACCGGAGCGCAGCTTCGGGCCCTCTACCCCACGCACACCGCGTACGTGGCGGCGGTGACCCGGGCCGCCGACCGTGACGTGGCAGCCGGATTCCTCCTGCCCCTGGACGCGGCCGAACTCATCTGGACCGCGGACCGCACTGGGGCTGCCCCCACCGTTCTTCCACCCGGCAGCGGCATCGTCTGTGCGGTCTGCCGTGACTAGCGTCGGCGGGCATGAGTTCACCAGCAAACCATCCCGGCGAACCGCCATCGCCCCTCGGCCGGTCGTCCAGGCGGCGTCCGCCACGGGTGGCCATCGTCTTCGCTGCCGCACTCGCCGTCGTCGCGGCCGTCGGGGTCGCTACGCAGACTCGCGCCCAGGCGCTCGTCGACCCCGGACAGGCCGTTGACCCGGGCACCTCGTGCCCGCAGATGTCCGGGGTGTCAAGCGACTGCGGCACGATAACGGTGCCGCTCGACCGCGCCGACCCGGCGGCCGGGCAGACAGCGGTGCGGTACCTGCTGCTGCGCCACCGTGGCACCGGACGGTCCACCGGCACGGTGGCGCTCAACGAGGGCGGCCCGGGCATCGCCTGGATCTCCGCCCTGGCGCAGCAGCCGCAAGCGTTCCTGGCCCAGTTCGGAGCCCTTCTCGACACCCACGATCTGCTCCTGGTGGAGCCGCGCGGCACCGGCGGATCGGGGCCACAGCGGTGTCGCGCGCTGTCGATAACGAACATCCCGTCGGTACGCTCACAACTCGTGGACGCGGTGGCGGCGTGCGGCCAGGAACTCGGCACCGACACCCGGTTCTACACCACTGCCGCTACCGCCGACGATCTCGACGCGGTCCGGGCGCACCTGGGCATCGACAGGCTCGACCTGCTCGGCGAGTCGTACGGCACCTACCTCATGACCGTGTACGCGCAACGACATCCGCAACGGGTGCGCTCCGTCATCCTGTCCAGTGCCATGCCGCTGGACCTCGACATGTGGCAACGCCCCAACGCACAGGCGATGCGCCGGGCGATCGACCTGATGTGCCAACGCAGCGGCGGAAAGTGCGACGGCAACCGGGTACTCGCCGGCCTCGGTACCCTGGCCGACCGGCTGCACACCCGGCCGGTGCCGTACGACGCCCCCGACGGCCCACGGACGATGGACGACACCACGCTGGCCGCCCTCACCTACGACCTGGTCGGAGTCCGCGACCAGATGGGGCAGCTGCCCGGCATGGTCACGGCGGCGCTGCACGGCGACTACGAACCGCTGACCACGGCGGCCGCCGCGGTGTTCCCGCCCCCGCCGAGCGACCACGCCCCGAGGCAGGCCGGGCCGTCCACGTCGCCGACCGGTCCGACCCCGCCCGAAAGCACCCCGCCCGAAAGCACCCCGGCCGAAAGCACCCCGCCCGAAAGCACCCCGGCTGACAGCACGCCGCCCGACAGCCAGGCCGCGGACGACATCTACGGACTGGTGACCTGGGCCTCGGTGAGTTGCAACGACTACCCGACACTGTGGAACCGACGGGCACCGGTGACAGCCCGCACCCGCCAATACGAAAAGGCCCGTGACCGGTTGGACCCGGCGACGTTCGCCCCGTTCACCCCGCGGGCGTGGACGGACGGCATCTACAACGCCGGGGACTTCTGCCTCCGCTGGCCGGATCGCGACGGCCCGACACAGGCAACCGACCTACCGCTGCCGGACGTGCCGGTGCTCGTCCTCTCCGGCGACCTGGACGCGAACACGCCGACCGCGGACGGCCGGACAGCGGCCCGGCAGTTCCCGCACGCCCAGCTGATCGAGGTACCCAACACCGGCCACGTACCGGAGGCCGACCCGCAAGCCAACTTCTGCGTGACCGGACTGCAGTCGCGATTCTTCGCGAGTGGGAAGGTCACCGACACCGGTTGCCTGGCCACGATCCCGCCGATAGCCGTCCCGTAGCCGAGGCGCCGGCCCGGGCCAAACGCGTCGAGGCGGCGCCGGCCCGGGCCGAACGTAGACGAGGCGGCACCGGCCCGGGCCGAACGCGGCCGCATCCGGGAGCGTCAGGCTCCGGGCCGGTCGTCCATGGAGCCGCGCAGCCCGCCGACCACCCGGGACGCGACCCGTCCCAACCGGTCGGGGATCGCGTGGCCGGGGCTCGCCTCGAAGCTGGCCTCGTCCAGCAGGTCCTTGACCATCTCCAGCGCGATCCGGTAGCGGTTGGGGGTGCCGGCGCGCAGCGCCTCGGTGAGCTTGCGGACCTGGTCCTTCTTCACCGTCGCTGGCATCGGTGGCTCGTGGGGATCGACGACACATTCGATGATCACCGGGCCGTCCAGCCGTAGCGCCTCCGCCAGCTGTTCCCGGCAGCGGGTCGGGTCCTCGATGCGTACCCCGCGGGCACCGCACGCCTCGGCGAACTTCACGAAGTCCAGCGGTGCCATGTCGACCCCGTACTCGGGGTTGCCGAGAAAGACCATCTGCTCCCACTTGATCAGGCCCAGGGTGTCGTTGCGGATCACCACAATCTTGATGGGCAGCCGATGCTGAACGGCGGTGAGGACATCCCCCAGTTGCATGGTGAGTGAGCCGTCCCCGGTGAACACCGCGACCTGCCGATCGGGGTAGGCGACCTGGGCGCCGATGGCGTAGGGCAGTCCGGCGGCCATCGAGCAGTTGGTACCGGAGAAGCTGAACTGCTGGCCGCGGCGCAGCTTGACCTGCCGTGCCACCCAGGTGGTGACGGTGCCGGAGTCACCGCAGATGATGGCATCGTCGGCCAGGGCATCGCTCAGTGCCCGGGCCGGCACCTGAGGCTTCATCGGAGTGTCGGTGTCGGTGCCGCGCTCGTCCATCAGGTCCCACCACTGTCGCATGCCCTGCTGCGCCTGGGTCAGGAACGCGCGGTCGTCATTGCGGGTCAGCAGCGGTCGCAGCGCGGCCAGTGTGGCACGCGCGTCGCCGGCCAGCGGTACGTCCACCGGGTGACGCAGCCCGATACGTTCCGGCTTGTCGTCGATCTGCACGCAGACCGCCTGCCCCGGTTTCGGGTAGTACTCGATGTACGGCATGGTGGAGCCGACGATCAGCAGCGCGTCACAGCGTTCGAGCGCCTGCTCGGAAGGCAGGGAGCCGACGAGCCCGATCGGGCCGGTGGTGAACGGGGAGTCGTCGGGCACGCAGTCCTTGCCCAACTGCGCCTTGATGATGGGTGCGCCGAGCACGTCGGCGACGGCCTCGAGTTCGTCCCCGGCGCCACGGGCACCCGCTCCGGCGAGGATCGCCACCCGGGTACGGCCGGCCAGCGCTTGGGCCGCCGCCTCCAGGTACGGACCCGGTGGCACCCGTACCGGAGGGCGGAAGGTGGTGGAGGTGTGGCCGGGCACGTTGCGCATGGAGCGGGAGCCGGAGCCGGCGGGCGCGGCCTGGTAGTCGATCGGGAATGCCAGGTGCGCCGGCCCCCGTTCCGCCAACGCGGTGCGCACCGCGAAGTCGACGACGTTGGTGACGTGCGCCGGACCCATGATGCGCTGGTTGTAGACGGCGACATCGTTGAACAGGTAATCGGTGTTGATGTCCTGCAGGTAGCTGGTGCCGATCAGATCGTGGTACGACATGCCCGTCACGGCCAGCAGCGGCGCCTGCTCCACACGTGCGTCTATCAGGCCGTTGAGCAGGTGGACGGCGCCCGGGCCGGAGGTGGCGAAGCAGACGCCGAGCCGGCCGGTGAACTTCGCGTAGCCCACCGCGGCCATCGCCGCGACCTCTTCGTGCCGCATGTGCACATACCTGATCTTGTCGCGTCGTTTGCGCAACGCGTCCATCAGGCCGTTGATGCCGTCACCGGGTAGGCCGAAAATCGTGTCGACGTCCCACTCGATGAGGCGGTTCACCAGGGCGTCCGCCGCGGTCTCCGATTCAGCCACTGCCCTCTCCTGTCGTTTGTCGGTCAATGCCGGAGCCCGCGGTACCGGCGTGCCGCCGCCAGGCCCGCCACCAGTACGCCCGCCCCGACCGCCAGCCGGGCCCCCCGGGAAGCGGTGCGCGAGGACACCGGATCGGTGGTGGGCCGGTGCGTCTCCGGATATGCCGCGGGCGGCTCCGCTCCCTGACGCATCGCGATCGCCAGGACCTCGGCCAGGTGCATGGCTTCCCGGTCGGTACCCCCGGAAATCTGTGCCTGGCAACTGAATCCGTCCGCCACGATCAGTGTCGACGGGTCGGTCGCGCGGATGGCCGGCAGCAGCACCCGCTCGCCGGCCGCGATCGACACCCGGTACTTTTCCCCCGCCTCGTACCCGAAGCTGCCCGCCATGCCGCAGCAGCCGGCGTCCGGTTGTTGGACGCGCAGTCCCATCCGTCGCAGCACCTCTGAGTCGGCGGCGAAGCCCATCACCGCGTGGTGGTGGCAGTGCGGCTGAACCAGAGCGGCGCGATCGAGCCGGGGTATCGGCCAGTCCGGGGCGCGCAGAGTCAGGAACTCGGCGAGAGTGAAGCTCTGCGCGGCCAGCCGCCGGGCGCGGGCATCGTCGGGGTAGAGGTTGACGAGCTCGTCCCGGAATACCGCCAGGCAGCTCGGCTCCAGCACCACCATCGGCGTACCGAGGTCGATTTCCGGACCCAGGACGCGCAGGATCCGGCGCAGATAGCGGCGGGCGAGCGACAGCATGCCGTAGTCGTAGAGCGGCCGCCCGCAGCACAGCGCCGCGGCCGGATGCACCACCTGGTACCCGGCGGCCTCGAGCACCTCGACCGCGGCGACACCGACGCGCGGCCGGAAGAAGTTGGTGAAAGTGTCCGGCCACAACAGGACGCGGCCCTTCTCCGGAGCGCTCGGGCGTTGGCCTCGCGCCCATTCGGCGAACGTCGCCGAGGCGAATCGCGGCGCGTCCCGTTGAACGGCGATGCCGCCGGCCGCCTTGACGAGGTCGCCGAGCAGTGGGGTGTGAGTCGCCGCGTTGGCCAGCAGCGGGCCGTGGGAAGCCAACCGCGCCCACACGTTGATCAGTCCGAGTGCGTACGCCTGGCGGGGGCGCGGCCGACCCGCGTAGAAGTGGTGGAGAAACTCCGCCTTGTACGTCGCCACGTCGACCTGGACCGGACAGTCTCTCCGGCAGCCCTTGCAGGACAGGCACAGGTCGAGTGCCTCCTTCACCTCCGGGCTGCGCCATCCGCGCGTCAGGCTTCCGGAACCGTCCGCCATCTCCTGCAGCAGCCGGGACCGGCCCCGGGTGCTGTGCCGCTCCTCCCGGGTCACCATGAAGCTCGGGCACATCACCCCGCCCTCCAGGTGCCGGCACTTGCCGACGCCGAAGCAGCGGCCGACGGCCTCGGAGAAGGCGCCCCCGTCCTGCGGGTACCGGAAGGCCGTGACCAGTTGCCGCGGCCGGTAGTCCGGGCCCTCGCGAAGATGCGAGTCCAACGGGTACGGGTCCATCAGCTTGTGGGGATTCATCCGGCCGTCCGGATCCCACACCCGCTTGAACTCCTCGAACGCCGCCATCAGCCGGGGCGGGAACATCCGCTGCCACAGCTCCGCGCGGCCGTGCCCGTCGCCGTGCTCGCCGGACAGCGCGCCGCCGAACGACGCGACCAGGTCCGCGGCCTCCTCCATGAACCGCCGGTACGTCGCGATCCCCTCGGTGGTACGCAGGTCGAAGTCGATCCGGCAGTGCACGCAGCCCTGTCCCCAGTGGCCGAAAATCACTCCGTGGTACCCGAACCGGTCCAGTAGCCGCACGTACGCGCGCAGGTAGTCGCCCAGCACCTGGGGTGCCACCGCGGCGTCCTCCCAGTTCGGCCATCCGGCGTGACCGCCCAGACCGACCGGCATCCGGCTGCTGCCCACCGCTTCGTTGCGTACCCGCCACAGCGTGGCCTGCTCGCCCGGTTCCCGGTAGAGCCGGTGGCTCGGCGCGGAGTCTCGCCGGTCGAGGGCGGCAACCAGACTCTGTCCCGCGGCGGCGGCCTCGGCCGGCGAGTCCCCGCCGAACTCCACCAGCAACCATCCCTTGCCCGGAGGCAGCATCCCGATCCCCGCCGGCTCCATCCGCTTCGCGCGCAGGTTGGCCACGACGTGTTCGCTGAAGAACTCCACCCCGATCGGGCCGAAGCCCAGCAGCCACGGAACATCGTCGGCGGAGGAGGGGACGTCCGGGTATCCCAGAACCACCGTGGCCCGGTGCGGCGCCCACGGTATGAGCCGGCACCGGGCCTGGAGGGTCAGCGCGAGTGTCGACTCCGAGCCGACCAGCGCCCGTGCCACCTGGAAGCCGTTTTCCGGCAACAGCTGATCCAGGTTGTAACCGGAGACGCGGCGGGGAATGTCCGGCATCCCAGACCTGATCACGTCCGCGTACGTGTCGCGGATGTGCCGCATGCCGGCGTAGATCGCGCCGCGACGGCCTCCCGCCGCGATGATCCGCTCCAGCTCCGCCTCGTCCGTGGCGCCCACCCGCATCCGGACACCGTCGTAGGTCACCACCTCCAGCTCATCGACGTTGTCCACCGTCTTGCCGGCCACCAGAGAGTGGGTGCCGCACGAGTTGTTGCCGACCATTCCGCCGATCGTGGCGTGGTCGTGGGTGGCGGGATCGGGCCCGAACGTCAGGCCATGCTCCCCGGCGGCGGCGCGGAGCTGGTCGCAGATCACTCCGGGCTGCACCCGAGCCTGCCGCCGGTCACGGTCCAGCTCGACGATCTCGTTGAGGTACTTCGAGAAGTCGAAGCAGACCGCTTCGTTGACGGTCTGCCCGGCCAGCCCGGTGCCGCCGCCGCGGCCGAACACTGGCGCGCCGAACCGGCGGCACACCTCCAGGGAGGCTTCGACATCCGCGGCGTGCCGGGGCACCACGACACCGATCGGGCGCTGCCGGAAGATCGACCCGTCGTAGGCGTACAGGGCGCGGTCGCCCAGTCCGAACCGCACCTCTCCCTCGACGACCCCGGTCAGGGCATCGCGCAATTCCCGCGCGTACGACGGCGACTCTTGGCCCTCAGCCTCTACCGCGTTCACCGATCACCTCGGCATCAACCCCGCACAACCGGGACGTCGGCCGCCCCCACCAGGACGAGCGCTACCCCTTTCGGCATCGGCAAAACGGCCATCAACCGTGCGATCGGCCCGTTCCTCCGGCGAGCCGGGAAGTCCGACACGGAACGGTAACGAGCCCGATCGAGTCCTTGACACGGCTCCCTGACTACGTAGACAGTGATGGACACGAAAACCTGACTGCGTAGTCAGAGCGTGGGTGGAGGCGGCGTGAGCGAGGGCCGGGACGGGGCCGTGGGCTCGGGCGAGGGCCAGAGCCGGGACACGGGCGCGGGCCAGGGCGCGGGTGAGGGCATGGTCGACGGCATGGTCGTCGAGCCGGATCCTCATGGCCGCCGTCCGGGAAGCACGGACGTGGCGAGGCTGGCCGGCGTCTCGCAGAAGACGGTGTCGAGGGTCTTCAACGGCGAGCGCTACGTCACCGAGGAGGTGCGGGAGCGCGTCCTCGACGCGGCCCGGCGGCTCGGCTACCGGCCCAATCGAGCGGCCCGCGCGCTGAAGCTCGAGCGTAACCACCGGATCGGTGTGGTCTCGCTGGGCAGCGCGCTCTTCGGTCCCTCATCGCTGCTCGTGTCGCTGGAGCGTGCTGCCCGGAACACCGGCTATGCCCTCAGCATCGTGAACACGATCGAGGGCGCCCGCGGCAGCATCGCCGAGGCGGCCCAGAGCCTGCTGAGCGAGGGTGTGGACGCGATCGTGCTGTCGGAGCCGATCGACGAGGGGGAGGCCCCTCTGCGCGTCGACGTTCCGGTTCTGACCATCGGCCGTGCTCCGTCGGTCGTGGCGCCGGTCGTCCTGACCGTTCTCGAAGAGGAGGGCGGGGATCTGGCCGGGTCGGCCGTGCGGCATCTGCTGTCGTTGGGGCATGTCACGGTCCACCACCTCGCCGGCCCGCAGCGCTGGTGGGCGTCGCAGGGCCGGCTGGAGTCGTGGCGCCGGGCGTTGGAGAGCGCCCGGGCCCCGGTGCCCGTGCCGCTGGAGGGGGACTGGACGCCCGAATCGGGCTACCGCCTGGGTCACGAACTGGCCCGCGACGGCGAGGTGACCGCGGTCTTCGCCGCCAACGACGACATGGCGATCGGCCTCATCCGCGCTCTGGTCGAGACCGGACGGCGCGTGCCCGACGACGTGAGTGTGGTGGGCTTCGACGACATTCCGGTCGCGGCCTACCTGACACCGCCGCTGACGACCGTCCGGCCCGACAACGCTCTGCTCGCCGAGGTGGGACTGCGGCGGCTGCTTGACCAGCTGAAGAACCCCGGGTGCTCACCGGCTGCGTTCCCCGCGTCGATGTACCAGCTGATGGTCCGGGAGTCGACCGCACCACCTCCGGATCGACGGGACAGGGGGGTGCCGCGCATGGCCTGAGTCTCTCGCCCACCGCTCCAGATTCTTGCCGCATCACCCAGCGAAGTTTCCGCCGTGCCACACGGCGACGTAGCGCCTCCGGACCCCGAGGATCGCGCTGCCATTTCTCGTGAGTACCGATTGCTGCCTGTCATCACGCGAATGTGAACGCTCACAATTCGCGGGCATCGCCTCATCCGCACGCTTCGCTTCGTGCCCTCAACGAGGAGCTTGTGTCATGCCCATCTCAACACGGCGCTTCAGCCGCCGGAATCTGCTGTCGGTCGTGTCCGCGTCGGCTCTGGCGGGCGTGGCGGCCACGGCCTGCGGCGGAGCGTCCGGACAGAACTCCACGGCGCCCGGCGCACCGGTGAGCCAGTCCGACATCGACAAGGCCATGAAGACCGCGACCACGTTGACGTTCTGGACCTGGGTGCCGGACATCAGCAAGGAGGTCGACGTCTTTCGGCAGAAGTACCCGGCCATCAAGGTCAATGTCGTGAATCCCGGCCAGGGGACACCGGCGTACACCAAGCTGAGGACGGCGCTGAAGGCGGGCAAGGGCGCGCCGGACCTCGCGCAGATCGAGTACCAGTACATCCCGACCTTCTCCATCACCAAGAGCCTCGTCGACCTGCGCCCCTACGGAGCCGATGCGCTCAAGTCGACGTTCGTGGACTGGGCCTGGGGTCAGGTAACCGGCGCCAATGGCGAGGTCTGGGGCTATCCGCAGGACACCGGGCCGATGGGGATGCTCTACCGGGCCGACATCTTCGCCCAGTACGGCGTCGGCGTACCCAAGACCTGGGACGAGTTCGCCGCGGCCGCGCAGAAGCTGCACGCCGCCAATCCCTCCGTCTATCTGACCAACCTCGCCGACAACGAAGCCGGTGTCTGGCACGGCCTGCAGTGGCAGGTCGGCGCGAAGCCCTACACCGTCAACGGCACGAAGGTCGGACTCGACGTCAACGACGAGGCATCGAAGAAGCTCGCGAGTTTCTGGGGCAGCCTCAACCAGCGAGGGCTCATCTCGGCGGACCCCGACTTCACCGACGGCTGGTACCAGGGCCTGGAGAAGGGCAAGTACGCGACCTGGCTCACCGCCGCCTGGGGTCCCGTGTTCCTGAGCGGAAGCGCGAAGTCCACAGCCGGCAAGTGGCGGGCGGCACCGCTGCCACAGTGGAGCGCCGGCGCGAACGCGTCGGGCAACTGGGGCGGCTCGACCACGGCCGTCGTGCAGGGCACCAAGAATCCGATCGCGGCCGCGAAGTTCGCCGAGTTCCTCAACACCGACCCGACGACCACCAAGATGTTCAACACCGAGCAGAGCTTCTTCCCGGCGACGAAGGCACTGCTCGCGGATCCGTCGTTCATCGGCCAGCAGGCGTCGTTCTACAGTGGACAGACGGTGAACAAGGTCTTCGCCGACATCAGTGACAGCGTGGACACTTCGTTCCAGTGGCCGCCGTTCCTCGACGAGTCGGTCAACGACTGGACCGACACGGTGGGCAAGGCGCTCGGTGACCGCACCGACCTGTCGGCCGCCGCGGGCCAATGGCAGTCACGGCTGGCCACCTACGCCAAGGCTCAGGGCTTCCAGGTTCAGGGGTAGCGACCGTGTTGCTCGCCGGCCCGGCCGCCCAGCCCGCGCGGTGCGGCGCCTACACCGCACGAGGAGGCGAACTTCCGTGACCATCACCACCGGCACCAGTCCGGCCCAGATCCAGGCGGCGGGAAGGCAACGCTGGACGAAGAGGCGACGCCGGTCGGAGAGGCAACGCCGGTCGGAGAGGCGGCGGTCGACGGGCGGGGTCAGCCAAGCCAACCGAGGCTATCTGTTCGTCGCTCCGTTCCTCATCTTCTTCCTCGGCCTGTTCCTGCTTCCGCTGCTCTACGCGGCGTATCTCAGCCTGTTCCGAGAGCGGCTCGTCGGCGGCACGACCTTCGTCGGCCTCGGCAACTACGCCAGAGCCTTCGGCGACGACCGACTGATCGGCGGCGTCCTGCGCGTGGCGCGGTTCTTCCTTTTGCAGGTTCCCATCATGCTCGGGTTGGCGTTGCTCGCCGCGCTCGCGATCGACAGCGGTTTGCTGCGCCTCTCGAAGGTCTTCCGGCTCAGCATCTTCGTTCCGTACGCCGTGCCCAGTGCGGTCGCCGCGCTCATGTGGGGCTACCTGTACGGTCCCGACTACGGCCCCTTCGCCCAGCTCGCTCACCGGATCGGCACCGGGGTTCCGCAGTTCCTGACCGCGAGCCACATGCTCGGCTCCCTGGCGAACATCGTCACGTGGGAGTTCACCGGCTACGACATGATCATCTTGTACGCCGCGCTGCGGTCCATCCCGCAGGATCTGTACGAGGCCGCGGCGGTCGACGGCGCCGGAGCCTGGCGTATCGCGTGGAGCATCAAGATTCCCGCCCTGCGCCCTGCCCTGCTGCTCTGCCTGCTCTTCTCGGTCATCGGCAGCTTCCAGCTGTTCACCGAGCCGAATCTCGTCCAGCGTCTCGCGCCGAACGTCATCGACAGCGCCTACACGCCCAACCTCTACGCGTACAGCCTGGCCTTCACCAGTCAGGACGTGAACTACGCGGCGGCGGTCTCGTTCCTGCTCGGCCTGGTCATCGTGGTCGCCTCGTACGTCGTCCTGTTCGCCACCAGCCGGAGGGCCCGGTCATGACCACCGTCCCCACCACGCCGTCCGCGCGCGGCACGAGGCGCCGGCACAGCAACCTGCTGCTGATCGGCATGCTGGCGCTGTTCGCCTACTTCCTCCTGCCGCTGTTCTGGCTCTGCGTCGCGGCCACGAAGACCACCGGCGACCTGTTCTCCACGTTCGGGCTCTGGTTCGGCCACACGCTGTCGCTGTTCTCCAACGTCCGCGAGACGTTCACCCACAACCACGGCGAGTACGGCCGCTGGCTGGCCAACACGTTCGTCTACTCGGTCGTCAGCGCCGGCGGCGCGGCCTTCCTCGCCACCCTCGGCGGCTATGGATTCGCCAAGTACCGGTTCCGCGGCAACAGCCCGATGTTCGCCGCCGTCCTCGGTTCGGTGATGGTGCCGACGACCGCGCTGGCCATCCCGACCTACGTCCTCTTCAGCAGGGTCGGTCTGGTCAACACCCCGTGGGCCATCATCCTGCCGTCGCTGGTCAGCCCGTTCGGCCTGTACCTGATGCGGATCTACGCGCAGGACGCCATCGAGGACAGCCTCCTTGAAGCGGCCCGGATCGACGGGGCGGGCGAGTTCCGGATCTTCTTCCGGATCGTGCTGCGCAGCCTCGCGCCCGGCATCGTCACCGTGCTGCTGTTCACTCTCGTGGCCACGTGGAACAACTACTTCCTGCCGCTGATCATGCTCAACAACCCGAATCTCTACCCGATCACCGTCGGTCTGAGCTCCTGGTCGGCGCAGGCGTCCGGCGGCAGCGGCTCGGACCCCGACCTGCTCTCGCTGGTCGTCACCGGATCCCTGCTGTCGGTCGTCCCGCTGATCGCGGCCTTCCTGCTCCTGCAGCGCTACTGGCAGTCCGGTCTCAACGCCGGCGCGGTCAAGCAATAGCGCACGCCGACTCCAGAGCTCGTCAGACCTGTCAACGGGAGTGTGTCACTCATGCCCGAGCTGCCGCCGCATGTTCTGTTCGGCGCCGCCTACTACCACGAATACCAGCCGTACGAACGCCTGAAGACCGACCTCGACCTGATGGCCGAGGCGCACTTCACCGTCATCCGGGTGGGCGAGTCCGTCTGGTCCACCTGGGAGCCGGAGAACGACCGGTTCGAGCTCGACTGGCTGCAGCCCGTGCTCGACGGCGCGCACGAGCGGGGCATCTCGGTCATCCTGGGTACGCCGACGTACGCGGTACCCCCGTGGCTGGTGCGGCTGTATCCGGAGATCGCCGGCGAGCGGCGCACCGGGCAGCGCATCCCGTGGGGGGCGCGGCAGGAGGTCGACTTCACGAATCCCGCGTTCCGCTTCCACGCCGAGCGGATCATCCGCCGGATCGTGGCGCGCTACGCCGACCACCCGGCCGTCATCGGGTTCCAGGTGGACAACGAGCCCGGCCTGGAACTCTTCCACAACCACGGCGTGTTCCAGCGGTTCACCGACTACCTGCGCCACACCTACGGCGACGTGGACACGCTCAACCGGGAGTGGGGCCTCGTCTACTGGTCTCACCGCCTGTCGACCTGGGCCGACCTGTGGACTCCCGAGGGCAACGCCCAGCCGCAGTACGACGTTGCCTGGCGCCGGTTCCAGGCCGAGCAGACCACCGAGTTCATCGGCTGGCAGGCCGACATCGTCCGCGAGTACGCCCGCCCGGACCAGTTCGTCACCACCTGCCTCGCGTACGAGCGGCCGGCCCTTGAGGACGATGAGCTGACCGACCGGCTCGACGTCACGGCCGGCAACCCGTACTACCGGATGCAGGACGGGCTGGAGCGGCCGGGGCACGACGGCGACCCGCAGCGCTGGATGACCAGCGGGACCTGGGCGCTCTACCTGAGCGCGGACCGCATGTACTCCTCCAGGCAGGAGCCGTTCCTGGTCACGGAGACCAACGCGGGCAACATCAGCGTTCCGTGGGACAACCGGCCCGCCTATGACGGACAGTGGCGCCAGGCCGCCTGGGCCCTCGTCTCGCGGGGCGCCCGGATGGTCGAGTACTGGCACTGGCACACCCTGCACTTCGGCGCGGAGACCTACTGGGGCGGCATCCTGCCGCACAGCGGGCGACCCGGCCGGACGTACCGGGAACTCGCCCGGCTGGGCGCCGAGTTCCGGGCCGCCGGCGACCTCGTCGCGGGGCTCACCCCGGACGCCGACATCACGGTGGCCTTCTCGATGCCGAGCAAGTGGCTCATGCAGAAGTACCCCGCCCTGGCGCATCGCGACGGCAGCCCCGACGAGCGCGCCTACCAGGGCCTCTTCGACCCCTTCTACCGCGGTGCCTTCGACGCGGGACTGCAGGTGCGCATCGTGCACGCCCGGCAGCTCATCGACCCGGCCGGGCGGCGCGCCGGTACCACGCCGGAGCAGGCCGTGCGGCAGCACCGGGTACTCGTGGTGCCCGGGCTGTACCTGGCCGACGATGCCACGCTCGACTGGCTCAGGGCGTACGCCGAGGCCGGGGGGCACCTCGTCCTCGCCCCCCGCACCGGCTACGCCGACCAGGAAGGCCGGGCTCGCGCCGAGCGCGTGCCGGCGCGCCTCGCCGACGCGGCCGGCGTCTGGTACGACGAGTTCAGCAACCTCACCGAGGACATACCCGTACTCGCCGCCGGCGACCACCTGGCGCTCGACGGCGGATCCCGCGCGACCCGATGGGTCGACGGCCTGCAGGTCTCCACGGCGACGGTCCTTGCCACCTACCGGCACCCGCACTTCGGTCAGTGGCCCGCCGTCACCACCCGCCAGGCCGGCAGCGGACGCATCACCTACGTGGGCACGGTGCCCAACGGCGACCTCGCCAGGGCACTGATGGCGTGGCTCGCTCCGGCCGGCGACCGCCCATGGCGGAACCTACCCGCAAGCGTCACCGCCACCGGTGCCACGGCACGGGACGGCCGGCGGGTCCGCTTCATCCACAACTGGTCCTTCACGCCCATTGCCATCCGGCTGCCCGTCGCGGCGACCGACGCCCTCGGCGACGACCGGTACGCGGCAGGAGACGAACTCCACCTGGGCGCGTGGGACGTACGCGTGCTTGTCGAACACACCCCACAGTCCCGTTGACCGGCAAGGAGCCCACCCCGATGAAACGTGTCGTCACGCTGGCCGCCCTCGCGGCGGCCGCCGTCCTCGCCGCACCGGCCGCCCCGGCGGTCGCCGCCGGCACCACCTACTACGTCGACTGCGGCGCCGCGACCAACGGCAGCGGTACGTCGGCCAGCCCGTGGAACAACCTCACGACGGTGTCGGCCTTCGCCTTCGTGGCCGGTGACTCCATCCTGCTCAAGCGCGGCACGACCTGCACCGGTGCGTTCGCGTTCAACCGATCCGGCACGGCGACCAGCCCGATCACGATCGACGCGTACGGCACCGGAGCCCTGCCGGTCATCGACGGCAACGGTGCCCAGACCGCGGTCACACTGACCAACCCGAACTACCTGACGGTCGCCGACCTGGAGATCCGGCACAGTACTCGCTGGGGCCTGCTCGCCACCAGCTCCACCACGGCCACCGTCACCGGCCTGACGCTGCGCGGGTTGACCGTGCACGACGTCGACGGCGGCACGATGGACCAGAAGTACACCGGTCTGGTCGTCGTCATGCCCGGCGTCACCGGCGGCAGGTTCGACCACGTCACGATCGACAGTGTCACCGCCTACGACACCACCATGTGGGCCGGCATCATGGTGTGGGGCGAGTGGATCGACGGCGACCGCCAATGGTCCAGGCACGCTCAGGACGTGACCAAGCGCAGCTCAAACATCCTGATCCAGAACTCGACCGCGCACGACACGTTCGGCGACGGCATCGTCGCGTACATGGGCTCGAACGTGACGCTCCAGCACAACGTCGCGTACCTGACCGGCCAGCAGCCGACGCAGACGATCGGGACACCGAACGCCATCTGGACGTGGGCCAGCAACGACGTCGTGGTGCAGTACAACGAGGCGTACGACAACAACTCGCCGGGCTCCGACGGCGGCGGCTTCGACATCGACTACTGGAGCACCAACACCACCGTCCAATACAACTACGCGCACGACAACGCGGCGTACTGCGTCGGCGTCTTCGGCGCGGAGAAGGTCGCCACGGTCAACTCGATCGTCCGGTACAACATCTGCGCCAACAACGGGTTCGAGTCGACCCGCGACGGTGCCGAGGAAATCGACATCGCGACGTGGGACGGCGGCAAGATCTCCGGCCTGCAGATCTACGGCAACACCGTCTACACCACGGAGCGGGGCGTCATCGGAACCACCACCAACGTGCCGACTCCCACGTTCGTCGCCGGGCAGCCGCTGCTCTTCAAAGACAACCTGGTGGTGTCCACCGTGGCGAACGTGCTCGGGGCCGGCATGGCGCAGGTCCCGTTCGACCGCGACGACAACCTGTACTACTACACCGGCGGCTCGTTCTCCTCGGGCGAGGCGCACAGCGTCCACAACCAGAACCCGCTGGTGAACTCGCTCGGGTATCACGCGGTGGGCATGCCGACCACGCAGTGGACACTCCAGGCGGGATCGCCGGCAATCAACGCCGGCGCCACGATCGCCGGCGCCCCGACCACCGACTTCTTCGGCCACACCGTGCCGCTGGGCGGCGCGACCGACATCGGAGCCGACGAGGCGCGGTAACGCGCGGAACCCCGCGCGACGAAGGCTGCGGTCTGACGATCGACGTCAGACCGCAGCCCCGTTCGGGTCGTCCACTCGTGGCGGCCCCGGCCGGCCGCCCGGCGCGGCTGCCGTGCGGCGACAAGGCTAGCGGTAGCCGGCCGCGGTGATGTTGGCCTGGACCGCGTTCTCGGTGGCGTCCGACGGGTAGCCGGAGGTCATCACGCCCTCGTAGAAGGTGCCGGCGGAGCCGTTGCTGTTGTCGCCGCCGATACCGAGGATGATGGCCCCCTGCTTCTTCATCGGGTTGTAACCCGAGACGTTGGGGCGCAGGCCGTCGTAGAAGGTCGACAGCCCGCCGGACTGGGCGTTGCCGCCGCGGATGGCCCAGTGGTTCGGCTCGCCCTTGATGATGGCGGTGGTGTAGCGGTAGTTGACGGTCGGGTCGTTGGCGTTGTATCCGGCGTTCCGGCCGGAGTACAGGCCGTTCTCCATGTCCGCCATGATCCAGGGGCCGTTGCCGGTGCCGTACCCCCAGACCTTGATGTTGCCGAAGTAGATGGCTTCCATGGTCCCGTTGCCGTCGTCGCGGCTGTTCGTCTCGGCGTTGCCGTAGTCGAAGCAACAGCCGCCGTTGTAGTGCGTGCCGTCGAAGATGGCGTACATGCCCTCCGGCTGGTCGCCGGTCGCGATGCCGTGCGTGCTGTTGTTGCGGTACCCGGTGCCGGCGGCCACGTAGACGCCGTACGCCTTGTGCCCGCCCACGGTGGTTGGCGCCGCGGTCGCGTTGGCGAGGTTGTCGTAGCCACCGGCGGCGGGGCCGGAGAAGCCGCCGGGAGGCGCCTGGGTCAGCGGGTTACCGCGACCGGACTGGTCGTAGATGATGGTGATGAGGCAGGTCGTGTTGGCGCAGAACGAGTCCTGGGTGGCCGCGTTGGCGGCCCCGCCGGCACTGAGCACACCGATGTCCCGGGTGGTGTTGTCCGACGCGCGGCGGACCTGGTAGAGCGGCCCGGTGTAGGCGGCGTACAGCGCCCGGGTGGTGCTGTGCGCTGCCACACACGGCGTACCACCCGCCGCATAGATGTCGCACGGCTGCTGGGCCGGCGGAGGTCCGGAGGTCCGCGACGGGGTCGGTGTCGGTGACGTCGGTGTCGGCGACGCCGGGGGACTCGGCGAGCCGGACGTCGGGGGCGTGCTGACACCGCCGGTGCAGGTGACGCCGTTGAGCGCGAAGCTCGACGGCGCCGGGTTGCTGGTGTTCCAGGTCCCGTTGAACCCGAAGCTCGCGCTCGCTCCGGTGGGGATGCTGGCGTTGTAGGACGCGTTGGTCACGGTGACCTGGCTGCCGGACTGGGTGTAGGAGCCGTTCCACAGTTGGGTGATGGTCTGGCCGGCGCCGAATGACCAGGTCAGCCGCCAGCCGTTGATCGGGTCTCCGAGGTTGTTGACGCTCACGCTTGCCCCGAAGCCGCCCTGCCACTGCGTGGTCACCGTGTAGGTGACCTGACAGCCGGCGGCGGCGGCCGACGCGAACTGCGTGCTCGCCAGGCCGGCGCCGGCGAGCGCTACGGCCGTTGTGACGGCCACCGCCCATCGCCGGCGGGAAATGCCGTGTCGCACGGGGTTGCTCCAATCTCTGGGGTGAACAGGCATCCGCAGGTGGCCTGACGGTAGGCGCCAGCCCCACCGTTAGCCTCCGGAGTCCCCGGCGGTCTCCCTTGCCGGCTTCATCGATATGACGTCGATGTTACCGGTAACATACATCGACGAATGAGAATCGCAAAGCGGTCGCCGCCAATCAAGGGCGTCGATCGATGCCACGTCCGGGCGCCGGCGATCGTCCGGAGATCGGTGTGTCCCTCGTCCGAACGACGGGAAAAGTGAGCGAATTCGCACGACGGGGCGATGCGTCTCGCCCGTCCCGCGAGTCATATCTTTCGTAACGCCCGCTGCTGACGATGAAGCCGGCGACGATGAAGGAGCCAAGCATGACCACCTGGGCCACCGACCTCCAGACCATCACGCTGTTCGTGGAGGATCTACCCGCCAGTAAACGGTTCTATCTGGACGTCTTCGCTCTTCCCGTGCACTTCGAGGACGCGGAGAGCGTCGTGTTCAAAATCGGTACCGTTCTGGTCAATCTGCTGACCGTCAGCGCGGCGCCGGAGCTTGTCGAGCCCGCCGCGGTGGGCGCCGCCGGGGCGGGGACCCGATTCGTCCTCACCATCCAGGTCGACGACGTCGACGCTGTCGCGGCGGAGGTTGTCAGCCGTGGTGCGAAGCTGTTGAACGGGCCCATCGACCGTCCGTGGGGTGTTCGTACCGCGAGTTTCACCGACCCCAGCGGATATGTCTGGGAAATCGCGTCGTAGAGCCCACCCGGACCGGCCCGCCCCTGGCACGCGGATCAGCCCGGGTGGCGGGCCTGCTGGCGGAACGCGCTCGGTGACACGCCGAACCGCTCGCGGAACTGGCGGCTGAAGTAGTACGGCGACGAGAAGCCGATGTCGGTGGCGATCCGGCCGATCGGCCGGTCGGTGAACTCCAGCAGCGACGCGGCCTTGCGCAGCCGCATGGCCAGCGCCACGTTCACGATCGAGTCGCCGATCTCCTGCCGGAACAGGTGGGCCAGCCGGGACGGGGACAGCGAGACGATCCGGGCCAGCGCGTCCACGGACATCGGCCGGCTCAGGTCGGCGGCGATCGTGTCGAGCACCTGCTGCACCCGGCTGTCGAGGGCGGGACGCTGCTGGAGTTCGTGCTCGACGACGGCGAGCAGCAGCAGCTCCTCGATGGCGTTGAGGGCCAGTTCGCTGGCGAGCGCGCCGCTCACCTCGCGGGCACCGACCGGTACCCGGCCCTGGGGGGTGTCCAGCGTGGCCACCATGGCGTACCGGTGGACCCGCTCGAACGCCCCGACGGCTTGACCGAACCGGTCCCGGGTACCGAACCGGGTGAGGCTGAACCCGGGCGCCAGCTGCGGTATCCGCCACCACGCGTACCACGCCGGACGGGGCTGGAAGTGCGCCCACCAGTAGCCCCAGATTCCGTCGTCGGACGAGGCGTAGTGCTGCACCGTGCCCGGCGCGATGAGCACCAGGTCGCCCGGGCCGGCGACGGTGACCGAATCGCCGACCCGAAAGTCGGCGGTACCGGAGATGGTGAGGCTGAGCATCCAGTTGCGGGCGCCCCGCTCCCGGTACACCGTGAAGCCCGGCTTCTCGTCGAACCGTCCGGCGGACAACAGGTCCGGTGACGGCAACTCGGTATACACGGTGGACGAGCTATCCCCACCGACAGGATTGTGTAACAGCACAGCCACCACCTGTATTGGATACCCGCATGGGCGATCATACCTTTCGATCCAGCGCAGCAGTTCTGTGCATCTTCGCGACGACAGGAGGCTCGACGTGCGACATCGATGGTGGCGAGCGCTGGCCGCGGCGGCGCTCGTAGTACCGGGCGTGGTCATCGCGTCCGTGGCCACAACCGCGACCGCGGCGCAGGCCGCGACCGCACCGGTTCTCTCCGCGTCCGCGCTGTCGGTGATGACGCTGACCGACGCGGGCAGCTTTCCCACGATCACCGGGTACCGCGCCGCCGACGAGGCGTCCAGCCGGCCGTTCTCGGTGGTACGGATGAGCACCCTGATCGCCGGGGGCTACGCCACCCGTGCGGTGTGCCACCCGACCGACCTGACAGTCACCTCCGCTGTCGCCGGCTTCTGCTGGGACAGCACCGACGACACCACGACGAAGTGGTACCCGCAGGGCGTCACCGGCAGTGGCGACGGGATGAATGGCACGACACTGTACCCGCCGTGCGACGGCTGCGCCGGCCGCAAGGTCGTCGCGGTCAGCTGGCACAGCGGGGCGGGGTACGCGCCGTACGGCAACGACGGGCTGGCCCGGGTCACGTTCGCCGATGTCACCAACGGCGACACCGGCGCACCGTACCGGCACGCGCTGCTCGTGGAGCCGGATGGCACGGCGGCCGGATACCACGCGATCGCCAGCCATGCCGACGGCATCCTGTGGTACGGCGACAAGCTCATCCTGGTGACCGGCGGCGACCGGGACGCCAGTGGTGCCGGCCGGGTGGTCCGGGTCTTCGACCTCACCCACTTCTGGCAGATGTCCAGCACCACCTCCGGCGCCGTGGGGTGCACCGCGACGGCGTGCTCGGCGGCATACTCGCTGTTCGCGCTGCCCGAGGTCGGCTACTACCAGTTCCCGGACGGGGCGATCTGCGACCCGCTGCGCAACGGCACGGCGGCCTCGCTCACCCATCCGTGTCTCGACAGCATCTCGCTGGACCGCTCGACATCCCCCGCCTCCGTCATCACCACCGAGTACGACGACCAGGGGCCGCAGGGCCGCATCCTGCGCTGGCCGCTGGATGCCGAGACCGCGACCGCGCCGCTGAAGCCGGACGCCGACGGGTACGTGCGACCCGACCAGGGTTGGACCTCCCCGGTGTACCGGATGCAGGGCGCGGCGTTCACCGGCATCCACGGGGTCGTCGAGGGGCTGTGCCCCAACGGCGCCCCGCCGGTGTCCTCGATGCCCGACGATCCGGCGCACGACGCGGTCATCCACGGCTTCGCGAAGTCCTGTCTGCACAAGGCGACGATCTCCGCGGACGGCTCGCTCGACGTGCACTACTGGACCACCACGATGGAAAACGCCGAGAACGTCAGCTACTGGCCGTCCAGTGGCGAACTGTGGGTGATGAACGAGTTCCGGGGCTCGACCGACACTCAGGTCAGCCCGCCCGTGGCGTACCCCGGCGACCGGCTGGTTCTGGCCATCCACTGTCCGGACCTGACATGTTCCTAGCAGGCGCCGGTGGCTAGTTCGACCAGTCCGCTGCGCGGCACCCGGAGCCGGGTCAGCCCCGGCTCCAGGTGCCGCGGGTGCCCGGTCACCGCGCGGCCCCGATCGTCCACGATGGACACGACTTCGGCCCGTACCCCCGCCGCCAGATCGACCACCAGGCTCGCCGCACCGGTCGCGTTGACCAGCGTGACGCGGGGCCCGTCCTGAGCGTCGACCGCCACCGGCAGGTCCCCGTACACGGCCGCGACCAGTTCGCCCGCGCCCCGGCTGCGGACCAGCGGATAGTTCAGGTCCGGCCGGCTCGGTTCGATCCGCCCGTACAGCAGCGTCTCCGCGTGCTCGTCCATGAACCGCAACCAGAACGACAGCATCTCGCGCTGCCCGTCCGGAAGCGCGGCCAGCTCCACCGATACCTGCGGCACCGAGAACAGCGCGCCGAGCAGATGCTCCGCGGCCACCTCCGGCGGCGCCGCCGGATCCCACAGCAGCGGATCGGAGTGCACCGTGCGCCCCGGCAGCAGCATGCGCAGGTCGAGGGTGCGGGTGCGATTGTCGACCAGATCCATCGGGCAGTCACAGGCGCGGAACAGGTTGCCGTACCGCTGGATGCGGGGTCCCGTGTAATTCTGGCGGAACTCCAGCAGCACGTCCGGCCGGTGCTCGGACAGGCGCTCGTACAGCTCGCGCAGCCACAGCTCGACCCCACTCTCCACATCGGACACGTCCGCGCCCGGGCCGGCCGGTGGTGGGTCGTCGACCAGCCAGGCGTCCAGGAAGTCGAGCTTGAGGCCGTCGAGGTCGGCCGTCTTCAGCAGTGTCACGCAGGTGTCGGTGAGGTGCGCGCGCACCTCCGGGAAGCGCGGGTCGAGGATGTCCGCGTCACCGGCCGGCAGCGAGCCGAGCGTCTGGTGGCCGAACCGGGCCTGGAGCGGGCTGCGCCGGCCCAGCAGCGACGGTGCCAGCCACAGGAGATAGGCCATGCCGTCCGCGCGCGCGGCCCGCACGTGCGCGGCGAAGTCGCCCATCTTCGTCGGCTCGACCCGCCATTCGCCGCAGTACCAGTACCCGCGCGAGGTGTCCGCGGTCTGCCAGCCGTCGTCCACGATGATGTTCCGGAATCCGAGGTCGTGGGCGAGCGCCGTGGTCCGCTCGATGCTCGCCGCGGTCAGCCCCTGATGCATGCTGTACCAGGTGCAGTACGTCGCGCCGCGGCCCTGGTCCGGGGCCGGCCCGGGCGGCGGACCGGGAAGCATCGAGTCCCACCAGCCGGCGACGTCCGCCAGCGCGGTCCAGTACGGCACCGGCCGGCGGTCCAGCCGCAACACCACCTCGTACGGCTCGTCGCCGGGCGGCACGTGGACCACCGAGGTACCCCGGAACCGGGTGGACTCTTCCCGGACACCTTCGCGCCGTACCTCGACCCGGTGCAGCGTCTCGGACAGCGCCCAGGTCACCACGTTGCCGTCGACGCCGTCCACCAGGCACCCCACCGGCGCCGAGCGCAGCAGGCTGACCGAGCGGCGCGACGCCCACTCGGCGGGCATGTGCCGGCGCAGGCCCCAGTCCGGTTGCCAGTACACGATCCCGCCGCCCACCGGCGCCTGCCAGTCCAGGGTCAGCGGCGTGACGGCCGCCCGACCGCCGGCCAACCGTACCGTCACCGCGAGGACGCCGGGCTCCGGCTCGTCGACACTGGTCTCCGGAGTCGGGCCACCCTCGCCGCTCCCGACATCGACGGCGCTGCCGACGTGGAAGGCGCTGCCGACGTGGAAGGCGATCCCGCCGAGGTCGAGCGAGTCGGCCGGCGGAGGCGCGGTGGTCAGGGTCACCGGATCGGTGGACATGTGGTGCTCACTCACCTTCTGCGGGCGTGTCCATTGTGGACTGTAAGATGTCGACTAGTCTGGCTCGGCGCGTCTGGCGCCGCGCCGCGACCCGGACCAGTCGCTAGTCTGGCTCACTGTCGGCTGCGCCTCGCGGGGCTCAGCCGTTCTGGTCGATGAGCTGGTTGAGCTGGGCGACCAGGCCGTCGACGGTCTGCTTCACCCCGGTCTGGCCCTGGAACATGGTCTGGAACGCGTTGCTGATCGCGAGCGAGGCCGCGTTCCAGACCGGGGTGATCGGCATCGGCACGCTCGCGCCGGCCGCCGCGTCCACGAACGGCTGAAGGTTCTGACCCTTGCCCTTCCAGTAGTCCAGATACCCCTGGGCGAGGGACTTGTTGGCCGGCCACACGTACCCGCCGCCCGCCATGATCTGCTGCGACTGCGATGAGCCGAGCCACTTGATCAGCTCCCAGGCCGCCGTCTTGTTCTTCGAGTGCTTGTTCAGCGCGAACGACAGCCCGTTCACGTTGACCACCCGACCCTTCGGCCCGGACGGCAACGCGGTCACGCCGACCGTGAAGGTACCCTTGCCCACCACGTACGGCAGGAGTGCGTTCACCGCCGGGTACAGCCCGACCTGACCGCGGTTGAACAGGTCGAGCGCCGCGCCCTCCGACGGCGCGGGGGCCACGTGCCACTTGTTGATGAGGTCGTACTGCCACTGGAGCGCGGCGAGCGCGGCGGGCTGGTCGAAGGCGAACTTGCCGAACGGCGCGGTCATGAAGCTGCCGCCGTTTTCCGGGATCCAGCTGATGTACTGGGTCTGGTCGTGGTTCTCGGCCATGAAGCCCCACTGCTTGACGTGCTTCGGGTCGAAGCCGGGGTCGGTGGGGTGCCGGCCGTTGGTGTCGACCGTGAGCTTCTGCAGGATCGGCAGCAGCGTGCCGGAGCCGTCCGGTGCCCAGGTCAGCTCGGCGGGCAGCGTCACGCCGGCCTTGTCACACAGATCCTTGTTGTAGACCATCGAGGCGATGCCGAAGTCCGCCGGTATGCCGTAGTGGTGGTTCTGGTACATGTAGGCCGACGTGACCTGCGGGTAGAACTGGTTGAGGTCGAACGAGTCCTTCTGGATCAGCGGATCGAGGTTCTCGATGACGCCCTGCTTCACCAGTTGCGGGAAGTAGGGGACGGTGTCCCAGAACACGTCCGCGCCGGTGCCCGCCGCCGACTCGGTGATGATCTTCGTCCAGTACTGCGCGAAGGGCAGCATCTCGAGCTTCACCTTGATGGTCGGGTGTGCCGTCATGAAGGCGTTGACCGACTTCTGGTATCCGGGCTGCTGCTCCTCGTCCCAGATGCGGAACACCACGGTGCCGCTGCCGTTGCCGTTACCGCCGTCGCTGTTGCCGCAGGCGGACATGCCGGCGGCGGCGAGGGCAGCGGCCGGTGCGGCCGCGAGAAGATGGCGACGTTTGATACCCATGGGTCGAACTCCTTAGCAGACAGGTGGGGGGTGTGGCGCGAGTCATTTCATGCCGGGGTCACTTCATGCCGGTCAGCACGATGGACCGCACGATCGTGCGTTGGAACAGCAGGAAGATGACGATGAGCGGAACGAGCGCGACGAAGCTCCCGGCCATCATCAGGTTGTAGTCGGCGCCGAGATTGCCCTGCAGCGACGCGATGCCGACGGTGACGAGCTTCGTGTTGTCGCCGCTGGTGATGATCAGCGGCCAGAGGAAGTTGTGCCACGCGAAGACCGTGGTGAGGATCGTCAGGGTACCCAGGGCCGGGCGACTCAGCGGTACGAAGATGCGCAGCAGGATGGTCAGCGTACCGGCGCCGTCGATGCGCGCCGCGTCCTCCAGGTCGGCGGGTAGGCCGCGGAAGAACTGGCGCATCAGGAAGATGCCGTACGGCGAGCCGAGAATGTACGGCGCCATGAGCCCGAACCAGGTGTCGATCCAGCCGATCTGCCGCATGATGAGGTACAGCGGGATCATCGTCACCACGTTCGGCACCATCATCGTCGCCAGGTACGCCCAGAACAGCACGTCGCGCCCGACGAACCGCAGGCGTGCGAAGGCGTACGCGGCGAACGTGGTGAAGACCAGTTGCCCGGCCGTGAGGATCACGGTGAACAGCACCGTGTGCCACAGGTAGGCGAGGAAGCTGATGTCGGCGATCTTCCCGTTGAACAACCGGATGTAGTTGCTCAGCGTTCCGGGGACCGCCGGCAGCCAGGGCGACACGCTGTTGAGCTGAGGCGCCGTCTTCAACGACGTGAGGACGACCATCAGGTACGGGAACAGGGTCAGCACCGCGCCGACGATCAGCACCAGGTACAGCAGGGCACGCGAAACTATTCTTCTGGACCGCATCCGGGGAATCCCTCTCACCCGTGCTCGTAGGTGGTGCGCTTGCGGAAGTAGAGAACCTGCGCCAGCGTCAGGACGAGCAGCAGCCCGAACAGGAGCATGGCGATGGCCGACGCGTACCCGTCGTCGAAGAGCTGGAACGCGGTGCTGTAGATCTTGAAGTTCAGCACCGCGGTCGCGTTGCCGGGCCCGCCGTAGTTGGGTGCGGTCATCGAGTACACGGTGTCGAACACCTGGAACGAACCGATGACGCTGGTGACCAGGACGAAGAACATGGTCGGCCGCAGCAGCGGCAGGGTGATCCGGAAGAACTGCTGCACCGGTGTGGCGCCGTCGACCCGGGCGGCCTCGTAGAGGTGGTCGGGGATGCCCTGGAGCCCGGCGAGGAAGAACAGCATGGTGTACCCGGCGCTGCTCCAGATCCCGACGATCGCGACCGTGGGCAGCGCGAGCGTCGTGGACTGGAGCCAGTTGACGGCGTCGACGCCGAACAGCGCGAGGAAGGCGTTGACCGCACCGTGCCGACCGTCGAAGATCCAGCGCCAGACGACGCCCATCACGACCGGGGTGGCCATCCACGGCACCACGTACACGGCGCGCAGCACCTTCACGCCGCGCAACCGGGTGTTGAGCATGACCGCCAGCAGGAGCGCGAGCACGGTCTGTACCGGGATGGTGAGCACGACGTAAGCGAACGTCACCAGCACCGAGTGCCAGACGCTGCCGTCGTGCGCCATCCGGCGGTAGTTGGCCAGGCCGATGAACTTCGGTGAGGACAGCAGGTTCCACCGGAACAGGCTGATCACCGCGACGATGACGACGGGGGCGAGCAGGAACGCCAGGACGCCGAGCAGGCTCGGGCCGATGAGCGCGTACGCGGTCAGGGTGGCCCGCAGCCGCTGGACCCGGCGGCCGCCGCGACCGGGCGGCGCCGCCGTACCCGGTCCGGCGTTACCCGGTTCGGCGTTACCCGGTCCGGCGGCGTCCGCCGGGGTGGCGGTGGGCTTCGCCGGTACGTTCGTGGACGGGGGCTGTATCGGTGCGCTCACGTCGATGACCTACACATAGTTGCTCCTCCTTCCGGCGCTGATGGCTCCGGCGGAGCCCCGTCACGCTGGAAATCGTTGGCAACGTCCGAGCTTATTGCCATCAGAGGTTAGGTACCGTCCGTACCCGACCCCATGCAGCAAGCGGCCGGCCCTTTGCATAATCCTGCTATCCGGGCCGTCAGACGCCGCGCGGTCGGAGCCTCAGCAGTGCTGGCCGCGCCCCCGAGACCTCACGAGGACTCGTCCCCGGCGGGCGGGTGAGTGGCCGCCCAGGCTACCTGGGGCGAGCCCGCCAGCGGAGAGGTATCGAAGTACCTGACCTCGTAGACGCGCTCGGTGAACTTCCAGCCGTCCGGGGTGCGCCGGTAGCGGTCGTGGAACAGCGCGTAGTTGAAGACCGAGCTGCCGTCGCGCAGGCGTCCGAGCTCGCAGATGTAGGCACGGCCGGACGCGGTGTCGCCGTCAAGCTGGATCGCGCCCGGATGCGTGGTCTGCACGAAGTACTCCCACTCGCTCGCCAGCCGCTCGGTCCCGGCGCGGATCTCCTCCCGACCAGTCTGCTCGATGTCGGCGTCGGGGATCCGGTACACGGCGTCGTCGGTGAACAGCGACGCGAAGCGGTCGTAGTCGCTCATCATCGCCGCGTCGCTGAACTCGCCACGCAGCGCCTCGATCTCGATGCGGTCAGCAATGGCCCGCAGGTCATTCATGGGGATTCCTCCTGTGCGGTCGAACCGGCTTCCCACCCGGTGGACGGTGTTCGTCTCGGTAGTACCGACAGGCCGATCCCTCGGAATGTCAGGTCGGTGTCCGGGTTCAGCAGGTGGGTGTCCCCGCACAGAGCCGGGCGGCCGCGCGCCGGCCGACCTGTTCGGCAGCGTCGTTCGTACCGGCCCACTCGAACTCGGTCACGAGGTCACCCTGCCGTACGAACACGTAGTCGACCGGGTCGCTTTGTATCGCCGGTCCGCCGGCTCTAATTTCGATGCGGACAAGTAGTGAGTCCTGGCCAGCGAATCGCGCAACGGTGGTGACCGAGGCGTTCGGATAGGGTGAGCAGTCGGCGACGGCGGTGCGGACCTGGTTCAGGTACTGGGCCGCGTCCGCGGGGCGGTAGCGCGCCACCCACTGGTCCGTCACCACGAGGTCTTCGGCCGCCGTCAGGTACCGCAGGCCGCGTTCCATCGGGACCAGCGTCGAGCGGCGTGGGGGAGTGTTGCGGCAGGCCAGACCCGCCTCGTCGGCAAAGGCTGATTCCCCGCCGTCGACGACCGGACGTTCCAGCCGGACATTCCCGCGGTCGACGTCCGTGGGCTGTAGAAACATGGCATCTGTGATCGTCGGCGATGCGGACGGCGATGCCGTCGCCGACGACGACGCGGATGCGACCGCGCCGGGCGCCGGCGCGTCCGACACCCTCGAACCCGAGGGCACCCGGGGACCGTCGACCGTGGTCAGTACGACCCCGCCCAAGACCACCCCGGCCGCCGCGCACACGGCCACCGCCGTACCGGCCCACGTGCGCCAAACGCGGCGGCGTGCCCGGACGCGGATCTGACCGACCGGTGCCCAACGGGTGTGTGTCATGTCGTCGAGCAAGTCGTTGAACATCGGGTCAGGCATGGGTCGCCTCCTCGGGGATGTCTTGGCCCAGCAGGGCGGCCAGCGATCTGCGGCCCCGCACGAGGCGTGCCTTCACCGTGTTGGCGGACACGCCGGTTTCCGCGGCGACGGCGGTGACGGGTAGATCGAGTAGGTGGTGCAACACCACCGCGTGACGCTCCTCCGGACTCACCGCCGGCCACCGTTGCCACGCCTTGACGTATGCCTCCTGCGCCGTGTCCTGGGCTTCCGCGCGATCGCCACACATCGCGTACAAGAAGGCCCCCACCCGGTGGCGAGTCTGTTCGTAGAACTCGGCGAAACTGTCGTCGACCACCCTCACTCCCATCTCCGCGTCACCACTAACACACCCCAGCCACACGCCCGGTTGACGAAACCCGTCGTGAAAACCACGACAACCGCCAACGGCTCACCACCCCTGCCGCGGGGTGGATCTGACTGGCTTTGTGGGTGCGAGGCGACCGGTCACCCGATCGCCTCGCACGTCTCATTGCCCGTGGTTGGCCGGGAGTGGCTCCATCGCCTGCCCGTGGGTGGCCGGGAGCGGCTTCATCGCCTGCGTGTGAGTGGACGGGAACGGCTGTGCGTCATCCCCGTGGTTGATGGGACGGGGGCGTACGCCCTGCCCGTTGGTGACCGGGAAGGGCTGGACACCCTCACCCTGGTGTACGGGGAACGGTTTGACCGTGAACGACGGCGTCGCCCACGCCGCGCGGCTCGGTACCGCCAGCAGACAGGTGGCCAGGCCGGCCAGGGCTGCGCCGGCCAGAGACGTGCGTAGCATCGAGAGCTTCCTTTCGTTGGAGACCCTCAGTGGTACGGGCCGGCGCGGGGTGCGGGCAATCATTTGACGATTCGGTCAAGCGCCTTGGACCGCGGTCAGCTCAGCACTTCCAGCAGTGCGGTCCCCGCATCGGTGCGCGTCGCCAGCACGGCCTGGCCGCGGCGTTCCCGGCCGATCAGGCCGGCCCGGGCGAGCAGATCACAGTGGCGGGTCACCGCGCCCGGCGTGACGTTGAGATGGGCCGCCAGCGCCGTCATCGTCATCGGGACTTCCAGGCGGCGCAGCAGCGCGGCGCGCGCGGCGCCGAGCACCAGGCCGAGCCGATCGGCGCCGCCGGCACGGGCGGGCCCGGCCATGGCCTGGCCCCGGACCGGGTAGGCGACACCCAACAGGTCGGGCTCGCTGTGGTGGATGAACAGGGTGTCCGCACTGACCACCGACGGCACCAGGACCAGCCGCCGCCCGCGCGGCTCGATCGGGTCGCTGCGGTCACCGTCCACATAGAACGCGCCGTCGACGTAGCTCAACCGCCGGCTCAGGGTGTTGAAGACGGTGTCCAGGCCGCCCCGCACGTACGCCACCCCCACCCGCTCGGTCTCCCGGTCGACCAGCGGGCGCACCGTCGTCCACCACGCCCCTAGCAGCAGCCAAGCGGCATCGGTGGCCTCGGCATAGCCGTCCAGCCAGCGTCGGGCGCGATCGGCGACCAGCCGCCATCCGCCCGCTGCCGGTCCCATTCCGGCGATGTCGGCGACCAGGTCGTCGGGCGGGTAGTCACGCAGCCGCCGCACCTGTTCGCCCACGCTCACGTCCCGGCGCGGCGGGATAGGCACCAGCGCGCTGGGCACCAACCCGAGCTGGCCCCGCCGGGCCGGCTCCAGCACGCGGGCCCGCCTACCCAGCGCCGCGCGCAGCGGGTCCAGGACGGGCGGCGCCAACGCCCGCGACTGCCCACTCACTGCGTCCCGCATCAGCAGGTACACCGACTGCAACGGAGAAACCACCACCGAGACGTCGGGCATCGTCGTACCGGGCGCGAATCCCCCCATACCCGGAGTATGCCCCGCGACGGCAACCCGATCTGTGAAGCACCGAGGACCTCCGGGGTGGGCCTTTGACAAGCTCCACCCCGGAGGTCCCCATCACTCACGTCGCTGAGCAGACTACCTAGGACGTGAACACACCGAGTCCGTTGGCCACCGCGCGCTGCGCGCCGTCGGAGGGGGTGTTGCGAACAGTGACCGAGGTGCTGCCCGCCTTACGGGCTACCAGGGTCGTCGATCCGCCGCCATCGAAGTTGATCGCGTTCTGGGTGGCGCCCAGGGTGGTCATGATGTCGGCCATCGTCTTCACCGTCGCGCCGACACTCGAACTGGTGCGCCCGTCGACCGCGACCATGTACAGCTTCAAGCCGTCGGTGCTGGTGCCCACCGCGGTACGGGGTGCCAGCGTGGAGGTGTCGTCGTTGAGCGACAGCCGTTGACCGTTCATGATCAGTATCAGGCCGCCGACCGCCGTCTGGAGCGCGGAGCCGTTCCCGCTCTCCAGGTGGTAGTTGACGGTCACGGAGTCGCCCACGGCGAGCCCGCTCAGGTTTGAGACTCCCGAGTCGCGGGCGAGCAGAACGGTGTGGCCGTCGGCGATCTGCCCCGATCCCGGTGCGGTGGCGACCCGGGTGACCTTCCCGTCGGCGATCTCGACTTCCCGGGTCTGGGTGCTGCACGCCCCGGCGCGGTTGGTGTCCGTACCGCAGGTGGCGCGCTTGCGGGACGTGGCGCCCCAGTCAGCGTTGAAGACCCCCACCCCGTTGACGGGGATGGCGTACTGGTTGAGGCCCTGGAGGTCGAACGACCCGCCCGGCGTGGTTGCCGTGCCGTCCAGGTCCAGCGTCGTGATGGTGGGCTTGCCATCGGAGGTGATGCCGAAGACATAGTCGTTGTCGGTCCCCGGCGGACGGGTCGGGCCGAAGCGTTGCGCACCCGGCACCGCGGCCTTGAGGTCATGTCCGTCCAGGATGGCGGGACCGGTGGACGCCCCGGTCCCGCCAGTGTCGATGTCGAAGAAGTCGCCGTTGACTCCCGCCACCGCCCCGACCCGGTTCGCCTGGGTACTGATCGTGGCCCGCTGCGCGACCTTCCCGGGCCAGATCAGGCCGACGTGCGCCTTCGTCAGATCGACGGTCAGGACATAGACCTGGGCGGAACCGTGGGTGGTCGACATCTGCATGGACTTGAAGGTCACCCCGGTGGCCACCTGCTCGCCCGGCGGGGTGCTCCCGACCAGCCACTGCCAGGTGGTGGCGTCGACGGCGGTACCGGTGCCCAGACTGAAGAGGGCCTTGAACTTGGTGACGGCCGCACCGGTGAGCGATCCGAAGTCGCCGTCCACCTGCAGCCCGTAGCCGTAGCGGTTGAGCTGGACCTGAAGTGCCCGTACCGCATCGTTGTTGGCCCCGGTGGAGAGCGGGACGACAAGCTTGGTCCAGGTGTCCTGGCCGATGACGCCGTCTACCGGCAGCCCGTTGGCGGTCTGGAAACTCTTCACCGCGGCCAGGGTCTGAGAACCGAAGACGCCGTCGGCACTGATCGTCGAGCCCTTGTACCGCAGCAGATACTGCGCCGTGGTCACCGACACGTTCTGCTGCCCGTTGCTGACGGTCGGCCAGGCAGGGGGTGCGTCGGCCGCCAGGGCCGGGGAGGTAGCGGTGCCGAATATCAGGGCGACGGTGGCGACGACGACCGCCACTCTTCGCCAGACAGGTCTGTGCACTGAAGGTCCCTTCGCTCTGGCTCCCGTGCACCGTCCGGAGTTGCCGCAGGGCGCGCGGAAGGCCGTGACCATAGTGAGGCGAGCCGGATCGTTTGCCCGGACGCGCGGTCGGATCCTAGAGGGCGGTGGACGACGACGTCGTCAACCCGTAGGTGTGGGTCGGCGCGGCGAGGTCGGATCGTGGTATGAGTTTTGGTTCGGCGAAGTCGACTGAGGACGGTGCGGGGTCAGGTGTTGGCGGCCAGCCCCAGCAACGTCGCCAACTCGCGGCGCGAGTGGCCGCCGAGCTTGCGCAGTGCGTTGGCCACGTGGCTCTCGACCGTGCGCTGCGACAGGAACAGCCGCTCCGCGATCTCCCGGTTGGTCGTGCCCGACGCGGCCAGGGCCGCGACCTCGCGTTCGCGCGGGGACAGTTGCGCACCGTACGACTGGCGCCCGCCGCGCCACGGGTACGGCACCGGCACTCCGAGCCCACGCATCGTCCGGCGCACGTCCGCGATGCCGCCGAGGGCCCCCAGCGTGTCGAACGAGCGCAGTGCCTGTTCCAGCCAGCGGGGCCCGGCCGCATCGCCCCGGGCGGCCAGATGCCGGCCCAGCCGGGCCTCGGCGTCGGCCTGTTCGTAACGGAGCCCGAGATCGGTGAACCGGCGGCGGGCGTCGTCGAACAGCCTTCCGTCGCTTGCCAGTTCGGCCCGGCACTGGACCAGCCGGGCATGCGCCGCCGGCGCCTCGGTGTCGCGCAGGCTGGCCGCCAGCTCGTCGACCGCCGGTCGCGCGTCGTCGGGGCGGCCCAACCGGACCATCGCGTCGAGCAGGCACAGCGTGGCGTCGGCGGCGCTCGGCCACAGCTGTTTGATCCGTACGATGTCCAGCACCCGCGTCGCCTCATCGGCCGCCGCCTGCGGCTGGCCCCGGTCGAGCAGCATCCGCGCCAGTTGGGTACGGGCCGGGGCGAGCGGCCGGAACGCCCCGACCCGTGCGGCTTCGGCGACCACGTCGCGCAGCAGCGGCTCGGCCTCGTCGAAATCCCCGGCCAGACAGAGCACGGACGCGAGCAGGAAGCGGGCATCGAGCGCGGCGGCGGTGAACTCGCGGGGTGTACGCACCAGAGCGCGCGCCCGGTCGAGAAGGCCGTCCCAGCGCCCGGCGCTCAGATCGACCCAGGCTTCGATGAGGTCGACGAGCCCCGCGAAGCGCAGGTAGGCCACCTCGTCGACGGCTTCGCGGGTCTCGGCCAGCAGCGACTCGGCGCGGGCCACGTCGCCGACGTGCAGGGCGGCCTGTGCCCAGTTGATGCAGGCGCGCGCGTGCTCGCGGGGGTCGCCGAGGAGCGCGGGGTCGCGGCTCAGCGCTTCGACGAGCGGCCAGCCGGACGGGTCACCGATCTCGATCGCCAGCGACGTACGGGCGATGCCGACGGCGACCGCGACGCGCGGGTGACCGGCGGCCAGGGCCTGCGCCTGTGCTCCCCGGGCCACGTGCACCGACACCGGGCGGTCCACGACCAGGTCCGGTACGGCGAGGATGGCCAGCGCCCTGGCCATCAGGTCCGGCCGGTCGGCCAGCTCGTCCACGGATCGCTCGATCTCGCGGTACCCCTGCTCGGCATCGCCCTGCTGGCGCAGCAGCCGTCCCAGCATGAACCGCAGCTCGCCGCGAACCGCGCTGGGCAGCTCGTCTTCGACCAGCAGGTCGGTCAGCACCGGGACGGCGACCGAGTGCGCCAGACCGTCCACAGCCGCGCGGGCGAGCTTGCCGGCCAGCCGCACCCGGTCGGCGCTCGGCAGGGTCGCTACCTGCACTGCCGGCACCAGGAAGTGCGCCGCCGTGGCATCGTCACCGTGTGACATGGCCAGGTCGGCCGCCGCCTCGGCGCTGCGCACGAACTGTGTCGTGGCACCGGCCTGCTGGTAGTGGTGCGTCAGCCGGGCGACCGGTCGCGGTCCATCGTCCTCGTCGAGCAGCCGGGCCGCCCGCAGGTGCAGCCACCGGCGGGTGGGTGGTGGCAACCCCTCGTGGATGACCTGCCAGGCCAACGCGTGGCGGAACCGGCACTGCCCGTCCTGCTCGTGCAGCAACCCGGCGGCCAGTCCCCGGCTCAGCGCACGGGCCACCCGGGCCGGGTCGCCGACCATCCGGGTCAGCAGCGCCTCGTCCGGGGCGGTGCCCAGCACGGCGGCGGCGCTGAGCACCTCGCGGGTGTCATCGTCCAGCGCCGACCAGCGGGCACGCAGCAGGTCGCGCAGCGCGGTCGGCACCGGCAAGCCCGCCGAGAGGTCGGACGCGGTGCGCAGTACCTCCTCGACGAGGAAGGGAATCCCCGCCGTGGCCTCGACGAGGGAGGTCACGAACCCGTGGGGCAGCTCGGCCGAGCCGAGCAGCTGGCGGGCCAGTTCGCCGACCTGAGCCGGCGGCAGCGGGTCCAGGCTGATCCGGGTCGACGCGCCGGCCCGGGCCAGCGCCTCCCAGATCGGCAGCTCCGCGCTGCCCTCGCTGCGCAGTGTCAGCACGACGGCCAGCCGCGCCGGCACCCGGGCGGCCAGGAACGCCACGAACTCACCGGTGCCGGCGTCGGCCCAGTGCACATCCTCCAGAACGAGGACGGCCGGGCCGAGGTCGTCGAGCACGGCGAGCACGGCCCGGAAGAGGCGGTGCCGCTCGGCCGTCGGGTCGCCGAGCGGCGGCGGGGCCGGCGGCAGCGCGGCGGCGATCTCGGGCAGGTACGGCACGAGCGCGCCGACGACCGGGCTCAGCCGTCCGGGCAGCGGCGACCGGAGGGCGTGCTCGCGTACGGCGTCGAGCACCGGCCCGAGCGGAAAGGGCTCCTGTACCGGCTCGCAGCCGCCGCGCAACTGCCGTACGCCGCCCAGCCCAGCGAGTGCCTCGATGACCAGCCGGCTCTTGCCGACGCCGGCTTCGCCGTCCACCACCACGATCGCCGGGGCGGACATCAGAGCCTGTTGCAACGCGCCCAGCTCACTGGATCTGCCGACGAAGTGAGGTAGGGGGCCCTGCACCAGCTCCTCCAGGTTGTCAAAAATCAGTAGTTCCTACGGATCATCGCATTCGGCGCCCGTGTTCCAGTAGCTCCCATGCGTCTTGCGGGTATGACCGTGGCCCTGGCCGTTGTGGCCCTGACCGTCGCCGGTGTCCCGGCTGTCGCGCACGCGGCACCGGCGCCGAAGCTGTCGGCGGACGGGCAGACCAAGCAGGTCTGCGCCGCACCGACGAAGAAGGGGCAGATGCAGTGCATGTCGGTACTGCGTGTGCACACCGGCAAATCGCCCAAGGCTGCCGGGGCGGCTCCGGAGGGCTACGGGCCGAGCGACATCCGTGCCGCCTACAACCTGCCGGCGACAGGCGGCGATGGTATGACCGTTGCGATCGTCGACGCCTTTGACGACCCGACCGCCGAGGCCGACCTCGCCGCCTGGCGCACGCAGTACGGGCTGCCGGCGTGCACCACGGCCAACGGCTGCTTCCGCAAGGTCGACCAGCGGGGCGGCACCGCGTACCCGGTGGCGGACGCGGGCTGGGCGGTGGAGATCTCGTTGGACCTCGACGCCGTGTCGGCGGTCTGCCCGGCCTGCCACCTGTTGCTGGTCGAATCCGACGACAACTACATGAACAACCTCGGCACGGCGGTCGATCAGGCGGTCACGCAGGGTGCGCAGATCGTGTCGAACTCCTACGGCGGCTCGGAGGATCCGACGGATCTGGACAACGACGCGCAGTACTTCGACCATCCGGGGACGGCGATCGTGGCCAGCTCCGGCGACGCCCGCTACGGTCCGCAGTACCCGGCGGCGTCGCCGTACGTGACGTCGGTCGGCGGCACGTCGCTGGTACGCGACGCCAGCACCAGCCGCGGCTGGAGCGAATCGGTGTGGGACAGCCACGGCGGCGGCCCGGGCAGCGGCTGCTCGCAGTTCGACGCCAAGCCGGCCTGGCAGAGCGACACGGGCTGCTCCATGCGCTCGATCGCGGACGTGTCGGCGGTCGCGGACCCGGACACGCCCCTGGCCATCTACGACTCGTTCCAGCAGTCGGGCTGGCTCACGTCGGGCGGCACCAGCCTGGCCGCGCCACTGATCGCCGGTGTGTACGCACTGGCCGGCAAGCCCGGCTCGGGCGAGTACCCGGTGTCCTACGCGTACGAGCAGAGCGGCGCGCTGAACGACGTGACCCAGGGCAACAACGGCAACTGCTCCCCGTCGTACCTGTGCACGGCCGGTCCCGGCTACGACGGGCCGACGGGGTTGGGCACCCCGAATGGCATCACGGCGTTCAAGGCGCTCGGCCCGCACGGCGAGTTGACCGGCACCGTCACCGACGCCGCGACCGGCTCGCCGCTCAGCGGTGCCACCGTGTCCGCCGGAAAGGCGACGGACACCACCGACGTACACGGCCACTATGACCTCACGGTGCCGGTCGGCAGTTACGACGTCAGCGCGACCCAGTTCGGTTACGACACCCAGCACGCGACCATGACCGTCACCGACGGCGCGACCACCTCCCGGAACTTCGCGCTGAGTGCCCAGCCCCGGGTGAACCTCAGCGGCACCGTGCGCGAAGGCTCCGACCACGGCTGGCCGCTGGCCGCGACGCTCACCGTGGCGGGCATGCCGGACGGCACGTTCCACGCCGACCCGGTCACCGGGCACTACTCGATGTCGCTGCCGGCCGGCGCCACCTACCGGGTGAGCGTCGCGGGCGACTACCCCGGGATGACCGCGCAGACGGCGTCCGTGGCCGTCGGGACGTCAGACCTCGCCCGGGACTTCAGCGTGCCGATCGACCGGTACGCCTGCAACGCGCCGGGCTACCAGGCCGGGACCACGCGCACCATCGCCGGGCAGACCTTCGACGGATCGACCGCCCCGGCCGGCTGGACCGTGCGGGACAACGCCGGCAACGGCGAGGTCTGGCAGTTCGGCGACCCCACCGAAAACGGCAACCGGACGGGCAGCAGCGGCGGGTACGCCGGGGTGTACTCCCTCGGTTACGGCGACGACCACCAGGACACGTCGCTCGTCTCGCCACCGTTGGACCTGAGCGGCGCCAGCACTCCGGCGGTGTGGTTCAACACCGACTACGAGACCGAGGGCAGCGCGATCGCCGACGTGGACTACTCCGTCGACGGCGGCGCCACCTGGACCAACGCCTGGCGGAGCGCGGCCACCAGCCTCACCAAGTCCCAGGTCACCGTGCCGATGCCGGCGGCGGCGGGGCACACCGGCGTCGAGGTGCGCTTCCACTACACCGCGAGTTTCGACCTGTGGTGGCAGGTGGACAACGTGATCGTCGGTGACCGCGTGTGCACCCCGCAGGCAGGCGGCCTGGTGCTGGGCCACACAAGCGACCGCAACACCGGCTCGACGCTGGCCGGCGCGACCTTCACCGGCGGCACCTCCGGCGCCACGGCGTCGGCCGCCGACGGTTCGTACTGGCGGTTCTCCGCTCCGGGATCGCAGTCGTTCAGCGCTTCCCTGGCGCGGTACCAGACGCAGACGCAGACCGCGGCCGTCGCGGCAGACGCCGTCAACGTCGTGGACTTCTCGCTCGCGGCGGGCCGGTTGTCGATCGCGCAGACCGGGGTGAGCGCGACCGCGCCGATCGGCGGTTCGGCGACGAAGACGGTCACGATCACCAACAACGGCACCGCGCCGGCGACGATCGACCTGTCGGACGCGCCGGTGGGAACGACACCGATGGTGGCCGGAGGCGGCGCGCCGGTGCAGGCGGTGCGTGGACACTTCTCACCGCACGCACCGGCACCATACGCACCGGCACCGCACGCACCGGCCCAGCCGATGGCACGGGCAGGCTCCGGAGCGGCAGGCACTGGTACGGCCGGCACCGGGGTGGCATCCCCGGCCGCGCTGCCCTGGACCGCTGTCGCCGACTACCCGACCGCGATCGGCTACGGCGCGGCGGGCTACCACGACGGCACCGTGTACGTCGTGGGCGGTGACTCGATTCTCGGGACGACGCGCAGCGGCTACGCGCTGGATCCGTCGACCGGCGCGTGGACGGCGATCGCCGACATGCCGCACGCACGGGCGACTCCGTCGGCGGCGTTCATCGGCAGCAAGTTCTACGTGGCCGGTGGTTGGTCGGAAACCAGCCAGGTGCGTGGTGACCTGGACATCTACGACCCGCAGAGCAACTCCTGGAAGTCGGGTCCGGCGATGCCGAACCCGGTCGCCGCGGCCGGAACGGCGGTCGTCGGCGGCCAGCTGTACGTGGTCGGCGGCTGCGAGGGCTCGTGCGGCAAGAAGTTCGTGCAGCGCTTCGACCCGGTGGCCGGCAAGTGGAGCACGCTGGCGAACTACCCGGTGAACGCGGCCTGGCTGGCCTGCGGCGGCATCGCCGGGAAGCTGTACTGCGCCGGCGGAACAACGGACAGCGGTAGCGGCAACGGCAACCGCACGTACAGCTACGACCCGGCGACGAACGCCTGGACGCAGCAGGCCAACCTCCCGATCGACCTGTGGGGGATGGGGTACAGCGTGGCCGACGGCGCCCTGATGGTGTCCGGCGGCGTGACGTCGAACAGCACCGTGGTGACGAACCGGGGCTTCGCGTTCCACCCGGACACGAACACCTGGACCGCGCTGCCGAACGCCAACCAGGCGGTGTACGCCTCGGCCAGCGCGTGCGGTCTCTACACGGTCGGCGGGCTGGACGCCACGAAGGCACCGACCAAGTTCGCCCAACTGCTGCCGGGCTACGCCGCCTGCGACACGGCCGATCCGGTGCCGTGGCTGTCGGCATCGGCGAGCGGCACCACGCTGGCGCCGGGAGGCAGCGTGACGGTGACCATGACGCTGAGCGCGACCGCGCTCAACCAGCCGGGCACCTACACCGCCGAGCTCGACGTCCGCAACGACACGCCCTACGCGACCGGCAGGGTGGGCGTGACGTTCTCGGTCACTCCACCGACCAGTTGGGGCAAGGTCACCGGCGTCGTCACCGGTGTCGCGTGCGGGGGCGGCTCCGCGCCGGTACCGGGTGCCACCGTGGCGGTCAGCGGCAAGGTCAGCGCCTACACGCTGCGAACCGACGCCGACGGCCGGTACACGCTGTGGCTGGACAAGGCCAACGGCACGCTGTCGATCACGTCGGCGGCTTCGGGTTGGTTCCCGGCGACGGCCTCGGCCAAGGTGCAGCCCGGACGGACGACCGTCGCAAACCTCACGCTGACCCAGACGGGATGCTGAAATGAAGCGCTTCATCGCCCTGCTCTCCGCGTTCTGCGGCGTGTTCGCCATGCTCGCGGGGACGCCGACCGCGGCCCATGCCGCCGGTACGGTGACGCTGTCCGGCGTGGTCCGCGACGGCGGCACGCACGGCTGGCCGTTGTGGGCAACCGTCTCGGTCGGCGGCGCCAGCGCGCAGACGTCACCGGTCACCGGGCGCTACTCGCTGGTCGTACCGGAGGCGGCGTCGTACGACCTGAAGGTCAGCTCGCCCGGGTACCAGGAGGCGGACGAGTCCGTCGCCGGCCCGTCGGCGGACGTCACGCTCGCCGTCGACGCGGACGCGTGCCGGGCGCCGGGCTACCAGTACGCGACGGACGGCCTGATCGAGGGCTTCGACTCGGGGTCGACGCCGCAGGGCTGGACCGTCCAGGACGGGATCGGTCAGGGCTGGGTGTGGCGGTTCGACGACCCGGGCAAGGTCGGCAACCACACCGGCGGGCAGGGCGGTTTCGCCGTCATGGACGACGAGTACTACACCTGGCAGGCCGAGGATTCCACGCTGGTGTCGCCGGTGGTCGACCTGAGCAAGCTCGACGCCCCCTCCGTCGGTTTCGCCTACGACTTCACCATGTGGGACTACACGGTGCCCTCCGGCATCGGCGACGTGGACGTGTCGATCGACGGCGGCACCACCTGGACCAACGTCTGGCGTCGCGATCTGCTCGAGGCCGGCCCGAAGCGGGCGGACGTCCCGATCCCGGCGGCGGCGCACCAGCCGGACGTACGGGTGCGGTTTCACTACTACACCAGCCCGGATGTCACCGCGGGCCGCTGGTGGGCGATCGACGACGTGTTCATCGGCGACCGCCGGTGCGACGCCGTACCCGGTGGGATGGTCGCCGGGCGGGTCACGGACGCCAACACCGCCGATCGGGTCGGCGGGGCGCGCATCGCCGGGCCGTCGGGCAGCACCACGTCGGACGCCAACGGCTGGTACTCGATGTTCGCGCCGGGGCAGGGCAGCCAGGCGTTCGTCGGGTCGAAGCTGCAGTACCACGACCTGAAGAAGTCGGTGGCGGTCGCGGCCGACCAGGTGACGGCGAGCGACTTCCCGCTGCCCACCGGACAGATCGCGGTCGCCCAGGCGGTCACGGCGACACCCGCGCTGGGTGGTTCCGGCCGCATCCCGTTGACGCTCACCAACACCGGGACGGCTCCGGCTCAGCTGACGCTGGCCGAGCGGCCCGGCGACTTCCAGATCGCGGGGGAGCGTGGGGAGCCGTGGTCGGGGCTGGGCACACCGCCGGCGGCCGGCTGGTCGTCGCTGCCGGACTACCCGATCGACATCCGCGACAACGTGGCCGGCGCGTACGGCGGCAAGATCTACTCCTTCGGCGGCATATCGAGTTCCTCGCAGGGCCAGCCCGTAGCCGCAAGCTACGTGTATGACCCGACCACGCGGGCGTGGAGCCAGATCGCCAGCGAGCCGCACGCCCGGCTGGAGGGGGTCGGGGCGTTCATCGGCGACAAGTTCTACGTGGTCGACGGCGCCACCGGAAGCGACGGCCTGACGATCACCGGCTCCCTCGACATCTACGACGCGAGCACGAACACCTGGTCGACCGGTGCGCCGATCCCGGTGCCCGAGGCGGACGCGGCCGCGGCCGTCCTCGACGGTCAGCTGTACGTGGTCGGTGGCTGCGACAGCCGGGCCTTCTGCGGTACCAGCGGGGTGTTCCGCTACGACCCGGCCAGCGGCGCGTGGCAACGGCTGCCCGACTACCCGACGCCGGAGTCCTGGCTCGGCTGTGGCGCGATCGAGGGGATCGTCTACTGCGCGGGCGGGCAGCAGAGCTTCGGGAAGGTTTCGACGGCGACGTACGCCTATGACCCGGCCGCGAACACGTGGACCAGCCGGGCGGCGGTGCCGATGCCGCTCTGGGCGATGGGCTACACCGTCGCGAACGGCAAACTGCTGATCTCCGGCGGTGTGAACAGCGGACTGAGCACCAACAAGGGATTCGCCTACGACCCTGTCGCGGACACCTGGTCGCCGCTGCCCGATTCGCTGAACCAGCTGACCCGTGGCGCCATGGCGTGTGGCGTGTACAAGATAGGCGGTGCGCAGTCGTTCGGCTCGTACTCGCCGTACGTCGAGACGCTTCCCGGTTACGCCGACTGCGGCAGCGACCGCGACGTGGCCTGGCTGTCGTTGAGCTCCATCACGGTGACCCTGCAGCCGAAGCAGAGCGCGAGGGTGTGGGTGAAGGTGGACGCGAGCGTGGTGAGCCAGCCCGGCACGTACGACGCCACCGAGCTGGTGCGCAGCGACACGCCGTACGGGGTCAAGACGGTCGACGTCACCATGATGGTGAACCCGCCGTCGTCGTGGGCCAAGGTCATGGGCACCATCAGCGGCACCGGATGCGACGGAACGACGAGGCCGCTCGCGGGCGCGAACGTCTGGATCGCCGGGCGCGATCACCAGACCACCCTGACGACCGACGCCAACGGGCGGTACGCGCTGTGGGTGGACCAGCGGGAGAGCCCACTGCAGATCACGGCCGGAGGCGACGACTGGACGCCGAAGGCGGTGGCCAACGTGAAGGTCAAGGGCGGCCGGGCCGACGTGCGGGACCTGACGGTGACGCCGTTGCAGTGCTGAGGTGATGCCGATTACGGCTACTTCGGACGCCTATGCCGGCATTTGTGGCAACGCCGGCCGGAGCGTACGTCACGACTGAGCGCCAGCCATGGACATGCGCCTATTCCTATGTCAAGATCCCGAACATCATGGATCTACGCATCGGGGCGTAGGGAGGCGCGATGAAGACAAGCTTCTGGCGCGGACGCACGGCCACCGCGTTGGCGGCGCTTGCCATGGTCGCCGGTACGGCCGGCTGTCTCGGCAAGACCGACAGCGCGGACACCGACCGCAACGCGGACGCGAAGAGTTTCACCCTCACCATCGCGGAAAACTCGATCAGTGGTGGCAAGAACGCGGTAGGCGCCGACTGGATCAGCAAGTGGATCATTCCGCACTTCATCGCCGAGGAGAAGGCCAAGGGCAAGACCGCGCACGTGACATTCCAGCCGTCCGGCGCGGCCGACGAGGACTACAAGGCGAAGGTGGCCCTGGACCTGAAGACCGGCAGCGGCGCCGACATCTACGGCATCGACGGCATCTGGCTCGGCGAGTTCGCGGATGCCGGTTACATCAAGCCGTTGTCCGACGAGGTGGGTCAGAAGGCCGTCGACAGCTGGGACGGCTGGGCGCAGATCCCGAAAGCGGTGCAGGGCAACTTCGCCTACAACGACAAGCGGTACGGGGTGCCCGAAGGCACCGACGGTCGGGTCATCTTCTTCAACAAAAAGCTGTTCGCCCAGGCCGGGCTCCCCGACGACTGGCAGCCGAAGGGCTGGGACGACATCCTGGCGGCGGGCCAGGCGCTCAAGGCCAAGGTGCCGGGCGTGACCCCGATCCAGCTCAACGCCGGCACCGCGATGGGCGAGGCGACCACGGCCCAGGGAATCCTGCCGCTGCTCGCCGGTGACGGCCGGGAGCTCTACGCCGACGGCAAGTGGCAGGGCAACACCCAGGCGGTACGCGACGTGCTCGGGTTCTACCAGAAGATCTACCGCGGTGGCCTCGGTGACCCGGTGCTCCAGCAGGACGCCAAGGGCCGGGACAAGTCCTTCGCCGAGTTCGCCGGCGGAAAGATCGGGATGCTGTTCGAGAGCGACTACTTCTGGCGCGGCGTGGTCGACCCGACCGAGGGCATCGCGAAGATGCCCGACCGCGACTCGACCGTCGGGTACGCGCTCATTCCCGCGGTGCGGCCGGGGGCCGGCATTCGCAACCAGGACTTCGTCTCCATGTCCGGCGGCAGCGGATGGGTCGTCAATCCGGCGACGAAGTATCCGCAGCAGACCTGGGAGCTGCTGCGATTCATGAACTCCCAGCAGGCGACGATCGCGTCGCTGAACGGAACGGCCCGGATCACCCAGCGCCAGGACGTCAACTCCCAGGTCCTGACGAGCGACCCGATGCTCAGCTTCGTGGCGGAGAAGGTCTTGCCGATCACCGCGTTCCGCCCCGGCTTCGCCGTCTACCCGCAGGTGTCCCAGGCGCTTCAACAGGCGACGCTGGACGTGGTCGTGGGCAAGAGTCCGGCGGACGCCGCCGCGACGTACCAACACACCATCGAGCCGCTCGTGGGCGGGGCGGCCAAGGTTGACTCGAACTGAGTCCGCCGCCACGCCGCCGGCCCTCGGCGCGGCGCGATCGGCCAGGCGGCCCAGTCCGGCCACTGACGTGGTCGGGCTGGGCCGGTCCCGCGCGGTCGCCTTCGTGGCCCCCGCGCTCGTGCTGATCGGGGTCTTCCTGGTCTTCCCCGCCTTCTGGACGCTCTACATCGGCGTGACGAACTACCGGCTCACCGGGGCCGCGGCCAAGGCCCCCGAGGTCGTCGGCCTGGACAACTACCGCGGCGTGCTGTCGGACCCGGCGTTCTATCGATCCCTGTGGTTGACGCTGATCTACGTGCTCGTCTCGGCCGCGGTCGGCCAGAACGTGCTGGGATTCGGGCTGGCCTGGGCTCTGCGCGGGGCCAGGCGCGCGATACGCCGGCTCATCGAGAGCCTGGTCCTCCTGGCCTGGGTACTGCCCAGCTCCGTGGTGGCCTTCCTGTGGATCGCGATGCTGGACCGCGATGCCGGCACGGTCAACATGTTGCTCGGCCAGAGCCCCGGTACGGCCTGGTTGGTGCAGTACCCGATGACCGCGCTCGTCGTGTTCAACATCTGGCGAGGCACCGCGTTTTCCATGATGCTCTACTCGGCGGCTCTGTCCTCGGTGCCACCGTCGCACCTGGAAACCGCCCGAGTCGTCGGCTCCAGCACCATGCAGACGCTGCGGGACGTGGTGCTGCCACACATCCGTCGGCACGCGCTGACCAACACCCTGCTCATCACGCTGTGGACCTTCAACGATTTCACGCCGTTCCTGCTCACCGCCGGCGGACCGGACCACCGGTCGGAGGTGGCGCCGGTGTACATCTACAACACCGCGATCGTCGGCGGTGACATGGGCTACTCCGGGGCCGTCTCGCTGGTTGTACTGCTCATCAACCTGCTGCTCGCTCTGGTGTACCTGCGCGCGGCCCGGGCGGGGAGGAGCTCATGAGCCTGGCGAAAGCCGTCGTGGCACGCATCCTCACGTATGTGGGCATCGCTCTGGCCACCGGATTCTTCGCGCTGCCGCTGCTGTGGCTGCTGTCCGCGCCGTTCGACGACTCCCCGAGTTACGGGGTGCACTGGCCGTCCCACCTCACCCTGCACAACTTCGCCGCCCTGGGGCACAACCCGTACGCGTTCGGGTCGCTGGTGAACTCGGTCCTGCTCGGCGCGGGCACCATGCTGCTCGTGGTCGTGGTTGCCGCGCTGGCCGCGTACGCGCTGTCCAGGGTGCGCATCCCCGGCCGGGATGCGCTGCTGTACGGCCTGCTGCTCCTGTCCAGCGTCATCACCGGTACCGCCGCGATGGTGCCCATCTTCCTGCTCATCTTCCAGTTGGGCCTCATCGACTCCCGATTCGGTGTGGTTCTCGTCCTCTCCGGTGGCCTGCTGCCGGCGGCCATCTTCCTGCTCAAGGACTTCATCGACACCATCCCCCGCTCGTACGAGGAGTCCGCCCGGGTCTTCGGTGCCACGCCGCTGCAGATCCTGCGTCACATCGTCGTACCGGTCGCCCGCCCCGGCCTGGCGACGATCGCGGTGTGGACGGTCGTGCAGGTGTGGGGCAGTTTCCTCACCCCGTTCATCCTGCTGCGCGACCCGGACAAGCAGCCGGCCGCCGTGCTGGTGCGCACCTTCTACACCGAGGGCGGCTCACCGAATCTCGCGCTCATCTCCACGTTCTCGTTGCTCTACTCGATACCGGTCGTGCTGATGTACCTGTTCGCCTGGAGCCGCTACGGCTTCCGATTCCACGGGGGGATCAAGAGTTGAGCGTGGTCACGGTCGAGGGGCTGACGAAGGAGTTTCCGGGCGGCGTACGGGCCCTCGACGGGCTGAATCTGTCCATTATGGACGGCGAGTTCTTCGCTCTGCTCGGACCGAGCGGCTGCGGCAAGACCACGCTGCTGCGTACCATCGCCGGTCTGGAGTCTCCCACCTCGGGCGCGGTGCGCATCGGCGACCGGGACGTGACGCCGCTGGCCCCGGGAGCCCGCAATGTCGCCATGGTGTTCCAGGACTACGCGCTGTTCCCGCACATGACGGTTCGGGAGAACATCGCCTACCCACTCAAGATCAAACGCCAACCGCGGGGGGAGCGGGAGGCCAGAGCCGGCGAGATCGGCGGGCAGCTGGGACTCGCCGGGCTCATGCCGCGCCGCCCGGCCGAGCTGTCCGGCGGCCAGCAGCAGCGGGTCGCGCTGGCCCGGGCGGTCGCCTGCCGTCCGTCCGTCTTCCTGTTCGACGAGCCGCTGTCGAACCTGGACGCCCGGCTGCGCCTCGAGGCGCGGACCTTCCTCAAGCGGCTCCAGCGGGAGCTCGCGGTCACCACCGTGTTCGTCACGCACGATCAGGCCGAGGCGCTGGCACTGGCGGACCGCATCGCGGTGATGGACGCCGGTCAGATCCGGCAGATCGGCACCGCGCGTGAAGTCTTCCGCCGGCCGTCGACCACCTTCGTCGCCAACTTCATCGGCTCCACGCCGATGAACCTGCTCTCCGGAGAGGTGCGCGGGGACGGTATCGCGGTCGCCGGCGGCACGGTACCTCGGCCGGACGGGTTGTCCGACGGCGAGCCCGTGACGGTCGGCATCCGGCCGGAGTATCTTCCGGTCTTGACCTCGGCGCAGCACGGCGCGTTGAGCGGCGAGGTGTCCATCGTCGAGCACCTCGGCACGTCGTCACTGGTGACCGTCGAGATCGACGGCGAACTGGTCGCCGGCACCGTGGCGGAGGGCGACGAGCCGGACACCGGCACCCGGGTCTGGTTGCGTCCGGTACCGGGCCGTGTCCTGATCTACCGCGTCGGCGATGGGACGCTGGTGTCGTGACCTGCCGCGCCCGCCTCGGGACCTGAGGCGGTGCCTGACCAGCCACGACAACCCCTCTCACCTGCGGCGCGCCGGCACTGGGCGGGCTGGCCGGCCTGACCCAGCCCGGTCTTCGGCGTGACCGGCGCGTCGCTCTTCTACCCGCGGCGCGGCCGCTGAGCGCCCCTTCCAACTTCGCGGAAGAAATTCTCCTTAACCGCAGGCGTCTGGAAGATTAGTTTCGGCTGTGCCAAGATCTTGGTCAGTATCGAACGGTCGCTATGGCCGTGGTCACCCCGAGTCCGAGCCAGACCTACCCGGAGCGCTCCTTATGAGAAGAACCGCAGTAGCGGCGACGGCGCTTGCCCTGTGCGCCACGCTCGCCGCGACGAGTTGCTCGTCTTCCAGCAGCTCATCGAAGGGCGGGGGCACCTTCACCGCGATCCTCACTCAAATCGACTCGAAGGCGCCGATCAACCCGTATAACCAGTCGACGAACTCGTTCCGCGGCTACAACGCGATGATGTTGGGCTGGTCGAAGAACACCGCGACCGACCCGAACAAGTTCTACCCGGCCATCGCCAAGAGCTGGGAGTTGTCCCCGGACGGCACGAAGCTGACGGTGCACATCCAGCCGAACGCCAAGTGGTCGGACGGCAAGCCGGTGACCGGGGACGACCTCAAGTTGTCCGCCGCCGTCGCCTACGCCGAGGGCGGCTCGGCGTTCGCCGCCATCCCGGGCACCGCGGGCGGGACGGTGGACGTCAAGGTGATCGACGACAAGACCGTCGAGTTCGACCAGAACGCGACGAAGCCGCTGAACACCTGGTTCGCCAACGTGATGACGATGTACGTGCTGCCCGCGCACGTGTGGTCCGCCCAGGTGCCGAGCGACATCTGGGACACCATCCACACCGCGTTGACCGGCAGCGCGGCGGACGCCAAGACCGCCCAGGACACGATCACCGCGCTGGGTAAGAAGCTGATCGGCTGGGGGCCGGACAAGGACGTCTCGGCGGGCCCGTTCACGCTCACCCGGGTCACCACCTCCGAGGCCCTGCTGACGAAGAACAAGAACTTCTACGACGCGGACAAGATCGCGCCTTCCCAGGTGGTGATCAAGAACTACCAGGACAACTCAACGATCGTGAACCTGCTGCTCAAGGGCGAGATCGACGGCAGCGTGTACGTGGCCGTCTCGCAGAGCCAGCTCGACAAGATCCTCGCAGTCAAGGGCAACCAGGTGGTGAGCGGGGCGAGCCCGGTACAGGCGTCGCTGGTCTTCAACGAGTCGAAGAAGCCGTTCGACAACGTGCACGTCCGGCGCGGACTCGCGTACCTGATCGATCGTGCCCAGGTGACCAAGGTCGGTGAGTCCTCGTCGGGTAAGGCGTCGCCGTACCCGGCCGGTCTGACGGCCGCGCAGATCCAGGGTTGGGGTGTGAGCACCTCCGGCCTCAACGCGTACAGCGTGGACACCGCCAAGGCCGCGACCGAGTTCCAGCAGGCCGGGCTGAAGCAGGCGGGTGGCAAGTGGACGCTGCCGGACGGCAAGCCGTTCACGGTGCCGATCCAGACCACGAGCGACTTCAACGACTGGACGTCGGGGGCGAGCAACGTGGCGGCCCAGCTTCAGGCGGCCGGGGTGGACGCCAAGGTGACCGCCTCGTCCGACTACGCCACGTATCTGGCTGACCTGGCGGCGGGCAAGTTCACGGTGTCCTGGTGGCTGACCGCGCTCGGCCCGTCCGCGTACAACATCTACCAGCGGCTGTACGGCGCGGCCAACGGCTGGACGCTCGGCACCGGAGGCGGGGTCGCGCACTCGGCGGCCGGGCAGAGCGGCAACTGGATGGGTGAGGCGGAGAGCGCGGACGTGTCCGGGCTGGGTACGGTCAACCCGGGCGAGCTCACCAACCAGCTCTCCCAGGTCCCCCCGGACCAGCAGAAGCAGATCGTGGCGAAGCTCGCGGCGTTCACCAACGACCAGGTCCCGGCGATCGCCATGTGGGACTACGTGAACCAGAACTTCGTCAACACCAACCGCTTCACCGGCTTCCCGCCGAACGACGCGGACGTGCTGCGCCAGCCGCAGGGCGTCTGGATGCAGCTCGGCTACATCAAGGCCAAGGCCAAGTAGGCCACCGACAACGAAAAGGGCCGTCCCTGGGGCGTCGCGTGATGAGCGCGGCGCCTCAGGGGCCTCTCATGATCGGATACGTGTGATGGGTGCGGAACGAGGTGACGCCGGGTGAGGAATCTGCTGGTGCGGCTGGCGGGCCATCTGGTACGCGCGCTGGTGATGATCTGGGTCGTGGCGACGTTCACGTTCTTCCTGATCCGGCTGATGCCCGGCGACCCCGTGGCGGCGCAGTACGAGAAGCTGGTACAGCAGGGCATGTCGCCGGACGCGGCGCGCAACGCCACCCGGCTCACGTACGGATTCCTGCCCACCGGTTCGGGCTGGGACCAGTACGTGCACTACCTCTGGCGGCTGCTGCACTTCGATTTCGGCCGGTCCACCCAGACGCTCGGGGTGAACGCCTCCGCGGAGGTGCTCACCGGAGCGAAGTGGACGATCGGCCTGGTCCTCGCCGGCATCCTGATCAGTTTCGCCCTGGGAACGGTGCTCGGGGTGATCGCGGCGATCCGCCGCAGCAGCGGGGTCGGTGACGCCCTGACGATCACCGGGTCGCTGTTCCACGCCATCCCGCAGTTCGTCATGGCGCTGGTACTGATCACCGTGTTCACCGTGATCTGGCCGGTCTTCCCGACCGACGGCAACGTCGACATCCTGGTCGACCCCGGCTTCAACGGGCCGTACGTCGCCTCGCTGGTCAGCCACGCGAGCCTGCCGGCACTGGCCTACGCGCTGTCCATGTTCGGGTCGTACCTGCTCACCATGAGATCGAGCGTGATCTCGGTGCTCGGCGACGACTTCGTCCTCGCCGCCGAACTGCGCGGACTGACCCGCACCATGCGCCTGCGGTACATCGCCCGCAACGCGCTGCTGCCCCTGTTCACCATCTTCGCGCTGACCATCGGCTTCATGTTCGGCGGCGCGGTGTTCATCGAGAAGGCGTTCAACTACCCGGGGATGGGGATCACCCTGATCAACAGCATCGGCCACCGCGACTACTCGACGATGAACGCCACGTTCCTGCTCATCACGGCCGCGGTGATCGTCGCGAACATCGTGGCCGACCTGCTCTACACCGCGATCGACCCACGGGTGCGCCGCGGCGGGGAGGCGGTGGCGTAACCATGGTGACCGCGGTCGAGATCCCGACCGGAAACACGCCGGCGCTCACGCCGGCCCGCCGGGGATTCTGGCGCAACCTGTGGCGGGTGCTGCGGCGCAAGCCGACCCGCGTCGCTGGCGCCGTGATCGTCGCGCTGTTCGTGGTGATGGGCGTCGTCGGGCCGTTCCTGTACCCGGCGAACCTGCCGACCGACCCGGGCAACGCCTACGCCGGGCCGAGCGGCTCCCATCTGCTGGGTACCGACTTTCAGGGCACGGACGTGCTCGCGCTGCTGGTCACCGGCTCCCGATACGTGCTGGTGGCCGCGGTCATCGCGGCGGCCTGCACGGTGGTCGTCGGTACCGGCATCGGGCTGTACGCCGGCTACCGGCGCGGCGGACCGGACTCCGTACTGATGCGGATCACCGACTTCATCATCACCATCCCCGGGCTGCCCCTGCTGCTCGTGCTCTCCACGCTGTGGAAGTACTCGAACCCGCTCACCATGGGACTGGTGCTCGGCGTCACCGGCTGGGGCAGCGTCGCCCGCGCCGTGCGGTCGCAGACCCTGTCCTTGCGCGAGCGCGGCTTCATCGAGGCGGCCCGCGGGCTGGGGCTGTCCACCGCGCACGTGGTGCGCAAGGAACTGCTGCCCAACGTCGCGCCGTATGTCGCGATGAACCTGCTGATCAGCGTGACCGTCTACATCTACCTGGAGGTCGGTCTGTTCTTCCTGGGGGTGCTGCCGTTCAATGAGAACAACTGGGGAGTCATGATCAGCCAGGCGGTGCAGAACGGAGTGACCCAGACCGGTCAGGGGCTGGCCTACCTGCTCTCCCCGCTCGTCGCGATCCTGCTGCTGACCCTCGGCATCGTGCTGCTGGTGGACGCGATGGACGAGGTGTTCAACCCCCGGCTGCGGGAGGACTGAGTGACTGCGGCGACCCAGGCGACAACGAGTACCGCGGCGGCCGCGCCGCCGGCGGTCACCATCCGAGACCTGACCATCGTGTACCGGACGCCCGCCGGTGAGTTGCCCGCGGTGTCGGGCGTCGACCTCGACCTGCCGCCCGGCACGATCACCGGGCTGGTCGGCGAGTCCGGCTCCGGCAAGTCGACGCTGGCGCTGTCGCTGCTGGGCGCGGTACAGCGTCCGGGGCGGATCGCCGCCGGCTCTATCCACGTCGACGGGCTCGGCAACCTGGTCGAGCTGTCCGCCAAGAGCCTCCAGGAGGCTCGCGGCGGCGAGATCGGCTACGTCTTCCAGGCCGCGCAGAACTCGCTCAACCCGCTGAAGACGGTCGGTAAGCAGCTGCTCGACCTGGGCCGCTCACACGGGGTCAGGGACCGGACCGCGCTGGTGCGCTCGGCCAAGGAGTTGCTGGCGGGCATGGGGCTGGACGCGGCCCGGGTGTTGGACTCCTACCAGCACGAGCTGTCCGGCGGGATGCGGCAACGGGTCGGGATCATGTTTGCCCTGGTGCTCAACGCGCACGTCCTGGTGCTGGACGAGCCGACGACCGCGCTCGACATGATCTCCCAGGCCAATGTGCTGAAGATCGTTCGCGCGGTACACACCGAACGCGGGCTCACGACACTCCTGGTCACGCACGACATCGGGGTCGTGGCGGAAGTCGCCGAACGCATCGCGGTGATGTACGGCGGGGTGGTGGTCGAGCAGGGGGAGACCGCGGACGTCCTGCGCGCGCCGAAGCATCCGTACGCCCGCGCGCTGATCAACGCGATCCCGCGGGTCTCCGGGGATCTGTCCGCGGCCCGGCCGCTGCCCGGCCGCCCGCCCACGCTGGGGACCATCCCCACGCGGGGCTGCGTCTTCCGGGAACGCTGCGCCGTGTACGCCGAGCGACAGCTGCCGGCGTGCGTGGCCGAACAGCCGCCGCTCGCGCCGGTCGCGGACGGCTCCGGACGGCTGGTGGCCTGCCACGCCGTCGCTGTCGAGGACCAGCAGGCGACGGGGGAGACTGCGTAGTGATTCACAAGAAGCGGTCGCTTGACGGCGCGACTCGCGAGTCCCTTGACCGCGCGACGAACGGCACCGGCACGGACGGCACCGGCACGGACGGCACCGGCACGGACGGCACCGGCACGGCCGGCGCCATCGAGGCCCGCGGCATCGTCAAGTCCTTCAAGGCGCGCGGCGACGTGCTGGCCGGTCGTACGGTACGGGCGCTGCGCGGAGTCGACTTCCGCATCCCGCCCGGCGGGGCGGCGTCGTTCATCGGCGAGTCCGGCTGCGGGAAGACCACGCTGGGCCGGATCCTGGCCGGCGTGGAGTCCTTCGACTCCGGCGAGCTGGTCCTGGGCGGCGTACCGCTGGCCGGGCTGGCCCCGCGCAAGCGGGCGCCCCACTTCCGGCGGGTACAGCTGATCCACCAGGACCCGTACTCGGCGCTCAACCCGACCCGTACGGTGGAGTCGATCCTGCGCGATCCGCTGGCCCTGCGGGCCAAGCAGACCGGTCAGTCGCGGGCCTGGATCGACGGGCGGGCCCGCGAGGTGCTCGACCTGGTGGGACTCGACCCGGGCTATGTGCTGCCGCGCTTCCCGCACCAGCTCTCCGGCGGCATGCGCCAGCGGGTGGTCATCGCGCGGGCGTTGACCGTCGACCCCGCGGCGCTGGTGGCCGACGAGGCCGTCTCGATGATCGATGTCTCGCTGCGGCTCGGCGTCCTGAACCTGCTGCGCGAGCTGCGCTCCACTCTCGGCGTCAGCGTGCTGTTCATCACCCACGACGTGGCCACCGCGCGGTACATCGGGGCGGACGGCGAGCTGTACGTCATCTACCGCGGGGAGATCGTCGAGCACGGCCCGACCGAGACGGTACTGGCCGATCCGGTGCATCCCTACACCCAGTGCCTCCTGTCGGCGATCCCCGTGCTGCACGGGGTCGAGCAGCCGGGCGCCGACCGGCTGGCTCCCACCGAGCCGCTGGACGAGTCGCAGCCGGAGGACGGTTGCCTGTTCGCCGCCCGCTGCCCGTTCGCCACCGACAGGTGCCGCACAGAGCATCCCGAACTCGGCCACCTCGGCGGCACCGCCCACGAGCACGCCTGCTTCTACCCGCAGCGCCGATCTGTGGTCGCCACTCCGCTCGCCGACACGTGAGCGGCCGGCCGCCATGCCGGCTGCCGGTGGCCCATGCGGCCCGCCGATGCCAGCCGCTGGCGCCTTACGCCCCCTCGACGACCAGATCGCGGCCGTACTGCCAGAACACCCGGCCTACCGCCGCACCCACGGCGAGGGAGTAGAAACGCTTGGGGCCTACCCAGCCGATCTCGGCGCTGCGCGCACCGGTCGCGCGCAGGTCCCGCAGGCAACGCCGCAGCAGCACCGCGCCGATGCCGAGCCCCCGCGCGGATTCCGCGGTCCCCATCGGTCCGAACCAATGCGGGCGGGCGCCCCAGGCCGCGAAGCCGAGCACCGCCTCATTCCGCACCGCCACGTGGCATCCGCTCGCCTGCGTCGCCTCCCACGCCCAGTTCTCGCCCCAGTGCTGCCGGACGAACGCGGCGGCCGTGTCGCGCAGCCGGTCGGTGGCGCGCTGTACCTGTATCCCCTCGCCGGCCAGGCGCTGCTCGTCACCGGCCGAGTCGAGGTCGACGGTCAGGTCGGCGGTCATGTTCCACGCGGTGCCGGTCTGCGCGTAGCCCACCTCCTCGGCCAGGCACGCCGCCGCCGTGTAGCGCACGTCGATTCCGGGCCATCCGTAGCAGGGCGGGTTCCCGGCGATCCGGGCGTGCCGTACGCCGTGGCGCGCGAACCATTCCTCGCCCGCGGCGACGAGACTTCGGCCGAGCCCGCGCCGCCGCGCGCCCGGATGTACCGCGAGCAGGTCCCAGTGGCCGACCGCCGGATCGCGGGTGGAAATCGACACCGCGGCCACGCCGTCGCCGTCGGGCGTGGCGAGCAGCGCGTGGCTCCGGCCGGCCGGTGGCGCGATCAGCCGGGCCAGGACCGCCGCCGCCGCGTCCTGGTCGTGGCTCAGCGCCTGTGTGACGGTCCGGAAGTCCTCCGGCCGGGGCGCGGCGATGGTCTGGATCATCACGGCGACCATCCTCGCACGGGACCGCGGGGACGCCCGGTCGGGCGTCCCCGCGGTGGCGGGAGGTTCAGCTACCGGGCACGCTGTCGACGAGCCATTCGAGCACGCCGACCGACGTGGTCGCTGCGCTCTGCAACGAGATCCGCAGCTTCGTGGTGGTGACCGGGTCGAAGCTGACCTGGTTGAACGTGTTGAGCGTGGTGGTGTACGCGCTCGGGTCGCTCACGTCGGTCCAGTCGGTACCGTTCCAGTACTGGAGCGTCCACGAGGTCGGCAGGCCGATGCCGCCGCCGTCGTCGAAGAAGTAGACGCCCGACCCGTTGGTGGTGATGGGCTGGCTCCAGTCCAGCTCGACCCACTGCGGGCCCTCCTCGGGCCAGTCACCCCAGCGCAGGTTCACGCTGTCGTTCGAGCTGGGCGGGTAGATCCCGTCGTTGAGGGCTTTGACGTTCTCCCATGGCGACGTGTACGAAGCGGACGGCGTGGCGCCCGTCGCCAGGTTGGTCGAGCCGGGCGGTACCGGCAGCTCGCGCTGCACGGTGACGAACGGCTCCGAGCCGACGCTGCCGGACACCCCGTTGGCGGAGGCGTACGTCGTGGTGATCGGGATACCGACGCTGCCGTTGAGCGAACTCGGGGTGGTCAGCGTCCACGTCACGGTGGCGCTGGCCCCTGGTGCGATCGAGGCGATCGTCGCGGGCGTGCCGGGGTCGACGGTCCAGCCGGTCGGGGTGTCCAGGCTGAGCTTGACGTCGGTCAGGGCGGTGGCGCCGGGATTGGTGACCGTCGCGGTGGCGGTGGTGGACGAGCCGGCCGAGATGGTCGGCTGGCTGTGCTGTCCGGGTACCGTGCTGGCCACGTTCACCGCGACCGTCGGCCTGGCCGCCCCGCCCAGCCGGATCCGCACGCTCGGGTGGTTCGAGGCGACCGTGACGGTCTGGGTGGCCGGGTCGTACGCGCCGCCGGTGACCGACTTGACGCCGGCGGAGGCCAGGCTCGGCAACTGGACGCGCACGTCGTCGCTCGGCAGCTTGCCGGGCAGGTTGACCGTGACGACCCGGTCGCCGCGGTCGGACAGCACCGAGATGTCGACGCCGTAGGTCTTACGCGCCCCGGACTTGACGTCGTAGGAGGAGGTGAGGTTGTCGATGTCGATGTGCTGGCCGGGTACCAGCCACGCGTCAGGAATGCCGCGCCCGACATACAGCGCGGTGTGGTAGTCGAACGTGCCGTCCGGGTTGGTGGTGGAAACCAGGCCGGGTGCGGCCAGCGCCTGCACGAGCGTCTGCGTCTGGCTGGCCATCGGCCACACGTACGGGACGGCGCCGAACTGCGGTGCCGCATGGCTGCCGGCCCAGGGGTTGTTCGGGTCGGGCGCGCTGCCGTTGGCCTCCCACCACGCGTTGGGTCCGCCGGTGGTGTTCTGGATCTGCCAGGCGTAGCTGGTCAGGGCGAGGTCGCGGTACTGCGTGCCGTACAGGCCCCCGGCCGCGTACCCGGTGTTGAGCGCGACGCTGTAGCCGCTGTAGGCGCCGAAGGACGGGAACGGCACCCCGCTGCCCTGCAACCGGCTCATGCCCATGGTGTAGAGGTTGTCGGTCTGGGCCTGGTCGCCGAGCACTCCGCCCAGCGTGCCGCCCGCCAGCATGATGTCCCAGACGTTCTGGCTCCACAGGTTCGAGCCGGCCCAGTTCGCGTCGTTCTTGGTGTTGCAGCGGTCCGCGGTGCTCGGCACGTTGACCTCGCACGGCAGGTACTTGAAGCCGTTGGCCTGCTCGTTGGCCGACAGCCCGGCGTTGGTGGCGTTCAGCAGGCTGGTGTAGGCGCCGTCGGCCCACTGTGCCTCGGCGGTGTTGCCGATGCGGGTGGTGATGTACTTGTAGGACGCCAGGCCGGCCAGCGCCGCCTCGTCGTCGAACAGCCAGGTACCCGACGAGTCGTTGTCGCCCGACGTCCGCAGGTAGTGCGTCGTGCTGGACAGCTGGGCCAGGTAGTCGGTGTGCATCAGCGTGTACAGGCTCGGCCCCCACGGACTCGGGCCGCTGGCGTCATCGTGGAAGTAGGTGTTCACGAACGACGTGTCGCCCGTGACCTCCAGGTACTGTCCCCACGTCGCGGGTGTCTTCCACGGCCCGTCCCAGTACCAGTTCGCGCCCTGCTCGTTGAAGTTGCTCGCCTCGGAGACGCGGGCGGTCAGCAGCAGGTTCTGGGCGTCGGCGTAGTCGCCGAGTTCGAGCCGGTTGGCCAGGATGCTGGGCACGTCGTGATTGAGCAGCGAGTCGTAGTTGTTCGCGCCGGAGAACTGCGCCTCGCCCACCTGCACGATGCGGGTGTAGACGAACGCTGCCTTGTAGGCGTTGTCGATCGCGTCGCCCGGGTTGGCCAGCCCCGTGTTCGGCAGCGTGAGGTTGGGCAGCGACAGCCTCGGGATGTCCTTCAGCTGGTTGTTCCAGAAGGCGCTCATGTGGCCGAACGCGTCGTCGTAGGAGGCCACGCCGGCCAGCGCCGCGGCCGTGGGCAGCGTGCCGGTGGTGTTGAAGGTGTCCACGGCGGCCACGAAGTCGTGGGTGACGGTGGCGCCCGCGGCGACGGTGTCGGCGTGGTCGTCGAGGCTGACCAGGTTCGGCCCGGACTGGCCCGACGGCACGTCCAGGATGCCTGACGTGGTGTTGTGCACGGTGATTCTGGTGTAGACCAGCTCGACCTCGGCGCCGTCGACCTTCTGCTGATTGGCGAAGTCGGTGATGGAGATGTCCGCGCCGGCCCGGCTGAACGAGGTGGTCAGTGCCGGGAGGTAGCCGCCGGACATGCTCCACGTCACCGAGCCCGGCGCGGGGGCCTTCCCGGCGGCCAGGCCGTAGTTGTAGACGTTGAACGAGTACATCGCCCCGCAGTAGGTCGTCTTGCCGGCGACGTAGTGCGTCGGTACGCCACGGGCGAAGTAGGCGCCGGACAGGTACGCCAGCGGTGCGTAGTAGTTGCCCTGCCAGCCGATCGCCGACTCGTTGGCGAACCCGTAGCCGTACGGGTCGCTGGGCAGGGGCGCGTTCGTGCCGCCGGACTTCGGCAGGGTCGAGTCATTGCAGCTGTTGATCGGCAGAGTGGGCAGGGGCTGGTAGGTGGGGGTCGCGGCCCGGGCGGAGCCGGCGAGCGCGGCGCCTCCCGGAATGGCCAGCGCCAGCGCGGTGGCCAGCCGCAACAGCTGATGTGTTCGAGACAATGTCGTCGTCTCCTCAGTGCTGATCGGTGAGCGGGGTCTTCCCGCCGACCGCCGCGACACCATGGGCTGGACACACGGCGATCGCGCCGCAGGTCCGGTAGTGCCCTGGCGCGCGTGAAGCGGGTCTCGGATAGCAGCGTTTGGGACGGGCTCGTCGACGTCGAATGGGACGGAAATCCGTTTCTCTCCTGGCGAAGGCTAAGCTCCATCGTGATCAAAGTCAACGATCGTCGGGCTTCTTGTTAACGGTCACATAGCATGATTTAGCCCGGTTTCATGGCCGATGATCACTGCTTGTCAGCGTGCCATCGCTGCGCCAGTGTCGCAGAAAAGGGTTTCTGTGAGGGTGGTCCGAGGGGACCTTCGCCACGGGGACGCCTCTCTCAGTGGAGACGCCGCCTCATCGACGGTGGAGACGCCGCCTCATCGACGGGGCCTCGCGGTCTTCGGTCAGCTCGCGAGGCCGACATTCCCTCTCGACACCTAGCGACCCTATGCCTAGCATTCTGGGTATGAGTCCAGGCGACGACTTCCAACCCCGAGGGCCGGCCGAGCGTTGGCTTGACGCAGTGTTCGACGGCCTGACCGGCACCGGGTCGGGCGGTCGGCGGGCGCTGGCCGAGATGGAAGACCACCTGCGGGATTCCGTGGGCGACGGAATCGGGCGCGGACTGGACCGGGCCGAAGCCGAGCGGGACGCCGTCGCACGGTTCGGCTCTCCCGAACGGGTAGCGCGGGGCATCCGGAGCGCTCACCGCAACCTGCTCCGCCCGCTGCTGACCGGCACCTGGTCGCTCGCCGCGGCCGCCGCGTTGACCGTCGGCATCTCCACGACGCTGACCGCCGTCCTGACGATAGTCATCGACGGCCACCTCGACCGCGGCGTGTGCGTCATGGTGAGCGGGACCAGCCCGCCCCACCCGTGCGGCGCCGGCAATGCCTATTACCTCGGGGCGGAGGGTCTCGCGCTGGTGGGCGTCGGGCTGTTCATCCTCGGCGCGTTGGCCCTCCTGTACCCCTGCACCGCCGAGCACGCCATCGCCTGGCTGCCCCGTGCGCGCAGCCTCCTGACAATCGCGGTCCTGTTCGCCCTCGCCAGCCTCTACCTGCTCGGCACGCCCTACACGACCTTCGTTCCCCAGTACAGAGCGGAGTCGATTCTCCTACCGATCGCCTGTGCGGTGGTGGCGACATCGGCCGGCGTACTCGTACCAGTCTCGATGGCCCGGCTCCAGCGACGTCTGGTTGGCCGACAGATCGCGCAGCCGTCTTGACCCGAACCGCGTGCCGTCGGTCGGGGCGCGGCCTCACCCGCCCGCCTCGGCCGACGATCCGACCATGGGTGCTGGCTCGGTCTCGGTGGCGAGATGGCAGGCGACCAGGCTCTCCCGGCGGCCGCCACCGCTGATCACCGGCAGCTCGCGACCGCGGCACAGTTGCAGCCGCGGGTCGTCGGCCGTGAGTGCGCCCGCCACCGGGCAGCGTGGGTGGAACCGGCAGCCGGGCGCGATCGACGTCGGCTCGGGCGGCTCTCCGGACAGCAGTATCGGCGCCCGGTCGGCGACGGTGTCGGGAAGGACGGACAGCAGTGCCCGGGTGTACGGGTGCTTCGGGCGCAGCAGTACCTCCTCGACGCTGCCCAGCTCGACGATCCGCCCGAGGTACATGACGGCGACCCGGTCGGCGATGTTCCAGGCCAGGCCGAGGTCGTGGCTGACGACGAGCGCGGACAGGCCCAGGTCGTTGCGCAGGTTGAGAATCAGCCGCAGGATCTCGCCGCGAACCGAGGCGTCCAGCGACGCCACCGGTTCGTCCGCCACGATCAGCGATGGTTCGAGGGCCAGGGCACCGGCGATGACGACCCGCTGCTGCTGGCCGCCGGACAGCTCGTGCGGGAACCGACTCAGGAAATGCTCCGGTGGCCGGAGCCCGGCGAGGGCGAGAGCGTCCCGTACCCGGACGTTGAGGTCGCTGGTCAGCCCGTGCAGCCGCGGCCCCTCGGCGACGAGGTCGAAGACGTTCTGCCGGGGATTGAGCGCGCCGGCCGGATCCTGCAGCACCAGTTGAGCGTGCCGGCGGTACCGCTTGAGCGCCGAGTTCGAGTACCTCAGCCCGGTACCGCGGTAGTGGACCTCGCCGCTGGTCGGCTTCACCAGGCCCACCAGTGCCCGCGCCAGGGTGCTCTTACCGCAGCCGGACTCGCCGATCAGTGCGACGATCTCGCCGGCGTCCACGGTGAGGTCGACGCCGTCGACCGCGCGGGCCGGGCCCCGGCCACCGCGCGACGGGTAGGTGACCCGCAGCCCCCGGACCTCCAGAATCGCCGCTTGGCCGGCCTGTTGTCCGGCCGGTTGCCCAGCCGTTTGGCCGGCCGACTGTCCGGCCGGTTGCCCGCTGTCGGCCTGCCGTGCCGGGTCTGTCCCGGCACGATGCTCGGTCGGGCGGCTCTCGGCGGGTCGGCTCTCGGTCGGGCGGCCGTCGGCGAGTCGGCTCTCGGCCGGGCGGCTCTCGGCCGAGTCAGTCTTGGCCGGGTCACTCTTGGCCGGGTCACTCTTGGCCGGGTCACTCTTGGCCGGGTCACTCTTGGCCGGGCCGTCCGCCGGCGACGGGACATCACCGGCCACCGCCGGGTCCGGCGCCGCTGCCTCACCCGGATCCGGATACTCCGGCAGGACCCGCAGGCAGGCCGCCTCGCGCGCGTCGCCGGCCGGCCACAGTGTGATGTCCCGGGTCCCGCAGTCCGGCATCACCTGGCTGCACCGGGTCGCGAACGAGCAGCCGGCGGCGACGGCCTGTCCGGGCGTCGGCGGGTCGCCGGGCAGGCCGCCGGGGGCCAGCCGCGACCGCGGGTCGCCGATCCGCGGGAAGGCCCGGGTCAGAGCCTGCGTGTACGGGTGCCGTGGCTGCGTGAACAGTTCGGCCGCCGGCCCGATCTCGACGAACCGGCCGGTGTACATGACTGCCAGCTGCGTACACACGTCGGCCAGTACCGACAGGTCGTGGCTGATCATGATGACGCCGATGTTCGCGTCCGAAACCAGATCCGTGAGCAGCCGCAGGATCTGCGCCTGAACCATGACGTCCAGGGCGGTCGTCGGCTCGTCGGCGATGATGAGGTTCGGCCGGCAGGCCATGGCCATCGCGATCATGACTCGTTGCCGTTGCCCGCCGGACAGTTCATGAGGATAGTCGTCCTGCCGCCGAGCCGGAACCCCGACGCTGTCCAGCAGGTCGGCGGTGCGCCTGCGGGCGACACGTTCGGTCACCTTGTCGTGCAACAGGATCGGTTCGCAGATCTGCTGACCGATCGTCCGCACCGGATTCAGCGCGCTCATCGCGCCCTGGAAGACCACCGACGCCTGCGCCCACCGAACCGCGCGCAACCGGCCCCACGAGGCGGTGCGCAGGTTCTCGCCGTTGAACGTCACGTCGCCGCTGACCTCGGTACCCACGGGCAGCAGCCGGAGCAGGCTCATGGCCATCGTCGACTTGCCGGAGCCCGATTCTCCGGCGACCCCCAGAATCTCCCCGCCGGCAAGGGTGAAGCCGACCTCCCGCACGGCCGGTACGGCGTGCGCCCCCTGCCGGTAGGTGACCGAGAGGTCGCGGACTTCCAGCATCGTCATTACTTCACCATCCGCGGATTCAGAACGTGCTCGACCGCCCGCCCGGTGAGCGTGAAGCCGAGCACGACGATCAGGATCGCCACGCCGGGGGTGAGCAGATACCACCATGCCTCGGCGGTCACCGCGCCCCGGGAGAAGGCGGAATCCAGCATCGATCCCCAGGAGACACTGGTCGGATCGCCGAGTCCGAGGAACGTCAGGGTCGCCTCGGACAGGATCGCCGAGGCGACGGTGAGGGTCGAGGAGACCAGGATCAGCGGCATGACGTTGGGCAGCACCTGCCGTACGACAATCTGACTGTTGCTGGCACCGAGTGCCCGGGCGCGTTCGACGAACGGTCTCGCCTCGACCGCCAGGGTCTGCGCCCGTACCAGGCGGGCGGTCGAGGTCCAGGACGTGACCGCGATGGCGATGGTGATGGACGCCGACCCCTGTCCCAGGACGGCCGACAGCGAGATGGCCAGCGGGAGGCTGGGCAGCGCGATGAACCAGTCGGTGACGTGCATCAGGACCGCGCCGAGCCAGCCCTGGTAGTGCCCGGCGAGCAGCCCGATGGTGCTGCCCAGGATCACCGTCAGAGCGGTCGCGATCACACCGACGGACAGCGAGGCGCGGGCTCCCCAGATCGCGAGTGCCAGGACCGATCGCCCGGATTCATCGGTACCGAGCAGGTAGTGCGCGCTCGGCGGAGCCAGCAGCGGACCGCTCACCTTTGTCACGTCCAACTGGGCGGGACCGATGAACGCCGGTGCCACCAGGGCGAGGACCGCGAACGCGAAGAGGATGGCGACCCCGGCCACCCCGCTCGGCCGGGCGAGAAAGCCGCGGACGAAGCGACGGAACGCGTTGAACGGCGGCGGTTTGGCCGATTCCGCTCGGACCGCGCCGCTCGCGGGCAGCTGACTGGGTCGGGGGTGCCGGATGTCGGCCTGGGTACCGGTCACTGGGCACGCACCCGGGGATCGAGGATGCGGTAGAGGACGTCCGCGACGAGGTTCATGAGGATCACCGATGAACTGAAGATGATGAAGGTGCCCTGCAACAGCGGCAGATCGGGCACCTTGAGGGCCTGGTAGGTCAGGTAGCCCAGCCCGGGCCAGGAATAGACGGTCTCGACGGTGATGGCGCCACCGATGATGCCGCCGATGTGCAGGAAGATCACCGTGACGGTGGGCAGCAGGGCGTTCGGTACGGCGTGCTTACGCCGTACGTCGGCATCGGTCAGGCCCTTGGCCCGCGCGGTCAGCAGGTACGGGCTTCCCAACTCGTCGATGATGGACGACCGCATGATGGTCACGTACTGCGCGAAGACCACCAGTACCATCGTCATGCTCGGCAGCACCAGGTGCCGGACGACGTCGAGGGTGTGCGGCAGTGCTCCCGAGATGGACGGGTCGCTCATCCCGTTGGCGGGCAGGATGCTCGGGATCGGGCCGAGCCCGACGCTGAACGTGACGAGCAGGATCATCCCCAGCCAGAACGTCGGCATCGACCACAGGGTCAGCGACACACCCGACGCGGCCCGGTCGAAGAGACTGCCGTGCCGCCACCCGCTGCGCACGCCGAGCCACAGCCCGAGCGTGACGGAGATCAGGGTCGCGGTTCCCATCAACAGCACCGTCGGCCCCAACCGTGAGCCGATCAGCGAGGCGACCGACTGCTGGAACTGCCAAGACTGGCCGAGCCGGCCGTGCAGGGCGTCGTTGACGAAGTCGATGAACCGCAACCAGATCGGCTTGTCCAGCCCGAGGGACCGGCGCAGCGCTGCCATCTGCGCGTCGCTGGTCGGGTGACCGCGGGTCATCGACTGCACCGGGTCCGCGGGCATCAGACTGAACAGCACGAACCCGATGACCAGCGTGAAGAACAGGCTGGCGACCGCGGCCAGCAGCTTGCGGCCGAGATAGACGAGGAAGGCGTACCGGCCGCGACGTCCAGCGGCTCGACGATCTGCGTGGACAAGGCTTACTCGCGCTCGTCGGCGGTGGACCTGCGCCGCAGCAGCAGTACCGCGCCGGCGGCGATGAGTACCACCACCACCGCGCCCGCGACGAGGTACGTGGTGCGGTGCGACGACGATGCCTTCTGGCTCAGCGGAGCGGCGTCCATCACGAACCAGAAGTACGGCTTGCTCGGGTAGAACCCGTTCGCGTCGGCCTTGCCGGACGTGATGCCCGTCAGCGCGTCCTTGCGGTACGCGACCAGGCCGTTGGGGTAGTAGAGGATCAGGTCGCGGTTCGCCTTGTAGAGGATGTCCTGCATCTGCCCGACGAGCTGCGCCCGCTGGGTGGCGTCGAACGTGTTCACCTGCTGGGCGAACAGCTTGTCGTAGTTCGGGTCGCAGACGAACGCGTCGGTGTTGCCACCCGTACCGTCGTCCTTCGGCAGCGTTCCGCAGGTCTGGATGGACAGCAAATAGGTCGGGTCCGGACCGGTGGGCCAGGAGTCCATGAGCATGTCCCAGTCGCCCTTGGCGAGGTTGTCGTTGAGCTTGCTCATGCTCAGCGTGTCGAGCTTCAGGTCGATGCCGACGTCCTTGAGCCAGCCCTGGAGCAGAGCCGAGATCTGGGCGTCACGCGAGGAGTCGGAGTGGATGCCCAGCCGGATGCTCAGCGGCTTGTGGGTTCGCGGGTCGATCCGCACACCGTCGGGGCCCTTGGCGTACCCGGCCGAGTCCAGCAGCGAGTTTGCCTTGGCCGGGTTGTACGAGACGGCCTCGTCGGCGGACGGGTGCCACTGCCACTGCGGGTACCCGGGCGGCAGGTAGCCCTCGCCGGACACGCCGAGTCCACCCAGCACGTTCGCGGTGATCTTCTTCTTGTCGATGGCGTAGCTGATCGCCTCGCGGACCTGGTCGTTGGCCAGCGCCGGGTTGCCGGTGCCGATCGGCTTGCCGGTGCGGGTCTTCGCGCCGGCGTTGATCTCCACCGCCGTCCATCCGGTGCCGAGTTCCTGGAAGGTCCGCAGGCTGCTGTCGTTCTTGAGCGCGTTGAACTGGTTGGAGTTCAGGCCGTCGTAGTACGCGAGCTGGTTGCTCTTGAGCGCCGCGACGGCCGCGTCGCTGTTCTTGAACTCCTGCACCACCAGGTTGTCGAAGGTCGGGGACTTACCGCCGAGCTTGAAGTCCTTGTTGACGGCGAACTTCTCGTACTGGTCGGTGGTGTAGTTGACCAGTGTGTACGGCCCGTACCCGACGACGGGGAAGGTGTCGTTCTTGTAGTCCTTCAGCCCGGCGACGTGCGATTCCCAGATGTGTTTGGGCACGATCGGGATACCCCAGTGCGGGACGCTGATATAGAGCATGTTCGCCTGCGGCTGCTTGGTCTTGATGACCAGCGTCGTCGCGTCCGGGGCGGTGACCGACGCGACGTTGGCCACCAGAGCGCCGTTGGCGGTCGCCGCGATGTTGTTCGTCATGATCAGGTTAAACGTCCAGGCGGCGTCCTCGGCCGTGATCGGCTGACCGTCGGACCACTTCAACCCGCTCTGGATCTTGTAGGTCCAGGTGAGCTGGTCCGGCGACGTGGTCCAGGAGGTGGCCAGGTACGGTCCCGGCTTGTTGTCCTCGTCGAGGATGTTGAGGGTGGGATAGATGAGCGCGAACGTCTTGAGGCCGCCCTCGAAGTAGGACAGGAACGGGTTCAATGTGTCGATGCCCGAGTCGTCCATGGCGATCGTGAACGTCGACCCGGAGGACGCGCCGACGCTGGGAGTCGGGATGGAGACGATTGCTGCCGCAACTCCGCAGCCCAACACCGCCGCGGCGAGCCGGCGCCGCAGGCCGGGTCGCGTTGGCCGGGTGCCTGTGCCAACCCTCATCTGGTCAATCTCCTTCAATTGTCACAGCCGCGTTCGGCTGCGGGATCAGTCGCTGCAATCTCTGCCCGCGTGGATGTGAGTCCGCGGGAATTCGCTTGTCCGTGTGCGCGCCCCTGGCTCATGATCGGGACCGATGGGTTCGGGTAGCATTCACCGCCGGCATTGCCAACCGCCTTGCCAGACTCCTTGCCGCCGGCCGGGTTTCCTCGGGCCGGATTCCGCGGACCGGATCACCCGGGCCTCCCGCGCGGTCGTCGTCCGGTGTAGTGACCCATTCGTGATCTGAAATGGGGCCGGACCCCTTCCCACCGGGCGGTGGATCGTCTAGACACATTTCGTATCCTGCGGCTATCGCCTATCGCGGTTGAGGAGCGAGTGGATTGCTTGGTAACGACCGGAGCCGCGACGGTGCCACGCCGTTCGCCCGGCCGCCGGCATTGCGACCGGGTGACCGTGTGGCGGTGCTGACGTTGAGCAGTCCCGCGCAGCACGTCCTGCTGGCGGACGGTCTGGACGCGTTGCGCTTCGCCGGCCTCGAACCGGTGGTATATCCCTCCGTGCGCGCCAGCGGCACTGTGCACCCCTACCTCGCCGGCGACGACCGGTCGCGCGCCGCGGAACTGCGCCAGGCGCTGCTGGACGAGTCCATCGCGGGAGTCGTCTTCGCGTGTGGCGGCTACGGGGCTCAGCGCACGCTGGAAGCCATGGACTGGAGCGGCCTGGAGCACGTGGCGCCGAAGGTTCTCTCGGGCTACTCCGACGTCACGGCCATCCTTGAGGCGATCGCCGTCAAGCTGGGGTGGGCGTCGCTGATGAGCGCGATGGTGTGCTGCGGAGAGTTCGCCCAGTCCTACACCTTCTCATCGATGCTGCGCGCCCTCATGTCGCCCGAACGCGTGCGGGAACTCCACTACGGCGAGGCGGTGACGGTGGTCGGCGGGACCGCGCGGGGCACCACCCTCGGCGGCAACCTGGCGCTGCTGGCGTCGTCGGTGGGCACCGACACCTCGCTGCCCGCCCGCGGTGGGATTCTCCTGCTCGAAGACGAGCAGGAAAACGACTACCGCGTGGACAGGATGCTCACGCAACTGCGCCGGTCCGGCTATCTCGACGGGGTGGCGGCGGTGATCGCCGGCTCCTGGTACCAGTGCGGAACGGTGGAGCAGATCCACCCGGTGTTGACGGACCGCCTCGGTGACCTCGGTGTGCCGGTCATCGCGTGGGCGAACGTCGGGCACGGCGGCCGGTTCCAGAGCTTTCCGATCGGGGTACGCGCGGAGTTGGACGCGGACAGGCGGACGCTCCGCCTGCTGGACCCCCCGCTGGTACCGTCCGTCGAAAGGGAGCAACCAGGCATGTCATCGACCGCGAGCCGGGATTGAGGTCGTCGATGTCGGGTCTTGCCAATCAGGCCCTCGGCGACGCCCTCGCCGGCGCCTCGGCCGCCGCCGACCGTGCCGAGCACCGCGCCGGCGTACGCCTGTGTGAACTCACCGAGTTCGGCGACCTGCAAGCGGTGTGCCGGCTCTACAACGAGATCTGGCCTTCGGACCCGAACGATCCACCGATCAACACCGAGCTGTTGCGGGCGCTGACCAAGGCCGGCAATTATCTCGGTGGCGCCTACCACGGCGATACCCTGGTGGGCGCCTGCGTCGGCTTCTTCGGGCCGCCCGCCGACCAGGCGATGCACAGCCACATCGCGGGGGTGGACGCAGGCGCCGCGGCTCGCGGTGTCGGCTACGCGCTGAAGCTGCATCAGCGTGCCTGGGCGCTGGCTCGTGGAGTGCGGACCATTCGATGGACCTTCGATCCACTGGTCCGCCGGAACGCCTACTTCAACCTGGTCAAGCTCGCCGCCACCGCGACCGAGTACCTGCCGAACTTCTACGGCGGCACACTCGACTCGACCGACGGCACCGACGAGAGCGACCGGCTGCTGGTGCACTGGGACCTGGCCGCCGACCGGGTCGCCGCGGCCTGCGCCGGAACGTCGTGGCACGTCGACGCGCGGGCCGCGCTCGACGCCGGTGCGGTCATCGGGCTCGACCGCGGGGACGATGACGCGCCGACCCCCGGCACCCTGGACGGCGAAACTGTACTGGTCGCCGTGCCACCGGACATCGAGACGCTCCGCCGGATCGATCCGGCGCGAGCCAGACACTGGCGGGTAGCGGTTCGCGAGGCGCTCGGCACGCTGATGGCCGGGGGAGCCCGGCCGACCGGGTTCGACAAGGCCGGGTGGTTCGTCGTCACCCGGGGCGGCGCGGGACAGGAGCACCGATGAAGCTGACCGGAGTCGAGCTGCGCCGGATCCGCATGCCTCTGGTGGCACCGTTTCGCACCTCGTTCGGGACCGAGACCGACCGCGACATCCTCCTGCTGCGCGTGGTCACCGAGGAGGCGGAGGGGTGGGGGGAGTGTGTGGCGACCGGCGAACCGCTCTACTCCTCCGAGTACGTCGACGGCGCCGCGGACGTGCTGCGCCGCTATCTCGTACCCGCGATCGTCGACCATCCCCGGTTGGACGCGGTGGCCGTCGGGTCGGTACTGGCTCCGTTCAAGGGGCACCGGATGGCCAAGGCGGCCCTGGAGATGGCCGTCCTGGATGCCGAGCTGCGCGGCCAGGGACGTTCGTTCGGGCGGGAGCTGGGCGCGGTGCGTGACCGGGTGGCCTGCGGCGTCTCGGTCGGCATCATGGACTCGATCGGCGAGCTGCTGGACGCCGTGGAGGGCTACCTCGACGCGGGGTACGTACGGATCAAGCTCAAGATCGAGCCCGGCTGGGACATCGCGCCGGTACGGGCGGTCCGCGAGCGCTTCGGCGACGACGTGCTTCTCCAGGTCGACGCCAACACGGCGTACAGCCTGGCCGACGCGCGCCACCTCGCCAGGCTCGATCCGTTCGATCTGCTGCTGATCGAGCAGCCGCTCGATGAGGAGGACATCCGTGGCCACGCCGAGCTGGCCCGGATCGTCCGGACGCCGGTGTGCCTCGACGAGTCGATCACCTCGGCGGCGATCGCGGCCGACGCGATCCGCCGGGGAGCCTGCGCGATCGTCAATGTCAAGCCGGGCCGGGTCGGCGGTTACCTGGAGGCGCGCCGCATTCACGACGTGTGCGCCGCCCACGGGGTACCGGTGTGGTGCGGCGGGATGCTCGAAACCGGCATCGGGCGAGCCGCCAACGTGGCCCTGGCCGCTCTGCCCGGCTTCACCCTGCCCGGCGACACCTCGGCCTCCGACCGCTATTACCACACCGATGTCACCCCGCCGTTCGTCCTGGACGACGGCCATCTCCCGGTGCCGACGGGCCCCGGCATCGGCGTACAGCCGCTGCCCGACGTGCTCGCGGAGGTGACCGTCGCGAGCGAGTGGCTGCACCGGTAGCGCGCTGCCTTTCGACGGTGTGCTTGGTCTCGGTGTGCCTGGTCTCGCCGTTGGCTATCGCCGTCCGGGCCGGCTCGAGGTGACCCGAGCCGGCCCGGACGGATTGGTGGATGGAGCCCCCAGGCTTACGGGCTCGTGCAGCTGATGTTGCTGGGTGTCTGGGATCCGTCCCCGGAGCCGGTGTACCCGAACGAGGTCGAGGCGCCCGCCCCGAGTGTGCCGTTGTACGCGGCGTTCTTGACCGTGACGGCCCCGCTCGTGCCGCTGTTCACGCCGTTCCACAGGCTGGCGATGCTCTGCCCACTCGGCAGGGTCAGGTGTACGGTCCAGCCGTTGAGCGTGGACGATCCGGCGTTGGTCACCGTCACGCTGGCGTTGAAGCCACCCTGCCAGCTGTTGGCCACCGAGTAGGTGGCGCGGCAGCCGCTTCCACCGCCGCCGGTCGGCGGAGGACTCGTCGGCGGCGCGGTGGTCGGTGGGGTCGTGGTCGGTGGGGTCGTGGTCGGCGGAGGGCTACCGCCGATGCTGACGCTGGAGCTGCCGCTGCCGCCGCCCCATGCCTCGGTCGCCATGATCTGGTAGTTCATCGTGCCCAGGTTCATCCCGTGGCTGGCCCAGGCGTTGACGAAGTTGGAGAAGGTGATGGTCCCGCCACCGGTTCTCTTCGAGGTCCGGATCGCCAGGTACTGCCAGAAGGTCGCGGTGCCCTGGATGGAGGGCTGGTTGACCTGCTGGTGCTTGATGATGGTGTACGTGCCGCCGTCACTGGTCATCGTGCCCATGTTGGTGCCGGCCGTATTCGGCGAGCCGATCCAGTTGTCGATGACGTAGTACTCGACCAGTGGGTTGGTCGACCAGCCGTAGAGCGTCATCAGCGCGGTGCCGCCGGAGCCGTTGAGGCTGCCGGTGTAGCTGATCGTGCGGCTGGTGCTGCCGGGGTTCCAGCCGACGCCGCCGACCCAGTCGCCGATGCTGCTCCAGGTGCTGGAGTAGTTGGTGCCGGAGTTCAGCGTGATACACGATGACCCCTGGCCGTTGTTCCAGAAGGAGTAGTAGTTGCCGCCGTTGGTGCCGGTCTGGGGGGAGCAGATCTGCGTTGCCGCGTTCGCGATGCCGGGCAGGATCGCCGCGGCCAGCGCAGCGGCGCAGGCGCCGCCGATGAGCAGTCGGATGCGGGTGCGTCGGCGGCTTCTGGATCTGACGGGAGCGTCGTTCATGTGCGTGATGCCCTCCTTGTCACGGCTGGCTTCTGGCGACGGCGGACGGGCCGGCCAGGCAGCGCGATTCCGGTGTTTGTGGCAAACCGCGGGGAGCGGGTCGGGATGGCTGATCGTCATCGACAGTTGTCGAACTCTGTCGACGCCGAAAGTATGAGTCGAGCCCGCATCGTTTGACAACAGTTTCCGGAAGATTTGCGAAAACATTCGAGCACGATGTGGATCGTCGCCAGCGCCTGTCGTTTGTGGTCAGGGCTGATTCGCTGCCTGACGGGCAAGAGGGTCCGGTCGATGCTCTGGGCAATCCAGCGGTGGGGCGGCCGGCCGGGCGCTTCCGAAATTTTCGAAGCTTCGGCGTCCTTGGAACTGTCAGACCCGACCGGCACCGACGAGCGGTGGATATGAACGGAAGTGCCAGAGCGCCGCGCGGTCCGGCAGAGTTGCACGAGGTTCTCGCCCTGGCCCTCGCCCGGAAGGGGCCAACCGGCGCCGAGACGTTCGAGTGCGTCGGACGTGGCCCTTGGAAGCGCTAGGTCACCGTCAGGGTCGGCACACGCCTCGTTCCCGTTGTGCGGAGTGGCGTGCGGCATGCCGGTACACCAGAGCTTCCATCGCCGGCCCCCAACCCGCGGTCATCGGGTGAGCGCCCGGCGACCGCGCAGCCGACAACCGCCGTCTGGTCCGACCTACTTGCCACTATCGCCGTTGCGGCCGGTTCCTACTCCCAGGCTCGCAGCAATCACGAGTTCGGCCGTCTCCCGTGCGCGCTTCGCGGGGTCTGCGCTGCGGTCCAGCTGAGCGTCGACCATAGCGCCGTCGTAAAGCAGGCAGAGTTGGTCGGCCGGCTTGCTCACGTCGCGGACGCCGGCCTGCGCCAACAGGCCAGCGAACAACTCTCGCACCCAGCTGCGATGCTGGGCCGTGACCTCTGTCACCGCAGGCTCGGTCCCACATTCGGCGGCGGCGTTGATGAACGGGCAGCCACGATAGTCGGGCGTCTGGAACCACTCACCCAACAGATCGAATACGGCGAGTATCTGATCCTCGGCCCGGCCTGCCCGAGCTCCCAGTTGGGCCTCGACGTGACGACGCCAGTTGTTGCTCCGGTTGTCCAGATATGCCCGGACGAGTTCGCTCTTGCTGCCGAAATTCGAGTACATGCTCGCCTTGGCTGCTTTCGCCTCGGACAGGATCCGTTCGACCCCGATCGCGTTGATTCCCTCGGCGTAAAACAGCCGGTCCGCGGTCCGCAGCAGCCTGTCCCGCGCCGGATGTGGGTAGACGTAGTCCGTCTCAGCGTCCATGGCAGTTGACGATACCAGAATGACCTGTCTACTGTAACTAGACAGGCCTGTCTGGTCCGACCGCACCAGACGGTCTACCTGGTAAGTTCCTTCATCCCATAACACTCAAATCGACACAGACTGGGAGTCTTGATGTCTGACCCGACCTACTTCAACAAGTTCCAAGACCTCGCTTTCGAGCGCACCAGCGACGGCATCCTCACGCTCCGGTTCCAGACCCGCGGCGGTCCGGTCGTCTTCACCGGCCAGACGCACGAGGACCTTCCCAAGGCCCTCGAGGAAGTCGCGCTCGACGCCGACAACAAAGCGATGATCATCACCGGCGCCGGCGATGTGTTCATGGACAACATCGACGGGCCCAGCCTTGGTGAGATCTTCAAGCCCGCGGTGTGGGAGAAGATTCGCACCGAGGGGCTCAATGTGCTGCAGCGGTTGCTCAGCCTGCCGATGCCAGTGATCGGGGTGGCCAACGGCCCAGCGACCGTCCACTCGGAGTACCTGCTGCTGACCGACATCCACATCGCGTCCGAGCGGGCGACGTACGGCGACTTCCCCCACCCCACGTTCGGCATCACGGCAGGCGACGGCCTTCAGGTCGTGTGGGAAGAAGCTGTTGGTACCGCGCGCACCAAGTGGCTGCTGTGGACGGGCGAGACCATCGATGCCACCACGGCCGAACGGTGGGGCGTGGTCAACGAGGTGGTGCCGCACGAGCAGGCGTACGCCCGCGGGTTGGAGATCGCGCGGAAGCTCGCGGCCAAGCCGAGGTTGTACCGATCGCTGCAGAAGCAGACCCTCAACCAGCGGCTACTGCGGCGCATCGTCGAAGGTGTCCCGTTCGGCATGGCCCTGGAAGGTCTGACCGCTGCCGACCTCGCATACCAGCAGCAGCAGTAAAGGTCGTAGCCCGTCGGGGTAGCGGACGCCCCATCCGTGGGGATCCGCTACCCCGGAGCTGACACGCCTTGGCGGGCGATGACCGGGCTCTCGAATCGATCCTCGATACCGGGTAAGGCCACCGCCGGTTTAGGTCGCGGCGCTGCCGTCGTCGCGTGCCTCGATTCGGTCGAGCACGGCCTCGGCAACGGCTCGCAGGCCAGCAACCTGGTCCGGGGTGAGGACGTCGAACACGAGATCCCGCACAGCCGCAACATGACGCGGAGCGGCATGTTCGATCGCGGATCGTCCTTCGGGGGTGAGCACGACCAGGGCTGCGCGACCGTCGTCGGGGCAGTACTCGCGCGTGACGAGCCCCCGGCCCTGCATCCGTTTGAGGTGGTGCGACAGGCGGCTCTGTTCCCACTGCAGGGCCTCGACCAGTTCGAACACCCGCGCGCGGCCGGCTGGATGGTTGGTAAGCTGAGATAACACATCGTAGTCAGCCAAGGACAGTCCGGCATCATGCTGGAGCTGACGATGGAGTTGGGCCATCAGCCGCGCGTGCATCGCAATGTAGGAGCACCAGGCGCCGTGCTCCGACTCGTCCAGCCAGCGCGGATCATCCATGACGCCCAGTCTAGCCGGTCTACTTGACATGTCATACACCCCGAGCTAGCGTTCATGACACGTCATTCTATGACGCATCATATACATCTCAGGGAGTAACCATGCGTAACAAGGTGCTGGTCACGGGCGCGAGCGGCCTGCTCGGGGCGGCGGCGATCGAGCAGTTCCTGTCCGCGGGCTGGGAGGTCGTTGGCGTTTCTCGACGCAAGCCCGACCTGCCAAGCGGGCGCTCGGTCGAGTTCCTTTCGGTCGATCTTCGCGACGAGGCCGCCACCCGAGCTGCGCTCGAACCATTGACCGACATCACGCACATCGCCTACACGGCAATCTACGAGGAGCCGGAACTGGTCTCCGGCTGGTCGCGGCGATCGCAGATCGACACCAACAACGCCATGCTCCGCAACGTGGTGGAGCCGATCGTCGCAAACGCCACCGACTTCCGGCACATCAGCATCCTGCAGGGAACGAAGGTCTACGGCGTGCATCTGCACCCGATCCCGATCCCGGCCCGCGAGCCTGACGCCCGACACGACCACGCGAACTTCTTCTTCGACCAGGAAGACTACGTACGGACGATGGGTGCCGAACACGGCTTCGCCTACACGGCGCTGCGCCCACAGTTGGTCACCGGCGCGACACCGGGTGCGTTGAACGTCCTGCCGGCTATCGGTGTCTACGCGGCTATCCGTCGCGAGCTGGGTCAACCGTTCGGGTTCCCCGGCGGCCCGTCGTTCGTCTGGGAAGCCGCTGACGCGAATCTTGTCGGCGACGTCATGGTCTGGGCCGCGCAGTCACCCCAAGCGGCCAACCAGGCGTTCAACATCACCAACGGCGACGTGTTCGAGTGGCGCAACGTGTGGCCAGCTCTCGCGCAGACGCTCGGTGTCGACGCCGGTCCGGACGTGCCGACCAGCCTGGCGGCCTACATTGTCGAGAACGCGGCGGTCTGGGACCGTATTGTTGCGAAGTACGACCTTCGATCCCACAGCCTTCGCGAGTTGGTCGGGTACGGGGACCAGCATGCGGACTTCGCCTTCGCGTACGACGCCCCGGCAGGGCCACGAGCGTTCGTGAGCACGATCAAGCTGCGTCAGGCTGGATTCGCCAACACGATCGACACCCAGGACTCGTTCCGCAAATCGTTGCAGTCCCTCATCGACCGCAAGCTCCTTCCTCCGGCTGACCATTAGTCGCGGGGCCTGAACGGTAGGTCTGTCGCCGGACCAGCCGAACCGGGTGTGACGGATACGGCTGGCATAGAACGGAATGTGTGCCCACGGGTCGAGTGCCAACCTGGCCGCCCAAGCGTGCGGCCAGGTTGGCGTTCCCGCCGATCACCGATCGATCGACCTGAAATGCGTGCAGTCGGCACGTCGTCGCCCTCGGATTACCTAACGGCCAACCTCAGGCGGCCGGGTGCAGTGAGCCCGACACGACGGCCTTGAGAAGTCCGGGAAACCGAGCCTCCAGATCTTCACGCCTGAGTGAGACATCGTTGCGGTTGCCCTTGTCGATGCTCCACACCAGCCCGGATTCGCGAAGGATCTTGAAGTGGTGGGTGAGCGTCGACTTGGACACCGGCAGCGCGAAGGACTGACACGTCCGCTCTTCCCCCACGGGCGCATTCCACAAGTCGGTCACCACCTTGCGGCGGTTGGCATCGGCAAGGGCGTGCAGCACCGCGCCGATCTCGATTTCTTCGGGCTCCGGGTGTCCGGCTGGATCAGCCACGGTGTGTCCCTCCTCTCGCAGGTACGAGTTGCATCGTACGTATGACACGTCATAAACTTGGCGCAGGTACGAAGTCCATCGTACCTAAAACGTACGAACATCATCATACCTAAGAAGAGAAAGTCATGACGAGTCATAGCGTGTCGCACGGTTCACACCAGCGGTCGAAGACCCTGCTGCTCGCCGTCGTACTCCTGTCCGTGTTTGTGATGCCGATCAGCATTTCGGGCACCGCCATCGCGATTCCTGCGATCTCTCAGGACCTGGGCAACTCGGCCACCGCCCTGCAATGGGTCATCAACGGCTTCAACGCGGCGTTCGCCGTATTTACCCTCGTCTGGGGTGTCCTATCCGACCGGATCGGGTACCGGCGGACCTTCCTCGCCGGCCTCGTGGTCATCCTCGCGGCGTCGGTCCTCAGCGCCGTTTCCGGCAGCCTCGCAGTCCTCGACATCGGTCGGCTCCTGGCGGGGGCCGGCGGCGCCGCGGTTTTCACGGGCGCGGCAGCACTCTTGTCGAACGCCTTCGAGGGTCCGCAGCGAGGTCGGGCCTTCGCCTTGTTCGGCACCACCATCGGGCTGGGGCTGGCCCTCGGCCCCACCATCTCTGGCGGGCTCGTCGCCGGCGTCGGCTGGCGCGGCGTCTTCGGGCTGTTCGCCGTAGTAATGATCGTCGCACTGCTCGGATCCGCGGCGGTCCCGCGCATCCGCCACGAGCGCGAAGCGGGCCAGAAGGCGGTCGACTTCTCGCTGCTGGGGAACAGGAAGTTCCTGTCGATGGTGCTGGTCCCCGTCGCAGCCGCCGTCGGATACGTAACGGTCCTCAGTTACCTTCCGGTAGCCCTCAGCGCCATCCATGACATGTCGGCCGGCACGGCCGGGCTGTTCATGCTCCCGATGACGATCCCGGTCCTGATCGGCCCCATGATCGCATCGTTCCTGATCTCGCATGTCAAGCGCATCGGGCCCATGACAATGATCAACGTTGCCCTCGTCGCCCTCGTGCTGGGAGATCTCGGGCTGCTGTTTCTCGGCGCCAGTTCCTCGCTGGGGTTGCTCGTCGTTCCGATGATCCTGCTGGGCTTCGGCTTCGGCTTTCCCATCGGCCTGGTTGACGGCGAGGCGCTCGCCGCCGTCACGGCGCGCAGCAGCGGTACCGCCGCGGGTGTCCTGAATTTCATGCGGTTGGGCAGCGAGGCCCTCGTCGTGGGTGCATACGCCGCCGTCCTGGCCGCCCTGCTGCGATCTCGCATCGCTGACCCGGCCGCTGCACAGGCGACCGCGGCAGGCGCTGCGGGACACGGCGCGACGTACGCCACCGAGTTCCATGCCATCGTGATCGCGATGGCGATCCTCACCGCCGTCCTGACCGTCGTCATCAACCTGCTCCACAAGGCGCACCTGCGCACAACCGCTGCGAAGGATAAGCAGGCCGTGGCCGCAGTGGCGCAGGAGGCCCAGGAATCGCGGGTGGACACACTCGCCTGACTGGCATCTGCCACCGAGGCTAAAGGATGCAGTAAAAGCGGGGCTCGCCTCATTGAGGCGAGCCCCGCTGTCGCCTCGAAGCAGGCGAACCCTCCGTGGGTTCGTCACCCGGTCGGGTCCGTGACCACGCCCATGAACAGCGGGACGCGTTGCGGTCCGCCGACGATCGCGAACGCGAACGGGCGGTTCACGGTGACGTTGATGACGGACTCAGGCACCCGGGCGCCCGCCGGCATGGCTATCGCGGTCACGGCGGCTGCCTCGGTGCCCCACTCGTCGACGGTGATGTTCGCGCGGTGGATGGCCTGGTCGATGTAGAGGCCCGGGTGGATGCCGTTGAAATCGGCGTCGCCGGCGAACGGCGCGGTCAGGCCCATCGACTTGAGGCAGGCTTTGAGGTCGAGGTCGGTGGCGTAGTCCCAGCGCGGCATCGTCACCTCGACACGGGTCGGTGTCAACGTGCGCCCGATCGCCGCCATCCGGTCCGGTGCGAGCTGGTCCATCGGGTTACCGCCGGCCGGAGCGAGGATCACGCGCATGGCGATGTCTCCACCGGCGTAGGGCACCTCGACCGCCTCCCAGCCGCTTCCGTGACCGTAGGCCATGGTGCCCTCCTGCGCGAACATCGGCACACTGACGCTGCCCGCGGTCGCCGAGAACGGTCGCTGCACCGCGACCGCGTCGGGCGACGCGTTGGCCCATGACGCCTTCAGGTACACGGTGTTCGCGAGGACGAGTTGGGTGTTCGGGTCGAGGTGGTCGAAGACCTTCTTGATGCGCCCGGCGGTTTGTCGACTGGCCCAGTCGTTGATGGTCTGGACCGCTTTCGGTGAGGTGTAGTCGACCGGGCGGGCACCGGCGCCGAACTGCGCGGCCAGGGTAGCCAGGAAGGCGTTCCCGAGCGACAGGCCGAGCTGCGGGAACAGTGCATTGCCGAGGCACACCACCGGTGGTGGTGCCGTGGTTCCGGCCGAGCGGGTGCGCTGGGCGCTGGCCGGTGGGACCTCGGCGGTCACCAGCTGACGCGTGATCGCGTTGAATGCCTCGTCGCGACCGGACCGCGGGAACCCGAACGTGGCGTCGAGCTGACTGGCGGTCGTGCCACCGGCGCCGACCCGGGCCATCGCGAACGCGCACGCGATGGACAGCGGGGACACCACCCAGTTTCCGCCCGGGTCCTCGCGCATGGCGCCGAGCGCGTGGCCGAACCGTCCGACCGCCGTGGCCAGGTCGGTGGTCGGCGCATCCGCTGCCGGCCGGGCGCGCGCGACACCCTTCGCGACGATCAGACCCGCGTCGCCGTCGGGTCCGACGGGCTCGTCGCGGCCGCAGGCGACCAGCGGAGTGGCGGCGAGGGCCGCGGCAGTGAGAAGCAGTGAGCGCCGGGATACGAGCGGCGAGTGAGTCATACGGCTATGACGTCGGCGAGGCGGCTGCGGTTCCCTCCGGGTTCTGTCCATTGTCGACCGGGGGGTGTCCGCCGCGTGGGGGCACCACGACCGGCGGCGGAGGCCGGGGCGGGTGGGGCGGGCTCGGTGGGTTGGCGCAGTCGTGACACAAGTGAGACGCGCGTGTTCGAGTTGGTGTATGGTTCAAAGCCGTACACCGCTGTTCACATTATTCGGAGGCCGGAGAGGTTCGGCGCGGACGCGACCCGCGCCAGCGCCAGGTCCGCCGGCGTACACCACGGGAGGTTCTTGTGGACACGATCGCCAACACCGAGCAGGCCCGGGCATGGAACGGATACGAGGGGCAGTACTGGGCCGACCATCCGGAGCACTGGGACGGGGTGGCCGGTGCGCTCAACACCCCATTGTTCGGCGCCGCCGGCATCGACCCGGCGGATCGCGTGCTCGACATCGCCTGCGGCAACGGGCAGACCACCCGGCTGGCCGCCGGTCTGGCTTCGCGCGGGCACGCGCTGGGCGTCGACCTGTCCGGGCCGATGGTGGCGACCGCCCGGGCCATCGCGGCCGCCGAAGGCATCGCCAACGTGCGCTTCGAGCACGGCGATGCCCAGGTGTACCCGTTACCGCACGGCGAGTTCGACGTGGCCATCAGCCGCGGCGGAATGACCTACTTCATCGACCCGGTCGCCGCGTTCGTCAACGTCGGGAGTGCCCTGCGGCCCGGTGGCCAGTTGGCCTTCGTCTGCCTGCGCGAGGCCGCGGAACAGGAGTGGTTCACCGTTTTCACATCGGCATTGCTCGGCCGCACGCCCACACCCAACGCCGCCGACCCGTACGCGCCGGGCATGTTCTCCCTGACCGACGCCGAGCGGATACGCGACGTCCTCGGCCGGGCAGGCTTCGCGGACATCACCGTGACTCCCGTGGAGGTACCGATGCTCTACGGTCCGGACGCGAGCAGGGCCGCGGAAATGCGCCTCGGCAGCGGTCCGGCCCGGGATCGCCTGCGCGATGCCGACCAGGCCACCCAGGCCCGGGCGCTGCAAGCGGTCACGGCCGCGCTCCGGCCGTTCGAACAAGCCGACGGCGTCCGGCTGCGAGGCGCGTACTGGCTCGTCGGCGCGGTACGACCGGGCCAACCGTAACGGCGGAGTCGCGGGGACCCGTTGCAGGGGCGGGTCTGCGCGACTACAGGTCGATGCGCCGGGCCGGCCGGCCCGGCGCATCAGTGCCGCGGCCCGCGGACCTTCGCCGCGGCAGCTGCGAGACGTGGCCTAGTCGCAGAGCTGTGCGTGCAGCGTGTCGTAGGCCCATTGCTCGAAACGTTGCGGGGTCCAGCCCCGGTCACGGGTCAACGTCAGATACAGCTCCGGGCTCAGCAGGCTGAACAGCACGTCGGCGGCGTGTTCGACGGACAGCCGCGCCTTGGCGTCGGGCTTGGCCACGAGGCCGCGAGCGGCGGTGGCGTGCACCTCGAAGCGCGGATCGCTGTCCTGCTGCCACAGGCCGGCCAGGCTCGGGTCCTGCGCGCCGGCAGCGCGCAGCACCTCCATGATCGGTGCCATCCGCTGGAGCACGTCGCACGTGCCGTGCACGTGCGCCCGCAACTGCGCCTCGGCGGTGTCGGCCTTGAGGGCGTCGAGGAACCAGGCCCGCCGCATCGTGGGGATCGGCTCGTCGTCACCGGCGATGGTGACGTCAACCAGCTCCTTGAGCAGCGACGGCTTGTTGCCGAAGGCGAAGTAGATGGTCTGCACGGCGACGCCGGCGCGTTCGGCGATGCCCTGCAGCGTCGTGACTCCGTAGCCCTGATCGACGAACAGTTCGTGTGCGGCCTGCAGGATCCGTCGCCGGGTTTGCCGCGACTTCTCGCCCTTCTTGCCGGTGCTCTTGACCAAAGGCATGCTTGCATAGTAACACTAGAGTCCAGCTCTAAAAATGAACTCTAGAGAGAAGGTTTGGGATGGCTCTCATCCGGACGACCCGATTCACCGCCGACCCGGCCGACGCCGACACCGTGCTGGAGCGGCGCAGGAACCTCCTGGATGCGATCCGGGCGCGGTTCTCCGGCCCCACCGAGACCAGGCTGATCCGCGTCGACGAGCGGACCTGGGTGGACATGTGGCGGTGGGACTCGCTCGAAACGCTGCAGACGGCGCTCGACGGCGCCCCGAGCCTGCCGGAGGCCGCCGCCGCGTTCGCCGTCGCTCGCGATGTCAGCGCTGAGCAGGGTGACGTGGCCGACGAGGATGTCTGGGTCCGATGACGGGCTCCAGCGTCCTGGCCGTCGAAGCCGCGGGCCTGACGAAGAGGTTCGGAACGACACGCGCCGTCGACGGGATCGACCTGGGTGTCCCCGCCGGCTCTGTGTACGGGTTCCTCGGCCCCAACGGCGCGGGCAAGACGACGACCATCCGCATGCTGGCCACGCTGCTGCGCCCCGACGCGGGCACGGCATGCGTGTTCGGGCACGACGTGGTCAGGGACGCCGACGCCGTCCGGGACCGGATCAGTGTGACCGGGCAATACGCGTCGCTGGATGAGGGCCTGACCGCACGGGAGAACCTCGTCCTGCTGGGCCGGCTGCACGGGCACTCGCGGGCCGGCGCGGGTAGCCGGGCCGCGGAACTGTTGGACGCGTTCTCGCTGACCGAGGCGGCCGACCGGCAGGTCAAGACGTACTCCGGCGGCATGCGGCGTCGACTCGACATTGCCGGCGGTCTGATCGTCCTCCCCGATCTGCTGTTCCTGGACGAACCGACGACCGGGCTGGATCCGCGCAGCCGCAATGAGGTCTGGAGCATCGTGCGGGCGCTGGTCGCCGACGGTGCCACGGTTCTGCTGACGACTCAGTACCTCGACGAGGCGGACCAACTCGCCGACCGTATCGCGGTCATCGACCGCGGCACCCTCATCGCCGAGGGCAGCAGCGACCAACTCAAGGCATCGGTCGGGGGCGGGGCGCTGCACGTCCGGCTCGCCGATCCGCACGACTGGGCCACCGCCGAGCGGGTGCTCACGCGAGCGTTGCGCGGATCCGTGACGCGCGACCCCGACCTGGGCGCCCTGACCGCCCAGGTGCCGAGCGACGGGCCGATCGGAGCCGAGGCCGCGAGGCACGCGCTGGCCGAGCTGTCCCGGACCGGAGTCGCGGTCACCGAGTTCAGCCTCGGGCAGCCGAGCCTGGATGAGGTTTTCCTCGCGCTGACCGGCCGCCCGGCCAGCGCAGCGGACGCACCTGCAGCGGACGCACCGGCGGCGGACGGACCGAAGTCGGACGGACCGGGGTCGGACACACCTGCAGCGGACGCACCGGCAGCGGACGCACCGAAGGAGACGACCGCATGACCACGCTCAACACGCTCGCCGGCACCCGATCGTCGAGTGCGGTGCTCGCCGCGCGAGCGCGCCCTCCGCGGCCCGGCACCGTGACCGCCTGCCTGGCGTTCGGCCGGCGGACGATGCTCAAGATCAGGCGTACCCCCGTCCAGCTCTTCGACATCGCCGTCCACCCGGTGGTGTTCACTCTGATGTTCACGTACCTGTTCGGTGGAGCGGTCGGCGGATCGACCGGCAGGTACGCCGGCTACGTGGTCCCCGGAATCCTCGTCATGACACTGCTGGTGACCACCGGAACGACCGGCGCGGCGCTGAGCCTCGACATCGCCAGCGGCGCGTTCGACCGGTACCGTACGCTGTCGATCCGGCCCGTCGCACCGCTGATCGGGGCGCTGATCGGTGACGTGGTGCGCTACGCGCTCGCCTCGACCGTGGTCGTGGGGCTCGGGTTCGCGCTCGGGTTCCGCCCGCACGGCAACGTTCTCGCCGTGGTCGGTGCGGTCGTGCTCGTCGTGGCCTTCAGCGTCAGCCTGTCCTGGGTCTGGACGGCGCTGGCGCTGCTGATGAGGTCGCCGGGTTCCGTGCTCGGCGTCACTCAGGCGGTGCTGTATCCGCTGTCGTTGTTCAGCAACATCTTCATCGAGCCGGCGACGCTGCCGGGCTGGCTGCGCGCCTTTGTCGACGTCAACCCGGTCACCCACCTGGTCACCGCCGTACGGGAACTCATGGGCGGCGCTACGCCCGGCCGCCAGATCGGCTGGATCCTGATCGCCTGCGTCGTCCTCACGGCGGTCTTCGCGCCGCTGTCGGTGCGACTGCTCCGCAACGACTGACCCCGCCCGGGTGCGGGCGCCGCATCACCGGCTGCGCCCGCACCCGGTACCCACTTCGATCGGGAGAGCCCGATGAGCGACACGACAACCGCGACGCAGCGGCGGCTGGACGCCGTCCGTCCCTTCGTCCACGACAATCTGCCACCGGCACCGTCGCGCGTGTTGGAGATCGGCTGCGGCCCGACCGGCGGCTTCGTCCCTGCCCTGCGCGAGTACGGGTACCACGCCGTCGGTGTCGACCCGGCCGCGCCGCCCGGACCCGGCTACCACCAGACGGAGTTCGAGCACCACGACCTGACCGCCCCGCTCGACGCGGTCGTGGCCTGCACCTCGCTGCATCACGTCGGCAACCTCGACGACGTCCTCGACCGTGCCGCGGCGGCGCTGACACCGGGCGGCGTGCTCATCGTCCTGGAGTGGGCGTATGAGAAATTCGACGAGGCGACCGCCCGATGGTGCTTCGAGCGGCTGCCCGAGGGCGGCGAGCCCGGCTGGTTGCACACCCACCGGAGGCTGTGGCTCGCCTCCGGCCAGTCCTGGCACACCTACCTGGACGCCTGGGCCCAAAGTGAGCGCCTGCACAGCGGGCACGCCATCGTGCACGGCCTTCAGGCCCGGTTCCGTACCCGGTTGCTCACCGAGACGCCGTATTTCTTCCCCGACCTGTATCCCGTCTCGGAGACCGGAGAGCGGGCGGCCGCACACCGCGGCGAGATCGGAGCCACCGGCATCCGCTACCTCGGAGTCAAGCCATGACGCTCGCCGCGACTCCCATCGGGACGCGGACCTGCCGAGGAGACGGTGGGCCTACTCGCCGGTAGCGGCGGTGGGCGCACGTGGCGACCGGGCAAGTATCGGTGGCGCCGGGCGGTAGATGGGCCGTGCCGAGGGGTACAGCCGAAGAGAGCGGCCGATCAGGTCGGCGCGCCCGTCCCGTTCCGCGGCGATCTGGGCGTCATGACGCGCGTAAAGCAGGCAACAAGACCAGAAAGGCAGCGGAATGACGTTCGCGAGCGACCGGGACGATCTGGCTCGGCTGGCCGCGGAGGTCGCCGGTCCGGTTCTGGTCCCGAACGACGACGGGTACCCGGCGGAGACCGCCACCTGGAACACGGCCCTGGCGCAGCGCCCGCCCGTCGCGGTCGGTGCCACGTCCGCCGTCGACGTGCAGGCCGCCGTCCGTTTCGCCGAGGCGAACGGTATGCCGGTGGGCATGGTCGCCACCGGGCACGGTGCGGTCGTGGCCGTGGACGGTGCGACCATGATCAACCTGCGCCGGATCAATGGCGTCAGCGTCGACCCGGATTCGCGCACGGCCACGATCGGCGCGGCCGTCACAGCGCAGCAACTGATCGAGGCGGCGGCCAAGGTCGGCCTGGCACCGCTGGCCGGCTCGTCGCCGAGCGTGGGCCTGGTCGGTTACGCCCTCGGCGGAGGGCTCAGCCCGACACTCGGGCGCAGGTACGGTTTCGCCGCCGATCACGTGCACAGCGCCGAAATCGTCACCTCGGACGGCGTGCTCCGGCGGATCGACGCGGACCGCGAACCGGACCTGTTCTGGGCGATCCGGGGCGGCATGGGAAACTTCGGTGTGGTCACCTCACTGACCATGAACCTCGTGCCGGTGACGCGACTGTACGGCGGCGGGCTGTACTTCGCCGGCGAACACATCGAGCAGGTGGTCGACGCGTTCCGGGGCCTGGTCGCCGACGCCCCGCCGGAGCTGACCACCTCGGTCGCATTCGTGCGGGAACCGTCGTTGCCTTCCGTACCGGAACCGCTGCGCGGGCGCTTCACCGTCCACGTGCGGATCGCCTTTGTGGGTCCGGCCGCTCACGGTCAACGGCTCGTCGCGGACCTGCGCGCCGTCGCTCCGGTACTGGTCGACACGCTGGCCGAGATGCCGTACACGGCGATCGCCTCCATCCACGCGGACCCGGCCGGGCCGATCCCGACGTACGAGATGTCAGCCCTGCTCCGCGACTTCCCCGCGGAGGCCGCCCAGGCGCTGATCGCCGCCGCCGGCCCCGGTGTCGACACCCCCGTGGGGCTGATCGAGATCCGCCAGCTCGGCGGCGCGCTTGTCGGCGAACCGCGCGTGCCCAACGCTGTCGGCAACCGGGATGCCGCCTTTCAGCTGTCTGCCGCCGCGTTCGGCGCGCCCGGCGCGGCGGAGGAGTTCCGTGCGCCGTTGGCCGCGCTCGCCGACGCGATGGCCCCGTGGTCGACGGGCGGCAAGCAGGCCAACTTCCTGACCGGCTACGACACCACGGTTGAGGCGGTGGCGCGGGCCTACGAACCAGACACGTACCACCGACTGGTGGAGGTGAAGCGCGCCTGCGACCCGCGCAACCTGTTCCGCGTCAACCACAACATCGCGCCGGGGCGGTGAATTGAGGTCCGGCAGTGAATGAGGCCCGTCGCTGGGGACGCATAGCGACGGGCTCCGTCAGCAGGCGGCCCCGGGCTGGAACCGGTCGGCCGCAGGCCGCGGCTCCACCCGGTTCGCAGCCCAGCGGAGGCCGGCGGCCAGCGCGTGGCGGGCCGGCCCCGTGCGGCGCTTCGGTTCGTCGGCAACGGTTGGGGCGTTCGGCAGGGCCGACTGGGCGAGTTCGCGGGCGGCCTGCGCCGCGACGCCGAGGGGGATCAGGTTCATGATGAACTCCCGACTGGTGCGGGTCCGGTGGACGACCGGACGATGAGCGACGTGGGTAGGACCTTGCGGCGCAGGGCCGGGTCCTCGGGGGCGTCGAGCAGCAGTTCGCCTGCGATGCGCCCCTTTTCGGTACTGGGTTGGTGGATCGTGGTCAGGCCCGACCGGTCGGCGTCCGGGATGTCGTCGAAGCCGGTGACCGACACGTCGTGGCCGGGCCGCAGGCCGCGGGCCGCCATCGCGTCGAGCACTCCGAGCGCGAGGACGTCGGTCGTCGCGAGAATGGCCGTGGATCGCTGAGCCCGGTCCAGTGCGTGGGCCGCCGCCGCGGCACCGTCCGCGCGCGTGTTGTCCCGCGCGTTGAGTACCAGCACGTCCGACCACGATCCGCCGGCCGCGACCACGGCATCCCGCACGCCGCAGATGCGTTCGCGGCTGATGTAGAACGGCAGCGACTCGGGGTCGGGCAGCCGCACCGGCCCGTTGCGTCGTTCGGTCGTGACCCAGGTGTCCAACACCGCGATGCGGCGGTGTCCGAAGCCGACGATGTGCTCGCCCGCCGTACGGCTCGCGCCCCGCTCGTCGATGGAGACCACGAGCGTGGCGGCGCCGGCCTCGGTGGGGTTCTCGGTGGTCACGACCGGCAGGCTCCGGGCGTTGATGACGGCCAGCGAGCCCTGCCAGTTTGGCGCGCAGTAGACGCAGAAACCATCGACCGCGGCTTCGGCGAGCGCCCGCTGCGCGCCGTCCGGATCGTCGGCGGACAGCGGTACCAGCAGCAGCCCGGTATCGCGCCGCTCGGTGGCCTGAGCGAGACCGCCGAGGAACTGGACCGCGTACGGGTCGGTGAACGCCTGGGTCAGGCTGCCGGTGAACAGCACTCCGACCGCGCCGACCCGGCCACGGCGCAATGATCGCGCGGTCGGGTTCGGGCCGCTGTAGCCCAGCTCGCGGGCAGTCTCGAGGATCCGCTCGCGCAGCGCCGGCGAGAGCTGGTCCGGTCGGCTGTACGCGTTGGAGACGGTGCTCCGGGACACGCCGAGCGCGTCGGCGACGGTCTGGAGTGTGGCTGACATGCCGCCCGCCTTCTGTATCGATCCAGTACCCTTCTAAATCGATACAGTAGACCGGCGCCCCGGACTCACGCCAACGAATATCGATATGGCCCGCGTCACACCGCAGCCGGCCGGCGGGCTCGGGCGATGACGGCAGGCTCAGGCGATCAAGACCGGCTCAGGCGATGACGGCGGGCCCAGGCGATCAAGACCGGCTCAGGCGATGACGGCGGGCCCAGGCGATCAAGGCGGGCTCAGGCGATCAGCAGGCGGAGGCCGAGCTCTGCCGCGTCGAGATCGACGAGGTCGCGGTTGCGGTCTGCCCACCGGCCCGAGGCGAGGTCGTCACGCAGGCTGTGCACTGCACGCCGCTCGGCGTCCGGCCCGACTCTGGCCCAGACCGACACCCCGCGACGGACGCTCTCGTCCAGGTATGCCTCGGGCCGGCGCCAGTATGCCTCGAAGAAACCGTCGGCGCAGTCCCACGGGATGAGCACCGGCTCGACGCGGGCTCCGGCCGCGCTGGCCAGCTCGGTCAGCGAAGGCCGGCCGACGAGAAGGTCCGCGACTTCGGGAAGGTAGTCGCGGGTGAGCCAGAACCGGCGAAGCCATCCGGTGTCACTGGTGTCGTGCGTGAACACCACCACGCGGCGAGCAACGCGCCGCATCTCGCGCAGTCCCGCGATCGGGTCCTGCCAGTGGTGGATGGTGGCGAACGCCATCGCCGCGTCGAAGGACTGGTCCTTGAACGGAAGGCTCTCCGCGGCGGCGGCCACGCACGGCGCCGCGCCCGCGGGACGCTGTGCACGCATGAGCGCCGACGGCTCCACCGCGGTGACATCGCGGTCGGCGGGCTCGTAGGAGCCGGTGCCGGCCCCGACATTCACCACCGTCCGCGCGTCGCCGAGCGCGGCCCAGACCCTTGCGGCGATCCGCGGTTCGGTGCGCCGCGTCACGGTGTAGGTGGCTCCGATGGTCTCGTACAACTGCGTGCCGGACATGTCGCCGCCTCCCGGGCCGTCACCAGCCCCTAGACCACAGGTGTCGCTGCCATGGTAGGAGCGCACGCGGTGGCGGCTGCCCATTACGGGCATCGCCCGGTTCGCCCGCGACGACACGGACCGCGCTGGCGAGGTACGCGTGAGGCTCGCCCGCGACGGCCGGTACCAGGTTAAATCGTCCCGAGTGGACAGTCCGCGGATCGTGGAGACGGTGGACGAGGCGGTGGCCGCGGCAGCGGAACTGGCACGCTGACGGTAGCTAGTCGGCTATGCCGGCTGACGTTGACTTGTCGGCTATGCCGGCTGACGCTAGCTTGTCGGCATGCCGACGGTGACCTTCGTGGACGAGACCCTCGCCGGTGCCCGGTCCGATGGCTGGGAACTGGAGATCTTCGAGGAACGCTTGCGACTCGACGAGCTGATCCGGCGCCGCATCTACCAGGAGGTGGCCGAGCACAACGCCCTGCCGGCCGGCGAATTCCGTGGCCTGGTGCGGCCCGCCGGCGACTCGTCCGCGCCGCGCCGCGTCGAGTGGGAGGTGCAGTACGAGCGGGCGTTGGAGGCATTCCGGCGCAACGGGTTCGTGGTGCTGGTCGGCGATCGTCAGGTCACCGAACTCGACCGCGAGGTGGAGCTGTCCGCGCGCACCGAGGTCACGTTCCTCAAGCTGATCCCGCTGGTGGGTGGCTGATGGGCAGCCGGGAGGACGCCGACACCGCCCTGCGCAGGATCACCAACCGCTTCGGTTCGTCGCCGAAATGGCCGGACTGGGTGGTCGGCGAGATGTGCCGCAAGCCGGTCGAGGTGACGCAGGCGGCGCGGGACCTGCTGGTGGAGCAGCCCGGCGAGTACGGGTCGACCACGGGCGAACGCGCCGCGCTCGCCTGGGTCGCCGACCGCTTGGACGAGTACCTGCTCCGGCGGTACGCGATCCGTGACGGCCTGCCGGCCACCGAGCTGGCCGAGCGGGTACTCGCCATGCTGGCTTCGCTGGGCCCCGACTACTTGTACTCCCAGAGCCCGGCCTGCGGGGAGGTCGGCGACCTGCTGGTCGCCCAGGCGCCCGAGGCGCGGGTGGTGCTGTCCCGCGAGTTCGTGCGGCACCTCGACGCGGCACCTACCGTGGGCGTGCACACCCTGCTCGGCCGGCTCGTCGAGGCCGATGGAGCGGTTGACGTACCCGCTGTCCTGGAGTGGGCCGGCGGCGGCGAGATGATCGGCGTGGCGGGCGTCGACGGGCTGCTGGTCGCGGAGTCCGCCGCCGGCCGCCCGTGGCCGCTGGCCCTGGCCGCCGCCCGCCGGCAGGCGGTCAACCAGGGGTGGGACGACCTGCCGGCGCTGCGGGCCGCCGAGCCGCTGTGGCCGCCGGTCAACGCCGGCGAGGCGTGGGCCGACCGGCTCATCGCGGACGTGGTGGCGATGCCCGAGCCGCAGCGAGCCGCTTGGCGGGCACTGCTCACCCACGCCGCCGGTGCGAACCAGGCCCGCCCGTCCGACCGGTGGCGCCGCACCGGCGCCGCGCTGGTCGCGGAGGTCGACTTCGTCGCGTGTACGACCGGGTGGCTGGCGCTCGTCGGGCGGCCGCGCATCGCACCGTTGCGTGTCGGGCCGCTCGACGGGAGCGACCCCAATGAGGGCTTCGACCCGTACAACGCGACCGTGCTGCGCGGCCTGCTGTGGCTGCTGGCCGACCTCCCGCCGGAGCGGGCGATCGTGCGCCTCTTCGGCGCGGTGGTCGAGACCGCCCTGCGCAAGGTGCCCGGCATCGGGCCGCGCAGCCCGAAGCTGGCCAACGCCGCCGTGTACGGACTGTCCCAGGTGGACGATCCGGCTGCCGTCGGTGAACTCGCCCGCCTGTCCGTGCGCGTCACGCACAAAGGCAGCCAGAAGGAGCTCGGCAAGGCGCTCAACGCGCGCGCGGCGGCGCTCGGCATGTCCCGCCACGAGATCGAGGAGCTGGCGATCCCCGCCTACGGGCTGCAGGACGTGGGCCGCCGCGTCGAGAGGCTGGGCGCGACGACCGCCGAGGTGCACGTCGCCGGCAACGAGACCATCCTGCGGTGGCAGAACGCCGCCGGCCGCCCGGTCAAGGCACCGCCGGCCGAGGTACGCCGCGACCACGGCGAGGCCCTCGCCGAGCTGAAGGCGTCGGTGAAGGAAATCGACAAGATGCTGGCCGCCCAGCGGGACCGGCTCGACCGGATGCTCCTGTCCCGGCGCGAGTGGCCCTTCGAGGCGTGGCGCGAGCGGTACCTCGACCATCCGCTGGTCGGCACGCTGGCCCGGCGGCTGATCTGGACGGTCGACGGCATCGCGTGCTGCTGGGCGGATGGCGCTCCGCGCACGGCCGACGGTGCCGTCCTGGCACCCGCCGCGGATGCGACGGTGGCGCTCTGGCACCCGATCGGCCAGCCGGTGCCGGCCGTCCTTGCCTGGCGCGAGTTTCTCGAACGGCATGCCGTCACGCAACCGTTCAAGCAGGCGCACCGCGAGGTATACGTGCTCACCGACGCCGAGCGGGCAACCGGCACCTACTCCAACCGCTTCGCCGCGCACATCGTGCGTCAGCACCAATTTCACGCGCTGGCGGCCGTCCGCGGCTGGCACGACGTGCTGCGCATGATGGTCGACGACGTGTACCCGCCGCCCACCCGGCAACTGCCCGAGTGGGGGCTGCGCGCCGAGTTCTGGGTGGAGGGTGCCGGCGACGAATACGGCCGCGACACCAGCGAGTCCGGCGCCTACCTACGGCTGGCCACCGATCAGGTGCGGTTCTACCCGATCGACGCTCCGGGGCACCAGACACACGCCAGCGGCGGCGGGTACGAGCAGTGGCTCCATGCCGACCAGCGGCCCACGGAGCCGGTGCCGCTGGAGAGCGTTCCACCGCTCGTGTTCAGCGAGGTCATGCGCGACATCGACCTGTTCATCGGCGTCGGCAGCGTCGGCAACGACCCGACCTGGTCCGACGGCGGCCCGGAGGGCAGGTTCCGCGAGTACTGGGCCAACTACAGCTTCGGCGAGCTCTCCGAAACCGCCCAGACCCGCCGGGACCTGCTCACCCGGCTCCTGCCCAGGCTCGCCATCGCCGCCCGGTGCGAAATCGCCGGCCGGTTCCTGCGCGTCCGCGGCGACCTGTCCACATACAAGATCCACCTGGGCTCGGGCAACATCCTGATGGAGCCGCACGACGAGTACCTGTGCATCGTGCCGGACCGGTCGGCGCCGGCCGGCACCGACGGGTTGTTCCTGCCATTCGAGGGCGACCGGACACTCTCGCTGGTGCTCAGCAAGGCATTCCTCCTTGCCGGCGACCGCACAATCACGGACCCGACGATCCGTAGCCAACTCCACCGCACCGGGACGTCTCAGCGCGCCGCCGTCGACGACGGATCCGCGCGCTGATTCGCGGCAGCACCGGCAGCGTCAGGGTGTCAAGCATTCGCCCGGTGGAGGCGTTCGGCTGCCTGCGCCCGCAGCGCATCGCCGCCGGCCGGGGAACCGCCGCACAGTGCCATCTCCCGGGCGTTGTACGCAGCCATCCACAAGCTGGCCGCCCACGCGATCTCCAGCTCCACGGCCGTGAACGCGCGCCCTCGAATGTCTTGATAAGCCACCAGAAACGCCTCGGAGCTTTCGATCGGCGCCAGCGTGGGCGGTCCGTCACTGGCGAACGACCCGCTCGCCGCTCCCACCAGCGCCGCCTCCGGCTGCCACGCCAGGCTGTCCCAGTCGTGTACCGTCCGCACCTGCCGACCCTGCCACCGCAGGTTCTGCGCCTCGAAGTCGGCGTGGCCGAGCACGCACGGCAAGCCGGAGGCCAGCAGCCGCCTCCGGGCCCGCTCAGCCGTCTGGACAATGTGGTCGGACACGACACTCTGGTCCCGGCCGTCGAGAAAGTCGATCGCCGGCCACAAACCAGAATCGGTGTGGTCCCAGCGCACCCAGGGCGGATTCGGCAACGGCGGCGCGACGGTCACGCCGGAAAGTTCGGCCATCAGCCGGGCGAACACCTCCACGCAGCGCAAGGCCATGTCCGGCGAGTCCCCATGCAACACCTCACCGCCGGGCCGGTACTCCTCGGCGTGCACAGCCAGCCCACCGACACCGACCACCGGCGTGAGCGGCCGGGCACACGGAAACCCGCGCTCGGCCAGCCGCGCCTGCGCCGCGACGCACGAGGCGGCCCGGCCGTCGTCGGTGCGCGCCTTGACCACGACGTCCGTGCCACCGGCCAACCGCAGACCGAACACCATCGAGACCTGTTGCGCCCGGAACAGCACGCCTGCGGGTTCACCACCCAGATGGTCAAGACACCAAGTCGACAACCAGTCCGGCAACTCGTTCAACGGCACGCTCGGGACTATGCCATAGACACTGACCGCACCAACAACGAGTGCTTGTCCGGCAGAAGCTCCGCTGCTGTCCCCGCCGTGCCACCACCCTCATCGCCGCCATCCAGTCCTACAAGCCCTTGGAGACCAGCGCCAACCGCGGTTGGAAGAGGCTCAATGGTTGGGCTGGTCCAACCTCCGCTACTCTTCCCACACTGAGACCAGTGGTAGACCTGGCTCGATCCGCGCACAGTCGGTCAGTTCCTGGCAGCCGCTCGTTGCGGCTGGGTCAGGTCTCGGTCGTGACCACGTGCAGCTGATGTGTCCGGCGACCGTCACGGTCACGGTAGTAGAAGAGCCGATTGGGCATGCCAGTCTCGTAGCGCTGGTAGCCCAGCGTCGCCATGGTCGCCTCCCGGCCCATGATGGCCTCCAGAGTCGGCGCTGCGGCCATCAAGTCAATGATGGCCTTCGCAGCGACCCGTTCACGCCGCCGCCTCAGCGAACACCAACGCGTGTGTCGCGGCTCCCGATTCGGGCGGGACCACGGCGTAACTCGCTCGGCCATTCTGTGAGAATTTCTTATTCGCGTCGGTGGTAGTTGGTGCGGCGGGGTTGCTGCTCCGCGTCGATATACGGAGGTGGGACGAATTCGGGTAGGCCGTCGGCCGCGATCCTGACCTGCCAGTGGCCCTGATGAATCACGCGGTGATGGTG
>NZ_BONZ01000033.1 GCF_016862975.1 Rugosimonospora africana
CGGCGGTTGGACTGGTCAAGTTCGACCTGCTCGGGCTGGGCATGCTGTCGGCACTGCACTACGCGTTCGACATGATCGACTCCGAGCTGGACCTGTCCACGATGCCGCTGGACGACTCCGAGGTGTACCAGATGCTGTGCCGCGCGGACTCGGTCGGCGTGTTCCAGGTCGAGTCCCGGGCGCAGATGGCCACCTTGCCCCGGCTGAAGCCGACGACGTTCTACGACCTCGTCGTGGAGGTCGCGCTGATCCGGCCCGGACCGATCCAGGGCAACTCGGTCCACCCGTACATCCGTCGGGCCAACGGCCGGGAGGCGGTCACCTACCCGCACGACCTGATGCGCCCGGCGCTGGAGAAGACCCTGGGCGTCCCGCTGTTCCAGGAGCAGCTGATGCAGCTGGCCATCGACGTCGCCGGGTTCAGCCCGTCCGAGGCCGACCAACTGCGCCGGGCGATGGGGTCCAAGCGGTCCACGGAGCGGATGGCCCGGCTGCGTGACCGCCTGTACGACGGGATGGCGCAACGGGGCATCACCGGGGCGCTCGCCGACGACCTCTACCACAAGCTGGCCGCGTTCGCCTCGTACGGGTTCCCGGAGTCGCACGCGATGAGCTTCGCGTACCTGGTGTACGCGTCCGCCTGGCTCAAGCGGTACCACCCGGCCGCGTTCTGCGCAGCCCTGCTCAACGCCCAGCCGATGGGCTTCTACTCGACCCAGTCGCTGGTCGACGACGCCCGCCGGCACGGGGTCACCGTCCTGCGTCCGGACATCAACGCAAGCGGCGCCGACGCCGTGCTCGAGACCACCCCGGCCACGAGGAGCAGCGCCGAACCCGGCGAGCCGCCGGGCGCCTGGGGCCGGGGCGGCCCGGTCGTGCGGCTGGGCCTGTCCAGCGTGCGTACCCTCGGCGACGACGTGGCCCAGCGCGTCGAGGACGAGCGGCGCGACCACGGCCCGTACCGCGACATGGCCGACCTCGCCCGGCGGGCCCGGCTGTCCACCGCGCACCTGGAGGCGCTGGCCACCGCGGACGCGTTCGCCTGCTTCGGCCTGTCCCGCCGCGAGGCGCTGTGGGCGGCCGGCGCCGCCGCGCAGGAGCGCGAGGGGCGGCTGCCCGGCACGGTCACCGGCGTGCACGCGCCCACGCTGCCCGGGATGGACGCCATCGACGAACTCGTCGCCGACGTGTGGGCGACCGGCCTGTCGCCGGACACGCACCCGGTCGCGTTCGCCCGCGCGCACCTCGACCGGGTCGGTGCCGTCGCGGTCACCGCGCTACCCGACGTGCCGGACCGCACCCGGGTCCTGGTCGGCGGCCTGGTCACCCACAAGCAACGGCCGGGTACGGCGTCCGGCGTCACGTTCCTCAACCTGGAGGACGAGACCGGCATGGTGAACGTGGTCTGCTCGCAGGGCCTGTACCAGCGCAGCAGGAAGGTGGTGCGGACCAGTTCGGCGCTGCTGGTGCGCGGGATGCTGGAAAAGGGCGACGGCGTGGTCAACCTCGTCGCGGACAAGTTCACGCCGCTGCGGCTGCCGGTACGGCCGCCGTCGCGCGACTGGCAGTGACCGTACGGCGGACGCACAGGCTTGTGCTCACGATCGCGCCGGGTAACATCATCGACACAATTCGACTAGCTCGACCAAACCCAAACACCGTCCCCGGAGGTTGTGGTGGTCCACGAGCAGGTCTGTGCGATGCCGGCGCGATCTCGCCGTCCCCGCCTTCTTCTCATCCTCGGCGCAGTCCTCGCCCTCGTGCTCGGGATGAGCACCGGCGTCCGCACCGCGTCCGCCGCCCCGGCCGCCCAGCACGGCCACGCGCACACCGTCACGTACGACGGGTACTCGTTCCTCGTCGACGGCCGGCGCACCTACCTGTGGTCCGGCGAGTTCCACTACTTCCGGCTGCCCAGCCAGGGCCTGTGGCTCGACGTGCTGCAGAAGATGAAGGCGGCCGGCTTCAACGCGGTGTCGCTGTACTTCGACTGGGGGTACCACTCCCCGGCGCCCGGCGTGTACGACTTCACCGGCGTGCGCGACGTCGACAAGCTGCTCGACCAGGCCGACGCGCTGGGCATCTACGTCATCGCGCGGCCCGGCCCGTACATCAACGCCGAGGTCGACGGCGGCGGCTTCCCCGGCTGGCTGTCCACCAAGGCCGGCAACACCCGCAGCGACAACCCCGACTACCTGAGGTACTCCGACGAGTGGCAGACGCAGATCGACCGGATCCTCGCGCGCCACCAACTGACCGACGGCCGCGGCACGGTCATCGAGTACCAGGTGGAGAACGAGTACTACAACGGCGACGCGGCCGGCCGGTCGTACCTGAAACACCTGGAGGACAAGGCAAAGGCCGACGGCATCACCGTCCCGCTGGTGGGCAACAACAACGGCACGTTCAACTCCGGCGACGCCGCCCTCGACGTGGACGCCGCCGACTCGTACCCGCAGGGCTTCAACTGCTCCAATCCGACCAGGTGGAGCGGCGTACCCGACATCAGCTACGACCACGTCGCCGGCAAGCCGCTGGCGACCGCCGAGTTCCAGGGCGGCGCGTTCGACCCGTGGGGCGGCCCCGGCTACGACAAGTGCGCGCAGCTGATCAACGACCAGTTCGCCGACGTGTTCTACAAGCAGAACATCGCGGTCGGCGCGACGTCGCAGAGCTTCTACATGACCTACGGCGGCACCAACTGGGGCTGGCTCGGCGAGCCGGAGAACTACACCTCCTACGACTACGGCGCGGCCATCCGGGAGACCCGGCAGCTGGACCCGAAGTACGACGAGGACAAGCTCATCGGGTACTTCACCCACGCCGTCGCGCCGCTGACCAAGACCGACGCGATCCCGGCCGCCGGCACCGACAACGCCAGGATCGTCGACACCGCGCGGCGCAACCCGGACACCGGTACCCAGTTCCACGTGCTGCGGCACACCGACTCCACGTCGACCGCCGCGGACACCACGCACGTCACCATCGACTTCGGCGCCAAGCCCGGCTACACCTACGACGACACCGACCCGGCGCTGTCCTACACGGGCACCTGGTCGCATGTCGCCAACCAGAACTACACCGGCGGCGACTACGACAAGACCGAGTCGTTCTCGGCCGTGGCCGGCGACAGCGTCTCCGTCCCGTTCACCGGTACCGGCGTCACCTGGGTCACCTCCACCGACCCGAGTCACGGGTACGCCGACGTGTACCTCGACGGGGTCAAGGTGAAGACCGTCGACCTGTACGCCTCCGGCAAGCAGTTCCAGTACGTCGGGTACCGGGCCACCGGGCTGGCCGCCGGGCCGCACATGCTGTCGGTCGTCGTGGACGGCACCAGGGACGCCGCGGCCACCGGCGCCTACGTCCCGATCGACGCGATCGACGTCGCCACCGGGTCGGGGCCGACCGCGCCGGTCTACACCGTGCCGCAGCAGCCGGGTACCGCCATCTCGCTGAACGGCCGCGAGTCGAAGATCATCGTGGCCGGGTACGACCTGGGCGGCAACCAGCTGCGGTACAGCACCTCGGAGATCATGACCGATGCGACGATCAAGGGCAGCGAGGTCGCGGTGCTCTACGGCGACCACGGCACCGACGGGGAGACCGTGCTGCGGTACCCGACCCGGCCGGCGGTCACCGCCACCGGCGGCACCGTCGCGAGCACCTGGGACCCGGCGACCGGCGACCTGCGGCTGAACTACAGCCACACCGGCCTGACCCGGGTACAGATCGACGGCGGCTCCCGCCCGCTGCTGTTGCTGCTGGCCGACACCGACACCGCGAAGACGTTCTGGCGGCAGGACACCGCCCAAGGCCCCGTCCTCGTCCGGGGCACCCACCTGCTGCGCGGCGCCACGGCGCACGGCTCGACGCTCGCGCTCACCGGCGATGTCGGCACGGACGGGTCGGTCGAGGTGTTCAGCGCCGCGAAGACCATCACCTGGAACGGCCGGCCGGTGACGACCGCGGCGAGCGCGACCGGCAGCCGAACCGGGACCCTGCCCGTGGCTGCGCCGGTCACCCTGCCGGCACTGACCGGCTGGCGGCACACAGAGGACTCGCCCGAGGCCCAGCCCGGCTTCGACGACTCCACCTGGCAGGTCGCTGACAAGACCACCACGAACAGCGCGACCACGCCGGGTACGCTGCCGGTGCTGTTCGCCGACGACTACGGCTTCCACACCGGCAGCACCTGGTACCGGGGCCGGTTCGCGGCCACCGGTGCGGAGACCGGCATCACGCTGTCGGCCGCCAGCGGCGGGCGGGCCGCCGCCTCGTCGGTCTGGCTCAACGGCACCTTCCTCGGCAGCTCCACGTCGGACGGCCCGCACACCTACCCGTTCCCGCCGGGCACGGTGAAGGACAGCGGCGACAACGTGCTGTCCGTCCTGACCGTGAACATGGGCCACGAAGAGGACTACAACGCGTCCAACGGCAACAAGGCCGCCCGCGGGCTGACCGGAGCCTCGCTGGCCGGCGCGCCGCTGAACACGGTCACCTGGCGGCTGCAGGGCGTGCGGGACGGTGAGGACCCCCTCGACCCGGTGCGCGGCCCGCTGAACGTGGGCGGCCTGCACGGCGAGCGGGCCGGCTGGTACCTGCCCGGGTACCCGACCGCCGGCTGGGCGCCGGTGACGCTGCCGGCCAGCGATCCGACCCCCGGCGTGTCCTGGTACTCCACCGACGTGACCCTGAAACTGCCGAAGGGCCAGGACACGTCGCTGGGCCTGACCGTCACCGACGACCCGTCCCGCCGGTACCGGGCGGAGATCTTCGTCAACGGCTGGGATCTGGGCAACTACGTCAACTACCTCGGACCGCAGCACAGCTTCCCGATTCCGAACGGGGTGCTGAACCCGGACGGCCGCGACACCGTCACCATCGCGGTGTGGAACCTCGACGCGTCCACCGGCGGCCTGGGTACCGTGGCGCTGACGGACTACGGCAGCTACGCGTCCTCGCTGTCGGTCGGGCAGAACCCGGCACCGGGGTACGACCGGGCGCGGTACGCGACGCCGCCCGCCCCGCAGTCGGGCGTCACCTTGCGGGTACCCGGCTCGGTCAGCGCCGGGCAGCGGTTCACCGCGACGGCGGCGGTCGCCGTACCGGCCGGTGCGCCGGCGGCCCGGCAGGTCACCGCCACCCTGGACGTACCCGACGGGTGGACGCTCAGCTCGCGCTCCACGCCCCGGTCGGTCGACGAGATCCCGGGCGGCCGGTCGGCGACGTTCACCTGGACGGTCACCGCCCCGGCCGGCACGGTACCCGCGGCCAACGCGCTGACCGCCACCGCCCGGCTCACCCAACGGGGGCACACCGCGAAGCCACGCGACGAACGGATCGTCGGCGCGGTCCCGGCCCCGCCGCCGGCCGGCCGGGATCCGGTGAGCGACCTGCCGTTCCTGTCCGCGACCAACGGCTGGGGTCCGGTGGAGCGCGACACCAGCGTGGGCGAGAACTCCCCCGGCGACGGCAGGCCGCTGACCATCGGCACCACCGTGTACCCGAAGGGCCTGGGCACCAACTCCCCCAGCGACGTCCAGGTCTACCTCGCCGGCACGTGCACCGAGTTCACCGCGACCGTGGGCGTGGACCACGAGACCGGTGGGGCCGGCACGGTCACGTTCAGCGTGGTCCTCGACGGCCGGGTACTGGTCACCACACCGGTACTGCGCGGGTCGTCGGCGGCCGTGGCCCTGGACGTCCCGGTGGCCGGCGGGCAGGTGCTCGACCTGGTCGTCGGCGACGGGGGTGACGGCAACGGCAACGACCACGGCGACTGGGCCGACCCGGTGCTGACCTGCGGATAGCGGGCCGCCTCCCGGTTCCTCCGGCCGGCTTGCGCGCGGCGCGCGGAAGGCCGGCCGGAGGAAGCGCTCAGCGGTAGTCCGCGACGTCGGCGTCGGGCTTGTCGCCGAAGTACGCGTCGGCGAAGAAGCGGCCGCACTCCGGCCGCGAGCCGTCCCGGTCGGTGAAGCCGTAGTGCCGGGCCAACTGGCCGGACGACAGCGCCTTGCCGGACCACCGGGACACGTCCGGGTCGCAGGCCAGCGCGACCACCGCCCGGCCGATGTACGACGGCGTCTCCGAGATGGCGAACCACTTGTCCTGCGCGATGCCGTCCCGCCAGTTCTGCTCGGTCACGCCGAAGTGCTCCAGCATCTCCTCCGAGCGCAGGAACCCGGGCGTCAGCGACACCGAGGTGATGCCGTGCGGCGAGACCTCGTCGTGCAGCATCTTGCCCAGCCGGGTGATGGCCACCTTGACCAGGTCGAAGAACATGGTGCCGCGGTAGCGGTCGTTGAACATGTCGTCGCCGTCGGTGATCTCGCAGACCAGGCCCGAGCCACGCCGCACCAGCAGGGGCAGCACCGTGTGCAGCGTGATGAGGTGCGTCTCCAGCCCGTTGCGCACCGCACGCAGCCCGCGATCGAGGTCGTGCTCCCAGATCGGCTTCCACTCGATCCACTGGTCGCCGCCCCAGGTGTCGTCGACCAGGGTGTCGAGCCGGCCGCCCTGCTCCGCCTCGATCCGGTCGACCAGCGCGCGGACATCCGCCGGTACCGTGTGGTCGCAGCGAACCGCAATGCCCTCGCCACCGGCGGCCGTGACCAGTTCCGCGGTGTCCTCGATGGTCTCCGGCCGGCTCAACTCGCTGCGCCCGGCGCGGGTGCTGCGCCCGGTGACATACACCGTCGCCCCGGCCGCGCCCAACTCCACCGCCATGCCCCGACCGGCTCCCCGGGTCGCGCCGGTGACCAGCGCGACGTGCCCGCGCAGGGCGTCCGGCCCCGGCGCGACCGGTGGTGTGTCTGCCATTTCCTGTTCTCCCCCTCAGTCGTCGGTGGGCCGGCGCCGCCAGCCCGCCAGGATCGCGTCGAGATCGGCGGCCAGCCGGTGGCGCAGGCTGCCGCGCGGATCGGTGGACCAGTGGATGGCCGCGCCGTCGGCGACCGCGGTGAGGATGCGGGCCGCCACCGGAACCGGTGGTGCCCCGGGCAGCGCCCCGGCGTCCACCGCCCGGCGCAGCAGCGCGCGGGTGCCCGCCCGTACCGCGTCGTAGAACTCCGCCATCCCGGCCCGCAGCCGCTCGTCGGACAGGTCGGCCGCGAGCTGTGCCAGGTTGTTGGCCGCGGACCCGGGATCGTCGAGCGGCCGGTAGCGCTCGACGAGCGCGTCCCGGACCGCCGCGACCGGGTCGGCGACGGGTGCCCCGGCCGGCGCCGCCCGGGCGTCCGCGGTCGCGGCACGCAGCATGGCCAGCAGCAGGCCGTGCTTGGACCCGAAGCGGTGCACCAGCGTGCCGGCGCTGACCTGCGCCTCGGCGGCGACGTCGGCGAGCGTGAAGCCGGGGCCGAGCCGGCCGATCGCCGTGCCGGCCGCCGCCACCAACCGCTCGTCGCTGACCTTCCTCGGGCGTGCCACACGATTATTGAATAGCCATGCAATAACCGCTGTCAAGCCGGCACCGTCGGCACGGTCGGCGCACCCCGCGGCTTCCCGCCAAGCGCCGGGCTGCCCACCCCGCCGTGCGCGGCTAAGCTGCGTTCCCGCTGGGACGTGAGGAGACGTGGTGACGAAGGCATCGGGGTGCTTGTTCGGGCTGGCGTACGGCGACGCGCTGGGGAAGCCGACGGAGTTTCTGCGGTACGCGGACATCGAGCAGCGGTACGGGCGTGGCGGGCCGCGCGAGTTGACGGGCGATCCCGCCCTGGTCACTGATGACACTCAGATGACGCTGGCGGTCGCCGCCGCGCTGCGCGACGTGCCCGAGCCGGAGCCCGGCGCGCTCGCCGAGGCGCTGCGCCAGCGTTTCCTGGAGTGGGCGGCCAGCCCGGACAACAACCGCGCGCCCGGCAACACCTGCCTGCGGGCCTGCGCCGAGCTGTCCCGGGACGTGCCGTGGCAGCGGGCGTCGGTGACCGGGTCGAAGGGCTGCGGCGCGAACATGCGGGTCGCGCCGGTGGGGTTGGTCGCCGGGTACGACCTGGACACCTTCGCCGGCGTGGCCCAGTTGCAGGCGGGGCTGACCCACGGGCACCCGACCGCGCTGGCGGCCAGCGAACTGACCGGGTACGCGGTGCGGGTACTGCGCGAGGGAGCCGCGCTGAGCGACGTTCCCGGGTTGCTCCGGGCCCGCTGCCACGAGCAGCGGACGGTCTACCGGCACGAGTGGCTGGGGTCGCTGTGGCAGTTGCCGGGGATCGACTCCGAGTCCGGGTTCATCGCCCGGGGCTGGGACGAGTGCCTGGCCGCGCTGGACCGGCTGGACGCCGCCCTGGCCACGCCGGACGACGGCGGGGACCCGTGCCAGGGCACCGGCGAGGGCTGGATCGCCGAGGAGGCGCTGGCGACCGGCCTGTGGTGTGCCGTGCGGTACGCGTCGGACCCGGTCGGCGGCGTGGCCAGGGGCGCGGCCACCTCCGGCGACTCGGACTCCATCGCGTGCCTGGCCGGCGCGTTCCTCGGCGCCGCGCACGGGATGGCCGCATGGCCCGCCGAGTGGGCGTCGCGGATCGAGTACGCCGACCGGCTGGCCGCGTTCGGGACGCTGTGGGACTGACCGGCGCTGTCGGACCGGCCGGTGTCGCGGGGCCGGCCGGTGTTACGCGGTTGACCGGTGCTGCGGGGCCGGCCGGTGCTGCGGGGCCGGCCGGTCAGGAGCGGTCCAGCCGGGGGAAGGCGACCTCGCGCAGCAGGATGCCGATGGCGGCCGCGACCGGGATGGCGATCAGCGCGCCGACGAACCCGAGCACCGCGCCGCCGATGAGCACGGCGAGGACGGTCGTGGTGGCCGGCACCTGCACGGTACGACCGATGATCCTCGGCACGATCAGGTAGTCCTCGACCAGCCGGTACACCACGTAGAAGGCGAGCGTGGCCACCGTCACCGGTACCGAGACGGTCAGCGCCACGAGACTCACCACGATCCCGCCGACGGTGGAGCCGACGACCGGTACGAGGTCGAGGATGGCCACCGCGAGCGCCAGCAGGATCGGGTACGGCACGTGGAAGATGACCAGCCAGACGAACGTGCCCGCGCCGGCGATCAGCGATGTCAGCAGGTTGCCGAGGACGAACCCGCCGACCCTGGTGAACATCTCGTCGCCGAGCAGGATGGCGCGCGGACGCCGGCTGGCCGGGATCAGCCGGTACATCAGCCGCCGGATCCGCGGCAGGTCGGCGAGCAGGTACACGGTGAGCACCAGCACGGTGAACGTGGACGCGGTGGTGGACAGGACGACCTTGCCCGCGCCCAGCAGCCCGCCGAACACGTCGCCCGCGTTGAGCGACGAGACCGCCTTGTTGAGCCGGTCCTGCAGATGGAACCGGGCATCCAGCCGGCCCAGGGTGGTGCTGTGGTCGCGCAGCTGGGCCGCGTACCCGGGCAGCTCGTGGGCGAACTGGCTGGCCTGCGAGACCAGTGGCGGGATGGCCGCGGCGAGGAACCCGCCGACCAGGCCGATGGTGACCAGGGCCACCACGAGCACCGCGGCCCACCGGGGCAGCCGGGCACGCATCAGCCACTGCACCGCCGGATCGAGGCCGATCGCCAGGAACAGGGACAGCCCGATCAGTACGAGTACCGAGCTGGCGTCGATCAGGATCCGGCCGAACACGTACGCGACGCCGACCCCGACCGCTCCGAGCAACCCGACGGTGAACGGTGAGCGCCGGTTGATCGGCCGGCCCGGGGCGCCGAGGACCGGCTGCTGCTCGGTCAGCTCTTCGGCCTCGTGGATCGCGGCCCGCACCGCTTCCCGGGCCGGCTCGGCGACCGGTGGTTCCCCCGGCTCCGGCTCGCGTCCCGGCCCGTCCGGCGCCGGCCGGACGTCATCGCCCCGGTCGGCCTCCTCGCCCCGGTCGGCCTCCTCGCCCGGGCCCGTCTTGGCCGCGAGAGTCCCCTCATCGCCCGGCCCGGCCGCAGGACCCGCCTCATCACCCGGACCCGTCTCGACGCCCGCACCCGCCCCCGCGGCCCGGGCCGCCTCGGCGCGGCGGTGCGCGCCCTTGCGCCGGCCCGGGACCGACCGGTCCTGCTGGCTCGGCACCGGCTGATCCGGCAGCTGCAGCTCATCCGGCAGCGGTGACTCATCCGGCGCCTGTGGCTGCCCGCGTTCCATACCCCACCCACCCCACTCGCCATCGGCAGGCACCACCGTGCCCCCTGGTGTGAGCTACCAAACCATGACCCGGCCACGCTGAAGCACCCGACTCGCCCCGAGCTATCGTCCAATCATTGGACGTCTGTGGTGGATGGTCGTCCGGGGAGGAGCCGGGAGATGCCCGTCATCAGCCGTGATTCGCTGGTCGACCAGGCCATCGACTGGATCCGCGGCGAGATCGCCAGCGGCCGCTGGGCGGTGGGCTCCCGGCTGCCGGCCGAACCTGTGCTGGCCGTCACTCTGGGTGTCAGCCGCAACACGGTTCGGGAGGCGGTCCGGTCGCTCGCCCACACCGGGCTGCTGCAGGTGCGGCAGGGCGACGGTACCTTCGTCAAAGCCCCGACCGAGGTCGAGGCCGTGCTCCGGCAGCACCTGAAGACCGCCGAGCTGATCCACGTCTTCGAGGCCCGCCGCCCCCTGGAGGCCGAGCTGGCCCGACTGGCCGCGCGCCGGCGCACCCCCGACGACCTGACACAGTTGGCCGAGGCGCTGGCGCGTCGCGACACCGCCGAGCGGGAACACGACCGGGAGGCGTTCGTCCCCGCCGACGTCGCGTTCCACCAGGCCATCGCCGTCGCCGCGCACAACCCCGTGCTGGAGACGCTCTACCGCGGCTTCGCCGGCAGCCTCGGCGCGAGCATCGAGGGCGTCCTGGACGACGAGCACCTGTTCCACCGGCCGTCGGTGTGGCACCACCGGCTGTACGACACGATCGCGGCCGGCGACGAGAAGGGCGCGGCCCGCGCCGCGACCGCACACCTCACCGAGACGCTGCGAACGCTGTCCGGAAACCGGGACCCGGAGGTACCCGAGGCATGACGACCCGCTTCACCCAGCCGACCCCGGCCGCGGGCCGAAGCCGGCTCGCCCACACCGGCTGGCTCGTCGCCGGCATCCTGCTGCTCGCCTTCAACCTGCGACCGGCGGTCACCAGCCTGCCCCCGCTGTTCCCGGAGCTGTCGTCGCACCAGCACCTGTCCTCGGCCGAGGTGTCGCTGCTGGCCACGATCCCGGTGCTGTCGTTCGGGGTGTTCTCCGCCGTGGCCGCGCCGCTGGCCCGGCGCTTCGGCGAGGAGCGCGTACTGGCCGGCGCCCTGGTGCTGCTGGCCTGCGGGCTGGCCGGGCGCGCCGCGCTGCCCGGCGCCCTGTTGTTTCCCGCGACGGTCGCCGGCGCCGCCGCCATCGCGGTGATGAACGTGCTGCTGTCCGGGCTCATCAAGCGGCGCCTGCCCCGGCACGCGGGGCTGCTCATGGGCCTGTACCTGCTGTCGCTGTACGTCGGCGCGACGCTCGGCTCGGCGACCAGCGTTCCGCTGTACCGGGCGGCGGGCGGCTCGTGGTTCGTCGTCCTGGGCCTGTGGTGCCTGCCCGCGCTGATCGCCCTGGTGTTCTGGCTGCCACAGACGCGCCGCGGTCCGGCCGCCCGCCCGGCGCCCGGCGGGGGCACCACCCGCCCGTCCCGATCCGCCCTCGCGTGGCAGGTGGCGGCGTTCATGGGCCTGCAGAGCCTGACTTACTACTCGACACTGTCCTGGCTGCCCACCCTGTTCCGGGACCGGGGCAGCAGCGCCGCCCAGGCCGGCCTGCTGGTGTCCATGCTCAGCATCACCGGGCTGGTCACCGCGATGCTGGCCCCGGTCCTCGCCCACCGGCGTGCCGACCACCGGGTCCTCGTGGCGCCCGCGGTCGGCGTGTGCGCCGTCGGCATCCTGGGCGCGTGGCTGGCCCCGCTCGGCACGGCGGTGATCTGGACCGGACTGCTCGGCCTCGGCCAGGGTGCGGCGCTGGGCCTGGCGCTGTACTTCACGATCGCGCGGGCGGCCACGCCGCCGACGGCGGTGCGCCTGTCCGCGCTGGCCCAGTGCGCCGGATACCTGTTCGCCGCCACCGGCCCGGTCACCGTCGGGCTGCTGCACGACGCGACCGGTGGCTGGTCCGTACCGTTCGGGCTGCTGCTCGTGGTCACCGCCGCCGAACTGGTGGTGGGGCTGCTCGCCGCGCGCGACCGGATACTGCCCGAGGCGCCGGCCGAACCGCCGGCCGCGGTCCTCGCCGGTGCGCCGGCTCAGGCCGGAACCTAAGGCATCTCCATCGTCTCGGCCCGGGCGATCTCCGCGAATGCCGCGTCCAGGTACCCGTCGAGCCGCCGCCGGGCCGCCGCCAGCAGGTCGGCGATGAGCAGCGGTGCGTGCCCCGCGTACCCGGCGGCGGTCGGTACCCGGCTCGGTACGAGCTGGTCCGCGGGCTGATTTCCGGCGCCGCCGTACACGTGGCCGCCGGTCGGGTCTCCCACCCAGTCGTCGGCCGCGGCGGCCGGTGGCCCGGTGACGTCCTCGTACGTGACGCCGGGCTCGTGGATGCCCAGCGCGCTGGCCAGTACAGCGACGAGCGTGGTGACGTCGAGGCGGTCGGCGGGCAGCCACGCTGCCGCGGCCCGGTAGCAGCGGCCCAACACGAGCTGGATGTCGTCGCTGTCCAGGCCGTCCGGGTGCTGCTCCTCCAGCAGGGTGCGGACGAGGGCGGCGAGCACCTGCCCGGAGTACTCCGGCAGGGACGCGGCCAGCTCTTCCGTGGCGGCGTCGTAGGCGTCCCGGTCCCGGTCGCCGGCCGCCGTGACGGCCTCGCCGATCGCCAGCCCGATGCCCCGCGCCGGCCCGGGCAACTGCTTCCACGACGTACCCGATCGCGCCATCCTTGACCCCCCGCCGCTGCCCTGGTGCGATCCGCGAGACCGCTACGCCCGCGATCGCGAGAGCGCTACGCCGACACTACCGGCGCGCGCCGGGCGGCCGGTTCGGGGCTCGCGGACATGCCCTACGCGGGATCGGACCGTCCAGCCCGCTCCAGGTCGCGCTGATACCACGTGCCTGGCTTACCGCCGATGTGGGCCGGGTCGGCCGGCCCGATCGGGACGAACCCGGCTTTCGTCAGCACCCTCTGCGACGCGGCATTCTGGTGGGTGGTGGCCGCCCGCAGCGTGTGCAGCCCGTACTGGGCCGCCGCCAGCCGGCACAGCTCCCGGACCGTCGCGGTCGCCACGCCACGGCCGGCAACCCGCTGCGCGACCCGGTAGCCGAGTTCCGCGGTGTGGTCTTCGATGTCGACCAGATTGAACCTGCCGAGCACCGATCCGTCCTCGGCGACGAGCACGTGGAAGGCGCAGATGCCGGCTTCCTGCTCAGCCAGCAAGGCGTTGTACCGATCGGTGAACTGGTCGAAGTAGTCGTCGCCACGGTCGGAGATCGAGGCGGCGAAGTAGGCGCGGTTGGCCAGTTCGAAGGCCAGGACCGCCGGGGCGTGATCGGCGGTCAGCCGCTTCAGCTCGAGCATTGCCCGACCCTACCCAGGAGGTACGCCGCAGCCACCTGGTTTTCACCGGCGGCAGGCGGCCCCAAGTCCCCGACACCTCGTGCGAGCGTTCAGTCGAAGTCGTAGACCGTGACCGCGATCCCGCGGGCGCACAACGCCTCGCTGATCAGCGGCTCGATCCGCTCCCACTTGCCGCCGGCGAGGCCACAGCCGATGCGTGGCAGGTGAACGGACGCGCGCAGCCGCAGCGCGTGCTCGCCGAGCGCGGACAGGCATTGCCGGACGGCCTCGTACCGGATCGGCGGGCCGGCGCTGCCGCGTTTCATGCCATGCTGACCGATCATGTTGGCGACCCAGATGTCGGGCCTGACCTGCACCAGCCGGACCGCACCGAGGCCGAACTCGTTTCCGGCACGACCCCGGTGCCACTCGCGGTAGTCGCGCTCGGGCTCCGGCCACCGACGCGAGACGGCCAGGACGAAACCCTTGCCCCACCCGCCGAGGTCGTTGCAGATGTGACCGATGATCTTCGGTCCGCTCGCCTGCGGGCTGCTCGCGTCGCCGGTCAGGTATCGCAGTGGCGTCACTCGTGCAGGGTGCCAGCCGTCACCGGTACCGGCAACTCCGATTCGCTCGGTCCCGACCCGGCCGGTCCCGACTCGCGCGGACCCGACCCGGCCGATCGCGGCGCAGTCTGGACGGGCGTGCCCGACGCGCCGGTCGCCTGCCCGCGCTCGAAGTCGAGCAGGTATCGCTTGCGCTCGATGCCGCCGCCGTAGCCGGTCAGGTCGCCCGTCGAGCCGACGACGCGGTGGCACGGCACGATAATGCTCACCGGGTTGCGGCCGTTGGCGAGGCCGACGGCGCGGGATGCGGTGGGCCGCCCGATCCGCTCGGCCAGCTCGCCGTACGAGACCGTCTCGCCGTACGGGATGTCCCGCAGGGCCGCCCAGACGATGCGCTGGAACGCCGTGCCGCCCAGCGCCAGCGGTACGTCGAACGTGGTGCGCCCGCCGTCGAAGTACTCCGTCAACTGCTCGGTGACACCGGCGAACGGCCCGGGGTCGCGCTCGCCGAACGTCGAAAACGGCGGCTGGTGGCGATGCTGCTCCATGTAGATGCCGGCGAGCGCGCCGTCCGCCGCGACCAGCGTGAGCGACCCGACCGGGCTGTCGATCACGGTGTGTACCCGATGCTGCACGAGTGGTCCTCTCATCGCGCGGATAACTTGTCCTACGCCACCCAGCATTGCCGCCGGTCGTGAGGCTCGCTGGCGGGAAACGGACACGGTGTTCGAGCGATCACCACAGTCACCGACCGCGATCACGTACTCCGGCTGGGCCGGCCCTCAACCGCGGCGCAGCACCGCCCAGAGTCCCCAGCCGGCGTCCGACGTGACCGCCGACCACGACGCGCCGCCGTCGGCCCGCTCCAGTACCGAGCGCACCAGCTCGACCGGTACGTGATGCGGCGCCTCCGTGCCCAGCGCGTTGGACCACACCACCACCCCACCGGGCGCCAGCACCCGCACCACCTCGCCGGCGAACAGCGGCACGTCCGCGAGCACCACGGCGTCGGCCCAGCCGGCCGGCAGCGGCAGCCGGGACGCGTCGGCGATCATCCGCCACGGCGCCGGGGAACGGCGCAGCATCTCCCAGGTGAGATCCAGGCACACCACCTCGGACCACACCTCGGTCAGCATCGGGGTGAGCAGGCCGGTGCCGCAGCCGACCTCGACGCACCGGCCGCCGCGCGGCACGTCACCGCGGGCCAGCGCGTCGGCCAGGGGCAGCGGCCGGTATCCGCCACGCTCGTCGTTCCAGTGCGGCGCCAGTTCCCGGTAACGCCGCACGGCCGCGTGCGCGGCCTCGGGTGACCACGTGGACGGATCCCGCGCCAGGGTGCGCGACGTGCGCTGGACCTCGTGCGCCTCGGGGCGAACCGGCTTGCCCGGTGACGCCGGCACCACTCTCGGGAGTGTCTGGATCACGTAATGATCCTGCCACGGTCCGGCTGCACCCGCCTCGCGCGCACGGCTGCGGGTCGTCGCCGTGTCAGGATCGCGCCCATGGTGGAGACTTCCCCGGGCTCGGGGGACGCGGGCCCAGGCAACGCGGAGCCGGGCGACGCGGGCCCAGGCGACGCGGCGGTGAGAAGTGCGTCCGTGACGGACGCGGCGGTCGCGGACACGGCTACCGCAGGCGGCGCGCCCGGGACACCGCGGCGCCGGGGGTGGCCGCGGCGCGCCGGCTTCGCGCTCGCCGCCGTCGTGGCCTGCCTGGCCGTGCTGCTGGCCGCCGGCTGGGTGGCACTGGTGGTGGAGGATTCGGGTACGCCGAGTGCCGCCGCCCGCGGCACCGGTCAGGACGCGGAGTGGCTCGGGCATGCCTGGGTGGACGGACGGAAGTCACAGTCCGATGTGGACAGACTGGCGGCATCCCTGCGCGGTACCGGCATCCACGACCTGTTCGTCCACACCGGACCGTTCCGCGACGACGGCACCCTGGATCCCGGGCTGCGCCCCGAGGCACGCTGGTTGATCGGCGCGCTGCACGCGGCGCTGCCCGGCGTGCGGGTACAGGCATGGCTGGGCGCCCACCCGGTACCGGGACAGCTGGATCTGCGCTCACCCACCACCCGCGCGAACATCCTCACCGCCACCGGGCAGGTGCTCGACGACGGGTACGACGGTGTCCACTACGACTTCGAGCCGGTCGACAACGGCGATCCCGACCTGGTCGGTCTCCTCGGCGCCGCGCACCGGCTCACCCGAGCGCGCCACGCGATCCTGTCGCTGTCGGCGAGCCTGCTGGCCCCGCTGCCCGGCCTCGGCAGCGTCGTCGCGGCGATGCCGGGCCGGAAGGGCGTGTGGTCGCCCGGGTACCTGCGCCGGCTCGCCGGCAACGTCGACCAGGTCGCGGTCATGGCGTACGACACCGGGCTGTGGACCGCGTCCCTGTACGGCGGCTACGTGCGGCGGCTCACCGGACTCGCGCTGGACGCGGTACCGGCCGGTGTCGCGCTGTTCATCGGGGTACCCGCGTATCACGACGACAGCCTGCGCCACCACCGCGCCGCCGAGACGATGCCCGCCGCACTACGCGGCGTCCGGCTGGCGCTCGGGGCGCACCCGTCCCGGCGGAACTTCGGGGTGGCGGTGTACGTCGACTTCACCGCGACCGCCGCCGACTGGTCCCACTACCGGCACGACTGGATGGGCACGGCCGGCTGAACCCATGGGCACGGCCGGCTGAACCCACGGGCACGGGCACGCTTGACTCGCATTGATGCACATCGAATAATGGGAGCGCTTCCAGATTCCGTTCGCACTGGTGGAGGTGGGTCATGCGTCCCACGGTGTTCCTGCGTGCCGGCATGGCCGGCGTGCTGTGCGCGGCGATGCTGACCGGTATCGGGCAGGCTCCGGCGCAAGCCGCCACGCCGCTGTCCATCCGCGGCGCCGACCTGTCCACGCTCCAGCGCGCCGAGGACCTCGGTGCCCGGTACTCCAACCAGAACGGCACCCAGGGCGACGCGATGCAGATCCTCAAGGCGGCCGGGATGAACTACGTCCGGCTGCGGATCTGGGTGAACCCGGCCAGCGGGTACAACAACCAGGCGAAGGTCGTCGCGTTCGCCAGGCAGGTCAAGGCGGCCGGGCTCAAGTTGCTGGTCGACTTCCACTACTCCGACACCTGGGCCGACCCGGGCCACCAGGCGACTCCGGCAGCGTGGCGCAACGACAACCTCAGCCAGCTCGAGACCGCGGTCTACAACTACACGTACTCGGTGTGTGACGCGCTGCGGGCGGCCGGCGCCACCGCGGACATGGTGCAGGTCGGCAACGAAATCAACTCCGGCATGCTGTGGCCGGTCGGCCAGCTCACCGGCGGCACCGGTGGGTGGAGCAACCTGGCCGGGCTGCTCGTCTCCGGGTACAACGCGGTCAAGGCGGTGTCCGCGTCCACTCAGGTGATGCTGCACATCGCGAACGGGGGCATGGACTCGCAGGCGCGCTGGTGGTTCGACGAGGCTGTCGCGTACCACGTGCCGTTCGACGTGATCGGGCTGTCGTACTACTCGTACTGGAGCGGTACGTTCTCCGGGCTGCAGACCACGCTGGCCGACCTGGCCAGCCGGTACGGCAAGCCCATCGTGATCGCCGAGACGGCGTACCCGTTCACCCTCGGCAACGCCGACTCGCAGGGCAACAACATCTCGAGTTCCTCACAGCTGACGTCCGGGTACCCGGCCACGGAGGCGGGGCAGCGGACCAATTTCCTCGCGGTCATCAACGCCATCAAGGCGGTGCCCAACGGGCGCGGCCTCGGCTACTTCTACTGGGAACCGACCTGGACGGCGGTCGCCGGCAACGGCTGGGACCCGACCAACCCGAACTCGGGCGACGGCTGGGACAATCAGGCGCTGTTCAACTGGAGCGGCCAGGCGCTGTCCGGCATCACGGACTTCGCCAACTGACAACGGGAGAGGGATCCCATCGGTGATCGCAGTGCCGGAGCGGTTCGCGGAGTGGCGCATCCGCGCCGACGGCGAGTCTGGCCGGCAGTGGGTACGGTCGCTGCCGATGATCGTGGATCGGCTCCTCGATCGGTGGGGCCTGACCATCGACGGTACCGAGCCGCTGTACGGGGCCCTGAGTCTCGTGGTCCTCGTCCGTCGTGGCGAGCAGCGGCTGGCGCTGAAGGTGACCTGGCCGGAGGCCAGCACCAGGGACGAGGCGATCGCGCTGCGCGCATGGCACGGCCGCGGCATGGTGGGTCTCCTGGATGCCGAGCCGGACGCGGGTGCTCTGCTGCTGGAGCGCCTGGACCACACCCGGTCCTTGCACGCGCTGCCGCTCTGGGACGCGGCGGAGGTCGCCGGCTCCCTCATCCGCACCCTCGCCGTGCCGGCGCCTGCCGGGCTGCGCACCCTGCACGAGGTCGCGGCCGGGATCCGCGAGAGTCTGCCCCGGCGCCAGCGAGCACTCGGCGACCCCGTGCCGGCGGGCTGGGCGGAAGCGGCCTGCCGATACGCACAGGAGTTGGCCGGCGCAGGCCAGCACGTGCTGATCCACGCCGACCTGCACTACGGCAACGTACTGGCCGCGACGCGGGTACCGTGGCTGGCCGTCGATGCCCGTGCGCTCCACGGCGCCCCGGAGTACTCCGTACCCGAACTGATGTGGAACCGCGCCGACGAACTGAGCACCGACGCCGACGTACGCCGCCTTCTCCGGGTCGTCGCCGAGGCCGGGAGCCTCGATGTCGAGGTCGCGTACGGCTGGGTCGTCGCCCGCTGCGTCGACTACTGGCTCTGGAGCCTTGAGCATGGGCTCACCATCGAACCCGTTCGCTGCGAGCGGGTTCTGAGCGCACTCGCCCCGGTGCGGGGCCCGGTCGCGGGAGACGTCACGGACCGAAGTCGTCCGGGTCTGTCATCACCTCGATGAGTGCCGGCCCGTCCGCCGACCGCGCCGAGCGCAGCTCGTCACGCAGGTCCGCGAGCCCGGTGACCCGTACGCCGGGGACGCCGAAGCCGGTGCTCACCTCGGCGATGCGCGGCCCGGCGAGGTCCGTACCCGGGTACTCGTGGGTCTGGACCGCCCGGCCGCCGAACCGGCGCAGGGCCGCTCCGACCGCCGCGTACCGCTGGTTGTTGAGCACCACGAAGGTGACCGGGATCCGGTAGTACGCGGCGGTCCACAGCGCCGGGACGCCGAACTGGAACACCCCGTCGCCGAGAATCGCCGCCACGTGCCGGCCCGGCTGGCCCAGCTGGACGCCGAGCGCGGCGCCCATTCCCCAGCCGAGCGACCCCGACGAGCTCACGAAGAACGACTCGCCGGTGGGCTTGTCGGCGTACCGCTGAAGCAGCCCGCCGGCCGTGGTGACGTCCCCGACCAGGGTGCTGCCGGACAGCGCCTCGGTGACGGCCAGCACCGCGTCGACCGGGCGCAGGTAACGCGCGTCCGGATCGGCGGGCGGCACCTCCGCGGCGGGTACCGGCGGTGGCGCGGGCCGGTCGGCGTCGACGCCCAGCAGCTCGGCGAGCGCCTCGAGGACCAGCCTCGGGTCGCCGACCAGCCCGGCGTCGACGCCGTAGATCCGCCCGATCTGCTGGGCGTCCGGGTGGCTGTGCACCACGGTGGCGCCGGGCGGGAGGGACGGCCGCTTCGCCGGTTCGAACTCGTGGAACACCCGCCCACCGACGAAGAACAGCACGTCGGCCTGCTGGACCAGGGGGTGGTTCACGTCGTAGTCGCCGCGGTAGTTCGGGTGGCCGGTCGGGAACCCGGGCCGTTCGAAGCTGCGCCGTTCCTCCATGAACACCGGCGCGCCGAGCCGCTGCGCGAGTGCGACCATCGCCGGTACGGCGCCGGCACGGCCGACCTCGCTGCCGGCGATGAGCACCGGCGCCTGTGCCTGGCGGAGCAGTCGCGCCGCCGAGTCGAGCGCGGCCCGCGACGGCGCGACCCGGGTGTCGACCCGGTGTGCGGAGACATTCGGCTGGGGTGCGTCGGCGGGCCGGTCCAGCAGGTCCTGGCTCAGCCCCACCCAGACCGGGCCGGCCGGTTCGGCGACGGCCAGGGTGAAGGCACGGTTGACGTCCTCGACCACGGTGTCGGAGGTCAGGCTCTGCCAGTCGTCCTTGACGAACTGTCCGACCAGGTCACGGGTCCGGCGGGCGGTGGTGAAGCCGCTGCGCGCCTGGATGGTGGCCGGCTTCAGCCCATTGAGGACGACCACCGGGGAGTACGCGAGCTGCGCGGCGTACAGGTTGGCCAGGCCGTTGCTGAGGCCGACGTTCGCGTGCAGGTACGCCAGGCTGGGCGCACCCGTCGCCCGGGCGAGGCCGTCGGCCATGGAGACGGTGACGCCCTCGTGCGTGGTCAGTACGAGGTCGAGGTCGTCGCGGTCCACCATCGCGTCCAGTACCGCCGCCTCGGTGCTGCCCGGGCAGGTGAACAGCCGGTTCACGCCCCAGTCGGCGACGAGGTCGAGCAGCGCGCCGGCCACTGTCCGGTCCGGCCGCGTCATGACGCGGTCACCAGTTCGAGGAGGTGCTGGCGCAGCGCGGTGAACCGTTCGTCGGACCGGGTGACGGCCTGGCTGCGCGGCTTGGCGAGGTCGACCGCCACGATCTCCTTGACCTGGCTCGGCGCCGGGGACAGCACGATCACCCGGTCGGCGAGGTACACCGCCTCGTCGATGTCGTGGGTGACCAGCACGATCGTGACGCCGTACTCGTCGCGTACCCGGAGAATCAGGTCCTCCAGGTCGAAGCGGGTCTGCGCGTCGACGGAAGCGAACGGCTCGTCCATGAACAGCAGGTCCGGCTGGTACGCCAGCGCCCGGGCGATCGCCACCCGCTGCTGCATGCCGCCGGACAGCTGCCACGGGTACCGCTTGCCGACGTCGCCGAGCCCGACCGCCGTGAGTACCTCGCGGACCCGCCGCTCCCGGGCCTGCCGGTCCACCTTGCGCACCTTCAGCGGTACCGCGATGTTGCGGCTGATGCTCAGCCACGGGAACAGCGACCTGCTGTAGTCCTGGAAGACCACGCCGACCTGCTCCGGTACCCGCTGCATCGCGGCGCCCTCGAACAGGGCCGTACCGGAGGTCAGCGGCAGCAACCCGCTCAGGCAGCGCAGCAGGGTCGTCTTGCCGGCGCCGCTCGGGCCCACGATGCAGACGAACTCCCCCGCCTCCACCTCGAACGAGACGTCGGCGATAGCCTCCCGCTCGTCCGCGCGCCCGGCGTTGTAGACCTTGCGCAGCGACTCGACGGACAGCACCGGACCCGACCCGCGGGCCGTCGGTTCCCGGTCCGTCGCGACGCCGCCTCTGGATGTCGTCATCGCGCTCACCTCTTCCCTTCCACGGCGCGGGCGCCGATGTACCAGCCCAGCACCAGCCTTTCCACGGCGACGAAGACGAGCGTCAGCAGGCTGCCCACCACGGCGAGCACGATGATGCCGGTCCACATGTCAGTGATCGCGAACCGCTGCTGGGCGTCCAGGATGAAGAACCCGATGCCGGACGTCGACGCGACGAGTTCACTGACCACCATCATGATGATCGAGATCTGGAGACTGTTCCGCAAGCCCGCCATGATCTGTGGGAGCGCGGCGGGCAGGACGACGGAACGCACCGTACGCAGCGGCGACATGTGCAGTACCCGGGCGGTGTCCAGCTGGAGCGGGTCCACGCCGCGCATGCCGTCGACAGTGTTGAGCAGGGTGGGCCATACCGACGCGAGCACGATGATGGCGATCTTCATGCCGTTGCCGATGCCGAGGACGGCGATGATGGCGGGCAGGATCGCGGCGGACGGGATGACGTAGACGAAGTACAGCAGCGGGGTGATCGCGTCCCGGACGTGCCGGAAATACCAGAGCAGCGCGCCGCCGACGACCCCGATCGCCCCGGCCATCGCATACCCGATGGCGAAGTGTTCGAGGCTCGGCACCAGATCCTTCTTGCTGTCACCGGTGATCCAGAGGTCGACCAGGCGGTGCAGGATCTCCGACAGCGGCGGGAAGTACGGCGAACTGCTGGACGCCGACGCCAGCCACCACGCGACGATCAGCGCGGCGAAGAACCACAGCCGCCAGACCGACGCCAGCGCGCGCAGTGCGGCCGGCGCACGCCTCCGTCCGTTGCCGGCGGGGCCCCGCTGACCATTGCCGGCGGGCGCGCCGGGCCGGCCGGCGGACCCGGATCCGGCCGGTGCCACGTCCGGGACCGTCACCGCGGGCGCCGTCGCCGGAGCTGAGGCGGGCAGCGTGGTGCCGCCGGCGTCGCGGGGGCTGTTGGTGGTCGACATACCCGCTCCCTCAGGACGCCCGTGCCGAGCTTCGGTTGCGCTGGCTCTCGTGCCAGTGCAGCAGCCGGCGTTCGGCTGCCATGAACGCGCCGGTGACCACGACGCCGAGCAGCCCGGTCACCAGGATGAGGGCGTACATGTCCGGCAGTTCGGAGGGCCCGGCGTTCTCCGCGGTCAGGACGCCCAGCCCGAGCCCGGCGGCGCCACCGATGAGTTCGGCGATGACCGCGAGGATCAGCCCGGTCGCCGCGGCCACCCTCAGCCCGGTGGCCAGGAACGGCGCCGCGCTGGGCAGCGTGACGACGCCGAACCGGCGCAGGCCGCGCACCTGGAGCACCTGGGCGGTGTCGCGCACCACCGGGTCGACCGCCCGCACGCCGTAGATGACCTGGATGGTCAGGGGCCAGAAGATGCCGAACGAGACCAGGAACAGCTTCATCTGCATGGTGGCTCCGAAGATGATGATCGCCAGGGGCAGGATGGCGATCGCCGGTACCGTCTTCAGAACCTCGATGACCGGGATGACGCTGCGGTACGCGAACCGGCTGTAACCCAGCAGCGAACCGACGACGATGGCCAGCCCGCCGCCGATGAGCATGCCCAGCGCCCAGCCCTGGAGGGTCTGCCCGACGGCCGCCCACAGTTCCCGCGTGCCGAGCTGGTGCCCGAGTGCGCTGACGGTGCTGGTCATCGTCGGGAACGAGTCCTTCGACAGCACCCCGGTGGCGCTCAGCACCTGCCAGAGCGCGAGGGCCAGGACGAAGACGCCGACCCGGGCGGCGATCCGCAGGCTACCGCTGACCATCGCCACCTCCGGTCGCGTCGGCCGGGCCGGCGCCGGCCGAGCCCGCGCCGGGCGCACCTGCCGGATGGGGTACGCCCGCGGGACCGGGTGCACCCGCGGGGCCGGAGAAGTTCTCCGGGCCGGGCAGGCCGGACACGTCGATCCAGTCCGCGATCACCTGCGACTCGGTACACGCGTTCAGCGCCGCCACGCCGTGGTTGCGGCCCATCCCGCTGCGTTTGAAGCCACCGAACGGCATCGACACGTCGGACGCGCCGATCCGGTGCACGTTGACGAACACGCTGCCTGCCTCGAGCCGGCGCGCCACCCGGCGCGCGTGCTCCCGGTCGTCGGTCCACACCGAGGCGGCCAGGCCGTACTCCGTCGCGTTGGCCATCGCCACCGCCCGGTCGTCGTCGTCGAACGGCAGCACCGGCACGACCGGGCCGAACTGCTCGGTCGCGACCAGTTCCGCGTCCGGCGCCAGGCCGGTCACCACCATCGGCGGCAGGAAGTACCCGCGGTCCCAGTCCCGCTCGGACAGCTTGTGCCCGAGTTCGTGGACCGTGGCCCCGGCGGCCCGGGCGCCGTCGACCAGGCTGACCACCCGGTCGTACTGCGCGCGGTTGTTGAGCGGGCCCATCGTCGCGCAGGGGTCGAGCCCGTCCCCGACGACCAGTTCGTCGACGGCCGCGGTGAAGCGCTCGACGAACTGGTCGTACCGCGACGAGTGCACGTAGATCCGCTTGACGTTGAAGCAGACCTGGCCGCTGAGCGTGTAGACGCCGGATACCAGCTCGCGGACCATCCGGTCGGTGACCGTGGCGTCCTCTAGCACGATCGCCGGGTCGTTGCCGCCCAGTTCGAGGCTGACGTTCTTCAGGTTGCCGGCGGCGTCGCGCAGCACCCGCTGCCCGGTGGCGATGCTGCCGGTGAAGAACACCTTGCGTACCCGGTCGTGCCGGGCGATCGCGGCGCCCGGCTCACCGGTGCCCGGGACCACGTTCAACACCCCCGGCGGCAGGTGCCCGGCCAGGACGCGCAGCACCTCGGTCAGCGCCAGCGGGGCCAGCTCGGACGGCTTGACCACCGCCGTGTTGCCGGCCATCAGAGTCGGCGCCAGCCCCAGGAACCCGAGGTACACCGGGCTGTTCCAGGGGACGATGACACCGGTGACGCCGACCGGGCGCCGGCCGGTCCAGACCGTGCCGCGCTCGTCGGACCGGAACACCCCGTCGGTCAGCTCGTCGGCCAGACCGCAGTAGTACCGCAGGATGTGCCCGGCGCCGCCGACGTCCAGCCGCGACTCCCACAGCACCTTGCCCTGCTCGCGCGTCATCAGTTCGGCCAGGCGCTCGCGGTGCGGGTCCAGCGCGTCCGCCCCGGCCTGCAGCAGCTCGGCCCGCTCGTGCGGGTCGAGCGCGGCCCAGCCGGACGCGGCCGCGTCGGCGGCGGCGACCGCCCGGTCCACGTGTTCGGCCGTACCGAGCGCGACCTCGCCGACGATTTCGTCGGTGCGCGCCGGGTTGTGCACGCCGGTCACGTCCGCCGGGACAACCTCGCCAGCGACGCGCACCTCGGCCAGGTCGGTCCGCGCCGCATTCACGGTGTCGGTCACCGCAACTCCTCAGCATTTCCGGTGGTTGAACGGTTCACACCGCCGCGGGCCACCCGGTGGCGCCCCACGGCGGCGGACGTCAGTTCGATGACGGCGGGGTCCAGATCAGGGAGTTCGGGTCGACCGTCGACTTGATGGCCCCCTGCTGCTTCATCAGGTCCTGGGTCTGCGAGATGGACTGCACGTTCAGCTCGGGTATGTAATTGCTCGCGATCTCCTGCGCCTGGGCGTCCGCCGCGGACAGCTTCAGGTACTTGACCAGTGTCGCCTTCTCCTCGGTGAGGTGCGTCTTGGCGTACACGGTCGTCTCGTTGATGGCGTCCTGGAACTGCTGGGCGGTCTTGGCGTTGCCGCTCAGGTACTTCGCGGTCGCGCCGAAGCAGTACACGGTCCCGTTCGGGAACAGCTGCGAATTCGGGTACGCCAGCGGCTTGGCACCGGCCTTCAACGCGATCTGCAGGAACGGCGACGTGACGACCGCGGCCTGGATCCGGCCGTCCGCCAACGCCTGCGGCATCTGGGGGAACGGGATGGCGACGAACTTCTCGTTCTTGGCGCCGGCATCCTCGGCGATCTTCTTGGCCTCCAGCAGGTTGATCGAGGAGAGCTGCACGACGCCGATGGTCTTCCCGCTCAGCTGGGCGGGATTGGTGACGCCGCTCTTGGCGGACGCGACGAAGGCGGCGCTGTCGCTGTTCGGGTCGACCTGGCCGTCGACCACCGACACACACTTCAGCTTCTGCCCGCCGAGGTTGGTGTTGATGAGTACCGGCGTGGTGACGAACCCGAACTGGTACTGCCCGCTGACCATCGACGCGACGATCGGTGTCGGCGAGGCCGCCTCGAACAGCTTCACCTTCAAGCCGTGCTTGGCGAAGATGCCCTTCTCGGTGGCCAGGAAGAGCACGGCGGCGTCGTCGAACGCGACGTATCCCACGTTGACGTCGGTGAGACCGCCAGAAGAGCCGCTGCCCGAACCGCTTCCGCCGCCACCGCACCCCGCGGCAAGCGCGGCGACCGTGGCTAACGCGACGCTGACCCCGACGACCTTGCGCACTGTTGACCTCCGATGGCGTACCGGCGAGCGCGGCCCCACGGGCTTCCCGGGATTTCGGATGTGACGGCGGACGCTGCGTGCAGCCCCTGTCGGACGCCCGGGCTCGCGCCGCTGAGCCGGTGAAACTGCGCTGTGGAAACCTTGTCGAAACCCTAGGACCGCCACCGGCGCATGTCCATCTTGCGGAACTCTTTTGTCGCCAGGTTCCTCTATGCGGACAACTGCGCGGCGGTGTCGCGGAGAATCCGCAGGCCCGGCGGCTGGCGGCTGGCGGTCCTTGATCCGGCCTCGCCGTCTTCGATCGGGTCTCACGCCTTCGATCCGGCCGGGCATCCGGGCGGGCCGCGGTCAGCGCGCTGGCGGTCTGACGGTTCCCGGCTGGCGGCCGGCGGACCTCGGGGTCAGCGCACGGCGATGTGCAGGTCCCCGAGACCGCTGATGCTGGCGTGCAGGACGTCACCTGGCGTGATCGGACCGACGCCGGGCGGGGCGCCGGTGAAGAGGACGTCGCCGGGTACCAGCGTCATGACCGACGACGCGTACGCGACGATCGCCGGTACCGGGGTCAGCATCGCCCCGGTGTTGACCTTCTGTCGCAGGCTGTCACCGCAGCGCAGCTCGATGTCGAAGTCGGCCGGGTCGCCCGCCTCGTCGGCGGTGGTCAGCCACGGGCCCAGCGGGCTGAACGTGTCATAGCTCTTGCGCCGCGACCGGTCGCCGTCGCTGCGTACCGTGATGTCCAGCCCGATCGTGTATCCCAGCACGTGATCCAGCGCCGCGGAGGCGGGGATGTCCCGTCCGCCGGTGCCGATGACCACGACCAGCTCCGACTCGTGGTGCACCTCGTGTCCGGCGGCGAGCACGGCCGGCGGCAGCACGATGTCGTCGGCCGGCCCGACGATCGCCGACGGTGCCTTCAGGAACGCGTCGAACTCCATCATCCACGGCTCGACCCGGCCCAGCGTGCGTTCCTGGACGCCGTGCATCTCCGCGACATGCTCGGCGTAGTTGCTCGCCGCGGCGATTATCTTCGACGGCCCGAGCACCGGGCCGCGCAGCCGCACCGACGACAACGGCCGCGGTGTCGCGGACGCGGCCGCCGACGCGAGCCGGTCCCGGACGCCGGCGAAGTCCCGGCACAGCCGCCGCCACCAACCGGCGGTGAGCGGATCCGGGTCGTGGGGCCAGGGCAGTGCGTCGGTGACGTCGGCGACGGTCTCGCCGGTGACGGTGTCGCCGGTGATGACGCCGAGCCGGTACTCGTCGAAGATGGCCAGCCTCATGGATGTTCCTTCCTCCGCGGCCGGCGCCCGGCCCGCCGCTGCCCTGATGGGTATGTCGTGTCGCGACCGGTCACCGTTTCGTCCCCGGTGGGCCAGCGGCTCAGTCGCCGTGCGGGAACGTGCCGCGTACCTGTTGCGGTGCCGGCAGCCGCTGCTCCCGGTACAGCCCGAGTGCCCGCAGGACCGGCGCGTCGCCGAGGGTGAACAGGTCCGCGCCGATCGCGCTGGCGTGCTCGACCGCCGACCAGGACGGTACGACGAACATGTCGCCGTCCGACCACTCCATGCGTACCCCGTCCACCACGCTGGCCCCGCTGCCGCGGAACACCACGACGACGGTGTTGCCGGTGCGGCGCACGGGCGCGGTCGCGCCCCCGGCCGCCAGCCGGTGCATCGCGCAACTCAGCGTGGGCAGCACGCTGGCTCCGGTCTGGGGGTTGACGAACTCCAGGCTGACCATGGCCTCGTCGCGCCGGGACGCGAGCCGGGTGAGCTCGGCGTCGGTGTCCGCCCACCGGTACACCAGCAGCGGAGACGGCCGCGGGTCGAGCGGCTGCGCGTCGCCCTCCGCGTACCGGGTGCGGTCCGGCCCGTACGCGTGCTCGGACCGGTTGTGCGGCTCGCTGTCCGGCTGCCGGAAGTCGGGGTACGGCTCGAAGAAGACCGCGTCGAGCGCCTCCACCATGGGCAGGTCCAGGCCGTCGAACCAGAACATCGGACCGTCGCCGGTACTGGTGTGGTCGTGCCAGTTCCACGACGGGGTGAGCACCAGATCGCCCGGGTACATGTCGCAGGCGTCCCCGTCGACAGTGGTCGACACGCCGGTACCGGACAGCACGAACCGGATCGCGCCCGGCGAGTGCCGGTGCGCCGGTGCGGTCTCCCCCGGCCCGAGGCACTGGATGGCACCCCACAGCGTGCCGGCCGCGTACGGGGAGCCGGGCATGCCCGGGTTGCCGAGGCTGAGCACCCGCCGCTCACCGCCCCGATCGACGGGTACCAGCCGCAGCGCGCGCCGGGCCAGTGGCAGCATCACCGACGCCGGCCACAGCCACGGGACGGCCCGGGGTGCGGGCGTCGCGGTCAGCAGCTCCCGGGTGATGCGCCACAACGGATGCAGGTGCGCGGCGGCCAGGTCGGCATAGAACGCGTCAAGTTCGGTTTCCTGCGCCACATCATGCGGCCGGTCGGAGCCGGTCAACTCGTTCGTGTCCACGACATCACCTCTGTCAGCTCAGCCGGTGTCAGATCAGCCGGCGACGTTGCCGCGTGAACCGGCCGCAGCCGCCGCCAGGCGGCCTGCGACCTCCGCTGGGGGCAGGCCGACACCGAAGCGCTGCACGCTCTCCAGCAGCGACGCGCGCCGGCACCAGGCCCGGGCCTGCTCGGGATCGCCCGCGATCGCGCGCAGCCGCGCGTGGTGCTCCGCGCGGCGGGTCTCGTCCCGCTCGCTGAGCCGCTCCGTGTTCCGCTTGGTGTCCGCCTGCACGTACTCCACCGCCACCCGGCGACGCAGCGCGGCGAACGCGTCCAGTTCGGCCTCCGGCGCGGCGCCGTCGAACCAGATCCGCCCGAACCTCCGGGCCAGGTCGATGGCGTCGTGGATGCCGCTGTTGAGACCGACGCCGCCCAGCGGGCTGTTGATGTGTGCGGCGTCGCCGATGAGCATGCCGCGGCCGACCCGGAACGCACCGGCCACCCGCTGGTTCACGTTGTAGAGCTGAGAATCGATGATCGGGTACCCGCCCGGGAGCGGCGCGATCCCCTGCAGGTGCCGCTGGAGGTCGGCCGGGTCGGTCGCCTCCTCGCGGTCGCGCCCGGCCGGCACCGGGTAGACCGCGCGCCACGACTCCGGAGTGTGCAACAGGAACAGCCACTCGTCCGGGTCGGCGATGTAGTTGACGTCAGCGATGTCCGGCAGCAGCTCGCGCATGTCCACCGAGGTGCTCACGATCAGGAACCGCTCCGGATACGTGAAGCCCTCGAAGCCGGTACCCAGGAGGTTGCGCGCGGTGCTGCTGGCTCCGTCCGCGCCGACCAGGTACGAGCCGGCCAGGCGCCGCTCGCCGTCACCGGTGCGCACGGTGACCTCGACCCGGTCGTCGCGCTGGACGAGTCCGGTGAGCCGGCAGCCGAATTCGAGGCGGATCGCCTCCACCGTGGCGGAGCGCTCGACCAGCATGCGTACCAGGTGCTGCTGGTTGAGCTGGAGCCGGTACGGGTACGGCGTCTCGCCGGCCAGTACGCCGAAGTCGAACTCGGCGACGACCCCGGCGCGCCGGTCCCGGTACTGGTACCGAGGGACGGCCAGGCCCTCGGCCAGCATCTGGTCGACGACCCCGATGTCGCGCAGCAACTCCAGCGTCGGCGGGTGAAAGGTCGAGGCGCGCCAGTCGGTCTTCGCCACCGGTTCGGCCTCGACCAGCACGACCGGGATCCCGCGCTGGCCGAGCGCGGTCGCGAAGGTCATGCCGACCGGACCGCCGCCGACGACGATCACCGGGAGGGCGCTGGGCGCGGGGGCGGAGACTGGACCGGACATCGGCGTCACGGGCTCGCCGGTCGCAGGGCGGCGTGCGAGAAGCCGGCGATCCGCTTGTAGTTCTCCGAGATCCGGCGCAGCTCGTCCTGAGTCACCACCTGGTCCAGGCTCTCGAAGGGCCGGTCGCCGGTGCGCTCGTACACCTCGCGGAGGATCGCGTCCGGCGGGTTGGCTCGGTTGGTCAGCACCACGTTCGTGGTCGCGGGCCGCCGCACGTCGTCGTACGCCCGCAGCGCCGCGACCGGATCGCCGGGCTGCGCGGCCAGGCAGTCGGCGACCGCGCGGGCGTCGAGGATCGCCTGGCCGGCCCCGTTGGAGCCGCGCGGAACCATCGGGTGCGCCGCGTCGCCCAGCAGGGTCAGCCGGCCGTGACTCCAGCGCGGCAGCGGATCCTGGTCGACCATCGGGTACTCCAGCACGGTCGCCGTCGAGGACAGCAGCGCCGGTACGTCGCACCAGTCGAAGTGCCAGTCGGCATAGTACGGAAGGAAGTCGGCCAGCTCGCCGTGCTGGATCCAGTCCCGCCCGGTCCGCTGCGGGGTCTCCACCTCGGCGACCCAGTTGACCAGTTGGCTGCCCCGCCCGTCCACGTCGTCGCGGATGGGGTAGATGACCATCTTGCCGTGGGCCAGCCAGCCGGCACGGACCATGCTTGCCCCGGTGAGGATGCGCGGCCACACCGAGACGCCGCGCCACATCATGACGCCGGAGTACCGGGGCGGCCCCTCGTTGGGGTAGAGCTGTGCCCGGGCGACCGAGCGGATGCCGTCGGCGGCCACCACGACGTCGGCCGCGACCGTGACGGTGCTGCCGTCCGGGCGCCGCGCGGTGGCCGTCGCCCGGCGGTCGTCCTGGTCCACCCGCACGACCCGGTGACCGGTGAGCACGGCGTCCTCGCCGAGCCGGTCGACGACCGCGTCAAGCAGGATCTGGTGCAGGTCGGCGCGGTGGATCGAGTACTGCGGGTCGGCGTAGCCCGCGTCGAGGCCGGCCGGCTCGCGGTAGGCGAGCTGGCCGAACCGGTTGAAGAACACGGATTCCCGGGTCAGCACCGCGACGCGGGACAGCGCCGGCGCCAGGCCGAGTTCGCCGAGTTGCTGCGAGGCGTGCGGCAGGATGTTGATGCCGACACCCACCGGCGCGAACCGCTCGACCGTCTCCAGCACCTGAGCGCGCAACCCCACCCGGTGCAGTTGCAGCGCGGTGGTCAGCCCGCCGATGCCGGCGCCGAGGATGAGAACGCTTGGCGATCCGGTCCGCTGCGGCGTCATGTCTCCTCCGCCTTCCGGTGGGTTCCATCGGCGTCGTTGCGGGTAAGGATGGCTGCCTCCTCGACGGTCTGCCCGTACCGGCCGGCTCGCTGTGCCCTGACTCCCCGTACTTTCCCGCAACAGGAAGAAGTCGTAAAGTCGTTGACCATGGTTTCCGGTGAGCGGAAGTCCGCCTACGCACTCAGCTCCGCTGACAACGCCCTCCAACTCGTGCTGCTGCTTCAGGAACGGCAGGAGATCCGGCTCTCCGAGGTCGCCGCCGAACTGGGCGTCGCCAACTCCACCGCGCACCGGCTGCTGGCGACGCTCGCCCGGCGTGGTTTCGTGGTACAGGAACGGTCCCGCGCGTACCGGCGCGGACCCGCACTCGAACCGCGCGCCCGCCCGGCCGCCGAGTTCGATCTGGTCAAGGTCGCCCACCCGTACCTCGCCCGGCTGAGCGCCGAGGTCGAGGAGACCTGCCATCTCGTGGTCCTGGAAGGCAACGGCACCCGGTTCCTCGACTGCGTCGAGGGCCACCAGGTGCTGCGCGTCGGTTCGCGCACCGGCATGCTGCTGCCGGCGCACACGAACTCCGGCGGCAAGGCGCTGCTCGCCCAGTTGACCGAGGCGGAGCTGACCGCCCTGTACCCGCGGGGCCTGCCGCAGAGCCGCAACCGCGCGGTGAGCGACCTGGCGTCGTTACGGCGGGAACTCGCGGCGACCCGCCGGCGCGGCTACGGCATCAACCGCGACGAGAGTGCGCGCGGCGTCAGCGCGGTCGGCCGGCACATCCGGGACAGCACCGGCAAGGCGACCGCGGCGATGGTGGTCGCGGCGGCCACCGCGCGCTGTACGCGGGGCCTGCTGACCAAGCTCGCCCGCCACCTGTGCGACACGGTGACCGACCTGGAGACCCAGCTCTGAGCCTGTGCGTCCGTGAGCGGTTCGTCAGTCGTGCGCGCCGATCCTGACGGGCAGCCGCTGGTCGCCGGGTGTGCGGACGAAGGCCGCCGAGGCGCTTGCCCGGTAGCTGCGGTGCGGCGTCGGTGCGGTCACGTCGGCCGCGCGCCACTCGTCGAGCCCGAGCGCGCCGGGTTTGGGGTCGATGACCTGCCTCGCGGCCGCGGCCGGATCTGGTTCGCCGCCGGCGATCAGGACACACCGCCGAAGTCGACCTCGGTGGTCGCCACCGTGCCGGCCGTGCGCCCCGGCGCCGCGTGGTTGCCCCAGTACAGGTTCGTGTGCGCGATGACCGCCTCCGGCGGCGGGGCGCCCCAGGGCGACAGATCCTCCGTCGTGTGGGCGTCGCTGACCAGCGTCGCGTCGTAGCCCCGCACGATCGCGCCGTGCAGCGTCGCGCGGATGCACGCGTCGGTCTGCGCGCCCGCGACGACCAGCCGGCCGACTCCGAGGCCGGACAGCACCCGCTCCAGCGTGGTGTCCTCGAACGCGTCCCCGTAGGTCTTCTCGACGAGGGGCTCGGCGTCGTCGCGGATCAGCTCGGGAACGTAGCGCCAGGCGTCGGTGCCCTTCACGAGGTTGTCGCTGGAGTGCTGGACCCAGACGACGGGCGCCCCGCCCCGCCGGGCCTTGTCGACGAGGGTGGCGATGTTCGCGACGACAGCGTCGCGGTCGTGCGCGCTGGCGACGACGCCGTTCTGCACGTCGATGACCAGCAACGCGGCGTTCGGTCGGTTTTCCAGTGTCGTCATGTTCTTCCCCTGCTCATGCTGGTCACAGTCAGCCCTAACGGTAGACCCGGGCACCGACAATTCCGTAGGCCCGGAGCCGGGCCACAGCGGTCGGGGTGGTGCGGCGGTCGGTCAGCGACCGCGCTCGAACCGGATCTCCGGCTCGTCCACCTCCGGCGCCACGAACGCCAGCAGCCGACCGCCCTCCTCCGTCAACGCGGCCCCGTCCGCGCGGCTCAGGCGATCGAACGGCCGGATCGACAAGGCCGCCGTGCCCGGCCTGCCGACTGGTCCGGGTCGTGGCGCGGCGCCAGACGCGCCGAGCCGCACTGGTCGGTCGACTGGTCCGGGTCGTGGCGCGGCGCCAGACGCGCCGAGCCGGACTGGTCGGTCGATGCTCCAGCTGCCCCGTGCGACGCCGTCGATCAGGAACGTCGCCGTGTCGGCCGGGCTGACGATGCGCCGGCGATGCTCCTCGGCGATGACCCGGGTGCGGTCGGCGTGGGAGAGCAGCAGGTTGTCCCACTGCGGGAGGAACCGCACCGGAGCCGGCGTGTCCGGATCGGGCCTGGGCGCGTCGGGCAGGTCGAACAGCTCCCGCCCGGACGCGTCGCGGAAGCCGCGCAGGCGTCCGCGCATCGGCTCCACCACCTCGCCGAGCCGGGTCAGCCCGGACCACGCCTGCACGTCCATCACGCTGGCCGGGCCGAACGCGGCCAGGTAGCGGCACACCAGCTCATCGGGGCCGGCGCCGGCCAGCGGCTGGCCCAGCCACTGTTCGGCGAGAGCGAACGGTCCCCGGACGCTGCCCTTCCACGTGCCGGCCGGCGGTAGCTGGACCATCGGCAGCAGGTATTGCACGGAGTTCACCAGGGCGGCGGGGTCGTGGCCGAGCCATCGCGCGCCGAGCAGGGCACGCAGCTCGGACCGGTCGCGCGGCCGCTCCCGCAGCAGGTCGCGCGCCGCGGCGACGAGGTCGTCCGGGTCGATGCCCTCGGTGTGGCGGCCCATGAAAGTCTTCTGCGACCGTCGCAGCACCGGCTCCAGCAAGGGCCGCAGCCGCCGGTAGTCGTCCGCGTCGAGCAGGTGCAGCGTGGCCCGCATGGCGGTGGCGCGAACGATCCGCCGGTCCTCGACCGGCGCGGTGAGATCGGCCAGCTCGAACCCCTCCAGCCGGCTCCACAGCCCGATGTAGGGCGCGGCGGGCACCTGCCCCTGCAACCCGACCAGGTGCCGCACCGCGTCGGGCACGGAGCACCGGGCGCGACGCAGCAGCAGCTGCCGGTCGAGCGTGGCGCGTCCCAGCGCGCGCGGCCCGAGCAGCGGCAGCCGAGCCCGATCGGTGGACCCGGCCGCCCCTGCGGCGGGCCCGGCCGCTCCGGCAGTGGGCCCGACCGCCCCGGCGCTCATCGCGCCGCGACCGTGAAGACGTGGCCGCTGGGGATCTGGAAGTAGAAGTCGTGACCCGGGTGGCGGATCTCCGGCAGCCCCGCGTTCAGGATCGTGGCCCGCAGCCCCTCGGGATGGGGGGTGGTGATCTGCATCCACGCGCCGTGGAACGGATCGGGCCACTCGGGCAGGTCGGGCACGAACTCGATGCTGACCGCGCCACCGCCGGGGAGCCGGAAGCCGAGCACCGGTTCGTCGATCTCGAGCAGCCGGATGACCCGGGGCCGGCCGCAGCCCAACACGGTGCCGAAGACCCGGACGAGGGCGTCGCGGTGGCGGGGGTAGGCGAACAGGTGGACCTGGTTGCCGACGGCGGTCTGCTCCAGGGCGCTCGCTGGCTGGTTGTCGGTCACCGGCCGAGGGTACGGCGCGGGTACGACACCTCCAGTCTGGCTCGGCGATCCGGACCAGTCGTCAGTACGGGTTGCCGTGGCCGGGCAGCCGGCAGGTGATCACGGAGGCGACCCGGGCGGCCGGGGACGGCCGAGGGCGCAGCGGCGGCGAGTCGGCACCCGTACCGGCGGCCATCCCCGAGACCAGCTCCGTGAACGCGTCCAGCGCGTCGCCGCGGGCACGCCAGCCCAGTTCGGCCTCGGCCCGGCGGGTGGACATCAGCGGGGCGTTCGCGAGCAGGCGGACCCACCCGGGTTCGGTGGGTTGCAGCCGGGCGTGCCAGGTCAGCGCCGCGCCCAGCCGCAGCGCTGCCACCGGTACCGGCACCGGCCGGGTGTGGAACCGGTCAGCCACCGCCTGCGCGTCCAGCACCGGCCCGGCGCCCGCCACGTTGAACGCGCCACGGACGTCCGACAGGGCCGCCCGCACGTACGCCTCGGCCGCGTCGTCGGCGCGTACCGCCTGCAACCGCAGTCGCGGCCCGGCCGGCAGCACCGGGATCCGGCCGAAGCGCAGCAGGCTCAGCGGCGCCAGCGGACCGATGAAGAACCGGGCGATCTGCGACGCGGCCTCCGGCTGGAACACCAGGGCCGAACGGATCCTGACCACGCGCAGGTCACGGTGGTTGGACTCCACGTCGGTGAGCAGGTCCTCGACGTCGGCCTTGTCCCGGCTGTAGGTCGAGCCCCGCACGCCGGTGGCCGGCCAGTCCTCCTCGACGAAGCGGTCCTTGGGCGCGGGCGCGTACGCGCCGACCGATGACGCGACAACCAGCGACGGTACGCTCGCCCGGACCGCCGCCCGCGCGACGTTGGCGGTACCGACCAGGTTGGTGCGCCGGATCCTGGCCCGATCGTGGCTCGGCTGGATCTGCCAGGCCAGGTGGATGACGACGGTGGCGCCGGCGAATGCGTTGGTCAGCTCCTCCACCGCGCCGTCGTCGCCGACGTCGATCCGGTGCCAGGAGACGCCTTCGTACGGGGCCGCGGGTCCGGGCGCCCGGCGGGCGACGCCGGTCACCTCGTCGACGCCGGGTGCTCCGGCCAGACGCCGCAGCACCGCGGTACCCACGTTGCCGGTCGCGCCGACCACCACCACCCGCATCTGGCCCCCATCCCCCGATCCGCGCGGGCCAAACGGCGGGTCACCCGGCCGGACGGCCGGGCTCAGGGGTCATGTCGAGCCTCCGCCACAGACCGGCTCCGGCTGTGCTCAGGTGGGTGCGCTGGCCGCGTACAGCAACTCGCGCACGGCCGGTTCGGACTCCCGGTCGGCGCGCCAGACCAGCCGCAGCCGCAGGGTCGGGGCGTCGAGATCCAGCTCGATGAGGCTGCCGGCCGCGAGTTCGTCGGCGACCGCGAATCGCGGCAGCAGCGAGACGCCCAGGCCGCGTTGCGCCCAGGCCCGCATCACCGGAACGCCGCCGGCCCGGACCCGCTCGACGTCCGGACCGAACAGCCGCTCGCCGGCCAGCCAGAACGAGCATGCCGGCAGGTTGACCAGCAGCCGCTCGCCGCGCAGGTCGTCCGGGACCAGCCCCGGAGTGCCGCTGCGCGGGTGGTCCGGTGCCGCCACGACAACCAGCGGTACCGGCTCCAGATCGACGAAGTCCAGCGGCGCGCCGGGGGTACCGAAGCCCAGCCCGCCCAGGTTCTCGCCGAGGTCCAGCAGCAGGGCGGCGTCCAGGTCTCCGGCGGCGACGGCGGTCAGCAACTGGTCGCGGGCGCTGTCCGAGCGCACCTCGACGGTGAGGTTCGGCCGGCGCCGGCCGAACCGGGCCAGCAGCTCGGGGACGTGCGTGGCCGCGATGGTCTCCAGGGCGCCCAGGCGCAGTACCGGCTGTGCCTCGACGGTCTCCCGCCGGGCCTGCTCCGCCGCCTCGAGCAGGCGCCGCGCCCAGCCGGCCAGCCGGGTCCCGGCCGGGGTGAGCCGCATGCCCTGCGGGCCGCGGTCGAACAGCGCCACCCCGAGCGACTCCTCGAGGCGGCGGATCTGGTCCGACACCGAGGACGGCGCCAGGCCGAGCTGGACGGCGGCGTCGGTGACCGTCCGCTGGGCCACCACCGCCTCGAACGTGCGCAGCTGCCGCAATTCCATGATCTTTTCCTCCGACCGGGCAACCCCGCCACGCGTTCGGATATTCCGAACGCGGCCGGCGGCGGTGCCGGTGGAGCCGGACGGGCGGCCGCCGCAGCCTGGAACGCGCCACCCTCACCCCTCCCGAGAGACTCCGATGACCACTGCCGATCCCGTCACCCTCTCCCCCGTCCCGGACTCACGCGGCCGGCCGCGTACCGGGCTCGCCCTGCTGGGCGTGTCGCTGGGCTACTTCATGGTCCTGCTCGACATGACCGTTTTATCCGTTGCCGAGCCCGACCTGGCCCGGTCGCTGGGCAGCTCGCTGTCCGGCCTTCAGTGGGCGGTGACCGGGTACACCGCCGTGTTCGGCGCGCTTCTGCTGTCGGCCGGCGCGGTGGCCGACCGGTACGGCGCGCACCGGGTGTTCCGCTTGGGCATCGGCGCGTTCGGCCTCGGCTCGCTGCTGTGCGCGCTGGCGCCGGACATCGCCACCCTGGTCGTGCTGCGCGGGCTGCTCGGTGTCGCGGCGGCGGCCAGCGTTCCCGCCTCGCTGGCGCTGATCGCGGCGCTCTACCCGGAGCCGGCCGCGCGTGCCCGGGCGGTGGCCACCTGGGCGGCGGTCAGCGGGGCGGCGCTCGCGGCCGGCCCGATCGCCGGCGGGGTGCTCGTCGACGTCGCCGGATGGCGCGCGATCTTCCTGATCAACGTGCCGCTGGCCGGCGTCACGCTGGCTCTGACCGCGACCCGCGCGGTGCGCGGCGCCCGCGGCCAGCGGACGATCGACTGGGCCGCGCAGCTGGCCGCGTGTGCGGCGCTGGGGCTGTTGACCGACGCGCTCATCGCGGTGGGCTCCGGATCCGTCGCGCACGCGGCGGTCTCCGCCGCCGCGACCGTCGCCGCCGGTGTGCTCTTCGCGGCGTTGCAGCGCCGCGCCCGCAAGCGGGGCAGGGCGCCGGTCATCCCGGCCGCTGTGGTGCGGTCGCCGGGGATGCGCCCGGCCCTGCTGGCGGCCGCGGCGGTCAACTTCGCGATGTCCGGGATCCTGTTCGTACTGCCGCTGCTGTTCCAGCGGGTACTGCGGCTGTCGCCGGTCGAGGTCGGGCTCGCCTTCCTGCCGATGACGCTCCCGTTCGCGGTCAACCCACCGCTGACCGGCCGGCTCGTCGCCCGGATCGGCCCGTGGCGTCCGATGCTGGCGGGCCTCGGGCTGCTGGCCGTGGGTGGCCTCGCACTCGCGGCGGCGGTGCTGGCCGGCGACGGGTACCCGGCGATGGTCGCCGGCCTGGTGTGCACCGGTTGCGGCGTCTCGCTGGCTCTTCCGGCGCTGGCCACGGCGGTGGTCGCCACCGCGCCGGCCGGCAGCGCGGGAGCGGCCGGCGGGCTGCTCAACGCGGTCCGGCAGGTGGGCGCGACGCTCGGGGTGGCCGTGCTGGGAGCGGTCGCCGGGACGGGCGCGGCCGGTACCGCCGCCGCTCTGGCGCTGGCCGCGGCCGGGTGCGTCGCGGCCGCGTGCGTCGCGGCGGTTCTGGGTCTCGGCCGCCGGGCGGGACGGAGCGCCCGCTGAGTGGGGCGGCCACCGAGCGCGGAGCGGGCGTCGACCGCGGAGCGGGAGCCAAGCGGGGCGGCCACCGAAGCGCGGAACGGGCGTCGAGCGGGGTGGGCGGTGCGTGCGGTTATCGTTGTCCGGCATGGATCTGCGGTACGCGGTCGGGCTGCCCGTCGTCGGCGAGTTCGGTGATGTCCACACGCTGGTCGAGCTGGCGGTCGCCGCGCAGCGGCACGGCTGGGACGGCGTCTATCTGTGGGATCACGTGCTCTACCACGAGTCCGGATGGCCGGTCGCCAGTCCGGTCGTGGCCGCCTCGGCGATCGCCGCCGCGACCGACCGGCTGCGCGTCATCATGGCCGTGAACCTGCCGCGCCGCCAGATCCTCGACGTCGCGCGGGACACCGCCACCATCGACGCGCTGTCCGGCCGGCGGCTCACCGTGCTGGCCGTGCTCGGCTCGATGGAGCGCGAGTACACCGACGGCGGGCTGGACGCCGACCCGCGCACCCGTGGCCGCGCTCTCGACGAACGCCTGACCCGGCTGCGCGACCTGTGGGCCGAGTGGGACGTGCCCCGCGTCCCGGTCTGGTGCGGCGGCCGGTGGCCACGCCGTGCCGGACTGCGGCGGGCGGCGCGGTGCGACGGCGCGATGCCCACGTTCGAGGGCCTGTGGCCGCCCGGCACGGTGCCGGTCGACCGGTTCGCGGCGGCCGCCTCGTTCGTGCGCGATCTGGCCCCGGGTCCACTCGACATCGCGGTCGAGGGCAGCACCGCCGGGCCGGCGGAGGCCGCGCTGGTCGCGCCGTACGCCGCGGCGGGACTGACCTGGTGGGTCGAGGCGCTCGGCTGGTGGCGGGGCGACCTGCGCGCGGCGGCGGCCCGGATCGCCGCCGGCCCGCCGGCAGCGGGGCGAGATCCAGGCCCTCGACACGGGTGAGATCCAGGCCCGGGCGCGGTGGGGCATCCACCCCCAGGCGACCCCGGCCAGGCGACGTCGACAAATGGAAATCCATGGGTGGACCTGTTGACTCCACGCATCGAAACTGGTCACGATACGACAGACTCGAACGGTGCGTCCGGCGGAAAGGGTTTTCCCCATGGGCTTCGTCCGGAAAGCGGGAGCCGCCGTCAGCGCGGCCGCGCTGGTTGTCGTCGGGCTCGTCGCCGGGCCGGCCCCGGCGCATCCGCCCGCCGGTGCGCACCCGCACACCGTCACCTGGGACCAGTACTCGCTGATGGTCGACGGCCGGCGCACCCCGGTGTGGTCCGGCGAGTTCCACCCGTTCCGGCTGCCCAGCCCGAGCCTGTGGAACGACGTCCTGGAGAAGATGAAGGCCGAGGGCTACACCGCCGTCTCGCTGTACTTCGACTGGGGCTACCACTCCCCCGCGCCCGGCGCCTACGACTTCACCGGCGTGCGCGACATGGACCGGGTGCTCGACGACGCCGCCCGGATCGGGCTGTATGTCATCGCCCGGCCAGGCCCATACATCAACGGCGAGGTGGACGCCGGCGGGTTCCCCGGCTGGCTGACCACGCAGGCCGGCAGGGCGCGCACGAACGCCCCGGACTACCTCGCGGCCACCGACGAGTGGCAGAGCCAGATCGACGCCGTCGTGGCCCGGCACCAGCTCACCAACGGCACCGGGACCGTTCTGGCGTACCAGATCGAGAACGAACTCGCGTCGACCAGCAGCGCCGAGCGCGACTACCTCGACCACCTGGACGCCAAGGCGAAAGCCGACGGCATCACCGTGCCCATCTTCACCAACGACAAGGGCCGCAACGGGTACTGGGTGCCGGCCGGCTCCACCGTGCCGGGCACCGTACCGGGGCCGGTCGACCTGTACTCCTTCGACGGCTACCCGGGCGGCACCTGCCACACCGACGGCACGGTCGGCGGCCCGTCCGCCGCGCCGGACTGGGGCATCTGGGGACCCGGTGGCGCGAAGGGCGGCGCGAGCGCGTCGGACACCAGCCCCGGGTTCACCGCGGAGTTCGGCGGCGGCTGGTTCGACTACTGGGGCAGCGTCGGCACGTACCCGTGCACGGCGGTGCGCCAGGGTCCGGGATACGAGCGGGTGTTCTACGAGACGAACATCGCCAACCGGCTCACCATGCAGAACTTCTACATGACCTTCGGTGGCACGTCGTGGGGCTGGCTGCCGGCGCCGGTCGTCTACACCTCGTACGACTACGGCGCGGCGATCGACGAGGCGCGGCAACTGCGGCCGAAGGCCACCGCGATGAGGCCGATCGGGTACTTCCTGCAGAGCGTCACGCCGATCCTGCGGGTGGACGCCGGCACGCCGGTCACCCCGTCCAACCCGAAGATCAAGGTGTACCACGACGTGAACGCGCAGACCGGCACCCAGTTCTTCATCGCCAGCCACAACCCATCCAGCGCCACGACCGACGACGCCTTCACGTTCCCGATCAGCACCCCGGACGGCGACTACACGCTGTCCTCCCGGCTGAACGGGCAGGACGCGAAGACCCTCGTCGCCGACTACGACCTCGGCGACGCCGCGCACCTGGTGTACTCCACCTCGGAGATCGAGACCCTGTTCCCGCGCGACGGCGGGGAGCTGGCGCTGCTGTACGGGCGCGACGGCGAACCCGGGCAGACCGTCCTGCGGTACCGCGACGCCCCCACGGTACGGGTGCTCGCCGGCACCGTGGACAGCGCGTACGACGCCGCCACCGGCGACCTGACGCTGAACTACACGCACACCGGACTGGCCCAGGTGAGCGTCACCGGCGGCGGCCGGCCGCCACTGCTGCTGTTGCTGGCCGACCAGAGCACCGCGGACACCCTGTGGCGCCAGGACACCGCGGCCGGCACGGTGCTGGAGCGCGGACCGGAACTGGTCCGGGCGGCGCAGGCGCACGGCGGCACGCTCGCGCTGACCGGCGACACGTCCACCGCGCAGCCGCTGGAGATCTGGGCGCCGGCCGGGGTGCACGCGGTGACCTGGAACGGTGCTCGCACACCGGTGCGCCGCTCCGCCTCCGGTACGCTGATCGCGCGCGACGACCTGCCCGGCCCGGCACCGGTGAAGCTGCCCGACCTGTCGAAGGCCACCTGGCACTACGCCGCCGAATCCCCCGAGGCGCAGCCCGGCTTCGACGACTCCGCCTGGGCGGTGGCCGACAAGACGACGACCAACAGCACCACCAAGCCACCGGCCGGCGCGCCCGTGCTGACCGCCGACGACTACGGCTTCCACCACGGCGACGTCTGGTACCGGGGCAGCTACACCGTGACCGGCACCGGTCCGGCCACGGTCAGCCTGCGCTACGGAGGCGGCGGCGCCGGGCTGCTCCAGGCGTGGCTCGACGGCACCTACCTCGGCCAGAACGAGCTCCCCAACGCGGTCGCGTCGCCGCCGACCACCGGGACCGCGACGTTCGACGTACCGGCCGGCCTGGCCACCCCCGGCACGCACGAGCTGTCGGTGATGGTGCGCGACGACGGGCACAACGAGGACGGCGGCGTGAACGACGCCCAGAAGGAGGGCCGGGGCCTGATCTCGGCGGGCTTCGCCGACCCGGCCGGCGCACCGCTGGCGCTCGCGCCGATCTGGAAGGTGCAGGGCAACCAGGGCGGCGAGCAGATCACCGACACGGTCCGCGGCGCGGTCAACAACGGCGGGCTCTACGGCGAGCGGGCCGGCTGGTACCTGCCCGGCTACCCGGACGCCGGCTGGTCCACCCGTACCGTGCCGGACACCGCGTCGGCCGCCGGCACGGCGTGGTACCGCACCGCGTTCTCCGTGAACGTACCGGCCGCCGACGACGCGTCGCTGGGGCTGACGATCGGCGACCCGGCCGTACCGCAGTCGCCGACCGCGCACTACCGGGCGCTGATCTTCGTCAACGGCTGGAACCTGGGCCAGTACGTGTCCGACGCCGGTCCGCAGCACACGTTCGTCATCCCGAACGGCGTGCTGAACCCGCACGGCGCCAACACCGTCGCGCTGGCCGTCACCGCCGACGGCGCACCGGCCTCGGCCCTGGAGTCGGTCGCGCTGACCAATCTCGGCACGGTACGCGGCGGGGTTCCGGTGGCGATGGACTTCTCGCCCGGGTACGCGCCACCGTCGCCGCGTCTGCCCGACCGGGTGCGGGCGGTGGCCGGTACGCCGGTCACCGAGACGGCGACGGTCACGGTACCGGCGGACGCCCGGGGCGCGGCCCTGACCGCCACCCTCGACTGGGGCGACGGCAGCGTGTCGGCGGGCGTACCGGTGACCGGCGGCACGGTCACCGCCACGCACACCTACGCGCGTCCAGGTACGCACCGGGTGACCGTCCGGCTCGACGACGCGTACGGCTCCGGCCGGCTCGCCTCGGCCACCGGTACCGTGCGGGTCTCGCCGCACCGGTAGCCTCGCGATCATGGACTGCGTCTCCTGCGCCGGCAACGACCGGTTCGACACGCTGCCGCCCCGGGAACGGGTGGCGGCGGACGCCGAATGGCGGGTGGCACACGCGCTGGACTCGGCGCTGCCCGGCTGGCTGGTGCTGCTGCCGCGCCGGCACGTCGAGTCGATCGCCGAGCTGACCGACGCCGAGGCGGCGAGCCTGGGCGTCTGGCAGGTACGGCTGTCCCGGGCGCTGCGCGAGGTGACCGGCTGCCCGAAGACGTACGTGGTGCAGTTCGCCGAGAGCGAACGGTTCCACCACGTGCACTTTCACGTGGTGCCTCGGGCCGCCGACCCGCCCGGTGACCGGCGCGGGGTGGGCGTGTTCGGGTACCTCGGCGCGCCGGCGGAGCAGCAGGTGTCCGAACGGCGCCGGGACGAGCTGGCCGGGGCGCTGGCGGCCCACCTGCGGGCCGGCGAGTAGGCCTACGGCCCCGGCCCCGGCCGGGTTAACTCCGGCGCGGAGTCCTGGCGGTGCCGGATGGGGTCAGGCCCCGGCCGGCGCTCCACAATGGACGGTGAGTGCCTCGCGGACCGCGTCGTCGAGGGCCGGCCCGCGGGTCACGTCGGTGGCCCAGGCCACGTACCCGTCCGGGCGCACCAGCGTGGTGGGCGCTTCCGCCGCGGGCGTCGCCGCGTACACCCGGCGCGCCCAACCCGCCGCCGCCTGGCCCGCGCCCGGCGGGCCGAGCAGCACGAACGTGCCGCCGCGCAACGCCTGGTACAGCCGGTCGACCGGCCGCCCGTCGCCGGCGAGCAGGACGTCCGCGGCACGGGTGCCGGTCAGCGGGTGCGACCCGTGCGGGGCGGGATAGGCGACACCGATGCTGGACAGCGCGCCGGCCGCCTTGCGGGCGATCGGGCCGATGCGCATCGCGGTGCCTCCGATGGAGTTGCGCGCGGCCCGCTCGATCCGCGACTGGATCATGGCGAGCCTGATCAGCGCACCGCTGCTGCGCAGCACCGCCCGTCCCACCCGGTGGCGCTCGGCGTGGTAGCTGTCCAGCAGCCCGGCCGGTGCCCAGCCCCGCACCGCGGCGGCGAGCTTCCAGCCGAGGTTGGCCGCGTCCTGGATGCCGGTGTTCATGCCCTGGCCGCCGGCCGGCGAGTGGACGTGCGCCGCGTCGCCGGCGAGGAACACCCGGCCGACCCGGTAGTTGGGCACCTGCCGCTCGTCGCTGTGGAACCGGGACATCCACCGCGGGTCGTGCATGCCGAAGTCGACGCCCAGCGCGCGCTTCGTGACGTCCCGGACCTCCTCGAACGACAGCGGCGCGTGATCCGGCTGCGGGTTGCGCCGGTCCCAGGCGAAGATCCGGTACCACCCGTCGCCGAACGGCGCGACGAACGCGAAGCAGTCGCCGACCGCGTTGACCGACAGCACATCCGCCGGCGGCTCGGCCAGCCGCACGTCGGCCAGCATGATGGAGGTGATGATCGGGGCTCCCGGGAACGGCAGGCCGAGCGCCTGGCGCACCCGGGAGTTCGCCCCGTCGGTCCCGACCGCATACGACGCCCGGACCGTCTGACCCGACGCGGTCCGCAGCTCGACGCCGGTCGCGTCCTGGCTGAGGCCGGTCACCTGGACCTCGCGCAGCAGCGTCGCGCCGAGCCCCTCCGCCCGCCGCCGCAGCAGCGTCTCGACGTGGTACTGCGGCGTGATCAGCAGGTACGGGAAGCGGCTGGGTACGATGCCCAGGTCGACGTCGACCCGGTCGAACAGGCGCAGCCGGCGGATCGGCGCACCCGTGGTGATCAGTTCGTCGGCGAGTCCCCGCGCGTCGAGCAGTTCGAGCGTGCGGGCGTGCACGCCGAAGGCGCGGGTGAGGTTGGACTCCTCCCCGCGACGCTCCAGCACGGTGGTGCGCACTCCGGCAGCGGCCAGGTCGCCGGCGAGTGTCAGGCCGGCCGGGCCGGCGCCGACGATCGCCACCTCTGTCTCCGCGGGAACCAGATCAGTGTCCATAGGTCGGGGTCTCCTACGCCTGTGGGCCAACGCTCGTTGACGAGGCTATGGCAGCGCCGCCGGTCCGTCAACGTACGTTGGCCTACAGTCGTTGGCCTACTCGCTCGGCGGCGCCGCATCCGTCGTCGTGTCCACCGCCGGCCGCACCACCGGCCGCGCCACCGACTCCGGCGCGACCTCGGACAGCCGCCGGGCGAGGTAGCGGCGCTCGCTGTCGGTCGGCGCGAGCACCAGCGCCTCCCGGTATGCCGCTGCCGCCTGGTCGGTGCGGCCCAACCGGCGCAGCAGGTCCGCGCGGGTGGCGGGCAGCAGGTGGTACCCGGACAGCGCGCCGGCCGCCCCCAGCGCGTCGACCAGGGCGAGCCCGGCCTCGGCACCGTCGGCCATGGCCACCGCCACCGCCCGGTTGAGTTCCACCACCGGCGAAGGGGCGAGCCGCGCCAACTCCCCGTACAGCCCGGCGATCTGCGCCCAGTCGGTCTGGGCGGGATCGGCTGCGTTGGCGTGGCACGCGGCGATGGCCGCCTGCACCTGGTACGGGCCGGGTGTGCCCCGCACGAGTACCGCGTCGAGGATCCGCAACCCCTCGTCGATCTCGTCCCGGTCCCACGCCGTGCGGTCCTGGTGCTCCAGAGTCACCACGTCGCCCGCCGCGTCGATCCGGGCCGCGCGCCGGGAGTCGTTGAGCAGCATCAGCGCCAGCAGCCCGTGCGCCTCCGGCTCGGCCGGCATGGTCTCGACCAGGACCCGGGCCAGCCGGATCGCTTCGGCGGACAGCGACTGCCGGGTCAGGTCCGGCCCGGCGCTGGCCGAGTAGCCCTCGTTGAACAGCAGGTACAGCACGCCGAGCACGGCCTCGGTGCGCTCCGGCAGCAGGCGGGCCGGCGGCACCCGGTACGGGATGCCGGCGTTCCGGATCTTGCGCTTCGCCCGGACCAGTCGCTGCGCCATGGCCGGTTCCGGGATCAGGAACGCCCGGGCGATCTCGGCGGTGGTCAACCCGGCGAGGGTACGCAGGGTCAGCGCGACCCGTGCCTCCAGTGGCAGCGCCGGGTGGCAGCAGGTGAACATCAGGCGCAGCCGGTCGTCGGGTACCGGGTCGTCGTCGGGTACCGGTGCCTCCTCCGGCGGCTCCGGGGGCGGCTGCGCCCCCGGTACCGTCACCGCCAGCGCACGCAACCGGGCGGCCTCGACCGCGCCGCGCCGCAGCCGATCCAGCGCCCGGTTACGCGCGGTGGTACTCAGCCACGCCCCGGGACGGAGCGGCACACCGTCCCGGGGCCAGCGAACCAGCGCCTGCGCGAAGGCGTCCTGCGCGCACTCCTCCGCGAGGTCCCAGTCGCCGGTCAGCCGGATCAGGGTGGCCACCACCCGGCCCCACTCCGAGCGGAACGCCTCGGTCACCGCGGCCCGGACCGCACACTCACCGGCGCCGGCCCGCCCGGCCGAGGCGTCCTCGACCGGGGCAGGCTCGGCCGCAGCGGCATCCTCGGCCTCGTCGTTGATCGGGGCAGGCTCGGCGGCGACCTCGACCGGGGCGTCTCCGGCCCCGGCGTCTCGGACCGCGGCGTCCTCGACCGCGGCGTCGGCGTCCCCGCTCACTCGTCCGTCCAGATCGGGCGCAACTCGATGGCCCCGAACGTGGCCACCGGATGCTTCGAGGCCACCTCGATCGCCTCGGCCAGGTCGGCGCACTCGATCACGTCGTACCCCGCGACCAGCTCTTTGGTCTCCGCGAACGGCCCGTCGGCGACCAGGCGCCCGCTCTCGCGTACCGTCGTGGCGTCGCTCGTCGGCCGCAACTGGCTGCCTTCCAGGCGCACTCCGCGGGAGTGCATCTCGTCCAGCCAGGACTCGATCGGGTTCGCGTCCGGGCTCGGCGACAGCGACGGGTCGTTGCAGACCAGCATCAGGTACTTCACCGCTCAGCCCTCCCAGAACGGTCGGATCTCGACCGGGTACCGGGCGGCGGCGGGATGCCCGCCGGCCACCTCGATCGCCTCGTCGAGGTCGGCACACTCGATGATCTCGTACCCCCCGATCTGCTCCTTGGTCTCCGCGAACGGCCCGTCGGCGACCAGCGTCTCGCCGCCGCGCACCCGGACCGTCACGGCCTCGGACGGCGGCCGCAGGCGCACCCCCCGATGCGGTATCCCGCGCTCGCTCAAGCCGCGCTCCCACTCGATGAACTCGGGCATGGCCACGATCTCGGCCGGGCCCGGCGACGGCGCACCGTCATCACATATCCACAGCATGTAGCGCATCTGTCGGTTCCTGTCCCTTTCTCCGGCGGTTCGTCGTGCGGCCCGCGGGCCGCTTCATCTTCACGACGCGGCGGTACGCCGAAATCGACCGCCCCACCCCCGGAAATCTTCGACCGTTCACCGATCCTCCACCGACCCCCGCCGCCGTTTCACCTCGCGGCCACCGTGCCGGGCGCCACGCTGGCACAATGACCCGGGTCCTCGTCGTCGACTCCGAACCGCAGATCCTCCGCCTGCTGCGTATCAACCTGACCGCCCGGCGGTACGAGGTGCTGACCGCCCGCACCGGCCGGGCCGCGCTGCGCGCCACCGCCGACCACCACCCCGACCTGGTCGTGCTGGACCTCGGCCTGCCCGACATCGACGGTGTGCAGGTCATCCACCAACTGCGCGCCTGGACCACGGTACCCATCCTGGTGGTGTCCTGGCGCACCGGCAGCCACGACAAGGTCGACGCGCTGGACGCCGGGGCCGACGACTACGTCACGAAGCCGTTCAGCGTCGACGAACTGCTCGCCCGCGTCCGCTCGGTCGGTCGCCGGCAGACCGGCGACGGGCACCCGACGTCGGTGCGCATCGGCCGCTTCGACGTCGACCTGGAACGGCGCCGGGTGGACGCCACCGACGGCGCGGCCGGCGACGTGCACCTCACACCGACCGAGTGGCGGCTGCTCGAGGCGCTGGTCACCAGGCCGGGGAAGCTGATGCGGCAGCGCCAGTTGCTGGAGCAGATCTGGGGCCCGATGTGCCGGGGCGAGACGCAGTACCTGCGCCAGTACATGGCCCAGCTGCGCCGCAAGTTCGAGGCGGAGCCGGCCCGTCCGAGGCACCTGCTCACCGAGCCCGGCATGGGGTACCGTTTCCAGCCCTGACGGCCGTTGCCCAGCTTGCCCAACGCTTGGTCAGGGGACGGGCGTGGCCGCGGGCGGTTCGCCGCCGGCGACCGCCAGGCGGTAGCCGACCGACGGGTCGTTCTCGAGAAACAGCCCCTGCTCGTCGTGGAGCTTGCGCCGGATGCGGTACGCGTACACCTTCAGGTAGCGCAGTTCCCGGGCGTAGGCCGAACCCCAGACGTTCTCCAGGATCATGCGCCGGGTGCAGATCTTCCCGGCGTGCCGGGCGAGGTACGCCAGGAACTCGAACTCCTTCGGCGTCAGGTCGACCGGGCGGCCGTCGAAGGTCGCCTGGTAGTGCACGAGATCCAGCCACAGCCGTCCGGCGCGCAGCTCGGTGGTCTGGTCGTCGACCGTGCCGGCGGTGTGGTGGCGCAGCGCGACCCGTACCCGCGCGTCCAGTTCTCGCATGCCGAACGGCTTGGTCATGTAGTCGTCGGCGCCGCCGTCGAGCGCCTCCACCTTGCGGTCCTCGGAACCGTCGGCGGACAGCACGACGACCGGCACGTCGCTCCAGGTGCGGATGCGGCGGCACACCTCCAGGCCGTCGAGGTCGGGCAGGCCGAGATCCAGGACGATCACGTCCGGTGGGTGCAGCGCGACCTCGTCGAGGGCGTCTCTGCCGGCGCCGGCGGTGCGGGCCTCGTGCCCGAGCGCGTGCAGGCCGACGCGGCACGCGTTGAGCAGGTCGGTGTCGTCGTCAACGATGAGGATGCGGGGCACCCTGGGCCTCCTCGGTCGGTGTCTGTTCCCGGGCCGGCGCGGTCCTCTGCCGCGGCGGCTGTGCTCTGGGCGGCTGCGCCTTGGTCCGCGGCTGTGTCTCGGGCGCCTGTGCCCCGGGTCGCGGCTGTGTCCCGGGCGGCTGTGTTCCGGGTCGCGGCTGTGTCCCGGGCGGCTGTGTTCCGGGTCGCGGCTGTGTTCCGGGTCGCGGCTGTGTTCCGGGCGGGGTCGCGGGGTTCTCGTCGGGCAGGGCCTCCGCGACGGCCAGGGTGAAACAGAACCGGGCGCCGCCTCCCGGTGCGTCCTCGACCCAGATGCGCTGCCCGTGCGCCTCGATGAATGCCTTGGCGATGGTCAGGCCGAGCCCGGTTCCGGCGTCGCCCCGGCGGCGGTGGAACAGTCCGAAGATCTCACCCCGCCGGTCGGGGGAGACTCCGGGACCGTGGTCGGTGACCGAGACCGTCACCGTACCGGCGCCGGTCGACCGGCCGCCGATGGTGACCGGGGTGTCCCGGGGGGCGTACCGGCCGGCGTTCTCCAGCAGGTTGGTGAGCACCCGGGCGGTGAGGACCAGGTCGACGTCCACCGGCGGCAGCCCGGCCGGGATGTCGACCACCGGCGCGCGTACCCGGGAGGCCGGCGGCAGATCCCGCAGCACCCCGGCCACCAACTCCCCCACCGTGGTCACCGTGGACCGGGGTCGCAGCACGCCGGCCTGAACCCGGCTCATGTCCAGCAGATTCGTCACCAGCGCGGCCAGCCGGTCGGCCTGGGCGTCGATGAGCCCGGCGAGTTCGGTACGCGCCCCGGGCCCGATGTCGAGTTCCGGGTCGGCGAGTACCGAGGAGGATGCCTTGATAGACGCGAGCGGCGCCCGCAGGTCGTGGGACACCGCGGCGACCAGCATCCGGGCCAGCCGCTCGACCTCCTCAGTGACCTCCGCACGCAGTGCGTGCTCGCGCAACTGAGCCCGCTCGATGGCAAGCGCCACCTGGTTGGCGAACAGCAGCAGCGGCTCCCGCTCCTGCTCGGCCAGCCGCTTGCCGGACACCACCAGCAGGCCGACCGGGCGTCCGGCCGCGATGAGCGCGAGCACGAACGAGTCCCGGTGCCGGGACAGCGGCGTGTCCAGGCTGGTCAGCTCTCCGGGGACGGGTACCAGCCGGGTGCGGTCCTCGACGGTCAGCGGCGCGCCGGCGGTGGCCACGATGTCCAGCCGGTCGCCCCTGGGCAGCAGCAGGGCGACCTGGCGCGCGTCGAACACGTCGCGCAGCGTGTCGACGATGGTCGACAGCAACTCGTCGAACGGCCGGTCCTCGACCAGATGGCCGGACAACTCGAACAGCTCGCGGATCTGGATCCCCCGCTGCCGGGCCTTGGCCCGCGCGACGTTGAGCCCGGAGACCACCTTGGCGACCGGGAGCATCACGGCGGCGTACACGCCCAGTGCCGTCCAGTTCTCCGCCGCGCCGACGTTCAGGGTCAGGTACGGCGGGATGAACAGCAGATCGTACACGAGGAAGCCGCCGGCCACGCCCACCACCCCGGCGAAGAAGCCGCCGAGGACGACCCCGAGCACGACCGGTACGACGAGAACCAGCGCACAGGTCGCGATCGTCAGGTGGTCGCGCAGCGGCAGCATCCCGGCCGCGAGCGCGGCGGTGCTGCCCAGCGCCGCGAGCGAGCCGGCCACGTTGTGCCGCACCGTCGTGTCCGTGTCCGGCCGTCCCTTCCTGTTCCGCTGTCCCTTCGCGTCGGGCCGTCCCCTCGCGTCGGGCCGTCCCCTCGTGTCGGGCCGTCCCTCGTGTCCCGCACAGACGGGACCGCCGGCGTGGCGGCTGAGCCGCTGCCGCGCCGGCGGAGAACCGCTTTTCGCTATCGTCCGTCGTTTCCGGCCACCGGTGTGGCGACCGTGTGCGGGCTCACGCCGGCAACCATGACATCCCTACGCCTGCTTGACGACTTCCTGACGGCGCCGCGATTTCCTGGGGCGCCACGGTCTCCTGGGGCCGGTCTTCTGGGGCCTCACGCGCTTCTGGGGCCCCAGGATCTCCCGAGCGGGCCGCCAGGGCGGCCCACTCGGGTGCTCACGTCAGCGCGGCAAGCGCCACGTTGAGCTCCAGGACATTAACGTGCGAAGCGCCGAGGAACCCGTACTGCGGCCCGGAGACGTGGTCCGCCACCAACTGCCGTACCCGATCCTCCGGAAGGTTGCGGGACTTGGCCACGGAGGCCACCTGGGCGTACGCGTCGTCCGGAGAGATGTCCGGATCGACCCCGCTGCCCGAGGCGGTCACCAGGCCGGAGGTTGGCGTGATGCCCTCCTTCTTCAACGCGTCAATCTGCTTCTTGACCTTGTCGGAGAGCTCCTGGGACCGGGGGCCCAGGTTCGAGCCGCCGGTGGCGGTCGGGTCGTCGCCGTCACGGCGGCCCTGGAACCACTGCGGACCCGACCAGGTCTGCCCGATCCGCGTCGAACCGTTGGCCGTCAGCGAGCCGTTCGCCTTGTCGTGGAACAGCAGTTGCCCGATGCCTGTCGTGGCCAGCGGGTACGCCAGTCCGAGGAGTACGAAGAAGGCGAGCGAGACGACGACTGCCCGCCGGAGGCTGACCCACATCAGAACGCCCCTATCGCGGTGAGAATGAGGTCGATGAGCTTGATGAAGATGAACGGCGCGATGAGACCACCGAGCCCGTAGATGAGCACGTTCCGGCGCAGGATCGCCGACGCGCTCGACGGCCGGAAGCGCACGCCGCGCAGGGCCAGGGGAATCAGCGCGATGATGACCAGGGCGTTGAAGATGACCGCGGACAACACCGCACTCTGCGGGCTGTGCAGGCCCATGATGTTCAGCTTGTGCAGCTGCGGGTAGGTCGACACGAACAGCGCCGGGATGATGGCGAAGTACTTCGCCACGTCATTGGCGATGGAGAACGTGGTCAACGCACCGCGGGTGATGAGCAGCTGCTTGCCGATCTCCACGACGTCGATGAGCTTGGTGGGGTTGGAGTCCAGGTCCACCATGTTGCCGGCCTCTTTCGCGGCCGTCGTACCCATGTTCATCGCCACGCCCACGTCCGCCTGTGCCAGCGCCGGCGCGTCGTTGGTGCCGTCACCGGTCATCGCGACGAGCTTGCCGCCCTCCTGCTCCTTCTTGATGAGCTGGAGCTTGGCCTCCGGGGTGGCCTCGGCGAGGTAGTCGTCGACGCCGGCCTCCTGGGCGATCGCTGCCGCGGTGAGCGGGTTGTCGCCGGTGATCATCACGGTACGGATGCCGATCGAGCGCAGCTGTTCGAACCGTTCCGTGATGCCCTGCTTGACGACGTCCTTGAGTTCGACGACGCCGAGTACACGTGCGCCGTCGGAGACCACCAGCGGCGTGGAACCCGCCCGCGCGACCCGCTCGACGATCTGGTCCAGTTCGCCGGGTGCGCTGCCACCCTGTTCGGTGACCCAGCGCTTCACCGCGTCGGCCGCGCCCTTGCGGATCTGCCGCCCGTCGGCGTCCAGCCCGGACATCCGGGTCGTCGCGCTGAACGGCACGAAGACGTGCCCGGGCCCCAGCTCGCGCTCCCGCAACCCGTACTCCTGCTTGGCCAGCACCACGATGGACCGCCCCTCGGGTGTCTCGTCCGCCAGCGACGCCAGCTGGGCGGCGTCGGCCAGGTCCTGCTCGCTGCTGCCGCCGACCGGATAGAACGTCGAGGCCATCCGGTTGCCCATGGTGATGGTCCCGGTCTTGTCGAGCAGCAGCGTCTGGACGTCGCCGGCGGCCTCGACCGCCCGGCCGCTCATGGCCAGCACGTTGCGTTGCACGAGCCGGTCCATGCCGGCGATGCCGATCGCCGACAGCAGCGCGCCGATGGTGGTGGGGATCAGGCACACGATGAGGGCGACGAGCACGATGACCGACACGCTCGCCCCGGCGAAGATGCCGAACGGCTGGAGCACCACCACGACCGGGACGAAGATGATGGTCAGCGCGGCGAGCAGGATGGTGAGCGCGACCTCGTTCGGCGTCTTCTGCCGCTTCGCACCCTCGACGAGGTTGATCATCCGGTCGAGGAACGTCTGGCCGGGCTCGGCGCTGATGCGCACGAGGATGCGGTCGGACAACACCTTCGTGCCGCCGGTGACCGCGGACCGGTCGCTGCCGGCCTCGCGGATCACCGGGGCCGACTCGCCCGTGATGGCGGACTCGTCGATCGACGCGACACCTTCGGTGATCTCCCCGTCGGAGGGGATGACATCTCCGGCCTCGCACACCACCAGGTCGCCGACGGCAAGGTCCGCCGCCGGTACCCGGTGCTCGGCGCCGCCGGCGTCCAACCGGCGCGCGTCGGTGTGTTCACGCGTCTTGCGCAGGGTGTCGGCCTGTGCCTTGCCGCGCCCCTCAGCCATCGCCTCGGCGAAGTTGGCGAACAGCACGGTGAGCAGCAGCCAGACGAAGACCGCCCAGGCGAACGCGCTGGAGTGCGCGACCGACTCGATGAGCGTCACCACCGTGCCGATGAGTACGACGAACATCACCGGATTTTTCAGCTGCACCCGGGGGTCCAGCTTGCGGAACGCGTCGATCGTCGCCTGGCGCAGGATCGCACCGTCGAACAGGCTCCGCTTGTTCAACACGCCATGCGGTCCCTGCCCGCCACCGGTGTGCTGCGCCTGTGGCTGGGATCGGTTCATTTCGAGGATCTCGTTGTCGGGCATCAGAAAACCCCTCCGCGACCGAGCCGGCTGGCGACCCGAGCACGCAAGTCATTGATAGTCGTGTATATGTTGAGCATCAGAAGAGTCTCCCGCCACTGAACTGTTCGACGATCGGGCCTAGCGAGACGGCCGGGAAGAACGTCAGCGCGCCGACGATGAGCACGATCCCGAGCAGCAGGACCGCGAACATCGGCTTGTCCGTGCGGAAGGTGCCCAGTGATGCCGGTACGACCTGCTTGGCGGCCAGACTGCCGGCCAGCGCCAGGACCGGGATGATCATCCCGAAGCGGCCCAGGAGCAGACCGATGGTGCCGGTGATGTTGTAGAAGGGCGTGTTGGCGCTCAGGCCACCGAACCCGGAACCGTTGTTGTTCGTCTGCGAGGTGTACGCGTAGAGGATCTCGGAGAAGCCGTGCGGTCCGGCGTTGAGCGGCCCGACCCGGCCCGCGTGTACCGACACCGCGATCGCGGTCAGCACCAGCACGGTGATCGGCATGACCAGTACGCCCAGGGCGGCCAGCTTCACCTCCCTGGCCTGTATCTTCTTGCCGAGATACTCCGGTGTTCGACCGACCATCAACCCGCCGATGAACACGGTGATGACGGCGAACAGCAGGATCCCGTACAGGCCGGTGCCGACCCCTCCGGGGCTCACCTCACCGAGCATCATCCCGGTGAGCATCGCGCCCCCGCCGATGGCCGTGTAAGAGTCGGCCGCCGAGTCGACGCTTCCGGTCGAGGTCTGGGTGGAGGTGATGTTATAGAGCGCCGAACTGGGCGCGCCGAATCTGGTCTCCTTGCCCTCCATGTTCCCGGTCGGTTGCTCGGTCACGCCCGCGGCCGCCACGGCCGGGTTGCCCTGGTGCTCGGCCACCGTGGCCATCGTCAGCCAGCCGCCGAACAGCACCGTCATCACGGCCAGGATCGCCACACCCTGGCGGACGCTGAACACCATCTTGCCGAAGGTGTAGGTCAACGCGACCGGAATGCACAGGATCAGAATGATGGACAGGAAGTTCGTCAGACCCGAGGGGTTCTCGAACGGGCCCGCGCCGTTGGCGTTGAAGAACCCACCGCCGTTCGTACCGAGCTGCTTGATCACCTCTTGCGAGGCGATCGGGCCCCGCGGCAGGGTCTGGTCCACACCGGTGAGCGCGTTGTGCACGTGCGCCGGGCCGGACAGCGTCTCCAGCGCACCCTGGCCGATGAACACGATGGCGGCGACGAACGCGATGGGCAGCAGGACGTACAGGTTGCTGCGCACGAAGTCGACCCAGAAGTTGCCGATCGTCTTCGATCCCCTGCGGGCGAAGCCGCGAATGAGCGCGACCGCGACCGCGATGCCGACGGCGGCGCTCAGGAAGTTCTGGAGCGCCAGCACGCCCATCTGGGAGAGATAACTCATCGTCGTCTCACCCGAGTACGCCTGCCAGTTCGTGTTGGTCACGAACGACACCACCGTGTTCCACGCGGTGTCTTCCCGGACAGCGCCGAAGTGCTGCGGGTTGAACGGCAGGTGACCCTGCAACCGGAAGATGCCGTAGCCGAACAGCAACGCGACGCCGGTGAACATGGTCACCGACACCGCGTACCGCTGCCAGCTCTGCTCGGATTCCGGATCAACCTTGAGCAACCGGTACAGCGGTCGCTCCACAAAGGACAGCCAGGTGGACCGGCCGTTGAACACGGTCACCATGTACGCCCCGAGGAATCGCCAGCAGATGGCCAGCACGACCACGAACGCGACGATCGTCCACGCGAAGCTCATGAGAATTTCTCCGCCTTGAATAGCGCGACGCCCAGATAGACGAACACGGCGAGCGACAGGATCAGCAGGAGTCCGTCGGTGACACTCACACCCGCTCCAGTCCCCGGATCAGGCCGAGCATCGCGACGACGAACGCGACGACCCCGACGACAACCAGAAAATCAGCCATATCGGCAGCGTGACGGGTCGGCCGGTGGCGGCGCGGTGAACGGGGCGCGGGCGCCGGTGGAGGATCGGTGAATGGCGCGGGTTCTGCCGCCGGAGGCGGATGATCACGTCTCGGGCGGCTGTGGCAGGCTCACGTCATGACCGCCCTCATGACCACCGCGTCGTCCGCGGGTACCTGGCAGCTCGGCGACCGTACGGTCAACCGGCTCGGCTTCGGCGCGATGCGCCTGACCAGTAACGCGGACGGAACCCCGAGCGACCGCGACCGCGCCATCACCGTGCTGCGCCGCGCGGTCGACCTCGGCGTCAACCACATCGACACCGCGGCCTTCTACTTCTCCCCGCTGCGCTCTGCGAACGAGCTGATCAACCGGGCGTTGTACCCGTACCCGGACGACCTGGTGATCACCACCAAGGTGGGGCCGGGACGGGATCCGTCGGGCAATTTTCTACCCGCCGCCCGGCCGGAGCAGTTGCGCGGACAGGTCGAAGAGAACCTCCGCCAGCTCGGCCGCGACCACCTCGACGTGGTCAACCTGCGGATCGGCGCCGGGCTGGAGCGGGGCAGCGGTTCGCTAGCCGACCGCTTCGGCGCGCTCGCCGAGTTGCGCGACGCCGGGCTGATCCGCCACCTCGGCATCTCGAACGTGAGTCTTGAGCACCTGGCCGAGGCGCAGACCATCGCGCCGGTGGTCTGCGTACAGAACCAGTACGGCCTGGGCACCCGCCGGGAGGACGACGAACTCGTGCGCGTCTGCGGCGAGCAGGGGGTGGCCTTCGTACCGTTCTTCGCCATCGCCGGCACCGGTGAGAGCCCGGCGGTGCTCGCCGTCGCCCAGGCACACGATGCGACCCCGGCGCAGGTGAGGCTGGCCTGGACGCTGCACCGCGGGCCGCACGTGCTGGCCATCCCGGGTACCGGCGATCCCGAGCACCTGGTCGAGAACGTGGCCGCGGGTGCGCTGCGGCTGTCACCGGACGAGCTGGCTCTCCTCGACTCGAGGGGTGCCGAAGGCTAGGCCGGCACCGCCGGTACCGCGCGCGACGGCGGTGGGCTCAGCGGTACTCGATGAGGCGCGGTCTGACCCCGACGGCCAGCAGCGCGAGTATCACCGCACACCCGATCCACAGCGCGACCGTGCGACCGGCGAGTTCGCGCTGGCCGTCGGCGATAGCCCGGTCGAAGGCGCGTTGGTTGACGGCGATGAGCGCGGCCAGCGACTGGTCGTACTGGTCGAACGCGTAGTTCGATCCGCCCGGCGCGTAGCTGGTACACAGCGCGATGGCGTCGCCGCGCCGGCCGCTGGTGGCGAGGTCGCGGATGCGGCGGTCGTCGAGCTGATAGGTCTGGAGGCGCCGCAGGGTGGTCTGCGCCGCGGCGCGTTCGCCGGTGAACGTGATGTTGCGGAACTCGGTGCCGAACAGTCCGTTCCACCCGACGTCGTCGTGGTCGCGCTGGTAGGCCGCGAGCGCGGCGGCGAAGTCCCGGTCCCAGGTCACGAGCGTCGCGTCCGGGAGGTCCGCGAGCTGTTGCGTCTTGGTGAGAAACGCTTGCTGGTACTGGGCGGCCAACGCGGGATCGACGAGGTACCGGCTCTCGTCCGCGTTCGCGTCGTAGCTGACCGCCCGCGCCCGGCTCAGTGCCAGGATGGAGTCGAATGCGTTCTTCTTCGCCACCGTCAGGTGCCCCGCCTCGCTCGACAGCAACCCGACGCTCAATGCGACTCCGGCGACGGCGAGCACCGTCGCCCCGGCCAGGACCGGGTTCAGCAGCCGGCGGAATCGGCGCGCGAGGTACAGCTGAAGGACGAGAAGCACGACGACCAAAGCCGTCCCGATGACCGCGACGAGAACGCGCTCGACCCCGATCCTGCCGCGCTGCGCCTCGTAGCTGGCCTCCAGCGTCTGCCCGTGACGGTCGGTCAGTTGACGGGCGGCCGGCAGCAGTTGAGCCCTGAGCAGGTCGGTGGCCTGCCGGTACTGTGCCAGGGTGGCGGCCGATGGTTGGCCGGCGGGGTGGGGTGTCTGCTGGTCGAGCAGGATCGTCCGCGCGGCAAGCGCCTCGTAGCTGCCGAGGCGGTCGAGCACCTCATCGATCGTCTGCCGGCTGCCCGGATCGGTGGCGGCCGAGGCCGCCTGCCGGATGTCGTGGTCGACCTGCTGGCGTCGCTGCTCGTAGATGCGCAGTGCCTCGGCGCGGCTGACGCCGAGGTTCTGCTGGTCGCCGACCAACAACACGTTGGCCACCTGGGCGTCCATGTCATTGAGCGCGAAATACAGGTCAGAGGTGGCCACCACTTCCGGGCCGGCGCGGTGGCCGATCGTGACGAGTCCATTGTTCTCGTGGCGGATCTCGACGGTGAGCAGGACGGACAGTGCGACCGTGGTCAGGGCCACGGTCGCGGCCAGCTGCCAGATCCGGGTGGGAGGATGTCCCCGGTGGCGCGGGGTAGCGCGACGGAGTGTCCCCCGACGTGATGCGCCCGGTCCCGGACCGTCGCCGGATTCCGCGGTCGCCCCGCGTGACGCCGATACGCCGGGCTCGGGCAGCGTGCCGGGCCCGGGCAGCGTGCCCGGCCCGGACAGCGTGCCCGGCCCGGACAGCCGCGGCGCGGTGACGGAGTCGGAAGAGTCGATGCTCACCGGGACGATCGTGACGGCGGCGGACAGGTGCGCCAAGAGGCGTTGACGGAAAAACTACGCGCGCACAACAGCGGTTTGACGCCTCATGGTTTTCGATGCGCCGTACTTGACGTGCCACGACATTGATGTGCCACGACTTTGGTGCCACGGGTTCGGCGCGGCGTACGTCTTTGCTCCGGCATGGGCTTTAAAACGGCATGGGCTTCGACGCGGCACGGCTGTTTCGCGGCACGGGCTGTTTCGCGGCACGGGCTGTTTCGCGCCGGCCGGCGCACGCAGCCCCGGATCGGTTGACGCCGAGGCACCCGCACCGCAGGTCTCGAAGGGGACGGTCAAGGCGTCCGGGCGCACGGCTGAGCGGTCATGGCAGGCGCGGTCCGGGCTTCGCGGTGTACCCCGCCTCGGCGGTACCCAGCGGGTGGTGGCGCGACGCGCGCCGGGCGCCTGATGCCCCGGAACGGGATCGTGCCGGCCCTCGAACCCCCGACCCGCTACCGGCGTCCTGCCGGATGCCGGCCTCCGCGGCGGTGCCGGTGCCCCGCGCGGTATCAGCAGGCCCGGCCCCAACCCCGGCAGCGGCTTTCCCCGTGCCGGCCGCGATATCGGCCTCCATCGCGGCCTCAGCGTCCGCGGCGGCAGCACCGGACCTACCAGCGACAGCACCGGCGTCACCCGCGGCTCCAACCTCGGATCCGCGAGCAGCGGACCTACCAACGCCGGGAGCGGCGTCGCCTGCGGCCTCAATCTCGGATTCGCCAGCACCGGACCTACCAGCGACGGCGCCCACGGCAGCAACCCCGGATCCGGCAATGGCGGCGGCGCCGGCGGGCCAGGTTCGGACCAGGCCGGCGATGGTGGCGCGCGTCCGCCAGTAGCACAGCCCGCCAACCGCGAACAGCGCGACGACCGCCGCCGCGGTGCCCGACGCGATCGTGGCCACGGGCCAGTGCCGTGCTCCGGCAAGCGCGCTCGTCACCCCGGCCAGCACGCACGCGGCGGCCACGACGTGAACGTGGTAGCGGCGGTTTGACGCGACGATCCCGGCGTCACCGACAAGCTCGGCCGGTATCCGGACGCCGAACGGACGCGCCGGTCCCAGCAGCGCCGGCAGGTGCCACAGAGCGGACACGGCTCCCAGCGCCGCGGCCGCCACCATGACCCAGAACGCGACCATCACGCGACTCGGTGTGACGCGGCCGGCCCGGACTGCTCATACATCCTGAAGACGCTACCCACCGCCACGACGCGCGAAGCGCTCCCAAGGTGTCAATAATTCGTTGCGAATCGGTGCGCCCCGCATCGCGCGTAAAAACGGTGTAGAGATCGCCCCGTCCCCTTGCACCCGGCGCCGCCCGCCTTGTTGACTGGCAAAGCGTTACTGGCCTACGGCCGCCCCCGGTACCGATCGGGACTGAACATGCTCACTCACGCACGAACCCGCCGTGTCGCTCTCGTCACCGGCGCCACCCACGGCATCGGTTACCAGGTCGCCCGAGGGCTGGCCGAGGACGGCGCCACCGTGATCGTGCACGCCCGTACCCACGAGGACGCCTATCTCGCGATGTCCGGTCTCCTCGAATCGGGCGTCGATCCGCTGCTGTTCCGGTCCGAGGTCGCCGATTTCACGCGTCTTTCCGACGTGCGGGCGCTGGCCGCGCGCATCATCTCCGAACACGGGCGCGTCGACCTGCTCGTCAACAACGCCGCCGTGATCGGAGACACCCGGCGCGTCGTCACCGGGGACGGGTACGAGTCGACGTTCCAGGTGAACTACCTCGCGCACTACCTGCTCACCCGGCTGTTGTGGCGAAGCCTCCGGGACGCACCGCACGGGCGCGTGGTGAGCGTCTCGTCCGCCGTGCACCGTGGCGCCCATGTCGGGTGGGGCGAGTCGGACCGATCGACGCGGCACGCGCCGGTCGCCGCGTACGCCCAGTCAAAGCTCGCGCTCACCATGCTGACCCAGGCGGTGGCGACCCGGGCATCGGGCGGCATGACCGCGGTCAGCGTGCATCCCGGCGTCATCGCCACCGGCACGATGCGCAGGGTGTACGGAACCTACGGCGCGCCGGTCGCGGACGGTGCGGAGGCGGTACTGCGCTTGTGCGCCGCGTCGAGTGCGGTGCGCAACGGCGGCTACTACGAGGGCAGGATGCTCGCGATGCCCTCGGCGCTCGCTCAGGATCCGGGATCCGTGGACCGGCTGTGGCGGCTGTCCGCGCGCATGGCGCACTTCGCGGGTGATCCGGCCGAACAGGCCGCGACCACTCTCGCCTCCGCCCGGTGACCGCGCCGCATCGGCGCTGAATCCGCGTCCCGCTCCGTCATCGGGCGTGGCGCAGCGTTCACAGCCGCTCACCGGGCGTGTCCCGGGTATCTCACACGTGTGCGCCGGCCGCCCACCGGCCATGGCTGCGACATCCGCGACCGCGCGTCACCAGCCGTGCGTCTTGAGAAAGGCCGCGCACCGCTGTGTCCAGTCGCTCACCACCGGTACGTCCTCGGCAAGCCCGAGGCCGTGCGGGCCGTGCGGATAGATGTGCAATTCGTGCGGTACGCCTTGACGGGTCAACGCGTCCGCGAGCACCTGAGCGTTCGCCGCGTCCACGACTGGATCGTCCGCGGTATGCCACACGAACATCGGCGGACTCGCCGTCGTGACCCGGTTTTCGATGGACACCCGCTGGCGCAGCGCCCCGTCCGGGTCGGGCCCGAGCAGGCTGTGCATGGACGACTCGTGTACCGGACCGACCATGCTCACCACCGGGTAGCAGAGGACGGCCAGCCCCGGGCGCGGGTCCTCGCCGTCGATCGGGTCAGCGTCGCCGTGCCGCGTGCCCTCGGCTTCCGACGACCGCGTAGGCCCGGCATCCGACGAGCGCGTGGCCCCAGCATCCGGCGAGTCGGCCGTGCCAGGGCCGGACGCGTCGAGGCCCTCCGTCGTGGCGGCGCCACCAGGCCCGGAGTCGACGGCATCAGGGCCGGAGTCGCCGGCCGTGGCGAGCAGCCCGGCAAGGTGCCCTCCGGCGGAGAACCCGAGAACGCCGACCCTGCCGGGATCGATGCCGAACCGGTCCACGTGGCGGCGGAGGTACCGGATCGCCCGCTGCCCGTCGAGCAGCGGCACCGGGTACCGGTACGGCGCGACCCGGTACCGCAGGACGAACGCGGCCACACCCAGGGAGTTGAGCCACCGGGCGACCGGGGCGCCCTCATGCTCGGCGTGCCTGGCGTACCCGCCGCCCGGCAGGACCAGGACAGCGGGTGACGGCTGCGGCCCCGGGATGGTGAACGCCGTCAGGGTCGGCCGGTCGGCCTCACCGGTACCGGTGGCGTACGGCGCCGCCTGCCACAGGTCGAACTCCTCGATCACCTGGTCAGCCCCGCGATCCGGTACGACCGGCGCTGACGTCTCCGCTCACGCTGACCCCTCCGGCCACGTCGATGGTCCCGCCGGCGACGGTTTCCCGGTCGGCGACGGCGCTTCCGATCGGGTAGTGACTGGCAGTCAGACCCGCGCGGACAGCGGGCGGTTCGAAGATCATGGAATTCGGCACGGCTGGCATCGTAGCGATCGACTCCCGCGGTCGCCTCCGCGGCCCGACCAATCAACGTGTTAATGTCTCAAGGCTTCGTCCGCGAGGCGACCGCCTCGTCCACGGCGTGGTATCACGCACGGGCCTCAGAGACGCCCGTGCCGCGGATGCTCATCGTCGAGCATGCGAATGGGAGAGCGAGCCCATGACCGAGCGCCGGCTCGAACGGCAGCGCACCGGCGCGGGACGGGCGCGATCGGTCGGACGAC
>NZ_BONZ01000034.1 GCF_016862975.1 Rugosimonospora africana
TGGTCCGGGTCGTAGCGCGGCGCCAGACGCGCCGAGCCGGACTGGTCGGAAACGTGTCCCCACGGCGGGGCGCGGCCTTGGCACACTGGGCCGGCGGCGGCCTCGGAGGGGCGGCGGGTCACCGCCCCGCGAGTTCGCCGTGCCGACACCGCTCACGCCGACACCGCTCACCCGGAACCTCTCTTCGGACAGAGGATGAGAATCGATGATGCAGCACCCCAACGCTCCGCTGTACCAGCAGGTCAAACGCATCCTCGTCGGGGCGATCTCCCGGGGCGAGTACGAGCCCGATCAGCCCTTCGTCACCCAGCGCGAGGTGTGCGAGCGGTACGGCGTGAGCACGACTACCGCGGTACGTGCCCTCAACGAGTTGGTCGCCGACGGGATCCTGGTACGCCGTCGCGGCAAGGGCACCTTCGTCGCCGACCGGAGCGGCCGCCCCGCCACGGACGCCGGTGGCCCGGCCATCGCCTGTGTCGTCCAGGGGCTGTCCGGGCCGCACGTGTCGCAGATCGTACGGGGCGTCGAGTCGGTCTGCGCCCAGCGCGGGTACCGGATGTTCCTGTCCGAGTCCGACGGCTCCGCCGACCGCCAGGGCCGGGCGCTGCGGCAGGCGATCGACACCGGCGCCGGAGGCGTGGTGCTGTACTCGGTCGAGGGTGAGACGAACACCGACCTGATCGAGGAGCTGCGGCACCGCCGCATCCCGCTCGTGCTCGTCGATCGGTACCGAACCGATCTGGCCACCGACGCCGTTGTGGCCGATGATTTCGGCCTCGGGTACGACATCACCCGGGAGCTGATCGAGCGCGGACATCACCGGATCGCCACGCTCTGGACCGAGACGAACTGCACGAGCGTGCGCGATCGGCTCACCGGTCACGAGCACGCGCTGCGCGAATACGGGCTGCCGATCCTGCCGGAGCTGACCCGGCTCCGGCCGTACCACACGCTGTCCGGCGGTTCCCAGCGCTCGGCGCTGTCCCGGTTGCTGGACAACGTCGAGCCGCCCACCGCGTTGCTGTGCGCCAACGGCTACATCCTCGCCCGCGCCGCCACCGACCTGCTGCACCTGAGCGGCGCGCTGCCCGCGGACGTGGAGCTGGCCAGCATGGACGACGCCGGCCCGTACGACATCGCGCCGCTGACCGTGCTCTCGGCGACGTTGCCGTCGACGGAGATCGGCCAGCAGGCCGCCGAGTTGGTGATCGATCGGATCGGGGCGGAGGACCCGTACCGGGACGTGCGGCGCATCGTCCTGGGGGTGCGGATCCGCCGCCGCGACGGGATCGCCGCGCGGCTGCAGGCGACCGCCGCCCGCTAGCGCGGCCGCTCAGCGTTCGACCCGATGCCAGCCGCTGGCGCCCGGGTCGCTGAGTGGTCGCCGCGACGCCAGAGCGTGGCGCACGACCGCCCAGCGTTCGGCGCGGCCGCCAGCCGCTGCCGCGGCGGCTACCGCAGGCAGCGGCGCACGACCGTCACACACAACCGCAGGCGGTCGCGCACTGCCGTCCCACACAACCGCAGGCAGTGGCGCACGGCTACCGCGTTCCCTTGACACGTTAAAGCGTTGAGCCCGAGGATGTCCGATACGGCCAACCGGGCACCCATCCGACAACCGGGCCGTCCCCATTCGAGGAGTGTCATGTCACTGCCGTCCATCCGGGCCGAGTCCACTGACCTGTTCATCGGTACGCCGGACGCGCCGCGGCAGGTTCTCCGGGTCACGCTGCGCCCAGCCGATGCCGAACGGCGCGTCACCGTCACCGGACCCGGGGTCAGCGGCACCGCCATCGCGCCGGCCGCCGGTGGCGAGAGTGAGACCCTGGTCGAGGTCGGCCTGGACATCGACGCAGAGCCGGGCGCCGCGGTGCCGGTGACCGTGACCGTGAGCGACGCGAACGGGGCAGCCGACGCGACGGCGGACACCACCGTGACGGTCGAGCGCACCGGCTACACCCTGCACATGGTGTCCCACTTCCACTACGACCCGGTGTGGTGGAACACCCAGGCGGCGTACACCACGCCCTGGGAATGGCTGTCCGGCGACGCCAGCACCCGGCCGCTGTTCGCCAACAACTCCTTCGCGCTCGTCGACGCGCACCTCGACCTGGCGCTGCGGGACCCCGATTACCGGTTCGTGCTGGCCGAAATCGACTACCTCAAGCCGTACTTTGATGTGCACCCGCAGCGCCGGGAAGACCTGCGCCGGCTGCTGGCCGAGGGTCGGGTGGAACTGCTCGGCGGCACGTACAACGAGCCGAACACGAACCTGACGGCGGCCGAGACCACCATCCGCAACCTGGTGTACGGCATCGGGTACCAGCGTGACATCCTCGGCGGAGATCCACGGACCGCCTGGCAGCTGGACGTCTTCGGGCACGATCCCCAGTTCCCCGGCTATGCCGCGGCCGCCGGGCTGACCGGAAGCGCCTGGGCTCGCGGCCCATTCCACCAGTGGGGGCCGATCCTCAAGAACTTCGGACCGCCGGCCGACGGTGCCACCGTCATGCAGTTCCCGTCTGAGTTCGAGTGGATCGCACCCAGCGGGCTTGGCGTGTTGACCCACTACATGCCCAACCACTACTCCGCCGGCTGGTGGATGGACTCCTCCGCCACGCTCGACGACGCGCAGAACGCCGTGTATGAGCTGTACCGCGCCCTCAAGCCGGTCGCCGCGACCCGGCACATGCTGCTGCCGGTCGGTACCGACTACACACCCCCGAACAAGTGGCTGACCGCGATCCACCGGTCGTGGAACAGCCGGTACGTGTGGCCCCGGTTCGTCTGCGCCACTCCCCGCGACTTCCTCGACGCGGTGCGGGCCGAGCTCGCCGGATCCGGCCGGCGGCCGTCCCCGCAGACCCGGGACATGAACCCGGTCTACACCGGCAAGGACGTGTCGTACATCGACACGAAACAGGCACAGCGCGCCGCCGAGGTCGCCGCGATTGACGCGGAAAAGCTCGCCACCATCGCCACCGTGCTCGGTCTCGGCCGCTATCCACAGGCAGCGCTGGACAAGGTGTGGCGTCACCTCGCCTTCGGCGCGCACCATGACGCGGTCACCGGTTCGGAGTCGGACCAGGTATACATCGATCTGCTCGGCGGCTGGCGCGAGGCGCACGATCTCGCGGCCGGAGTCCGGGACACGGCTCTCGACGCTCTCGTCTCGCGGGTGGACACGACCGGGTCGGGCCGGGCCGTGGTGATCACGAACACGCTGTCCTTCGACCGGTCGGACCTGGTGCGGGTGCCGGTCGCGGGGCCGGCCGGGGTGCTGGACGACACGGGGGCTCCGGTGCCGGCGCTCTACGACCGCGGCACGTTGACGTTCCACGCCGCCGACGTGCCGGCGATGGGATGGCGAACCTGGCGCCTGACCGACGACGCCGCACAGCAGGAAGCCACACCGGCGCCGCAACAAGACGAGGCCGGGCACCAGGAGACGGCACCGGCACGAGACGAGGCCGGGCAGCCAGGAACCGACATCGGCGCGACGACCCAGAGCTGGGTCGAGGCCAGCGGCGACAGCATCGCCAACCAGCGGTACCGGGTCGTCGCCGACCCCGCCCACGGCGGCGCCCTCAGCTCCATTGTGGACACCGCGACCGGCCGGGAACTGCTGCGCGGGTTGGGTAACGAGCTGCGCGTGTACGACGAGTACCCGACGCACCCGCAGTTCGGCGAGGGCCCCTGGCACCTGCTGCCCAAGGGTACGGTCGCCGGCTCGTCCGCCTCACCGGCCATAGTGCGCCGCTTCACCGGCCCGATCGGCGAGCGGCTGGTGGTCACCGGCACCGTCGACGGGATCGACTACGAGCAGGTCGTCACGCTGTGGAGCGGCGTGGACCGGATCGACTTCCGTACCCGGGTACTGGACCACGCGGTGCAGGACAAGCTGGTACGGGTGAGGTTCCCGGTCGACCTGCCCGGCGCGCTGCCGGTGTCGGAGGTGGCCGCGGCGGTGGTCGGTCGCGGGTACGCGCTGCCCGACGTGGACTCGGCCGAAGCGCCGTGGACGCTGGACAACCCGGCCAACACCTGGTTCGGTCTCGGCAGCACGGCGCGCGTGCGCCTCACCTCCCCGGACGGCGTACCGCTGGGCGAGCGGGCGATCGGCGTCGCTGAGGTGGTCGTGCCGGGGGTCGACGACGGCGCGGACGCCCGCGACCTCGTCGTCGCGCTGGCCCGAGCCGGTGTCACCGCGACGACGTCCAGTGCCGACGGATCCCGGTACGGCTGGCTGAACGTGGACTCCAACCTGCCGGACTTCCGCATCGTGCTGGGCGACGCCGACGCCAACGCGGTGACCCGGGACCTGCTGGCCCGGGCGGGGTCGGGGTACGCGGACGCCCTGGCCCGGCACGGCGTCGTGTGGATCCCGGCGGAGCGGCCACTGCCACAGGTGTGGCAGCCGAACGCCGACCTGCGCGACCTCCGCGCGCTACCGGCGCTCGTGGTCTCCGGCCCGGTCGAGGCCATCGTCGCCGACCTGGCCGACGCGACGCTGGAGGCGACCGCGCTGGAACCGCCCGCCGAGCCGCTGACCGACGCGACCGTCGCGCTGCTCACCTACGGGCTGCCCGGTTTCGCCGTCGATCCGACCGGAGCGCTGCACCTGTCGCTGCTGCGCTCGTGCACCGGCTGGCCGTCCGGGGTGTGGATCGATCCGCCACGGCGTACCGCGCCGGACGGCTCCGCGTTCCAGTTGCAGCACTGGACGCACGAGTTCCGGTACGCGCTGGTGTCCGGCGACGGCGACTGGCGGGCGCTGACGCTGCCGGCCCGGGGACAGGAGTACATCACGCCGCTGCTGCCCCGGCTGGTCGAGACGCTGCCCGAGGCGGCATCCGGGGCGTTGCCGGCCACCCACTCGTTCGTCCGCGTCGAGCCGGCCCGCCGGGTGCTGCTGAACGCGCTCAAGCCGGCCGGCAACCCGATAGCGTCCGGCAGCGCCGCCGAGGCTGACCCGGCCGCGCGGGTGACGCTGCGCCTGGCCGAGAGCACCGGGCTGGGCAGTGTGTCCGAAGTGGACGGTGCGCTGTCGCTGACCGACCGACGGGCGGCGGACCTGCTCGAGCGCGACCTGGGGCCGGCTCGGCTGGAGCTGACCGGCTTCGAGGTCGCGACCATCACCGCCCGACCCTCGCTTCCGGCAGCGGAGGCTGGGACGCCGTCAGGAACGCCGGCGGAAACCGTTGAGCCGCACGGCGCGCCGGCGGACACCGACACACCGCCGGAGACCGGAACACAGCACGAGACCGGAGCTCAGACCGGGACCGCGGCGCGACGGCCGTTGCTCGGCCCGGCCGGCGAGGCGGTGCAGCCCGTCTACAGCCGGTACTGGTTGCACAACCGCGGCCCCGCCCCGGCCGGGTACCTGCCGGTGACCGTCGCCGCCTCGCCCGGCCTGCTGCGTACCGGGGGCGAGCCGGTCGACGTCGACATCGTGCTCGCCTCCCAGCTGCGCGACGCCGAGCACGAGGGCATCGTGACGGTCACCGCCCCCGAGGGGTGGCGCGTCGAACCAGAGTCCCGGGTGTACCGGTTGCCGGCCGGCGGCTGGCAGCGCTTCACCGCCACGGTCACTCCCCCGCCCGGTACCCCGGAAGGCTTGTATTTCACGGCCGCCCGCCTGGTGCACGACGGCACGACGGTCGAGGATGTCGTCACCGTCGTGGTCGGGGAGCCGGACGGCGCGCTGCCGGTGCCCGGCCCGATTCCGCCGAATGACGTGGTGTTCGCCGGTACCACCGCGAGCACGGCCCGGGAGACCGGCCTGTCGGTGGACGTCGTCAAGCCCGAGGTGGTGCTGCGCGCGGGGCAGCGCGGTTCGGTGACCGTCACGGTGGCGAGCGCGGCCCGCGACGAGATCCGCGGCGAGGTGCAGTTGGTGTCGCCGTGGGGGACGTGGGAGCACCTCTCCGGCGTGGTGCGCGGTTTCACTGTCGCGGCCGGCGGCAGGTCCACAGTGGACTTTCCGGTCGCCGTGCCGGCGGACGCCGAGCCGGGCCACGCGTGGGCGGTCGCGAAGGTGATGTGGTTCGGCCGCTGCCAGTACACCCCGGCGGTGCGCCTGGTGGTGGCCGGTGACTGAGCGGGTGGCCGAGCGGGCGGCCGTCCTCGGGTACCTCGACGGCGAGCCGGTTCCCCGGGACCGGCTGGACCGGCGGCTCGCCCGGATGCGTCAGGGGTCGCGCTCGGCGATGCTTCCCGCGGTCGGCAGTCCGGAGGACCGGCAACTGGCCCGCTGGCTCACCCAGGTGATCCTCACCGAGGCGCTGTGCGAGGCCGAGGCGGCGGCCCGGGACCTTCCGCTGGATCCCCGGCGGTACGCCCGGCTGGACCACCAGGCGGCGGTGGAGTACGGCTCCATCAACGCCGCCGCGTTCCAGCGCAGTCCGGCGGTCCGGGCGGTCGCGCTGGACGTGACCGCCGGCGTGGGCGTCGTCGAGGCCGAGTTGCGCCGGTACTGGGCCGCCACCGCGCGCCCGGTGCCGGCCCGGTGGGTGCTGCGGCACCGGCTGGACGGCGGCCCGGCACACCGGCTCGGGCCGGCCGGCGCGCTCGACCTGCCCGCCGCGCTGGCCGGTGCCCTAGTGGGCGCGGCACCCGGCGACACGGTCAGGGTCACCGACCGGCTGGGCCGGCACGAGGCGCACGTCGTCGAGGTGCTGCCCGCACAGGAGCTGTGTTTCGAGCGGGACGGGCCCGGCCTGCGTACCCGGCTGGAGGCCGCGGCCCGGCGACGCGCATTCGCGCACTGGCTGGACGCGGCGCGCGCAGACCGCGTCCGGCTCGTTCCGGGGTTGGAGCATCCCGGCGATCCCCGGCAGCCGGACAACCACCACCGCCACTGACCGCGGTGCCGACGGCGACCCGGGCGGGCTCCGGGGCGCTCTCGCCGGCCCGCGCGACCCACCCGGCGACCGGGCCCGCACGATTTCCGTGCGGGCCCGGTCCGGGCGGGTGAGCGGCCCCCGCCGGGGCCGCACGCTCAAAAGTGGGCGCCCCCGTCGAGACCGCTCGCTCAGAAGTGGGCGCCCGCGCCGGTCCGATGCGGCGTGCCACCGGCGGCGAGACTCAGATCCTGCTGCATGGCGGTGAAGGCGGCCTTGGGGTTGAGGTTCACGTCGTAGATGTCCGCGTATCCCTCACCCTTGAACGTGTTCGGCACCCAGGAGTCCGCGTCGCTGACGCCCCAGACGGTGAACGAGAGGCAGTCGCGGACCGCGAGGCACGCCTTGAGCATCTGCGAGTACTCGTAGGGCTGCGCGAACGTGGCGAGCGAGTCGGTCGGGGTCTGGCTGGCGTCGGTGGTCTTGACGAACGTGCGCACATCGGCCTCGGTGATGGCCACCTTGAAACCGGCGGCGGTGTAGCGGCGCAGATCCTGGGTCAGCAGGGTCGGGAACCCGTACTGCGTGTCCAGGTGGCCCTGGTCGCCGACACCGTCGACCGGTACGCCCTGGGACCTCAGCTGCCGCACGAAGGCGTACACCGCGTCGCTCTTGGCGTTGGAGCCGTCCTCGCCCGCGATGTTGTAGTCGTTGTAGAACAGCAGCGCGTGCGGGTCGGCGGCGTGCGCCCAGCGGAACGCGTCGGCGATGATGCCGACCCCCAGGTGCGAGACCCAGAAGTCGTTGGGGTTGATGGTCGACGGGTTGCTGTCGGTGAAGAACTCGTTGGCCACGTCCCACTGCCAGATCTTGCCCCGGAAGTGGCTGACCTCGTCGGTGATGTGCCGGCGGACGATGTCCCTCAGCGCGCTGCTGGTGATGCTCCCGTCGGCGACGCCCGCGGTCAGCCAGCCGGGGATCTGGTTGTGCCACAGCAGGGTGTGGCCGCGCACCAGTTGGCCGTGCGCGCGGGCGAAGGACACCAGCTGGTCGGCCGGGCCGAAGTTCTCGGTGCCCCGGCTGGGCTCGATGGTGTCCCACTTCATGACGTTCTCGGCCGTGACGGTGCTGAACTGGTCCGCGACGATGCCGGCGTACGCGGTGTCGGCGGCCAACTTGTCCGTGTTCACCGCGGTGCCGACGCGCAGGCCGACGTGGGAGGCCAACGTGCGCAGCGAATCGGCGGGGGGACGGGAATGGCCGGCGCTCATGGGCGCTGCGCCGGCTGCGGTGCCGAGGATCAGGACGGCCGCCACTCCGGCGGCGGCGATCAGGGCAGGACGGTGGAGCTTCACGACACACTCCCTCACCAGGGGCGGCGGCGGACCCGTGCGGTACGCCGGCGCGATATCGGGAAGACAGGATCCGAAATTTTCGGCGCATTGCCGATAAACTGAGAACCTAGACCCGCGTACCGGCGTCGTCAAGGCGTCCATCGATGCCCCGATCCACGGCCGGGCATTTCCGGATAAGGCCATGTCAGCCCATATATAGACGACCGCGGCGCGCCCTCGAAGGGTGCGCCGCGGTCGTCGAAAAGTTTCGGGGTACCGCCGTCAGGCGGCCCGCCACGCATCCCGCAGCTTGACCCGGGCACCGCTGCGCAGCACCGCGTTGCGGTAGATCCGGGCGGACAGCAGCACCAGCAGTGGGATCACCACGACCATGCCGCCGACCGCGACCACGAGTTGCCAGACCGGTACGCCACCCATGGCCACCCGCATCGGCATCAGCGTCGGGGCGAACATCGGCAGCATGGACAGCGTCTCGATGAGGCCGCTGCTCGGGTCGCCCGGAAGGATCGACACGCCGAGCACGTACCCGGCGATGACGAGCATCAGAATCGGGGTCACCACGCCGCCGACGTCCTCCTGGCGGGACACCGTCGCCGCCGCGGCGGCGAAGGTCAGCGCGTACGCGACGAACCCGAGCAGGTACCAGACGACCAACCAGATCACGGTACTGAGGGCGGCCGACGTCGGGATCGTCAGCGCGCCGGTCAGCAGCCCGGCGGTGATGCCGGCTCCTCCCACGAGGACCATCTGGACGAAGCCGACGATGCCGAGGCCGACCACCTTCCCGGCCATCAGCTGCCACGGCCGGATCGCCGAGAGCAGCAGCTCGACCACCCGGGACGACTTCTCCTCCACCACCCCCTGGGCCACCATCTGCCCGGACAGCAGCAGGGACAGGTAGATCAGGATGCCCGCGATGATGCCCAGCACGAGTTGCTGGGTGTTGTACGTGTGCGGACGCTGGATCGAGGTGACCGTCACCGCCGCGCCCGCCACCGCCGCGTTGACGTCCGCCGGGTCGCCGCCCAGCGATTCGATCTTCTGGTTGAACGCGACCTGCCCGGCCAGCACGTGCAGCGCGTTGCCGAGCTTGGTGTCGAGATCCTTCTTCACCACGACCTGGACCGTGCGGCCGTCGCCGACCAGCAGGGCGTCGAGCTTGCCGGACTTCACCTCGTCGCGGCCGGTGGCCTCGTCGGGCACCGTGTTCGTGGCGACCGACTGACCGATCGACTTCGCGCTGGCCGACAGCGGCGCGGACAGCGACGAGGTCTGACCGGTCACGCCGACGGTGAAGTCGCTGTGGCCGGAGCCGCCGATCAGCTTCGTGAGGATGGCCACCGCGACGACGATGACGACCAGCACCACGGTCGAGATGACGTACGCCTTCGATCGGGCCCGGGCGAGAATCTCCCGCTGCGCGACGAGCCAGACGCTGCTCATGACTTCTCCCCGTTCGAATCGGTGGTGTCGTCGACCGGGACGGTCACGATGTGGCGGAACAGCTCCGTCAGGGACGGCCGCTGGCGGGCGAACTCGTGGACCGGCCCGGTTGCCAGGGCCGAACGCAGGACGGCCTGGTCGTCGGTGCCGGCGGTCAGCTCCAGCGAGGTACGGCTGCCCTCCTGGGACACGACCCGTACGCCGTCGAGATGGTCGGCCCAGCCCGGCTGCGCCTCGGGCGCGTCGACGACGAGCCGCTCGTCGCCGCCTGAGCGCAGCTCGTCGACGGTTCCGTTGGCGACCATCGAGCCGGCCCGCACGATGCCGATCCGGTCGCAGATGCGCTCGACGAGGTCGAGCTGGTGGCTGGAGAACATCACTGGTACGCCCTGGGCCGCCTTGTCCCGCAGCACCTGGCTCATCACGTCCACGGCGACCGGGTCGAGGCCGGAGAACGGCTCGTCGAGCACCAGGATCGCCGGGTCGTGCACGAGTGCCGCGGCGAGCTGGACCCGCTGCTGGTTGCCGAGGCTCAGCTTCTGCACCTCGTCGCCGCGCCGGGCGGCCACGCCGAGCCGGTCGGTCCACTCCCGCATCGCGGCGTTCGCGGCGGTCGCCGACATGCCGTGCAGCCGGGCCAGGTACACCAGCTGTTCGCCGACTCTCATCCGTGGGTACAGGCCGCGCTCCTCGGGCATGTACCCGATGTTCCGGCGGGTCTCGGTGGTGACCGGGCTGCCGTCCCACCGCACCTGTCCGGCGTCGGCGGCCAGGACGCCGAGGACGATCCGCATGGTCGTCGTCTTGCCCGCGCCGTTGCTGCCCACGAAGCCGAAGATCTCACCGGCGCGCACGTCGAATGACATGTCCGCCAAGGCGATGACATCCCCGTAACGCTTCGAGACTCCGTCGATCTCTAGCCGTCTCATCGCTCGTCCGATCCTGTTGGTTGGAGCACAGTGATATCACGAGGTGATCGCCCCAGCCGAGAGTCCGCCTCCGGAAGAGGGCTGGGCCACACGTGACGGCCGGCCGACGCCCGGGCCGGGCACTGGCGGCCGCGGGCAGGCCCGTGGCCGCCCCGGATGCGGGTGGGCCGCTCCGGATGCGGAGAGGAATCTTTGCGCGACTGAGGGGTAACAGCCCGGATGCGAACGATTCGACCGCGCGTCGCGGTACCCGTGCGCTGGGCACCCGGGGGTCTGGCGGAGGGCGCCGCCGGTACCGGCCGCGCGGTCGGAAGGGACGGCGTGTGAGCTCGATGACGATGGCGGTCCTGTTCGGCATCGGCTCAGCGGTGTTCTTCGCGTTCGGATCGGCGCTCGAGCAGCACGCGGCGCAGCAGGAGAAACCGACCCGGACCCTCGACCCCCGGCTGGTGCTGCGGCTGCTGCACCGCCCGCTGTGGCTGTTCGGCTGGGTACCGGACGCGGGCGGTACCGTCCTGCAGGCCGTGGCGCTCAACTACGGCGCGCTCGCGCTGGTCGAACCGCTGCTGCTCGGTGGAGTCTTCATGGCGATACCGCTGGAGGCAGCGCTGCAACGGCGCCGCCCGCACACCCGGGACCTCGTCGTGGTCGCGTTCGGTGTGGTCGGGCTGACCGCGTTCCTGTTCACCGGCGATCCCCGGGGCGGGATCACCGAGCCGTCGACGGGCGCCTGGATAGCCGTCGGGGCCGGGGTCGGCGCGGTGGTCTCGGTGTGCCTGCTGGTCGCGTGGCGGGTACGGGACGCGGCTCGCGGCGTCGCGCTCGGCATCGCGACCGGTGCCATGTACGGCGCCGCCGCCTCGCTGGTCAAGACGCTCACCGACCTGTTCGCCGATCATCCTCTGGCGGTGTTCGGCCACTGGCAGCTCTACGCGCTCGTGGTCGTCGGGGGTGCCGCGCTGGCGCTGAACCAGAACGCCTTCCAGGGCGGTCCGATCGCCGCGCCGCTGACCACGATCGCGCTCATCGACCCGGTCGTCGGCGTGATCATCGGAACCACCGCGTTCCACGAGCGGCTGTCCGCGACCGGCCCGCGGATCGTCGCGCAGGTCGCCGCCGCACTGGTGATGACCGTGTGCATCTGGCTGGCCAGCACCACCCGGCAGCGGTGACGGCCGGCCCGGTGGGGGCCTGCCCGGTGGCAGCGTGTCCGGTGACAGCCGGCCCGGTGGCGGCCTGCCCGGTGATGGCGGCCGCTACGCCGGGTCGCGCCACATCGGCCACATCGTCGGGTCCGGACCGCCCTTCGTGGCGAACGGCTCCCCGATGTCGAGGTACCCGTGGCGCAGGTACAGCTGCCGGCTGCGCGGGCTGCTCGCCTCCAGGTACGCCGGTACTCCCCGCTCGTCCAGCACCCGATGACGGCGACGCAGCAGCGCCGACCCGAGCCCACGGCCCTGCGCGCCGGGCCGCACCGCGAGGAACGCGAGGTGCTCGTGCGGCGGGCCGTCCGGGTGCGCCGCGTGCATCGCCTCGTCGAGGAGCTGAAACCGTTCGGTGTACGGGTCGCAGGCCCGCGCGACGCGTGCGTCGTAGTCGGGGATATCCGGTACCGCGTCCGGCGCCCCGGAATACCACACCGCGACGGCATCCAGCCCGCCCGAGGTGACCACCGTGCCGTGTTCGAGGGCGTGCCGCACGAGGATGTGGAAGTCGGCCGGCAGTACCCGGCGGCGCTCGTCCGGATCGGGTACCAGCCACTGGCAGACCGGCAGGTCGTGGAAGGCGTCCGCGATGAGTTGGGCGAGCGCCACGGCCTGCGCCGGGTCGGCCGCGCGCGTCGACGTGTCGCTCATGGTCTGCACTATGCGGGTCGGACGCCGGCCGGGGCAAGGCTCAGCGCGTCGCGGGCGGCGGCGGGGCGGGCAACCGGTCGCTACGGCCGTTCGGCGCCCAGCGGCCCGGTGGTCGCGGCCTCCCGACCGCGGCGGATCCGGCCCCACGGCTTGAACACCGCCAGCACCAGCGCGACCAGCAGGGCGATCGGCGACACGATCGGCGGGTACAGCATGCCGTGCAGCGCGGCATCCACCGGCGCCCCGGTGGCGAGCTGCCGCCCGACGCGGCCCAGCTCGGCCAGCCCCGGGCGCAGCGCGAGCAGGACCAGCCCGGTGAGCAGCAGGTTCAGCGCCAGCTTGGTGGCCACCCACCAGTACCGCAGCAGGCCGTACCGGCTGCCCATCCCGAGTACGAGGCCGCTGGCCAGGCAGACGAGCCCGGCGATGAACAGCGGCCACACCGCGACCAGCCCCACCACCTGATAGCAGAGCGCGACCGTCGCGTCGTCGTGCCGGATGAGCGACGTGAAGATCAGCACGGCCATGGCCACGTCGATGCCGATCCAGGCCCCCGCGGCGGCGATGTGCGCGACCAGCACCCACTTGCGGCCGCGGGCGCCGAGCCTGGGAAACCACGAGGTGTCCAGCCGCATTCCGCCCCCTTCGCCAGATCCAACCCGGCCAGTATTTCGGGGCGGAGCGAGGCGCGCATACGACCGCTGGCGGTATCGGCGGTACCACAATCGGGGTACCCGGACCGCGGCGGCTGCGTCCGGCGGGGCCGGACGGACGGCGGCTGAGCGGACGGGCGGACGGGCGCGCGGCGGACCGAGTGGACGGCGGCCGAGCGGACAGCGGACCCGAGTGGGCAGTGGACAGCAGCCCCGAGAAGATAGCGGACCGAGCGCGGCCGACCGAGTGGATCGAGGATCGCCCGGTCGTCGGCCCCGAGCCCGCTCAGATGGTCGGGCTCTCCCCCGACAGGGCATTGCGCTCGCGCAGGGAGAACAGGGCAGAGTCGCGCTCGTGGCCGGCAGGCAGCGCCAGTGCCGTCGCCAACTCCTCGATGGACTCCGAGTCGATGCCTCGGCTGCCGTCCGGCCCGGTACTCGTCCGCAAGTCGTTGGTCCGCAGCCAGTCCCTGATGTCCTGGGTCCGTACGCTCAGGCGCTGCGCGGCCTCGGAAACGCTCAGCCGGTATGCCTTGTCCTCGTCGACCATTCCCGCACCTCACCCGATCGCTGATACGACGGGTTTCCCGGTCTGCCCCGGACTAACCACGGCCGTCCCACCGCGCTCGGCGGCCGGGGACGGCGCGCGCCGGAGCCGGAAACGTCGCGCGCCGAACGCCCCCGGGATCCGGACACCGGGTCCGAAACCGGTCGAGACGGCCCACCATAGGTCCCGGGCGCCGGGCGAAGCCTGCGCCGTCCGACAGAAGGGCGTCCCGCAGAAGGGCGTCCCGCAGAGGGCCGTCGACACGTCGGCAGAAGGTCGTTCGGCACAAGTACGCCAACCCGCACGGGCGATCGGACCTCGGAGCCGAACCCGAGCATGGATCGCCGAGCGGCGTTCGGGGTCTGGGAGTACAACCAGGGGTATGAATCGGCTGGGTATGAATCGGCTGGACACCGTGACGCGACGGAGGGATGACGGACCATGTCCGAGGTGACAGAGGACAACGACTTTGACGCGTCAAACGGCGGCAGCCCCGACGCGTCCGGCAACGGCGCGTCCGAACCGCCGGGCGGCGGTCAGTACGTCGATCCGAACGGCGAGTTCAGCCGCGACATGCAGTACATCACCACCCGGATCACCGCCGACGGGCGCGACGGCTACCCCGTCGAGCCCGGCCGGTACCGGCTGGCGGTCAGCCGCGCGTGCCCGTGGGCGAACCGGGCGGTCATCGTCCGCCGGCTGCTGGGCCTGGAGAACGTGCTGTCGATGGCCCTCGCCGGGCCGACCCACGACGAGCGCAGTTGGACGTTCGACCTCGACCCCGGCGGTCGCGACCCGGTGCTCGGCATCGAGCGCCTCCAGGAGGCATACTTCGCCCGTTTCCCCGGGTATCCGCGCGGCATCACCGTTCCGGCGATGGTGGACATCCCGACCGGCCAGGTCGTCACGAACGACTTCGTCCAGATCACCATCGACCTGTCCACCCAGTGGACGGCCCATCACCGCCCCGGCGCGCCCGACCTGTACCCCGAACACCTGCGCGACGAGATTGACGCGGTCAACGACGAGGTGTTCCAGGACGTGAACAACGGCGTGTACCAGGCCGGCTTCGCCGGCAGCCAGGAGGCGTACGAGCGCGCGTACCACCGCCTGTTCGACCGGCTGGATCGGCTCTCGGAACGGCTGCGCACGCGGCGGTACCTGGTCGGGGACACGATCACCGAGGCGGACGTGCGGCTGTTCACCACCCTGGTCCGGTTCGACGCGGTCTACCACGGCCACTTCAAGTGCAATCGCAGCAAGCTGACCGAGATGCCGGTGCTCTGGGCGTACGCACGGGACCTGTTCCAGACTCCGGGATTCGGTGACACCATCGACTTCGTTCAGATCAAACAGCATTATTACGAGGTCCACCGGGACATCAACCCGACCGGCATCGTGCCCGTCGGTCCCGAGACGGCTGGCTGGCGCACCCGGCACGGCCGTGAGGTTCTCGGCGGGCACCCGTTCGGCGACGGCACTCCCCCGGGTCCACCGCCGCCACACGAAACGGTCCCCGCCGCTCGCCAGTAGGACAACGCCCCAACGGTCACGCGACCGTGGGCCCGCCGCGCATCTCCGGCGGGCCCACGGTCGTGCGATCCCCGCGTCCCCTCGACTTCCGTCAGGCTTCGCGCGTTAAACCACGACGATCCGATCGAAGTCCGGTGCCCATCCGCTCGGGTTGCCGAACCGGATGGTGTTGGCTCCGGCATTGAGGTTCAGCGTCACGCTCACCGACCCCACCGTGTCCCAGCCGCCCGAACTGGGCGTGTTCACCGTGGTCGCGGCGCCGCCGTTCACGCTGACCGTGGTCGACCGGTTCTCGCCCGAGGTGTAGTAGATGGTGACCGTGTGACTCCCGGCGGTACCGACGTTGACGTTGTTGAACTGGAGGTAGTTGGCGGTGCCGCCGCCGACGTACCCGACCAGCGCACCGCCCGAGGCGCCGGAGGACGACCGTACCGCGGCCTGCCCGGCACGCGTGTTGCTGGTGGCCTCGGCCTCATACGACGTACCGGTCGGCGGCGGGGTGGTGCCGCCCCCGCCACTGATCTGGCCGAGCCAGTCGTCGTTGGGGTGGACCATCGTGAACGTCAACGCCGGGCAGTCCAGCCGGCTGCCCGGCGCCGGGGAGGGCGCCGTGCTGTTGCTCGTCGTGACCGGTACCCACGTCGAGCCGCTCATCACCTGCACACCGCTGCTCTCGAACGCCCGGCCGGCGAGGTCGTGGCAGTAGTAGCCCGCCCCGGTGGCCGGGTTCACCGTGGTGTAGACCTCGAACATGTTCCAGCCGAAGCTGAACTGCGGCAGGTCGTACGTGCCCGAACTGGTGTAGTAGGTGTCCCAGGCGTGGGTCTGGTAGTTGTAGAGGTACGCCGTCCAGGTGTTCGCGGTGGTCGACGTCCGGTGCTCGTCCAGGCTGTAGGTGGTCCGGCCGTTCACGGTCGTGGTGTACGTGTTGAAGAAGCTCGTGTTCATCGCGGTCAGCTTGCCGACCGTGTCCCGACCCCCGCACCAGTCCCACGCCCAGAGGTCCGGGCCGCTCGGCGTGTACGCGGTGGTCATCTCGATGCACGCGTTGCCGGGCGGCAGGGCCGTCGGCGCGTAGACGTAGTCGCCGCCGCTGATCGGGCTGGTTCCGGTCAACACGCTCTGCGTGGCGTGCAGTCCCTGAACCTGGCTACTGGGCATGTTCACGCCCCAGTCGGTGTGCAGCTGTGCCGCCGGAGCGAGTCCGGTCGATCCGGTGCGCTGCTCGGTGAGCTGTTGGAACCGGTCGGCCGCGCTCCCGGCGGCAGCCCGGGCCTGCGGACCGGTCAGTCCGGGAACCACACCGCCGGTGGGCGCCATTGCGCCGCGCAGCGCGGGGTCGTCGGCGGCGGGCCGGAGCAGACCGGCGCCGTCCGGAGCGGCACTGTCCGGAGCGGCGCCGGCGGTCGCGGCGCCGGCCGTGGTACCGCCGGCAGCCGGCAGGGCCAGCGCGGCCGGTGGGCCGGCCACCGCACCGGTCGCCACCAGCGCGACCAGCACCGGTAGCACGCGGAGGATCCGTGATCGGCTCATGCGATTCCCTTCTCGTGAGAGCGACCCGCGCCATGCGGGGCCACCCGGCCGCGCCGCGGGCCGGACGGCCGCGCGGCACGACCCTCGCAGCATCCCTGCGAGCGTTGGCAGACATCGAAGTATTCGAAATATCGAACGGCATCCGACGGATGCACGCACGTTAAAGTTGACTTCGATGTTTGTCAATGCCTCACGTAGGGCCACCAGCGATCACGCTGCGCACAGTGAACAGGTGTCGAAGAAGGCGCTCGCCGGTATCCTCGCTCTGTCGCATGCTGTTCGCGATTTCGGCTGAACGGCAAACCCCGGCGAACGGTTGGCGGGTCACCCGCGCCGGGCGGCTGTCAGGCCGCCCGCGGCGGGCGGACGCCGCGGACGCACCCGTGCCGGTCCACTGTGGACTGTCCGCCGGCGCGCGGGCCCGGGTGCCGGGACCGGCGGGCTCCCGACCCCGGACCGGCCGGTCGAGCGGGCCACGGGCCAGCGACGACATCGCGGGACTGCTACGGTCTTGCCTGATCTTGTCTTCGCGGCGGCTTGTCATGACAGTGGAAGGAACGCGACGGTGACTACGGGAGAGGGACAGGTTCCCGGTAACGCGGCGGCGGCGCCGGTACCGCCGGAGGTCGTCCAGGCGGCACAGGCGCACAACTTCGGGCGGATGGAAAGCACCCGGTCGCTGGCGAATCCCCGGCAGACGTCCGTCCTCTGGCTGGTCATCGGGATCGTCTGCTTCGTCGTGCTCTGGCTGCTGTCCGAGGTCGGGTCGAAGAACTCCAGCCTGAGCGTGCTCTGGTCGATCCTGCACTTCTTCGGGCTGCTCTTCTGCTTCGCCGGGGTGTTCGCCATCGTGGCGGCGATCCGCGTCCTCGTCACCGGTGCGCGCTCCTACTACGTGTACGAGAACGGCTTCGTCTACCGGCACAACGGCAACGTACGCGCCATCGCCTGGCCGGAGGTGACGTCGTTGCAGTCGGTTCTCGGCACCCGCGGATCGAACTCCGGCAAGTTGACCCACTACAACCTGAACGTCCAGGGCATCAAGCCCATCCCGATCCCGATCCAGATCGTGAACGGCCGGGACGACTTCCTCGACCACCTGATCGCCGCGCTCGGCCGGTTCAACCGGCCGGTGGTCTGACAAAGGGCGTGGTCCGACGAGAGGCCATCATGCAGCCTGAACCACAGAATCCGGCCGGGGCGCCGCAGCCCCCGCACCAGCAGCAGGCGTACCCGCAGCAGCCGTACGCATCCCAGCAGCCGTACGCACCGCAACCGCCCTACGCACCGCAACAGCACCCGCGCCAGGGATTCCCGCCGTACCAGCAGCCGGGCACCGGTCAACCGTCGAGTGCGGGTCAGCCGCCGGGTCCGGGTCAGCAGCCCTACCTGCCGGGTGCCGGCCAGCCGCATTACCAGCAGGCGGCATCGTCTGCCGCGGCGATGAGCGCGAAGGCCCGGCATGGGCAACGGAACATGGTCTTCGGTGGGCTGTGGCTCGGCGGCGGGCTGCTCATCACGATTATCACGCTCAGCTCCGGCTCACCCGTGTTCATCGTCGCCTGGGGAGCGATCCTCGGCGGCCTCATCCAGTTCATCGCCGGGGCACGCGAGTACTCCAAGAACAAGGGGTGACCTCTGGTCGGCACGGCCCGCGGTTGACGCGTCAAGCGGCGTCAGAGGTTTCACGCGTTAAGGAGCCCAGTCGGTTTCACGCGTCAAGGTATGTCCCGTGCCCCTGCACGACGAGCGGGCCGTCGAACACCAGCACCTCGTTGACCAGCCCGCCGTTCTGATTGCGGTAGTTGATGACGAGGGTGTCGATGCCGACGTACGTCGCCACGACCTCGAAGTGCAGGCCGGGGATGCGGGCCAGTCCCTCCGCGTAGTACGCGCGCAGCGCGGCCTTGCCGCGGACGACCCCGTCACTGCCCGCGATCAGGCGCGCCGCGACCGGAGACGTGAACACCACGTCCTCGGCGAAGTCTTCGAGCAGGCCGTCCAGGTCGTGAGCGTTCCACCGGGTGACCCAGCGCTCGACGAACTCCCGCGCGGTCGTCTGGTCCATCCCGGGATTCTCCCAGACGGCCAGCCGTACCGGGGCATGGGGCGGCACGGTCGGTCGCCCCATGCCCCGACGGCCAGTGACCGACGGCCGGGGCCGACGGCCGACGGCCGACGACCGGAGACGGAAGGCCGAAGACCAAAGAGAGGCGCCCGAAGACCGAAGGCCAAAGACCGGCGCAGCGTCACCGCCCCGGCCGGGACAGGGTGAGCGACTGGAAGTGCCATGTGCCCGATTCGACGACGTGGAAATCCTCGACGTCGAACGACTCGCGGGCGAACCGCTCGATCTGCTGGTCGGTCCGCCAGGAGAAGAACCGGGGCGGGTCGTACCCGTCCCGGTCCCAGACACCCTCCGTGCCGTCGCCGCCCCACTCGCCGAGGAAGAACAGGCCGCCTGGGCGCAGTACCGACCGGATGTTCCGCAGGACCGCGGGCAGGTCGGCGTTCGGTACGTGCAGCAGGCAGTTCATCGCGTACCCGGCGTCGAACGACCCGGGCGGGAAGTCCAGACTCATCAGTTCCATCAGGTGTGCCTCGATGCCCCGCTCCCGGCACCGGGCGACCATCGCCGGGGACAGGTCGACCGCGACGACGTCGATCCCGTTGTCCCGGAAGAACACGCTGTCCTCTCCTGTGCCGGGACCCAACTCCAGCAGGCGGGCGCACCGCCCTTCGCGCAGCCGCGCCAGGAAACGCTCGCGCTCGTCGAGCTTCCACGGCGCCTTGACCATCCCGTCGCGCCGCCGCACCGCGCCGTCGTAGGCGGCGCGGAGCCCGGGAACGACATCGCCGTAGCGGAACGGCGCTTCGCCATCGGTGGTCGTCATGACATCCCTCCCGTTTCCGCGATTCTGCTCGGGCAAGGTACCCGGCCGACGCGAGGAACGGTAGCGCCGCCGGGGCGCCGAAACGGCTCTTGACAACGACCGTCCCGCCGAGTTGTCTGATGAGGCGAACGTTCGCCTAACCGACGACGTGCCATCGACGACGTGCCGTCGCCCCGAGCGCTCGACCACGCACGGGTCCGCCCGTCGACGGCCGGGGCGGGGTGCTCACCACTCGATCGTTCGGTCCGGCGGGCGTCGCCCGCCGGATGGCGAGGGGAGGCTGGCGTGGCGCAGACGTACGTGTCCCTCAAGGACGTCGCGGCTCGCGCGGGCGTCAGTTTCCAGACCGCGAGCAAGGTGCTCAACGGCAACCGCAAGGTGGTCTCCGAGGCCACCCGCGAGCGCATCCTGGCCGCCGCGGAGGAACTCGGTTACCTGCGCAACGCGCTGGCTCACGGCCTGGTCACCAGCTCGACGTACACCGTCGGAGTGATCGGCGACGACCTCGGCGACTGGGTGTTGGCGCAGTTCGTGGTCGGCGCCGAGCAGGCGGCCAGGCGGCGCGGCCACTCCGTCCTGATCAGCACCACCCATCGGGACGGGACCGACTTCGAGGGTTGCGTACGCCAGCTGCTGGAGCGCCGGGTCGACGGCATCCTCGCGGCCGCTCCCCGTTCCGAGAACGACCCCGGCATCGGCGACCTGCTGCGCGGGCGGGTTCCGGCGGTCAGCATCCACCACGTACCCGGCGGATCGGTGCCGGTGGTCGGCTCCGACCACGCCGAGACCGGCCGGTTGGCCGCCGAGCACCTGCTCGGCCTGGGCCACCGGCGCATCGCCACCATCGTCGGCCCCGAGGAGCGCCGGGTCACCCGGTCCCGGTTGCGCGGGTTCCGCGCCGCGTTGGACGAGGCCGGTGCCGCGCTGCCTGACTCCCGGCTGGTACGCGCGGACTGGACCGCGGCCGGTGGGTTCACCGCCATGGGGGATCTGATCGCGCGCGATCCCACGGTCACCGCGGTGTTCGCCCAGAACGACGACATGGCCACCGGCGCGCTCGCCGCGCTGTGGCACGTGGGTCGCCGGGTACCCGACGACTGCGCGGTCGTCGGCTGCGACGACCTGCCCCAGGCGCCGTTCCTGGTTCCCCCGCTGACGTCGGTGCACATCCCGTTCCGGGAGACCGGCGAGATGGCGATGGCGCTGCTCCTCGACCGCATCGACGACAACGAGCACGCCGACCGGGTACTCATGCCGGTGCGCCTCATCCCGCGCGCCTCGACCCTCGGCCGGGCCGCGACTCTCGACAGGACTACGCCCATCGGCCGGTCCTCGACCCTCGACCAAGCCACGATCCTCGACCAAGCCACGACCGACTCCGCCGACCCGGCCGGCGCATCCCCCGAAAACGAGAAAGAGCGCGGCTCGCCCGGCGGCAAAGACCACGCGTCCCGCAAGAGGTCCGGCACACGCGCCAGGACGGTGCCCGGCCCACGCGCCGGCCGAAAGCCTGGCGCACACCCCCAGGAATGACCCGGCACACCCCCAAGGAGTAACCACATGAAGCGGACACTCAGGAGCCGGAAACCGCGCCGCCGTCCCCGCGTGCGCGGCGGCCTGGTCGCCGCGGCGGCCGGGCTTCTCGCCGTGAACCTGCTCGCCGCGTGCGGCGGCGGGGCCGCGAGCGGCGGCCCCACCCCGACGGCGTCCAGTTCCACGTTCATCGCCAACTGCAAGGACGGGGCCACCAAAATCACGTTCTGGGCCTGGGTGCCCGGGATTTCCCGCGCGGTCGCCGCGTACAACGCCGGTCACCCGGACACCTGCGTCGAACTGGAGGACGTCGGTGCCGGCAACCCCGAGTACGTGAAGCTGACGAACACGCTGAAGGCCGGCTCCGGCGCCCCGGACGTGGCCGAGGTGGAGTACGACGAACTGCCGTCCTTCGAGATCACCCACAGCGTCCTGGACCTGTCGAAGTACAACGCGAACTCGGTGAAGGACAAGTTCGTCCCGTGGGTGTGGCAGGAAGTCAGCAGCGGCGACTCGGTGTGGGCGATTCCCGGCGACGCCGGCCCGATGGCCTTCTACTACAACGCGACGCTGCTGTCGAAATACCACATCAATCCCCCGGCCACCTGGGCCGAGTTCGCCACCGCGGCGGCCGCGCTGCACAAGGCCGCCCCGCAGACGTACCTGACCAGCTTCGCCGCCACCGACCTGCAGTGGATCCTGAGCCTGATGGCGCAGGACAACGCGTTCCCGTTCCAGTACAGCGGCGGCGACACGGTGACCATCAACTTCACCGGGCCGGCCCAGACCGCCTTCGCCGACTACTGGGACCAGTTGTTGAGCGCCCACCTGGTCAACCCCGGCACAGACGTGGACGCGCCGTCGTTCGCCAACCTGGACAAGGGGATCGACGCGAGCTGGCTCAGCTCCGCGTGGGGGCCGTCGTACTTTGCCCCGGCCGCGCAGGCATCGGTCGGTTCCTGGCGGGCCGCGCCACTGCCCCAGTGGACCGCCGGCACCAACGTCGCCGCCAACTGGGGCGGATCGTCGTACCCGGTGTTCAAGCAGTCCAAGCACCCGGCCCAGGCGGCCGCGTTCGCGATCTGGCTCAACGCGACCGACGAAGCCTGGAACATCACGAAGACCGCGCCGTCGTCGCTGTTCCCGACGTACAAGCCGCTGCTCGCCGATCCGACGTTCCAGGATCTGACGGTACCGCTGTCCGGGACGGCGACGCCGTACGTCGCGTTCTCCGCGGCGGCCAACAGCGCGACGCCGGTGCAGTGGCCGCCGTTCATGACCGAGGCGCTGACCCAGTCGACCACCGCGTTCGCCAATGTGGCCTCGGGCAAGCAGACGCTCAAGGCGGCGTTCGCCGGCTTCCAGAAGACGCTGGTGAACTACGCGAAGCAGCAGGGCTTCAAGGTCTCCACCTCCTGACCCGACTGGTCTGGGTCGCGTGGTGCCAGACGCGCCGAGCCAGACTGGCCGGCAGGGTGGGCCGGCGGGGCGCGTGCTCCGCCGGCCCGGCCACCGGGATCCGCCGGGGCCGGACCGGATCGGGCGGATCCCGGTGGCCGGCGGAAGCAGTACCCGAGAAGGGAATACCGTGAATCCAAGCAGAACTGCCCGTCCCGGCCCGGCCCCGGCGGGCGCGGAATCCGCGGCCCGGCAGGCCCTCCCCCGGCCCCAGATCGGTCGGACAAGGCGCGGGCGCCGGGAGGGAGTGCACGGCGCGTCGTTCACCGTGCCGTTCATGGTGGCGCTCGTGCTGTTCATGATCGTGCCGCTCGCCTACGCCATCTACAACAGTCTTTACACCAGCAGGCTGATCGGCGGCACCAGCTTCTCCGGACTCGACAACTACCGCCAGACCCTGGGCTCCGGCGACTTCTGGTCGGGTGTGGTGCGCACCGTCGTGTACGCGGTCATCCAGATCCCGGTCATGCTGGTCATCGCGTTCTTCTTCGCCACCATCTTCGACCTGGGCCTGGTCAAGGGCGGCCGGGTGTTCCGCACCATCTTCTTCATCCCGTTCGCGGTGCCGGCGGTGGTCGGCGCGGTCATGTGGTCGTTCATCCTGGAGCCGCAGTTCGGTCCGGTCACCCGGCTGGCCAAGGCGCTCGGCTTCGGGGAGGTGAACTTCTTCTCGTCCAACCTGGTCCTCCCGTCGATCATCGTGATCGTCATCTGGGAGTGGACCGGATACAACATGGTGATTCTCTACACCGCTCTGAAGTCGGTACCGCGGGACGTCGTCGAGTCGGCGATCCTGGACGGCGCTCCGCTGCACCGCATCATCCTCGGGGTGAAGCTGCCGATGGTCCGCCCGGCCATCGTGATGCTGTTGTTCCTCAACACGATCGGCGCGCTGCAGCTGTTCACCGAGCCGCTGATCCTCTCCTACTTCCAGAACTCCGCGATCAGCATCAACTGGACCCCCGCGCTCTATATCTACAACACCGCGGTCGGTGGCGGTCAGTACAACCTGGCCGCGGCCGCGGCCGTCGTGCTCGGCCTGGTCATCGTCGCCATCTCGACAGCCTCGCTGCTGTTCCGCCGAAGCAAAGGAGAGGTGTCGTGAGTACCACCCCCGTCCGTGGCCGCCGCCGGGACGACGACATGATCCCGGTCAAGCTCTACGGCCTGCCCCGCGGCACGGTCACCTTCTTCACCACGTTGGCCACCCTGTTCGCCATCTTCACCCTGCTCCCGATCGCCTGGCTGGTCATCAACTCCACGAAGAACCAGGCGAACCTGTTCGAGTCGTTCGGGTTCTGGTTCGCCGGCCCGTTCGAGTTCTTCCACAACTTCTCGTCGCTGTTCCACAACCTCGACGGCGACGGCGTCTACTTCCAGTGGCTGGGCAACACCGCGTTCTACGCGGTGGTCGGCGGGCTCGGCGCGACCGCGCTGTCCGCGCTGGCAGGATACGGCTTCGCGTGCTTCGACTTCCGCGGGTCGCGGGCGCTGTTCTCGCTGGCGATGGCGGCGCTGCTGGTACCGATCACCGCGATCACGCTGCCGCTGTATCTGGTGTACGCCAAGGCCGGCCTCATCAACTCGATCTGGGGCATGCTGCTGCCCAGTGTGGTCAGCCCCGTCGGCGTGTACCTGATGCGCACCTACGTGGCCGCGTCCGTGCCCCGGGAGCTGATCGACGCGGCCCGCATCGACGGCGCCGGGGAGGTGCGCATCTTCCTCACCATCGCGCTGCCGCTGATGGTGCCCGGCCTGATGACCGTGCTGCTGCTCGCGATCGTCGGCATCTGGAACAACTACTTCCTGCCCCTGCTCATCTTCAGCCAGAACAAGCTGTACCCGCTGACCGTGGGCCTCGGCCTGTGGACCCAGCGTGCCCAGAACAGCGGCGACGCCTCGATGTTCCCGGCGCTGGTCGTCGGCGGACTGGTCACGGTCGTCCCCCTCGTCGGCCTGTTCCTGATGGTCCAGCGGTACTGGCGGGGCGGCTTGCTGCTGGGCAGCATCGCCAACTGATGTCCCCCACCCGGAAGGAAGGAGCCGTCGTGGCGGCCCGTATCGCCCTCGATCCCGCGTTCGTCGTCGCAGACGTCGACCCCCGGTTGTTCGGCAGCTTCGTCGAGCACCTCGGTCGCTGTGTCTACACCGGCATCTACGAACCGGACCACCCGGAGGCCGACCCCGACGGATTCCGCAAGGATGTCGCGGATCTGGTCCGCGCGCTGGACGTGCCGATCGTGCGGTACCCGGGTGGCAACTTCGTGTCCGGGTACCGCTGGGAGGACGGCGTCGGTCCGCGCGGGCAGCGACCCACCCGACTCGACCTCGCCTGGCGTTCCATCGAGACCAACGAGGTCGGCACCGACGACTTCATGGCGTGGTGCGCGACCGTCGGCACCGCGCCGATGCTCGCGGTCAACCTCGGTACCCGCGGTGTCGAGGCGGCGCGCGACCTCGTCGAGTACTGCAACCATCCGGGCGGCACCTACTGGTCGGACCTGCGTGCCAGCAACGGCAACCGGCAGCCGCACGGCGTCAAGGTGTGGTGCCTGGGCAACGAGATGGACGGCCCGTGGCAGATCGGGCACAAGACGGCCGAGGAGTACGGTCGGCTCGCGGTCGAGACCGCCAAGGCGATGCGCTGGGTCGACCCGGACATCGAACTGATCGCCTGCGGCTCCTCGCACCACCGGATGCCCACGTTCGGCAGCTGGGAAGCCACTGTGCTGGAACACTGCTACGAGCACGTGGACTACGTGTCCGTGCACGCATACTACGAACAGCGGCCCGCCGACCGGGGCAGCTTCCTGGCCTGCGCGATGGACATGGACGGGATGATCGAGGACGTACTCGCCTCGGTCGACTACGCGCGGGCGCGCGGCAAGCACCGCAAGCGGATCAACCTGTCGTTCGACGAGTGGAACGTCTGGTACATGTCCCGGCGGGCCGAGGAACCGGTGTGGACGCAGCGGCCGAGGCTCATCGAGGACCGGTACTCGCTGGTCGACGCCGTGGTCGTCGGCAACCTGCTGATCAGCCTGCTGCGCCATGCCGACCGGGTCCGCATCGCGTGCCTGGCCCAACTGGTGAACGTCATCGCCCCGATCCTCACGGAGCCCGGGGGCGCGGCGTGGCGGCAGAGCACCTACCACCCGTTCGCGCTGACCAGCCGGTACGGTCGCGGAACCGTGCTGCGTACCGTGGTGGACGGGCCCCGGTACGAGACGTCCTGGTTCGGCGACACTCCCCTGCTCGACGCGGTCGCGGTACGGCATGACGACCCGGACGAGCTGACCGTGTTCGCGGTCAACCGGGACCAGCACGAGGCACAGCCCGTCGACCTCGACGTGCGCGGGTTCGGTGGCCTGACCGTGGTGGAACACACCACGCTGTCCGGCGACGATCCCGACGCGGTGAACACCGCCGACGATCCGGAGCGGGTCGCTCCCCGCGTCCTGGGCCGGTACCCGGTCGACGGCGGCCGGGTCACCGTGTCTCTGCCCGCGCTGTCCTGGAACATGCTCCGGCTGCGTTCGGGTGACTGAGTTCGGCTGAGTGACGCTTCTGTTCTGAGACCCTTCGGCGGGCCCGGCTGTCCACTGCGGACAGGGGCCCGCCGATCCGGTCACGCCGAGTGGTTGCTAAGCTACGGATCCCGGCCGGGGGACCAACCTGACGCACTCGACAGCGCGATGGAAGGGTCCCGATGACCGAGCGCAGCATCCTGGCCAAGGACGTGCACTGGCCGCCGTCCGTCGACGACTTTTTCCTCCCCGGTTGGCACTACCCGTGGGTCACCAAGTTCACCGTGATGGTGTGGCTCGCGGTCGCCGTCATCATCGTGTTTTTCCTTGTCGCGTACCGGAAACCCAGACTGGTCCCGACGCGTACCCAGTGGCTGGCCGAGTCCATCTACGGATTCGGTCGCAACGGCATCGCGGGCGACGTGATCGGGTCGGAGGGTGTGCGGTTCGCGCCGTACGTCACCACGCTGTTCGCGTTCATCGCGGTGATGAACGTCCTCGGCATCGTGCCCGGTTTCCAGGTGGCGCCGACCGCGCACATCGCGTTCCCGGTGGCGCTCGCCCTCATCAGCTACGTCGTGTACCTGTCGGTCGGGATCCGCCGGCACGGCTTCCGGCGGTTCCTCAAGCGGATATTCGTGCCGCCGGCGGCGCCCGCCTGGCTGCTGCCCATCATGGCGCCGCTGGAGGCGCTGGAGAACCTGTTCCTGCGGCCGTTCACCCTGTCCGTGCGGCTGTTCGCGAACATGTTCGCCGGGCACTTCATCCTGCAGGTGTTCACGCTCGGCGGGTTCATGCTCTACGGCACGGGCGTGCTGCTGCTCGAACCGCTGTCGGTGGTGTCGTGGGCGGTCGCGATCGCGGTCACGTTCCTGGAATTCATGGTCGCGGTGCTTCAGGCGTACGTGTTCGCCATGCTCAACTCGTTCTACATCGGCAGTTCGCTGGCCGACGAGCACTGACGAGGCACGGCGTTCACGCGGCCGGCATCACCGTTGGTTTCAGTACTCGGGACACGGTGCCGGGTGGAAGCTGGAGATCTCGTCATTGAGACCCTTGCCCACGTACGAGACCTCGTAGTTGGCCAAGAATCCATAGTACGTATTGCCGTTATAGTCGATGTTGCGGAACTGGCAGTAGCCGATGTCGGACGTGTTCCGCCAGGAGCTCAGCATGTCGCCCCAGGTGTTGTTGGAGCCCGGGTGCTTAGAGCTGTTGCAGCCGAGACACAGATACTCGTGTAGGGACGGCACGGCGCTCCCCGCCGGGAAAGCGATCATATAACCGCCGAAGTCCTTGTCCTCGTACAGGCACAGTGAGTCTGGTGGGCACGGCACATCGGCCTGCGCCGCCACGGCTGTGCTCGCTCCCACGAGGACACCGGTGAACACCGCGGCCAGCGCCATGACGACCCTCGACGTACGGATCATGCGACACCCCCAACGCCATCGGACTTGGTGGATTGATGGGGCTCATCGTAGGGGCGACGGGCGGGACTTCCTTCCGTCCTTCGACGATTTGCGTGTGCCTTTACGTGTTTTCACCTAACGCGCCCTGAGCGGGTGTACGCATCGGTGAGCCGGCACAGTCCGGTGACCGGCGACTCACATCGCCTAAAGCATCCTAGGAAACAAGGTCGCACGTCGTCGGCGGTCTCGAGTCCGGAAAACTTCACGACGACGGGGCGTCGGTGTCGATCCCGCCCCGGCCCGTTCGTATAACCGTTGACGAAGGACGAGGAGGCGGTCATGGACGCAACACGGGTACTGCTCGACGGGCGGGGTCTGGTCGAGTCGCCGCGGTGGCACGGCGACCGGCTGTACTTCTCCGACTGGTCCGCCGGTGAAGTCGTCGCGGTGGACCTCGACGGCCGCGACGAGGTGGTGGCCCGCGTGGCGTCGCTGCCGCTGTGCACGGCGTGGCTGCCGGACGGGCGGATGGTCATCGTGTCGTCGCCGGACGGGCGGCTGCTGCGCCGGGAACCCGACGGCACACTCGTCGCCTACGCCGATCTCGGCGCGCCGGGCTGGAACGACATCGTGGCGGACGGCCGGGGCAACGCGTACCTGAACTCCCCCGGCTTCGACCTGATGAGCGGGGCGCCCTACCAGCCGGGCTCGGTGACGCTGGTGACCCCGGACGGTTCGGTGCGGACGGTCGCCGACGGAATCGCGTTCCCCAACGGCATGGCGGTCACCGCCGACAACTCGACCCTGCTCGTGGCCGAGTCGTACGGGCACTGCCTGACGGCGTTCGACATCGGCGCCGACGGTACGCTGTCCGGCCGGCGGGTCTGGGCCGACCTCGGCGACGCCGCCCCGGACGGCATCTGTGTCGACGCCGAGGGCGCGGTCTGGTACGCCGACGTGCCACACCGGCGGTGCGTCCGGGTCGCCGAGGGCGGCGCGGTCCTGCGCACGGTCGAGTTGGACCGGGGTGGCTTCGCCTGCGCGCTCGGCGGCCCGGCCGGCACCACGCTGTTCATCGTGGCGGCCCGCTGGGGCGGAACGCCGGCGGAACTGGTCGCGCCGGGCAGTGGCCAGGTACTCGTCACCGAGGTCGACGTGCCGGGCGCCGGCTGGCCGTGACGAGTCGGCCGGTATTTCACGGGTCGCGAGCTGTCGGTCAGGCGCGGCGCGCGATCGTGAGGATGACCCGGCTGGTGCCGGTGACCGGACCGCCCTCCCCGTCGCCGTACTGGGCGTCGATGGTGAACCCGGCCTCGGACAGGAACCCGTTCAGCGCCGGTACGTCCAGGAAACGCAGGCTCGCCCGGTCCACCCGCAGCACCGAGCCCCCGGCGTCGGCGGTGGTCTCCGTGAACGTCACCACGTCGCCGTCGACCGACTCGACGCGGTGTGCCACGCGCAGCGTCCGGCCGGTGCCGTCCACCACGTCCGAGGCGTTGTCCGGATTCCAGGCCTCCCACGCCCGCGCCTGCGGGTGGCGTGTCTCGAACGCGAACCGGCCGCCGTCGCTCAGCGAGGACCGGATCGCGGCCAGAGACGCGCGCAGTTCGTCGTCGCCGACGAGGCACTGGAACGCGTTGTTGGCCATGGTGGCGAGGTCGAACTCGCCGTCCCACGCGATGTCGGCCGCCGTGCCGGCCACCCACTCGACGTCGGTACGCCGGCGAGCCCGCTCCAACGCTGCCCGGTCCGGATCGATGCCGGCGAGCCGGCCGGTGTGACCGGACTCCCGGGCCAGGTGTAGCATGCTGCCGGTGCCGCAGCCGACGTCGAGCACGCTCTCCGCGGCCATCACCAGCCGGTCGAAGAACGCGTCGCTGGAAAACCGCGCCGGATCCCACGGGTTCTGCAGATCATAGAGCGCGGCGGCATCGGCGTCGGAAAACATCACGACAGCGTATCCAGGCGGGTCGGGCCGCCGCCAACACGTTTGCGGGCAAGCCGACCAGCCGTCCAACGACATCACCGGTGGACGGGGTGATTCGATCGGCCGGTCAGTCGAACAGGTCGCGGTGCTCACGGCTCCACCGGATCCGTCGCTCCACCTCGTCGTAGTGGCCACCGGCAAGCAGGGCGCGCTGCGGTTGGTACCCCTGCGCCGCGAGTCGGCGGGCCCGGTCCAGTACCAGTTCCTGCTGGTCGATGACGGCATCGACGAGCCCGGCAACCGAGGTGAGCCCGTACGCGGAGACGAACCGCTCCAGGCGAGCGCGCCGGTCCGGTGGTGCGGGGTACCGAAGCCACCGTAGGCACTCCCGGTCGTCCCGGAACGGTACGACGTACTCCAGCGCATATGCCACGTCGTGGGCGGCCGGAGCCGGCCAGGCATAGTCCCAGTCGAGGATGCCCACCGGCCGGGATCCGCGCCACACCAGATTCCATGGCCCGAAGTCGCCGTGGCAGATCAGCTCGCCGTCGCCGACCGGCCCGGTGTGGGCCGCCCACCCGGTGCCGCCGCTGGGACGGAAGCCGGCGACCGCGTCATGGTACTCGCGGAGCAACCGGGCCATGGCGGTCAGGCCGGTGTCGTCGACGACGTTCGCCCATCCCGCGGGTCCGGACTCCCCCGCGATGAAGCTGAGGATCTCGCGACCGCGCTCGTCGACGCCGAGCACCCGAGGCGAGTACGGGAAATCGACAGCTTCCAGATACCGCAGCAACTCGTGGACCGCGGGCGTCCACGGGTACCTCGGCCGGCGTACCGTGTCTCCCACCCGCGTCACGGGACGGTACGGGTCGTCCTGCAGAACTTCGGAGTCCTCCATGTGGGCGAGACTCTACCGTGCGGCGCCCGGCGCGAGGCAGAGCGGAAGGGACGCGGCGGAGAGGCCGGCGCGCCGATCCGCGGGCCGGCACGGCGCCCGGCGGCGGGTGTGCCACGATGCGACGGGTGACCACCTGGATCGGGCGGCCGGCGCGGCGCTCGGGTGGAGATGTGCGATGCGAGGTGTGTGGTGCGGGTAACGGCGTTCACCGGCGCGGCCGAGGGCCGGTCCGAGGTGTACCGCGACGCGGTCGAGGCGTTCGGCGGGCACCTGGCCAAGGCCGGCGTCGAGGTGGTCTACGGCGGCGGGCGGGTCGGGCTGATGGGGGTGCTCGCGGACGCCACGCTCGCGGCCGGCGGCACGGTCATCGGAGTGATCCCCCAGTCGCTCGTGGACGCCGAGGTCGCGCACACCGGACTGACCGAGTTGATCGTGGTCGAGACGATGCACGAGCGCAAGGCGACGATGGCCCGACTCGGCGACGCGTTCGTCGCCCTGCCGGGTGGCACCGGTACCCTCGACGAACTGTTCGAGGCGTGGACCTGGCAGCAGCTCGGCCTGCACGACAAGCCCGTGGCGTTGCTGAACCCGGCCGGCTTCTGGGACCCGCTGCTCGCCGCGCTGGAGCACATGCGGGCGGCCGGCTTCGTCCGCCCGGCGGCCCGGCTCCCGGTGGCCGGCGACGCCGACGAGTTCCTGCGCCTCGTGTGGCCGACCCCCGCCGGAGACGCTACCGGGCGCTGACCGCCGTCACCGGCAGGTCCACAGCACAGCGTGCCGCTGGCCGGCGAGCGTCACGTCCCCGCCGATCGTCGCGCCGGTGTCGCTGATCGTGTACGCCTGCGCGTACCCGGCGCCTCCCCCGACCGGTACCGGCAGCTTCACGACGCTCCCGGCGAACACCGCCACCGGAGTCTGCTTGTCGACAGCCCCGATCGCCCATCCCCACCGGTTGACCGAGGTGGCGACGACCGAGTCCGGGTAGCGGAGGAGCTGCCCGGTGCCCAGGTCGAGGCTGCCGTACGCGAGGGTGCCGCTGGCCTTCAGGTTGCCGAGCAACTGGTCGCCGCGCACGGCCGACCGGCCGACGAACCCGTCGGGTACGGGCAGCTTCGCCGCCACCCCGGCCGGCGACCACACGTACGGCACCGACCGGAGCAGCCCCGGCTTCCCGTCGCTCACGGTGAGCGTCGCGTAGACCCGACCCTGGTCGTCGATCGACGCCAGGTCCGGCACTGCCGTCGGGGCCGGGGTGGTGCCGGCCGGCGACGCGAGGGTCCGCGGCTCGGCCGGGTCGTCCGCCGGCCACACGATCAGGTGCTCGCTCATCGTGTCCGGTTCCTTCGGGTTCAGCTCGTACCCGACGCCGACGACGTCGCCGGCGCCGTTGATGCCCTCGGCCCGGAACTGGGTCATCGCGGTGCCGCCGGGAGGCGACGGGAGGTAGGACAGCTTCCCGGCGGCGAGCGTCCAGATGGACGATTCCGTCGGACTCTGCGGGTCTCTGGGCACCGTGTACCCGGTGACCACGCCGGCCGAGTTGACCCCGGCGACGGTCGGCCGCTTCCCCGGCACCGTGGTGACGGTCTCCAGCTTCCCCTGGTCCCAGAGCACCACCGTCCATCCGGCGCCGCGCCAGGCGTAGCCGGCCTGGTACCGGCCGGTCGGGTCGGCGGCGACCACCTGAGTGTCGGTCACGCCGGGCGGCTCGGGCAGCAGCCCGGCCCGGCAGGCGGCCGGCGCCGCGGGCATCGTCGGCGACGGGCTCGGCGCGACGGACGGCAAGCTGGCCGGCACCGGAGCCGACCCGCCGCGCGGCACCATCACCGCCACCGCGACGGCCAGCGCGGCCACGGCCGCGACCGCCCCGCTCACCGACACGCGCTGCCGCCGGCGCCGGCGGCGGGCGCGCCCGTCGGTGATCGCCCGCTCGACGCTGGACATCGGGTCGGGTGCGCGGTCCCCCAACGACGCCAGGAGGCCGGTCAGGTACTCGTCGTCGTCTTCGCGCATCTCAGTTCCCTCGTCTCGTCGCGCCGTGCACCGAAGCGCCGGGGCGCGCCGCGGACAACGCGGGCGGCGCCCCGAGAAGGCGGCGGAGTGCGGCCAACCCGTGCGCGGTCTGGCTCTTGACCGTGCCCTCGGAGATGTTCAGGATCTCGGCCACCTCGGCGACCGGCAGGTCGCAGGTGAACCGCAGGACCAGCACGGCGCGCTGGCGCGGGGGTACCCGGGACAGCGCGATGCGCAACTCGTCGCGCAGTTCCACGTCGTCGCCGCCGGCCGCCTCGCGCTCGGGCGGATTGCCGACCAGCCAGACCCGGGACAGCCAGCCGGTCCGCCTCTCGTGCAGGTAGTTGCGCAGGAGCATGCTGTGCACGTACCGGTCGAGATGGGTCACGTCGCGTAGCTTGTGCCACTTCAGGTACAGCGTGGTCATCGTCTGCTGGACGAGGTCGTCGGCCCGATGACCGTCGCCGCACAGGGCGAAGGCCATGCGGTGCAGTGCCATCCGGCGAGCGGTCACGTACTCGACGTAGTCGTCGTCGTTCTGCTGCGAGCGCGCCACGGGCTCTCCATCCGTCATCAGCCACCCCCATGAGGCAGCCGGGCGCACCGGAGGTTGCATGGGAGATGAAGGTCACGCGCCCGATCGCGGAGAGTGAGCACGCGAATCCGTTCCGCAGACGGCGGGTGGCGGCCTCCCTGAGGAGACCGCCACCCGCCGTTCGCGGAGTTTCGACCAGTCTGGCTCGGCGCGTCTGGCGCCGCGCCACGACCCAGATCAGTCGGTTGTCAGCCTAGCCGCACGGTCAGGGTGTGCTGGCCTCCGCCGGTGCCGGCGGGTACCCGGACCTCGGTGCCCCGGGTGGTGGTGACCCGCTGGTACGCGATCTGGTGCCCGTCCAGCGACACCGACCGCACCGAGGCCCCGGCCGGCAGTACGGCGCCGAGGGTCAGCGTCCCGCGCACCCCGGTCCGGCGCACCTGCGTGGTCAGCGTGGCACCCGAGCGCGTCGCGGTCACGTCGATGTCGCCGCCGCCGAGCCGGATGCCGGAGCCGGCGACCCGCTGCTGCCCCGGCGGGATCTGCGGTACGACGGCCAGCTGCCCCCGGCCCAGGTCCGGCGCGACGCCGAGCTGCTGCGCGACGACCGGCCACAGCACGCCGTAGGTGCCCCACGCCTGGAGCACGCTGGAGCGGCTGAGGAAGTCGTGCGACAGGTTCGACCCGAAGTCCGGCGACGGTGCGATCTCCGGCATCGCGCCGGGCAGCTCCCACACGTCCGGGTCGAGCTGGATGCGCGCGTTGTCGGTGGTGTAGGCGTGCTGCTGGGCCAGCCGGCCGTAGTTGCCCTCGGCGACGGCCGCGACCGCGGAGCCCAGCGAGAACGTCTCGCGATCCGACGGCGCGGACGAGACCACGGAGTCGCAGGACGGGCCGGGGTTGCCCTTGGCGTCGCTGGTCGGCCCGGTCCCGGTGTGGAACAGCCCGAAGTCGCCGTTGTAGCAGGCGCGTTCGTGCTGGGCCAGGGTGTCGTCGGCGTGCGCCACCGAGGCCAGCGGGCCGCCGGGCAGGTCGGCTTCCATCGGGGTCAAGCCGATCCAGTACCGCTGGTACAGCTTGACGTTGCCGGGGTCGGACAGCGAGTCGGCGTAGCCGTGCGCGTCGCCGCCGTACCAGAAGGTGTCCTCGAACTTCTTCTCCCGGCTGGCGGCCTGAGCGTTCGCCCAGTCGGCGGTCGCGGTGTCGCCCTTGCTCGCCGCCAGCTGGGCGACGTCGGCGAGCCCGCGGATGGTGTAGACCGCGACGTCGAGCTTCTCGGCGCCCATGCCGGCCCGTTCCACATTGCCGGAGCCCTCGGGCCAGCCGTCGCCGTCGGCGTCGAGCCCGACCGCGTACTTCATCGCGCGCACGCTGAAGTCGTACATCGAGTCGCGGAACGAGTCGTCCCCGGTCCACCGCCAGACCAGCGCGACCGCGCTCGGGAACTTCACCGTCTCGTCGGTGTTGCCGGGGTCGTCGTTGGTGCCGTAGTACACCTGGCCGTCCGGGGTGACCTCGTGCACCACCTTGCCGGACTTGGCGTTCACGATGTCGCTGACGTCGCGCAGGGTGCGCAGGTGATCCTCGATGGCCTCGAAGTCGCCGGCGGCGACCGCGGCGAACGCGGTGTACTCGCCATCGGTGCCGAAGATCCACGGGTAGTCGGGCCAGCCGGCGCCGATCCAGCGCGCCTGGGCGAGGGTGCCGGCCAGCGGCGGCGACTGGGTGCCCTGGTCGCTCGCGAACAGGTGGAGGTCGCGCGACTCCTGGACGGTGTCGGCGAGGTTCTGCTTGGACCACTCGACGCTCTGCGCGAGCAACGGGTCGCCGGGCAGGTCGACGTGCGTGCGGTCGGACACCTCGCGCCGCTGTGCCTGCTTGCGCGCGAACTGACCGGACGGGTCGCGCAGCGCCGCGGCCAGCGCCGCCTGGGCCGGCTGCTTGCCCTGGTCGGAACCGGCGACCGCGAACCACACCGTCCGGCCGCCCTTCGGGACGTCCAGCGTGTAGGTCAGTTGACCGCCGGTGCCCTTGCCGGCCGGGCCGTCGTCGCAGCGCGCCGGCGCCGGATCGGTGTTCGGGCAGATCACCGCCGGATCCTGCGGGCCGCGGAAGTCCGGGCCGAGCTGGTGGCCGTCCGGGGTCAGCTGCGCGCCGACCAGTGCCGCGTAGTGGTTGGGCTGCTCCTGAAAGACGAGGTCGCGCCCGTCGAAGCTACCCGTGTCGGGCAGGTTCACCGTGTCCTGGCTGGGCGTGGTCCCGCTCCACGGGTACGCCTTGAGCAGCTCCGAGTGCGCGTCGACGGTCAGCCGTACCTGCCGGGCCCCGCCGTCGAAGTGCAGTCCGACCAGGCCGGCCCGGTTGCCGTCGGGTACCACGTCGGTGCGCTGCACACCGCCGCCGAGGTCCATCCGCGTGTACCCGTACCCGCTGGTGAAGCTCTTCGCCTTCAGCCAGGTGCCGTCGACGGCGAACCACAGCCCGTCGAGCAGCTTGATGGGCTGGCTCCAGAACCCGCCCATCTCGCCGCGGACGTGCCAGCCGGTCGCCGGATAGCTGCCGTCCGCCGCGCCGACCTCGTAGAACCGGTCGCCGATGGTGACCGTGCGCCGGTCGGCGAGACGGTCGCTGACGGTGAGTTCGTCGCCGCTGTTGTGCGCGCCGCTGCCGTGCGCGGCGGTGGCCGGTGCCGGTGTCACCGTGAGACCGGCGGCGACCAGCGCCGCGGCGGCGGTGACGAGCACCGGTGCTGAGGTCAGGACGCGCCTGCGGGTTCGGCCACGTCTCGTTGTCCAGGTGTTGGTCCATGACAGGGCATGCCAGATTGACTGAGCACGCTTGGCGGGCATCGCACGCCTCCGGGGATGAGTCGTCGCTGACTAACCACCCAACCTGCTACGGATCGATCAACTTCGCAACTGCTGGCACGCCTGCGGGTGCGGCAGGCCAGCCGGCGCCTTCCGGCCCATCGACGGCGGCCGTTCGGCGGCTGGCCCCGCCCTCCGGGCGGCATTACCGTCGCGTCATGGGAGCATCCGGCGAGCCGGAGCCCGAGAACCCGCGGCTGCCGGCCGTGGCGCTGCCGCCAGAGCCGGAGCCCGAAAACCTGCCGCTGCCGGCCGCACCGCCCGTGTCGGCCGCGGCGCTGCTGCCCGAATCGCGCCGGTGGCCATGGTCCCGCGACTCGGTCCTGGGCCCGGTCCTGATCCTGTCGCTGCCCCTGATGTTTTGCTGCCTGACCAGCCCGCTGTCCCTCTTTCTGGCCGTGGCGGGCGATCCGGTGACGCCCTGCGACCGGGCGTGCATGGATCAGCTCACGGCCGAGAAGACCGCCGCGTTCGACGCGGGCCTGCTGGCCGTGGGCGGTTCCCTGGTCGCGCTGGCGGTGGCCTGGAGTCCACGGGTGCCGACGGCGGTACGCATCGCCGCGCTGATCTGCGGCCTGGTCGCGGCGGCCCCGTTCCCGTACCTGTACTTCCGGTAGCCGCCACGCTCCTCGCCGAGGAGCCGCGCGGCCCGTGCCAGGGCTGATCAGGTCACAGGGTGCGGGCGAGGCGGGCGAAGGACAGCACCACGACGGACGAGAGCAGCCAGCCGGCGAGCGTCGCGAGGTCCAGCCACCATTCGGCGGTCCGGCCGGACGGGGCGTGCGGGTCCGGGTACCAGGTCGAGCGCTGGTCCAGGGAGATGAGCGGGATGACCGTGTCCAGGGCGTAGAAGTACGGGTTGAAGCACCGCACCTGGCCCGCGCCGCAGCCGTCCGGGGCCGGCCGCTGCGTCGAGGCGACCGCGGCGCCGTCGGCTGTGCTGCCACCGGCTGTGCTGCCACCGGCACCGGGCGCCTGTCCGGGCGCCGACGGCGAGACGGCGTCCACGGTGACGAGGCGGCCGTCGACGGCGTACACGTTCCCGCGCGCGTCGGTCGCCCGCAGGCTGGTTGCCAACGGACCCAGTTGCAGCGAGACGACGACCGCGACCAGCAGCGCGACCAACGCCCAGAGCACCCGTCCGGGCCGGAAGCCGTAGCCGACGGTGAATCCGTACACCGCGTCGACGAGGGTGCGCCGCACCGACCGGTCCGGGCCCGAACGCCTGGCGTCGGCGCGCTGGTCGATGAGGATCTGCTCGGCCTGGCGGGCGTACCCGTGCTGGCGGAACACGCGGGCGGCCTGCTCGTAGGGGCCGGCGTCGTAGTCGGCCTGGCCGCGCAGCCAGGCCCGGCGCAGCCCGCTGTCCCAGGCGTCCGCGCCCGGCTCGCCGCCGGCCGCGCCGAACCGGTCGTAGCTCAGGCCGGCGATCGAGTACCGGCCGGGCCAGGTCCGGGGGTCGTCGGCAAGCACGGTGGTACTGGTGCTAGTGAAGTCGACGCTGCCGTCGACGGCGCGCCAGGCGAGGTACATGCCGCCGCGGAACGCCGCGGAGCTGGCCGAGATGGCGTGGCCGAATCTGTCGTAGGAACTGCCGGAAGACTCGATGAACTCTCCGTCCCGGCAGTCGAGCCGGCCGTCGACGATCGCCCGGGTGAGGTTGACGTGTCCGGTCGAGCGGAAACCGTCGATGAGTCGCACGGAGCCGCGCACCGACGCCTGGTGCAGGCTGAGGGTCAGGTTGCCGGGATTGGTGAGTTCGGCGCCGGCGGCTTCGACGAAGCTGCCGATGTCGGCACCGAAGAAGTTCACCGAGCCGCCGGTGGCGCGCAAGCCGCGCAGCTGCACGGATCCCTCGACCTTCGCGCCGTTGGCGGCCAGCAGCGGCCGGCCTCCGTCGGCGCCGGACAGTACCGCTCCCCGCAGCGTCAGGTCGCCCCGGATCCGGGTGGCGGTGAGGTCGACCGTTCCCAGCACCTGGACGCCGTCGCCGATCCGCAGCGTGGAGTCGACCTGGGCGTTGGTGAGATTCAGCGCGGTCCGGCGCGGGGCGTTCAGGCGTGCCGTACCGGTGACGGACAGGCTGCTCATCTGGCTCATCGACAGGTCGATGCCGCCCTCGATGTCGCAGGCGCCCTCCACGCTGACATCGGCGCCGACGGTCAGCCTCGGCGCGCTGACCGCCGTGCCGTCGCTGCGCTGCTTCGCGTACGGGCCGCCGACCGGAGCGCCGGGTGGCTCCCGCAGGACCGCGTCGCGGATCAGCAACTGGCCGGCGACCCTTGCGCTGTTCAGGTCGATCCGGCCCTGGATCGTGGGTGGCCCGTCGGCGTCGTCGATGAGGAAGAAGCTGCCCCCGATGGTCGCGTCCGCCAGGTCGAGGGCGAGGCCGTCCGGGTTCAGGATGCGTGCGCCGGTCAGGTCGAGCGAGCCGTCGATCGTCACGCCGATGAGCCGGACCTCGCCGACGGCGGTGAACGCGTGCAGCAGCCGCACGTTCCCGCCGACGTGCAACCGGTCAGCCTGCACCGCCCGCTCACCGTCGGCGGTGATCCGGGTGTCCAGGCAGAGCAGCCGGCCACCGATGTCGGCCTCGCACAGCCACACGGCCGACCGCCGGCTGGTACTCGCCACGGTGCGGTGCGCTCCGGTGACCACCGAGCCAGACAGATCCAGGTCACGCCGTACCCGCAAACCGTTGCCCAGCAAGCCGGGTACCGCCGGGCAGTCGGTGACCGCCAGGGCGTGCAGGGACGCACCCTCGCAGATCAGCGGGGAGTCGAACGCGCACGCCTCGAACCGCAGGGGAACCGCCAGCTCGATGCCGGCCAGGTCGAGGTCGCCCACGATGGCGGCGTTACGCAACCTGAACCCGTGCGGGTCGATGCCGGCACCACCCGAGCGGCAGATCTGGCGCACCAGGCTGGCGGGCACCGGGCGGCGCGAGCCGTCCTGCGCGCAGTCGAAGACCTCGCCGGCGGCAAGCGCGTCCACCAGCTCCGTCTCATCGACCGCGCGCACGGCCCGCACTCTACCGCCGCGGCCGTCCCGGTCACCTCCGGGCGACCGGCCGACCGCCGGGCCCGGCGCAGCGCCTCACCCGGCCCGGCGCAGCCCGTCGGCCGGCCCGGCGCAGCCGAATCGATCGGCCCGGCCGGCTCAGCCCATCGATCGGCCCGGCCGGCTCAGCCGATCGTCATCGCGAAGATGTGCATCGCCGGGCTGCCGGACGACGCCGTGTCGCTCACGTCCGGCAGCGCGACGCCGGTCACCGCCTTGCCGGGCTGCAACGGCACCCCGGCGTAGTACACGTTGACCACGTGCGTCTGCTGCACGTTGCCGCCCTTGTTGCGGTACGGCATCGTCACCGCGACGTCGTTGCCGGTGGACGTGGCGGAGTACCAGTCCGGTGCGCTCAGCGTGAACGACTGGGTGCTGCCGTCGGCGTAGCTGACCCGACCGGTACCGGTGGCCGGCCCGTACGTGGCGGCCAGCAGGAACCCCAGCGTGTCCCCGGTACCCGACGCCGAGATCACCTGACCGCCGGCCACCACGTTGTCCGGCTGCCCCGGGGCGGCCGCGGGCCAGGTGAAGCTCACGCCGCCGTGCTCGATCGTCGCCCCCGGGGTGACACCGGCGGCCGCGAGCGCCTGGGCGGACAGGCTCGACCCGGTCCCGTCGATGTTCCCGGCGTCCGTGGCGGTGTCGTCGGTGACACCGACGTTGTCGAACGCGGCGGCAAGCGACGGCGACGGTACGGTCAGGCTCGCCGCGCCGGTGGCCGTCGCGTCGCCGTCGACCCCGTGGTACGTGGCACTGGCCGACAACGCGACCGTTCCCGGGGCGGCACCGGCCGGCGCGGTGACCCGCCACGCCGTCCCCTTCGACGAACGCGGCCCGACGACCGGCAGCGACACCGGACCCTCCGGCCGCACGGTCCACCCGGCCGGCGCGCGCAGCGCGAGCCGCACCTGGCTCGCCGGGTAGTCGCCGGTGTTGGTGAACGTGGTGGTGACCGTCGCGGTGCCGCCCGGCGCGACGACCTGCGGGCCGGTCACCGCCAGGTACCGCACGCCGGCCGTCCGGGTGGCGATGACCGGCGCCCGCAGCGGCAGGTTCGACGAGGAGTCACCGACGCTGACCGTGTACCGGCCGTCGACCGTGGTCCAGTCCTGGGCCGCGCTGTTCCAGATGGAGAACGCGCGCTGGTCGAGGGTGAAGCTCAGGTGCCTGGTCTGCCCGGGCGCCAGCTGCACCTTCTGGAATCCCTTGAGCTGCAGCGGCGGCTCGCCGGCCGCGGCCGGGTCGGTCAGGTAGAGCTGGGCGACGTCAGCACCGGCGCGGGTGCCGGTGTTGGTCACGTCGACGGTCGCGGTGACCGAACCGTGGGTGCCGAGGACCGGGGTCACCTTCAGGTGGCTGTACCGGAACGACGTGTACGACAGCCCGTACCCGAACGGGAACAGCGGCGCGATGTTTTGCGCGTCAAACCACCGGTACCCGACCCGCAGCCCCTCGGAGTACGCCACGGTGCCGTTGACCCCGGGGTACTGCTGCGGGGTGTGCGCCGGCAGGTCGGCCTCGGTACGGGGGAAGGTGACCGGCAGCTTCCCGGACGGGTTGACGTCCCCGAACAGCACCGCCGCCAGCGCGTTGCCGTCCTCCTCGCCCGGGTACCACGCCTCCACCACGGCCGGCACCGCCTCGACCCACGGCATCAGCACCGGCGCCCCGCTGTCCACCACGACCACCGTGTGCGGGTTGGCCGCCGCGACCGCGCTGACGAGCTGGTCCTGGTTGCCGGTCAGCGACAGGTTGGGCCGGTCGCTGCCCTCCTTCTCCGCGTCGCTGACGATGACCACCGCGACGTCGGCGGCCGCGGCCTGCGCCGCCGCCTGGGTGGTGTCGCTGCCGTCGGCGGTGGTGACCGTGACCGCCGAGCCGGCGCGCTGCCGGATGCCCTGGACCGGGCTCACCGTGTACAGCGGGTTGACGTGTGAACTGCCGCCGCCACCCGGGTACGCGGTGTTGGCGTACTGCCCGATGACGGCGATCGAGTGCAGGTCGCCGGCGGACAGCGGCAACTGGTTGCCGGCGTTCTTCAGCAGTACCGTGCTCTGCTCGCTGATCGTGCGGGCGGCCGCTCCACCGGCCGCGGCGTCGATCGGCGTCGTGGTCGCGGCGCGGTCCAGCAGACCGAACCGGATCTCGGTGGCCAGCCGGTACACCAGAAGCTGGTCGAGCCGCGCCTCGCTCACCTGCCCGTCGAGCACCGCCTGCCGCAGCTGGTCGTCGTACGGGCCGTTGTCGGCGAGTTCCAGGCTCATGCCGGCGTCCGCCGAACCGACCGCGGTGTGCGTGGCCCCGGCGTCGGACTGGATGAACCCGTCGAATCCCCACTGGTCGCGCAGCACGTCGGTGAGCAGGTACCGGTTCTCGCACATGAAATCGCCGTTGACCGACGGGTACGCGCACATCACCGCGGCCACGTCGCCCTGCTTGACGGCGGCCTCGAACGCCGGCAGGTGAATCTCGTGCAGGGTGCGGTCGTCGACCTGCTCGTCGATGGTCTTCCGGTTGGTCTCCTGGTCGTTGGCCGCGTAGTGCTTGACCTCGGCCAGTACTCCCTGGTCCTGGATGCCGCGGACGTTGGCGGCGGCGAGCTGCCCGGCCAGGTACGGATCCTCGCCGTAGTTCTCGAAGGCACGGCCGCTCTGCGGTACCCGCACGATGTTCACGTCCGGCGCCTCGATCAGGCTGTGCCCGACGTCGGCGGTCTCCACCCCCTCGACCGTCCCGTACTGCCGGGCCAGGCCGGTGTCGAACGTGGCGGCCAGCGCGACGGGTGCGGGCAGGGCGGTCGCGTTCGGTTGGGTGGGCACCGATCCGGTGCCGACGCCCGCGGGTCCGTTGGTGATGCGGAAGTCCGGCACGCCCAGCCGCGGGATGCCGGGCACCAGCCGGGCGATGCCGCCCGCCGCCGTGCCGGTGGTGTGCATCTGGGAGATCTTCTCGTCCAGCGTCATCTGCGCGACCAGTTGCTGGGCGCGCTGCTGCGGGGACTCCGACCGGTCCATCCAGGGGCGGCCCGCCGCGGCGTGGGCCGGCGTGGCCATCGCCGCGGACGGGACGAGGCTCGCGGCCAGGACGAGGCTCGCGGCCACGCCCAGACCCGCTGTCAGTTTGCGTCGCATCGTGGCGTCCTCCGGGGGTCAGTGGACAGTCATGGCGAAGATGTGCACGGCCGGCGCGCCCGAGGCCACGCCGTGACTGATGTCGGGCAGCACGACCGTCGAGACGGCCTGGCCGGCCCGCAGGGGCACGCCGACCCGGAACACGTCGATCTGGTGCGCCTGCTGGGTGTTGCCGGACCGGTTGCGGTACGGCATGGTGACGGCCGGGTCGCTGCCGGCCGGTGGAGCGGCATACCAGTCCGGGACCGACAGCGTGAACGACTGGGTGCTCCCGTCGGCGTACCGCACCTCGCCCGTACCGCTGGCCGGGCCGTACGTGCTGGTGGCCAGGAAGTCCAGGGTGGCACCGGTGGCGTCGAGGCGTACCGCCTGTCCCCCGGCGACCACGTTGTCGGGCTGCCCGGCGGCGGCGTCCGGCCAGAGGAACTGCGCGCCGCCGTGGCTGACGGTCGCGCCGGGGGTCACCCCCTGGGCCGCCAACGCCTGCGCCGACAGGCTGGAACCGGCGCCGTCGATGTCGCCGGCCGAGGTGGCTGTGTCGTCGGTGACGCCGACGTTGTCGAACAGCGCGGCCAGGGAGCCGGCCGGCACGTCGAGGGTCGAGGTCGCCGACAGGCCCTCGGGTCCGGCGGGGGTGCCGAACACGGCCCGGTGCACCAGCTGCGCGGACGGGACGGCGCCGGCGGGCACCGTCACCGTCCAGCTGGCCGACTTCGCCTCGCCGGGAGCGAGGTCGCCGAGGGTCACCGGGGACGCCGGCGACACCTGGTAGCCGGCCGGCGCGGTCAGGAACAGCTGCGCCGCGCTCATCGCCGTGTCGCACCCGTCGGTCAGGGTCGTGGTGACCTGGACGGTGTCGCCCGGTTGGGCCAGTGCCGCGTCCGGCGACACGGTCACCGCCGCCCCGTCGCACGCGGTGTCGACCGACGCGCTCACCGACGCCGCCGCCCCGGCTCCGTCCGCGGTCAGCGTGGCGACCGTGAAGGTGTACCGCAGGCCCGGCTGCAGGCCGTCGACCACCCGGATCATCGCCTTGGCGGTCGGCTGGGTGACCAGTGCGTCGCGTCCGGTCTCGTCGATGACGCGCTGATCGGCGGGGATGCCGTCGGAGACGGTGACCCGGTAGCCGATGACCGGGGTCTCCCCCGCCGACGACGGCGGAGTCCACTGTAGACCCACGGCACCGTCGCCGGCCCGGGCCTTCAGGCCGGTCGGCGCACCGGCGGTGCCGCCGGCCAGCGGGTGCGGGACGACCGCGGTGCGCGAGGGCAACGACGCCTCGCTGTCGCCGGCGGCGTTGTGCGCGGTGACCGTCGCGGTGTACGCGGCGCCGTCGGTCAGGCCGCCGACGACCGCGTACCCCAGCCGCCGGAAGTCGGCCGCGCTGACCGTGGTACTGGCGGTGTGGGTGCCGTCGGTGACCGTCGCGGTGTACGAGGAGACCGGTGCGCCGTTGCTCGCGTACGACGGGCTCCACGTCACGTACACGGACTTCTCGGCGGCGAAGGTACCGACCCGCGCCGGGGTGTCCGGCACCGACACCGGGCCGACACGACGGTTCAGCAGTCCCCGGTACGCCGGTTCGAGACCGGCGGCCGACACGATCGCGGACGGCGCGGCCGACGGCGCGGCCAGCAGGTGGTTGCCCTGGGTCACCAGGCCCTTGTTGTCCGAGTCCGGATCGCCGGTCTCCCAGTAGTTTCCGGTCACCAGCGTCGGATCGTTGTTGCCCAGGTCGTCGCGGTAGTCGGTGTGCCGGGTGCCGACGTTGGCGTACGCGGCGTGGTAGAGCACATTGCCCGAGACCGTCTCGTACGTGGCGCCGTTGTCGGTGTAGATGTTCTTGCCCAGGCCCAGTTGGTCGTGGATGACGTTGCCGGTCACCTTCTCGCCGTCGGCCATCGACGTGCCGGTGATGCCCTGGGTGTAGATGCCGCCGCCGTCGTCCAGCCATTGCATGTAGTCGACGATGAGGTTGTCGCTGACCACGTTGTCGTGCGAGAAGTTCGGTGTCGGCGGGTCGCCGATCTTGTCCGGCCAGCCGCCCCAGCCCATCGAGATGGCGCTGTACCCGACGTCGTCGATCTGGTTGTGCGTGATGAGGTCGTGCTGCGAGTACCCGTTGAGGATCGCGACCCCGCCGTGGAATTCGCGCGGTAACGCGTACAGGTGGTTGTCGGCCACCGTGACGTCGCGGGTGATGTCGGCGTCGTCGGTGGTCTGCGCCTTGTCGGTACCGCCGATTTCCAGCCCGTTGCCCGAGGTGTCGGTGAAGACGCTGCCCTCGACCGTGGCGCCCTGCGTGCCGTCGCCCAGGTCCAGCCCGGCCGCGCCGAGGTGGGCGAACACGTCATCGGTGAAAGCCACGTCGTGGCCGTAGGACACGCTGACGTTGCCCGGTTCCTTGGTCCACGCGCCGAACGGGCAGGTGCCACCCGGAACGTACTGGCACAGCCCCTCGACCGCGTACCCGTTGGCGCCGGTGATGGTGTAGCCGGCCTGGATCTCGGAGAAGCCCTCCGGGGATGAGGGGCCGAGCCAGGTCGCGTACGAGAACTGGATGCCCCGCATCGCGATGTCGTGGACCGGTGCGGTCGCGGTCCCGTGCTCGTCGACCAGGGTCTGCAGGGCCGGTGCCTCGACGTCGGCGGTACGCAGGTTCTCGCCGTGCCGCGGCAGGTAGTAGACCCGGTCAGCGGAGCGGTCCAGGTACCACTCGCCGGGCTGGTCGAGCAGTTCGAACGCGTTCTCCAGGTAGCTGGGGCGCCCGTCGCTGGTGAGACTGCCGGGTCCGACCATGCTCACGGTGCGGCCGGGGATGTCGGGGAACTCCACGCGCCTGGTGGAGTTGTCCCAGCACGGCTGCGCCATGGTGATGGTGGTGCCGCTGACCGATCCGATCGGGCAGCGCGGCTCAGTCCACTGGCCGAGACCGTCGCGCTCGATGTTCCACAGCGCCTCACCGGCCGTGTAGACGAACTCCAGGTCGCCGGGGTTGCGCCAGTGCGCCAGGGTGTCGGCGGAGGCCGTGTAGCCGGTGGCGGTCTCGGTCAGCGTGACCGGCACCGTGCCCCGGGCGCGCTGTTCGCGCGTGCCGTCGACGTACAACTGCCGGGTGTTGTCCAATCCCCGCGGAGCCGGCGCGGACCACAGTCCCGGACGGCCGGCGACCGGCTGCCACCCGGTCACCCGCAGGCCGCCGCTGAATACCACCGAGCCGGAGCCCTGCCAGGTGACCCGGTGCCCGTTGCTCCCCGAGTCTCTCGTGTCGAGCCGCAGCGGTTGGTCCAACCGGTAGGTGCCGGGCGCGAGCGTGACGGTGATGTCCCGGCGCATGTCCCGGTCGAGCGCCCGGACCCGTTGCTGCGCCCCGGCGAGCGAACAGGGCCGGCCGCGCGAACAGGACGGGCCGGCGCCGTGCGGAGCCGCGTAGACCTGCTCGGCTCCGGGACCCGGTGGGGGTCCGGCGGCCGCGAACCCCGGGAACGCCATCAGGCACGCGACGGCGGCACCGACCATGACAAGTCCTCGTCGGAGTCTCAACGGCGACACCTTCCCCAGGCACGCGAGTCACACATCGACAACGTTAGACATCGGATTAATCGCAGCCTGGCACGAGGACTGATCAAGTGTCAATGGAGTGACCACGATGATTCATCGGATGTAACCGCGCCTTTTCGTCCGGCGGAATCCTCGGTCGGTCATGCCCGGCCGGCCCGGACGGGGCATGACCATCCGCATCGCCGGACATGTCGCGGCGTGCCCGGGCGCGGGTGCCGCGTTGCCCGATCGTCACGCGCGCGCCGCGTTTTCGTCGGCATCGCGCCCCCATCGATAGATATCGTGCGGCGCATGACTGATCGGCCCCTGCTCACCGTGGCGCACCGCGCCGGAAACACCATCGCCGGCCTGCGTGCCGCCCTGCAGGCCGGCGTCGATCTGGTCGAAGCGGACGTCCACCTGTTCCGCGACGCCCTCGAAGTGCGCCACCGCAAGGCGATCGGCCGGCACCTGTACTGGGAGCAGTGGTGGGAGCTGAACCGCCGGCGCAGCCTCGAACTGCCCGAACTGGCCGACGTACTGGCAGCCGCCGACGGCGATCCGCGGCTGATGCTCGACCTCAAGGGCCCGGCACTGACCGTGGCACACCGGGTGGCCGCGCTGCTGGCGGACGTCGCTCCGGACGTCCCGCTGACCGTGTGCACCAAGCAGTGGCAGATGCTCGACGCGTTCGACGGCCTGCCGCACATCCGTCGCGTGCTGTCGGTCAACAATCCCGTTCAGCTCAACCGCCTGCGGGCGCGGCTGCGGCGCCGGCCGGTGTTCGGCGTGTCGATCCGGCGCCAGTTGCTCACCCCCGCCATCGTCGCCGAGTTGCGCCGCGCCACGTCCGTGGTGATGGTGTGGCCGGTCGACACCGAAGCGGCGCTGCGACACGCGCGCTCGCTCGGCGTCACCAGCGTGATCAGCAAGAACCTGCCGATGCTGCGCACGCTGATGACCGACGGGGTGGCGGCGTCCGATGAGGCGGTACTGAGTCCACGCTGAGCGCCTGGCCAGGCGCCGGCCCGCGATCCGCCCGACCGGCTACCGGCGGGGCCGGCCGGTGCCCCGCGTCGGTACCGCCGCGGCCGGGTCCTCCGGCCACGCGTGGCGCGGGTACCGGCCGCGCAGGTCGGCCCGCACCCTGGGATAGCCGGTACGCCAGAACGACGGCAGGTCGCTCGTCACCGCGACCGGACGGCCGGCCGGCGAGAGCAGGTGCAGCAGCACGGTGACCCGCCCGTCGGCGATGACCGGCGCGGTCTGCCAGCCGAACGCCTCCTGCACCCGCACCGCGAGCACCGGCGCCGCCGGGTCGCTGTAGTCGACGCGGATGCGGGACCCGCTCGGTACGGCGAGCCGTTCGGGCGCCAGCTCGTCCAGCCGGGCCGCCTGCGGCCAGGGCAGCAGCCGGCGCAACGCCTGGCCGGCGTCCACCCGTTCCAGGTCGGCGCGGCGGCGGGCCTGCCCGAGGTCCGGGCCGAGCCAGTCCCGCGCCCGGTCGAGCAGCGCCCGGTCGTCGACGTCCGGCCACGGCTGTCCGAAGGCGCGGTGGCAGAAGGCGAGCCGCGCGCGCAGCGCGACCGCGTCCCGGCTCCAGCGCAGCAGGCCGACGCCCTCCTGGCGCAGCCCGTCGAGCAGGGCGTCGGTGAGCAGTTCCCGATCGGGCCGGCTCAGCCGCTGCTCCGCCAGGACGATGGCGCCCAGCGTCCGTACCCGCCGGGCCCGTACGTCGCCGTCGACCCAGCCGACCTCGTCGGAGCCGGCCAGCAACGGCTCCGCGGCCTGCCGCGCGGTCGCCTCGTCGACCGGTACGGCCAGCCGGATGGTGGCCGCCGAGCTGCCCGGTACCCGGTCCGCCACGGCGACCGCCAACCATGGCGTACCGGCCAGTGCCGACCCGGGCGCGAGCGACGCGGCGGTGCCGCTGGCCATCAGGTAGGTGCCGGTTCCCGGGGCGCGCACCCGGGCCAGCCGCTCGGGGAAGGCCAGCCCGACGAGCAGCCCGGCCGCGAGGTCGTCGGGCAGGTCCGCACCACCCGGGGCCAGATCGCCCGCCGGCACCGCGGCGGCGAGCCGCCGGACTTCGTCCCGCCAGCGTGCCGACGCCGCCCGGTCGACGCCGCCGCGCAGCCGGCGCCACGCCGCCATCAGGTCGTCCCCGGCGCCGGCCAGAGTGTCGTCCGCCAGCAGCGCGACGACTTCCGCGGCCCGGTCGCGGCCGATCAGCGCCGCCCCGTCGATCAGCGCGCGGGCCAGGCGCGGATGCGTGCCGGCCGCAGCGATCGCCCGTCCCCGTGCGGTGACCTGTCCACGGTCGTCCACCGCGCCCAGCGCCCGCAGCGTCGACCCGGCCACCTGCATCGCCGCCGCCGGTGGCGGGTCGGGCAGCGCGAGGCCGGTGCCGTCCGGGTGCCCCCAGCAGGCCAGTTCCAGAGCGAACCCGGTCAGGTCCGCCACGGCCACCTCCGGCGCGGCGTGGCCGGCCAGCCGTTCGTGCTGCGCGGGCGACCAGCACCGGTACACCCGGCCGGGAGCCTCCCGTGCCGCCCGGCCGGCCCGCTGGTCCGCCCCGGCCCGGGACACCCGGACGGTGACCAGGGTGCCCAGCCCACGAGCCAGGTCGGTACGCGGCTGTCGGGACAGGCCCGCGTCCACCACGATCCGTACCCCGGGAACGGTCAGGCTGCTTTCCGCCACGGAGGTGGCCAGCACGACCCGGCGGCGGGCACCGGGCGACAGCGCCGCGTCCTGCACCCGGGCCGGTTGCCGGCCGTGCAGGGTCAACACGTCAAGCTCGGTACGCAGGTCGTCGAGCCGGCCGGCGACCGCGGCGATCTCGCCGGCACCGGGCAGGAACACGAGCACGTCGCCGGTGGCCTCGCGGACCGCCCGGCGGACGGTCGCCGCGACGTGGTCCAGCAGCCGCGGATCGACGCGCGGAGTCGCGGTACCGCCCGGGCGCCCGCTGGGTACCGTGACCGGCCCGGCCGGCCCCGGGGGCGGTGACCACACCAACTCGACCGGGTACGCGGCCGGCGGCGTGCTCAGCACCGGCACGGGTACGCCGTTGCCGAGGCGGGTCGCGATCCGCTCGGCGTCCACCGTCGCGGACGCGGCCAGCAGCGCCAGGTCCGGTCGCAGCGCGGCACGCACCTCCACCAGGAACGCCAGCGCCAGGTCGGTGTCCAGGTGCCGTTCGTGGCACTCGTCCAGCAGCACCGCCCCGGTACCGGGCAGTTCCGGATCGCGTTGCAGCCGGCGCAGCAGGACCCCGGTGGTGACCACCTCGACCCGGGTCGCCGGGCCGGCCCGGCGCTCGCCGCGCACCGTGTAGCCGACCGGGCCGCCCGGTGCCGTGCCGGTGAGCGCCGCCATCCGCCGGGCCGCCGCCCGGGCCGCGATGCGGCGGGGCTGCGCCACGACGATCCGGCCGGGAATCGCGTCGGCCAGCGCCAGCGGTACCAGCGTGGTCTTGCCCGAACCGGGCGGCGCCACCAGCAGCGCCGAGCCCGGCGCGGACAGCGCGGCCAGAACGTCGGGCAGCACCGACCGCACCGGCAGGTCGGTGTCCGGCGCGCGGTCCAGGTCAGGCAGCACGGGATCAGTCTGACGTACCCGCCGCTGCCGCCGGCCGGCGGTGATCCGGGGGCGGCCGGCGGTGGCCCGAGGCGGCGTCCGGCGGTGGTTCCGGGGGCAGCCGGACGGGCCACATCCCGAAGCGAGCAACCGATGGTTGCGCGTGCCGGGGCGCTGCCCTACAGTCGTGTGCAACCAAACGTTGCGAGAGGATGAAGAGCGGCATGGAGTACGGAAGCATCGAGCGGGAGATCCACGTCGACGCCACGCCCGAGGTGGTCTACGAGGTCATCAGCACGCCCGAGCACCTGCGGCAGTGGTGGCCGGACGACGCCGAGTTCGAGTCGGTGCCGGGCTCCACCGGACTCGTCTCGTTCGGCGACAGGTCGACGCCCGATGCGGCGGTCATACCGCTCACGGTGATGGAGGCCGACCCGCCCCGGCGGTTCTCCTTCCGGTGGGTGCACGACGAGGGCCAGCCCGCGACGCCGGCCAACTCGCTCCTGGTGACCTTCGACCTGGTCCCGTCGGGCTCGGGCACGCTGCTGCGCTTCACCGAGTCGGGATACCGGGAGAGGGGTTGGGAGGGCGCCGTGCTCGAAGAGATGTACCGCGACCACGAAACCGGCTGGGACCACTTCCTCCCGCGCCTCGTGGCATACGTCGCCCGGCTGGTGTCCACGCCATGAGCCTCACGGTCGACGACGAGCTCTGGTCGGCGGTGGGAGATCCGATCCGTCGACAGCTGCTCGACCTGCTGCTGGCCGGCGGCGGCGGGACGGCGACCACGTTGAGTCAGCGGTTGCCGGTGACCCGGCAGGCGGTCGCCAAACATCTCGGCGTCCTCGACCGGGTCGGGTTGGTCCGCGCCACGCCGTCCGGACGCGAACGTCGCTACCAGGTGGACGAGGCCCAACTCGCCCGCGCGGTCGCGCAGCTGTCGTCGGTCGGGGCCAGCTGGGATGCCCGGCTGCGCCGCATCAAGCAGATCGCCGAAGCGATCGAGCGCGCCCGGGAGAGCTGAACCCCCGCACGAACGAGCGCGCCCGGGACAGCTGAACTCCGCACGAACGAGCGTCGCCGCACTCGTGGCGACGCCGATGAATCCTGCCCGAAACCCGGGCGCTTACCGGAAAAGAGGTACCGAGATGGTGGACATCCTGCACAGGATCGGCGTCACGTCGTCCCCCGACGAGGTGTACGCGGCCCTGACCACGACCGACGGGCTGGCGGGCTGGTGGACGGAGGACACCGACGGCGACGCCGACGTCGGTGGCGTGCTCCAGTTCCGCTTCATCCCCGGCGGCTTCGACATCAAGGTCCTGGAGACCTCGCCCGCGACCAGCGTGCTCTGGGAGGTCGTCGACGGTCCGGACGAGTGGCTGGGGACGCAGATCCGCTTCGACCTCAAGCGGGAGGACGACTTCACGATCGTCCTGTTCCGTCACGAGGGCTGGCGGGAGCCGGTGGAGTTCATGTACCACTGCAGCACCAAGTGGGCGACCTTCCTGATGAGCCTGAAGAGGCTGGTCGAGACCGGCAAGGGCGAGCCGGCGCCGCACGACGTGCAGATCAGCAACTGGCACTAACGCAGGAAATGGTATTAACGCACGAACTGGTAGTAACGCGGGAACTGGCGACGCGGCAATCGGCATTAACGCAGGAACTCGAGCACCTGCTGGGTCATCCGCTCCGGCTGCTCCTCGAACAACCAGTGCCCGCAGTCCTCCACCACCCCCGGGCGGACGTCCGTGCCGTAGTGGCTGACCTGGGTGCCGACCGCCGGGCCGAGGCTGCCGTCGGCACCCAGCGCCAGCACCGGCATCGGTAGCGGCGTCTGGGCGTACCCGGCGTTGTCGGCAACGTCCTGCGCCAGGGTCCGGAAGTACCCGAAGCTCGCCCTCAGGTGCGCCTCGTCGAGCAGGCACCGGGCGTACTCCTGCATGCCGTCCTCACCGACGGCGTCCCGCCGGATCGCCAGCGCGTCGATGAAATGCCGTACCCACAGCAGTTCCCGGCCGGCGACGATCCGCTCGGGCAGGCCGTTGTCCACAGTGAACAGTCCGAAGTTCCACAGCCCCGGCCCGCCCTGCGTTAGCGCGGGAAGCTGGTAGAGGCCCTGATCCGGGATCGGGGCCTCGCACAGCACGAGCCGCCGCACGCTGTCCGGATGCTCGGCGGCGTAGGCGTAGGCGACCATCATGCCGATGTCGTGACCGACGATCCGGACCTCGTCGTCGAGACCGAGCTGGCCGAGAAGTCCGTGGACGTCGGCGGCGAGGGTCTTCTTGTCGTACCCGCCGGGTGGCGCACTACTGTCGCCGGCACCGCGCAGGTCCGGCGCCACGACGGTGTACTGGCGGCACAGCGCCGGCATGACCTTCCGCCACATGTACCAGGTCTGCGGGTACCCGTGCAGCAGCACCAGCGGTGGGCCGCCGCCGCCCCGCACGTAGTTGATGGTGACGTCGCCGACTCTGGCGGCCAGTTCGCTGAACCCGTCCGGAGGGCGGCGCTCGGCTACCGGCGACGCCATTTCGCCGATGACATCGCGGTTGTCTTCCCCGGTCACGCTCGTACCCCCGCAGCAGCGTGTTTCAACACTTTGTTCAAAACGATTCGTTGACAACGATTCACTCGGTCGGGCATGCTGGGCTCATGTCCGACACCCTCGACACCGGCGATCCGTTCTCACCACCCGACGCCCAGCGAGCCAGAGCCGAGCGGGAGTTCGCCGCGCTGAGCCGGATCTCGCAGCGGCACGCGTCCACACCCCGCCGTCGGCAACGCCAGGCGCACCCGACCGAGCTGGAACCTCACGAGGCGGTGCGGCTCGTCGCGGCCCTGGCCGGCGGGTCGGCGCCGCTGGCGTCCGGGGAGCCTCCGGTCGACGAGGCCGACCTGACCGCGGCCCTGTCCCTCATCGCGCACGTCCGCGCCGACGTCGACACGATGGAGACGGGTCTGCTCCGGTTGGCCCGCGAGCGCGGCCTGACCTGGCAGGCCATCGCGTTCGGCCTCGGCCTGGGTTCCGCCCAGGCCGCCAAGCAACGCCTCGAACGGCTGTCGGACCGTGGCCGCCCGTCCACACCCGGCGGCTGAGCGGCCCGGCAATCGGATCGGACATCGCTCACCGCCTCTCGCTCATGACGGAGCATGTCATGCGCGACCGGGCGGGAAAGATGAAAGTCTCTACGTCACACGTACGGAGTCAGCCGCGATCCCTTCGCGCGCCATGCCTCGGTAGGACGCGTCAACGATGGCCCGGCCGGCCCCGGCTCTTCGGACCTGAGCGCGCGAAAGGCAACGCCAGCAACCGTGCGGCCTATCACGCGTCAAAGATGGCCGGCCGACCCTGGCGCCCTGATCTGAGCGCGCGAAGGCGACGCCAGCCACCGTGCCGACGTCCCCTCACACTCTTCGCGGCTGCGTCGTCGAACCACTGACACAGCAGTCAGCGCTGGAACTCGTGGAGGCCGTGCTCACCCCGAACCCGTTCGGAGAGCGCGTCCCCGATGAGCTGTACGCCAGGGCGTCCGCCCACTACGACGACAAGGCACTCTGGACGCTCACCCTGGTGATCAGCCAGATCTGCTTCTTCATCCCGGTCGCCCTCATCGCCAAGCCGATCCCCGGCAGGGCCCTCGGTAAGAACTACAGCAAGTGACGGCCGACGGGCGGTAGCGGGATCCCGCCGGGCTACGGCCGTTCGCGGTTGTTCACACACCGCGACCGGCTCCCCGCCGGCACCGTCATCGCCCCGTCGGCACGGGCATCGCCTCGCAGGAAGCGTCATCGCTCCGCAGGAAGGGTCATCGGACCGGCGGGCAGCGCCGTCGGGCCGGCGGGCAGGAACAGCCCGAAAAGTATTGACTGTCGTGAATAGCGAGCCTAGCGTAGGAGCGCTTAGGAAACTTTCCTATTTATGGGAGGTTAGCCATGCTCCTCTCACGCCGGGCCATCGCCGGCGCCACCATGGTGCTGGCCGGCGCGGTGGCCGCACTGCTCGGCACGCCCGCGTACGCCGGTGTCGGGTCCGCGCACACCGCCGCCGCCCCCATGGCCACCTGCACCCAGCAGAGCTTCCTCGAGGGCACCCACTACAGCACCGTGCAGGTCGCGCAGTTCGCGCGGCAGGGTGGGTTCAGCGGAAACGACTGGGTCATCGCCGTGGCCGTCGCGGAAGCGGAGAGCGCCGGGTGGAGCCACGCCCGGCTCATCGACACCGACTGCAGCGTCGACCGCGGCATGTGGCAGATCAATTCGTACTGGCACTCCGAAGTCTCGGACTCCTGCGCCTTCGACCCGACCTGTGCCGCCCAGGCGACGCACACGATCTGGGCCAACGGCGGCTGGTCGCAGTGGACGACGTACACCAACGGCGCGTACCAGGCGCACATGGCTGAGGCGCAGGCCGCGGTGAACCAGGTCGGCGGCTCCGGCGGAGGGGGCGGCGGAGGCGGTGGCGGCTCTGGCGGCGGTACCTGGCAGGCCAACCACGCGTACACCGCCGGGCAGACCGTCACCTACGGCGGCCACACGTACCGGTGCCTGCAGAGCCACACCTCGCTGGTCGGCTGGGAACCGCCGAACGTCCCCGCGCTCTGGCAGCTGGTGAGCTGACGAGTCACGGCGCGGGCGGAGCGGTCTGGAGGACCACCCGCCCGCGCCGCCCGTCGGTCAGCCGATCCGGTCGGTCCAACCGGAGTCGAGGAATTGCACGTAGGTCGTCAACGCGGGGGACGCGACGACGGACTCCTCGAGGTCGAGCAGTTCCCCCGTACGTTCGTCGAAGATCAGCACGCTCTCGTACTGGTTGCTGTCGCCCCTGTCCTGCGGGGCACGCCCCCGGACAGTGATCGCGACGCCGTGCCGCCCGATGCGGTCGGTGACCTGGCCGCGCCAGCGGCCGGGCAGCCCCGCCAGGATGGTGAGTACCTGGGCGCGGACCCCTCGGGGAACCACGTAGCCGCGGTAGAGCTCCATGGTCCATTTGGCGGCGTCGAGCGCGCCGTATTCGGCCCGGAGCATGCCGGCCAGCTGGGCCGCGTCGGCCGGCGGCTGGGTCCAGTCCGCCGGTTGCGGTGGGGCGTTCGGGTCCGGTCGATGGGCCGGTATGTCCTGGACGTCTTCGTCGGGGATCGCGGGGGCCTGTCCCCGGGCCATCCGTGCCTGCCAGTATCGGCGGGATGCCTGGTCGGGGTACTCGGCGCCGACGGTCTTGCGTCGAACCCGGAGGCTGCCGTCCGGGGCGGTCCATGCCTGCTCTTCCTCGACGAATCCCAGGGTGTGGCCCTCGGTGCCGAGTGTCCCGGCCGACCAGGACTTCCGTGCCGATAGGCGTAACGGCCGGATCGCCCGTCGTGCGGAGCGTCGGTGATGCTGCCGGCCAGTGCCCGTAACCGGTCGGCGGCCGGGGGTGCGTCCGGGTCGTCGCGGAACGCCATGGGGACGACCACGGTACCGGCCAGAGCCCACGCCGGGGTGTCGCTGGTTCGGGGGTCGGTGCGCGATCGCGTCAGCACATAGGCTGCGGCGCCGGCTGTGACGGTGGCGGCTCCGGCCAGGACGAGCCCGCGGCGAGCCAGCCCGGGCGGCTCCGCGAACCGGTGGGGGCCCAGTGTGCGGGCCTCGGCCTCGGCGATGACCTGTGCGCTGGTCATGCGAGGTGCTGCCGGCGTTATCAGCCGGCCCGGGTCGGCCTGGCCGAACAGGTCGCGGATCTGCTGTTCACTGCTGCCCATGGTCGGCTCCGTTCGTCAGCGGGGTCATCGGCCGCGCCCGGGACGTAGCGGTCGCGCGGGACGCGGCGGCCGGCCGGGATGCGGCGGCCGGCCGGGATGCGGCGGCCGGCCGGGATGCCACGGTCAGGGAAAGAGCCGCGGGGAATCGTCGTCGCGCCCGGTGCAGACGTACCTTCGCGGCGGTATGGCTGCACGCGAGGACCGTGGCCGCCTCCTCGATGGTCAGCTGTTCCCACCCGATCAGGCGGAGGATCTCCTGGTCGATGTCGGGTAGCTGGTCCAGGGCCGTGGCCAGGTCGGTCAGCGCCGCCACCGAGTCCGGATGGTCGGCCTGCGCCGGGCGCAGCAGGTCGGCGAACGGCTGGGTGAGAGGTGCCCTGTGCTGCGCTCGGCGGTGGTTGGCCAGCAGGCGCCGGGCCACGCCGTACAACCACGGAAGGCAGTTGTCCGGAACCTGATCACGCCGCCGCCAGGCCACGACGAACACCTCCTGAGCGAGGTCGGCCGCGGCGTCCGCGTCGGCTGTCCGGCGCACGCTGTACCTGACGATGTCCGGGTAGTGGCAGTGGCCCGGCAGCGGGCACTCGCGCACGGGCATTGACGGTGTTGTCTGCGTACCGCGAAGATGAGCCCGGGATGACGAGGGGGATGCCATGAAGGTCGCCACCACCGGTCCGGCCCGTCCGCTGCTCGTGCTGCCGGTCGCGGCGGCCCTGCTGGCGCTGGGCATGCTCCTGCCGGGCAGCACGCGCGGCGCCGAGGGCGGAGCACCACCGGCGAGCCAGGCGACCCCGCCGCACGGCATCGCCGGCGACGCGCACACCCACGACCCGGGCCTGGCCCGGACGGCGGGCGGCTGGTACGTGTTCTCCACCGGCGACCCGCAGGTGGCCGGCGGTACGATCCAGATCCGCTCCTCGCGTGACGGCCACACCTGGTCGTCGGCCGGGACGGTGGACACCGCGATCCCGGCCTGGGTCAGCCAGGCCGTGCCGGGCGTGACGAACCTGTGGGCGCCGGACGTGTCGTACCACGACGGGCGCTGGTACCTGTACTACGCCGCCTCGACGTTCGGCTCCAACCGCTCGGTCATCGGGCTGTTCACCAACGCGACCCTGGACCCCCGCGACCCCCGCTACGCCTGGACCGACGAGGGACTGGTGACCCAGTCGAACGTCACCGACGACTACAACGCGATCGACCCGAGCCTGTTCGTCGACGACGACGGTTCGGCGTGGCTGACGCTCGGCTCCTACTGGAGCGGGATCAAGCTCATCCCGGTCGACCTGCCATCCGGCAAGCCGGCCACGGCGCAGCCCGATCGGGTCGCGCTGGTCGACCGGCACTTCGGGCCGAACGCGGTCGAGGCGCCGTACCTGGTCAAGCACGGCGGCTGGTACTACCTGTTCGCCTCGTTCGACTCCTGCTGCCAGGGCGCGAACAGCACGTACCGGGAGGTCGTCGGCAGGTCACGCACGATCGGCGGACCGTACCTCGACCGGGCCGGAGTCTCTATGCTCGCCGGCGGCGGCAGCGCGCTGCTCGACGGCGAGGGCGACATGCGCGGACCCGGCGGAGCGTCGGTCAGCGGCGGCACCATCGCGTTCCACTACTACGACGCGGCCCGGCAGGGCGACTTCCACCTCGGCCTCGGGCGGCTGGAGTACCGCGACGGCTGGCCGGTCGTCACCGACGTGCGCATCTGACCGGCGGGCGCCCCGCGACCGTCCTCGGGGGGTCGGCGCGACGGTACGCCGGAATCGGCCCCGGGCAGTGTCGGTGGGTGAGGCACAATCGTTGTCCCGGGCCGACGCCGCCGTCGGCAAGGAGGCCGCCAACGCAACCCCGCGGCCGACGCCGCCGTCGGCAAGGAGACCGCCAACAAAGCCCATGCTGCCCCGTCAGATTCTCAACGTGCTCGCCGACCTGGCTCCCGCGCCCGGCGAGCGGGTCTTCGACGTGTGCCGGACCGGGCAGACCCTGCACTGGCTGCCCGACCCCGACCGGGCCGCCCGCACCCGCGCCGTCGACCGCCTGGCCGCAATGGACGCGCTGAGCCCGGAGGAGCGGATCCTGCGGCGCGGCTGGGCGTTCGTCATCGGCGGCCTGGAGGTCGACGGGGTACGCCGCACCGTCCGGCTGCCGCTGCTGACCCAGCCGGTACGCCTGGAGCGGGGACTGCGCGGATACCGGGTGGCACCGGCCGGCGACCTTGAGCTGACCGGGCTGGTCGAGGACCGGGCACTGGCCGGCCAGTTGGAGGCGGCACCCGGGCTCGGCGGCGCGGGCTGGTTGCGGGCCACCGGCACGACCGCCTGGATCCGCTCCGCCGCCGAAGCGGCCGGGCTCATCGTGTCGGACGTGACCGACCGGCCGCCGACCCGGCCGCCGGACGCGAAGCTGGTGGCCGTCGCGGGCGCGGCCCTGTTCGTGATCCGCGACGTGCGCTCCGCCGGCCTGCGGGACACCCTGCTGACCTGGGCTGGTCGCCCCGGCCTGGAAGCGACCGCGCTGGCTCACGTGTACGGCCTGACCGACGCGCCCGACCCCGGCACGACCGGTCGGCCGGCCACCGGCCTCGACGACACGGCCGTCCGACAGGTCGGCACCTGCCTCGACAGCGACGCCGCCCGGCAGCTCGGCACCCGCCTCGACGGCACCGGGCCGACCACCGGCCGGCAGGTCAGCGCCGGCCAGCAGCTCGGCGCGCACCGGCAGATCAGCGCCGGCCAGCAGCTTCGCGCGGACACTGCCGGGGGCGACCCGGTCGCCTCACCGCTGCCGCTGAACGCGGCGCAGCGCGAGACCGTGCGCCGCACGCGCACCGAGCCGCTGGTCGTGGTGTCCGGACCGCCCGGCAACGGCAAGAGTCACACGCTGGTAGCCGCCGCCCTGGACACCGTCGACCGGGGCGGCAGTGTGCTGGTCGCCGCGCAGTCACCGGCCGCCGTGGATGCGCTGGCCGCGCTGCTGCGCCGCTACCCCGGACCGACGCCGGTGCTGTTCGGCGACGCGGAGCGGCGCGAGGCCATGGCCGCGGAGCTCGCGGCGGGCACGTCGGCCGGGGTTCCCGACCGGCAGCTCGCGGCCGACGCCGAGGCGGTCGCGGCGGCCAGCGGACGGGTGTCGGCCGTCGAAGCGGCGATCACCGCGGCCCTCGACCTGGAGCGGCGCGCGGCGTCGCTCTCACACTGGGCGCCGCTGCTCGCCGGGCTCGAGTCCGACGTGCCCGGCCCGTTCCGCCAGGACTTCGACCTCACCCGCGCGCGGCGCCTCGCCGGCCGTACCGGCGGTGACCGCGCCGCCGGGGATGCGCGGCCGGAGCCGGGCTTTGGCGGACCGCCACGACCAGGGCGAGGCGAGCGCCTCCACGGCTTTGCCAGGTGGTGGCGGGCGGCGGTGGGCAACCTCGCGCGCCGCCGGCTGCGCCGCCTGACCGGCGCCGGGCCGGACACGCCGCCGGACCGGATCCGGGCCGCTCTCGACGCCGCCGCGGCCAGCCGGGCGGCGGCACGGTTGGCCGCGACCGGCGGCACCGACCTCGACCCGGCTTGGCGTGAGCTGACCGACGCGGACGCCGACCTGGCCGCCGCGATCGGCACCGCCATGCGTCACCGCGCCGCCAGCGCCCGCCGCTGGACGAAGCAGGCGCGGCGCAGCGCGGCGGTGCTCGCGACGGCGTTGCGGGCCGGACGGAACCGCCGCCGGGAGATGCTCGCGGAGCTGGACGGCGAGGCGCTGGTGCGGGCGTTGCCACTGTGGATCGGCAGCATCACCGACGTCGAGGACCTGCTGCCGCCGGTACCGGGCCTGTTCGATCTGGTCATTCTCGACGAGGGCGTGCACGTCGACCAGATCCGGGCCGCACCGGTGTTCGCCCGGGCCCGCCGGGCGCTGGTCGCGGGCGACCCGCGGCAACTGCGGTTCGTCTCGTTCGTCGCGGATGTGGACGTCTCCGTCGCACTGCGCCGCCAGGGGCTGGACGGACTGGCCGACCGGCTCGACGTGCGCCGGGTCAGTGCGTTCGACGTCGCGGCGGGCGCGGCGCCGGTGACCGCGCTGACCGACCATTACCGGTCCGCGCCGCACCTCATCGAGTTTTCCGCGCGCCGCTTCTACCGCGACCGCATCGCGCTGGTCACCCGCCATCCGCGTAACGAGGGCGCGGATCTGATCGACGTGGTACGCGTGGCCGGCAACGTCGTCGACGGAGTCAACCGGGCCGAGGTCGACGCCGTCGTGGCGCAGATCCGCGCGCTGACCGGCGACGGGCACATCGACATCGGGGTGGTCACGCCATTCCGGGCGCAGGCCGACGCGCTGGAGTCGGCTCTGCTCGCCGCGTTCCCGGTGGAGCAGATCGAAGCGCTGCGGCTGCGCAGCGGCACGGTGCACGCCTACCAGGGCAGCGAAGCCGACATCGTGATCGTCTCGCTCGGCCTGGTCGACGGGGACTCGGCGGCCCGGCGGCGGTTCGTCGCCGACCCGAACCTGTTCAACGTCATGGTCACCCGGGCCCGCCGGAAGATGGTCGTGGTCACGTCGCTGACCTCGGCCGACGGGATCGTGGGCGACTACCTCGACTACGCCGGTACGGTGCCGGAGCCGTCCCCGGCGGACCCGACGGCGCACGAGGCCGGCGACTGGGTCGCCGCGCTGGCCGCCCGGCTCGACGAGAACGGCGTACCGGTCCGGGCGCGGTACCCGGTCGGCACCTGGCGCCTGGACCTGTGCGCGGGTACCGGCACGGGCGCGGCCGGCCTCATCTGCGGCGTGCACCCGGACGGCACCGACCAGCACATCGAGCGGCAGCGCACCCTGCGGGGCGCGGGCTGGCGGCTCGTCGACGCGTTCCCGAGCCGGTGGGCGGGCGACCCGCTGCGGGCCGCCATCGACCTGTCGGCCGATGGATCGGTGCCGGACTAGCCGACGGGACAGGCCGCCGGCTCAATCCGCTTGGCCATCTTCACCAGCGGTACCGGTGCCCCGCCGGTGGCGTCCTCGACGTACTCGACCGGCTCGAAGCCGTACGCCGTGTAGAGCGGCTGACCGGCGAGCGTGGCCATCAGCTCCAGGCGGGTGAACCCCTCGGCCGCGGCGGCGGCCTCGCAGCGGGCCAGCACCATGCGACCCACGCCCCGCCGGGCGAACGCCGGATCGGTGTACATCGCCCGGACCCGGGCGGCGTCGACCGCCGGATCGAGCAGCCGCGCGTTGCGGCCGGGTGCGGTGTCGCCGCCGTACAGCGTCGCCCGCCGGCTCCAGCCGCCGCAGCCGGCGACCCGCCCCTCGGACTCGACGAGGTAGTACGTGCCGTCCTCGACGAGCTGGGTGTCCAGGCCCATGACGGCGCGGCTGGAGGCGATCTGGGTTTCGGTGAGGAAGCCGCGCTGCAGTTGCCCGATGGCGGCGTCCATCACGGTACGCAGTGCGGGCACGTCGGCGAGACCGGCCTGCCGGATGTCGAACGTCATCCACTCCCCCTGGGTCTCGCGGTGCCACGGTCGCTCCCGCTTGAGCCTGCCACCCGTGCCGAGCCGCCCCGCACGGGGGCCGGCCACTCCGAGGGTGCCGTCGCGGATCCGCTAACGTCTGTTCACACCTGACAAGACCCGTACCCCCGGGAGCCGGATTGCCCCGACCGCGTCCCCTCGTCCTCCTCGGCCTGGTCGCCATGGTCGCCGTCGGTGCGCTGATCGTGGTCGTACCGGCCGCCCGTACCCGGCTCGCCGGCGCGGGGCGCGTACTGGGAATCTCGCCGGCGGTGACCGGCAATGCGCGCATCGCGATGCAGGCCCCGCCGCCGCCACCGACCCTGCTGGCCGGCCCGGTCACCGCCCCGGCCGATCTGTCCCTGTTCGGCTGGGCGTTGCTGGATCTGCGCACCGGTACGATGTCCGGCTCCGCCAACCGGGAGACCGTGCTCAACACGACCGAGTCGATGGTCAAGGTCTGGCTCGCCGCGGACTACCTGCGCCGGCTGGGGTCGCAGCGGCCGACCCAGCAGACGCTTTCCGAGATCGCCCTGATGATCGAGGACAGCAACGACCTGATGGCGGACAAGTACTACAACCTGGACGGCGGCCCGGCCGCCATCCAGCGGCTGTCCACCGTCTGCAAGCTGACCCACACCGTGCCCGGCCAGAGCTGGAGCTACACCCGGATGACCCCGGCCGACGCGGCCCGCTACGGCAGGTGCGTCGAGGACTCGACGGCGGCCGGCCCGACCTGGACCGGGTGGCTCCTGGACACGATGCGGCACGTCCGCGGCACGGTCCAGGACCAGACTTCAGAAACGCGGCAGGGTGGCCGCTGGGGGATCATCGACGGGCTGCCCGCCTCGATGGTGCCGGCCACCGCCATCAAGAACGGCTGGACCTACATCTACGCCGACGCCCGGTGGCACATCGACTGCCTGGCGATCCAACGGGACTGGGTGCTGACCGTGGAGATGCAGTTCGCCGGCTCGCAGACGTCCGCCGGGCTGCAGAGGGGCGCCGACGTGTGCGCCTCGGTCGCGCGTCAACTGGTCTACGCCCCGGCCGTCTAGCCCCCGGTCCGGCCGGCCGCCGGCCGGCGTTATCTCGGTTGCCGGACCGGTCTTCGTCGTGCAGCGTGATGCGGTGCGCACGCGGTTGGGCGGACCCTTCGGACGGCTGCTGGTCTCGGTCGGGATCTCCGGCGCGGGCGACGGGATCCGGCAGACCGCGCTGCCCCTGCTCGCCGCGGTGCTCACCGGCAATCCCCTGGGCGTCTCGGCCGTCGCGGTCGCCCAGGCGCTGCCCTGGCTGCTGGTCAGCCTGCCGGCCGGTGCGCTGGTGGACCGCTGGGACCGGCGTACCGTCACTCTGGTCACGAACGCGGTGCGCGCCGCCCTGGCCGGGGTTCTCGCGGCGTTGGTCGCGCTCGGCGCCGCCGGCATTCCCGCGCTGTGCCTGGTGGCGTTCGCGCTGACTGTGGCCGAAACGTTCGCCGACGCGGCGGCGCAGGCGCTGTTGCCGGCGCTGGTCGAGGTCACCGAACTGGAGCGGGCGAACAGCCGCCTGTCGGTGGTCGGCAGCGTGGCCGTGCAGTTCGCCGGGCCGCCGCTGGGCGGGGTGTTGTTCGCGGTACGGCGCGCCGTGCCGTTCCTGGCCGACGCGGTCTCCTTCGCCGCCGCGGCGCTGCTGCTGCGCACCCTGCCGCCGTTGCGGGCTACGCCTGCCGGGCAACCGGACTCGCCGGCCGTCTTGCCGGGCGCGACCCTGTCACCGGCCGGCGCGCGCTCCTCGCGGGTGGCGTCCTCGCGGGTGGCGTCCTCGCTGCGCGCGGAAATCGCCGAGGGACTGCGCTTCCTCTCCCGGCGCCCGTTGCTGCGCGCCCTGGCAGGTGCGGTGGCCCTCAACAACCTCCTGATGGAGGCCGTGTTCGGCATCCTCGTGTTGTACGCCCTGCGCGTGCTGCACCTGGGACCGGCGCAGTACGGTCTGCTGTTCACCGCGTACGCCCTCGGTGGTGTCCTTGGCGGCTCCTACGCGGTACGGGTACGGGACCAGTTCGGCGCCGGCCCCGCGGTGACCGGCTCGATGCTGCTGCTGGGCCTGCCGTTCCTGCTGATCGCCCTGGTACCCAACGGATACGCCGCCGGTGTGGCGATGGTCGCGATGGGTACCGGTGAGGGTGTCTGGAACGTACTGACCATGTCCTTACGTCAGGCCGTGATCCCGGATCCGTTGCGGGGCCGGGTGCTCAGCGCGTTCCGGATGTTCGGCTGGGGCGCGGCCTCCGTCGGATCGGCACTGGGCGGCGCGCTGGCGCACGCTCTCGGGCTGCGATTCCCGGTGCTGCTGGCCGGCGTGGTGCTTCCCGTCGCGGCACTGCTGCTGACGCCCGTACTGTCCACGACGGCGATCGAGCACGCCCGCACGGCCGCCGCGACGCCCCCATCACCTTGACATCCTTCGATGTGACCGATAACAATCGCGGACAGCCCGGGTGCTCCGGCCGCGAGGGAGCCGGCGTGCGCGGTGGCCTCCCGGGTGGATGACCGGTCGACGCCAGCGTCCCTGGGCAACGGGACGCGCCGAGGAAGCGACGGCCCGTCCCAGCTACCCGCGCACGTCCGCCGCCGCCCGGGTCCGACCGGCGCCGGCCGATCCCGGTAAGGAGACTCGCATGGCGAGTACCAGGAAACGACGCATGTTCCTCGCGCTGGCGACGGTGGTGGCCGCCGGCTCGGGTACGGTGACCGCGGTCGCGGCCCAGGCGGCCAGCGCCGGCTGCCGGGTCGACTACGCGGTGACCAACCAGTGGCAGGGCGGTTTCGGCGCCAGCGTGACCGTCACGAACCTGGGCGACGCCGTCAACGGGTGGACGCTGACCTGGTCGTACACGGCCGGACAGGCGGTGACCCAGGCGTGGAACGCGACCGTCACCCAGTCCGGCGCAGCGGTGACCGCCCGGGACGCCGGGTACAACGGGTCCCTCGCGACCGGTGCGACCGCCTCCTTCGGGTTCAACGCCTCGTGGAACAACGCCAGCAACCCGACGCCGGCGAGCTTCGCCCTCAACGGCGTCACCTGTACCGGTGCGGTTTCCGCGACGCCGACGCCGACCCGGACCAGCCCCACCCCGACGCCCACCCGCACAAGCCCGACGCCGACCCCCACCAGCACCACGCCGGTGCCCCCGCAGGCCACCCCGACCACGCCTCCGGCCGCGTACCCGAACCCCGGCGTCGTCACCGGTGACACCGGCGTCCACGACCCGTCCGTGGTCAAGACGCCCAGCGGCGGCTACATCCTGGTGCACACCGGCGCGAACATCAGCATCAAGACCTCGACCGACCGCACCGCCTGGCACAACGCCGGATCCGCGTTTCCCAGCGGCGCGTCCTGGACACTGTCCTACACCGGCGGCAGCAACCAGCTCTGGGCGCCCGACATCTCGTACCACAACGGCAAGTACTACATGTACTACGCCGCCTCCTCGTTCGGCTCGCAGAACTCGGCCATCTTCCTGGCGACGAGTTCCACCGGCGCGTCCGGCAGCTGGACGAACCAGGGCCTGATCATCTCCACCAGCAGCAGCAACAACTACAACGCCATCGACCCCAACCTCGTCGTCGACGACCAGGGCCGGTGGTGGCTGGACTTCGGCTCGTTCTGGACCGGGATCAAGATGATCCCGCTCGACCCGGCCACCGGCAAGCGCTCGGGCACCAGCGTCACCAGCCTCGCGCAACGCACCGGCGGCACCACCGCGATCGAGGCACCGTACATCTTCAAGCACGGCAGCTACTACTACCTCTGGGTCTCGTTCGACCTGTGCTGCCAGGGCGCGTCCAGCACGTACCGCATCATGGTCGGCCGGTCGACGAGCGTGACCGGACCCTACGCCGACCGGAACGGCACCGCGATGACCGCCGGTGGCGGCACTCAGATCCTCGCCGGTCACGGCAGCATCCACGGTCCCGGTCACGAGGCTGTGTTCGCCGACACCGACGCGAACGTCCTGGTTTACCACTACTACGCCAACAGCGGCGCCTCGTACCTCGGCATCAACCTGCTCGGCTACGACTCGTCCGGCTGGCCTTTCGTGTATTAGTGCCTGTTGGCAACCCGGCTGACCGGCACGCCCCACCCGGCGTGCCGGTCGCTCGAGTTGCCGGTGGTGCCACCGCTGCATACGTTGATGCGCATGAACCCGGAACCGGACGAGACACGGGTCGCGTTCGACTACCGCCCGCTGCGCGCGGCGCGCAACCTGACCCGGGGACTGGCCGTGTCGGTGTTGGCCCTCGCGGTGGTCGGCCTGGTGGTGGTGCTGCTGTTGTTCGCCGTGTCCTGGGTTCTCGGACTCATCGTGGCGGTCCCGTTCCTGGCCTTCTTCGGTGCCGCGCTGAACCTGGCGAGAGGCTTCGTGGACCTGAGACGGTGGGATCCGCGGCAGTGGAATCCGAAACGGTGGGACCCGAGACGGTGGACTCGACCGACCCACGCGGCGGCACCGGCCCGGCCGTACCTGCTGCGGATCGGCGCTGATGGACTCATCGTGGAGTTGGGCCCGGAGCGCCCGGCGATCGTCGCGTGGCGCCACGTGGAGTCGATCGACGTGGCGGGCCGGGGACCGGGCGCCGCTCTCGTCCTGCGGCTCGCGCCGACGGCCGCCGACCGCGCCCGGCCGCCGTTTGTGCGGCCGTTCGCGATCCGGTTCCGCGACATGGACACCGAGCCGGCGCGGGTACTGGAGGCGCTGCGCCGGTACGCCGCGGGCCGCGTGCCGATTCCGGGCACGCCGCCGGCCACTTCCTGAGGCTCACGCCGCCGGCCACTTTCCTGAATCGCGGGCGGCGTCGGGCTGAACCCACGGGCACCACCGGGCTACCGCCGGCACGCCGCTGAGACCGCGGGCACCGCCGGGCAGGCGTGCGATGGGACGCATGCGCCAGAATGCCGCCATGCCAGACCTCACGTGCCGCCGGTGTGGTCGCCCGGTGGAGAGGTTCGCCGACCAGTTCGACCTGTTCGAGCAGATGCACTGGGTCTGCTTCCACTATGAGTTCGAGCACGGCGACATCGATCCGGACTGGGTGTGCGCAGCCGGCGGCTGCCCCTCGGCCGTGCACTCCCCGACACCGCGCCCGGAGAAGCCCCGGGATTGATCCCCAGCCGGCGAGTGGCGCGAGTCACTTGAAGCTTCAACTAACGGCGGTACGCTCGGAGTCGTGAGCAGCAAGCCGGAGCCGGTGACCAGTGAGCCCGAACCGCGTTGGCTCACGCCCGCCGAGCGGGCCGGGTGGCTGTCGCTGGCCGGCATCCTGATCCGGCTGCCCGGCGCGCTGGACTCGCAGTTGCAGCGCGACGCCGGCATGAACACCTTCGAGTACTTCGTGCTGAGCGGCTTGTCGATGGCGCCCAAGCACACCCTGCGGATGACCGAGTTGGCCGCCTTCGTCAGCGGCTCTCCGTCACGGCTGTCGCACGTCGTCAAGCGGCTCGAGCAGCGTGGTTGGGTACGCCGCGACCTCGACCCGCAGGACGCCCGGTGCACCAACGCGGTGCTCACCGAAGCCGGTTGGGACAAGGTCGTGGCGAGCGCACCTGGACACGTCGAGGCGGTCCGGCACCTGGTCATCGACGCGTTGACGAGCGGCCAGATCCGGCAGCTGCACGAGATCGGCGAACGCATCCTCGGCCGGGTTGCCCCCGACGAACCATGTACCGCCTACCGCCCGGCGACGCACGAAACGACACCCACGACACATCCGGCGGAAGCCTCAACGCGTCAAACCGAGCCTTCGACGCGTCAAGCGAAATCGACAGCGCATCAAACGAAACCCACGACGCGTCAAGCGGCGTCCACGCATCAAACGCAACCGGCAACACCTCGATCGAAGAAGGTACCCAGGTCATGACGGACTACGGCCACGAGTTGCTCTTCGGCACGTTTCTCACGCCGACGGCCCAGCGCCCCGAGCAGGTGGTGGCGCTCGCACAGCTGGCCGAGCAGGCGGAGCTGGACCTCGCCACGTTCCAGGACCACCCCTACCAGCCGGCGTTCCTGGACACCTGGACGCTGATGTCGTACCTCGCCGCCGCGACCTCCCGCATCCGGCTGTCCGCCAACGTGCTGAACCTGCCGCTGCGCCAGCCGGTCGTGGTGGCCCGCAGCGCGGCGAGCCTCGACCTGCTCAGCGGTGGCCGGGTCGAGCTGGGCATCGGCGCGGGCGGGTTCTGGGACGCGATCGAGGCCAGTGGCGGGCGGAGGCTCACCCCTGGCCAGTCGGTGGACGCGCTGGAGGAGGCGATCCGGATCATCCGCGAGGTCTGGGACGCCGAGCAGCGCGGCGGGATCCGCGTCGCTGGCGACTATTACCGCGTCATGGGCGCCAAGCGCGGACCGGCGCCCGCGCACGACATCGGCATCTGGGTCGGCGCGTACAAGCCGCGCATGCTGCGGTTGATCGGGCGGGTCGCGGACGGGTCGCTGCCCAGCCTGCCGTACCTGAGCCGGGGCCCCGCCGAACTGGTCGACATTAACGCGTACATCGACGAGGGCGCGGCCGCCGCCGGGCGCGATCCCCGCTCGGTGCGCCGCCTGCTCAACATCGCCGGACGGTTCACCAACACCGCCTCCGGACTGCTCGACGGGCCAGCCGACCAGTGGGCCGAAGACCTGGCCGGGCTCGCCCTGGACCACGGCATCTCCGGCTTCATCCTGATGGGCGACGACCCTTCGACGATCCAGCGATTCGGGCAGGAGGTGGCACCCGCGGTACGGGAACTGGTCGCCGCGGAGCGGTCCGGCCCGGGTACCAACAAGAAGCCCGGCGACGACGAGCCTGGCCGGGAGGTAATCGAGGCCGGCGCCCCGTCCGCCTTCGCCACCACCCCGCCGCCGGCCACCCGGCTGACCGAGCACCGGCTCTGGGACGAGTCCGAGCGTCCGGTACGGCCACCGACCCCGGCGGGTCAGGTGTACTCGGAGCGTGCGCGGACCGTCGGCGGCCACCTCATCGAGGTGCACGACCACCTGCGCGAGGAGCTGACGCAGATCCGCGACCTGATCGACCAGGTCAAGCGCGGTGCCGCGTCGGTGAGCCGGGCCCGCGCGGCACTCAATGAGATGACGCTGCGGCAGAACAACTGGACCCTGGGCGCATACTGCGCGTCCTACTGCACGATGCTGACCCAGCACCACGGGATCGAGGACGGGTCGATCTTCCCGCACCTGCGCCGGTCCGATCCGGCGCTGGTGCCGGTCATCGACCGCCTCCAGCAGGAACACGTCGTCATTCACGAGGTGGTCGAGGCCGTCGACCGGGCCCTGGTCGATCTGGTACGCGCCGCCGACGACGGGCACCCGGCGCCGGAGGACTTCGACGGGATCCAGAACGCGGTGGACGTGCTCACCGACACCCTGCTGTCCCACCTGAGCTATGAGGAGCAGCAGATCGTCGAGCCCATCGCACGTCACGGGTTCTTCCCGGGCCAGGTGTGATCGGCCAGGTCTGACCGGGCCCAGCCCCGACCGCGGCAGATCCGACCGAGCCAGTCCCCACTGAGCCAGATTCCCCCATGGCAGATCCGACGGGACCTGGACCCCGGTCGCTCCACGAGGCCGCGATTTAGGCTAGCCTTACCTAATGCGCAGCCCCGCCTCGCCCGCCGAGATCGCCCGTACCCTGGTCGCCGGCCATCTCCCCGGGCTCGCCCACGTACCTCGGTGGCCGGTACCCCTGCCGATCCGGTACGCCGCGGACACCGCCGGCCAACCGCTCATCCTCGCCGGGTACGCCTCCGCCGCCGCCGAGGCGCTGTGGCGGGCCGGGGACGGACCCGACGTACCGGTGGCGATCGCGGTGTCCGATGTGGCACCCGTTCCGGAGGCGCCGTGCCTGGGCCGGGCCTGGGTGGCGGGCTGGGCGCGACCGCTGACCGGCACCGCCGCGCGGGATGCCGCGCTGGACTTCGCCGCCGTCCACCCGACCGGCGACCTGCTGCTGCTCGGCCAGGGGTTCGTGCTGTACCGGGTCGAGGTCGCGGCGGTACGCCTCGAGCCACCGACCGGCGAGCCCGCCGGTGACCCCGTCGAGATCGATCCGGCAGGCTACGCGGCCGCCGAGCCCGACCCGCTCCACGTGATCGAGAACGCGCTGCTGTCCGGGCTCGCCCACCACCACCGCGGCGAACTGGCAGCGATGCTGCACCGGCTCGCACCCACCGCCGGTACGTGCGGGGCGATCGTCACGCCGGTCCGGATCGACCGGTACGGCATGCTCGTCGACCTCACCGACCCGACCGCCGACGACCGGGTGGCGCCGCGCCGGATCCGGGTGGACTTCCCCGCCCCGCTGCGCGACGCGCGCCAGTTCGTCACGTTGCTGCGCCCGGATCACCCGACGGCACGCGGACCGGCCCGGTACGAGCGCCGCTGACGACCGGCGCTGACGACCGGCCTCACACCGGGCCGGTCGTCAGCGGGAATGTATTCGCCTTATGCCGAGGCCGACTCGGCTCCCCCGGTCTCCGACCGGTCGCCGGCCCACAGCGTGTGGAAGCTGCCCTCGCGGTCGACCCGGCGGTAGGTGTGCGCGCCGAAGTTGTCCCGCAGTCCCTGGATCAGCGCGGCCGGCAGCCGGTTGCGGCGCAGGCCGTCGAAGTATGCCAGCGACGAGGAGAACGCCGGGGTGGGGATGCCGGCCCGGGCCGAGTCCGCGACCACCCGCCGCCAGCTCGGCACGCCGTCGAGAATCGCCTTCGCGAAATACGGCGCCGCCATCAGCGTGGCCAGGTCGGGCTGCTCGTCGTATGCCTCCCGGATCCGGTCGAGGAACCGCGCCCGGATGATGCAGCCACCCCGCCAGATCGTGGACACGCCGCCCAGGTCGATGTCCCAGCCGTACTCCTGGCTGCCGGCACGGATGTGGTCGAAGCCCTGCGCGTACGCGACGATCTTCGAGGCGAGCAGCGCCTTGCGTACGTCCTCGATGAAGGCGTCGCGATCGGTGACCATCCAGGAGTCATTGCCGGTGCCGGCGAACGTGCGGGCGGCGAGCTTGCGCTGGTCGGCGTGGCCGGACAGCGACCGCGCGAACGTGGCCTCGGCGATGCCGGTGATCGGGATGCCCAGGTCGAGCGCGCTCTGCACGGTCCACCGGCCGGTGCCCTTCTGCTCGGCCTGGTCCAGCACGATGTCCACGAACGGTTTGCCGGTGGTCGCGTCGGTGTGTGCCAGCACGTCCGCGGTGATCTCGATGAGGAACGACTCCAGCTCGCCGGAGTTCCAGCCGCGGAAGATCTCGGCGATCTCCGCCGGACCGGCCGACAGCCCGGCGCGCAGCAGGTCGTACGCCTCCGCGATGAGCTGCATGTCGGCGTACTCGATGCCGTTGTGCACCATCTTGACGAAGTGCCCGGCGCCGTCCGGGCCGATGTGGATGCAGCACGGGACGTCGTCGACCTGCGCCGCGATCGACTCGAAGATGGGGCCGAGCTTGGCGTAGGACTCGTCGGAGCCGCCGGGCATGATGCTCGGCCCGTGCAGAGCGCCCTCCTCGCCGCCGGACACGCCGGTTCCGACGAAGTGCAGCCCGTGCTCGCGCAGCGCCTCTTCACGGCGGCGGGTGTCGGCGTAGTGGGCGTTGCCACAGTCGACCACGATGTCGCCCGGCTCCAGCAGCGGCACCAGCTCGTCGATGACCGCGTCCGTCGGGCCGCCCGCCTTCACCATCACGATGACCGCGCGGGGCCGCTCCAGCGAGGCGACGAAGTCGGCCATCGACTCGCTGGGCACGAACGTGCCCTCGGTGCCGTGGTCGGTCATCAGGCTGCGGGTGCGTTCGACGGAACGGTTGTGCAAAGCAACCGTGAAGCCGTGCCGGGCCAGATTACGAGCCAAGTTGCGGCCCATGACCGCCAGTCCGGTCACGCCGATCTGCGCTGTGCCCCGAACCGGAGTCGACTGCTCACTCATCGTGTCACCCACCTGTCTCCGGCGACCCTCCTTTGACCACCGGACCAGTCGAGCCTAGTAGAGCCGGCAGGCGTCCGGTCGCCAGCCGCCGACTGGTGAGACGAACCCTCCGGAACGGATGCCGCGCGGGTGCCGGCGGCGGTTAGGCTGCGCCGACCGAGGACGGGAGGCCGCCGTGGGGGCGTCAGCATGGGTCAGCCGGATCGCGTACCAGCCGGACATCGCGGCGGCGCTGCAGGCCGCGCGGTGGGAGGCGTTCCGGGGCGGACACTACTACCACAGCCCCGATGAGCTGCCCGAGGCACGCACCATGACCGAGGACGAGTTCGTCGCGTGGATGGTGGAGGAGTACGGGCCGAACGCCGACGGCGCCGAGACCCGGCTCGCCTGGCGGGCCGCCCGGACCGGGCCCGACAGCCCGGACGCTCTGGCGGTTTCCCAGCCCTACTCGGGCACCCATTCGGTGATCGACATGACGCGTGTCGGGGACACCCCGGACATGTTCACGGTGGCACCGCCCTCCGGCGAGGTGCTCGACGACCTGTTCGCGACGCGCACTCCCAGCACCGACGCGGTCGCGACCGCCGCCGCCGACGGCAGGCTCGACCTGTACGGGCGCTGGCACGGTACGTACGTCGTCGGGTACCGGGGCGGCGAACCCGAGGCGATCTTCTTCGTCGGTCACAGCGGCGACTGACCGGCCTTCTTCGGACACGCGGGTGTCGTGGCGACCGAGCCCAGAAAGATTTCGAGAATTCGTACGCCTCGGACGTCGAGAACGTCCGGCCGGCTCCGTCCCAGGGACACGAACGGCCACGGGCCGTCCCGCCACGACGCCGACCGAGGAGCGATCACCATGCGACCGACCGAGATCACCGATATCCTGAACCGACCGATCAGCCAGGAACTGCTGGCCCGCGACCTGACCCGCCTGGCCTACATTGCCAAGGACGGCACACCGCGCAGCATCCCGATCGCCTTCACCTGGAACGGCGCGGAGATCATCCTGTGTACCTCGAAGAACGCCCCGAAGCTGCCCGCGCTGCGCAACAACCCGATGGTTGCCCTGACCATCGACACCGAGGTCCACCCGCCGAAGATCCTGCTCATCCGCGGGCGGGCCGAGCTGGACGTCGTCGACGGCATCCCGGACGAGTATCTCCAGATGAACGGCAGCTACCAGATGACACCCGAGCAGCGCGTCGAGTGGGAGGCCGAGGTCCGCTCGCTCTACGACGGCATGGTCCGGATCGTCGTCACCCCGACCTGGGCGAAACTCATCGACTTCGAAACCACCCTGCCCACCGCGGTCGAGGAGCTGATCCGGCAACGGGCCGAACGCCAGCACGCCTGAGATCGATGCGGCCAGAATGGGCCCTACCACTCCAAGGAGAAGATGATGGCGAAATACCTGCTGCTCAAGCACTACCGGGGCGGGCCGGCGCCGGTCAACGACACGCGGATGGACCAGTGGACCCCGGAGGAGCTCGCGGCCCACGTGCAGTACATGGAGGACTTCGCCGCGCGGCTCGAGACCACCGGCGAGTTCATCGACACTCAGGCGCTCTCCCCGCAGGGCACGTTCGTCCGCTCGGACGGCGAGGGCCGCCCGCCGGTCACCGACGGACCGTTCGCTGAGACGAAGGACCTGATCGCCGGCTGGATGGTGATCGACGTCGAGACCTACGAGCGCGCGCTCGAGCTGGCCGCCGAGCTGTCCGCGGCACCCGGTGCGGGCGGGAAGCCGACCCAGGAGTGGCTCGAGGTGCGGCCGTTCCTCACCGAGATGCCTACGGTGACCGAGTGAACGAGTCGCTGCTGCGGGAACTCGTACCCGCGGTGATCGGTGTCCTCGTCCGGCGCGGAGCCGACTTCGCGTCGGCCGAGGATGCCGTGCAGGAGGCCCTGATTCGCGCTCTGCAGAGCTGGCCGGACGATCCACCGCGCGACGCGAAAGCCTGGCTCGTCGCGGCCGCCTGGCACAAGTTCCTCGACGCCGCCCGGGCCGAAACCGCGCGGCGCGGACGGGAACTCGCCATGGAGGTCGAGCCGCCGACCGGTCCGGTGCCGGGCACGGACGACTCACTGTGGCTCTACTTCCTGTGCGCGCACCCGTCGCTGTCTCCCGGTTCGGCCGTCGCGTTGACGCTGCGCGCCGTCGGCGGCCTGACGACGCGGCAGATCGCGACGGCATATCTGGTACCCGAAGCGACCATGGCGCAACGGATCAGCCGGGCCAAGCGGCGGATCACGGGGCTGCCGCTCGACCAACCCGGCGATCTGGCGACGGTACTGCGGGTTCTCTACCTCGTCTTCAACGAGGGCTACAGCGGAGACATCGACCTGGCGGCCGAAGCGATCCGCCTCACCCGCCAGCTAGCCGGCTCCACCGACGAGCCCGAGGTCGCGGGCCTGCTGGCGCTCATGCTGCTGCACCACGCCCGCCGCGCGTCCCGTCTCGGCCCGGGCAGTCGCCTGGTGCCGCTGCGTGAACAGGACCGATCTCGTTGGGACACCGGCATCATCGCCGAAGGCGTGACGATCCTGCAGGCGGCACTGGCTCGCGACCAGTTGGGCGAATACCAAGCGCAGGCCGCGATCGCCGCCCTGCACGCGGATGCCCCGAGCACCTCCGAGACGGACTGGGTGCAGATCGTGGAGTGGTACGACGAACTGCTGCGCCTCACGGACAGCCCGGTGGTGCGACTCAACCGCACAGTCGCGGTCGGCGAGGCCGACGGACCGCAGGCCGGCCTGACAGAGCTGAGCAAGGTGGATCCCGACCTGCCCCGGTACACCGCGGTCCGCGCTTATCTCCTCGAACGCGCAGGCGACCTCGCGCCGGCCGCCGAACTGTACGCCGAGGCATCCCACGCGGCCACCAACGCGCCCGAGCGCGACCACCTGACCCGCGAGGCAGCGCGGGTCAGGCAGTTACTACGTCCGTGAGTACGGCAGACGCGCCTAGAGGCCGAACGGCTTGCCGGCGGGCCGAGATTATGCCGAGCAGAGCTCCAGTACCTGGAACCTGGGCGAGCCTCGAAGGTTGGAAATGGCTCGACCACCCGCAAGATTGAAGTTGCCGGTGGATATCGTCGCGGATGCCCAGCGGATGCGTAGGCATCCGGAAGCAGCTCAGCAACGCGACCTCACCCTCGGGGTCAAGGTCGCCGCCTCCGGCGTGCGGGCATGTCAGCGGTTATGGAGCATTCGGTGACGTCGGATCGGGCACGTTGACCAGGCGGTGCCGGTAGGCCAGCGCGACCAGCTGTGCGCGGTCGCGGGCGCCGAGCTTGGTCATTGCCCGGCTGATGTGGGTTTTGGCGGTGGCCTTGCTGATGGACAGGACCGCGGCGATCTCGTCATTGCTCATGCCGTGCGCCGCCAGGCCGGCGACCTCGCGCTCCCGCTCGGTGAGCTGGGCCAGCGCTCCAGCGTCGACCTGGCGGTTGGGGGCGCGGTCGACAAGACGGGCGATCAGCCGGCGTGTCAGACCGGGTGACAGCAGCGCTTCGCCGCCCGCCACCACCCGGATGCCATACAACAGTTGGCCGGGATCCGTGTTCTTGATCAAAAAGCCGCTGGCGCCGGCGCCCAGCGCCTCGATCACGTACTCGTCGTGATCGAACGTCGTGAGGATCAGCACGTGCACCCCCGCGAGGCCCGGAGCCTCGGCGATCTGACGAGTGGCTTCCAACCCGTCGACACCCGGCATGCGGATGTCCATGAGGACGACATCGGAACGGGTTTGTCGTGCCAGGTCGACGGCCGCGGCACCGTCGGCGGCCTCACCCACCACGACCATCCCCGGCTCGGCGTCGATGAGCGCCCGGAACCCGGCGCGGACCAACATCTCGTCGTCGGCGATGAGGACCCGGATCGGCTCAGTCATGCCTGATCTCCCAGGGGCTGTCGGGGTCGTCGGTCTCTGCTCGGCCGGGTGCCACAAGGTACCTGGCGGTAGGTCAGTGACGGGCGCATGTCCTCATCACGCCTGGTCGGGGGTGGGTAACGTGCACCGCACCTGGAAGCCGCCATCGGGGTGCGGGCCGGCGGTGAACTGTCCTGACAGCGCCATGGCCCGCTCCCGCATGCCGCTGATGCCGTGTCCACCCTGACCGTTGGCGCCGGCCTGGCCCGGGCCAACGGCCGACCCGTCGTCGCGGGACCGGATGACCACGTGCGCGGGTTCGTAGTGCAGGTCGAGTTGGACGGTGCTGGCGCGGGCGTGGCGCACGACGTTGGTCAGCGCCTCCTGGAGGATCCGGTAGGCGGCCAGATCGACGGCTGCGGGCAGCGGCCGGGCCCTGCCGTGGATGGTGAGCCGGGGCTGCACCCCGGCCGCTCGGACCGAGTCCAGCAACGCGTCGAGCTGGTCGAGGCCGCCGGGAGGTGTTCGGGGCCGGTCGGGCTCGTCGCCGTCGGCGCGCAGAACGCCCAGGATGGCCTTGACGTCGGTCAGCCCCTGGTCGCTGATGTGCTTGATCGTGCTCAGCGCCTCCCCGGCCTGGGCGGGTCGGCTGGCAAGCAGGTGGATGCCGACCCCGGCCTGCACACTGATGCTGGCCATGGTGTGGCCGAGGACATCGTGCAGCTCGCGGGCGATGCGCAGCCGTTCCTCGACCACACGGCGGCGGGCCTGCTCCTCCCGGGTCTGGGCCTCGCGGGCAAGCTGAGCGCGGGTGGCCACCAGCACTGCCCGGTTGTAGCCGACCGCCGCGCCGGCGGCGCCCGCGGTGGCGGCCATCCACACGGCAACGCCGGCGATCCCGCTCGGCTCGGCAGCGCCGAAGGCCACACGGATCGCCACCACCGCGGTGAACGCGGTCACCCCCGCGCCGGCCAGCCCCCACCGCCACCCACGCAGGGCCGCGAGGGTGTAGCAGGCGATCAGCGGGATCAGCAGCACCAGACGGCCGGGATAGTGGAAGGCCGACCAGGCCAGGGCGACCACGTTGAGGACGACTAGCACCGATACCGGGTAGCGGCGGCGCAGCGCTACGGCGCCGGCCACCACCACGACAAGTCCGACCGCCACGGCGTCGATTGGGCGGGGGCTGCTGATCCACTGGGGTCCAACGCCGATCAGGCTGCCGGCCAGCGATAGCACCGCCACGCCGACGCCGACACCGGAATTGGTGAGCAGCGGTGCGGCCAGGCGCACGGTACTGAGCGTCTTTGGTGTCTCCATCCCCGAACATCCTGCCGCATCCGCCCGGCCCTGAGCATCCGCCGCGAGTGGTGCGTGAACTACCGCACTCGGCGCACCGGCCTACCACCCGGGGATGACCTACACCCGGGAGGTGAGCCACGAAACACGACCACCAGCCGACGCAGCCTGCCTGCACCTGCCGCCACGATCGGTTGGTGACGAGCACAAGCGAGGAAGGACCGATAGTGGCGCAGCGGGCAGGGACGTGACACCAGGCCGAAAGGTGACCTGGAGGCCAGGCGAAGCGGTACCACCACAGTGATTGGCGCGAACGGCATCCATGGCGTAATCAAGGCTGGCGCCGAGGAGACGTTCATCGACGACGTATCCGAGGCAAGTGCTGCCCTCCCTACGACTGGTCGCCATACCCAGCACGCAGGCAACGCGGGAATCCGGTAGTGAGCGCCGACCACTGGGGCAACGGACTCCGGCACGACAAGAGATGAGGAACACCATGCGAAAACAGCGACGTCGATCAACCGCGGCAATCGCCACCCTGGCGTTCGGCGCGGTGCTGGCCGGCGTGGCGTTGTCCGCGATCCCGGCAACAGCCCAGACCGGTTCCGACGCAGCGGGCACAGGAAAGCCGACGGACACCACCACGGCACCCGCCTTCCCAACATTCGTGCACCTGCCCGCAGACCAAGCGGCGCATCCGAACACACCCATCGAATGGTGGTACACGGTCGGCCACCTCGACGCCCACGGTCACCGCTTCGGCTACCAGGTCACAATCCTCAACATTGGCGGAGCTCCGCAGGCGTTGATCGGCATCACGGATAAGACTGCCGGCAAGTACTACACGCAGAGTCAGCGTTACTCGCCTGACCAGACCAGCTTCTCCACCACCGCGCTCGACGTCCGCACGCCATCGGCTTCCTTGTCCGGGCCGATGGATGCAATGCGCCTGCACGCCACACTGCCGGCCGGCGAGATCGATCTGACGCTGCGCGCGCGGGGACCCGCGCTGTACAACAACGGGACCGGGCTGATGCCGTTCCTCGACGGCACCAGCTACTACTATTCCCTACCCAGCCTGGCGTCACAGGGAACGCTTACCCTGAACAACCACACCTACCCGGTAACCGGAGAGTCGTGGCTGGACCGCCAGTGGGGAAACTGGGACCAGAGCACCTTGCAGAAATGGACCTGGATGCCGCTACAACTGCCAAACGGCGACCGGGTCAACCTCTGGGACATGCTCACCCAGGACGGCGAGTTCGCCTACGCGACCGTGCTCCACCCCGACGGAACCCACGAGATCGTCGCGGTGAACCCGCTCGCCGGCACCACATCCGGCTTCTGGAGCAGCCCGACCACAGGCAAGCGGTACGGCACCCGGTGGACCGTGAACATCCCGGCGCTGGATGCCAGCCTCACGGTGGTCGCCGAGCCGCAGGGACAGGAAATCCAGGCGGGCGACGGCGTCTACGAAGGCGCGAGCACCGTCACCGGACGGTACCGGGGCAAGCCGGTCACCGGCCTGGCGTACGTCGAACAGTACGGCAACTGGCGATAGCTCGGGCAGCGGAACCGTACCTGGCCGCAGTGCCTGACGGGGCAGCCTTGAGAAGAGGAGGGTGCTGTACACCGCCGGTGCTCAAGTCACGCTGCATAACACACGCTCGGTAGCGGCTCGACCGCCGACGTCATGCGTTTCGCGGTCGGGTCGCCATCGTCCGACTCCTCGTCGATCCCGGCCCGACTGTCTTTACTGCCCCGGGCCGACGCGTCGACGGCCACCGTCACCCGGGACTTCCTGTTCCAGTCCGTGGCCGGTGGCGGATGGACGATCAACGGTGAGCAGTACCGCGCCGGCCGCTCCCTGGCCACGCCAGCGCTGGGCCGGCCCGAAGTGTGGCGGTTCACCACGGACGTGCATCATCCCGTACACCTTCGCCTGGACCAGTTCCGGGTGTTGAAGCGCGGGAACGCCGGCGACATCGGGGACTAGAAAGAAGCGGGAATCGATGCCGACCCGGTCAGGGACAGCGCTGTTCCTCTGGGCGGTACATGGTGTCGGCATCTCTTGACGCCCTGCCCGCGTCCGCCGGTCACGCGCATCGGGGGTGAGGTGTGCCCCAGCTACCGCACACGACGCACCGGTCTACCGCCAGCGGATGACGGTACGCCTGCGGGTTGAGCCACGAATCGCGACCGCCAGCCGACGCGCGCCGCGCGCACCCGCCGGCATGATCGGCGGGACGAATTGATGTGTGTGCCGGCCCGGAATGAACACCGATGACCTGCCCGAGGAGAAGATAATGACGACCGACACTGCGCGAACGGGCGGGGCTCTGACGCGACTAGCCCGGTTCTGCTATCGGCGCCGCCGCCTGGTCCTGCTCACCTGGATCATCGGCGTGATCGCCGTGGCGCTGGTCGGCTTCGGCTACGCCGCCGCCCCCGACAACGACTTCGCTGGCGGAAGCTCCGATTCCGCCAAGGCGCAGGCGCTGATCGAGAAGCATTTCCCCGAGCGGCAGGGGGACACGCTGACTCTCGCGATCAAAGCAGATAAAGGGATCGACGACCCCGCCGCCCGGCGGAGGATCGACAAGGTCATCGCCGATCTGGACGCCTCACCCATTACCGGACCGGTGACCTCGCCGTACCAGGACAGCAACCTAGTAACCAAAGATCGCCGCATCGCCCGTACCACCATCCCGCTGACCGAAAAGGATGCGAAGAAGACCGAGGTCAAATCCCTGGTGGACACAGTCAAGCAGTCCTCCGGAGACGGCGTGTCGTTGGGGCTCGGCGGGAACCAGGCAGAGAAGGCCGAGACACCCACGCAGGGGCCCAGCGATAGCGTGGGCGTCTTGGCGGCTGCGGTGATCTTGTTCATCGCCTTCGGGTCGTTGGTAGCGATGGGTCTGCCGATCGTAACCGCACTGATGGCGATCCTCGGCGGCCTTGCCCTGACCAAGCTGTCGGGGTATCTCGTTCCCGCGCCGGATTTCACCGTGGTCTTCGCCGCACTGATCGGGCTCGGTGTCGGCATCGACTACGCACTGTTCATCGTGACCCGCTACAAGGACAACCTCGAGAACGGCGACGATCCCGAGAGCGCCACCGTCAACGCCATCACCACCGCGGGTCACGCGGTGCTGTTCGCCGGCACGACCGTGGTGATCGCAATGCTGGGTCTGGTCGCCGTGGGACAGAGGCTGATGACCGGGGTGGCCATCGGCGCCTCGGCGACCGTGCTGGTGACCATGATCGCCGCGGTGACCCTGCTGCCGGCGTTCCTGGGCTTCATCGGTCACAGGATCAACTCGCTGCGGCTGCCTCGCCGCACGTCCCGTCGGCGCGCGTCTCATGGTGGCCCGGCCCCGACGCGCCGTGCCGCCGCCGAACGATGGGCCGGCGTGGTACAGCGCAGGCCCTTGGTCACTGCGGTACTGGCCGGCGCGGCTCTGCTGGTGCTGGCCGCCCCCACACTGTCGATGCGCCTCAGCCTGCCCGACGCCAGCGTGCAGCCCCACGACAGGAGCAGCTACAGCTCGTACACGATCCTCTCGGAGGGTTTCGGCCCTGGCTACGGCGCACCCTTGATCTTCGCCACTGAGGCCGGCCCCAAGGATGCGCTGGGCCCCGTCGTCGAAGCGGTCAACGCGACCGAGGGCATCGCCTATGTCACGCCACCCCAGGTCAGCAAGGACGGGCAGGCCACCACCTTTACCGCCTTCCCCAAGACCGGATTCCAGGACGAGGCGACCGCGGACCTGGTGCACAAGCTTCGCGACGACGTGCTGCCCAAGGCGCCCGCCGGCGACAAGGTCTACATCGGCGGCCCGAACGCCGCCGCGATCGACTATTCGGACCAGACCGGCTCACGTCTGCCCCTGATGATCGCGATCGTCATCGTGCTGTCGCTGGTGCTGCTGATCGCGCTGGTCCGCTCGGTCACGATCGCGCTGCAGGCCGCCGTGATGAACCTGTTGTCGATCGGTGCCGCCTACGGTGTGCTGGTCGCGATCGTGCAGTGGGGATGGCTCGGCTCCGTCTTCGGTTTCGCCACCGACATGCCGGTCACGACCTGGGTACCGCTGGTGATGTTCCCGGTCCTGTTCGGCCTGTCGATGGACTACGAGGTCTTCTTGATCTCGCGGGTCCGTGAGGAATACGAGCGCACCGGCGACACCCGGACCGCCGTCACCCATGGGCTGGCACGCACTGCCAAGATCATCACTGCGGCAGCCGCCATCATGATCGCCGTCTTCACGACCTCCCTGCTCGGCCCCGATGTCTCGATCAAGCAGGTCGGCCTAGGCATGGCCGTCGCCGTGTTCATCGACGCCACCATCGTCCGGATGATGCTCGTCCCCGCGGTGATGGAACTGTGCGGCGAGGCCAACTGGTGGATGCCCGGACGCCGGGCACCGAAGATGACCTCGGGCACACCGTCCAGGATCGAAGAAGAGGCTCGGGTATGACCCTCGTCCAGCCGGATCCCGCGCTCTCGAGTGGGTACCCCGCACTCCCTCACCAAGCTCCCGAAGCGCCCTGGTAGGCCCGGCAGGCCCGTCGGACACAAATCTCACGTCAGTCCACGATGGAGGAATCATGAGTAACTGGCCCGAGGACAGCGTCAACGTCCGGTACATGGTGCACGACGTGCAGGCCGCGGTCGCCTTCTACACCATCCACCTCGGCTTCACACCCAACACCGCTTTCCTACCAGCGTTCGCCGAGGTCACCCGCGGCAACCTGCGGCTGCTGCTGGCCGGCCCGGACAGCACCGCCGGGCGGCCGATGCCCGATGGCCGCATCCCCGAACCCGGCGGTTGGAACCGCATCCACCTCATCGTCGACGACCTCACCGCCGAAGTGGACCGGCTGCGCGCAGCCGGGGTGAGCTTCCGCAACGACATCGTCACCGGCCCGGGCGGTCGGCAGATCCTGCTCGAGGATCCGTCGGGCAACCCGGTCGAGTTGTTCCAACCAGCCGAGGCCCGATAAGGGCCGGGGATGCAGCCGCGTGGCCGTTGCCGAATACTCCCTCTGCGAAGTGCTCCGTGATGTCCACCGGGCGCGGCGCCGTGGTGCGGCTTATAACCGGCGACGGCGATGGTGTGTCGCGCTGCGCAAAGGGAAATCGAATCGGCGACTTTCCTGTGAGCAAGCCTCGAAATGATGAGAGATGCTAAGCGAGAATGCGGGCCGGGGCCATCAGGCCCCGGCCGGCACCGATTACTGCGAGGTGATCAGTCGCCGAGCAGGTTGCTCGGCAGGTTACGACCAGGCACCTGGTTTGGCGCAAGGATCTTCGCATCGCCCGGGTAGGGCTTGCTCCAGTTGGTCGCGGTGTACCAGTCGTAGCGGTTGAGCTGGGCTGGGTTCGTCGCGTCGGGTGCGGCGTTGGCTCCGGTCAGCTTCGGCGTCGCCTCGATCTGGTACCACGTCGTCCACTGGTTGGCCACTGCCTGCTCCGCTCCGGGAACAGCCGGGGCGGCCGGCCCGTTGGTGGCCGTCACCGCGGCCGCGGCCGACGGGTTGGACGCCGTGCTTGAGGTCGGAGTGAGCGGGATCAGGTTCGAGACACCCTGGGTAAGCGGGATCTGGTTCGGCAGGACGTTGTACGGCGTGAGGTCGGGCGTGTTCGTGAACGCGTCGTACATCGGGATCGCAGCCTGGTCCATCTGGTTCATCGGCTGCGCACCGAGGATCTGCTCGATCGTCTTCACCACGTTGACCTGCGAGTAGTACTCACTGTTGACGACGCCGCGGTTGGCGTACGGGCTCGCGATAAACAGCGGGCCGCGGTGGCCGTCGACGTGGTCGTTGCCGGCCTGGGTGTCGTCCTCCACCACGAACACAGCCGAGTCCTTCCAGAACTGGCTGTTCGAGATATCGGAGATGATGCGTCCGACGGCCAAGTCGTTGTCGGCGACCTGGGCGGTCCCGGTCGGCGCGCCACCGGTGTGGTCGACGCCCAACTCCATGGTCGTCAGGCTCGGCAGGACGCCGGTCTGCTCGGCCTTCTTGAAGTCCTGCTCCCAGATGTCGGTGCGGTACTGGTCGGGGATGCTCGGGTCGAAGTGCGGGTAGTCGTGGTTGCTGATGGTGTTCAGACCCGGCACGTCCGAAACCCACTGCGCGGAGTTCTGCGCGATCGGCAGCGGGCCCTGGGCCTTGCCTTCCATGATCTGCGAGTCGGCGTAGTACTGCTGCCAGCTGCCCTGCTTCCCCGTCGTGGCCGCCTCGAACTCGCCGTAGTTGGCCACCGTGCCACCGGCCTTCTGCACGGTGTCCCAGATGAAGCCGTCGCTTTGGTACGACAACGCGTCACCACCCGGGTACGGGTAGCTGCGCGCCCATACACTAGCGGCGTTCTGCGCCTGGTAGTCGTTGTTGTTGCCCTGCACCAGCCACTGGTGGCCGTCCGCGGACAGCATGCCGCTGTCGTAGAAGTTGTCGAACAGGGTGAACGTGTTGGCCAGACTGTGCTGGTTCGGGGTGACGCTCGCGCCGTAGTTCAGGTACGCCGTGGAGCTGTTGCCCTTGCCGATGTCACCGAGGATCTGGTCGTAGGTGCGGTTCTCCTTGATGATCAGGAAGACGTGCTTGATCGCCGAAGGCTGGCCGAGCTGCACCGGGATCGCGGGCTTCTGACCGTGAGGGGCGTTACCGCTTCCCGTCGGCTTCGCGACGTCCCAGGCGTTGTCGTGGAAGACCGTCTGCGTCGTGGTGTTCAGGTCCTTGTCCGCCGGCATCTTGAACGAGGTCAGCGTGCCCTGGTACTTGTAGCTCTGCTGGTACCCGTTGGTGCCGATGCCCTGCTGGTTGCTGACGATGACCTTGCCCAACTTGGCGTCGTAGGACACCTGGTTCGGGTACCAGTCCGTCGGGATCAAGCCCTTGTAGCCGACCGGCTGCCGCTCGTCGGTGTAGTTGAACACCGCTATCGCGTTGTCGCGCCCGACGCTCACCAGCAGGTGACTGTCGTCGGCGAACGCGATCGAGTTCGGCCCGGCGCCCACGGTCGCGCCGTGCAGCGGCTGAACCGCGAAGGTCTGGGTCACCTTGTGCGAAGCCGCGTCGATGATCGACACCGTGTCGGCGTTGGTGTTGGCGACGAAGACCGCGCCCTTGTGCACCGTCATCGCCGCCGGCTGCAGGCCGACGTTGATCATGGCGGTCTGGTTGCCGATGTCGTAGACCGGCGTGGTGCCGGCCGACGGCAGCGCGGTGCTCCAGATCTTGCTGGTGGCGATGCTGACCGGAGAGATCATCTCGATGCCGCCCGCGCTCGCGTCGGCACCGATGGTGAAGTGGTACGCGGTCGCATCCGGCTTCGGCAGGCCCATCGCACCCGAGGCCGCCTGGCTGGCGACGAGGGTTCCGTTGACGTACTCGTCCAGGGTCGTGCCGTCCCAGGTGGTGACGACGTCGTACCACGTGCCCGGCACGACCGGGTTCGGGTCGTAGATCGTCTTGTACGCGCCGCCGATGAAGGCGTACGTCATCGGCTCGCCGTTCACGACGTGGACGCCGATGCCGCCGCTGTTGGTGTCCGAGCAGACGCCGTGGTCGGCCGTGGCCGGGCCGGCCGGGTCGTTCCAGCGGAACTTGCACTCGATGGTGAAGCCCTTGCCGATCTTCGTCCACTGGTCGGCGAAGGGGTACGTGTACGCGTCCGTGGTGCCGTTGAAGGTCGCGACGTTCTGGCCCAGGCCGGCGTCCCTGGCGATCGACGGGGTGCCGTACGTGGTGGCCGGCAGGTTCTGGGCGTGGTCGACGGAGGTGCCGTCGGCGAAGTCCACCGAGAGGACGTCCGGCGTCTTCGCGGAGGTGTCGGGCGTGGTCGGCACCGTCACCGGCACGCTCGGGCCACCCGCGAGGGCCTTGCTCCAGACCTTGCTGCTGGCGACGCTGACCCGCGCGGGGGCCTCGATGCCGGCCGGGGTGGGCGCGGCGTTGGCGCCGATGGTCCAGTGCCAGGAGGTGTCCGGGGTCGGCAGGCCGAGCGCGCCCGAGGCCGCCATCGTCGCGACCTGGGTGCCGTTGACGTACTCACGCAGCGTCGAGCCGTCCCAGGTGGTGATGACGTCGTACCAGGTCCCGGACACGACCGGGTGCGGGTCGAAGATCTCCTTGTACGCGCCGCCGATGTGCGCGTACGTCATCGGCTCGCCGTTGAGGATGTCGACGCCGATCCCACCGCTGTTCAGGTCCTCGCAGACCCCGTGGCCGTTGTTGTCGACCGCCGCGCCGTTCCAGCGGAACTTGCACTCGATGGTGAAGCCCTTGGCGACCTTGCTCCACTGGTCGCCGAACGGGTACGTGTAGGCGTCCGTGGTGCCGTTGAACGTCGCCACGTTCTGGCCTAGCTCGGCGTCCTTGGCGATCGACGGGGCGCCGTAGGTGGTCCCCGGCAGGTTCTGCGCGTGTTCGGCCGGCGTGCCGTCGGCGAAGTCGACGTCGATGATGTCAGGCGCCGTTGCCGAGGTGTCGGGCGCGGTCTGGGCGGTGACCTGCGTCTTCGCCGTCGGGTTGACGACGGAGACGGTGCCGGTGGCCGACGCGCCGGTCACCGGGTCGGAGACGATGTTGGTGCCGTCGGAGACGTTCGTCGTGTCACCCGCGACGGCCGGCCGACCGCCACGGTTGGAGACGAACACCTGGTTGCCGACGACCGCGACGCCCGCCGGCGCGTTGCCCACGGCGACCTGTCCGGTGACGGAGCCGGTCGCGGTGTCGATGATGCCGAGCTTGTTGATGCCGCTCTCGGCGGCGTACAGCGTCTTGCCGTCGGCGGAGATCCCCAGGCCGTACGGCAGCGCGCCGGACGGGAGGGCGATCTTGAGCGGCGAGGACGGGTTGACGACCTTGCCGTCGGCGCCTACCACGTACTTCAGCACGCTGGTGGAGGTCGCGGCGTAGAGCGCCGTGCCATCGGGCGAGTAGACCGGCGCCGCGTCGCCGGTGCCGCCGAAGGTCTGCAGCACCGTGCCGGTCGCCGCATCGCTGATGCTGAGCTGTGGGGTACCGGCGTTGTCGCCGCCGGTCTGCGATGCGATCTTGGTGCCGTCGGGGCTGATCGCGGTGCCGATGGTCTGAGCCGAGAACGTCACGGCACGCGTACCGTACGGCGAGATCCAGTGGTTGTCCGGTAGCAGGATCCGGCCGTCGGCCTGCTGCCGACCGACCACATTGCTGCCGAACGGATTGAGCGGGATGACGCCGTGGGCCGCCGCTGCCGTGGCGCCGCCGAAGAGGGCGAGCGCGACCGCGCCGGCGCTGACGACGGCCCAGCGTCGCCTGCGCGTCTTGGATGGGATGAGCACGAGATTGCACCTCTTACCTTGGTGAGCTGGTTGGGGGTGGAACTGCAACCCGGGACAGGCCGGTCCTTGACCAACTCCTGGTTACTCAATCCATGCCACGTGAACGCGCAGCGAATTCGGTCTTATGTGGAAGCTGGATCCGGTCATCTACTAAAGACCGTAGGGGTGCGATACAAAGCAGCGTCGGCGTAGATACAAAAAGAAGTGTTGGTCGCCGAACTGGGCCCCGAGCCGTTCACTCGAGCGTGCCGCTTTCGGGGCTGCAGAGAGCCCGATCGAGATCCGCCTTCGTCTTGGAGATCAGGTGAAGCCAGCCACCGAGCACGTGGTCGAAGATCTGGTCGCCGGCCAGCTCCGAGGCCGGAACCCAGTCGTCGTTGGCATCCACGGCGTCGGGGTCATATCCCATGTGGACCTGCACCGACCAGCCGTCCGGGACCTGCACGCGCAGCGGCTCGTCGCTCACGCGACACACCGTGAAGGCCGCCGGCTCGGCGCCGAGTTCCCGGTCCGCGGACATCGACGGCCACCAGGAAAACGTGATGCCCTCACCAGCAACGGCCGGGATTTGCGGGTGGACGCTGACGCGGACAGGACCGCGCCACCATGACGGAAACGTCGCTTGGATCACCCGCTGCGCGACCCGCCTGACGCGGACGGCCTCGAAGCACGTCCACCCCCACCCGCCGTAGAGCACGTCCAGCATCGCCGGAAGCTGCGGCAGCCTATGGGCCTTGGAGCGGCCCGATTCGTAGTTGTGCACCTGATGCAGGCTCACCGGCCTGGCGGTGCCGCCCAGAACGGTGAGCCCCGCCGCCACCTCAGACTGCGACAGGCCGCGCGCCTCGCGCAGCCGCTTGTGCAGGGCTCGCCGCTGATCCTGCGTCGCGGGCGGACGAGGTCCGGCTGGACCACCGGACACCGTGACGTGCCGATCTCGGTGCGGTTCGGCGGTGGCCGGGGCGGGCGAGGCCTGCCCTACGCATCGGTGGTAGCTCGCCTCCAACCGGTCGGCGTTGGACACGCCGATCAATTCGCCGAGCCGCTCGCGCAGCGTGCTCGGATCGCCGTGATCGCGCAGGCGGAGCGAGTCGACGCAGAACCGCAGCCATCGTGGATGAGGGTTGATGAACTCCAGGTCGCGGAACTGGTTGAACGTCTTGATCTGCGCGCCGAGCCACTCGGGCGGGACACCTCGCCCGAAGTCCACCCAGCCCGGTTCGGCCAGCACCGCGTGCAGCGCCCACTCATAATCCATGAAGGCCCCGGTCAGGAACACACCCGGCGGGCCGGCAACCTCATCCACGCGCACCCCGACCGCACCTGCATAGCACGAACCCCGAACCCGAGCGCCGCTGGCTGGTCGCACCCACACCCACACCGGACCGGCCGATCCCGAAAACAGATGGCCCCAATACGTTCGGGGGATTCGCTGCGTCGAAACGCCACCGGCATCGCGTGATGGCAGGTCGATCCGGTATCCGTCCGGGGTGCCCAGCGCTCGGACCAGGTCCACCAGGCAGCCCCCGGCAAAGTATTCGTGATCCAACCGCTCGAGCATCGGCAACGGAATTCGCCTCGCGCCGGTCTCCCAGCTGCTCACCGTCGCGCTGCTGACATGCAACGCGACGGCCACCTCGCCCTGGGACCAGCCAGCATGCTGGCGCCACGCGCGCAGCAACGCGCCCGGCGAATCCAGCGCGGTGCCGCGTTCCGACCCGCGTGCAAGCCGCTCCCCGCGTTGCACCCCCGGCGGGTCAGGACGTGCCAAGGCAGCCGTCGAAGGCGTACAGCGGGTTGATGAAGGGTTTGCCATGGTCGTCGTTGACGTACAGGGCGCCGACGGCTCCGGGCGAGGATTGGACCTGGTAGCAGCCGTTGGATTTGAGGGTGAGGTCGAGAGTGGTGACGCCGGCGCCGTCGGAGGGTCGGATGTCGGTGATGGTGCACGACCAGTCGTCGCCGGCGCCGGAGCTGTCGGACACGCCAACGCCGATGGGTGTGCCGCCTCGATTGCAGTTGGCCTGCCAAGGGATGGTGTTGTCGGCGGGGCTGCCGGTCTGCCATTCGTAGCGGACTTCGGCGAGGTTGCCGAAGGTGGCGGCGATGGAGGTGTTGAGCCGGCGGGCGGTGAGCGCGGTCCCCCCGACGCCGCTGAGACCCAGGAGCACAACCGTGATTGCGGCGACGGCGACGCTGATACGCACGGCGGCCGGGCGGCGGTTGGCCGGTGCCGCGTCGATGCCGGCGAAGTCTCGTCTGCGCAGCAGGTACCACGCCGCGCATGAGAACACGGCCAGGTAACCCACGCTGGTAAGGACGCCCTGCAGTACCGGCCCGGTCCGCAGCGGATCGGTCAGCAGTTCGTGCCAGGCGTCCAATGGCGTCGAGGGCAGCACCGAGCGCACGATCTGGCCCGATCCGACGGTCGACAGCAGCTGCAACACCAGGGCGAGCAGCACGGGGCCGAGCACACCGATGATCCCACTGCGGCTGGCGATGGACAGCAGCAACGCCAGGGCGACGAACGGCGTGATCCAGACCAGCGACAGGGCCCAGCTCGCGGCCACCAGCCCGAATGCGGAGCCGGAACCGACGGCCTGGCCGGAAAGCCCGACCAGTGGCCCCGAGCCAACCACCGCCAGCCCGGCCACAAGGCTGCTGACACCGATCATCGCGAAACTGATCCACACACTCAGCGTCGCCGCGACCGCCTTGCCCAAAAACAGCTGGGTCCGCGTTGATGAGCGGGTCAGGATCGTCTTCCAGGTGCCGAGCCGATCCTCACTGGCGAAGATGTCGCCGGCGAACAGGCCCGCCAGCAGCGGTGCGCCATAGGACGCCGCCCAGTTCAACACCGTCAGCGAAGTGGCGAACCCGGTCGTACCCGCCCAGCGGCCGAACAGTGTGTCGGCCGGCATCGTCGACGCCGCCCGCATGACGACGGCGAACGCGACGGGAACCAGGACGCACAACACGATCACTATCCGCAACGGCCACTGCGCGGTCAGCTTCGCCAGTTCGACCCGGACCGCGGCGGCAAGCCCCGGCCGTACCCGCCCGGCGGGCACCGTCGGCACGGGGATGGTAGGAGGCGCATCATCGGCTACGGTGCTCATGCCACACCCCCGACAAGAACCCGCTCCGGCACGACATTGCCATCGACACCCCCGGTCAGGACCGCGAACAAGGCCTCCAACGGCGGCACATCCGGCTCAAGCCGGCGCACCGCCACGCCAGCGGCGGCGAGTTCGAGAACGAAGGCGTCACGCTGCTCGTCACCGCCGTGCACAGTCAGCGGTGCGGCGGGCCGGCCGCCGACCTCGAGGCGAACCGGGGACCCGGTGGCCACCGCCGCAGCACGAGCGTCATCGCTGGTCCACACCCGCCAGGCAGGCGCCGGCGCGGCGGCCTGCAGATCGGCCTGCGTCCCGTCCCATACCATGCTGCCCTCGTGGATGATCAACACCCGGTCGCAGATCTCGGCGACCTCGGCCATGTTGTGACTGCTCAACAAAACGGCCACGCCGCGCTCGGCCAGCGAGCGCAGGGTCGTACGCACGGTAAGCGCACTCGCGGGGTCCAGGCCGATGGTCGGCTCGTCGAGAACCAGCAACCGTGGCGAACGAAGGAGCGCGGCTGCCAGGCCGAGTCGTTGCCGCATGCCAGTCGAGAAACCGCCGACCTTGTCACCGCTCCGATCGGCGAGATCGACAAGCCTCAGCGCGGCATCGGGTGTGACGGCTGCCTGTATGCCGTCCAGACGAGCCAGCAGTTCGAGGTTGCGTCGCGCTGACAGGTAGGGATAGAACCGTGGCTCCTCCACGAAGCCAGCAACGGCATCGCGAGCGGCGATGTCTCCGGCCGCCGCGTGTTCGCCGAACACCTCGATGGAACCGGAATCGGGCGCCAGCAGGCCGAGAACCATCCGCAACAGCGTGGTCTTGCCGGCGCCGTTGCGCCCCAACAACCCGTACACGCTGCCCTCGTCAACTCGCAGGTCGACACCGCTGACCGCCATCCGGTCCCCGAAGCTCTTGGTCAGAGCGTGCGTTTCCAGTGCGGGGTCTTCGCGCACAGGCGTGGTTCCTCTCGTGTGGTGGGTTGCCGGCCGAGGCGACGAGGCGCCGGGCGGCCCCGGTCACGGCATCCCTGTCAATCGCCGAGGAAGTCGCTCGGCAGGTTGCGACTGGGCACCTGGCCGAATGCCAGGATCTGGTCGTCGCCCGGATAGGGCTTGCTCCAGTTCGTCGCGGAGACCCAGTCGTAGCGGTTGAGCTGCGCCGGGTGCGTAATGGTGTCGAGGACCCGGTTCGTGGTCGTGTCGATTACGTCGATGGCATTGCCGCTGCGGTGGCGACCCCACCGGCGACTACGGCCGCAGCTGTCGTGCGAGCAATCAGCCAACGGTGATGCCTTACTGATCGAATCAACATGAACCTTGCATGCCTTTCACTTCACGGGCCTTGCATAGCTGGACACGGGCGTTTGCGGCCAGCATGAAGCGCGCCGCGTCGGCGAGGCGGCGGCATCCAGATCAGATCCGGGGGCTAAGTGCCGCTCTCGATGAGAGCGCCGCGGGATCCAGCCGCGCTGACGGCCCGTGGAACAACTGCTGGATTAGCGGTCCTGCTCCGACTCACGGTGACGACTCAAGCAGGCCCAACTAGCGCGTTGATAGTTGATCCATGAATCGCAGATGAACCGTACTTGTAGATCTTGGCCTAAATGACGATGACGTCGTCAGATGATGTCATGCGTCTGCCCCGCTCGTGGTCACGGGTGAGGCTCGTGTGATCTTGGAGAGCCTGACCAGGTCGCGGACGGCGGCAAGCGGGGTGTGCAGCGGGCGAGAATCGTGTTGCTGGCCGCGGATGGTTAGTCGAACCGGGCACAACGTCCCTTGCGACGAAGCGCGCGTGTCTGGTCTGCCTTCTGCGCCAGCGCAATCATCGCTTGTACCCGCTCGCGCTCGTTCGGGATCGATCGGGCGCTTACTTCGGCCCGATCGACCTCGCCAGCAGCGGCCAGAACTGAGGCGAGGTCAGCCAGAACCCTCGCACGTTCGTAGTTACTCTGGATCTGAACGACTACGATCTCGGCCCTCTCAAAGTCACCCGCAGCGACCGGCGCCGGTCATCGACGCGTCGGCGGAGGCAGAGGCGGCTGTCCAGAGATGTCCCGGTGATGCGCGTGTAGCGCGTTGACAAGCAACCGGGAAATCTCCACCGGCTCACCGAGCTGCCGGGAGATGTGCACCGTACGAGCCGCCTCTTCGCACATCACCGCGACTCTGGCCGCATCGCGCGGGGTCGCACCGATGGCGTACACGCCGTGGTTGCGCATCAACACCGCCGGCGAGCGGTGCGTGCTCAAGACCTCGACGATCTGCCGGCCGACGGAGTCGTCACCGATGAGCGAGAACGGACCGACGGGTATCTCTCCCCCGAACTCGTTGGCCATCATCGTCAAGACGCAGGGCACCGATTCGTTGCGGACGGCCCAGGCCGTGGCGTACGTCGAATGGGTGTGGACGATGCCGTTGGCCTGGTGCATGTGCCGGTACACATAGGCATGCGACTCCACGTCGGACGACGGCGGCAGCTCAGCGTCCATGACGTTGCCGTGGAGGTCGGCGACCACCGTCCCTTCCGGCGTGATGTCGTCGGGGTTGATGCCCAACGGTGTGATGACCAGGAGGTCAGCGTCGGGCACCCGGGCGGAGGCGTTGCCGGTCGCCCAGGTGACCAGGCCGCGCCGGCCGAGGTCGCCGTACAGGGCCGCGATGTGCCGGCGCAGTTCAGCGACGCGGGTCGTGACATCCCGGGCGAGGGTCATCGGTGGGACTCCCATCAAGTCAGGGCAGCGAGTGGCATGCGGGCATCGAAGGCTCCAGGCTGAGGGTGTTAGCGTTAACACGAACGGTGTCATGCAATGCCGGCTCAGCATCGATCCTAACTGGAGATGCTGGATATCCAAGGGTTTCGCCGATACATCCGGACACAGTCCTCATAGGACAGACGCGGCCCGGCACTCGCCCGAGTGGCCCCGAGTCACGGCCTGCGCGGTGGGCGTGTGGTCTCGCGTACCACCAGCTTCGGCGCCGCCGCGTTGAATTCAGGCATGATGGAGTCGGGATCCGCCGCGTGCTGCAGCAGCGCGAAGCAGTCGTGCCCCAGTCCGACGAAGTCCAGCCGTACCGTGGTCAGCGGTGGGGCGTAGAAGGCGGCGGAGGGAACGTCGTCGAAGCCGACCACGCTGACGCTGTCCGGTACCGCCCGGCCGGCCTGCCGTAGGGCGTGAATGACGCCGAGGGCGAGGTCGTCGTTGCCGCACAGCACCGCCGTCACCTGGCGGTCGGCGGCCAAGCGCTGCCCGGCCTCATAGCCACTCTGGGGAGTCCACCCGCCGGCTATCACCTCCGGGATCCGTGCGCGGGCCTCCCGAAGCGCCGCCCGCCAACCCTGTAGCCGCGCGCTGGCGTTCGTCGACGACGGTATGGACACGTGGTGCACGGTCCGATGCCCCAGGTCGAGCAGGTGCTGGGTCGCCGCGAACGCCGCCGCCCGGTCGTCCAAGGCGGCCGTAGGGTAGGCACGGCTGTCCTTCACGTTATTGATTTCCACGGCCGCCGCTACCGGGATGCCCGCCGGAATCGCACGCAGGGCGCGAACGCCGGCGAGGTCGAAGGCGATGACGATGACGCCGCCGGACGCCGGATCGCAAGACCGTTCGATGGCTGCCTCGACAGCGGACGGGCGGGGCGATTCGAGGATGCCGATGTCGGTATGCAGTCCGGCGTACCGGGCCGCCTCCTCGATTCCCTGCAACAGCGCGGCCCTCCCGTACAAGGTGGTGTTGGAGGTCATCACGGTCACCGATCGGCTCCGGCCGCGCGAAAGGTCCCGCGCCGCCCGGATCGGCCGGTAGTTCAGCTTCCGGATGGCCGCGAGCACCCGGCGGCGCGTCTCTTCGCTGACCCGGGGGTGACCGTTGATGACGCGGGAGACCGTCATCAACGAGACCCCGGCCGAGCCAGCCACATCACTGATGCTCGCCGAGCCCGCGTTCTTGCGGGAGCCCGTCGTGGCTCGACCTGTCACTCCGATGATGATGTTCAGCCTGTCCCCGGGTGTCAAGGACGGCGGGAGGGCCACCGGCGGTGGCCCTCCCCTTTGTGCGCGCCGGTCGAGCCAAGCGCGGGTACTACGAGAGAATTTCGACCAGCACCAGGTTGTACGGATCGGTCTTCGGCGACGCGTCGTTGATGGTGACGGCGGTACCCGCGGCGCCTGTCGGCGAGGCGGTCGACTGCACCCAGTAGGTGTCACCAGACGGGGTAAACGACTCATGGACCAGCGCCTGGTTCGCACCGACCGTTCGGTGCAACGGCGAGAGCCAGTCGTCGCCGCTGGCGTAGACCCACGAGTTGGCCGCCGTGGTGGTCAGCCTCGCCGTGGGCTTGCCCCGGTCGGAGCTGGCCGTCACGACCGCGCCTACCCCATTGGAATGCTGATAGGCGATCACGGTGATCGACTCGTCCCAGTTCTTCATGGTGCCCCGTGCCGTGATCTTCGTTCGGTTCAGCGCCGTCGTCGCCCGTGCCGTCCAGACCTCGGCGGCACCGGGTGCCGCGTTGGCCCGACCGGCCAGCGTCCAGGTCAACCCACCGCCGGAGACCGTCGAGGTCTGACCGCCGTCGTGCGGCGAGTCCGAGGCGACGTACGCCACGAGTAGGTCGCCCGCCTCGGCGCTGACCGTGGCGGTCGCCACGCCGCCGTGGTCGGCGCTGGATGTGCTGGTCACGGTGTCGACGATCGGCCCTGGCGCCAGTCGCACCACGACGCCGGTCTCGTGGGACTTCTCGGTCGCCGAGGCGTATCCGGGTTTTGACCCGGTGACCGCGACGGAGATCCGGCTGCCTGCGTCCGCGTCGACCAGTGTGTAGGTCGCGCCGGTCGCGCCCTCGATCGCCTGGCCCGACCGGTACCACTGGTACGACAGCGTCACCGGCTGCGGCTGCCAATTCCCGGGATGCACCGTCAGGGTGGCACCGACCTTGGCCGGCCCCGAGATCGCGGGGTTTGTGCCGACGTGTGTGAAGGGCCGTTCGAGTTGGTTGATCGCACTGGTCAGTGCACCGGTGGCGGCCGTGACCGCGTTCACCCCGTCGATCGTGTAGATCCGCACGTTGACCAGGGCCGCCGCGGCCGACCGCGCGTCGGCCACCCGCTGCCAACTGGCGGCGGTGAACTGGTGCGGGTCGAGCGCGTCGGCCCGCACGATCGCGTCGTGCATCTTCTCGCGCGCCGGCGCCCCGACGACCGCGAAGAACGAGTACTTCTCCGCGTTGCCGGACTGGCCGGACCACAGCTGCGCGCCGTCGCTGCGGTTGAACGTGTTGGAGTCCGACGTGCCGTCCCAGTCGTCAATGACGATCTTGTCCTTGTACGACAACAGCAGATCCATCCAGTCGGCCGCGAAGTCCGCCTGCTTGCGCATGATGTCCGGGCTGTTGGCCAGGGCGTCGTTCGAGCCGGTGCCCCAGGCCGGGATGCGGCGGACCGGTGAATTGCACACGTCGAACGTGTTGCCGTTGGCCGCCGAGCGCAGGTCCCACGAGCACGAGCCGTACGTCGGCCACTCGTGGGCCGGGTCGGCGCCGTCGGCCTCGGTCACCCGCCGGGTGGGCTGAGTCGGGTCGTAGTCCGGGTTGGGCTCGAAGTCGCTGCGGATGTCCGACTCGGTGATCGAGATTTCGTCGGCGACGGTGAGGCCCGCCTCGATCTGTGCCTTGAGTTGAGAGATCGATGGGTACGCCCAGGCGAGGCGCCCCTGCATGCCGTACCCGTCAATGTTGCCCGCGTCGTGGATGGGCTTGAGCACCTTGATGGTCTGGCTCATCTTGGGCTCGTACAGCTTGTTCGAGTCCTGGTAGTCGTTGTAGTAGAGCTTCCAGTGCACGCCCGCCGCGTTCGACCACGTGCGCGCGGACTCGAACGCCTGCCGGATCCAGGCCGACTCCGCGTACAGCCGGGCGTCGGGGTCACCGTCCAGGTCGGGTCGCCGGAAGATGCGGCCCCACTGGCTGACCTGAGGGTCGTCCGCGTTGCGGACCTGGCCGGTGTAGTCGTCGACGGCTTCGTTGACCACGTCCCAGGAGACGATGATGTCCGAGTACCTGGCGTACTTGTTCATCATGAGGTGGATGTAGTTGTCCAGCCGCTTGAGCATGGTGTCGGGGCTGGCCCAGTCCGGGTTGGCTGCGTCGTAGACGAAGCCGTCGCAGAAGAACCAGTTGGGCTGCTGGCCGCCGTGCCACGCGAGTACGTGCGCACGCACGATCTTCTTCTGGTCCTCCGGCAGGTTGTTGGCCGCGTTGTACGCCTCGATCGCCTGAAGGATGCCCTCAGCCTGATTCGCGCCCGTGGTCGGCTGCAGCACGATCTGCTCGTTGGCCTTCTCGATGGCGGCGGCCTTCGCCGCGTCGTCGAGGGTCGGGTCCGCGTTGATCTGGTTGACGGCGGCCACGTACGCCTGACGGGACAGGCTGTTGTTACTGCTCGTGCCGATCTGGCTGTCCAGCTTGAGTTGGTTGGGCAGGCTGTTGGAGCGGTAGTGGTACAGCGCCTGCTGGCTGTTCCAGCCGCCGAACGTGCCCATGGTGAAGTCGCCCTGGTAGGACTGCCACAGCGACGGCAGGGAATAGTCGACGGCCGAGGCGCTCTGGACGCCCGTCAGTGTCGTCAGTGCGAGCGCGCTGGCAAGAGCGGCGAAGATCACGACCGATCTTCGTAGTGCTTTCCTCACAGAGGGTGCCTCCTGTATCCGGGCTGCTCCCCGGCGCGTCACCGAAGCGCCGAGGAGCAGCTGAGTTAGCACACGAACCTGTCCGCCGGTCAGTGCCCGTGCGGTCCGGTGTTGTGGTGGTGAGTGTCGACGCGGATCGTGAGTGCCTTCGCCGGTTCGGTGTTGCCGGCCCGGTCGGTCGAGCGATATTGCAGCGTGTGCACTCCGTCGCCGGTGACGGTGAACGGTGCCGAGTACGTCTGCCAGCCGGCGCCGTCGAGGTTGTACTCGGTTGAGGCGAGGCCCCAGTTCGAGTGGTCGGTGCCGGACAGTTTCACGGTCGGCGCGGTGGTGTACCAGCCGGCGCCGTTGGGGTGCGGAGCGACCGACGCCGCGGTTGTCGGAGCCGGGGTCGCGGCGGGCGGGCTCGCCGTGACGGCAAAGGAGTCGAATGCCACCTGCAGGTCGCTGGTGGTACCGGCGCGGTTGAAGGCGAACAGTCCGACCTGTGGGTTGTTCAGGGTGGCGCCGGTGGTCCAGACGGGTACCCACGTCGTTCCGTCGACCGAGTAGGACGTCGAATACCGCGCACCGCTCTTGGTCATGCGCAGCCAGATGGTGTTGTCGGCCGGCAGAACCGAGTTGGCGTTGAGCGTGTTCAGCGTCTGCGTGACCTGCACGCCGTTGAGGTTGTCCTCCAGCGAGGTGTTGAACTGGAGGTTCGTGGGCGATGTCGCTTCGAGGTCGAACTTGAGGTAGTTGTCGTCGTCCTGGTAGGCGATGATCCCGCCCTGCTGAGTGGCGGCGTTCGGGCGTTGGCTGAAGGTGAGCTTGGTCGTCTGCGTCCAGTCGCCGAGCGCCGGCTGAAGGAGGACGTTCTGAGCGGTGTTCGTCGTGGTGGTCAGGTCGCCGGTCTTCGGCGTGATCGTCAGCGACCCCGGGTTGGTGGAAAGGTTCCAGTCTGCCGGAGCCTCGCGGACCCAGTGCCACTGGGAGCCGAGCGTCGAACTGTCGAAGGTGTCGCCGGAGGCCTGCCTCGCGAAGTTGATCTGATATTTCGCGACGATCCCGTCCGGCCCGGTCGATGTCACCGTCGCCACCCCGGGCACCGAGGTTGCCTGGGTGATCGCCACGGTGCCGGTCGTCGCGGAGGCGCTGACCTGCGGTGCCGCGGTCACCCCGTTAGGTACGACGACATCGTAGTTGGTGACGTCCGGGTTGAAGTTCGGAAGCTGCTGGCCGTTGACCTTCAGGTTGCCCAGGTCGGAAAGCACTCGCACGACGAAGGAGGTGGAAGCGGTTTTCCCGTGGTACCGCACGGTTGCGGTGATCGTCGCCGCACCGTTCGCGACCGTGCGGATCGTGCCGTTGCGGTTGACTGACACGACGTCCGGCCGGTCGCTGGAGTAGCTGAACGTCATCCCGGCGGGGAAGTTCTTGCTCTGCCCCGGTTCGATCCAGCCGTAGAGGGTGTCGTCGTCCATGGCGACGGTCAGTCCGGGGTCGATCGTGACGCCCTCGGGGAACATCACGCGCTGGGAGATGCCGCGAGCGTTGTCGGTGCTCATGATGCGCGGCTTCGCCGTCAGGACGCTGGGCTTCGGGGTGAGGGCGCCCCTGACGTTGATCATGTCCTGTACCTGGACGTCGCTGTCGGCGCTCGACGTACTGAGCTGGATGCCGTACTTGCCGGGATCGACCTCGAAGCGCTGGTGCGACTCGTTGTAGAAGGCGAGGTCGGCGATCTTGATCGGCAGCGTCACCGTCTTTGTCTGCCCGGCGGCGAGGTCGATCTTCTGGAATCCTTCGAGCCGCTTGAGCGGTCGCGCCTGCGAGGCATCCGCGTTCGGCGTGTTGACGTACAGCTGGACGATCTCGTTGCCGTCGCGCGAGCCAGTGTTTTTGACGTCGACTCTGACGTTGACCGTGTCGTCGGCGTTGGGGTTGCGGTTGGAAACGCGCAGGTTCGAGAAGGCGAAGTTCGTGTAGCTCAGCCCGTACCCGAAGGGATAGAAGACAGGGCCGTTGAAGTACATGTAGGTCCGGCCGTTGGGGCCCACCGGGCCCAGCGTGTAGCTGTCCGTGCTCGGGATCTGGTTGACGCTCTGGTACCAGGTCTGTGGCGTGCGGCCGCTCGGGTTGTACTTTCCGAGCAGCACATCGGCGAGGGCGTCGCCCTTGCGCTCGCCGTTGTAGGAACTCCACAGGATCGCCGAGGTCGTCGGCTCGAAGGACGTGACATCCTGCGCGCCGATCGTCTCCATGACGCCGACGGTGTTCGGGTTGGCGGCGGCGACCTGGCTGATGAGCTGAGCCTGCAGGCCCGGCAGCGCCAGCGAGCTGCGGTCGCGGTCTTCGGTTCCGGTGGTGCCGTTCGAGGCGGAGGAGTCCATGCCGGCGTACACGACCACGTAGTCGTAGCCGGCCGCCGCCGCGACCGCGGCCGGGTCGATGGCCGTGCAGCAGTTGCCGGCGTTGGTGCCGGTACCGATGAATCCGCGTTGGTAGTCGACCTGGGCCGACGGGTTGATCGCCTGGATCGCGGCCTTGATGCCCGCGTACGGCGTCACCTCATTGGCCTGGCCGGCGGCATCCTGCCTCGACGAGTAGCCACCGAGGTAGAAGTTCGTGTTGTTGGCGTAGGAGCCGAGCACGAGCACCTTGAACGCGCCACCGGCCGGAACCGACATCGGCAGCAGCTTGCCGGTCGAGCCGTCCTTGCGGGTGGTCGCCGCGTTCTTCAGCAGCACGAGCGACGCGTCGGCCGATCGGCGTGCCAGATCCAGCCGTGACGCCGTTTCCGTCGGCGCCGTCGCGTTGTTCCACGGGTAGACGCCGTAGGACTGGTCGCGGGCGGCGGCCTGGGTCAGCCACGGCACCGTGTTGTTCGGGTTGAACTCGCCGAGCTTCATCCGGTTGGTGAACAGCCGGGTCGCGGACACGTCGAGGTCGTTGACCGTGGTCAGGCCGGTCGGCGTGGCGATCTGCATGCCGACCGTGTTCATCGCACCTCCCGCGGTCGTCGACGGCGACGTCGGCCCCCGGTAGCTGCTGCCGGTGCCGTCGCTGTATCCGGCGTTGCACTCGGCGTCTTCACCCGATCCGAGCGTGTAGGCGAACTGCTCGACGTCGGTGACCGGGTGGCTGGTCCCGTCCGGCTGCCACTGGTGGCGCTGCCTGATCTCGTTGACCGCGTCGCAGTCGCCGGTGAAGTACCCCTGGAACCCGAACGTCTCACGCATCAGCGTGTCATTCAGGTACGCGTTGGCCGCCGACGGAACGCCGTTGATCTCGTTGTACGAGCTCATGACCGCCGCATTCTGGTCCTGCTGAACGATTTTGCGGTAGGGCATGGTGTAGTACTCGCGGATCGCTCGATCGTCGGCGTTCGAGGACCCGTTCAACCGGCCGTTCGGGTCGGCGTTCGAGGTGCCCTCGGTGTTGTTCATCGTGTAGTGCTTCAGCGTGGTGGTCGTCTTGTAGAAGCCGTTGCCCTGCGGCAGGAGCTGCCCGTTGGGATCCTTGCCCTCCATGCCGTTGACGAACTGGCCGGCGACCTGCGCTTCGAGCAGCGGATCCTCACCGTACGACTCATCGTTGCGACCCCAGCGGGGATCGCGCGCGAGGTTGACGGTGGGCGAGTAGAAGTCCAGGTCGAGGCGGTTCTGGCGGACGATCTCGCGGGCCTCGTCCGACTCCGCCTGGGCGACCTGGTAGGTCAGTGCGGGATCCCAACTCGATGCCCGGGACAGGTCGATCGGGTAGGACGTGGTGTTCGTCAGGGTGACCGCGTTGCCCGACGGGTTGAGCGACTCGGCGTTGATTCCGTGCAGGGCCTCGTTCCACCAGCCATAGGCGGGGATGCCCTGGATCAGGCCGGTGACGGCGGCCCCGTACGCGTAGTCCTTCGACAGCGCGGGCGAAAACGCCACACCGCTGCCGAGGTCCTGTGCGGCCACTCCGCTCGCGTGTGAACGTGTCAGCGGCGAGCCCAGCGTGACGCCGGTCCCGGTCTCGCCCGCCGTGCCGACCGCCTGGACCGTGGCGAACTCCTGGTTCGCACCGCCGGCCGTGTCGATCCGGATCCGCTCGCCGGCTACCACGTTGGCCACGGACGCGACCTTGAGGTTCGTGTCACCGACCACGGCCGCCGCGGCGAGGGTTGTCGCGGCCCGGGGTGCCGTGCCCACCGAGGAGACCGTGACGGTCTCGGGCTTGCCCGCCGAGCCGACGACGAGCCGCGTACCCGCCGCGATGCCGGTCACGGAGACCGGGACGACGGTCGTGTCACCGGCTTTCGCGGGGCCGGCGAGCGTGGTCATCGAGTTGCCGAAGTAGCCGGTCAACAGCGGGTTCTGTGCGCTGCTGACCGCTGGCGCCTGGCTCGAGACCAGTTGGCTCGCGCGCTGCGCCGGAGTCAGCCTCGCCACGAGGTCGGCGGCACGTTCGGCGAACGAGTAGGACGGATCCAGGTAGATCGGCATCCGGGGCGCCGGATGCGCGGCACTGGTCGCCGCGGGCAGGATCGGCGCCACCGCGCACAGACCTGCCACCGTAGGAATGATCGCGAATCGAGCCATCAGCTGTCGCCAAGCCACTGTGGCCTCCTCCATCGCGCGACACCGAATCGGTTCGACGTCGGACGTTGCCACGAAGTTACGCAGGGCCTTCGTCGGAAGTCAACATCATCAATTAGGGACAGTCGGACTTAGCCGCACATAGTATTGACTGAATTTGGCGCGTGCCCGGAGGCCCTGACCGGTGTCCATGCGGACATAATGTCGTCATTGAACTAATGCCCGATACCGTCCACGGTCGGGTCCTGCCCTAAGCTCGCCGCGTGAGCACCCCAACCGCCGCACCGCCGACACCGAACCCGCTCGGATCTCGAGACCTGAACCGGCTGCGCGTGATCGAATCGATCTACCGCCATCCCGCCTCGAGCCGGGCCGACATCGCGCGCCGGACGGGACTGTCCCGGGCAACCGTGTCGACCGTCGTCGAGGAACTCGGCAAGGCTCACCTGGTCCACGAGCAGGACGCCACGGACGACGCCGATCGCCAGCGGGGCAACGGCCGTCCCCCGACCCTGCTGTCGCTGGTACCGCGTGCCGCGTTCGCGGTCGGCATCGACATCGGCCACCAGCATGTTCGGGTGACCATCTGCGACCTGGCCGGCGAGCCGATCGCCGACGAGTGGTCGCGCGCACAGGTCGACGATGCCCCCGCCCAGACCCTCGATCTGGCCCACGACCTCGTCCGGCAGGCCATGCGCGACGCGGCTGTCACGTCGGAGCAACTGCTCGGCGTCGGCATGGGTGTCGCCGCGCCGATCAACTCACGCACCGGCGACGTCGAGTCCGACGGGATCCTGCCCGGCTGGCAGGGCATCGCCCCTGCCGCTGAGATGCATCGCCGGCTCGGCTTTCCCATTGAACTCGCCAATGACGCCAACGTCGGTGCCCTCGGCGAGAAGGTGTTCGGCGCCGGGCGCGGCGTCAACGACATGACCTACATCCGCCTCTCTGCCGGCGTAGGCGCCGGACTGATCATCGGCGGCCAGCCGCACCAGGGTTCCCTGGGCATGGCAGGGGAGATCGGGCATGTCTGCGTCGATCCGCGAGGGCCGATCTGCCGGTGCGGCAACCGCGGCTGCCTGGAGACAGTGGCCAGCCCGGTCGCCGTGACCAGGCTGCTGGAACAGAGCACCGGGCGACCGATCACGTTCGCCCAACTGCTGGGCCTCGTCGCCTCGGGTGACCGCGGCGCCCGGCGTGCGGTGGCCGACGCGGGCGAGGCCATCGGCATGACCGTCTCCTGGATTGTCAACATACTCAATCCGGAACTCGTGGTCGTCGGCGGCGAACTCGCCGCGGCCGGCGACGTACTGTTCGATCCGATCCGCACCGGCATCGATCGGCACAGCGTTCCCGCCGCAGCCGCCGGCGTGCGGGTCACCGGTGGTGTGCTCGGGGATCGCGCCGAAGTTCTCGGCGCCGCCGCGCTGATCCTTGCCCAGTCACCGCTCGCGCTCACCGAGCGCGTCAGGGGATGAGCCAGCGGCGAGGCTGGCAAGACGTGTTAGAGATAGAGCAGTGCGACCTGTCGAAAATAGTCCAGGCCAGATTTCGAACAGCGACGGAGACGAAGTGACAGCATCCGCGACCACGCGGCGTCCGCTCGGCCGTACCGGCCTCGCCGTGACCCCCATCTGCATCGGTACCAGCCCGTTTTCCACCACCCCCGGCCTGTACGGGTACGGAGTCGCACACGAGCGCGCCGAGGCGACGGTGGCCGCCGTCCTCGACGGTCCCATCAACTTCATCGACACCTCCAACAGCTACGGCGACGGCAACGCCGAGGAGCGCATCGGCAGCGTTCTGCGCACCCGCGGCGGGCTGCCCGAAGGCGTCGTGCTCGCCACGAAGGCCGACGCGGACAAAGTCACCGGTGACTTCTCCGGCGAGCGGGTACGGCGCTCGGTGCGGGAAAGCCTGGAGCGCCTCGGGCTGGACCGGGTACAGCTGATGTACCTGCACGACCCGGAGTACCACCTGACGTTCGAGGAGGCGATGGCCGAGGGCGGCCCGGTGTCGGCCCTGATCGCCCTGTGCGACGAAGGGGTCATTGAGCATCTGGGCATCGCCGCCGGCCCGGTGCCGTTGATGCGCCGGTTCGTCGCCACCGGCGTGTTCGACGTGGCGCTCAACCACAATCGGTACACCCTGCTGGATCGCAGCGCCGACCCGCTGCTCGACGATTGCGTGGCGGCCGGCGTCGGGTACGTCAACGCCGCGCCCTACGGCGGCGGCATGCTGGCGAAGGGTCCGGACGCGCAGCCGAGGTACGCCTACCGGGAGACCCCGGAGAGCGTGCGCGAGGCGGTACGCGGGATGCAGCGGGTGTGCGCCGAGGCCGACGTACCGCTGCAGGCGGCGGCGCTGCAGTTCTCGATGCGTGACGTGCGGGTCGCCTCGACCGTGGTCGGCGTCTCCGAACCGGCGCGCATCGCCGAGACAGTCCGGCTGGCGCAGCTGCCGATTCCCGAGCAGGTGTGGGGGCAACTGGACGCGCTGGCCGCGAAGGCCGGCGTGCGCCTCGACTGATCCGGGACTGGAACGGTGGCGGCGCGCGGCGCCGCGCTCAGGGCCGGCTGCCCGGTAGCACGATGCCGCGTCCGGCGCCACCGCCGATCAGGTCGGCGAAGGCATCGTTGATCGATTCAAGCGGGTACCGCTTGCCGATGAGCCGATCGATCGGCAGGCGACCGGCGCGGTACAGCTCGAGCAGTCTCGGCACGTCGAGCAGCGGGTTGGACGACCCGTACAGGCTGCCGACGATCCGCTTCTCCCGCTGTACCAGCGCGTTGACCGGTACCCGCAGCAGCTGGTCGTGGGCCGCCAACCCCACGGCGACGAGTGTTCCCCCCGGCCGTACCGCGTCGAATGCCTGGCCGAGCGTCTCCGGCCGGCCGATCGCCTCGACGGCCCAGTCGACACCGCCCGGCGAGCTTGCCTCGACCGCGCCCGCCACGTCGCCGGTTCGCGCGTCGATGAGATGAGTAGCTCCCAGCCGGCGCGCGGCGTCGAGGCGCTCGGCCACCACGTCGACGACGACAATGGGGTGCGCGCCCGACAGCACAGCACCCATGACCGCCGAGAGTCCCACCCCACCGGCACCGAAGACCGCCACCGCCTGCCCGGCGCAGCGGCCGACAACGTTGAGTACCGCCCCCACACCGGTGATCACCGCGCAGCCGGCGACGGCGGCCACCTCGGGTGGAACGTCGGCCGGGATCGGCACCACGGCCTGCTCGGAGACGACCGCGTACTCCGCGAAACACGACACCCCCAGCAGGTGGTGTACCTGCTGGCCGTCGGCGCGCCGCAGCCGCGACGTTCCGTCCAGCAGCCCGCCGGACGTCGCGTGGATCGCACCCGCCTGGCAGAGCGAGGACCGCCCGGTGAGGCAGAAGCCGCAGTGGCCGCAGCGGGGCCGCCACATCAGGCACACCCGATCGCCCGGCCGCACCCGGCTGACCCGCTCACCCACCTCTTCCACAACACCGGCGCCCTCGTGGCCGGGCACTACCGGCAGCGGACAGGCGAGGTCACCGGTGAGGTAGTGGTAGTCGCTGTGACAGATTCCGGCGGCGTCGATCCGGACCAGCACCTCGGCCGGACCGGGACCGGCGAGCGTCAGGTCTTCGACGACCAGACCTGCCCCGGCACCGCTGCACACCGCGGCTCTCATCCCGCCTCGCCTTTCTCCCGGCCTGGTGCTCGTCGCGGAAATCGTGCCCGCACACCGGACCTCCGGTCAGCCATCGATGGTCACCGACAGATCGGTCAGCCCGGGTGCGATGGCGAAAGGCGCCTGGCGGTCGCCGGCGGAGACCGTGTAGTCGCCGAAGAATCCGCGAACGGTCAACCGTCCCTCGGCGTCGGTGCGCAGTTCGGTCGGGGGCAGCCACCACTCTCCCTTGATCAGGCCCTCCAGCGCGAGGTACGACGGTTTGCTGCTGCCGTCCGCGCGGACCAGCCCGACCGGGGCGCCCAGCCAGGCCCCGTCGTCGCTGAGCCCCCAGTAGTTGATCGCCTGTACCGCCGGGTGCGCGACCAGGGACCGGTAGTGGCGCACGATCTCGTCGGCCTGGCGCGCCTCGCCCTCCGGTGTCGTCGGCCACCGAGGGATGCGGTAGTCGTTGAGGTCCTTGATATCCGGCGGCATGAGGTGGCCGGACACGATGGTGCTCTCGGTCAGATGCAGGGGCAGGCCGAACCTCGCGAACCGGTCGAGCGTGCTCCGCATGTACTCCTCGCCCCGGTACCCCTGGTGCATGTGGGTCTGCAGCCCGATGGCGTCGACCGGAATGCCGGCCTCGAGTACTCCCTCGATGAGGCATTCGTAGGCTGACGAGAGGTCGAAGTCATTGAGCACCAGAGTCGCCGACGGGTTGGCGGCGCGGGCCTCCTCGAACGCCATCCGCACCATGAAGATGCGGCCCCGGTCCCGGGCGAGCCGGGTGATGGCGTTGTCCCCGTTGGCGAACACGGGCATGATGACGGCCTCGTTCATGGCGTCCCACGTCTCGATCAGGCCGGCGAAGTCGCCGACGAGGTCGCGGATCCGGGTCCGCTGCAGTCGCTCGACCTCGTCGAGTCCGAGGTCGAGCAGCCACGGCGGTTGCACCGTGTGCCAGACGAGCGGGTGTCCCTTGACGGTGACGCCGCGTTCGGCCAGCCAGCGCGCGGTCCTGGTGAGCCGCCCGATGTCAGGTGCACCGCGGCGCGGCTCGTACCGTCCCCAGTAGAACGGCAGCGTCGCGGTGTTGAAGAGATTCAGCCACAGGCTCGCGAGCCGGTCGAGGTCCAGGCACCCGCCGCCGCCGAAGCTCTCGACGTGTTCGGCGCCGTCGGGGTCCGGCCCGCCGACCAGCCGTACGAAGTCGAACCCGATGTTGCCGAAGGCGAACGCGTGCTGTCGCTGTTCAACCGTGACGGCGCTGTCGCGCAGCGGCCGACCGTCGCGCCCGACGAGAGTGAGGGTGACTTCACCGATCCGGTGTCTCATGACCGGGTCCGGCTTGCCCGTCAACGCGTCCACAACTCCGCTCCCCTACCTCAATGGCCTCTGCGGCTGCCTCGCCCGCCTGCGGCGCCGCCGACCGATCGGACGACCGCTCAGCGGGCCACCACCGTGATCCGGCAGTGGCGCTCGCGGTGATGGTCCAGACGCAACGTCGGCCCTACCAGATCGAGTGCGGCGACCAGCCGGATGTCCGCGCTGGACGCGCCGAGCCGCAGTTCGATGCGGCCGGGCTCGACGATCCGGTCCAGCTCGGGACCGATGAACGAGGTCACCGAGGCGGGGACCTCGAACCGTACCCTCGCGGCGGCACCGGGCTCGACGCTGACGCGGGCGAATCCGATCAGCTTGACGACCGGGCGGGTGACCGCCGCCGCCGGGTCGTGCAGGTAGAGCTGTACGACCTCGACGCCTGACCGGACGCCCGTGTTCTCGACGGTCAACTCCGCGCCGACCCAGCCGCCGGTGGCGACCTCGTCGCCGTCCACGCGCAGGTCCGACCAACGGAACGTCGTGTAGCTCAGGCCGGATCCGAACGGGTATGCCGGGGTCGGGTCCAGATTGGACACCTCGGAGGCGAGGGCGAGCTTCTGGCTCAGGTAGGTCCAGGGCTGACCGCCCGGTCTGCGGGGAATGCTGACCGGTAGGCGCCCGGAGGGATTCGCTTGACCGCTCAGGATGCGCGCCAACGCCGGCCCGCCCTCCTCACCGGGGAAGAACGTCTGCACGATGGCGGCGGCACGCTGGGGCCCGGTGCCCAGCGCATATGGCCGGCCAGAGTCGACGACGAGCACGACCGGGGTGGGGCCGTCGAGCAATGCCTCCAGCAGCTGCGCCTGCACGCCGGGCAGTTGCAGCGACTCCGCGTCGCAGCCCTCGCCGGACGTACCACGTCCGAACAGGCCGGAGCGGTCCCCCAACACCGCGACCACCACCTCCGATCGGCCGGCCAGCTCAAGCGCTTCGGCGAACCCGTCGGTGCCGGGCTCGCTCACCCGGCACCCGGCCGCGAACGCCACGTCGGTGTCCGCGAAGCCGGCACGCAGCGATTCGAGGATGGTCGGGATCTCGACCCCGAGCGGCAGGTCGGGATGGTGCACCCCGATATGCGCGGGGAACGAGTAGCAACCGAGCAGCGCGATCGGATCGTCGGCGATCGGGCCGATCACCGCGATCGACCGGGGCCGGGTCAACGGCAGGAGGCCGTCGTTCTTCAGCAGTACGATCGCCTCCTCGGCGATCCTGCGCGCCAGCTGCCGGTCCGGACCCGGATCGAGATCGATGCGACCCCGCACAGGAGCGTCGAGGGCGACATCCGCGGGGTCGAGACCGGCGGGTACCGCCGACCAGTCCGGGTCGAGCAGACCGAGTTCGAGTTTCTGCAGCAGCACGCGGCGCAGCGCGCGATCGACCGTCTCCTCGCCCAGCCGCCCGGACTCGATCTCGTCCATCAGCGGCGTGAGGTAAGCGTTGGGACCTGGCAGCTCCACGTCGACCCCGGCGGTCAGCGCCTTCGTGGCGGCCTCGCCGAGCGTGCCGGCCGCACCGTGCAGGAGCTGGAGGAAGCTGATCCCGAAGTAGTCGGCCACCACGGTGCCGCCGAAGCCCCAGGTGTCGCGGAGCAGGTCGGTCAGCAGGGCGCGATTGGCGGCCGCGGGGATGCCGTCGACCTCCGCGTACGAGTGCATGACCGAACGCACCCCGCCCTCGATGACGGCCATCTCGAAGGGCGGGAGGACGACGTCCGCGAACTCCCGCGGGCCCATCGACACCGGCGCCAGGTTGCGACCGGCCCGCGAGGCCGAGTAGCCCGCGAAGTGCTTGAGGGTCGCGATGATCCCGGTGGACTGCAAGCCTCGAACGTAGGCGCTGCCGATGACACCGATCAGGTACGGGTCCTCGCCGATCGTCTCCTCGACCCGTCCCCAGCGCGGGTCACGCACCACGTCCAGTACCGGCGCCAGCCCCTGGTGCACCCCGACCGCGCGCATGCCGGCGCCGATGCGGGTAGCCATCTCGTGGATCAGCGCCGGATCGAAGGTCGCGCCCCAGGACAAAGGAACCGGGTAGGCGGTCGCCCCCCACGTGGTGAATCCGGCCAGACATTCCTCATGGATCAGCGCGGGGATGCCGAACCGGTTGGCCGCGACGATGTCGCGCTGGGTACGGGCGAGCGCCGCCGCGCCCTCGGCCGCGTCGACGGGGTTGGTTCCGAACGCGCGGGTGATCTGACCGAGGCCGTGCTTGATCATCTCTGCGAAGTCGTGGCCGTTGTCCAGCTCCGTCTGGTGCGGCGCGACGCCGGGGCCTTCCGGATCGGCGCCGACCCAGATGCCGTACAGCTGGGCCACCTTCTCCCGCAGCGTCATCGCGGCGATGAGCGCGCCGACCCGCTCGTCGGGGCTGAGCCCGGTGTCCTGCCACGTCCGTTCTGCTGGCTGCTGAGGTGGATACGCGGTCGCCACAGGGGCCTACCTTAAGAAAAGTTTCGCTACTCATTGCGAAAGTGTCGTGGTTGATCGCAGCATAAGTTGGACAGGCGGCACGGTCAAGACGACCGTCCCGCGACCGCGGTCGCGCCCCCGACGGCGCCACACAGTTAGGCTGTTCACATGTCCAGCGCGCCCTCCCAGGAAGGCAGACTCTCCAGGGCCACGTTGTCCGAGGTGGCCCTGCTCGCCGATGTCTCAATCTCCACGGTGTCGAAGGTGCTCAACGGGCGGGCCGGCGTCTCCACCGAAACCCGCGCCCGGATCGAGGCGCTGCTGCAGGACCGGTACAACCGCCGGGCTCCGAAGCGTCCGGTCGCACCGCTTCTGGACGTTCTCTGCTACGAGATAGACAGCCCGTTCGCCAGCGAGGTGCTCGCCAGCATCGAACTCATCGCGCGAGGGCGGCGGATCGGAATGGTACTCACCGGCGCGACCGAGCAGCACCTGCCGGAGCAGTCCTGGGTGGACGACGTGCTGGAGCGTCAACCGCTCGGGGTCGTCCTCGTGGCGTGCGTGCTTCCAGCCAAGGACAAGCAGCGGCTGCGTTCGCGCAATATCCCGCTTGTGATGGTCGATCCCGCAGGCGCGCCCGCACCCGACGTACCGTCGATCGGGTCGGCGGACTGGAACGGTGGCTACCTCGCCACCCGCCACCTGCTCGACCTCGGCCACCGCCGGATCGGCATCATTACCGGGCCCGACGACATGCTCGCCTCGACGGCCCGGCTGTCCGGGTACCGCGCGGCGCTCGACTCCGCCGGACTTCCCGTCGACGGCGAGCTGATCCGCCCCGGCGAGTTCCACCACCGCGACGGGCTGGCGGAGGGGCGCGCGCTGCTGTCGCTGCGCAACCGGCCGACGGCGATCTTCGCGTCGTCCGACCTGTACGCGCTCGGGGTCTACGAGGCGGCCCGGTCTCTCGGCTTCGCCATCCCCGGCGACCTTTCCGTCGTCGGGTACGACGATCTGCGGATCGCGCAGTGGGCCGGCCCACCGCTGACGACAATTCACGTCCCACTCGTCGCCATGGCCGAACAGGCGGTCCACCTGATCATGCGACTACGCGACGAGCCTGAGCTGGCATTCAGCCGCATCGACATCGACACCACCCTGGTCGTGCGCGAGAGCACCGCGCCGCTGCGGCCGACCCGGCGACAATCGAGCGCGAAAGTTTCCAACAGATAAGCGAACCTTGACGGGCAAGTTACCCCGGGCCTAGCCTCTGACACACACCTCATGAGGCCGACCCGAATGACCCATCCGGAGGCGGTAGTCCACGCTCCTCTTTACCCCTCCGCGACGGCTCGCGCATAGCTGCCGGTTCGAAAGGTTTCGCCAGCGGCAACGCTCCGCCGTCCTCGTTGGCATCGGATCTGCCTGACCGATGACGCCAAATTCCGATGCGAGACTTGCCCGGCCCCACGAGTGGAGAGGGTTGAATGCGCCTCCGACTTCTGCCGAGATCAGCATTTCGGCCACTCATCGTCCTTGTCGCGGCGGCCGCCGCCGCGACCTGCCTTGCCGCCTGTGGCTCCAACGGCCCGTCCGGCGGTGGTAGCGCGACGTCCGGCACCATCAACTGGTGGGGCTGGACACCCACCGACACGGCCACCGCACAGAACTACATCTCGGCCTTCAACAAGCAGTACCCCAACATCAAGGTCAACTACAAGCTGGTGAACATCTCGGACTGGGTAGCCGCTCTGCGACCTGCCCTGCTGTCCGGTCGCGGGCCCGACGTCTTCGACATGCAGCCCGGCGCTTACGTGACCCAGTTCAAGTCGTTCACCGAAGACCTGACGCCCCTGGCACAGCAGGCGCTCGGCAAGGACTGGAAGTCGAAGGTGGCGCCGATCGGCATCAGCGGCCTCACTTCGGACGGCAAGCTCACCGCGATGTCGGTGGGCTCGACGTTCGCCGGGATGCTCTGGATCAACGAGGAGATCTTCAAGAAGTACAACCTCTCCCCGCCGACCACACTCGCCGAGTGGGAGCACGTGTGCCAGGTGCTCAAGCAGAACCAGAAGGGCTGCTTCGTGCAGGGTGCCGCGCAGGAGGGGTTCGATCAGGACACACTGCAGTCGATCGCCAACTCGGTCCAGCCGGGGCTCTGGACCAAGGCGTCCACCGGCGACGCCAAGTGGAACGACCCGGGGATCGTCAAGACGCTGTCCATCTGGAAGGAGCTGTTCACCAGTGGGATCATGCAGTCTGGAGCGGTCGGCTACCAGCAGTACCCGGATGCCAACAACGACTTCCTGACCGGAAAGTACGCGATGGTCATGATGGGAACGTGGTACACCCAGTACGCGACGAGCAAGGCGATGACCGCGGCGCTTTCGGCGGCCGGAGTCAGCGGCGCCAAGCCGTTCCCGATCCTGCCCATCGCGTTCCCGGACGTGGCCGGCGCCGGGAACACCAGCGAAATGTACGGCGACTCCGACTTCGGTCTCGCGGTCTCGACGAAGTCGAAGTCCCGTGCGGCGGCCGAGACGTTCGTCAAGTGGATGACCACGACGACGGTTGGCCAGCAGGTGGTCGCCGATCAGCTCAACGACCTGCCGGCGCTCCCGTCGGTGCAGCCCAACTTCGACTCCATCCAGCTCGTCGACCCGACCAGCCAGACGACGCCGGTGCAGGACCTCATCGCCAAGGCGGCCAAGGTGACCGAGCCACGGGAAGCGCTGTTGAGCACGGACGTTCAGAACGCCATCCTCGCCGCGGCGACATCGGTGGCCACCGGAAAGGCGTCACCGCAGGATGCTGCCGACACACTCCAGAAGGCCGCGGAGGCCGCCGGTGAGACCTTCAAGTGAGCGGCAGCCGGAGCGGTCCGACCGGCCGGAGCCCAGCGAAGCCGTCGTGACACGAACGATCGAACGGCGTCAGCTCCATCCGGAACGCGCCGGTGCTGCCGGGGACGACGGGCGGATCGCTCGCCGCCGTCCCCGGCGGCCACCGGGCCTTCCCTGGATCCTGCCGGCACTGGCATTGAGCGTGGGAGTCATCTACTACGGCATCGGCTACACCGGCTACATCTCGACCCTCAACTGGGACGGGATCAGCCCCGACCCGCCGCATGTCGGTGCCGGGAACTACACGCGCATCCTGCACGACCCGGTGTTCTGGGACGCGGTACGTCACACTGCCGAGTTCTTCGTGGTTACCTTCGTGGTCCAGACCGTGCTCGGCCTGGTCTTCGCGGTGCTGCTTCACACCCGGTTGAAGCTCGCCGTGATCTACAAGGTCATCATCTTCATGCCGGTCGTCCTCGCACCGGCCATCATGGCGCCGGTCTTCCGCCACATGTTCGCGCCCGACGGCGAACTCAACTCGGTGCTGCGTCACGTGGGACTCGGTGCGCTCGCCCAACCGTGGATCGGGCAGACCAGCACCGCCCTGCCGGTCATCATGGCCATCACGGTCTGGGAGTGGACTGGTGTCACCTTCGTCCTCTACTACGCCGCGATGACCCAGCTCGAGCAGTCGGTGCTGGAGGCGGCCAAGATGGACGGCGCCGGCAACATCCGGACCCTGGTGAGCATCATCTGGCCGGAGATGCGCGGCACGACGGTGGCGCTGGCGATCCTCGGTGCCATCGGCGCGCTGAAGACATTCGACGTGCCATACCTGGTGACGATCGGCGGCCCGAACTACGCGACCGAGTTCCTCGGCACGTACATCTACCGCATGACGATCCCGCTCGACCACGTCGGGTACGGGGCGGCCCTGTCGATCATCCTGCTCGTGGCGGCGCTGATCATCTCAATCGCGGTGCAGCTCGGGGGGCGCGAACGAAAGGCACGTGACTGATGTTCGAGGTACGAACCTGGCGGGGCCGCACCGCGCTCCAGGTGCTCGCCACCGTACTGGTGCTGCCGTTCCTGTTTCCGTTGGTCGTGATGGTCAAGGGCTCCCTCGCAGGACAGGGGCTGCGGAATTTCACGGCGGTGCTCGCGGTACCCGGATTCGCCCGGTTCTTTGTCAACAGCGTGGTCATCGCCGCCGGGGTCATCGTGCTCGTCTACGTCGTGACCACGATGGCGGCGTTCGGGTTCGCGAAGCTGCACATCCGGTTCCGCGAGATCTACTTCTGGCTGCTGCTCGCGTGCCTGACTCTGCCCGAGGTCGTACTGCTCACGCCGCTGTTCGTGACCGCGGTACGGCTAGGCCTCTACGACACGTACTGGGCGGTCATCCTGCCGCTGGCCGCGCTGCAGGTGCCATTCGCTGTACTGCTCACCCGCAATTTCCTGAGCGGCCTGCCCGACGAACTGTTCGAGGCGGCCCGGGTCGATGGAGCGAACTCGATGCGCGGGTTCCGCTACCTGGTCATCCCGCTGACCCGCCCGATAGCAGCGGCGGTCATCATCTTCACCCTGATCGCGGCGTGGAACGACTACCTCATGCCGCTGGTCTTCCTGCAGACGCCAGACATGCAGACCATCACGCTCGTGCCGCAGTTCTTCGTCGGCGAGTTCAGCAACGACCAGACGAAGATCCTCGCCTCCGCGGTCATCACGGCGATTCCCGAGGTCGTCGCCTACCTGAGTCTCCAGCGGTTGTTCGAACGCGGCCTCTCGGCCGGCGCGATCAAGTGACAGAGCCGTACCGCACATCCATCTCTCCGCCCAAGGCTGCCGAGCGTGTACCGGCGAGCGACCCACGCGTGCCGCCTGCCGTGGTGCGTCTGAGCAGCCCTGGGCCGCACCGAAGGGTACTTCCTTGCCGCTCATCCAGGTCCACCTGAATCGCAGTGTGTTCGACGCACACCACGAAGACATCGGACGCGCGATTCACGAAGCACAGGTCGAGGCGTTGGGCATCCCAGACGACGACCGGTTCCAGATATTCCAGCCGCACGGCTCCGGCGAGCTGAAGTTCGATCCCGGCTACAACGGCGTCGACCGTCGCGACCTCCTGGTCATCCGGGTCATCGCGGTACACATGTACCCGACCGCTACCAAGCAGGCGTTCTTCCGCAGGGTGGTGGACAAGTTGGAGCCGCTGGGCATCCGCCGGGAGGACGTGCTCATCTGCCTGACGGAGAACGGTTTCGAGGACTGGTACGCCGGCCGGAACTGAGCATGAATCGAACCGCGAGCCGTGCCGAGGCACATCGGACCGTCAACGAAGGAGGCACCATGCTGCGACTGGACAGCGCGGACCTGAATGTTCTCTACATCGGTGGCACCGGAACGATCAGCGCGTCCTGCGTGCGCCTGTCCGTCGAGACGGGCATGCGCGTCTCCGTGCTCAACCGTGGCCACAACGCCGCCGGCCGGATCCTGCCCGACGCCGTCGAGACGCTGGTCGCCGACGTCAACGACGACGCCTCGCTCGCCGCCGCGGTCGGCGGACGCACCTTCGACGCCGTGGTCAACTTTCTCTCGTACGACGCGGCCGACGCGCGGCGGATGGTCGCGTTCTTCGACGGACGCACGCGGCAGTACGTGCACATCAGCTCCGGCTCGATCTACGCGAAGCCGGTGTGGCAGATCCCCATCTCCGAGTCGACGCCGACCGCACCGAACCCCCATCTGGAGTACGCGCGCGGCAAGTGGCGCGCCGAGCAGGCGCTCTACGAGGCGCACACCTCGGACAGCTTCCCGCTGACCGTCGTGCGGCCATCGCACACCTACGACGATGGCAACCCGCCACTGCCTGGAGGTTGGACAGCCGTGGACCGGATCGCCCGCGGGGACGAGATACCGGTCCACGGCGACGGGACCTCGCTGTGGACTCTGACGCACGCCGAGGACTTCGCCCAGGGCCTGGTCGGCCTGTTGGGCAACCCACGCGCGCTCGGTGAAACCTTCAACATCACCAGCTCGGACGTCTACACCTGGGACCAGATCTACACGATCGTCGCCGAGGCGCTCGGCGTCGAGGCACGGCTGGTGCACGTGGCCTCCGAGATGTACCCGGTCGTGGCTCCTGAGTGGTTCTGGTCGGGCGAGATGGTCGGCGACATCGGCCACAGCGCGGTGTTCGACAACAGCAAGATACGCGGGTTCGTGCCCGGGTTCTCGCCGCGGTTGACGTTCCACCGTGCCGCGCCGCGGATGCTTGCCTGGCGGCAGGCACATCCTCAAACGACCGGATCCGACAAGGAGACCGACGCCGTACTCAGCCGAGTCGTCGGCGCCTACCACGCGGCGAAGAGTGTCTTTCTCGCCCGCAGCCCCGAGACCGCGAAGCCGGCTTCGTGACGGCGGCGGAGAACGAGCAGCCCAGGTCCGAGCCGTCGGAGCCGCAGTACGCGGCGTATCCCTCCCTCAATCGACGAGTGGCCTTTGTCAGCGGCGGTGCGAGCGGGCTTGGTGCGGAGTTCGTGCGCCACCTGGCCGCGCAGAAGGCCCGCGTCGCCTTCGTCGACCTCGACGTCGAACGGGGCGAGGCACTCCATCGCGAATTGTCGGCCACGGGCGTGGCCGACACGCTGTTCGTGCCGTGCGACGTTCGCGACGTCGCCGCGCTGCGAGACGCGATCGGACGCGTGGCCGACCAGCTCGGCCCGATTCGGGTTCTGGTCAACAACGCCGCCAGCGACGAGCGTCATCGCATCGAAGACTTTGATGTCGCGCTGTGGGACGAGATGATGGCCGTGAACGTCCGCCACCACTTCTTCGCCGCACAGGCGGTGGCCCCGATGATGCGCGATGCCGGCGGCGGCTCGATCATCAACCTGGGCTCGATCAGCGCGCATATCGATCTGCTCGACCTGCCCGCCTACATCACCGCGAAGGCGGGGATCGAAGGGTTGACGCACACGCTTGCACGAGAACTCGGCCCATGGGGCATCCGGGTCAACTGCATCGTCCCGGGCTGGATCATGACCGAGAAGCAGCTGGCCAACTGGGTGACACCGGAGGCCGAGGAATCCATCGAACGCAATCAGTGCCTGCCATACAAGCTGTATCCGAGCGACGTCGCCCGGATGCTGCTCTGGCTCGCGGCCGACGACTCCCGGGCTTGCACGGGGCAACGGTGGATAGTGGACGGCGGGTGGATGTGACCGCGGTGAGCCGCGGCACCCGCCTCGTCCTCGCCGATCACCGCCGCCGCGCGCCAGTACGACCGGGCCAACAACGTCATCAACCTGCCCATGACGTACGTCTACGCGACCGGCCCGACCGTGCCTACCGAACCGGCGATGAAGTACGACTTGAAGGCGACGCCCGAGCCCGGCGGGGTCCGGTTGGAAGTGATCCTGCGCGACGACCTGCCCAAGCAGCTCGCCGGCTCGGCAGCATTCAACCTCGAGTTCATCCCCTCCCTCTACAAGTCCAGGAGTTACCAGGTCGACAGCAACGGCGACGGCAAGTACGACACCTTCGGCGTCTTACCGCTCTCGCCCGAGGATCCCATGGACGAGCACTGGCCCCGTCCGGATCTCGTGGGCAACGCCTGGTACGTCGACCAGTGGAACGCGGAGAAGGGTGACGCCCAACCGTGATGGACCAGATTTCTACAGGAGCTTCGCTTTCTACGCACGCTGCCACGCAACGACGCGTCAACTTCCAAGACTCAGGCCACCGGCCCGCGACCCACGTCACCTGCGGCGACCCTTATCTTCCCGGCATTGGGGTTAAGCGTCAGCTTGCTCGGCTCAGTCACTCCTTGGTCGCTCGCTCAGCCAAGCCGCTCACCAAATGCCGCTTCTCGATCGTGTAGCGGGCAACTGCCGGCACCACCGACAGCCTCGTGAATGAGGCTAGGCCGGCGCAGCCAACGCCGACTGTGCTTCCTTCGCCAGCACAGTCGGGCGTCCGGCTGGAGCGGTTCGGACTGGCCATGATGCACGTGACGATGGTCGATGCGGGCCGCCGAGTGGTGGAGCGGGTGGAACCCTACCGGGCACTGCGGCGCTAACTCATCCAGACCCGAGTGCGGCTACTTCCCGAGGATAGGTCAACGATTGGCCCGGCGGCAGATCGCCGATCTCGCTGCTTGTGCTCGCCGGTCACGTCCGTATCCATGACCGCCGGAGTACCGTCGGGCTCTTCGAAATTGGCGTCGGCAAACCGCACGCGCTCGAGGTCTCGGCCGGTAATGGGGTCGAGGCTGATGCGGTCGAACTCAACCGGCAGCTTCGTCTCCAGATAGACGCCGTCGCCCTCGACGACGACCGAGGCGGCCGCGGCGGGAAGCACCAGCGCGTCGGTCTCGCCTGCAAACGGGGCAGCGCCGGAGGCGTAGACGTTGCCGCGGGCGTACACCGGTTGCTTGACGTTCAGGAATCGCTGGTGATCGCCCGGCGGTTGAGCCGCGATGCGCGCCAGGTATTCCTCGAACGAGGCCGGGTAGCCGTCGTAGCCAGCCGTCCCTGCGAACGCCGGACCGGCGTGCTCCTCCGGAGTGCGGCCGTACGCGGTCGCCGCGTCACCGCCCACGAACAGGTTGCCGATCCAGCGGTCGTCGCCGCCGATGATGAACGCGTAGCCGGCGACCTGAGTGCTGTGCGGACGGTGGTAGGGGGTGGCTCGGTCCATGACGGGCATGAGCCACACCGTGCCGCAGATCAGATTGTGTACGAACGCACCGCCCTGGCTCCACAGCTCCACCGCGGCCGGCGAGGCCAGGATGTTGTGCTCCACCAGGTACGGGCCGTGGCTGACCTCGACGAACAGGTCCCGGTTGTTGTCGTGGAACAGGTTGCGGGAGATGCGGGTACCCTGGGTCTGCCAATCCAGCCAGGTGCCGAGCGTACAGTCGTGGATGCGGTTGTGCCTGATCGTCACGTCGATCGCGGCGTGCAGTTTGATGCCACCGATCTCGTATCCGTAGAACTCGCGTTTGATGGCGATGTTGTAGATGTGATTGTCCTCGATTGTCGAGAACACACAGCCCAGGTGGCCGACGACGCCGTTCTGGCCGCAGTCGTGGATCGTGTTGCGGCGGATGACGTGGGAGCCGATGTGCTCCTTGTCCCAGCCGATGCTCCGGGCGGCGAAGACGGACTCGAGCTGGTACTGGTAGCCGGGCTTGTCGCCACGCAGTGTCGCGTAGTTGTGGCCGGTCGATGCCTCCTTGCCGATCGAGACCGCCGAGCACTTCGCGTCGTGGATGTCGTTGTCCTCGATGACCCAGCCCTTCGCCCAGTTCGGGCCGATCAGGCCGGGCTGGTCGGCGGTCGGCGGGGCCCATGGGCTGGCTGCCTGGCACAGCTCGAAACCGCGCACGGTGATGTAGTCGAGGTGGTGCTCGGTCGGAAAGAACACCGCCCGCCGCACGTTGATCTCGACCAGCTCCGCATTCGGGTCAGCGCCCTGGAAGTTCGCCCAGATGGTCGTCTCGTCGGCGCTGACCTCGGCGTACCAGACGAATTGGGTCTGTTTCGGATCCCGGATGGGGCTGGTGACGCCGGTCCAGTCGTCGACCGCCTCGGTGCGCAGCGGCGGAGCGTCCACCTCGGCCCGCGAGCAGACTTCGTAGAAGCTGACCCCGTTGAGGTAGACGTCGCCGAGGTGCTTTCGCGGGTTGCCGGGCAGGTAAACGATCCAGTCCCCGGCGATCTCCTCGGTGAACGGGTTGAAGTCGCCGAACATCGCGTTCGGCACCGTCGCGCGCCACACGCTCCCGGCTTCCCCGACCCAGCCGGTGATCCGTTCCGACCCCTTGATCACCACGTGCTCGCCGGCCGCCGCCTCGTAAGTGATGCGCCGGGTGTTGCTCAGGCCGCCGCGCTGGGGCTTCACCCACTCCCGGTACTCCCCGGCGTGCACGACGACCGTGTCCCCTGGTTGAGCAACGGCCGCGGCGAGGTTGATGGTCCGGAAGGGCCGCTCGGCGGAGCCGTCCGCGTCGTCGGCGCCGGTCGCCGCGACGTGCAGTACTGATGTCATGTGTGTGTGCCGTTTCCTGGTAGTTACTTGCTGAAGCCGGCCGTGAGACCGCTCAGCAGCTGCCGGCGCCCGATGGCGTAGAGCAGAACGATCGGGAGGGTGGTGAGCGTGACGGATGCGGCGATCGCCGGGAAGTTCACCCCGAACGAACCCTCAAAGTTGACCAGTGCCAAGGGGACGGTGCGTTTGTCGGTACTCTGCGTCAGTACCAGCGGCAACAGGAAACCGTTCCAGATGGTCAGCCCGTTGTAAATGGTCACGGTTACCAGGGCGGGACGGGTGAGCGGGAACGCGAGCCGCCACACGATGCCCCACTCGGTGGCGCCGTCAATGTGCATCGACTCGAACAGTTCCCGCGGCACGTCCCGGATGAAGTTGCTCAGAACCAGGACGGACAGTGGAATGGCAAACGCCATCGAGGGCAGGATGATCGCGAGCAGGCTGTCGTACAGCTTGAGACGGATGATCATCAGGTAGATCGGAATGACTACGGCTTGCAGCGGAATCGCCAGGCCCATCAGGAACAGATTGTTCATCCAGCGAAGCCCACGGTTGCCGGCGCCGCGGACGATCGCGTACGCCGCCGTGAACGAGATGAGCACGGCGGGAACCGTGGCGCCGAGGGTGACGATGACGCTGTTCAGGAAGTACCGGAAAACGCCGCTGTCGACGACCGTCTTGTAGTTGTCCAACGTCGGGTGGCTCGGCGGGGCGAACGTGTTGGTGACGAAGTAGTTCGCCTGGGTCTTGAAGCTGGTGATGACGATCCAGTAGATCGGAACCATCACGATGACCAACCAGATCCACCCGAAGGATCCGCCGATCCAGTTCTTCTTCAGCAGCCCGCTTCGCCGGCTGGTCTGCCTGTCCTGCGGAGCCCGATGGGTCGGCGTTCCGGTGACGTCGATCGTCGTCGTCATATCAGACTCCTTCCAACTGGCTCTCGTCGCCGCGGCCGCCGAGGCGACGCAGCAGCTGAGCCAGTATCAGGCCGACCAGGACCAGGATCATGGCGATGGCGCTGGCCGGGCCCATCAGGTTGGCCATGAAGCCCTTCTGGTACATCTCCAGCGCGAGTGCCCGGGTCGAGTCGCCGGGACCGCCGCCGGTGAGGACGTAGATCAGGTCAAAGAACGTCAGCGAGCCCACGACCATCAGCGTCGAGGACGTGATGATCGTGTACTTGATCTGCGGCAGCGTGATCCAGAAGAATTGCCGGATCGTACCGGCGCCGTCGAGCTTCGATGCCTCGTACAGCGTGGCGGGGATCTGGCGGACCGCGCCCTGGTAGATCAAGGAGTGGAAGGGGATGTACTGCCACGACACGATGAAGATCAGCACACCGATCGCGAGCTTGGGCTCGCCGAGCCAGTTCTGCTTCAACACCGATAGCCCAAGTCCGGCACCGATGCCGAAGTTCGGGTCGATCAGCGCCTTGAACGTGATCGAGATGGCGGCCGAGGACAGCAGCAGGGGTATGAAGTACAGCACCGCCAGGAACCCGCGGTACCGCTTGAAGGCGGCCAGGAAGACTCCGATCAGGATGGAGATCGGCGTCTGCACGAGCCAGGAGATGGCCATGATCTCAAAAGTGACCCAGAGCGCGTGCGGAAGCTCCGGATCGGAGAGCGCGTTGCGCCAGCTGGTCAGTCCGGACGGGTGGATCGCGCCGATCCCGTTCCAGGTGGTGAAGCTCAGTAGGAGCACGCCGACGAGCGGGATCAGGCCGAACGCCACGAACATCAGCAGTGCGGGCAACGCCATCCACGTGACGCCGCTCCGCCCGCCGCGGACGGTGGGCCTGCGTACCCGCGCGGCGGGCGGAGCGAACGCTGTCATTTGCCGATGACCCCGTTCAGGTTGTCGACCCACTGTTGCGGCGTGACCTGCAGCTGGAACAGCTTGGCAATGTTGTCCAGCAGGGTCTCCGCGGCGGTCGGGCTCAGGGCCTGGTCCCAGGACTGCGCGAAGACCTTGGCCTTGGACGCGATCGAGGACATGTCCTTGAGGAACTGCGCGTCGTCGCCGGTGTACAGGCTTTCGCTGTCCTTCAGGACCGGTACGCCGCCCGACTTGACCCAGCCGGCCTTCTCCTGGTCGTCGACCAGAGTGGTGGAGAAGAACTTCTTCGCGGTCTCCTGCGCGGCCGCCGACGCCTTGGACGCGATCGAGAGGTACTGGCCGGGGTTGCCGACCGTGTTGCTCGGGTCGCCCTTGCCGCCGTCGATCGGCGGGAAGTTCATCCAGCCCAGCCCGCCGGACTTGACGAAGTCACCGCCGTTGGCCACCTGGATACCGTACGACCACGAGCCATGCAACATCATCGCGGCCTTGCCCGTGTAGAGCAGAGCCTGGTCGGCGTTCTGGTCGGCAACGACCGACTCGAAACCCTTGACGAACGCCTTGTTCTTCACCAGGTCCTGGACCTTGGTCAGCATGTCCAGCACGGCCGGGTCAGACCAGGCGTTCGCCTTGCCGGCAAAGACGTTGTTGAACACCTCGGAGCCGGCATTGCGGTCGAGCATGAATTCCAGCCACATCATGTTCGTCCACCGGGACTGGCCGGCGAGCGAAAACGGTGCGATCCCCCGGGCGTTGAACTTCGGGATCAGGTCGAGCATGTCGCCGTAGGTCTGGGGCGGCTGCACGCCGACCTTGTCGAAGACCTTCTTGTTGTAGAAGAGCACGATCGGCTGCACGGTCTCGACCGGCAGGGCGTAGATCTTGCCGTCGACGGTGGCGGCTCCGAACGCCGACGGTAGGATCTTGTCCTTGACCGCGGCGTTCTGGCTGAGCCAGTCGGTCAGATCCACGACCTGGTCGGCGGCGACGTAATCCTTGAGGCCGCCGCCGCCCCAGCCCCAGATCATCGTCGGGGGCTGGCCGGCCCCGAGCGCCGTCTTGATCTTCTGCTTGTAGTCGTCGTTCTGATAGAACGTCGCGGTGATCTTGCTTTTCGGGTTCGCCTTGTTAAAGCGGTCGATGGCCGCCTGACGATACGGCTGACCGGGCGGCCCGGACAGCGACCAGTAGCTCGCGCTGCCGCTGCCGCCACCGGAGCTGGACGGACCCGAGGTCCCACATGCGGCGAGCGTCGCCGCACCGGCGGCGCCCGCGGCTAAACCAAGGAACTTACGACGAGACAGAGCTGAATCGTTCACGTTGACCTCCATACAAGAGACCTGGGACGGACTCGCTGGGTGGATCCGGGCAGATGACTTCTCCGGTGGGACGCCACACACGACCTCGAACGAGACACGGGACGTTGCCTCTGAGAGGTGAGGTCAACTTCAGTTTCGAAACTCTGCGCAGACATTCGAAACCTCGCGGGGGTAGCCGGTTGCCTCATGATCAGCCGAAAACGTCCCCGGGAACCATCCCGATATCGTTCTCGAGAACGTTTCCCGAAACCTAAAAGCGCAACTCCCACCAGCGCAAGATCAACATCTTCATCGATGCCGAACCGAGACATCGGCGATCCGTGACGCGTTGCCCGGGTGGGACCAGAACCCCGGTCCCGCCTCGCCCAACAGCTGACGGCACCAGACGAAACCGCCCGGCACACTGGCCTGTGCCAGGGGTTCAGATGTCCGCCGAGCGAATGACCTTTCGCGCTGTCTGGGCCTGGCCCGGTTTGACGGACATCCGAGATCAGTGGGCTGTGCGCCCACGGGAGGATGGTTCGCTGACGGCGATCGCCGTCGACTGTACGCGACGGGGCTGGCGCCGATGGCGCCAGAGGCTCCGCATCGCCCGCTTGTCCGGGCATCATCGCGTGCAACTGCCGTCGCTGGAGCACGACGACGTTCACAACGTTCGTGTGTGCTGCCAGTAGGGCAGCATGCGTGGTCACGACGACCTGTATCCGTCCGAGCCACCTGGAATCCGTGGCGCGCTGCGACTGCTGATGCTGCTGACCCAGAACCCGGCTCTCCAGTACAGCCACGCGGCGTTCCCGGCGACGAAGGTCCGCAGCACCGGCATCGGCCGGGCGCTGCGGCTCTCGTGGCGCGATCGGAAGCTGCTGGTCGAGTCGGCACCCAGCGTCGCCGCCGAACTGGCCTCCTACCATCGAGGACCGGCAGGTCCCGGCCGTCGCCTCGGTCGACCGCCTCACCGCCGAGGCCGGCCGGGCCGCCCTCGCGGAGAACTACGCGGCCTACGTCGCCGAGTACGGCGAGCCCGCGTAGGCACTGGTCGTCGGTGGTGTGCTTGTCCCCGAGGTGTGGGGCTGTAGGTCACAAGCTCAAGCGGATGGTGCAGCGCGGCGTGCTCACCGAGAGCGAACTGCGAGTATTCGTACTTGTATAACATCGCCGACATCGAACTCAATCATATTAAATGTCATAAATCAAAAATGGTACACACTTCCCTCTCCGGGTCGTGAGAATTTTCGTCGCCACGCTGAACCGTCCGCTCTGCGCTGTCGTATTGAAGAGCGAGGGCACGCGCGTACACCTGGACGTCCAGATTGACGAGGGACTATGGCACGCGCGTCGAAGGACGCCGTTTCCGCGGGTCGGGACGGCCAGAATGAAGAGGTGATTGGCATGCGAAGGTCCATCGCGGCATTCGCGGCATTCGGCGCGGTGGTGGCGGGGGTAGGTGTCGCCACACCCGCCTCCGCGAGTGCGACCGGATCCACCAGCGTGGCCGGGTTCACCGCTGACGGCTGTAGCGCTATCATGAGCGGCATCACCCGGGAAACGGTCGATGGCAAGGCCGTTGTCACGTTCACCGGGCAGGTCTCATGCAGTTCCCCCGCCACGCAGATTCGTCTGCAGACGACCATCTTCAACTGCTGGAACCTGCAGCCCAAAGCGAAGAGGCCCTGGCTGTTGGCCAATTGCGGTTACCTGTCGAGCGCTGAAACGTTCACCCCCGTGCAGCCCGGGGTGACGTATACGATCTCATCCGCCCTCTCCGCAGCAGTCGATGCCTATTACGCCCCGCAAATGAGCTTCAACATCAACGGTACTACGGCCAGCGGTCCGGATTTCGGCACGCCGGTGCTTTGCAGTAACGGCTCGTGCACGAATACGACGTACGTGGGCTGACCGAACGGTTCAGCCGACGGCGCCAGAGATCAAGGTCCAGTGACGTGATCTCAGCAGTGACGGTCGGGTGACCTGGGCATTTATGGATGCCCCGGGTAGACCCCGGAGACGCTGGGGCCGCCGGGGCGCGGATAGCGCTGCGGCGACCTCGCCGACGTGCGGCCGGCCGGGCCTGGACCAGCGGCGACCTGGGCCGGGGGCCGGCTGGTCAGCAGTCGGACTGCCCCCGGCCTGCGAAGTCGGCGGAGTCGCGCCTGGTCGGATCACCACCCGGTTGCGGGGTACAGAATCCAAGATAGTCGATATCCAGATAGGCTGCCGTAACGCCCCCCACGCAGGCCGAAGTGGTTCTCCAGTAGTGCCAAGAGCCTGTCGATGATTCCGAGCTCACGGGCATCGCAGCGCGACCGGTTTACCAGACTGACCCGCCCCCATTTTCCAGCAACCGCCGCGGCCAGCGACGCGGCTCAGCTACCTAATCTGAGCCAACTCGCGACGACCATTGCGGCTACTACCTTGCCTACTGGTACACGAAGTAAATGTGTTGCGGCCGGCGCGACGGATGAAGCATCCGTCGCGCCGGCCGTTGATCGTCGGCGGCTCTGCAGCGCGGTGACCGGTCAGGGTCGCATCGTGGTGAATGCGGAGAACAACGGCGGCCCGGTGAAATTCCTCTCGTCCTTGAGCAGCGTCCTGTTCAACCTCCGCAGTGCGGCGCTTCCGGCGAAGACCTTGACCAGATCCGCCTGGCTGGTGATCGTCTCGAAGGACAACCCTTGATAGGTCTGGTCGAACACCTCCGGGTACGCGGTCTCGACGGCGAAATGGACCTGGGTGTAGGACGTGATCACGGGGGGCAGACCGACCTCCAGCACCAGCGGCCCGTGCCGCTGCACCCAGTGCTCCCGCGCCTCGGCCCGCGACCGGTGCGCCGGCCAGGTGTTGATGAAGGCCATCGCGACATCGTCCGGGCCGTCACCCGACCGATGAAACTGGTGGTTCACGGTCAGGAAGACCCGCCGTTGCGCGGCCGGAAGCTCGTCGCGCAGCCGGGCCAGCCCGCCGGCCTGCGATCCGGTCAGCTCCGCGGGGAGGTCGATGCGGACCAGGACGTCGTAGGGGGACCTTCTCCGTTTGGCGACCGCCATCATCAACCGCATCGCCGGTGCGATGTCGCGGGCCAGGACGTGGCAGGTCGACTGCGGGAAATGCTCCTCGGAGAGCCGGAAGAAGCGGGTGCGCAGCCAGTCAACGCCGCAGTCTCCCGCCCTGACGAGCCATACGACGCTCTGCCCGCTGAATTCCGCCAGACCCGACACGGCCGCGAGTGTAGGGTGGCGCCACCTCGACGGTCAACGCGGTGACCGTGCGGCGGTTCAGCGGCGCCGAGCGCCAGTCTCCGACTGCGGCGGCAAGGAGTTTTGCCGACGCTCCCGGACAATCTCAGCATCAGCGAACGAGACGTCGAGGTCAGGGGTTCCGCCCTCATCGAGGACGACACCATCGCACTCCTGCACGGCTGCGTGTCCTGCACGCTGCGCGAGGACGTCCTGCCCACCCTCGTCCGGCTGGCCCACGCCTACCCGGACCACGATCAGCCGCAGCACCGTTGCCCGACCTGGGCCACACCCACCGACACAACCCGGAACCACCGTCGGTTCTGGCCCGGGGCATCGAGGGCTACCAGGTCGGCGTCCGCGGACCCGTACCCGACTGTGGTCTGGTCTCCGTGGTCTTCCGCGCCCGCCGCCCGATGCACCCACGACGGCTGGACACGGCACTGCGCGACCTGACCGCAGACACGCTGCGCTCCTGCGGGCACCTGTGGCTGGCCACCCAGCCCGACATCGTCATCGCCTGGGAAGCCGCGGGCAGCGGACTGTCCATGGACTCCCCTGGGCCGGTGGCTGGCGGCGCTGCCGGACGACGAATGGGACCGGGCCAGCGACCAACGCCGAGTCGCCGCCGCCGGTGCGTAGGACCCGTACTACGGCGACCGCGACGCCCACCTGCGCCCGCCACCGCCGCGCCCAATGGAAGGCCACCGCCCCCACCCTGACGACCTGGCCCTGTCCCCTGCTACCCGGCACCTGCCCGCGCTCGCCCTGCTCACCGCCTTCCTGACCGCGGCATGCCGGTACGAATGGCGCCGGGTCGGCAACCGCCCCAGGGTGCCGGCCCTGGCGTACGGGCGCACGCGGACTGAAAGCCAGGTACGCCCCGCACGCCGTCACGCCCTAATCAGACGGGTGCCCCTCCGCGTTGGGGTCAGGCCAGGTGCCGGGCATCGAAATGTGCTCGTGCGTGATCAACCACCTGCCGTTCGACCGCTGGCAGCAGACAGTCGACCGCACCCATACCGCGCCCAGGATCCCGTTGTTGCGGGTCCCGCTGTCCAGGTGAAGCATGTGCGCGAATCCGACATCCGCGCTCGTCGCAACGGTCAGTTCGTGTGTCTCCAGGCCGATCGGGCCGTCGTACTCATCGAACCAACGCACGAAGTTGCGACGGACCTCAGCGGCTCCCGCGAAGCGGAGCGGGGTCACAACGTCGTAGTAGACGATGTCAGGAGAGTAGAGCGACATAAGCCTGTCGATGTCCTTCTCCACGCAGGCGTCCACCCGATTGCTCAGAAGCGCCCTAACCTCGAATTCACTCGAATTCATTACACCCTCCGCTCAAGAAAATGCACCACAGCCCGCCCGCTCACGAGCCCATGACGCGGCCCGCCTTGAGACAGGCCGCGGTATGGACGGCGCGGCGGGCCTGGAAACGGGCCGCCTCCAGAGCCACGTCGTCGGGCGGACCGTCGCCAGCCACGTGGGAAGTGCCGTAGGGGTTGCCCGACTTGAACTGGACAGGGTCGGTGTAGCCGGGAGGCACGATGATGCCGCCCCAGTGGTAGAACGTGGTCCCCAGCGTCAAGATGGTGGACTCCTGTCCACCGTGGGCTGTGTTGGAGGCGGTGAAGGCCGAATAGACCTTGTCGGCGAGCTTGCCCTGGTACCAGAGACCGCCGGTGGTATCGATGAACGCCCTGAGCTGGCTGGATGGATTGCCGAAGCGGGTGGGCGTGCCGAAAAGCACCACCTCGGCCCAGGCCAGGTCGTCGAGGCTCGCCTCCGCGACATCGGCGGTCTCCCGGAGGTGCGCAGCCCAGGCCGGGTTGGCGTTGATTGCCTCGGGTGGGGCGAGCTCGGCGACCCTGCGCACCCGCACCTCTGCGCCGGCCTTCCGCGCGCCTTCTGCCGCCGCTCCCGCCAAAGCATGCACCGTACCGGTGGAGCTGTAATAGATGATGGCGACCTTCACGGAATCCATGAAGGGCTTCCCTCCTTCGCGAGGCTCTATCCCGTGGCGCCGGGCCGCGACGGGTCCGCGCGCCGGACGCGTTTCCACAAAGCGACGTCCACAGCATTGAGACGACGCAACCGCCGCGAATGTCAGGCGACGCACCGACCTCACAATCCGGTGCGCCGTCTCGTCATAGTGTTGATGGCAACTGCGAACGAGGGAGCCTGCGACGCCATGACCACCCGAGCCGAGCCAGGAGACGGCCGGATCGCCCCAAGCAGGGGCCCGATCATGAGCGAACAGCGTCATTTGATCAACCTGGCGTATCGGCTCCTCGGCTCGCTGACCGATGCCGAGGACGTCGTTCAAGAGACCTATAGCCGCTGGTACGCCATGTCCCGGCAGCAGCAGGACGCCATCGAGTACCCCGCGGGCTGGCTAAGGAAGGTCGCCGGTCGCATCTGCCTGGACCTGCTGGGCTCGGCACGGGCCCGGCGGGAGAGCTACGTCGGCGAGTGGATTCCGGAACCGTTGCCCGACCGCACCGAGTGGATGAGCGGCCGGCGCGTTACCACCGTCGATCCCGCCGATCACGTAACCCTCGACGAGTCGATCAGCATGGCCTTCCTCATCGTGCTCGAATCGATGACCCCGCCCGAGCGGGTCGCCTTCATCCTGCACGACGTCTTCAGCTACCCCTTCGCCGAGGTGGCCGACATCGTCGGTCGCACCCCGGCGGCATGCCGTCAACTGGCCTCGTCGGCTCGCCGCCGCATCCGCGCGTCGCCCACTCCGGCGACTCCGACAGCGCGGCAGGCCGATGTCGTCAGGACCTTCAAGCAGGCATGGGAAGCCAAGGACGTCAGCGCCATCATCGGCCTGCTCGACCCCGACGCTACGGTGATCGCGGACGGCGGCGGCCTCGCCAGTGCCGAACTCCGACCGGTCGAAGGCGCAGAGCACATCGCGCGCACCCTCGTCGACATCGTCGGCGGAGCAACCAACCTGACGTTCCACGAGTGCACCGTCAACGGCCAGCCCGGCCTGGTGGCCCAGCAGAGCGAGACCACCGTGACAGTGCTGGCGTTCGACATCGGGAGCGGCCGGATCAGGCGTATCTGGGCAGTACGCAACCCGGAGAAGCTCCACCCTTGGTCGACAGGACGAGGCACGCCCCGTACCGGCGGATCCACTGATGACACTGGCCGACCGCTGATGGAGGTAGTTCACCGCTGGCGCCGCCCCGCTCGCGGTGAACTTGACTGACTGGCCGCAGCCACGGCTTCGGCTTCGGCGTTCGCTGCCCTGGTGGCCGACCGGTTAGGCGAAGGATTGCGCCTCGAAACTGATCCCGCCGCGTCGGAGATCAACCTGGGTCGGCTGAACGTCCCGTGCGTGAGCCGTACGCTGGGCTGAATACCACGAGAAGTGTCAGGTCCTCGGTCACGTCGTCGAACCGGTGTTCCTCACCGGCGGGCACGAAGATTACTGAACCCGGGCTTACCTCGGCCGTACTGTCCGGTGTCACGATCCTGGCCCGACCGGCCGTGACCACGTAGATCTCGTCCTCGGTGTGCGGGCTTTGGTTGTCGAGCCCGCCAGCTGGGATGCAGTACGTTCCGACTGACATGTTCGGCACCCGAAGCTGCTCCACCCAGTCGTTGGCCCCCTCGCGTGGCGCCGTCCACGCTCCGGCCCCTTCGATGATGTGCACGGCAAGAGCCTAGTGCTTCAGCCTGGAACCGTTACCCCAGTCGGGGATGAGTGGTTGACGGTCGTGTCTACGCCTAGATGGACGGCCACTACATGACCATCAGCGACTTGTGGAGACAACCGAAGATCGTGTGGCGGCCACCGACGACAGAGTCACGGCGACGATGTACGTACGCGGGAGTTGAACCGGCATTGCCGCAGGTGGCTGGTAGCCGAGGCCCAGTGGGCGCGTTGATTCGGCATGTCCGGAGAGCGAGCGGATTGCGGAGGATCCGGATGGCCGCCCGAGCGGAAATCACTGGAACTTCGTCCATTGACCTTCGGAGACCACCTCGACAAGGCCATCGACGACCTTGATGGCCGTCTGTTCGTCGATGGCGTAGGCCGGTACGCCGATGTCGGCGGCCCACCGCTGCGCGTCGGCCATGGTGTTCGTGGGGAAGGCGTTGAGGTGCGGGAAGATCGAGAAGTCGACGACTCCCAGAGTGCGGTCGTCCGGCGCGGACGACCACTCGACGAAGTACTCTCCGATCCGGGGCGTCATCACCATGCTTCCGGCACTCACTCCCACCCAGACCTTGTCGGGCAGCGAAGGCAACAGATCGGCCAGGCCGGACTCCCGCATCCAGTGGCTCAGGTACGTCGCGTCGCCGCCGTCGACCAGGAGCACGTCGGCCTCGCGGATCCAGGGAACCCATCGCTCCGCGCCGATGGTGGGCAGCGCGGTGAGTTCGAGGACACCGAGCGACGCCCAGCCCAGGCCGGAGAAGTGCCGGAAGTCGGGCTCGGCGGCTACCAGGCCCCGCACCGACGCCGGTCCGCACATCGGGTGACCCCACTGTGCGGTCGGGACGACCAGTGCGTGGCACTCGGCGATCGGCTTTCCGAGAAGCTCCACGAGCGCCGAGTGGATGCTTGGATTCGTGACGCCGCCTGACGTGAGCAAGAGCTTCAAGGTTCCTCCAAGTCGCGCGGAAAGTGGATGTGCCTGCAGACCCGGCAACCGTGACGGGACTCATCGCAGTCCGGGCCAACTCTTCAGAGGTCCGTCAGGTCGCCGGGCGCGATTGTCCGCCAATCCTCCGCCCGGCACCACCCCGCACAACACGTGCACCCGACCGAGGTACGCCAGATGCGCATGTTACGGCGATCGCTCATCGGCACGACCGGACACGGCTTACGGCTCCGCATATGGTCACCGCAGTGCGGTAGCCCTCGCCTCGAACAGCGCCCGCTCGCGGGCGTTTCGGGTCATCGCTGCGGCGCGCTCGAACTCCTGCCTGGCTTCCCCGGTGCGCCCCAGCCGCGCGAGGAGGTCGCCGCGGACCGCCGGCATCAGCGGGTAGCCGGGCAGGTTCAGACCGTCGACGATCTCCAGGCCGCGAGCGGGGCCGTACGCGTGGCCGATCGCGACCGCGCGGTTGAGGTCGACCACAGGCGAGGGCGAGACGTGGGAAAGTACCTCGTAGAGCGCCGCGATACGCCGCCAGTCGGTGTCCTCGGCACGGGCGGCCCGCGCGTGGCACGCCGCGATCGATGCCTGCAGGACGTACGGGCCATACGTTCCTTCGGCCTTGGCGAGCGCCGCCAGCCCGCGCCGAATCAGCAACCGGTCCCAGCGCCGCCGGTCCTGGTCCTGCAACAGAATAGGGGTACCGTCCGCCGCGGTCCGTGCCGCGGTCCGCGACGCTTGGAGCTCCATTAGCGCCACCAACCCGTGTACCTCGGGCTCGTCGGGCGCCAACGTGGCGAGGATCCGGCCAAGCCGCAGCGCCTCCTCACAGAGGGCGGGCCGCATCCAGTCCTCGCCGGCCGTCGCGGCGTACCCTTCGTTGAAGATCAGGTAGATCACCTCGAGCACCGAGGCCAGCCGCTGGGCGGCCTCGGCTGGCGGCGGGAGTTCGATCGGTACTTTCTTTTCGGCCAGCGTCCGCTTGGCCCGGGTAATCCGCTGCCCGACCGTTGACTCCGACACGAGGTAGGCCCGGGCGATCTCCTCGGTGGTGAGCCCGCCGAGCAGGCGCAGGGTCAGCGCGACCCGGGACTCAGTCGACAGGACCGGATGACAGGTCGTGAAGACCAGCCGCAGCAGGTCGTCGCCGACGTAGTCGTCCATGGCCGCGGCGAGGTCCGGCTCCTCGGCGTCGGGCGTCTCCCGGCCGAGCAGTTCGAGCTTTTCCCGATACCGACTCCGCCTGCGCATCGCGTCGATCGCCCGATGCTTGGCCGTGGCCATGAGCCATGAACCCGGATGGTCCGGTACTCCGATCACGGGCCACTGCTCGAGTGCGACGACCAGCGTGTCTTGCGCGAGTTCCTCGGCGAGCCCCACGTCGCGAACCAGCCGGGCCAGCGCCGCCAGGATCCGCGCGGACTCCATGCGCCACACGGTCTCCACCGTGCGGCGAGGATCGGTAGCCATCACGGCTACCGATCCTCTCTCATCGGCGGACTACACGGGAGCGCCGAAGTCCTCCGGGCCCATGACCTTGAGCACTTCGGTCTCGCCCTCCCAGCCCTCCCACAGGTCACGGTGAAGGCTCATGAACCGGGATGCCCACTCGACTGCCTCGTCCTTGGAGCGCACCTGGTAGAGCGCGTAGCTGATGGTCTCTTTAGCCTCGGCGAACGGTCCGTCGGTGACGCTCAGTCCGCCGCCGTGCACGTTTACCCGGGCGCCGGCGGCGCTCGGCGCCAGGCCGGCGGTGTCGAGCAGGGCACCGGACGCGGTCGCCTCGGCGCCGAGCGCCATGATGGCCTCTATGAGCTCGGGCGGCGGTGGGCCGGCCGGTTGGGTCGCCTTGAGGAGAGTTAGGTAGCGCATGAGCAGATCCTTTCAGGTGTGGTGACGTTCAGGCGGCTGCGTCCGCGAGGGTGCGGTAGAAGTGGATGCAGACCGTGGCGAGCCAGGCCCAGACGAGCACGACAGCTGCGACGAACGCCAACGTGGTCGGTCCGTGCGAGCCGCTGGCGATGCCCGCGAACGCGGCGAGAAAGACGATCCCGGTGACGATGGAAAACCAGGCGAGTTTGCGCCGCCCCTCCCGGGAGAAGCGGTTGGCCAGCACGAAGCAGGCCGCGATGAGGCAGACGAAGCCGACACCGCCGATGACGAGGTGCAGCGAGCCGTGCCAGCTGATGGGCATCGTCTCGGGCGTACCCGATGGAAAGCCCTGCGCCGGGTCGGCGCGGAAGATTCCGGCACCGACGAGGCTGGCGCCGTATGCGGCGATCAATCTCGACGCCAGTTGCTGATTCAGTGCGCGGCGAAGCCCGACGGCTGCCGCCATGGTTGTGATGCCTGCGATGACGAAGTTCGTGATCTGGATCCAGCCCAGGTCGCCGTTGGCGAGGAGGCTCCACGAGTGCTTACTGAGCTCGAAACCGTCGCGTGTGAGCGCCTGCGCCAGCGAAACGCCCACGTATATCGGGCCGGCGAGAACGCCGTAGCCGAGCAAGGACCTGGTGATTCGGGCGGCCGAGGTGCAGTTGGGTGTGGCGTAAGTAGTCATCGCTGTCTCCTTCGTTCGAGGTCTCTACCTGGGCCTCGAACGGGGCGGACGGATTCCGACAGGACACTTCAAGATTTTTTGCGGGGGCCTACCGTGCTCGCATGCCCTTAATCTCCACGTCCGCATCTGCCGCCCCGCGCATGGCCACGCGTCGCCAACATCAGGTGCGCCGATCTGCCGCGATGCGCGCGGCCCTACGACAGAGCGTAAGCGAGGCACGACCTGTGGTAACAGAGGAGATAGAGGTGCCGGCTGATGACCTCACAGAAAAGCAGTTCAACCAACTGAGAAGTCATACAGAATGATCAGTTGATGATGCGTCCGTAACAGATGATGGAGCACGCCGGGTCGGGAACGCTTCGGGAACAGCCGCGAGGATGCCCTCGCCTCGATCGCGCATCGATCAACGTCAATCACGTGCCTGCAGCGATGGTCAGGTACCCATGGCGGCCAGGAGCGCGACCGCGGTCTTGCGGTCTCCCTCTGTCTGGATGCCGTTGTTCCGCAGGTTGTTTGAGGTGGCAGCGAGGCCGCGCAGGAACGGCCACAGGCGGCCTGGGCTGGCGATGATCCGCGCGTCGGGGTGGCCGCCTGTCGCTCCGGTGACCAGCAGCCGGCCATCCTCCGGGAAGGCGTGGAAGACCTCACCGTCGAACTCTAGTTCGACCAGACCGGTCAGGTTCTCGACCCTGGCGGGATTAGCGAATCCCTTGAGCGCGAGCGCCATGCTCGCCGGGGTGACCGGCGCCTCGCAGTCGAACTGTGGAGATTGGATCCCCCACTGGCCTAGCGCCATGATGAGCGGCTCCAGCCTGTGGCCCCAGTCGGTCAGCTCGTACACCCACGAGCCTGCCGGTGGAGGCAGCTTGCGGCGCACGAGGACTCCCGCTCCGGCGAGCTCCTGTAGTCGCTGGGACAGCACGCTGGTGCTGACGCCGGCGAGCCGGTCGTCCAGATCCGTGAATCGCTTGGGCCCGAACAACAGCTCGCGGACCACCAGCAAGGCCCAACGCTCACCAACCAGGTCGAGGGCGTGCGTCGCGGGACAGCCCTCGTCGTAAGCCCGTCGCGCAACCATGCCCACAGTGTAGCCTGCGGTTGTCGAATTCATTGCTTGTAAATTCGAAGTATCAACTGCTAGCTTCGCAGCATGACCGCTCAGCCTCGGAAGCTCGTCGTCTCGGCCCTCACCACCGTGGACGGCGCGCACCACAACCCCATGTCCTTTGCCGGGCCGTACTTCGACGACGCGGCCGCGGCCCGGTCCATGGCCGACCTCGAAGCATGCGACGCGATGCTGATGGGCCGCAACACCTACGAGTACTTCGCGCAGGGGTGGTCGAACGCCACCGACCCCTACTCACGGCGCATCAACGACATCGTCAAGTACGTGTTCTCCTCGACGCTGACCACCGCGGCGTGGAGCAACACCACGGTGCTACCGGGTGACGTCGCCACCACGGTCGCCGAACTCAAGCAGCAAGGCGGCGGCGACCTGATGATCTACGGATACGGCCGGCTCTCCCAGATCCTGCTCGAACACGGCCTCGTGGACAAGCTGAAAATCGCGGTCTTCCCAGTCATCGCCGGCGCAGAAACGCCGCTGTCGCGGCCGGGGCGGAACGCACCCCTGCGGTTGGCGTCCACGCATACCTGGACCAACGGGACCGTGCAGTTGGCCTACATCCCAGAAGGAGGAACACCACGATGACACTACTGATCGCCGGCGCGGCAGGTCGCCACGGCGCGACCGGCAACTACGCCGCGCGGCTGCTTCTCGCGCGAGGACTGCCCGTTCGCGCGTTCGTCCGTCACGACGATGACCGGGCCGCCGAACTCAAAGCGCTGGGTGCCGACATCGTCGTCGGCGACCTGCGCGACTTCGACGCTGTACGCCCCGCCCTCGACGGAGTGACCGGCGCGTACTTCACGTATCCGCTCGCGGAAAGCCTCCTGGAGGCGACGACGACGTTCGCAGCCGCCGGAAAACAAGCTGGCCTGCAGTCGATCGTGAACATGTCGCAGATCACCGCCCGTCCAGATCATTCGAGCCCGGCCGCCCGCCAGCACTGGCTCGCCGAACGCGTGCTCGACTGGTCAGGGATCGCCGTCACACACCTGCGCCCGCCCTACTTCCTGGAGAATCTGATCACCATCGCCAGCGCGGCGACGATCCGAGCAGAAGCCAGGATCTATCTGCCGTACGGCAACGGGCGGCACGCCCCCATCGCCGGCCACGATGTCTCGCGCGTGGTCGCCGGAGTGCTGGCCGATCCGGCCACGCACCAGGGCAAGACGTACGTGCCGACAGGGCCCGCATCGTTGTCCATGGCCGAACAGGCTGACGTGTTCAGCCGCGAGCTTGGCCGTCCCGTGGAGTACGTGGACATCCCGGTCGAACGGTGGCGGCAGATGCTGTCCCAGGTGGACGGTGTGTCCGCGTACTTGATCGAACACCTCTCACAGGTGGCTGAGACACACCAGCGGGGTGAGCAAGACATGGTCACCGATGTCGTCGAGACGATCGGTGGCGCGCCACCGAAGTCGCTGGCGACGTTCATCCACGAGAACCAAGCCGTGTTCGAGCGGTAAGCCACCGGGACGGCGAGGCCGAGCCTGAACTGGCTCCGCACATCGACGTAGCTGGCTGAGATCGCTCTTGGTGTGGGCCCCTACGCGAGCGCGCCGAGTGCGCCCGGGCCCTGAGCCTCCTGCCTCGTTCCAGTTCTCTCATTCCCTCCGGGCGAGTGTGACGAACCGCGCCGCCACCGCGGCGAGTACGGCGGAGGCAAGGACGATGAAGCCGGCCGTGAGGAACACCGTCCGCAAGGTTGTCGACGAAACAAGGATCGCGCCGAGGCCAGACCCTGCCGCCACTGCTATCTGAAGGTTCGTCACATTCACCGCCGACGCGGCCTCCGGGGTTTCCGGGGCCGCGTCGAGTATCCAGACCAGGGTTCCCGGGTTCACGATTCCCCAGAACAAGCCCCACAGGACGAGCAACAGGCCAGCCAGCCAGGGCAGAGTGCCCGCGCTCGCCAGCCCGATGAGCAATGCGGCCACCACCGCCGCCGCCCCGGCGAAGCTGCCGATCACTCCGCGCTTGAACAGCGATCCGGCGATGAGTGAGCCGACGATGCCACCGCAGCCGTAGATGACGTACAGCAAGGAGATCACGCCGGTGGACAGATGCGTGTGGTCTATCAGGAACGGGGTGACATAGGTCCAGGCAGCGAACTGTCCGATGAACACCATCGCGCCCGCTGCCATCCCAAATCGGGCGGCCCGCCGCATCACGACCCTCACGAGATCACGCAGGTGCGTACGCCCGTCCGACGGAATACCCGGCAGCACGACCATCTGCACAACCACGACAAGCAATGTCGCCGCCGCCGCAATGGCGAAAGTGAGACGCCAGCCGACGAGGTTGCCGAGAAACTGTCCCGCAGGCAGCCCCACCACCGTCCCACCCGAAATGCCGGCCGCGATGATGGTGATGGCGCGAGTTCCGCCGGCCGGGCCCACCAGCTTGGGTCCGACCGGTGGCACCACGGTCCAGAAGGCTCCGAGGGTGGCGCCGAAAAGCATGCGGGCGATCAGCACCAGGACGAAGTTCGGCGCCACCGCGACGATCGCGTTCGACACCAGCACCGTGAGACCCAGGACGACGATGACCGAGCGCCGGTTGAAGCTGCCGGAGCGAAGGAAGAACAGCGGCGCCGACACCGCGGCGCTGAAGCCCGGCACGAGCACCATCAGCCCCGCGAGGCCGAGCGAGACATGCAGTCCGTCGGCGATCTGCGGTAGCAGTCCCACTGGCAGCGTCTCCGTCATGACGATGACGAACGCGCCGAGCGCGACCGCACCGACGGACGCCCAGCCCCGCCTGCTACTGAACTCCGCGGCAGAGGCGGCAGCGCGTGCGGCTGCAGGCAGGGTCGGGACGGCCGCGGTGCACGACGATGCCGTGACCACGCGCACCTGCGATGCGTGGTGTGTCGGCGTCGCCGCCTCGTTGTCGATCACGTGTTTCTCTCACTCATCGTATGTTCCTGACTGGGCTCTGCTCTGTAAGCAACCCAGGGTTCCTCCGCGAGTCACCAGGGCAGTCAAAACAGCTCACCTTGCGATCGGCCCTCATGACCCCAGTGCCCGGCTGCGCGGTCGCGCAGCCGTGTTAGCCCTTGATGAGGTCGATGATGTGGCCGAAGAGGACGTCAGCTCCTGCCTCGGCATAAGCGGAGAGGCGGCGGATAGTGTCATCGATGTCGGAGATCCCCCACAAGAAGTTGTCCGTCCGACCGGTCAGAACGATCCGCCCGTGGGCGGCTGCGGCGGCAGCCTCGATGCGGCGAACCGCGTCATCGAAGTCACGAATCGGATTGGAGGGGTCACCAGTGGTGTCTTCGACTCCGATGCCAGCGAGACCGCGGGCAATGGCAGCGTCGACAGTGGCCCGGACACCTTCGGGAGTCGCGCCGTAGCCGTCCTCAAAGTCGCCGTTGATCGGCAGGCCACTCACGGACGTCAGTAGGGCGGCATGGTCAAGGTGCGTGTCACGGCTGACGGCGTGGATGCCGTCGATCCGACCCAGTGTCGCCGCGAAAGCGGCTGAAGAGGTCGCGATGGATTTGAACCCGGCCTCCTTGAAGAGGAGGGCCGACGGGCCGTCCCATGCATTGGGCATGATGAACGTATCGGGGCCACGGTGGAGTTCGACGAACTGTTCGTAGAGCACCTGGGCTGCAATGTCAGACATGGCGGCGGGTCAGGCGCCCGGGGCGATCGCGCATGCGGAGACGCAGACCCAGGCTCCCCCACGCTTCTGGTACATGTCCGTGTACAGAGCTTCTTGCTCCACTCCATCGGCGATCATGGAGGTACTCCTCACGATCGCGGGTGACACCCGGTGTCTGCACAATGAAATCTTCAGCGAGGAACTCGCTGAAGCGCTTGGCATCGCTGACCTGGTCCGAATGGTCGTAGAGAAGGTTAAGTTGCTCGAGGATCGCCAGGCCTTCGGCCGATTGCTTGGTGTCGCTCATCCTCCTGCTCCTTCTCTGTGCGTCACGTGGAACCCGGCCCGTTCCAGGCGCGCCAGGAGCCAACATACATGGACTATATGGTCCACAGCAAGCGCCACCGAACGCGTCTCGATAGCGGACATCCTCGCCCCGGAAGCCTCGCCCGAAGGCCGGGGCGCAGCCCCCACAGGGGCCTCGCCCGCAGGGTTGGCACAGCCGAATAGCTTGGACTCTATAGTCCGGTTTCCGGTTGCAGTGGTGTGGAGCACACAGGTCGCAACTTGGCAGATCATCGCTATCGTCTCGTTCGCCGCACCTGAGAAGCTGCGCGCGATGTGGGACCGGAACACCGAGCTTGCCCGCCAGCGGCACGAGCAGCTGTCCGCACAGGACTGGGCTCGCACGGTTGTCGACCAGAACTTCATCTGACTGAGCCGCCGAGCCGCGCCAACGAGGACGACGGCCGTGCGAGCTCTGACGCTCGTACGGCCGCCGCTTCCTCGGCGATCCCAGGGTTCTGCTGACAGTTCGCTCAACCGCTCCTGTACGGCCAGCCACGCGCCGGTGTCCGCCGTGCTCGTGCTGCTGGCCATGCGGACCGCCAGCGGTGTGGTCATCGCGCTGGACACGACGCTGCTGTTGCAGACCGTGCCACAGCGGCCATACGGGCGCGTGTTCAGCATGCACGCGGTCAGCTATGGCGATGCGACGCGTGTCACTAACTCTCACCAGCGGGCTGCTCGCCGCCGCGGGGGTGCGGACGCTCATCCTGGCCGGAGGCATCGGCTCCGTACTGGTCGGGCTGGGCTCGGCGGTTGCCGTACGCCCGGACCACCGGGACCTGTCTGAGATGGACCCGGCACCAGCACGTCGAGAGCCCGTTCAGGGCGGACGTGTAAGTGTAGGGCAGGCCTCATGGTGGTCGTAGTCGCCGGGCAACACGGGGGCAGGGGCCGTCCCTAGATGATCCCGGCGATTATTCAGGCGTGTGCGGGCTGGGGCTCCAGGTGCTGGGCCAGGATCGCGAGCTGGGTCCTGCGGGCCTCGGCATGTCGCCGGACACCGGCTTCGGTGGGAGTCACGAACACCCCCCGGCGATCGTCCTGGCAGAGGGTGCGCTCCACCAGGCCGCCCTTCTCCAGCCGGGCGACGGTGCGGGACAGTGCGCTCTGGCTGAGGTACATGTCGGCCGCGAGGTCCTGCATGCGGCGCTTCTCACACTCGACGCCGATCAACCGGTCGAGAGTCTCGTACTCGCTCATGGTCAGGTCGTGGTCGTCCTGCAGCTCCCGCTCAAGCTGGCAAGCGACGGCGTGATAGCAGCTCGACAGCGAGCGCCAGCGATCGATCATGCCTGTGTCGGACCCCATGGGCGGTCATCCTACCCCGCGTCCACATTTAATGCACCTACATTAAATGCTTCCAGAACTAGTGCATGGACATTCAATGCACATGCATCTAGTGTCGTTCCACGTGACCAGCACCGAAACCCTTCCGGTCTCCACTGTCCCCACAACCGCCGGGGCCGCCACGGCCCTCACCGACCCAGCCAGCGAGCAACGCTGGACCCCGCGCCTCTGGGGCATTCTTGCGGTGCTGTGTACCGTTCTGTTCCTTGACGGACTCGATGTCTCCATGGTCGGGGTGGCCCTGCCGTCCATCGGTACCGACCTGCACCTGTCGACCACGTCCCTGCAGTGGATCGTCAACGGCTACGTCCTCGGGTACGGCGGGCTGCTCCTACTCGGCGGACGCACCGCCGACCTGCTCGGCCGCCGCAACACCTTCCTGATCGCGCTCGGCGTCTTCGCCGTGGCCTCCCTGGCCGGCGGACTGATCAACAACGGCACCCTGCTCATCGGTACCCGCTTCATCAAGGGCCTGGCCGCGGCATTCACCGCACCGACCGCCCTGTCCATCCTGACCACGACCTTCCACGAGGGACGTGGGCGCAACCGGGCCCTGTCGGTCTTCTCGGTGTTCGGCGCCAGCGGCTACTCCAGCGGGCTCATCCTCGGCGGACTGCTCACCAGCTTCGGCTGGCGGTGGACCTTCCTGATCCCGGCACCGCTGGCCGTCGTGGCGCTCATCGCCGGGATCGCCCTGATCCACCGCGACTCCCGGGCGACCGAGGGCGGCCACGATCTGGTCGGCGCCCTGACCCTCACCACGGGCATGCTGCTGGCCGTCTACACGGTGGTCTCGGCGCCCCAACGCGGCTGGCTCGACCCGGTCACCATCGCCTCCATCGTTGTCGCGGTCGCCCTACTGGTCACCTTCGTCGTGACCGAGAACCGGGTCGCGCACCCGCTGATCCGGCTGGGAATCCTGCGGGTCGGCTCGATCGTACGAGCCAATCTGAGCATGATCGCGCTGTTCGGCTCGTACCTGAGTTACCAGTTCATGATGACGCTCTACCTGCAGACCGTCCTGCACTGGTCGCCGCTGAAGATGGCATTCGCCCTGCTACCCGCCGGGCTCGTGGTCGCCTTCGGCTCACCGTTCGTCGGCCGGCTCATCGACCGATACGGGTCGCAGCGGCTCATCGTCACCTCCATGGCCTCCCTCAGCCTGGGATACGTCTGGTTCCTGGCCACAGCCGGCAACAGCCCGCACTACGCGATCACCATCCTGCCCACCATGATCCTGCTCGGCGGCGGGTTCGCCTTCGGGTTCAGCTCCATCACGGCACAGGCGACCCACGGTATCGACGACTCCGAGCAGGGACTGGCCTCCGGCCTGGTGCAGACCTCAGGCCAGGTCGGTGCGGCACTGGTGCTGGCGGTAGTCACCGCGCTGGTCGCCGGCGGCTCGTCAACCGACAGCGCGGCCGACTTCCGCCAGTTCCACCCGGGCGTCAACCTCGTCACCGGGGTCGCCGTGGTCGGACTGCTGCTGAACCTGGCGCCGCTGGTCAGGCGCTACAACCCCAGGCACGCCTGAACAACCACGGCGGCGGTTGTCCCGGAGAGCACCTCCGGGGCAACCGCCGCCGACCATGCGGCACTCGCCATACCCTGTAATACCGGACCGCACGCCCGGGCGTGAGCGAGGAGGCCCCACCTCGTGGAGGCGCTGGCGCTCCGGCAGGCTACGCCGGGAGCGCGGCGAGTACGGACCCGGCCGCGTTCAGGCACAGCGCCAGCGACACCGCGCCCGGATCCGGCGAACCGAGGCTGCGCTCGGCCAACGGCCGCGCCCGGCCCAGGCGTGGGCGCAGGTCGGCGGTCGCCGCCGCAGCCTCCGTCGCGACCTGGGCCGCACCGCTCCACGCCGCACCCAGCGGGGCTCCCGAATCAACCGCAGCGCGCAGCGCGTCGACGAACGGAACGAACGCATCGAGCATCGTCTTGTCGCCGACCGACGCGTGGCCGACCTCAGCCACCCGATCGCAGCCGAGACTCACCGCCGCCACGATGCGCGAGGCAGAGTATCCCTGCCCGTCGGCGGCCAACCCGTCGGCGACCCCGCCGAGCAGCACGCCCCACAAGGCGCCGCTGGTGCCGCCACCCTTGTCCGACCAGGCGGCGCCCGCCGCGCGCAGCAACGAGGACAGATCGCTGTGACCGGACGTGGCGGCCTCGACAGCGGCACGCAGGCCCCGGGTCATGCCGCTGCCGTGGTCGCCATCCCCCGCGATCGCATCGAGCCGCCCCAGCTCCGCCTCCGCCTCGCTGACCGCGGCGAGCATAGCCACCAGCACGGCACGGGCGAGGTCGACCTCCGGACCGGCGGCGCCGCCATGCTCTGCGAACCGGCCGTCCGCCGCCCCAACCTCGGGGACAGCGACAGCCAACTGCTCGCCGTCGACCGCCTGTACTTGCGCCGGAGCACGCCGGAACGACGGGGTGTCGGCCGGCGCGGCCCACAGCTCCTCCAGCTCATCGTCCAGCCAGCTGAGCGTCAGTGAACAGCCAGCCATGTCCAGGCTGGTAGCCAGCTCACCGACCTCCGGCAGGACAACCTCGATCCCTGCGTCGTCGAGCTGCCGGGCGATCCCGCCCCACAGCACGTACAGCTCCTCGTGAGAGGTGGCGCCCAGTCCGTTGAGGATCGCCGTGACCCGGCCGGAGTTGCCCACCGGCGCCTCGGGCAGTAGCGCCGCCACGAGTGTGGCGGCCAGCTCCCGGGCCGGCATCGACGGCACCGTACGGATCCCTGGTTCGCCGTGGATGCCCAACCCGACAGCGATCGAGCCGGGCTCGACCCGAAACAGCGGCTCGGCGGCGCCGGGAAGCGTGCAGCCGGCGAACGCCACACCGAGGCTGCGGGTGCGAGCATTGGCCAGTCGGGCAATCCGCTCGACATCGTCAATGCCGTCGCCGCGGGCGACCGCCGCGCCGGCAACCTTGAACACCGCGAGGCTCCCGGCGATGCCGCGCCGGACGGCGGCGTTGTCCGCGGCGCCCGACGCGACGTCGTCGGTGACCACGACACTGCGACAGTCCACACCCTCGCCGCGCAGCCGTGCCTGCGCCATGTCGAAGTGCAGCACGTCGCCGGCATAGTTTCCGTAACAGAACAGCACGCCTCCGGCAGGGGGCAGGATCTTGGCCACCCGGTAGATCTGCTCGGCGGACGGCGAGGTGAACACGTCACCCAGCGCCGCGCCGTCGGCGAGCCCGGCGCCGACGAACCCGGCCGTCCACGGGAAGTGCCCACTGCCGCCACCCAACACCAGGCGGGTGGTGGCGCGCGAATCGACGGTGCGCCGGACCACTCCCGCGCCAGGAACCAGCCTGAGGTAGCGCGAGTAGGCCGAGCTGTAACCGGAAAGCATGTCCCCGGCGAACTCGGTAGGACCATTGAGGATGTTCGTCATCGTCGCTGTACCTTCCTGCGGCCGGAACCGACCCCGCCGGGCCAGGGTCTGATCGTAGAGGCCCTGATCCGGCGTCTCGCGCGGCATGCCCCACTTGCTGGGGGCCAAGGCGACGCGGAACGCCAGACAATCGGTGAGCTATGGCGTTCCGAAAAGCTTCCAGCCGTGGTGGGCTGCGCTTCTACGTGGCCTGTTCTTACTCGGAATGAGCCTGCAGGAGACAGCTCGATTCCAATCTGTTGCCGGGTCGGGGTCGACGGCAGGGCTCGTACCTACCCGGATCCAGCCGGAGGAGTCGTCCGATGCGCTCAGCGACTGGCCCGACGGCAGCCGTCCATTCCGCGCACCGATCTTGCGAGCGGCTAATCAAGGTGGATTGTGGGGGCCGGGAGCTGAGCGTTTCGAAAGGAGAATATGCGCTGTAGCTCCAGGCGCAGTTGTTCGATTTCGTGGTGTGCGAGGCGGAGCCTGATGGTGAGGGCCGTCGAGCGAGCTCCCCAAGCTCGTGCGGCTTCATGGGTTAGCCGCAGGCTGAGGGTGCTGCGAATCAGCTGGAGCTCGACCAGCGCGCCGTACGCCGGTACACCGTCGTTGACGAGACAGTAGCCGTCATCGTCGCCGGGGTCGTAGGCGTCATGCTCCGGGTTGAGCGCCTGGAACTCCATGCTGCGGGGCCGATCGTCGAGCTCGCGTCCTGCCAGAACCACGCACAGGGTGTCTCCCTCGTCGCGGATCGACAGCTCCGAGGCGGTGAAGCCGGTCCGGCCCCGGCGTATCAGCCCGGCCGTAAGCCGACGCATCGGGCCGGGAGCCGCACCGGGCTCGTAGGGCGCGCCACTGTCGACTTCGATCGTGTGCCGCACGTACTCAACTGCCAGGTCCGGCCGGCTGTAGGTCATTCCGTGACGCCGCTCGGCCCGACGAACCGCAGGGCCACGTCACCGGCCGTGGTCGGTTGGTGTTGCTGCCACCACCCGGCCAGCGGCGCCGCCAGGACCGAAAGGTCGCGCAGCTCGTCCGCGGTGAATCGAACGACGTTGTCGGGTCGAAGAAACTGAATGCCGTTGGCGTCGAGGTCGGCGGCCACCGCCGCCAGCATCCCTGTCGGGTCCACCGTCTGGCCGTGGACCACGAGACTCACTCCAAACCCCACCGTCACCCAGTAAGCGTAGAGGTCCCGGCAGGCTGTAACGTCGGGACCAGACGGTACCGGCCTCGCGGCAGATCCGGATGCCTGATGAAGCTTGCGTTCGCCTTCGGCCGGGCGAAGTTCATGGCATGGGTTGGAGCTGAACGAGGATCATCCAGTTCATCGGCGTCCCACTCCACGCCATCGCGTACCGCTCGGCGCGCGGCGCGCACCAAGTCGTCTTCCTCGTACGCCGCTGCCCACCGCAGAAACAGCCGTTCCGAGGGTACGTACGTCGTCGTCGCCGGCTCGTCGCCCAGAACAAGCGCCTGCCGCTGACCGACGGCGACCACGCCGATGTAACCGTCGATCGCGCACGCTCGGCCGTAGTCCCCCCAGTCCTCCACGAGTCCATCCGTGCGATCAGCACCGGTCCACAGCGATAGCGCCGATTGCGGAGCGACGAGCAGCGGTCCGCCAGCCGACGATACCCACGTGTACTGCAACGGCCCCACCTCCCCATGTCGATCTTGCCAGACTGCGGCGATGCACGGGTGCCCGCCAAGACGCGGTAAAACCTTGTCAACGCCGGAGCATTGACTGCAAGATGCCGTAGTCAGCGGCCAGGCGGTCAGCCGGTACGGACGGTGCCGGTCACCCCGACGACAGCCGTGCGATGACAGCGGCATGAGAGTGATCCTGATCTTGGCTGGGTTGATGTCGGCGGAGTTGTCGTATCCGGCCCGGGCTGTTCGTAGCTCGGGTGAGGGGCTGCCCACGAGGGGCTGTCACGACCGCAGGAGGGGCCGACCGATGCCGCATTCACTGGCCAAGGTTCACCGTATGTTCGAGCTCGTCGAGCCGATCGCCGCCGTCACGTTTTCGGACGTGCCGAACGAGGCGTTCCTGGCCCTCGGCATGCGCAACTACTGGGACGGATACTTCGCGGGCCGCGCCGCGCCGCTGGGGCTGGCGCCGGCTGAGGTGGTGCACGCGGTCTTCTACAACTTCGCCGATGGTGAGGTGGCGCGGCACATCCCGTGGGTCTGGGGGAAGATCACCCCGCAGGAGGCGATCGCCATGCGCGAGCAGGGCAGCGCTGCCGCACTACGACAGGTGATCGGGAAGCTGGCCGACTCGCCCGGTCTGGTACAGGTCGCCGACCTCGCTACCCGAGCAGCGGTCAGTGCGCCCACCGAGGGCCGGGCGCTGTACGCCGGGCTCCGGAGGCTCGCCGTGCCCGAGGAGCCGGTGGCCAGGCTCTGGCACGCGGCGACGCTGCTACGGGAGCACCGCGGGGACGGCCACAACGTCGCCCTCGTCACTCACGGCATCGGCGGCACCGAAGCCCACGTCCTGCTCGCTGTTTCCCTCGGGATGAGGGCGGAGGAATTCGGCCGGATCCATCACCTGCCCAAGGCGCAGTTGGCCGCTGTCGTTGACGGGCTACGCGGCCGCGGCCTGGTGGACGCCGCCGGCGGGTTCACCGACGCCGGCCGGCAGACCAGGCAGCGGATCGAGTCCCTCACCGACGATCTGGCAGCGCCCGCGTACGACGTGCTCAGCGCGGACGAGCTCGACGAGCTGATCGCGGGGCTCGAACCGATCGCCAACGCGGCACAGACGATCGACGACTGAGCGGGCGCATCCGGCCGACGGCCACGACCCCCAGCTCGGCCACCGAGGTGAGCAGCAGGTAGCGAGTTGGTTGGCCGAGAGTGGCTCGTACGGCGGTCAGGTCGGTGCCGGGGGTGGGCATCCACTGGTGCGTGGAGGAGTCGTTCCAGACAGCCCAAGGGCGGGTCGGGCTGGACCGCTACCAGATACGCGGGTGAAGATCCTGGCACCGGATCGTCACCCTGGCCATGCTCGCCCTGGCCTTTCTGACCATGCTGGCCGCTGCCACAGCCCCACCAGTCAACCCCGACCGACACTATCCCGCCCGCAGTAGTGCCCCGGTCCCATTGACTACCGCGGAGATTCGACGCCTGTTCACCGCCCTTTTCACCACGCCCCTACAGGAGATGAGTCACCTGCTGTCCTGGTCATGCTGGCGGCGCAGCGCCACCCGGCCCCGTGCCCGACAGGCCCACTATCAGCGTCGCCTGACCGCCAGTACTGGATAGCCTCAGCGGCGTGACCAGACGGTTCGAGCAGGCGATGCGCCTGCCGCGTCGCCATAACCCGCAGATCACCTGGCCCAACGGACTGCCGAATCCCGAGGTGTCACTGCCGTACTAGCTCGGCCTGGGCCGAACCTCCGGATGGCCTTCCCAGAGCGTGCACGGCGAAGCGGTGGTCGATACACCACGCCCAGGCTGTCGCCTCTCCCTTTCAGCAGTTGCGGCCTCACCGATTGGGTTGCGCGGTACTGATGTCGGACAGCGCTGAGCCGGTGTCCCGCTCCACGCTCATGTCGCCGAGCGCAACCATCCCGATCAGCTTCCCTCCGTCCATCACCGGCACCCGTCGCACCGCCCGCGCGCGCATCAGCATGACCACCTTGTCCGCGTCGTCGTTCGGGCTGATGTCCACGATGTCGTGGCTGCAGACCTCGTCGACCGTCGTGCCGTTGAGGTCGCGGGCCTCGGCCGCGGCTCGTACCACAATGTCCCGGTCGGTGAGGACCCCGTGTAGTTCGCCGTCATCCATCACGAACAGGTCGCCGATGTCCCGGTCCCGCATCATCCGGGCGGCGTCGGTCAGGTTGGCCTGGCCGCTCACCGTCACCGGAGCCGTCGTCATCACCTCGCGCACCTTTTGCACCATGGTCTCCCCCTCCACGCTCATCAGGTCTGGCCTACCCGCGCCCCTGCCCGGGAAACGCGAGACCCGACGGGCGGAATGCTGCACGAGTAACGTGCCCGCCGTTGCGCCTTGTAACGCTGCTGGTGTTCCAGACCCCGGGCCAGCTGGTCTGGGCCAAGACACCGGCGCGACCGCAAGTCGAGCCCAATACAAAATCGAACTGTCGCACAAGTGTGCGACAAGAGCGCGAAAGTCGGTGTTCCCCGAATAGGCATCGTCGGGCTGGGCGAAGCCCCGCTGGGGTTGCCGGGGGCGCTTCACGAGTCGGCGCCGGGCCCGCGGACAAGCGACCGCGGGCCCGGATAGTGAAGCAGGGGGCGTTACTGGGCTGGTGCGGTGGCGGGTGTGGTGCCGACGTCGATGGTGGCCCAACCCAGGCTGCCGTTCGGTCCGGTGGCGGCGACGCGGTAGTAGCCAACGGTGGGGAACGTCAGCGTGAAGTTCGCCTGCCCGCCAGTCATCATCACGGTTGTGGGGTTGCCGGCCGGGGCGGTGACGCCGGGGGGCGGCGTGTAGCTGAGCGCGATCGGGCCGTTCGCGGCGGAGTCGAGGCTGAGCCCCGGGGTCTCTGCCATCAGGCCGATTGATACCGGCTTGCCTTTGGCGGGTTCGTCGATGTTGCTCAGGATGTTTCCGGGCTTGTGGAAAGCGAGAGCGTCCGGCGGCGCCACGGGCATGTCCGGGGCCGGCAGCGGGGTCTGACCGAAGTTGAACGCCGACGTGAGGTCGTTCTGCTGCTTGTTCAGCGGGGTAAGGGGATGCATCTTCCATAGCTTCTGCATGAAGGACAGGATCGAGACGTTCGTGGTCTGTTGGTGATAGACGCCGGGACGCGCGTACGGGCTGATGATCGTCATCGGCGTGCGCGTTCCGTACTCTCTGGCCGCGGGCGGCGCGGCGTGATCCCAGAAACCGCCGCCTTCGTCGTAGGTGACGAAGATCGCGGTCGAGTCCCAGTACTGACTGTGCGCCACGGCGTTGACCAGTTGGCCGACCCAGAGATCCGGGTTGCCGAGATCTTCCTCGGCTTCCCCGCTGAAGCCATATCCAGGCCGGACAAAGGAGAACTCCGGCAGACTGCCGGAAGTGACGTCGCTGATGAACTGGTCGCCGGTGGTGATGTCCTGCAGATGATCCGGGGGCACGATCTTCTCCCAGATCGTGCCGTTGAGGTGCTCTCGTGGCAGCCCATAGTAGATCTTCCATGACCGCTCCGCCGCGGTCATCTCATCGAAGATGGAGTTCCACGGTTGCGGGTCGTTCAGGTTGAAGTTGTTGTAGTACCAGCCGTGTGACGTGCCATTGAGCGCGGCCATGACGTTCGGCTGCGTGGGGGCGATCAGCGGCTGGAAGTTGTGGTCGGCCAGCTCGAAGTGCTGGGCGAGGTACTGCTGGTTCGGGGTGAAATCCGGGCCAAACTCGGTGATCGAGGCCATGCTGTTCGCAGGCAGCAGCGTGAAGTGGTCCATCTGGTAGCCCGTGCCAGGTTGGTAGTCCATCGACATCTGCAACTGGCCCCGACCGTTGTTCAGCGCGCTCATCACGTCGCCCTCGTTCGGAGTCGCGAACACCGGATGCACGTCCGGCGCGGAACTGGACGCCGCGTTCGGGTTGGGCAGTGTGGCGCCGGCCGGGATGCCGTCCGCGCCGGGAAAGGTGCCGAAGATGTTGTCGAACGTGTGATTCTCGAGCATCACTTCGATGACATGCTTGATCGGCGAGGCCTTGCCCGAGGCTGCTGCTGCACCCGGCGCTCCGGTTGCCAGGCCAACCGACACTGCTGCCGTCGCGGACAAGATGGATGCGATCCCGGCAGCCAAAAGTCTGGTTCGCTTCATGGCTTCGGAGTCTTGGTGGCGCCGATGTCACCTTACGGAAATCTTACGGGTATACATCTTAACCCTAGACGAACGGTAACTCGCCACGGCACCAGCCCTCAACGAGCCGGCACGCTGTCAACCGACGCGACCGCAACTGGCCCTGCTGTACCACGGTGTATCCGCTGGCGCTGAGGCACATCTGGGTCGCTCAGTTGACGAAGTACCAGTAGACACCGGACGACACAGGAGCGCTCCAGGCGGTCCAGTATTGATTCCAGATGCTGCAATCGGGAACCGAGTAGGCTCGCGCAAAGTCGCCCACCAGGCACCGGCCTGTGGCATCGTTTCTGATCCAGAACTTGACACCCTCCTCTATCGCGGTGGCCCGGGCCAGTGTCCGGAGGCTCTCGTCGCGATCGTTTATCCCCGGAGTCACCGGGCAGGTGACCATGTGTGACAGACGAACAACCGGCGGATCCAAAGACCGGAGCGCGGCCCATCCGAGTACCCGATCCCGGCAAGTACCGGCGCCCGCAGCATCCGGCCCCGCAGGCCGCCGCCGATGTCGAGGATGACACTCAACGCTGGAAAACCGCACTACCCGACGGCGAGAATCAGCCAGACTCCTCGGAATCGGCCTGACCGGTTGCAGCGAAGCTTCGACGGGTGAGGGCTGGATCTTCGCCGGCAGGGCTGACTCGGTGTGACGGGTGGATCTCGGCCCGACGAGTTGGCCGAGCACGCCGCCGACGAGTCCGGCTAGCGGCAGAGTTGCCCACAAGGAAGCGCATGGTGGTGTTCCACGAGGATCGGGCCGCGCCGTATCCACGTTGCCGATGCGGCGCGAACCGCTGGTGTGCTTGCTCAAGTGGCCGATCGCCTGAGCGACCTCGGAGGGGTCGGCGGACTCGTCGTCAGTTTGCTCGAGCACCCCGGTGAGCGCGGCTTCGTCGAGATCGTCGAGGCGCGACCTGATGTACCCGCTGACGTGCCGCGGAAACTGCACCAGACTACGCCCGAATACCCAACCCTCGATCAGCGGCGCGACCCAGTATCCGATCGAGCGGTCCACGCCCGGGTAACCAGCCCCACCCTGCGAGCCAAGAGCGCGGATCAACCCACGCCCGTCAAACGAACGACTGCTCCGCGAACCTGACGCCGCCACGCTCGGCGATGGTGAGCACCTGGCGAGTCACGCGGCGCGGGGGCAGCCGCAGTCGTCCATCACGCACCCGCCGGACAATCTCACCCCCTTGGACACGATCGGACTCGACAACGAAGTCGACCGTCAGGCCGGTGACGGGGACGCCGGTTCGGGTGAACCGCCGTCCCCGCCTGGGCGCTGCCGCCGCGCTATTGGGCGCCCTTGTTGTAGACGGCCACCCAGTCAACGTTCAGCTGGCCGCCGGAGACGGTGGCCTCGTTCGGGCCGCCGCCGAACGCGGCGGTGAGTCCGCCGCCCATAGCCAGGTCGTAGCTGATGAAAAAGGGGTGGTCGACCGCGTTGGTCCAAGTGGTCGCGTCCATCTGGGTCGAGGAGACGGTGAAGTAGTTGGCACCGTCGAGGTACCAGCGGATCTGCTCCGGTGATACCGACCGGTCGATCTGTACGCCGTAGGTGTGGTATTCGGTCTGGCAACTGGGGCAGGGGTGCTCACCGCTGCCGATGCCGGCCGGCTCGTGGCACGCGCCGCCCGGGTTCGTACCGCAGTGCAGGGTGCCAAAGACCGAGCTGCGCCCGTTGACGTCCTCCAGGATGTTGATCTGGCCCGCGGTCGGCCACGGCGTGCCGGTGCGCAGTGTCGAGCCGAGCATCCAGAATGCCGGCCAGTACCCGGCGCCGTTGGCGGTGGTCAGGTTGGGCTGCTGGATCGAGGACTCCACCATCACGACGCCGCCGGGCGGGGCACCGAAGGTAGCCGCCTGAGTCTCGATCCGGCCCGACGTCCAGCCAGTGCTCGGGACGGTGCCCGCGTGCAGTGCCTTGAGGACGAGGTGGCCGGCACCATCCTGGTACACATTCGCCGTGCTGTTCGTCATCGTCTCGACCTCACCGGAGCCGAAGCTGCCGCCTGGGCCGGTGTCGTACTTCCAGCTGCCGGTGTCCACACCGGTGCCGGCGGCGCCGTTGAAGTCGTCGCTCCAGGTCAGCTTGTACCCGGCCGGTGGGCTCGCGACGGCGGCCGGGGTCGATCGCAGAGTGGCGGCCGTCGGGGACGTCGTCGCAGCGCAGGCAAACATGAGAGTGCTCGCCACCAGGGCGAGGGTGCAGGCGCCGACCTTCAGCCGCGATACCGGCCAGGTACGGGTGAGGTTGGTTCCGGGATCGATAAGTATTCGTATGTCTGGCATGTTTCTCCCTCACGAGCTGTCGATTGGTTTAGGCGCGCCTCAAGGGGCGGGGCGTCGACGGCGTCTGTGGTGAGGGTGGGCCGTCGGCCGGGTGGGTGAGCGGCGCGGCGGCGCCGGATACGGCCGTGTCACGACTCGTCCTGGCTGTCGATATGGATAACGCTCTGTGCAGGGTTTCGGTCGCGCTACGCCCGCCGACCAAATGAGCGGCGGGCGGAGGCACCGCGGCATGTCGGCGCGAGCTCAGAGACGACGCGAGGCTGTGGCTGAGGGTGCGTTTCGAGGGGCTCAAGGGAAAGTTACGCCCTCACGACAGGCTTCCATGCACGCGATGAGTACGCATAGATGGGTATCACCGCATTCACTGGCCGCGGCGGTGTGGTAGCCAGGACTTCCTACTTTCAGCGACTGCGGCCGGATCGGCACCTCGGTGTTCTATTCCATACGTGCTGCGCCCTCGGACCGGACCCCGAGGCCGGTCGCCCGGGGCCGACCGGGCTGCCAGCCGGTCGGTCAGCAGGCCCGTCATGGCGCGCACACCGTGACCGATCGCTCGCTCGTCGGCGGCGAAGTCAGGGGCATGCGGCGCACCGTTCATCCCTGTCTCGGTGTCCGCGACGCCGAGGTAGAACAGCGCGCCCGGCGCCTCGTTGAGGAACAGGGCGAAATCCTCGCAGTTGAAGGGCCAGGACGCCCGGGCCCACAAGACGGACTCCGGCCCCAACACCGTAGCCAGGTACTGGCCGGCCACCGTGCTGAGCTCCGCCGAGCTCACCATGGCGGGAAAAGGATCGCCTGGAAACTCCACGTGCCCGCCGGCGGCCGCCGCGAGCTGCTTGACCCGTGCGCGCAGCCCCGGAAGCCGCTCCTGCGGCCAGACTCGCAGCAGAACGTTAGCGGCCGGATGCGCATCGGGTGTGTGCTCGATCCACTGGGCGACGCACACAGATGCCTGGATCGACGCGGCGATCTCCGGCGCCAGCAACGCGCGGAAGTGTGCGTGATAGTCGTCGATGCTTCGAGGGGACTCGACGGTGCCGAGCCCCGCCACCTCGGCCGCGACGGCGGCGACGACCGAGTCGTTACCGCCCGGCAGCACTATCCGGATATGGTCAAGCCCGGGCAGGCCGTACCCCGGAGAGACTGCGATGGTGCCGGACGGGAACGGGCTGCAGTGAACCGCATAGAACTCGCGCGGCGCGAGGCGTTGCACCAGGCCAGTCTTGAGCATCGCGCGTGCGCCCTGCAGGGGTTCCTCGGCCGGCTGGAAGACGAACACCAACCGTCCCCGTATCGGCTCAGAGCCCTGAGCCAGGGTCCGGGCGACGCCGACGCCGATCGCGGTGTGCAGGTCGTGCCCGCACAGGTGCGCGACATTGGGGACGCGCGAGGCGAAGTCCTCGTCGAAGACCAGGCCCGACCGCGGGAAAGGCAGCACGTTCGTTCTCGCGTCGACAGCGTCCATGTCCGCCCGGTACGCCACCGTCGGACCGTCCGCGGAACCGTTCAGCACCGCGACGACTCCGTGGCCGCCGACGCCGGTCGTCACATCGAGCCCGGCCGCGCGCAACTGCTCCGCGACCAGCCCAGCCGTCTCCCGCTCCTCACCGGCCAGCTCAGGGTGACGGTGGACCTCCCGGCGGAGTTCGATCAGTTCATCGTCAAGGTTCGGCACCGGCAGATCATGCACGCAATCGCCGATTCTCCGCACCACCATTCCAGCTCCCGTGTTTGGCGCACGCCGCGGGTAGACACGTCCAGCTCGACCTTGCGGATGCTCGCGTTGTGCGGGCGATCGGGTAGGAACCGTACGCGGCGGCCTACTAGTCAGTGCGGGGTCGCGGCGGGGACGCGAGTGGGCCCGACGGACGAGCCCGGTCGCAACTGGGTGCTCGTCGCGACCTATGTCACGGCCTTCGGCCTATCCCACCCGCTGGCCAAGCGCATCGACGCCTGGCCCACGGTGCTGGCCGTCTCGACGCTCACTGCCGCGGCCTCCTACGCCGCGGCGGACCGCCGCGCTGCGCGCTGATCGTCACGTGCTGCCGCCGGCGATGAGCGTCAGGTTCAGCGGCGCGACGACTTCCTCTTGGACAGCAGGGACAATTTCGCCACCGGTATCGTCACGGCCGGGGCATGTTGCGCAGGTTCGACCGCGCCATCTCCACCATCTTGCCGACACCACCGCTGAGCACGGTCTTGCTGGCCGCCAGCGCGAACCCGCGGAGCATCTCTCCGGTGATTTTCGGCGGGATCGACATCGCGTTCGGGTCGGTGACGAGCTCGACCAGCGCCGGGCCGGGGTGGGCGAACGCCTCGAGCAGCGCATCGCGGATTTCCGCGGGCTTCTCGACCCGGACGGCGTGAATCCCGCAGGCCGCCGCGATCGCGCTGAAGTTCACCGGGGCGTGGTCGGTGCCGTAGTCGGGCAGACCGTCGACCAACATCTCCAACTTGACCATGCCGAGGCTGGCGTTGTTGAACACCACGACCTTCACCGGTAGGTCGTAGATAGGGAGGGTGAGCAGGTCGCCCATGAGCATGGCCAGGCCGCCATCGCCGGAGATCGAGACCACCTGCCGGCCAGGCGTGGCCAAGGCGGCGCCGATCGCCTGAGGCAGCGCGTTGGCCATGCTGCCGTGCCGGAACGAGCCGATCACCCGGCGCTTGCCGTTGGGGGTCAGGTAGCGGGCGGCCCAGACATTGCCCATGCCGGTGTCCACCGTGAACACCGCGTCCTCGGCAGCCACGTCGTCAAGCACGTCCGCGGCGTACTCGGGGTGGATCGGGGTGCGGTGTTCGATCCGCGTGGTGTAGGCGTCGACCACCTTCTCCAGCCGGCGCACGTGTCCCCGCAGCATGCTGTCCAAAAAGGACCTGTCGGTTCGCTGACGCAGCAACGGCAGCACCGCCGCGATGGTGGCCCTCACGTCGCCGTGGACGGCCAGGTCGAGCGGGGTGCGCCGGCCCAGCGCCGCCGGGTCAGTGTCGATCTGGATGGTACGAGCCTGGGGCAGGAAGTTGTCGTACGGGAAGTCAGTGCCGAGCAGGACGATCCGGTCGGCGGCGTGCATCGCGTCGTAGCAGGCGCCGTAGCCGAGCAGTCCGGACATGCCGACATCGAACGGATTGTCGTACTGGATCCATTCCTTGCCCCCCAGCGAATGCCCTACCGGGGCCTGGAGCGCATCGGCCAGCGCCATCACCTCGTCGTGCGCGCCCGCGCAGCCCGCGCCCGCGAACAACATCACCTTTTCGTTCCGGTTGAGCAGCTCGGCGAGTTCGGTGATCCGCTCGGCCGGCGGCACCACCGGCGAGGGTGGGACCAGGGTGATCCGGGGATCGCTCGGCGCCGAGCTGCGTCGCTGGGCCACGTCACCGGGGATGACCAGCACCGACACACCACGCTGACCGACCGCGTTCTGCATGGCCACGCGCAGCAGCCGTGGCATCTGCTCCGCCTGCGAAACCAGCTCGACGTAGTGACTGCACTCGCGGAACAGCTGGTCCGGGTGGGTCTCCTGAAAGAACTGGGTGCCGATCTGGGAGGACGGGATGTGCGAGGCGATGGCCAGCACCGGAGCGCCGCTGCGGTGAGCGTCGTACAAGCCGTTGATCAGATGCAGGTTGCCCGGTCCGCAGCTACCCGCACAGACCGCGAGCCTTCCGGTCACCTGTGCCTCGGCGGCCGCGGCGAACGCAGCGGTCTCCTCGTGTCGGACGTGCACCCAATCGATGCCGTCCGTGCGGCGGATCGCGTCCACGATCGGGTTGAGGCTGTCGCCCACGACGCCGTAGACCCGCTGGACACCGGCGTCTCGCAAGGTGCGGACCAACTGCTCGGCAACGGTGGCCATCACTCACGCTCCTTTTTCGGACTCTCACCACCACTATCAGCCAGTGGTGCATATGCGTCCAATTCCTGTTCCGCACCGTTTCCATGCCGTGGGAGCATGGGTTCATGGATCTGCAGGTACTGCGCTGGTTTCAGGCCGTAGCGGACGGCGCCACCGTGACCGAGACAGCGCAGCGAGCTCACATCACCCAGCCGGCGCTGTCTCGGGCGCTGGGGCGGCTGGAGCGCGAAGTCGGCACGCCGCTGTTCACCCGCGCCGGACGGGCGCTGCGGCTGACTCCGGCGGGCCGGGTGTTCAAGCACACTCTCGACCAGACGCTCGACCGCTACGATGTCGGACTGCGCGCGGTCGCCGAACTGGTGGACCCCGACCGCGGAGTCGTGCCGCTGGCGTTCCTGCACACGCTGGGCACCTGGCTGGTACCGCCGCTGATCAGCGGCTTCCGCGGCGCGCACCCGATGGTGCGCTTCGAACTGCGCCAGCACGGCGAGGCCGGGATCCTGCAGAGCCTGCTCGACGGGGTCGTGGACCTCATCCTGACCAGCGGAAACCCCGGACACCCACAGGTACGGTGGCACCGGCTGCTGGTCGAACCGCTACGACTGGCCGTGCCCTCGGCGCACCGTCTTTCCCACCGCAAACGGATCCGCCTGAGCGAGGTCGCCGAGGAGCCGTTCATCCTGCTTCGATCCGGCTACGGGCTACGCACACTCACTGAAGAACTGTGCCGCCAAGCCGGCTTCGCGCCCCGGGTCACCTTCGAGGGCGAGGAGGTCGAAACCCTGCGCGGCCTGGTCGCCGCCGGGCTGGGCGTCGCGCTCCTGCCACCCCCACACGCCGTGTTGTCCACGCTGGACGCGGTCACCGCGCCGATCACGCCCGCCCACCACCTGGAGGTCACCGATGTCGACGCCACCCGCGAGATCGGCCTGGCCTGGCTAGCGGACCGGTCTCTACCCAGCTCTTCCCACGCGTTTCACCAGCACGTCCTGGCCGCAGGCCCGACGCTGGTGCCCGCCGCGTATCGCACCAGTCGCCGCTGAGCCCTGCCGCGTCGGTTCTACCGGCTGAGGTGTTCGTGCAGCATCTTCCAGACCTGTGGTCATGGAACAGGCGAGGCCCGGTGATGGGCTGCAGCTGTGGCCGTTCTGTGCCGCGCTCGCGGCGGTCGTGCTGGCTCAGCGTCATGGTCGCGGTGTTCGTCGGCCTGATGGTGTGGTTCGTGCTCGGCCGCCCGGTATGATGTGCCACCATGCGGCGAGAACTCGCCCGTGACTGGAGCCTCCGAAGAGCCATCGTCAACGAATTCGTCAGCTGGCGGCGATGGGCGACCGGCACGGATGAACAGCAGTCGGATCTGGGAGGGGCTACCGGCCCCTCCCAGATCGTCGCATTAGGCCCTCATGCCTTCTTCAAGGCGAAGTTGGCTGTCGTGGTCGTACCCTTCTTGATTCTCACGGTCGTCACCTGCGGCAGGTACCCGTCCTTGGCCACGATGACCTGCAGCCCGTCTCGGGCGTCGAGCCACAGACCGTAGTGGCCGTTCTTGTCTGTCTTCAGGCTGTAGGTGGCGGCGGACGTGGTGATCGCCACCGTCGCGCCGGCCACCGGTGAACCGTCCACCGCCGAGGTAACGGTTCCTGTGATCTTGCCCCAGGTCTTGGGTGGATTCACCGTCATGGACACCGCAATCGGCGCCGTCAGGTACGGGGTGTCGGTCGCGACGACGACCTCGCCGGTGTACTTGCCCGGCTGGGTGATCGCCGCGACGCTGGCGTCCACCGTCACGGTCACCTTGGCGCTCGCGCCCGGCTGCAAGGTGATCGTGGTCGGGCTCTCCGACAACCATGGCACCTGCGTGTTGTCGGCGCAGTTGGTGAAGCCGGGCAGCACCTCGGAGGCGGCCGTCGGGGAGCCGAACGCCCCGCCCGGGTTGCCGCCGATCTGGTAGAGACCGCAGGCGCTGGCGCCGCGGTACAGCGTGTTGTTCGCGTTGGGTAGCGGCGTCCAGGTGTTGCTGGTCGGGTCGTAGGCGAATCCCTGGTTGGTGATGGTGTTGTTGCCGTTGGTGACGCCGCCGGAGACCAACAGCAGCCCGTTCGCCGCCGTGTATGCCGAGCCCCACAGGTCGATGGGCAGACTCGCCAGCGGCGACCAGGTGTCGGTAGCAGGGTCGTAGACGTAGGTGTGCGTACTGCTTCCGGAGTCACTGCTGCCGCCCGCGCAGTACAGCTTGCCGGCGATGGCGCCGCACGACTGCCAGGCGACCGGCTCGGGGTAGGCCGCCGCCGACGTCCAGCTGTCCGTCGCTGGATCGTAGACTTCCACGTCCCTGCTGCCACAGCCGTTGACGCCGCAGCCTCCGATCACGTACAGCTTCCCACCCAACACCGCGCCTCCGGAGGCGGCGTACGGCTTGGGATCGGAGGCCCCGGTCGACCAGGAGTTGGTGGTCGGGTTGTAGATCTCCAGTTTCGGGTCGGGGGCTCCGGACTGGTCCCAGCCGCCCACGGCGTAGAGCTTGCCGCCGATGAACCCGCCGGCCGGCTTCTCCCGGATGTCGGCTGCGCTGGCCAACGTGCTCCAGGCGCCGGTGGCCGGGTCGTAGACGTACAGTGCCGAGGTGCCCTCAGCGCCGGTGAAGCCGAACGCGGAGTAGATCTGCCCGTTGTTCGCGGCGGCCAGGTTGTCCTGGATCGGGGTGGGGTAGTCGGCGACCGGGGTCCACGGCGCGTCGGCCGGTGTGGCACCTGTCGCGGCTTTGCCGTTCGGTGCCGTGGCACTGCCCTGCAGCCAGTGGTTGGAGTACGTGCCGCTGACCCTGTCCAGCGGTGCACCGCCCTGGGCCAGCAGACCGAACCCACCTGGCTGCTCGCCGAGATTGAGCGTGGCCGGCGCGGTGCCGGTGTTCTTCACAGTCACCGCGGCGCTGGCCTTGCCCGCCCAGTCCACCGTCTTGTCGATGCTCGCCGAGGTCGCCGTGACCTGGCCGGCCTTCAACACGAAGTCCGCCCGGGTGGCCGAGTCGGCCGCCACGTTCACCGTGCTGGTTGCGGTGGCGTAATGGCCCTTGACCGCGGTGAACGGATGGGCACCGGTCACCGGCGAGAACAGCCAGTAGAAGCCGTCACCGAGGTTGGGGTCCTCGGGCGTGGCCACCGAGGTCGCGTGGGCCCCGGAGGCGGCCGCCGTGGACACCAGCACGCCGGTCAGGTCGCCGTGGGTGTTCGCGTCGGTCGCCTCACCGAAGACCAGACCCCCAGGGATCGGGTCGCAGCTGCGGTTGCCAATGAACACGTTGTCCAACTCCCACCACAGCCCGTCGCTGCCGGTGAAGTGGAAGCGCACCAGCACCGAGGACTTCCCGGCCGCCTGCGGCACGGCGAGTTCCACGTGTGCCGTGCGCACGGAGGCGAACGTCTGCTCCCAGATGTTGGTCCAGGTCGCGCCTGCGTCGAGGCTGATGTCGACGTCGGCGCTCTGCCCGAAGTAGCCGGGGTAGTCGGTGTCGAAGGTGACCTCGGGGCTGGTGACCGAGCTCAGGTCGGCGGCCGGGGCGGTCAGCGTGGTGTCCTCGGTGCCACTCGGCCCGGCCAGATCACTGTCCACGATGGCGAAGCCACCGCTTCCGCCGGTCAGGTTGGCACGGCCGCCGGCGTCGGTGAACGCCCAGCCGGCCGTACCGCTGCCGTTGTCGACAGTCCACCCCGCCGGCGCGGTGGTGGCGTCGAACGGCTGGGTGGTGCCGTTGTAGTGGGCCTGATAGCCGGCTGCGTCGCACGCCGCCGCGTCGACCCGTAGGCCCATGTTGACGCTCTGGTCGGCGCCGCCCAGTGCGACGCTTTCGGTCGCGGCCTGGTAGCCGTCGTAGGCCGGCGTCGCGTGAAGCTGGTACGTCTGGCCCTGCGGCAGGCTCATGCTGTAGTGCCCGGTACCCGGGTCGGTGAACACTCCCCCGCCCGGCACGCCGTCCGCGGTGATCCTCGCGTACAGCGGCCAGCCGTGGCCGGAGGCGTCGGTGACGGTGCCGCTGACCGTCGAGCGCGGCAGGGCGGTCAGCGCGACGTTCTCGGTCACCTTCGCGCCGTCGGCGATGCTGAGGCCGGAGATGGTGGAACTCTTGTACCCATAACCTGCCACGGTCAGGTCGTAGCTGCCGACCGGGACGGTCAGGTCGTAGTGTCCCAGCGCGTCGGTGGTGCCGTGCGCGTTGCCGGCCTGCACCGTGGCGCCGGAGACGGGCGAGCCGCTGCCGGCCTCCGTGACCGTTCCGGTCACCTCACCGTGCGGGCCGGTGCCGAACGCGGCGAGCCCACTCGGCGTTCCCAGGCCGGTCGGGCCGTCGTAGCCGGGGCCGGCGGTGCACCAGTACGCCGGCGAGCAGACGGCGTTGTTGCCGGTGGTGACGTCGTTCAACGCGCTGGTGTCGGCGTACGGGTAGGAGTTGGGGTAGGTGCCGCTGACCGGGGTTCCGGCGTCGGCGTAGACCGACGCGATGATCGGCGCCGACACGCTGGTACCGCCGTAGACGGCCCAACCGCTGGCGCCGAAGGTCTGGTAAACGGCGACGCCGGTGGCCGGGTCGGCGACCGCAGAGACGTCAGCGACCGTGCGCTTGTGGCACGCCGTGTCGGTCTGGAAGGACGGCTTCGGCTCGTAGAGGGAGCATCCGCTGCCCGGACCGCCCTTGATGTTGTTCCAGACGCTCTCCGTCCAGCCGCGGGAGTTGCCGGTCCGGCTCAGCGAGGTGCCACCGACCGCGGTCACGTACTGCGACGCGGCCGGGTAGGACACGCCGTACTTGTCATCGCCCGAGCTGGCCACCACGGCCACCCCTGGGTGGTTGTAGTACGGGTCAAGCGCGGTGGTCTCGGCCGGGTCTTCGCCGCTGCCGGGCTGGGTGGTGTACCCGGAGCCGTAGCTGTTGGAGATGAACTTCGCGCCCAGCGTTACCGCCTCGTCCACCGAAGCGCCCAGATCGTCGTTGTTGTTGCTGTCAGCCTCAACGAGCAGGATATGCGCCTGCGGTGCGACCGCCGAGACCATGTCCAGGTCCAGCGAGATTTCGCCGGCCCAGCCACTGTCCGGCGCGGGGTAGCTGGTGCCGCCGTGCTCGTTGACCTTGCTGAAGCAGCCGTTCGCGGTGGTGCACGCCGGCAATCCATACTGTTGCCGGTAGACGGCCAGGTCGGCTTCGGCGTTCGGGTCGTCATACGCGTCGACGATGGCCACGGTCGAGCCGGCCCCGCCGTCGGCCGGCAGCGAGTAGGCGCTGCGCAGATCAGTGGGGCCGTAGCCCGATGGCAGGGTGTCCGCCGGGCGTAGTCCACGGGTGGCCTCGAGGTCGCTACGGCGAAGCGCGAAGCAGGTGGACTTCCCCGGCCCAGGAGTGGGGCACGCCGCAACGACGTCAGGCCCGTTGGTGCCGCTGACCGCGGTGGCCGGGCTGCCCTTGCCGGTGCCGCCCGCCGTGGCGGCGGAGGACAGGCCGAGTACTGTGCTAGTAACAAAGAGAACCCCGGTCAGCAGCCAGGCGCTGGCGCGTACCGGGGTTCGGATTTCTCTGGGCCGATGCATCAAGGTCCTTCCGTGTGGGCGAACGGCCTCGTCGAGGACGCCGACGAAGATCTACATTTGCTGGTGATCATGTAAGCGGGTCGCCGAATCTGTCAATGAAGCCGACGCGGGCAGGATGAGAAGTTGCGCATGTGCGCACCGCCGCCGTGCAGGCGCCCGTACCGCCCGGCCGGTCGGTCGGTATCCACGCAGTGCCGCCGCGGGCGCCACATCGCAATTCGAGGTGTACCAGGGTTCTTGATGAGGTCCTCTCGACTCAGAGGACGGCTCATGCCACCGTTGGTATTGCTCAACTCGAGGCATCACCAGTCGTCGCGTGCAGCGCCTGACGACAAGCCAGCGTCGGCGCCCGCCGGTTTCGCAGGGCATCGCTGGAGACACCCGGGTGACGCTGTGGTGGAATACGGTCGCCAGTGCCACAACGTACGCCGCGTTCTACCGGGACATAACGGGGGGCGAACAGTTGAGACTGTTCGCCCTTCGCAGGCGACCACGGTCACCCTGGCGGGGCTGACCAATGGGAACAACTACGAGTGACCGGTGGATGAGATGGGCGGTGGTTTGGTTGGCGCGCGGCGTTGACGCGGTCGCGGCGGAGTTCGCGGCGGTCGGTGTGACCGGCCGGGTTCATGTTCGGGACGTGGATGATGACCGCTCGCAGGTCGCTCTCGACGCCGATGAGCGGGTGGTACTGGCCTCCGTGTTCAAGGTGCTGCTGGTGCTCGAGTACGCCCGTCAGGTCGTCGCCGGGCAGTTGGACCCGACCGAGCGGGTACGGGTGGGCGCGGCGGACCGGCTGGGCGGGGTCGGTACGGCGGGCTGCGAGAACGAGGTGGACATCAGCTGGCGGGACCTGGCGATGTTCGCCATGTCGTTGAGCGACAATACCGCCGCCGATCTGCTTTTGCGCCGGGTCGGTCTGGACACCGTGCAGACCTTGACGACGGAGTTGGGGCTCGCGTCGACTCGGATCACGGGTGGGCCAAGGCAGCTGGTGGCGTCGATGTTCGCGGATCTGGGCGCCGCGGACGAGGCGGAGTTCGCCGCCATCTTCCCGGCGTTGCGCGCCGAGCAACTCGCCGGGCTAACCGTGCTGGACCCGCGACGGACCTCTGCCACGACGCCCCGCGACATGACCCGGCTGCTGTCGCTGATCTGGCGCGACCAGGCCGGACCGGCACCGGCGTGTGCCCAGGTGCGTCGGCTGATGAGCCAGCAGGTGTCGTGGCACCGGTTGGCGGCCGGGTTCGATGATGAGGTGGCGGTGGCGGCGAAGTCCGGGACGGTGCTCGGCGTACGCAATGAGATCGGGGTGGTGCGCTACCCGGATGGGCGGCGGTACGCGGTGGCGGTGTTCACCAGTGATGGTTGGGGGGTGCGCCGCCCCGACGTGGACCGGGCGATCGGGCGGGCGGCGCGACACGCGGTGGACCGGCTACGGAATGGATAGCCGCTCCGGGAACACCACGTTCCACGGCTTCGGGGTTCCCGCAGGTGCCGGTGGACCGAGCCGACCGCGGCCGCCGTCAAGGACGTGGGCGACGATCTCGCCGAACCGGTTCGCGGCGCCTGCCATCGGCCCGTCCCGCCAGGCCGTGGACATCCGCCAGACGAGCGGGATGCCGGTCAGTGGTCGCCATACCACTCTCGGCTCCTTCTGCGCGATGGCACCGTGATCGAAGGCCACGGCGTCGCCGCCCGCCACCAGTCCGAGCAGGAACTCGGCGTTGGCGGCGTGCTGGAGCCTGGTGAGGCGGAAACCGTGCCGGTGGCAGGTGTGCAAGGTTTCGTCGTACAGGCCCGGGGCGGCTTCACGGGGAAACAGCACGAGCCCGTACCCGGTGAGGTCGGCCAGCGCCACCTCGGTGCGCTCGGCGAGCGGGGAACGGCGCGACAGCACTACTCCCTGAACGATGGAGACCTCCGGTCCGAGCCTCAGGTCGCCGGTGTCGACCGGGTGCTGCAGCAGCCCGACATCGAGGGCGCCACGGTCGAGCAGGTCGAGCTGGTCGGTGGTGGTGGCGGCGCGCAGCTCCAGATCGATATCCGGTTCGGCGGCGGCGAATGCGGTCGACAGGGCGGCGAGCACGCCTCCCGGGGTATCCGGTGGAATACCCGCCCGTAGTACGCCGGTCTGGCCTGAGGCGGCTTGACGCACCAGCGACCGGGTGGCGTCGACGCGGGTGACGATGTCCCGGGCAGCGTTGACGAGGACGTCTCCGGCCGGAGTCAGCCTGACTCGGCCGCCGGAGCGGTCGAACAGTTGTGTGCCGTACTCCTGCTCCAGCCGGCGGATGCGCTGGCTCAACGGCGGCTGGGTGATATGCAGCCGTGCGGCGGCCCGGCCGAAGTGCAGCTCTTCCGCGACGACCAGGAAGTAGCGCAGGTGCAGCACAAGGTCCACGCTGCCACGATATCCGTTCGGATATCGTCGCCTAAAGATCTTGGACTTGGACATGCCCGTCATCACTCTGGTTGTCTCACCCGCGGAGACGACCAAAGGAGCAACGCATGACATCCAACGATCGCCGATTCCCCCTGACCCGGCGCCGGCTGCTGGGGGCATCCACCGCGGTGGCCACAGCCACCATCGCCGCCGAGGTCGCCCGGCCCACGAGCGCGGTCGCGGCCACCGTCTCGGCCACACCATCCTGGCAGGGCGCCCCAGGCTCCTCAGGCGTGCACCTACGCTGGCTCGGCAACAACGCTTGGGAGATCACGTTCGGTACCACCACGATCCTGATCGACCCGTGGCTGACCCGGTTCAAGACCGGCACCTACACCCCTGAGGGCATCCGTGACGACACCCCGCTGACCGTCGACCCGACCAAGATCGACCCGTACATCCGCGGCGCGAACCTGATTCTGGTCTGCCACGGCCACTACGACCACATGACCGATGTGCCGTACATCGCGGCGCGAACCGGCGCCACCGTGCTCGGCACCGAGAGCCACCACAACATGCTCCGGGCTCTCGGGGCCCCGGCCAGCCAGTTCTGCACCGTCCGCGGCGGGGAATACCTGCAGTACGACGGCTTTACCGTCGAGGTCTTCCGGTCGCTGCACTCGATGACCGGCGCCAGCAAGCAGGTGCCGTACCCCGGCACCCGGCCGGGCACCGTCCCGCCCCGACCCACGACCGTCGCCGATCTCGTCGAAGGGGACACTCTCGCCTACCAGATCACCATCGGCGAGCGATTCCGCATCCTTGCCCTCAGTACAGCGAACTTCGTCGAGCGGGAGCTGTCCGGACTCCGTCCGGACCTGGCGATCGTCGCGGCGGGCGGCGGCACCGTGCACGACTACGTCGGTCGCCTGATGGGCACCCTCGACCACCCGACCTGGGTCCTGCCCACCCACTGGGATGACTTCGACTACCCATTGAACCAGCCGGCGGTCGACTGGGGCGGTCTGCAACCCCTCCAGCAGGCGGTCAAGGCGGCCAGCCCAAAGACGACGTTCGTCAACCTGGACCATCTGGAGATGTTCACGCCGTGACGAGGCCACGCCGTCACGGCGTGGGCGACGTGTCAGCACGGCATGGAACCGAGGAGCAGCTCGTGCCAAGGTGTCGCGTCAGGCAAAAAAGCGGAGTCAGATGTCCCGGGCCAGGCAAGACCAGGACGGTCTAGCTGTGTAGCACGACCCGCAGCGGGGACAATGAAGTCGTGTCCCGACGTGGATGGTGGCTGATCGCCTCCGCCGTAGTCCTGGTACTGACGGTCGAGGCCGGCGTGGCCGCCGTGGTGTGGCAGCACGTCCGGCCTCGGCTGCCCGCGCTCGCCACGGTGACTCCGACGCTGGACCGGGCCGTCTCCGCCGCGGTGACCGATGCCGGCGACAGCGCCGCCGTCGCGGTCAGCGACCTCGTACCCGCGACCTCCTGCCAGAACACCCCCTTCGCCAAGGGCAGCATCTACACCCGATCCGCTGACCTCTACACCACCCCGGGCGGCGAAAACCCCCTCGTCGCTCGGATCGCCGCGGCCCTACCCGACAGCGACCACCCCCAGCGGGGGGCCGCCCTCAGCGGAGGTGCGGCTCCGCTGTCCGCAGACCTCCCCGGCGGGATCCGCCTGCAAGTCGACCAGATCGGAGAGGGCTGGGTCGCTGCCACCGCCAAGACCAACTGCCGCGCCGCCGGCCATCCTGAGGCGAACGCAGGCGCACCGCCCGCAGACACCATCGCCTCGGTCACTGACCTGCTTACTGCTCTCGGCACCACACCGGCCAGCTGGCACACCGACACCGTCGCATGCGCCGGCGGGCGGATCGTCACGGTCGACGCGATCAGCCAGACCACCACCACCAGCAACCTGCCGACCCGCCTGGCCGCCCAGGTACCGGCGGGCGCGCGTCGGTTCACCTCGACCTCCAACCGCCTCGCCTGGCGTACCCCGACCGCCAGCACGATCGTCGCCGCGTCCGACGACGGCACCCACATCACCGTCCAACAGACCACAACGTGCTGAGCGCCCCCGTGAATTCGCCAGTCGTCGGGCGCGGTCGCGACCCCGAGCGTCGGCCAGATGCGGGTCTGTTTCTTGTACGGTGTTTCGCCCGTTCATGAGCTACGACGTCGGCGACCACGGCATGGCCCAACGCCACTTCATCCAGTCCCTCCGCCTGGCCAAGGCCGCCGACCTCGCCAGCTTCGGCGCGCACATCCTGGCCAACATGTCCAGCCAGGCCGTCTACCTTCGATAGCCGAGCGAAGCGGTGAGGCTGGCCCCGGGCCGCCGTCGATGGTGGCCGTGGCCGCGCCCAGATCTCGGTCATGGCCCGCCTGCACACCGCGGAAGCGTGCGCCCACGCCGTCGCCGGCGACGCCCGAGGCTGCACCGCCGCGCTCCGGCTGGCCGAGAACGCCACCGCGAAGGTCGACGGTGCCGAGCAGTCCCCCTGGGCCGGCTACTTCACCCGCGCCCACCTGGCCGGTACCGCCGTGCGCTGCCTGCGCGACCTCGGCCGCGCCAAGGACGCCCTCAACTGGGCCGATCAAGCCCTCGACCTGCCCGACGGCAGCGTACGCACCCGTGGCCTGCACACAGCCCTGATCGCCAGCGTCTACGCCACCTGCCGGCCGGCCGACCCGGAGTACGCCAGCCGGCTCGGCCACGAGGCGATCGACATCGCCCAGCGGGTCCGATCGCGGCGGGTCACCGACCGCATCGCTGACCTGGCGCAACGACTGACCGCCCACCGCGGCAACCCGGCCGTCGACGACTTCCTGGCCCGCGTCGCTGGAGTCATACACCACCCCACGATGGGTACAGTCAACCAATGACCTGGGTCGAGCCGGAAAAGTGGTACGCGCAGCTCGCGACCTTCCACGCCGCGGCCGCTGTGTTCGTCACCGACGACTCCAACCGGATCCTGCTGGTCAAGCCGAACTACCGCGACCACTGGTCGATCCCGGGCGGATACGTCGACCAGCACGAGAACCCGCGCACCCGCCGCTGAACGCGAGCCACGCGAGGAACTCGGCCTCGAGCTTCCCGTCGGTGACCTGCTCGTCGTCGACTGGGCTTCTCCGGCCAGGGCGCGACCCCGCGCCCTGATGAACTTCATCTTCGACGGCGGCCGGCTCACCACCCAGCACCACATCCGGGTCGCCCACGACGAGCTGGACACGTTCGGGTTCTTCGACCGCGAACAGTGCGCGCAGCTGTTACCGCCCCGCGTCGCGCCCAGGATCGAGGCGGCGCTGGCCGCCCCGGGGCGAAGGGCACCACGCTCGACCTCAGCGACGGAGCATCACCGGCAATCGCCTGAGCCGCCCCGTCAGTGGGCGAACATGGACGGACAACGATGACGCTGTGCCTAGGTCGGAGGAGCACCCGGTGGAGGCTCTTGCGTCCGGGTTCGGTGCGGGCGAAGGGCCAGATCGCGGCGCGGTCGTCCGTACCCTGGGCTCAGCGGCCGGCGCTCCAGCGACGCTCATACAGGTCGAACACCTCGTCGAAGGGCAGCCGGTCGATGCCGGCCGCCACGAGTTTGTGGTGGTAGATGGTCGCCTCACGGACCCGCGTGGCCTCGTCCCAGTCCCCGCCGTTGCGGAGGTTGCGGACGCAGTCCAGAACCAGGGACCGGTACCGTTCAAGCCGTAGGTAAGTCTGGTACGCCTTGTGGTCGCTGGCCGAGTCGTTCCAGTCCCGGCAGCTGCCGAGCAGTCGTTGCAGGGCCCGATGCTCCTGCTCAGGCGGATAGGCGACGCGATGCATGTGGCTGGCGATGTCCCACACCGGGTCGGCCCACAGGGCCATCTCCCAGTCCAGGATGAAGTACCGGTCGTCGGCTGTGGCCAGAACGTTGCTGCGTTGCAGGTCGCCGTGGCACAGGCGGAACCTGCGTCCGGCGATGGACAGTGTGAAGTGGCGCGGGTTGAAAACGTCGGCGGGGACCCCCATCGCCTGCAGGCACTGCCTCTCCCCCGCGCTACAGGATTCGTAGACGCCGGTGAGCCACCGCAGCAACCCGCGCACGAACGCTTCGTCATGGGCCGCCTGTGGCCATGGGCTTGCCGGGAGGACAGTTCCCAACCCCTGCTCGTCCACGTCATGGAGGCTAATCATCACGGAACGGATCAGTTCGACGAACGAGTCGGGTATCGGGGTTCCCGCCGGGTGGCGGTCCGCGACGCGCTGACCTGGCAGGAACGAGATGACGCAGTATTCGGGCTGATCGGATCCGAAGATCAGTTCGGGTGTGGGTACGGCTGTGGTCGCGAGCGCGGCGAGCACGGATGTCTCGGCATACATGCGTGGTTCAACGTCGGGGAGCTCAAGATGCCGGCGTACGCGCACCACATAGGTTCTGCCGCCGCGCGCCACCACGTAGTTGTCGTGGTACAGACCCGACATTGGTTGGCACCTGGTGACCGCGTGGTGGAACAGCTGGCGCCACGAACTCTCATCGTCCATCAACACAGCGCCGCCTGCCTCAGGAAGTCTTCAGTGGAAGCCGCCACGGGCCGAGGCGGAGGGATGTGCAGGTCACACAGGCCGTGATCCAGCAGCCAGGACCGCAGTGGACGGCCGCCACCCGGCGCCGGCTCTGTCGGTCTGATCAGTGACGGGTCCAGTCCCGTGATCCCGGCGATGTCGGTGGCCCAGCGGTACTTCGTGATGCCCTGCTGAGCGGCGACGTGGACGACGCCGTGGACGCGGGTCTCGACAAGCCTGTACAGGATCCGGGCCCAGACGTCCTCGTCCGGTATCCCACAACACCGCCGATGATCGCCGCAGTCGACGCCAAATACAAACACGCCACCACGCAGGCCATCAGCAGGGACGACCTGCATCAACTGCTCACCTACGTCACCGCATACCCCATGCCCGCCCCACCCCGCATGATCGTCCACCCGGTGGACGGAAGCTGGACCCACCGCGGCACATCGCATCACACCTTGGTGGATCACCGCGACCCGGTGGTGCGCCTGCGTCCGGGTGATCCCGCCGCCGATCCGCTCTCGCACGATGCAGCCACTCGACCGCAAGTCCGGGCGGACACGACAGGAACTGGCCAACGCAATCTTCGATCACCTTGAAGCCTGGTGCGAACCCTCCTACGACGTATTCGAGCCCGCATCGATGACCGTGTCGCGAGGTTGCGGGCGTTCTCGCATCCGTGTCGAGCACCCCATACCATTTGTGGGATCACTCAACGCTGTGGAGGCCATGTCCGATGCTGCCTCACCACGACAACCCGCCGCGGATCGATGCGCGGTACACGCAGGGCGCGCAGTTCGGCGGCGGCAATGTAATGGTGAACCAGTTCATGGCGGCAGTTCCGGCGACGGCCTGGCCGGTGTACATCGGCCGGTGCCCACTGCAGGCGGATGCGTTCCAGGAACGTCCGGCAATCCAGTCGGCTCTGTCTGCCGCGGATGCGACGGCTGGTGCGGCGGTGACTCGGGTGCTGGTGGGCGACGGCGGTACCGGCAAGACGCAGCTTGCGGCGGCCCTGTTCGACCGGATCCGGCGGAACGGCGTCGACCTTGCGGTTTGGGTCGCCGCGACGTCCCGCGCCAGCGTGCTTGCCGCGTATGCGGAGGCGTTCGTGGCCACCCACCCCGGCGCGGGCACCGGCGAGGTTGAACGCGACGCCCACAGGTTCCTGGCCTGGCTCGCCGCCACGGAACGGTCCTGGATCATGGTGTTGGACGACGTCGCCGACCCGACGAAGCTGTCGGGGTTGTGGCCGGCGGGACGTACTGGTCAGCTAGTCCTCACCACCCGGCGCCGGGAAGCGGCAATCCTGGCACGCGGCGCGGTGGTCGAGGTCGGCGTGTTCACGCCGCAGGAGTCCGCGGCCTTTCTGACGGCGAAGCTGTCTTCTGCGACGCTGCCTCCGGACGCACTGGGCGAAGCCGCCGAGCTCGGCGCGGATCTGGGGCACCTGCCACTTGCGCTGGCGCAGGCCGCCGCCGTGATCGTCAACGACGCTGTCACCGCCGCGGAGTACCGAGCGATGCTGGCCGACCGCACCAGCCGCCTCGCTGACCTGTTCCCGGCTGATCCGCTCGACAGCGGCGACGAGTACGAACACGCGTTGGCCGGTACGTGGTCGCTGGCGACCGAGCGGGCCGACATGCTCGCGCCGGCCGGACTCGCCCGGCCATTGCTGTCGCTACTCGCGGTGCTGGATCCCAACGGCGTGCCGGAGGCTGTGCTGAACAGTGCGGCTGCCTCGGCCTGGGTGACCTCTCGCCCTGCCGGCAGCCCGGCGACGGCTACTGATACCCGGCGGGCGCTACGGAACCTGCACCGGCTCAGCCTGATATCCCACGATCCGACGGATGCGGTGCGGTCGGTGCGGATGCACGCGTTGGCCCAGCGGGCGACTGCAGATAATCTTCCTGCTTCGCGGCTCCCCGGCCTCGTCCGCGCCGCCGCCGACGCACTCATGGGAGCATGGCCACCCGACAAGCGTGATGCCGCCATCGGCCAGGTGCTGCGCGCCAACACGAGTGCGCTCCGCAGCCGGTACGCCGCCGAGCTGTGGTCGTCGGGTCTTCATCCGGTGGTGGCAAGGGCCGGCCAGAGCCTTGGCGACAGCGGGCTGGCCGCCGATGCGTTGATGTATTTCGATGGTCTTGTTGCCGACGCCCAGCGGGTTCTTGGACCGGACCATCCGGATACGTTGTCCGCCCGATACGAACTCGGCTACTGGCAAGGCGAGTGCGGCGACTTCGCCGGCGCCGCCGAGGCCCAGGAGCGGCTGCTCACCGACCGAGTGCGGGCGCTAGGCCCGGACCACCCCGCCACGCTGTCGACCCGGGCTAATGTGGCGTTCTGGCGCGGATACGCTGGCGATCCGAGCCGAGCGTTGGCCGAAACCGAGCAGGTCCTCGCCGACCAGGTACGGGTCCTGGGCGCCAACCACCTCGACACGTTACGGACCCGCCACAACTGTGCTCATTGGCGGGGAACGGCCGGCGATCCCGGCGCCGCTGCCACCGAAAACCAACGGCTCCTCGCCGACGCGTTGCGAGTGCTCGGGCCCGATGACCCCGACACCCTCGACACCCAGCGCAATCTCGCGTACTGGCGGGGCCGGGCCGGGGATGCTGCAGGCGCCGCCGCCGCCCTGGAAGGCGTCGTGGACGCGTACACGCGGCTCCTGGGAGCCGATCACCCGGACACCCTCCACGCCCGCGACGATCTGGCCGAATGGCGGGGCCGGGCGGGCAGTCCGGCAAGGGCCGCAGCGGACTTTGAGCGGCTCCTCGCCGATCGGCTGCGCATCCTCGACCTGGACCACCCGAACACCCTGATCACCCGTCACAACCTGGCCGAGTGGCAGGGACACGCGGGCGACCTGACCGGCGCAGTGGCAACATATCAGCGGCTGCTGGGCGACCAGACCCGGATCCTCGGCAGGGACCACCTGTACAGCCTGAGCACCCGCTGCAACCTCGCCAGCTGGCGTGGGGAAGCTGAGGGAGCCGCGACAGCTGCCGGGCTGCTTCAGGAGCTCGTCGCGGACGCAGCGCGAGTCCTGCCGCCCGACCACCCACAGCTGCTGGTCATCAGGCACAACGACGCGTACTGGCAGGGCCGCTCAGGCGACCCGGCCGCCGCGACCGCAGCCCTTCGCGACCTGGTCGCCGACTGCATACGGGTCCTCGGCCCGCGGAACCCGGACACACTGAACACCCGGCACAACCTCGCCTACTGGCAAGCACGCGCCGGCGACCCGGTGGGTGCCGCAAACGAGTTCACCAACCTGCTGGCCGACCAGATCAGCGTCTCCGGGCCGGACCACCCCGACGTGCTGGAAACCCGCCACGAGCTCGCGACGTTGCGGCAGCTCAACGGCGAATCTGCCGACGCCGCCAGAGCATTCACCGAACTGCACGCCGATCAGCAGCGTGTACTCGGTCCAGAACATCCGCGAACCCTGCTGACCCGCGCCCACCTCGCCGAGCTCGACGGCCACACCAAAGGCGCGGACGAGGCCGTCCACGCATACCGTCAACTGCTGGTCGACGCGACGCGGGTCCTGGGCGTCGAGCACCCTGACACCAACCGGATCCGGGCCGCGCTCGACCAGTGGCTGGACGGGTCCGCTCACATAACCGAAGAGAGGTAATCCGTGGACCCGCTCACGCTTGTCGTGACCGCTCTCGCCACCGGCGCCTCAAGCGGCGCCGGCCAGGCCATGACCACCGCCGCCACCGACGCCTACCAGGCACTTAAACAGCTGGTAGTCCGCAAGTTTGCCGGAAAGCACGCAGCCCAGGTGGCCCTGACCGAGCATGAGACCGACCCCGAGGTGTGGCGGGCCCCGCTGAGCAAGCAACTCACCGAAACCGGGGCCGCCACCGACCCGGCGGTTGTCGAAGCGGCACAGCGGCTGCTGACACTACTTGATCAGGCTGGTGCGAGGGCCGGAAAGTACTCCGTGGATCTCAGCGGAGCCCACGGTGTCCAAGTCGGCGACCACAACACGCAGATCAACCGATTCGGACCGAACTGACGCGACAGCTCACAGCACCACCGGTACCCGATCTAGCCCAGCAACCTGCCGCGGGACATAGCCCAGGTGTGATCTGCGGCATGCGTCTGCCCCGAGATCCGCCAGAACGCCTTAGCGTCCAGGAGCCCACGGAATGGTACTCACCGTGCTTCGCACCCGGTCACCGACCAGGAAAGCGAGACGCGCCCCGCGCATATGGTCGGCATCTGATAGCGCCGGAGGCGAAGCTGCTGCGACCGACGATGATCTTGCAGTGCTTGGCCAGGCGGGCCTTTCACGTGCCGCCAAGCCGTTGCCGTGGATTCCGACGTGAGCGCCGCGGACACCGGCCTGTGTCACAAGTCGGCGACAAACGCTGTGTCCAATGTCCAGATAGGACGAGGCTCCCGGTAGGACATCGGTCGACCAAGATCGAACGCCTGTCGGGAGCCTCGCTTGTTGACCTATCCCGCCAGCATCCCGCTGTCCACTCGCAGCCTGACCTTCCTATCCGAGCTGATCCGCATCCAGCGCATGCAGCGTGGTAACCGGTGGCGGCGGTTGGACCCCGGCCGGCAGTCGTTGTTGGTGCTGGCCCATCTGCGCAACGGTGACACCTACACCCGGCTGGCCAGCGCGTTCGGCGTCGGCGTCGCCACCATCTACCGCTACATCCGCGAAGCCCTCGACCCGCTCGCTGCCGCCGCACCCACCTTGGACCAGGCCGTCTACCAGGCCTCCCGGCTGCTGTGGGTCGTCCTTGACGGCACCCTGATCCCCATCGACAGGGTCGCCGAAGAGCGCCCCTACTACTCCGGCAAGCACAAGCGACATGGCGTCAACGTGCAGGTCCTGGCCGATATCCGCAGCCGGCTGCTGTGGGCCTCATCCGCACTACCCGGCGCCGTCCATGACCTGAAGGCTGCCCTGAGCCACGGCATCCCCGCCGCTCTGACCAAGTTCGAAATCGCCTGCTACGCCGACAACGCGTACCGCGCCGCCGGACCCACTATCGCATCAGGCGGCCGCGCGGAGCGGCATTCTCCGGTTTCGCAGCCGCCCGGACGGGTCACTCGCCCACGATGCGATTCAGAATCTCGTTGTGTACGTGCTGGGCCTTCTCGTCACCCCGGAACTCGACCTCGTAGGTCAGGGTGCCAACGTTGATCCCGATCGTGCCGCTGGAGAAGAACGAGCCGGCGAAGGACTTGTTACTCAGGACGCTGACGCTGTGGATCCGCGAGTACGGCACACTCGTGACGGCCAGCTTCTCCCCCACGAAGGACTTGTCCTGAATGATCACCCGCCGGTCGGTCAGGCCGAGGAACCCGGTACCGATGCCGTGCGCGTCGTACACAGCGAGCAGCCGCTCGCCCGCCACCAGGCCATTCTGGATCTGCTCCAGTTGGTCCTGCCGGTCAAAGGGGATGCTGTCCACTGCGGCCGTCGGCTCACTTGTCGTAGTCACGCTTCTCCGATCAAACCATTGGATGTGCTTCGACGATCGCGCGCAAGTCTGCCACTGCTCCGTGAGCCACGAAGCACCCCTCCTGCCCCCGGTTCCGCGGCGCGAACCACGACCTCAGGCTGTCAAGAGGGGCGTTGCTGGACCCGCGATCAGGGCGCCAACAGCGATGCTGACCCCACCTGCGCACGGTGCGAGCAATGCTCGAAACCTGTGGGTGAGCGTTTGGGGGGCGTACCCTCCCGACAAAAGCCCATGCCTGGAATCGAGTAAGGCCCGCGCGCCAACGCGGGTCGGGAAGGTACACCCGTCAGCGGGGCGGCGAGCATCCGCCTCGCACCCTCTCGCCCTGCTCGCCAGCGACCGCACCGCAAACGTGACCGGCGGCGACTTCCGCATCGATGGTGGACTCGTCCCCACCGTGCCAGGGCCGTAAGCGGTTCGGACCAGGTTCCGTTGCGCAACGCCATGCCACCAGTCTTCGCGCGCGTGTCTGGTCTGCCATCTGCGCCAGCGCAATCATCGCTTTTACCCGCTCGCGCTGACGTTACGGCTCTCATCATGGGCAGCCAAAAGCACCTGTCTCTCTCGCAACCACTGCTCTCTCTCCCGCGTCCACTGCCGACCGCGAGCTGGCGGGTGGCAGGACGATGTGCCGGGATCGACGTAGTAACGGCCGCGAGTGCGGTCAGGTTCACGACCGGAACCACGTTTCCCGCTCTAAGAGCGTCGGGCTCCATCGATGCGTTACACGGGGCACCGCGCTTTTTGCCGGCGCTGCGCCGCCCAGATCCCATCGACGATCACAACCTTGCGTCGCAAGACACATACCGTTAGTGTGACGACGCGGTCAGTCATCTTCACGGGGGAGGCTGCCGTCCATGTCCATACTCGTCCGGTTGCTGGGACCGGTCGAAGTCCGTCGCGACGACATCGTCACGCCGATCGGATCGTCGAAACGCCGAACGATGCTGGCGAGCCTTGCGTTGACTGCGAACCGTCCCGTCTCGCTCGACACGCTGATTGAGGCGCTCTGGTCCGACGAAGCACCATCGTCGGCGACCAAGAACCTCCGCAACCACGCCCACGCGCTGCGCGCACTGCTCGGCGAGCGAGTGGTAACCCACCCGGCCGCATACGAGCTGTGTCTAGCCACCGACGAACTCGACGTCACGCGCTTTCTCGCGCTCGCCGACCGGGGCGCGGACGCATACGCCGCCGACGAGGCTGTCACGGCGGCAGCGGCATACCGAGAGGCGCTCGCGCTGTGGCGCGGCGAACCGGCCCCCGGCGTCCCTCGCACCGCCGCGCTCAGCGCGATAGTCGCGGGCCTGCTCGACAGGCGCTTGAGCGTGTTCGAGGGCTACTGCGACGCAAAGCTGGCCAGCGGTGCGTCCGGCGAGCTTGTCCCGGACCTGCGGCAGCATCTGGTGCGTCATCCGTTCCGCGAACACGCCTGGGGCACGCTCATGCTCGCGCAGTACCGCAGCGGCGATCTGCCGGGCGCCCTGCGTTCGTATGCTCAGGCACGAACTGGGCTGCGCCGAGACCTCGGCGTCGATCCCGGGCCGGATCTGGTCAACCTTCATCGCGCGATACTCAGCCGCGACCCGTGCCTCGATCCCCCTCATCGCGGCGCTCGGCCCTCGCCTCCGGCCTCTGTCAGATGGCCTGGGGGGCGGCGATCCGGTGGGCATCAACAGTCCGAAGCCGCGAGCATGGACGCCGTCGCCCAGGCCGGATGACCCGTTCACTCGGCGCCGCGCTGGCGCGGCCGAGTGATGGGGCCGTTCGTCGACACACCCTAGGACCGGCGCTCCCAGGGGAAGAATCGCTCGGTTCCTGAGCCATCAATGGCGAGGGCATAGTCGAAGCGTGCCCGTTCAGGGCCTGTCCGCACGAAGAAGAGAGGCCGCGCTGATGGCCGCCGCCGCCCTGCACCGGGCGACCACCTGGTTACAGACCGCTGAGTGCAGGGGTCCACCCCTGGGAGGAATCGTCTAGCCTTGGGCTGCCGGGAGATCAGGTTTCCACTGACGTTCCCGACACCGACGAGAAGGGCGCCATGAGGCACACGACGACACCCGCAGGTCAATGATGTCGGGCGACGACGACCGGTACGTCGGGCGCCCATTCGTACGGCTGCTGGACTGCTTCGTCCTATGGGCGGTTGGCGAGCTTCCCGCGGCCCAGGCGGCGTAACTAACCGAGATCACCCCGAACCTACAGCGCGTCTACGGCAGCACCGGAAACTGGCAGAAGATCGTTGCCGAGCAGATGAACTTTCGGGACGGACTACCAGAGAAGCTGCGCGCGATGTGGGACCGGAACACCGAGCTTGCCCGCCAGCGTCACGAGCAGCTGTCCGCACAGGACTGGGCTCGCACGGTTGTCGACCAGAACTTCGTCTGACTGAGCCGCCGAAGCCGCGCCAACGACGACGGCGGCCGTGCGAGCTCTGACGCTCGTACGGCCGCCGCTTCCTCAGCGATCCCAGGGTTCTGCTAACAGTTCGTCCAACCGCTCCTGTACGAGTTTCATGAACAGGTCGACCGCTCGGTCTCTGGAGGCTCCGGTCAATGTCCGCCGCGGCGACTCGTCGTCATTTTGGAGTACGAGCGCCACACTCGAGCTCCCCCGAGAGACCAACTCGAGCTACCAACCCGGCAGCCGGTTCTGGCCGTTCCAATGGATCGAGGGCGGCTGGCTGCTCACGCTGTCCGTGCTCCTGATCGCGGTGACCGTCTGGGTGGTCCGCCGCCGCGCCGTCTGACGCACCGCGACCGCGAAGGTCCTCAGTCCGCGGCGATTTCGGCCGAGGCATCGGCCAGCAACGCCAGCAGCGCCCGGCCGCCCGCGACATCCTTTCGGTTCATCAGGGTACGGAAGAAGTCCTGCTGCCCGTTCGCCAGTTCGTCCAGCCCCAACCGGAGAGCGGATCGGATGCTGCCCCGGTGCGGATCCGCCGCCGGCAACGCCTCGGCAAGGTCCCACGCCCGGCGCAGCACCGGCCCGGCATCCAACAGCAGAACATAGTCCGGACCGGTCGGCAACGACTGCTGACTCAACGCGACACCGTTACGGAAGCCCACGTCCTCGAGCACGGCCCCGCTGAAGTCGTTGCCTCTGAACTCCAGTAACTTCTTCGGATTCGGCGCCATGCCCTCGTACGATGGGGGCCGCCCGTTGAAGACGGCCCCTTCGATTCGTCCGGTGAACAGACAGTCGACGAACTCCCCGTCATGACTGAACATGTCCCTGATCCGCACGTCCCGGAAAGAGCAGTTCACAAACCTGGCCCGGCCGGCGTTCACGCGGGTGAGTTCGGCCTGGTCGAACACACAACCCAGATATTCGGTGTAGTCACCGCCAGCCCCGAAGCTGCCTCCCTTGAAGATTCGCACTCCACTGAAGTCGCACTCGGTAAACCGGCTGGCGGTGACGCCGAACCGCTGGATACGCCTGCCCGAGAAGTCTGCGCGCGTCAGGTCGACCTCGTTCAGTACGAGCCTTTCCTCGACCGGCGGCGTCGACTCCTGAGATCGCATAGGCAAGCTCCTGCTACACGTGATTCACGGACGTCCGGGCAGCTGGCCAGGTCGAGCGTAGAAAACGTACATGGCTTTCATATAGAGCGGAGTTCGGAAGAACCAATGGTCAAGGAAGTCCGCACGGGTCGTCAATTCTACACGTACATCGTTTTGCGTGTCAAGGAAATCGGGATCCTTGTTGGCGGTGTATTCGAAGCGAGCGCCGTGCGTCGCCGTCAGGTCCTCCTCCACCGCCCGGTGAATGGCGGTTCCGAGCCATCGACGCGCGCCGCCCCACTTTCCGTTGTCGACGTCGTTGTAGTAAGCCTCGAGCTCCCCCGGCTTGAGGTGACCTTGGGCAATATCAGCCCATCCGCGCTGCAGCTGCCGCTCCACGGCGGCCGCGACCAGGTTACGGGACTCGGTCCGCTTGGCGTAGCACGCGTTGTGGACGAGGACCGCGGTGGTGCCGGCCACGACATAGAAGTCGTGGTCGCCGGGGACGGTGATGTCCCACATGTCACCGGTGCTGTTGGCGGGGGTGGCGCCACCCTTCACGGTGACGGTCGTGCCGTCGTCCGTGGTGAGCTGGTCGCCCTTGTGCAGCTTGGCCGCCTCTACCCACGAGTGTGTGGTGTGGTCGTAGAACCGATGGTTGGCAGTGGTGTGGATGACCTGGTCGCCCGTGCCGGTGTGGACGGTCAGGTCGTAGAGGTCGGTGTCGTGGTTGACCCAGACCGCGGAGGTGGTGCTGTCCTTGGTCTTGCCGGTGGTGGTGTCGGTGGACTTGACCTTGTCACCGGGCTTCAGGTCGCTGATGTTCTTGGTGCTGCCATCGGCGAGCTGTACCCGGGTGTCGGCGCTGAAGCTGCAGCCTCCCGCGCCGCCGGTGATGTCCTCGGCGGCGCCGAAGGCGGTGCCGAACACGGCGCCGAACGCCGCGCCTTCGGCGGCCGCCTTGCCCAGGCCACCCACTGAGCACTCGCTGCCGAGGGCGCAGCCTGTGCCGTAGGCGGCGGCACCTCCGGCGGCGCCGCCGACTGTACCGGCGATCGCGCCGGTAGCCCAGCCGGCCATCGCCTCGGGCAGGACAGCCGCGGTCGCCCCGCCGAGCAGGCCGCCGGCAAGGCCGCCCACGGCGCCGATCAGCGCTGCCTTCCCGAGCGCCGCGCCGGAGCAACTGCCCTGACCCGCCGCGCAGAGGTCGCTCTGGTACGTGACACCGGTCAGCGCCCCGAAGGCCACGGCGCAGGCCAGGCCGCCCACACCGACGGTGGCGGCGGCGACGAAGGCACAGCCGACGGCGCCGATGACGCCCATCGCGATGGCGTCGCCGGTCGCCTTCGAGATGTGGCCGTCCAGTTCGATGTTGCTCAGCGGGTTACCGCCACCAAAGCCGTACCGGCCGCCGGCAAGACCCGCGTCGGCGCCGGCGCCGTCGTAGGAGTCCCGGTTGAGGAACTGGCCGATGCCGGGGTTGTAGGTGCGGAACCCCATGTCGAGGTTGCCGGTGCTGGCAGCCTGACGGGCGGAGTTGAACCGGTAGGTGTTGAGCGGGTAGAGGTCGGGGATATCGGTACCGTCGGGACCCTGGATCGGCTTGTCGCGACCGCTGTCCATGGTGGGTGGCGTGTCGCCCTTGTACGCGACCCGGTCGTCCAGCCCGTAGGCGGTGTACCCGTAGGTGGTCACCGGGAAGCCGTCCGCCCCGGTCAGCGCCTCCACATCCTGGTGCGGGTCGTAGGTGTAATAGAGGGTTTCGTTGCTGCCCGGCGGTTCGATGAAGACGCTGTGCTCCATCGCCAGCCGCTCACCCGACGGGTCGTAGTCGTAGGTCTTGGTATCGGTGCCGCCCGCGGCAAAGATGGCCTGTTCGGTGTTGACCGTCTTGCTGGTGGCCAGGTAGTCGAACGTCTGGTCGCCAATCTTGCCGGCGTTGGGATCGGGCGGCGGCGCGTTGGGGTCCGGCGGCGGCGCGTTGGGGTCCGGCGGCGGCGTCGCGTTGACGAAGGACGACGAGGTGATCGCCCGGTTCAGCGAGTCGTAGGCGGAGGCGGTGGAGGTGGTGAACTGGTCAGCCGTGCCGAGCTTCGCCGAGCTGGCCTGGTAGACGATGTTGTCGAAACCGTCGTAACGGTACTGCTGGGACGCCTCGGCCGTGAACGTGCTGGTCGGGTCGTTGGGTGTCAGCAGCCTGTTGCCGACGATCGTCATGCGGCCCGCGGCGTCGTACTGGTAGCCGACGGTCGGGAAGTCGGTCTGCTCCGGTGTCGAGGAGACCAACCGACCACGATCGTAGGTGTTGTCCACGGTCTGGTCCTCGGGTTGGTCACCCAGAGTCTGCTTGGTGATCTCGCCCAGGCTGTCGTAGTCGTAGCTCTCCTTGGCCTTCGTGTCCGATTCCTTGTTGACCCTCGTGAGCTGGTTGTTCGGGCTGTACAGGTAGTTCTGGGTGCGGCCGAGGGAAGCGGCGGGCTGGTCAGCGTTACCGACCGCGAAGATGTCCTGCGAGATGTTGTTGTTCGCGTCGTAGGTCAGGTTGTGGACGTCGACCTGGTTGAGCTGCGGGTACCCGGTCGTCTCGAGCATCCTGGACAGAGTCCCGTCGAGATTGTACGAATACGAGACCGCGTCGTTATTGCCCTTGGTCTGCGTTTCCCGTTGGCCGTTCGGGAAGTAGCTGTACCCGGTATTGACCACCGGACCGCCGGCGGACTGCTGGTTCGACACGTGGATGAGCGCGTCACGGCCGTCGTAGTCGTAGATGTTGGTGGCGGCGTCGTTGTTGAGCGATTTGAGGTTGCCGTTGTCGTCATACCCGTAGATCAGCTTGTGGGCGACGGTGGCGCCCTTCATCTCCTGCAACTGGTACGGACGGTCGAGTGGATCGAATTCGGTCAGGTACTGGTTGAACTGGGCGGTGGGTGTGCCGGCGGCGGTAGCCGGATCGGTGGGCGAAAGGTCGTCCAGTTCGTGCTGGTTGCCGTTCGCGTCGTAGTGGAAGGTGAAGCTGACCGGCGGCTGAGGCGTGGTGCCGCCGGTACCGGTGGTGTCGTTGCGCACCACCCGCACCGCGTCGGCGATACCGGCGGTCATCTCGATCGTGTGCATGCCAGGCTTGAAGGTCCACTTGCCGGTGCTGTTGGCTGGGTTGCTCAACTGCACCCATGACCCGGCATGGTCGGACTGGGTGACGTCGACGTGGTTGTTGCTGTGGTTGGGGTCGTCGACATAGTAGATGGACGGGTTCCCGTAGATCGCCGGGTCGCCGCTTGCCATGTGGGCGTCCTTGGGTATCCACACGTAGACGGAGTAGTCGCCGTCGGCGCCGTCCGGCACCGAGATGTTCCAGCTGAACGAAGTGCCGCAGTCGGAGAAGGTCGAGCCGTTGTAGCCCGTGCCGGGGGCGCCCGGCGTGCACCCTACGCCGCGGGCCCAGGCGGTGGCCGAGTCCGCGGTGAGGATCTGGTCCTGCCAGCTGTTGGGCAGGCCGGTATCGGTCGAGGAGGCCAGCGACCCGTCCGTGTAGTAGCCCCAGTTCATCTGCCGGGCGACGTCGGCGTCGGCGGTGCTGAGCTCGGCGGGAATCAGCTTGCGGAAGGTTTGTTGGCCCCGGTTGTTGTAGTCGTAGTCGGTGGTGATGTTGAACGGGTCGGTGGTGTGTCTGATCCAACCGGTGTCGAAGTAGTCGGTGGTGGACGTGATCGAGGTCGGCTGCTTGTCGGGCTCCCGGACCCACTGGGTAACCGACCTGACCCGGCCGTCCGCGTCGTAGGTGTAGTCGGTCTGCGGCCGGAAGTTCTTGCCGTACCGGTTGTTGGCGTCCAGGCTGGCGTCGTAGGCGCCGTACTCCGTGACGCGCTGGTTGGCCGCGTTGTAGGTGGCCTCGGTCGTGAAGGAGCCGGGCGTGACGCCGTCGGCGAAGGACCGGGGCGAGGACACGGCGGTGAGGTTGCCGACCGGGTCGTAGGTGTAGCCGGTGGTGTTGCAGGTGATGTTCGCGTTGGTGGGTTCGCACTCGACGCTCTTGTCGCCGCTGTGCGGGACATGGACCTGGTAGACCCGGCCGTTCTGGTCCAGCGAATACGTGGTCCTGACACCGTTCTGGTCGCTGCTGGACACGACCAGCCCGTCCGGGTCGTAGCCCACCACGCTGGTGTTGCCCAGCGCGTCCTTGGTGGTTGTCTGCCGGTGGTCCTTGTCGTAGCCGTACGTGGTGGCGTAGGAGGAGTCCTTTGCCTTGGTGCCCTTGGGCTCCTGCACGGTCTGCTTGTTACCAACGTTGTCGTAGCCGATGACGGTGACGTGGTTCATCGCGTCGGTGACGCTGGTGAGCTGGTTGGCGTCGTCGTATCCCAGCGTGGTCTTGTACGAGCCGTCCTTGAGCACGTTGCCGATCGGCTCGGTGACGGTCTGCTGGTTGCCGACGCTGTCGTAGGTGTAGCTGATCACGCGGGCCGCAGCGGAGTCGTTCGGCGGCAGGGTCGTGGAACTGAGCTGATCGTTGGCGTCGTAGACGGCGGTGGTCACCGCTCCGGCGGGGTCGGTGGAGCTGACGATGTTGTCGTTGCGGTCGTACACCGGCTTCGGATAGTTGATGACGACCGGTGGGTTTGCCGTGTGATCCTTGGGAATCGTGGCGTCAGTCGGGCGGCCGAACACGTCATAGTTCTGGGTCGCCTTCGCGCCGTTCGGGTCGAACACCGTCGTCGGCTCGCCACGGGGCCCGTACACGGTCGTGGTGACGTGGCCCAGCGGATCGAAGACCGTGGTGGGCAGACCGGTTGGGTCGTACACCGACTCGGGGATGTCCGCCCGGAGGTAGCCATAGGTCGTCGGATGCCCGTTCGCGTCCGTTACCGTCACTACGCGGCCGGCCGAGTCGTAGTCATAGGTCGTGGTGTATCCGGAACCCGTCGCGGTGCCCTTGGGTTCCCGCACGGTGTACACGTTGCCGGTGCTGTTGCCGGCGGCGTCCTTGTAGTACTCGTAGTGCGTACGCCGCCCCGCTGGCGATGTCACGTCGGTGAGGTCTGCGATGTACCCGTCCGGGGAGTACTGGTACGTGTAGGTGGTGCTCAGTGGCGCCTCTTGCGGGTCGATCTCGGTCAGCGGGTACCCGGTCTTGGGGTCATACGTATAGGTCGTGACCGCGCCGTTGGCCTCGGTGAGCGTCTTGACGTTGTTGTCGGTGTCCCATGCGAGCTTGGTGGTGTGGGTGTTCGGGTCGGTGACCTGCACCATCCGCCCGGCGGAGTCGATCTGGTATGTCCAGGGGTGGCCGTTCCCGTTGGTCACAACGGTCTGCTGCGACGCGCCAGTGGTCGGCTCCTGGGCGAGGTAGTCGAACTTCGTGATCTGGTTGAGCCGGTCGGTCACCGACTGGGTCATCCACTTCCACGTCGACGATGTCGGGTAGTAGGACAGGTTGCTGGTGTGACCGAGCGGGTCCTTCACCGTGGCCAGTTTGACGTTCTTCATGCCCTGCGTGGCGTCGTAGGTGAAGTTGAACGTCTTGGCCAGACTGCTGTCGTTGGCACCGTCCACCAGCCGGCCCAGGAGGCCGTTGAGGGTGTAGTAGAAGTTGATGGTGCGGCCGCTGACGTCGGTGATCGACTTGATGCTGTCGACAATGCCCGGGGCGGTCAGGTTCGTGGCGGCCACCAGGAGGCCGGTGGCGGGGTCCACGTAGGAGTACGAGTCGCCCTTGTTGTAGTAGGTCAGAGTCAGCGTCTGCCGGAACATCGGGTCAGTGATGTAGGTGAGGAACTCCGTCGGCTTGTTCTGCGACTGCCGGTGGGAGTAGGTGAAGTCGGCCTCGTTGCCGTTGTTGTCCACCGTCGAGGTCGGGAAGCCGGCGCAGTCGAAGTAGTACACGGTGCGGTCGGGCCGGGTCATCGACCAGGCCCGCGCGTCCTCGGTCTGCGGTTTGCAGTCCGGGTTCAGTTTCTGCAGGTGCAGGTGCACCCCGGGTGGGGAATCCCACTGGTTCGTTGTGGTGTTCAGCGTCCACTTGTGCGCGTTACCCGTACCGTCGACCGCGACGACCTCGTTCGGGTTGCCGGGCGGGGTGATCTGCAACGCCTGACCCAGCCGGGTAGGCGTGGATGCCTCGATCGACCAGCCGAACCCGTTGCCGGTGTCGAATGTGGACAGTGAGTTGTAGCTCAGCCGCAGCAGCGTGGTGAAGCCGACCGACGGATTGGACAGGATGTCGTAGTTCCAAACCGTGTTGCCCGAGGAGATGTTGGTGTACAGGTTCGTGCCCGCGCCGGTCGGTGTCGTCGAGTACTGGTAGAAGTGTTCTAATCCCAACTGGTTGTTGCCACTGGGGTCGACACTCACCTGCTGCTTCAGCGACCCCGCGCCAGACGTACCGGCGGCCGGTACGGCGCCCGCGTTCTTCGACGCGGACGCCGCGGTACCGCCGGACAGGTACGTGCCGGTGCTGGTGTCGAGCATGTCCCAGGCGATCGAGTAACCCTCGGACTCGTTGCCGCCCGTCGGGGCCGGCGGTGTCACCTGCGCATTCAGCGTGACGGTCGCACCCGCCGCCAGATCCGCCGGCAACTTGGTCCGCAACTGGTTCGCGCTACCGGTGACGTCGGTGCCGTCGGGCTGCAACCAGTGGTACGTCAGCACCTCGCTGGCCGCCGGCCACGTCGCGCTGGTGGTGTTGTTGATGGTCACCGGCGTGTTGTACGTCTGGCCAACCACCATGTCCGTCGGCGTCGACGGCGCGTAGTAGGTCGCGGCGGTGGAGGTATCCAGATAGGTGACGACCAGCTGCGGCGCCAGGCTGGGCTCGGCCGTCTTCGGCCCGGCGAAGATGGTGCGCTCCTGCGGTGAGGTCGACGCCTCCGCCTTCAGCTTGACCAGCAGCCCGTGATTGCCGGACGGCGTGGTGACCCAGCCCTGCACGATCGAGGTGGCGTCGAAGTTCTGCCGGCTCGGATCGTTGGTCAGCCCGGAGACCGTCCCGCCCACCGTGGTGCTGAAGTCACCGCCCGCCGTGGTCCACGCCGTGCCGGTCGCCGCACTGTTCCACGTCGCCTGGGTACCGGTGAACGAGCGGGTCAGCCCGTGCAACTCGTACACCGCGCCGGTGGTGCCGGTCGTGGTGGTCTCCTGCCACGCCTTCAGGTACGCGTCCAGAACCTTTGAGCCCGCGGGAACTTGGCTCAGCGCCCCGAAGTCGAACACCGACCGGGCGACACCGTACGTGCTGGAGTTGTCGCCCACCTCCAACCACGGCTCCGCCGTTCCCGAGTTGCTCAGCGTGTTCAGCACCGTGGTCGGCTGCCCGGATGCCAGCGTTGTCGCCGCGACCACCGGTACCAGCAGCGTGGTGCGCCCGGCTTTCGGCAACCGCACCAACTGCGTGGGCCCTGGGATCAGCTTGCCGCCCTTGGTCTTGACCGCGACCATGTAGTAGTAGGCGTTGCCGTACGGGTCGCTGTTGTCGGCCGCCGTCGGCACCGCCGTGGAGTCCACAAAGGACTTGGACGTGGACGCCACCGGCGCCAGCAGGGTGTTCTGGGCCGGCGTGAACGACTCGAACACGCTGCGGTGCACCTGGTACTCGGCCAGATCGTTGTCCGCGTTGCCGGTGGTGTTCGTGTAGGCCGGCCACGACAGCTCGGCACCCGTCGCATGAATCACCGACGGTGGGTTCACGGCCACCCCGGGCACCCCATACGTGATCACCAAACGCGGGTAGTTCACCACCTCGCCGCCGTAGGCGTAGATCGAACCCTCGAACCGCGGACCCCCTTGCCCCAGGGTCGCCTCGTTCGTGGCCTTCAACACGAAGCCGTTGTTCGTCGTACCGTTGACCCAGTTCTGCACCGCCGAGGCCACCGGGAAGTGCACCCACACCCCGGCCGCCCGGGCCGTCATCGTGGCGGTACCAGCCACCGGCCCACCGATCGAACTCGCGTTGGTCCACGTCGCCGTCGCCGGAGTCCACGGTGCGTTGGCCTGCAACGCCTGCATCGGCACGTTGTTCGCGTCAGTGGTGAACGTCTGGTCGTAGTACAGTGCCAGATCCGCCGAAGCGATCGTGGTACCAGCCGGGATCGACGGCAACGGAAACTTGATCAGCGTACGCACCGCGCCGTTCGTCGTGGTACCCACCGACAATCGCCACGAGGTGCTGTTGTTCCCGCTCGGATCCTCCGCCTGAATCATCGTGTTCGCCGCGGTCGACGGCGTCGGCGAAACTAGAATTGTCGGGTCCACCGTGACCGGGTAGACCCGCTTCGAATCGGCCAGCCATTTGGCGTCCGGCGTCACCGTCAGGTGCACGATTCCAGAGGCGGCATCGAAGGTCATCTTTTGCGAGACCTTCCTGCTGTACACCTTGCCGTACGGCGAGTTCGCGTCGTCCTTCGCATCCGACATGTACGGCGCCGGAATCGTGAACGCCGCCGTCCCCGACTCGCTCGCGGCCAACTCGACCGCACCGTCCGGCAGCTGCCGCGCCACCAACCCACCACCGACCCGCACCGTGAACGAGTAGCTCTGGCCGGCCGCGGGCGCCTTCGACAGGACCAGACCCTCCTTCACGCCCTCCGGACCCACCTGGTAAGTCAGGTCCGCTCCCGGATACGCGTGCAGGTACGACACCGACGCACCGCTCGTCTTTCGCGCCGTTGTGCTCGCACCATCCGCACCCAGCTGCACGGACACCGGACCCTGCTCGATACGCAGGAGCGAAGCCGCATCCTCAGAGAAGTACGTCTGGAGCGAGTTGCCCTGTGCACCCGCGGTGAACCCGTTATGCGACAACGGCTTCACCGTCGAGTCGATCGAATGCCAGGCGCCCTTGGCATCTCGGTAGTTCACCGGAGCCGCGGAGACCTCCTGCTGCACGCTCCCGTCTGACATCTGGAAATACGACGAGTTCACCGTCCGGTGATCGGTCAACTCCTTGACCCGCTTCGCCTTCGGATCCGGCTTCAGCACCGGAGGGCCGCCAGTTCCCGCCCGCGCCTTGTACGGCGCCGTGGTCGACTTCGGCGGCTTCGCCGGCTTCCACCCACCGTCGCCCGGCGGTGCCACCGCCGCCCCGCCCGAGGGCCGCTTGGCGGGCGCTGCGGCCGCGGTGCCGGACCACGACAGGCCCGCCGCCACCATCACCAACGTCGTAGCCACAGCAGTGCCAGTGCGCCACGCGCGCCAACGAGTCCTGCGGGGCAGCCGGAGCATCGCGACCTCCACATCGATGAGCAGACGCCCGCCAAGGAAGGGACGGGCGCGCTCACCGTAGAGGAGCCAGATACTTCCAGAGATATAGTCGAGATATATTCACGTCGATATGGCTCAGGCCAATTGCTCTGCTAGAGCTTCTTCGGGCCGGTCTGAATTCGACTACCGCGAGAGGTGCGGCGCGTCTTACGACCACTTCAGGGCGTTGGGTGCCGTCGTTGCGGCGGCGCTGAACGGTTTGGAATGAATGGGTCCGCTGCTGCCTCCTGAGATCGGCGAGCCAGTCGATGAGGCGGACGCCAAAACGGATCGAGCCGTCCACGCGGTCGCGCCGGGTCGCACCGGTGACATGGACTGAGGCCACGTGGCATGATCAGCCGCATGCCGCAGGTGAAGTGCCTGTCGCCGACCGCGTTCAGGGCCCGACCCATCCCTCACAGCCGTGCTCCCCGGTGCGGCCCGGCACGTCGCCGCGGCGCCAGATGAGCGAACCGAACCGATTCGGTCTGCTGCTGCGGCATCATCGCGGCGAGGCCGGGCTCACCATCCAGGAGCTGTCCGCCGCCTCGCGGGTCAGCGTCCGAGCCATCGGCGACATGGAACGCGGACGCAGCCGGATGCCGCAGCGGCGCACCGTCGAGGCACTGACGCGGGCGCTGGGTCTCTCGGATCCCGAGGCGGTCGCGCTGCGCGAGGCGGCCCGCGGCGGCCGCCTCGCGCGGCGGCCGGCACCGGCGCTAGCACCGCCGCGGACCGTCGCCGACTTCACCGGCCGCGACAGCGAGCTGCGGTGGTTGGGCGACCTCGTCGCACGCGGCGAGCCGAGCGTCGTCGCTGTCGTCTCCGGGCCGCCCGGCCTGGGCAAGACGTCGCTGATGCTGCAGGCCGCCGGCCGGTACGCCGAGTCCTTCCCCGACGGTGTTCTCTTCCTCGACCTGCGGGGCCTGGACGCCGACCCGCCGCGCCCGGCCGACCTGCTGCTGCGCCTGTTGACCGCGCTCGGCGTGGAGGAGAGCCAGGTACAGGGCGACGAGCAGGCCCGCAGTGCGCAGTACCGGACGCTGCTGAGCGAGCGGCGCTGCCTGCTGATGCTCGACAACGCCGCTGGCGAGGCGCAGGTCCGTCCGCTGCTGCCGGGCGCCGGGACCACCATGACGATCGTCACCAGCCGGCGCAACCTGGCCGGGTTGGAGGCGGTCGAGCGGCACACGGCCCGGGCTCTGCCTCCGGGCGAGTCGGTCACGTTGCTGCGACGCATCATCGGGGACCGACGCGCCGCCGCCGAGCCGGAGACAGCCCTGTTCGGCCTCGCCGACGCCTGCGGACACCTGCCGCTGGCGCTGCGGATCGCCGGCAACCGGCTGCTCAGCCGCCCGGATTGGAGCATCGAGTACCTGCTGCGCCGGCTCGCCGACCAGGACGAACGGATCGGCCTGCTGGTCGCCGGGGACCTGCAGATCGCGGCGCCGTTCATGCTGTCCTACCAGCAGCTGTCGGCGACCGCCGCGCGTACGTTCCGAAGGCTGTCCCTGGTCCCCGGCCCGGACGGCGGCCTGGACCTCGCGGCGCGGGTAGCCGGCATGAGCGTACGTGAGACCGAGGCGGCGCTGGAGGAGTTGGCCGACCTTGGGCTGCTCCAACCGACCACCGGCGGCCGCTACCGGTTCCACGACCTGATCAGATTGTTCGCGCGGGCGCGCCTGGCCGAGGAGGAGACGCCGCGGGCATGCCGGCAGGCCCAGGACCGGATGATCACCTGGCTGCTCGACACCGCGGTCGCGGCCGGCAGGTGGTTCGAGCCGGGCGGGAGCGAACCGGCCGGCGGCGAACCCGGCCGCGGGCCGGGTTCGGCCGAGGAGGCCCGCCGCTGGCTCGAACAGGAGAGCTCGAACTGGCTCAGCGCGCTGCGGGCGGCCTTCGCCGCCGGCCGGCATGCCGAGGTGATGGCGGTCGCCGACGCCATGCACTGGTTCTCGGACAGGTGGCGGCACTGGCAGCCCTGGATCGAGGTGTTCCAGATGTCGGCCGCGTCGGCAGAGGCGATCGGCGACCGGCGCGGCCAGGCGGTCCACCTGAACTACGTGTCCTGGGCGTACTCGACCAGCGCCCTGCGGCACGACCTGGCCGACGCGCCGGCGCAGGAGGCTCTACGGCTGGCCCGCGAGGTGGGTGACCTCAGCGAACAGGGTTGGTCATGGTTGTGCCTCGGGTCCGCGGCGCGTCGACGCGGCGCGGCGGCGCAGGCACAGGAGGCGGCGCGGCAGTCGCTGTCGCGATTCGAGACGGCCGCGGACTGGGACGGGTACTCGCAGGGGCTGTCGCTGCTCGCCGCCAGCCTCGCGCAGGCCGGCCGGCACCGCGACGCCATCGAGCAGTACCGCCAACTGGAGGCGCTGCTGGCCGACCCGAGCCGCGCACCGTCCCCCGTGCTCAGTGACGCCACGGCGGGCCATCTGCACCTGAACGTCGGGTTGAGCCTGCTGGCGATGCGCCGCTGGGCCCCGGCCGTGGCCAGCTTCCGGGTGGCATTGCCGGCGGTACAGCGCTCCGGAGTGCGGCAGAGCGAGGCCCGCTGCCGGTACGGGCTCGGCTGTGCGCTTGCCCGGCTGGGCCGGCTGGAGGAGGCTCGCGTCCAGCTGCGCCGGATGGTGCGCCTCGCCCGGCAGGTCGGCCCGGCGGACCTGGTCGACCAGGGGCTGGCTCGCCTCGCCGAGATCGGTCCGGCAGTCGGTAGCCAGGTGTCCTGACGTGCGAGGGCCAGGCGGATCTCGCCCGGCCCTCGCACGAACTCCGCTACTTGACCTCGTACGCCCGGTAGACGGTGGTGGTGACCGTGTTCCCCTTGCTGTCCACGGCGGTCGCTCGCAGCGAGACGAACCCGGATTTGTCCTTCGGCTGCCGCACCGTCGCGACGTACCTCCCGCCCTTCTCGGCGGTTGGCGCCGCCACCCAGGTGGCGCCGTCGTCGAACGAGACCGACACCTTCGCCGACTTCACCCGGCCGGCGGTCGCTTGCTGGGCGAACGTCAGCGGGATCGTCAGCATGCCGCCGACGCGGTCGCTGTTGTCCGGCGCCAGGTCGGGGTCGAACCCGATCGAGGTGAGCGGCAGCGCGCCCTGCTGGTCGGCCGAGGTGGTGAAGGTCCACACCGACTCCGTACGGGTGGACAGCCGGTACGGGCCGGGCAGGTCGTACGAGTACGTCAGCCGGTACGTGGTCCGCTCGGCGGCCACGTCCCAGTTGCCGAAGTGGCCGAACGTTCCGGTGAACTCGCCCAGCAGCGTGTCGCCCTTGTACAGCGCGAGGTCGTTGTTGGTCATCGCGTACGGCCAACCGACGTGCCCGTCCCCGTCGGCATACCCGTCGAAGGTGGCGTAGATTTCATCGCCCTGCCGCAAGACGGCCGTCGCACCGGGACCCACCGGGGTGAGGGTGGCGCCCAGCACCGCGCCGTCCCAGCGCTCGTGGTAACGGCGTCCTGCCCGGTACCCCGGATCCTGCAACTGCTTCAGGTCGAGAATCAGCTGGTCGTCCGCGACGCTCGTCTCGGCGATCTCCGATCGCCACTGCACGTCGCCGCTGTAATACTCTGTGCGGTGGGCCGGCGTCCCAACCGGCGGCAGGTCGCTGCTCGACGGGTATGCGCCGGCTAGGCTCGGTTCGGGTATCGAGTTGGTGCGCGTAGCCACCACACCGGTGGCGTTCCGCGCGTAGTCGACGTCCACCGTGGCCAGGTCGTCGCGGGACACGTGCTTGGTGAAGCCGGTGACGAAGGAGCCCTCCTTCCGCCAACCCAACTGGTAGGCGTCTGGCGCGCTGCCCTTCTTCGCCGGGCCCTGGAACACCGCCTGGATCTGGGTGACCACGCCGGGCAGGTTGGTCGGACCCTCGTCCGCGGTGAGGATGGTCGCGGGATCGCCCTCGACACCGTCGTAGGTCGGATACCCGTCGGCCGCGCGGTTGACCACGGCCGAAGCGTCGTACGCGGTCGCCTTCTTGTCTGGGACCGTGATATCCAACGGCTTTGCCTTGCGGGCGTCGAGCACCACCTCTTGGTCCGCGGTGACGACGTCCTTGTTGTCGGTCAGCAGATCGACCGAGCCGTCATCGTTCAACACGTACGCCGCGATGTGCCACGTGCTGTTCAGCGGCACCCGCAGTGACTCGCTCGCGTCGTAGAAAGCGTGGTATTCGTACGTCGACGGATCGGGGTTGCTGAGCCGGATCATCACTGTGCCGGGCGTGCCGCCGTCCCTGCCGATGACGGAAACCTTCAGACTGGCCGCCGGTGGCTCGAGGTAGACGCTGAACGGCGTCTGCAGCTTGACCTCGCCTTCGGTGGCCACCAGCCAACCGCCGTAGAAGCCGTACGCGGTGCTGGCCTTCTCGTCGACGACGACCCCGACGCTCGCGTCACCGCCGGCCGGTATGGTCACCGTCTTCGGATCCAGCGTCACCAGGCCGTCCGGCACATTGCTGTTCAGCGACAGGTTGAGCGTCGCCGGTTGGTCGCCGAGGTTGTGATAGGTCATCTTCCGCGTGCTGGGCGCCTCGGTGTGCGGCCACTCGAGGTTCCCGACGCTCAGCGAGGCAGGGCTGACGGTGACCGGCTGGTGCAGCGCCTTGGCCACGTTCTCGAAGCCGGCGCCCTGGGCGAAGACGTTGTAATCCGGATTCGGTGTGGCGCTGGCCATCAGCGCCTCCTTGAGCTGCTCGCCGGTCCAGTCCGGATGAACCTCGGCGAGCAGGGCGGCCGAGCCGGTCACGTGCGGGGTAGCCATGGAAGTGCCGCTCATCGTGACGTACTGCCCCTCCGGCAGGTCCACCGCGCTGGGCGAGCGGGCCGCGGTGATGTCGGTGCCGGGCGCGCCGATGTCCGGCTTGGCGCCGTAGTCGCCGATCCGTGGGCCCTGCAGCGAGGTCCAGTTCAGCGCGCCGGTCTTGTCGAAGTTCGCCACCGACAGCGCGGCGTCGGCCGTGGACGGCGAAGCGACCTGGAAGGTCGAGCCGCCCCAGTTGCCGGCAGCGCACACGAACAACGTGCCGTACTCGGCCGACAGGTCGTTGACCGCCTGCTCCAGCGGGTCAAGGCCGAGTTCGTCCGGCCCGCCCAGGCTCATGTTGACCACCTTTGCTCCGGAGGAGGCCGCCCACTGCATCCCTTCGAGGATGGCGGAGTCCGAGCAGGCGCCGCCGCCGTTGACGTTCCAGCACACCTTGCCGTCCATCAGCGACGTACCCGGCGCCACGCCCTTGTACCTGCCGCCCGACGCGGCGCCGCTGCCCGCGATCGTCGATGCCACGTGGGTACCGTGCCCGGTCAGGTCCAGGCCGGTCTCCTCGTCGGGAACGAAGTTGTGCCGCGCGACCACCCTGCCGGCGAGGTCCGGGTGCGTGTCGTCGATGCCGGTGTCGAGCACCGCGACCTTCACCCCGGTGCCGTCGTACCCGGCCGCCCAGACCTCAGGCGCACCGATCATCGGCACGCTCACGTCCAGCGTGGACTTCTCGATCCCGTCGAGCCAGATCTTGCCACCGGTCAGCGAGGTCTTGGTGGTCTGCCAGGTCTTCGCGAGATCCGAGAGCGGCACCTTGGTGGCGAAGCCGTCCACGGCGCCCAGCGCCTGTTGGGTGGTCAGGCCGCGCACCGCGGTCGCGTCGGATACCACCAGCGGCAGATAGGAGAGCTTGTCGAAGTCGAACCCGAGCAGAGCGCTCACGTCGAACAGCCGCTCGTCCAGCCGGTCCGCCTTCAGCAGCGGGACGGCATCGGACGGGATGACGTACTGGTCCTTGTCCTGCTCGAAGCGCAGAAAGTGAACGCCAGCACGCGGGGTGACACTCAGCTGGGTACCGGTGACGGAGACCCGGTCGCCGGTCAACAGGGTCATCTGCCGCGTGGACCCGGCTTGGGTGGCGCCCGAGGTTGCCGTCGTCGGCGTGGCAGCCGGGGACGGCTGGGGTCCGGCCGTTGCGGGGCTGGCCGCCACGAGCAGCGTCGCCAGCGTGGCGCCGACCGCGCCGTACACCAGTCGACGGCGTCGTCTTCGCATGGGGTTCTCCAATTCGCTGCGGACACGGAGTATTGAGTGTGGTCATTTCCGTGTTTCGCACGCGATACCGCAAGCGTTCCGGCGCTCGGGCGCGCTCTCCGGGGCGCCCGAGTTCGCGCAGGTCAGCGCCGGATCCGGCGACGCGCCTGTGACGTACATCGCGCCGCCTCGCGCGCTTTCCGCCTCAACTTCTGCCTGTCGTTCTGCCTACGGCCAGACCAGGACGTCGGCCAGGAGCCGCTGGTAGGTCCCGAACGAGTTATCGCTCGCGGGTTGTATGTCGCGGGTGCCGGCGAACGAGAACTGTCATACCTGGCTTCTATGGTCACAGACATGCCGGACGCCTTCACCACCCTGTGGACCCACGACACCTGTCGAGCGCTGCGTCAGGCGGGCCGGGTCGGGATGCGGCCGCCCGTCGCGTTCAGCGGAGTCCACTCGTCCCTGCCGAGTTGGGCGAGCGTGGCGGCGGGCGATGACGTCTACGCGGGGCGCAACCGTCGTGGCGTCACCCGGGGTCTGAGGCACGTCGTGGACGGTCGTCTCGAGCGCGCGGTGAGTCTTCACGGCGTGTATCGCCTGACGGTCGAATCAGCCGACGCGCTCGCGAACCTCCTCGTCGACGCGCCGGACCAGAGTCCAGCGACAAGCAATCGGTAGGCGCATCGACAGTGGCTACGACCGTGGACATCAGCGACGAACTCGCCAGCCTTGCCGACCCGCGCCGGGCAGAGGGAATAAGCCGGTTTCTGCAGATGATTCCGGGCGGGTATGGCGAGGGCGATCGAGCCATCGGTGTCTCCGTACCGGAACAGCGCGGGGTTGCCGCCCGATACTGGCGCACCCTCTCCCTCGACGAGACGGCGACGCTACTCACGAGCGGCGTGCACGAGGAAAGGCTGACATCGCTGTTCATCCTGGTGCGGAAGTTCGTCAAGGGAGACGAGGGTGAGCGGGGCAGGATCTTCAGCATCGTCCTGGCCAACACCGGCCACATCAACAATTGGGACCTGGTGGACTCGTCCGCGCCGTACATCGTCGGCCCCTGGCTGATGGACAAGGACCGGAGCGTGCTGGATCGGTTGGCCGGGTCGAGCCTGGTATGGGATCGGCGGATCGCCATCATGGCGACTCTCGCCTTCATCAAGGCCGGCGACTTCCAGTGGACCTTCCGGCTCAGTGAACGGCTCCTGCGCGATCCCCACGACCTCGTTCACAAGGCGGTGGGCTGGATGCTGCGCGAGGTGGGCAACCGCGACAGAGCGGCCGAGGAGGAGTTTCTGACTTCGCGCTACCGGCTCATGCCACGAGTCATGCTGCGGTACGCGATCGAAAAGTTTGAACCCCGGCGACGCACGGAATACCTGTCCGGCACGGTCTAGGGGATCGCGGCCCCGGGCGCCTGATCGATGCGCGGAGTCGTCCTCGACCTGTGTAGTAGCTGACCACTCCCCCACGATACGGATGTACCGCAGGGGAGTGATCAGAGTCGAGGCAGTGATCAGCGTCGTCGGCCCAAGCGCATCTCGTCAACCAGCTGGAGCTGAGCTCGCCTGAAGTCGCACCAAGTACGCGGCTCCCGACTTCGAGGCAGCACCTAGCCTAGTCCCAGCAGAGGCAGAACGGCTTGCCGACCGGGTCGGCGTAGACCCGCCAGTTCACCCCGCCGGAGGACAGCGAGGTGGCGCCGAGCTTCAGCACCGCCGCCTCGGCCGCGTCGACGTCGTCGACCGTGACGTCGAGATGGATCTGCTGCGGATACGCGGGGTCGGGCCACCGCGGCGCGCGGTACTCGGTGATCTGCTGGAACAGTACCGGCTGCGCCCCGTCCTCGCCGATCATCGCCGCACCCTCGCCCTCGTACGTGACGGGCTTGCCGAGCAGTTCCGCGTAGAACGTGCTCAGCTCCTTGGCGTCCGGGCAGTCGAGCATCACGCCCATCAGCGTGGTCTCCGGCTTCGCCGGGAACAGGCACAGGTCGAACGGGTGCCCGGCCGGGTCGGCCAGCGTGTACCAGTTCTCGTTCTTGCGCAGCAGCTCGGCGCCCAGCTCGACCGCCCTCGCCGAGCCGGCTTCGAGGTCCGGCACGCGCAGGTCGAGGTGCGCCTGCTGCGGGTACGCCGGATCGGGCCACCTCGGCGGTACGTGGTCGGGGCTGTGCTGGACCGCGACGCGCCACCCGTCCCCGGTCTCCATCGAGATCCAGTCGTCGTCGGCGTCCTGCTGGGTCCACCCCGCGAAAGCGGTGTAGAACGCGGCGAGCCGCCCGGCATCGGGTGCGTCGAGTGCCACCGTGCGCAACGTGCCGATCATCGGCCACTCCCTCCTGCGTCCCCGCTCATCATGCCCGAGACGGCTCGCCCGCACCCCCCGAGGGGGATGCGGGCGAGCGTGGGCGACGCGGCGTAACCGGGTCGTCGCGGCGCCTGCCGTGGACCCGGCGCGGGGGGGGGGCGGCCGAACCGCGCGGGGGCTAGCGGTTTGCCTTGGTGACCTCGGCCACCTCTTCGGGCGTCAGCGTGATCGCCGCGGCGGCCAGGTTTTCGTCCAGGTGAGCCACCGAGCCGGTGCCGGGGATCGGCAGCATCGACGGCGACCGCGCCAGCAGCCAGGCGAGCACGATCTGCCGGGGGTTCGCGTCGTGGCGCCGGGCGATCTCCTGGATCGTGGCGTTGCCGTTCAGGTCCTGGATGGGTGCCCACGGCAGGAAGACGATCTGCTCCTGCTCGCACAGGTCGACCAGCGACTCCGACGCGCGGTCCTCCACGTTGTACCGGTTCTGGATGGACACCACCGGGGTCAGCCGCTGGATGCGCCGCAGTTGCTCCTCATTGACGTTCGACACGCCGATGTGCCGGATCTTCCCCTGCTCCTTCAGCGTGAGCAGGGCGCCGATCGAGTCCTCCAGAGGGACCTGGGGGTCGGGCCGGTGGAACTGGTACAGCGGGATCTGCTCCAGCTTCAGCCGCCGCAGGCTGCCCTCACACGCCTCGATGAGGTGTTCCGGCCGCCCGTTGCTGGGCCACTGGCCCGGGCCCGTGCGCTCCAGCCCGCCCTTGGTCGCGATGACGAGATCGTCCGGGTACGGGTGCAGCGCCTCCGCGATCAGCGCCTCGCTGATGTACGGCCCGTAGGAGTCTGCGGTGTCGATGAAGTTCACGCCGCGCTCCACGGCCCTGCGCAGCACGGCCCTGGCCTCGTTGCGGTCCGCGGGATCACCCCAGATGCCGTCGCCGGTGATGCGCATCGCACCGAAGCCGAGGCGGTTGACGGTCAGGTCCCCACCGACGTCGATGGTGCCGGCGGCCTCGGCACTGACGGAATTCCGATCTGACATGGAACACGGCTCCTTTGATCCGATGACCACGTGGTCGCGGTGCGGCGCCGGTCTGTGCGCCCGCCGGCACGAGGCTGTTCGGGTAGTCACTCGGGAACGAGCTTAAGACGGCGCTCGCCCCGACGACAAAGGCGGGGACTGAGAGACAGCGCACGGGGACGGCCCCCTAGAGGCGAACCCCGGACCCGATTCGGGGGCGGTATCGGGGTGATTCTCGATACCACGGGATCACCGCGGCAGAGAGGGTTTCCGTAGCCCTTCGGACAGAAGGGGACTTCACGGGAGGATGATGTCGATGATTCACCGCCGCTGGGCCGCCTGCGCGGCCGCCGCCTCCGTCATGATTGCCGCGCCGGCCACGGCCGCCGTCGCTGCCGGCAATCACGGGTACCCGCTGGGACAGGACCTCGACGCGGTGGCCGCGAACGGCCCCACCGGCGCCCCGGTCGACGGTACCCGCGTCACCCGGGCGACCAGCGGCAGTGCGGTGGCCGGTACCGACCGACCGGTCGACGCCCGCGGACGGTTCCGTGCCGGCAGCGTCACCAAGACGTTCGTCGCCACCGTTGTCCTGCAACTCGTGGCCGAGCACCGGCTGGGCCTCGACGACCCGGTCGACCGGTGGCTGCCCGGGGTGCTGCCCGACAACGACGGGAAGATCACCGTCCGCGAGTTGTTGAACCACACCAGCGGGCTCTTCGACGTCACCGACACGCTCCCGCTGAACCCTCCCACCGACTTCCTCCCGATGCGGTGGGACACCTGGACGCTCCCGGAGCTGGTCGACCGGGCCACCGCCAACGATTCGCTGTTCGATCCGGGTACGGACTACCACTACTCCAGCACCGACTACCTGGTGCTCGGCATGCTCATCGAGCGCATCACCGGGCACACCTACGCGGACGAGATCTCACACCGGATCCTGCGACCGCTCGGACTGCACGACACCACACTGCCGGGTACCGATCCACGCGTCGCCGGCCCGCACGCGCACGACTACATCCCGGACGGCAACGGCGGCGTCGTGGACATCACCGAGATGAACCCGTCCGTCATGAACGCGGCCGGCGAACTCATCTCCACCAGCCGACGACCTCAACCGCTTCACCACTGCCCTGCTCGGTGGCCGGCTGCTGCCACCGGCCCAACTGCGGGAGATGAAGACGGTGTCCGCGCCGTCCGAAACCGGCCTCGGCCTGGAGGTCATGCCGTTGCCTTGCGGCACGACGGCGTACGGTCATGACGGCGACGCGCTGGGCGTCTCCACCTGGACCTTCACCACCGGCGACGGGCGGGCGGTCACGCTCTCGGTGACCTGGGGGACCAACCGCCCAGCCAAGGCAGCCGTGACCGCGCTGCTCGACGACGCACTGTGCGACCCGGCGTCAGCGTCGAACTGAGATGGCACAGGTCGCGAAGCCGCGCGCCTGATGCCAACCGGGCACGCGCGGGCGGCGTCCCGCCGGCCGCTCCAAGCGGCCGGCGGAAACTGTGCCGATGGCCTGTTGTGTGTACTGGCAGAATCGCGAACATGTTTCCGGTCATGGACATCGCGCTCGATGATCTGCGGCTACGGACGTTGGACGTGCGGGACGCGGGTCTCGTCGTGGAGGCCACCCGGGGTGAGCCGGCTCGGGCGTTGTGGGATGCGCATCCGGTGGGCCCCTACTCGTGGGAGGACGCGCGGGCGGCTCTCCGGGCCTGGAACGGCGGGTCGTCGGGACAGGTCTCCTATGGTGTGCTGAAGGATTCGCGGCTGGTTGCCGCGGTAGGCCTGATGTCCAGCGGTGCCGATGTCGCGGAGCTGGCGTACTGGGTCCGTCCGGAGCAACGGCACCGGGGCATCGGGCTGCGGAGTGTGCGCGCGGTCACCCGGTGGGCTCAGACGGATGCCGGCCTGCGGCGAGTCTGGTTGGAGATCGATCCCGACAACGAGGCGTCGTTACGGTTGGCGCGGCGGGCCGGATACCGCTTCGATGAGCGCCTGCCGCGCCACTGCCGTTCCTGGATCGACGAGGCTCCCGAACGGGACGTGTGGCACGACTGCCTGATCTGGGTCGCCGTCGGAGCAGACTGAGCCAGTACTCCCAACTGCCGGTGTCGTCGTGCCACCCGCCATAGCCGTTCTTCGCGAAGTACGAACAGGCGCTGTACGCCGCACGTGTCGGCGCCGCTGGCCAGGATCAGGTCTCTCGGCGCCGCCGTCCGAACAGCGCCAGGAGACGGTCGGTGTCGGTACGCGTCGCCGAGGGCGATACCTCGTCCGCGAACAACCCGGTCCGCTCGATTTCGTGAAGCACCCGTGGCGCGTAGATGAGCAGCGCGTCCACGAGATCCAGCGGCAGTTCGTCGGAACTGCCGACGGCACGATCGATGTCCCAGGCGTGCACGGTCAGCTCGTACACGCCGGTGAGGGCCACCAGGTCGACCCCGCCGCATCGCGGAACGGACGCGACCGCCTCCCGTAGTCGGCGTAGCTCGCTTCGCGCCGCGGAACAGCCGGCCGGCGGCGGCGGCGCCGGTGGGCTGCCTTCCATCAGTTCCCGGATGCTCGCCGCGGAATGAGCCACGTGACGCACCAGCGTTCCCAGGTCCCATTCCGTGCAGGGTGTCGGGCTCGTGGGGTCGGCCCGGGAAGCGTTGTCGATGCTCCGGCTTACCAGGTCGATCGCCCGGGCCAACAGCTGCACGGCGGGCGGGATGCCGGTCATGGCGTCGCCGCCGCGGGAAGCGACGACGCCAGACCGAACGACGGGAACAGCGCCCTGTCGATGAACACCACGATGCGAGCGATCGATTCGCCGTCTGTCTCCAGCAGGTGGATCGCGTGCGGCAGGAACCTTCCGTCCGCGGATTCGCTGTACGTGGCGATGGCCGGGTACCCGTTCGCGGAGGTGCGGATCGACCGCCGGGACCGGGTGAAGACGCGGCGGTGGAGATGGTCGAGAACCGCGGCCCTGCCCCGGAACCAGATGGGGAACGGCGGCATCTCGTACTCGACGTCCTCCCGCAGCAACTCGGCGATTGCCGCGCTGTCGTCGGCTTCGAAGGCGGCCAGGTACCTGTTGAGCACGGCCTCGTCGACCCGGGCGGCGTCCGGCCGCTGGTCGTACGGCGGCACGTCGGCCAGAGTCGAGCGCGCCCGTTGCAGGAGGCTGCGGGCCGCCACCGGGCCGATGCCCAGGAACTCACCGGCTTCGGCGGGGCGGTAGCCGACCACCTCGACCAACAGCAGCACGGCCCGCTGCCGGACGGGAAGGCGCTGGAAGGCGGCCACGAGCGCCAGGCGGGTGCTGTCGCGGATCGCGACGATCGTGGCCGGATCGTCGGGCTGCTCAGCCAGCCGCGCCGTCGGTATCGGATCCAGCCACGGCACCGCGTCGGCCCGGGTCAGGTCCGCGTTCCGCGGGTCGTCGACCGCCACCCCCAGGCCCGAGGGCAGGACCCGGCGGTGGTGGGAACGCAGCGCGGTCAGGCACGCGTTGGTGGCGATCCGGTACAGCCAGGTGCGCAGCGACGAACGGCCGTCGAAGTTCTCGTACCCGCGCCACGCCCGGATGAGCGTGTCCTGCACGAGATCCTCCGCGTCGTGCAGCGATCCCAGCATGCGGTAGCAGTGCGCCAGCAGTTCGCGCCGGTACGGGTCGGCAAGCTCGGCGAACTCGTCCCCACCGGGCCAGCGGGACTCAGCTGACACCGACACCGGCCTCCTCCTCAACGGTCGGTACCGCCGCGCCCTCGGCGACACGGCCACTCGCCGGTGCCGGCGCGGGACGTCGTCCGGGGGCCAGCAGGCCCGCCGCCGCCCCGATCAGGGCCATGATGGCAGACGTGACGATCGCCGCCGAGAAACCGTCGGCGAACTGCCCCGGGGAGCGATCGCTGCCGTGGGCGGCGAACACAGCCGCGAGTACGGCGATGCCCAGTGCGCCACCGAGCTGCCTCACGGTGTTGAACGTGCCGGCCGCCTTGCCCATCGAGGACGGCGCCACCGACGCCATCACCGCGCTCTGCTGTGCGGGCATCGCCATCGACGTACCGATTCCCGCGACCACCAACGCCGGAACGCAGGCGGAGTACCCGTCGCGGTTGTGCGCGGCCATCGCCAGCCAGAGCAGGCCCACGCCCTGCAGCAGCAGTCCGGACAGCATCAGCCAGCGCGGCCCGACCTTGTCCAGAACCCGGCCGGCCAGCGGCGCGACGAAGAACAGCGGCACGGTCCACGGCAGGTACCGGATCCCGGAACCGAGCGGTGTGTTGCCCAGGCAGAACTGCAGGTACTGGGCGAGGAAGAACACGGTACTGAACAGGGACGCGGTCAGCAGCAGCGCCGAGACGTTGCCCGCCGCGAACTCGCGTACCATGAACAGCCTCATCGGCATCATCGGCTGCGGTGCGCGCAGCTCCCAGGCGACGAACCCGGCGAGCAGGACGACCCCCGCGACCAGGGTGCCGAGGACCTCGCCACTGCCCCAGCCGGCCGTACCCGAGCGCACCAGCCCCCACACCAGGCAGAACATCGACGCGGCGACCAGCAGCAGCCCCAGCAGGTCCGGCCGTACACGGTTGCCCTTCATCTCGCTGAGCTTGAGCGCGGCGAACGGAAGCACGAGTGCGATGACGGGTACGTTGATCCAGAAGATCCACTGCCACGCGACACCCTCGGTCACCGCACCGCCCACGAGCGGACCGCCCACCACCGCGAGGCCCATCACCGCGGCGTACACGCCCATGATGGTGCCCCGCCGGTGCAGCGGCGTCGCGGCCGTCAGCAGTGCCAGCGCGGCAGGAGTGATGAGAGCCCCGCCGGCGCCCTGGACGACGCGGGCGGCGATGAGCAGACCGATGTTGGGTGCGAGTGCGCAGGCCGCCGATGCGATGGCGAACACCACCAGGCCGATCAGGTAGGCGCGCTTGCGGCCGATCCGGTCACCGATCTCGGCGCCCGGAATCATCAGGGCGGCGAAGCTGAGGCTGAACGCGTTAACGGTCCATTCCAGGCTGGACATCGTCGCGTGCAGGTCCTGATGGATGGTCTGCAGGGCGGTGGCGACCACGAGCTGGTCGAGTGCCACCACCAGCGCGGCCACCGCGGTGATAGCCAGCACCCAGCCCAGGCGGGCTGGTCTGCTGGTCTGGGGAACAGTCATGTCGAGCGGTCCTCTCCTCGGGTCATCGCGGATATAGACCCGGCGGGCCCGCGAAATTCGTCGCTGAGCCCGGAGGAAATTTCGCTGGATTCGTGACCCGGTAGCGCCCTCTCCCGCTGGCGATCCGCCGCCGGTCCACGTACCGACGGATTTCCGACCGCTCGGCCGAGAAGCGCCCGGCTACGGTCGTCCGGATGGGCACACGCCGTCGAGGAGTGCCCGCAGGCCCAGCAGGAACCGAGCCTGCGGATCGTCGTGCCAGCCGCGGCTGGCCGCCGTGATCGTGGCTACCGACTCGGGGGGCAACGCCAGCAGTCGACCGCGGGCCGCGGTGGAGCGGCTGCGGTGCCGGCTGGTGCGCGGCCAGGTCGTCGCGAGTACATGTCCGTGGATATAGACCAACAAGACGTGGTACGCGTCCCAGAGCGCCTCGTCAGGTGTCCCGGCCTGCCGAAGGAGGGCGAGCACCTGCTCGGTGACGGCAACGCCGTGTGGCCCGACGGCACCGCGCTGCAGGACCGCCTGGGACAGGCCGGGGTGGGCCTGCAGGGTCTGCATCATGGACACCGCGGCGCCTTCGACTCGCGCTCGAGCGTGGCCGTGCGAGGGTACCCGGATTTCGGCCAGCAGATGGTCGATCACCAGGTCGACCACGGCGTCCTTGCTTTCGACGTGGCCGTAGATCGCGGCGGGCGATACGGCGAGCTCTGCCGACAGTGCGCGCACGGTCAGCCCGTCGAACCCGGCGCCGTCGATCAGGCGGAGCGCGGCAACCACGATCCGCCGCTCGTCGAGGACGGGAGGACGCCCGCGCTTGCCGGCAGGCTCGGGCGCCGGGTCATCCAAAGCCACTTGCCGATCCTGCCACAGACACCGTATTTTCTGAACAGCGTTCAGTTAATAGTCCGCCGCTGGAAGGCCACGTCCATGAGCCCGAGACCCGGCACTCTGCTCACGAAGATCAAGGACCACAACCGGTACAACGGCTTCCTGTTCAGTGCCGTCGAGTTCGGCGTCATCGCGGCCGTCACCGCCGGCCTGGGGGTCTACTTCGTCGTCGCGCACCGGTGGGTGCCGGCGCTGGTCGCGATCGGACTCGCGGTCAACTGCACACCCGTGGCGGTGCTGGCGCTGCGGTCCCGGGCCCGCCACGAGCCGCAGATCGGCTACGCCGGCCTCGCCTCGGCCGAGACCCGTCGACAGATCCGAGCGGAACGGCCCCACCTGCTGCGCGACACGCTCACCATCACCGGGCTGACCCTCATTCCCTACGCGGCCGCGCTGCGACTGCTGGTCGAGCGCGGTCGCGGAGCCGTAACGCCGGGAGCCGGCGCCCGGGAAGACGCGTGACCGGCCGGCGGTCGTGGCCCGATCCGGTCAGGCGGCCTGGCAGTCGATGACGACGAGGCCCGACGAGGTCGTTGCGACATCGGTCGCGGCCAGCCCGGCCGCCGCCACGAGCGCCCGGTAGTCCTCGACGCCGCGCTCCCGCCCGCCGGCCAGCACCAGCATGCGAAGGCTCATCTCGGCGAACATGCCGGGGTCGTCGCCGGCGGTGCCATGCGATTCGACGATGACCACCCGGCCGGTCCTGCCGGCAGCGTCGGCGCACCGGCGCAGGATCGCGGTGGCCTGCTCGTCATCCCAGTCGTGGAGCACGGCAACGAGCAGGTACACGTCCCCGCCGGTGGGCAGCGGGTCGAAGAAGCTCTGCCCGGCGAACTCGCACCGCCCGTCCAGCCCACGCTCGGCGAGGAACCGGCGTCCCCGGGCCACGGTGTCGGGCAGGTCGACCAGCGTGCCACGGATGCCGGCATTGGCCCGCAGAACCTCGGCCAGCAGCGCCCCGACTCCTCCGCCGACATCGACGACGTGGCGCACCCCGGACCAGTCATAGGTCGCGGCCGCCCCGGTCCGTGTCGAGGCCGCCATCGTCGCGTCGAACGAGGTCGCGACAGCGGGGTTGGCGGCGAGGTAGTCCCAGAACGGTGTGCCGAATGCCGCTTCCCACGCGGGCCGGCCGGTGCGGACCGTATGCATCAGCTCGGTGAACGCCAGGTCCATCCGGCCGCCGAACTCGTCCAGGTCGAACATCATCCGCATCCCGGCCGGATGGTCCGATCGAAGGAGATCGCCGATCTCGTTGAGGGTGAACCGCCCCGGCGAGGGTTCGGCGAACACCCCGTGAACGGTGAGGTGCCGCAGCATCCGGCCCAACGCGTCGGCGTCGGCGCCGCTCCGTCGCGCCAGGTCGTCGACCTGCTCGACGCCGCCGGCCATCAGGTCGGCCAGCCGAAGCGTGGCGGCCACCCGGACCGCCATCGGTGTCACCAGATCGGTGAGCGGAACCAAAAGCTGCCAGGCCGATGACTCATTCTCATTCGAGGTCATGCCCCACGTTAACGTCAGCGCCGAGAAGCGGTGCCCCGAAACCCCGTGGGAAACGGAGCCTGACCGCTCCATCGGCGCTCAGGCAGACTCGGCCGACGGTAAGGTAGCGCGGTGCGACACCCGGCAAGCGAACCCACGCCCGGTTCCAGCGGCTACGACGCCGAACTGCGGCGACACAACCCGGTACTGCACAGGGCCTGTGGCGTCCAGCTTCACGAGCACGTCCTGGACATCGGCTGCGGGAGAGGGCAGACGACCCGGCAGGCCGCGCGTACTGCCCGGGCAGGCAGTGCGCTCGGGGTCGACATCTCCGCGCCCGCCATCGAACGCGCCCGCGAGCACGCCCGCGCCGAGGGGCTCGACAACGTCACCTTCGAACGCGCCAACGCACAGTCCCACGACTTCCCGCCCGGGTGCTTCGACCTGGCAATGAGCAGGTTCGGCACGATGTTCTTCGACGACCCCGTCGCCGCATTCGCCAACATCGGGCGGGCACTGCGTCCGACGGGGCGTCTGGTGATGATGGTCTGGCAGCCCGCCGAGCGCAACGAGTGGGACGTCGCCATCCAGCAAGCACTCGCGGGACCGGACGGGCAGGTGGCCGCGGCTCCCGCCGGACCGGATCCGTTCTCGCTCGGTGACCCGCGGACCGTGACGCAGATCCTCGGCGTCGCGGGCTTTGCCGACATCGCTTTCACCGACGTCGACGAGCCGGTCTACTACGGTCCGGACGTGGCCGCCGCCCTCGACTGGGTCGGCGGCTTCACTAGTACCAGCAATGTCCTGAAGCGGCTGGACCCCGCCGCCGCGTCGCGCGCGGTCGGGCGTCTGCGCGAGACGCTCGCCGCGCACGCGAGCGACGACGGTGTCTGGTTTGACTCCCGCGCCTGGCTCGTCACCGCACGTCGCCCCTGAGGTAACGCGCGGCGTGCCGCCGCCCGGCTCATCGCCAGCGGGCCAGCACCGCCCGGCGGCCCCGATCGAAAAGGCAATGGAAAGCGGCTCGGTACCAGGCCTCGTCCCGCTCCGATGCGCGGGCCGCGGATCCCCCGCTCGCGTTCATCGGCGTTTCGAGGGCAAGGCGGTCACCACCGCCTCGACGAGCCCCAGCAACTGCGATTCCGCACTCGTGATGAAGAGATGCCCACCGGGCAACGTGTGCAGGGCGAAGGCTTCGCTGGTGCACGCCGCCCACTCGCCGACATCAGCCTCGGAGATATCGGAATCCTGGCTGCCGTGGAATGCGACGATCGGAGCGGGCAGTGCCGGGCACACCGGTCTGAAGTATGTCTCCGCCGCTTTGAAGTCGGCCCGCATCGTGGGCAGGATGACATCGAGCAGGTCGTCGTTGTGCAGGTTCGGATTCGGTACCTCTTGCATACCGCGCACGGCGGCGATGAAGTCGCGACGGGACAGCTCATGCAAGACGGTCCCCCGTTTCCGGACCTGCGGCGCCCGAGCTCCGGAGACCAGCAGACCGACCGGTGGCATACCGTATCGGACGAGACGCGCCGCCACCTCGTAAGCGATCATCGCGCCCAGGCTGTGACCGAAGAGGAAATAGGGTCGGTCGATGTCGGCCGCCAGCCCGGGCGCAACCGCGTCGGCGATGCCGGCGACGCTGTCGTTGGCTTGCTCGAACAACCGGCCGTCGTGTCCCGCCAGCGCCACCGGTGCCACTTCTACGGATGGCGGCAACCGGTCGGGCCAGTTCCGGAACACCCCGACGCCCGCCCCGGCCCACGGGAAGCAGTACAGCCGTGCAGCCGCTTGAGGACGCGGACGGAGAACCGCGGTCGGCTGGCGAGAAACGGCGTCGCCTGACCGACCCCACAAACTAGCCGTCATCTGCGGTCCTCCTGTGTCGCGTGCCGACACTTGTCGACGACGATCATCCCGACATCGCCACCAGTACCTTGCGCGCGCCCGTGAACGGTCGCCTACCGTGCGCTACCAGAACATTGTCGATGAGCAACAGATCTCCGGCATGCCAGTCCATGTCCCACGCGATCTCGAATCCACGGTCGCGAATCTCGCGAATGTATTCGTCCGGAATCACGCCGCCATCGGCGAGCCGAACCGATTGCGGCAGCTCATCCTCTGGCATGGTCTCCGCGAGCGTCCTGGCCGTAGCATTGTCCAGCCCCGCGGGATGCCACTGATCGGCTTGATTGAACCAGACTTCGACGCCACTAGTGGGATGTCGAGTTGTGGCCTCGCGTATCTGAACGATGCGCAGAGTCCCGTCGTTGCACCACTGCCAGTCGGCGGCGGCGGTGGCCAGGAACTCCTCGACCTTCGCCCGGTCGTCGGCCTCGAAAGTGGCCTGCCAGCTTTTGCCCAGGCCTCGGCCGTCGGGCAGATTTTGCGTGTATCTGACCCCATCCGAGAAGCTGTCGACGATCACGGGATCCAGGGACTTCAACCAACGCCTTCCATCCGTGATCGGCGTAGCACCTCCCGTCGCGGGAGCTTCCAGGCAGTAGAAGGCCAACCGCGACGGCCACCTGTTGCTGTACGAGAGCTCATTGTGCAGGGAGATCGAGAGGTCGGCGCGATACTCCGTTGAGGTGTATACGTTTTGGCCGACCTTCGTCCGCGGGGAATTCCCGTGAACGTAGGGCAGTTTGTTGGGCAGGATCCGTTCATGGACCTGTTCGAGCTCGTCCGCTGTGACGCCGAACCCACGAAAGACAAGTGCCTTGTTCTCGACGAGTAGGACCTCCAGGTCTTTGACACTGTCGAGCCACTGGTCCAAGCCACGCGCAGAGGGCTCCACCTCCACCTCGTCGGGTTGAACGACCATGGGCTTCCAGTCAGCGGCCTCAGTCATGACGGGTACCTCCTCGAAGTAGCGGCTGGTTCTCGGGTCGACCCGGCTCCATCGTCAACCCGGTCGGTGCGGTAGGCCGCCTTTGCGCGTTCATCGAAGATGGAGCGAAGGTGGGTACCGATCTGGCTGAGCGCCTCGGGTTCCATGATGCCGGCATGGTCGTGGGGCATGAAGTGGGTCTCGACGTCGCCGGCGACGAGGGGCTTCCAGCGCGCGATAAAGTCCGAACTTCCCGAGGCTGTGGCGCAGAAGAGCATCAGATCGCCCGCAATTCTTTCCGGTACGAATCGCTGCGCGATGCGGACGTTGTTCCGCCAGACCCGACCGATCGCGACGAGCGTCGCGTCGTCCATCCCCGAGTAGATCTGTCGCCGCCGCAGCCGTTCGATGTCGGAAGCCGCGTCGTGGTCCTCGATCGGTCCCGGGTGGGTCGCGGATCCGTCGCGCTCATCCACACTCTCGGTGTGACTCATCGGGTACGAGTCGATGAGCACCAACGAATCGACCTGTTCGCCTTGCTCCTGAAGGAGGGTGGCGATGGCCTGCGCCACGAGTCCCCCCGACGAGTAGCCGAGGATCCGGTAGGGACCGGAGGGGCGGACGGCGCGGATCTCCCGGAGATAGTCCTCGGCCATCTGCTCAACCGACTGCGGCAGGTCCGCTTCGTGCGAGATGCCCCGTGCCTGAAGCCCATAGACGGGTTGGTCTTCGCCGAGGTGGCGAACCAGGCGGATGTACGGCCAGCTCAATCCACCCGCGGGATGGACGCAGAACAAGGGTGGGCGAGATCCGTCGATCTGTAGCGGCAACAGCACCTCGTAGCCGGAGCGGTGATCGGTGTTCTTCAGCGATGCGGCGAACCGTTCCACCGTCGGGGCCTCGAAAATCGCCCGGACCTCCAACTCCACACCCAGCACCGCCCGGATCCGGCTGACC
>NZ_BONZ01000035.1 GCF_016862975.1 Rugosimonospora africana
CCATGCCACACACCCCCGACAGTCCTCACCCACAGCCAGGGCTCAAAGCAGACGGACCCGACTTCGAGACACGCCGTAGCCGGCGAGGTCAGCACTTCGTCGCGGGCGTTTCAAACGCGTTGCCGGTACCGGTGGCCGCGCCTACCCTCGTCCGAGTGACCGACCTCTTCGATGCCGAGGCCATGTACGACGACGACTACCTGCACTTCTTCGCGAGTCCCCGGCAGCGCGCCGAAGTCGCGACGCACGGACCCGTCGTCCCCGCCGGATCCTCCGGTCAGGCGGACGCGGAGTTGGCCTGGCGGTTGTTGGAGCTGCGACCGGACCTGAACGTGCTCGACCTGGCCTGCGGTCACGGCGCGATGGCCAACCAGCTCGCGGCGCGAGGCTGCCGGGTCACGGGGCTCGACTCGTCGACGGTGTTCCTGGATCGGGCGCGCGCCGACGCGGACGCCGCCGGGTTGCGTGTCGAGTACGTGGCCGGAGACATGCGCGCGCTGCCCTGGACGGGCCACTTCGACCGGATCGTCAACTGGTCGACCGCGTTCGGGTACTTCGACGATGACACCAACCGCGCGGTGCTCTCCGGCATCGCCGCCGCACTGCGGCCGGGCGGCCGGCTGGCGATGGACCTCGACAACCTGACGGCGTTCCTCGCCGCGTACTGCCCGTCCCGGGTCGTCGCCGCGCGGGACAACGGCGACATGCTCGTGGACCGGTACCACCTGGACGCGGTCACCGGTCGCTTCGAGGCGGAGCGGACGGTCGTCCGGGACGGGCGGGCCCGGAAGCTCACCTTCGTCAAGCGGCTGTTCGGCTTCCCCGAACTGCGGGACTGGTTGCTCGGCGCCGGATTCGCCACCGTGCACGGCTTCGGCGAGGACGGCAAGCCGCTGACCGCGGACCACCGGCGGATGGTCGTCGTCGCCGCACTGCCCGAGGACTGAACGGTACTGCGCCGTCCACATTCCGACGTTCCAGAGAGGCAACGCGGTGCGCCCCGAGGAGGGACACGTCCTGCACTTCTCCGAAGACCCGACGATCCGGCGCTTCGTTCCCCATGTCGCGGCAACCGCCCAGCAGCCCGAGCCGTACGTCTGGGCGGTCGACGCGGCACGCGCCCCGGACTACTGGTTCCCGCGCGCGTGTCCGCGCGCGATGGCCTGGGTGACCGGGACAACCTCGCGGGCCGACCGGGAACGGATCCTCGGCCCGGGCGGCGGTGAACGGGTGCACGCGATCGAGTACGGCTGGCTGGAGGCGATGCGGACCGTGCGCCTGTTCGCCTACCGGTTGCCCGCCGACCGGTTCCATCCGTTCGGCGGCCCGGTGCCGCACGCGGTCGTCGCGACCGAGCCGGTCGAGCCCCTCGGGCCGGCGGAACCGGTGGGGGACCTGTTCGCGTTGCACGAGGCGGCCGGCATCCAGCTGCGGGTACTGCCGAACCTGTGGCCGCTGTGGGACACGGTGATCGCCAGTACGCTCGGCTTCAGCGGTATCCGCCTGAGGAACGCCCGACCCCGCCCGTGAGAGGCGATCGGACCAGCCGAGGAATCAGCGCGACGACGGCGGGGAGAACGGCCACTCCTCGAACTCCCGGCACCGTCCGTCGGCGGCGAAGCGGATCACCCACAGGTCCCGCCACCGCTCCTCGACCGGGTTGCCGTACCGGACCTCGACCCGTACCACCGCGGTGTCTTCCTCGACCGCCACGATGTCGGCGGTCATCGTGAACACCTCGTCCGGACCGGAGCGCTCGTCGTCCCACATCCGGCCGATCGAGGGCGGCCCGGCGACCGGTTCCGCGTACGGACTCTGGCGGTAGGTGGCGTCCGGCGTGAAGAGATCCGCCAGTGCCGTGACGCCGGCCGTCCGCCAGGCGCGTTCGTAGTCCGCGACCCACTGAGATAACTGCTGCCTGTCCACGCCTCAGCAAAGCACAGCCGTCCCGGGTGCACAGCGCGGTCCCTTCGGACGTGCCGACCCGCGCCGCCCGTCGTGGCAAGATCCACAGTGGACGGACGCTATCTTTCGTTTGCGCAGACGAAAGTTTGTGCCTAAACATCGAAACCTCTTTACAGTCCAGCGGTAATTCCATAGAGTCCGGCCTAACTTACGGAACGTGGAGGCCCACATGGTTTCCTCCGTACTGCCGCCGGTGCCGAGCCCGCTTCCGTTTCGGCTGCTGTGCCTGCTGCGCGACCGCGGACCCTTGTCCCGCGCGGAGCTGGCCGACCGATCGGGCGAATCGCGGGCGCGCGTGTTCGGGGAGATCTCCGGGCTGGTCGCCAGTGGCCTGGTGACCGAGGCGGGGCTGGCCGCGTCCCGTGGCGGTCGGCGTTCGACCCTGGTTCAGTTGGCCTCAGACCTGCGGTTCGCCGCGATCGACCTGGGCGCGTCGTCGGTCGACGTGGAGATCACCGACGGTGGCTTGGAGCCGGTCGCGGCATACGCGGAGCCGGCCGACATCCGGTCAGGTCCACGCGCGGTGTTGCACCGGGTCAGCGAGATCCTGGCGAAGCTCCGGGCCGAGGGCGCCTATCAGCGGTTGCGCGCGATCGGCATCGGGGTGCCGGGTCCGGTCAGCTTCCGCGACGGGGTGCCGGTGTCTCCGCCGATCATGCCGGGCTGGGACCGGTACCCGGTGCGCGACCTGCTGAGCCGGGAGCACGGCTGCCCGGCGGTGGTGGACAACGACGTGAACATCATGGCGATCGGCGAGCGACACGCGGGAGTCGCCCGTTCGGTCGGCAACCTGCTGTTCCTCAAGCTCGGCACGGGCATCGGCTGCGGCATCTACCTCGGCGGTGAGGTCTACCGGGGGACCGACGGGTGCGCCGGCGACATCGGGCACATGCAGATCGACGGGCACGGTCAGGAGTGCACCTGCGGCAACGTGGGGTGCCTGGAGGCGGTGTTCGGCGGTGCCGCCCTGGCGCGCGACGCGCTGGCCGCGGCCCGGTCGGGCGCGTCACCGGCGCTCGCCCGGCGGCTGGCCGAGAGCGGCGCGGTGGATGCGCGCGACGTCGCCGACGGCGCGGCGGCCGGGGATCCGGCGTGCGTGCGGCTGATCCGTGATGGCGGGCACCAGGTGGGTACCGCGCTGGCCGGTCTGGTCAGTTTCATCAACCCGTCGATGATCGTGATCGGCGGCGGGCTCACCGGGTTGGGTCATGCCCTGCTGGCCGAGATCCGCAGCGTGGTGTACCGGCGCTCGCTGCCGCTGGCCACCGGCAACCTGCCGATCGTGATGTCCGAGCTGGGGCCGCGGGCCGGGGTGGTCGGCGCGGCGGTGTTGGCCAGCGAGCTGGCCTACAGCGGTCTGGAGGGATGATGGACGACGCTGCCACGGTCTCGACGCCCACCCCGGCGGTGGAACAGGCCGCGCCGCTGCTGCGGCTTTCCGCTGTGGTGAAGACCTTTCCGGGGGTACGGGCACTGGACGGCGTCGACCTCGACGTCGCGGCGGGAGAGGTGCACTGCCTGCTCGGGCAGAACGGCGCCGGGAAGTCCACTCTCATCAAGGTGTTGGCCGGAGTGCACCGGCCGGACGCCGGGGACATCGTCTGGGATGGCCAGCCGGTGACGTTCCCCAGTCCGCAGGCGTCGATGCGGGCCGGGATCGCGACCATCTACCAGGAGTTGGATCTGGTCGACGACCTGACGGTGGCGGAGAACGTGTTTCTCGGTCACGAACCGCGGACGGCCGGATTCGTGCACCGCGGCCCGGGTGCGCGCCGGACCCGGGAGATCCTGGCCCAGTTGGGCCATCCGGAGATCCCGCCGGGCCGGCTGGTGGGGAAGCTGCCGGCCGCCGCGAAGCAGGTCGTGAGCATGGGGCGGGCGTTGTCGCGCCGGGCCCGGTTGCTGGTGATGGACGAGCCCAGCGCGGTGTTGGCGCACGACGAGGTGGCCAACCTGTTCCGGGTGATCCGGGGCCTGACGGCCGGCGGGATAGCGGTGGTCTACATCTCGCACCGGCTGGAGGAGATCCGGGAGATCGGTGACCGGGTGACGGTACTCAAGGACGGGCGCACCTCGGCGGCGAACCTGCCGGCCGCGACCACCTCGACCCGCGAACTGGTCGGGTACATGACCGGGCGGAGCATCGAGTACGTCTTCCCGCCGAGGCCGCCGGCGCCGCCGGTGCCGCAAAGGCCGACGGAGCCGACGGTGTCGCAGGGGTCGGTCGCCGCGCCGGTGGCGCCGCTGCTCGAGGTGTCCGGGCTCGGCCGGTCCGGCGAGTTCGCCGACGTGTCCCTCACCGTCCACAGTGGAGAAATCGTCGGCATCGCCGGACTGGTCGGTTCCGGCCGCTCCGAGCTGCTGGAGACGGTCTACGGAGCGCGCCGGGCGCACAGCGGCTCGGTGCGGTTGGACGGTCGCGTGCTGCGGCCGGGGAGTGTCCGGGCGGCGGTACGCGCCGGGATCGGCATGGCGCCGGAGGAGCGCAAGAGCCAGGCCCTGCTGTTGGGCGAGCCGGTGTACCGCAACGTCACGCTGGCCACGTTCGGCCGGCTGGCGCGGGCGGGGTTCACCGACGCGGCCCGGGAGCGGGCGGAGGCGGCCCGGGTGACCGGCGAGCTGCGGCTGGTGCCGGCCGACGTCCGCCGGCCGGTGCGCACGCTGTCCGGCGGCAACCAGCAGAAGGTGGTACTGGCCCGGTGGCTGCTGCGCGGTGGGTGCGCGGGTACCCGGCTGCTGTTGCTGGACGAGCCGACCCGGGGAGTGGACGTCGGCGCCCGGGCCGAGTTGTACGGGGTCATCCGCCGGCTGGCCGATGACGGGGTCGGGGTGCTGCTGGTCTCCAGCGAGGTACCCGAGGTGCTCGGTCTGGCCGACCGGGTGCTGGTCATGCGGGAGGGCCGTGTGATCCACGAGGCGGCGGCGTCCGATCTGGACGAGCACGCCGTTCTCGATCTCGTCATGGCGGGATCGCTGCTGTCCGGGGCGCAGGCGGAAGGAGACCTCTCGTGATCGATGTGGCGTCGCCGGCGGCAGCGTCGGCCAAGCGCGCCGGCTGGTGGCGCGGCGACGGCAGCGAGCCGGTACGGCGCAACCTCGGCCTGGTCGGGGTGCTCGTCCTGCTGTACCTCGTCGGCGCCCTGGCCCGGCCGGATATCTTCCTGCACGGCGGCCGGCTGTGGTCCAACGAGCTGACCGTGCTGACCCAGGCGTCGTCGATCGGCGTCATCACGATCGGCATGACATTCGTGATGATCAGCGGCGGCATCGACCTGTCGGTCGGAGCCCTGCTCGCGCTGGCCAGCGTCTGGTCGACCACGGTCGCGACACAGAGCTACGGCCCCGGAGTCATGATCCTGGCCGCTCTGCTGGTCGGTGCCGGATCCGGTCTGGTCAACGGGATCCTCATCGCGTACGGGCGGATGGTGCCGTTCATCGCGACGCTGGCCACGATGGTCGCGGCGCGGGGACTGGCGCAGAAGATCTCCGGGAAGCTGACCCAGATCGTGAAGGTGACCTCGTTCAACCGGATCGCCGAGTGGCGGCCGTTGGGCATCCCGTTGCTGGTCATCATTTTCGTGGTGGTCGCGGTACTGGCCTGGGTGCTGCTCAACCGGACCACGTTCGGTCGCCGTACCGTGGCGATCGGCGGCAACGCCGAGGCGGCCCGGCTGGCCGGCATCAACATCCGCCGGCACACCCTGCTGGTCTACACGCTGTCCGGGCTGTGTTGCGGGATCGCGGCGGTGATGGTCACCGCACAGGCGACCGCGGGCTCGTCCGACCACGGCAACCTGTACGAGTTGAACGCGATCGCCGCCGCGATCATCGGCGGCACGGCGCTGACGGGTGGGCGGGGCACCATCGTCGGGTCGGTGCTCGGCGTGCTCGTGTTCACCCAGATCTACAACCTGTTCATCGTGAAGAACCTGCAGACCGAGTACCAGCAGATCGCGCAGGGCGTCATCATCGTCGCCGCGGTCCTCATCCAGCAGTTCCGGGTCGCCGCGCTGCGGCGGCCGGTGCCACCCGGCGCCTGACGCCCGGTCTGGGTCGTGGCGCGGCGCCAGACGCGCCCAGCCGGACTGGTCGAAACACCGCATTGACTCTCATCCGACGAGGAGGTCGCGATGAATCCCTTCACGAACGGCCCGTCCCGGCGCTCGATACTGTTCGGCGGTGCCGCGGTGGGCGCCGGCGCGTTGCTGGCCGGTTGCACCTCGAACGCGGACAACAGCACGAAGAACGACACCGGGCAGACCAAGGTGACCGGCGGAGACAACGCCGCGCTGGGCAAGACCGTCACCATCGGCTTCTCCGCGCCGGCGGCCGACCACGGCTGGATCCGGGCCATCACCGACAATGCGAAAAAGCAGGCCGCGCTCTACAAGGACGTCAAGTTCAGCCAGGTCGACGCGGGCGCCGACGCACCCGCCCAGATCGCCGCGCTGCAGACCCTGATCCAGCAGAAGCCCGACGTGATCGTGCTGCTGCCCCAGGACGGCGCCCAACTGACCGCGACCGGCAAAGCCGCCATGGAGGCCGGGATCCAGGTCGTCAACCTCGACCGCGAGTTCTCCGACGCCGGTGCCGCCCGGCTCCTGATCAAGGGCGACAACTACGGCATGGGGCTGGCCGCGGGCCAGTACATCGGCGCGAAACTCAAGGGCCACGCCAATCCGGTCGTCGCCGAGATCGCCGGCATCGACAACCTGCCACTGACCCAGGACCGCTCCCGCGGTTTCCGCGACGGCCTGGCCCAGTACGGGCTCAAGGTGACCAACCGGGTCGCCGCGCAGTTCACCGTGCAGAGCGGGCAGGACGTCACCGCGAACCTGCTCCAGGCGGCGCAGCGCATCGACGCCATCTGGAACCACGACGACGACCAGGGCGTCGGTGTCCTCGCGGCCATCAAGCAAGCCGGCCGCAAGGAATTCTTCATGGTCGGCGGTGCCGGCTCGCTGGACGCGATGGAACACATCAAGAGCGGCGACTCACCGCTGGAGGCGACGGTCACGTACCCGCCCACGATGGCGTCGTCGGCCGTGTCGCTGGCCCGCCTGATCGGCCAGGGCAAGGGCATGAGTGACCTGGTCGAGCTGCAGGTACCGAAACAGATCGTGCTCACCTCCGAAACCATCACCAAGTCCAATGTGGACAAATACCTGCCGCTCGGATTCAGATCGTAGGCCGTGTCTCGGAGTGCTCGGTCGAGCCGAGGCGAGGTCCAGGCGGCGGTCCGGCAAGGCGCCGTTTCGTCCCGATACCGGTGTTGTATCCGGGCGAGATGACAACGCCGCCGGTCGTCGTCTGGACCCGCCGCAGGCCGGCCAGGTACGTCGAGACACGGCCTGCGGTTGTCTGTGGTCCCCGCGGCGACCACAATGGTGGCCGCCGCGGGAAGCCCGGTCACGGGGGAGACACGACGGGAGTGCACACAGCCATGAACAGCCGGATGAACGCCTTCCGGTCAAGGCTCGGCGGCTTCGCCTTCGGCGGCGACTACAACCCCGAACAGTGGGACCGTTCGGTGTGGGACGAGGACATGACGCTGATGAGGCAGGCCGGCGTCAACCTCGTCACGGTCGGGGTGTTCGCCTGGGCGTCGCTGGAGCCGGCGCCCGGCGAGTTCACCTTCGACTGGCTCGACGACGTGATGGACCTGTTGCACCGCAACGACATCAGCGTCGACCTGGCGACCCCGACGATGGCGCCGCCGGCCTGGCTGTCGCAGCAGTTCCCGGACGTGCTTCCGGTGATGGAAGACGGCGAGACGTTCGGCTTCGGCAGCCGGCTGCACTTCGACCCGTCCTCGCCGGCATACCGGCAGGCCGCCACGCGGATCACCACCGCCCTCGCGAAGAGGTATTCTCACCATCCCGCGCTGGCGATGTGGCACATCAGCAACGAGTTCGGCCCGACGGCGTACAACGCGCACAGTTCGGTCGCGTTCCGGGACTGGCTGCGCCGCCGGTACGGCACGCTCGAACGGCTCAACGACGCGTGGTACACGCGGTTCTGGAGCCAGGTCTACACCGACTGGGAGCAGGTCAACGTCCCCGAGGTCCCGCGGTCCTGGTCCAATCCCGCGCGGCGGCTGGATTTCAAGCGGTTCGTGTCGGACACGCTGCTGGAGTGCTTCATCGCCGAGCGGGACATCGTGCGCTCCTACCGGGACGACATCCCGGTGCTCACCAACTTCATGCGCTTCTACAAGAACGCCGACTACTGGCGCTGGGCGGCCGAGCAGGACGCCGCCGCGCTGGACATCTACCCGGATCCGGGCCGGGACGACTCGCACATCCCGGCGGCGCTCAACTTCGACCTGATGCGGTCGCTGCGCGGCGAGCCCTGGGTCCTGATGGAGCAGGCGGCCAGCGGTGTGTCGCAGTGGAAGGTGAACAACGTCAAGCGACCCGGGCGGATGCGGCTCGGCTCGTACCAGGCCGTCGCGCACGGCGCCGACACCGTCATGTATTTCCAGTGGCGGGCCAGCCGGGGTGGCCAGGAGCGGTTCCACTCCGCGATGTTGCCGCACTCCGGCACCGGTGCGCGCACCTGGCGGGAGGTCAGCGCCCTGGGCAACGAGCTGCCCAGGATCGCCGAGGTGGCCGGCGCGGACAGCACGGCAGACGTGGCCGTGCTGTTCGACTGGAACGCGTGGTGGGGCCTCACCGAGACGCACGGCCTGCCGCGCAACGACTTCGACTACACCCAACTGCAGACCGACCACTACCGGCCGCTGTGGCAGGCCCACCACGCCGTCGACTTCGTGTCGTTCGGCTCGGACTTCGGCCGGTACCGGGCCATCGTGGTACCCAACGCGTACCTCGTCGACGACCGGTGCGCCCGGGAACTCGAGGCCTTCGTCCGAGGCGGCGGCACCGTGATCTGCTCGTTCTTCTCCGGAGTCGTCGACGAGTGCAACCAGGTCCGCCAGCCGGCATACCCGGGTGCGTTCCGCGACCTCATCGGCGCCTACATCGACGAATACTGGCCGGCCCGCGACAACGAGACCGTCAACGTGAGCTTCGCCGACGGGACGCCGGCGATCGCCGACTGGTGGCAGGACAGCATCCACCCGGAGTCGGCGACGGTGCTCGCCCGCTACACCTCGGGTCCGCTGGCCGGTCGGCCGGCGGTCATCGACAACACCCTGGGCGACGGGCGGTTCGTCTACATCGGCACCCGCCTGGAGCCCGCCGCGCTCGCGGCCGTCCTGCTCGGCGCGCTCGCCGACGCGGGTGTCCGACCGGTCGTCCCGGACGCGCCCGCGTTCGTGGAGGCGACGGTCCGGCAGACCGCCGAGCACCGGTACCTGTTCCTGCTCAACCACTCCGACGACGCGCCCGCCACCGTGACGACCGGGGAGCGGGGCGTCGACCTGATCGGCGGCGAACCCGTGTGGGACGTGGTGCGGCTGGCCCCGTTGCAGGTCGCGGTGATCCGGGTGACCGAGTGAACGACGGGCCGGGGTCGTCGCGCGGCGCCGGACGCGCCGAGCCGGAGCAGCCGGAGGGTCAGCGACCGCTCGACGTCCACCCGGCGTGGCTGCCGCCGGAGGCGTTCCGGGCGATCGGCTCGCGCCGCACCCGGGTGCTCGGCGACGGTCCGCTGGTCGAGACGGTGCTGTCCGAGGTGCGCGAGGCGTGCGCCCGGTACGGCGGCGTGGCGCGGCACGGTGGCGTGATGGGGCACGGCGCGACCGGCGACGAACCGGACGACCTGATCCTCGTACTGTCCACAGTGGATGCGGTGCGGGACTTCGTTCCGGCCGGGCAGCCCCTGGGGGAGGAGGGCTTCACGCTCGCCGCCCGAAGCGGTGTGACCGTGGTGGTCGCCGACCGGCCGGCCGGACTGCTCTACGGCCTGTTCGAGCTGGTCCGGCTCGGCGAGGCCGCGTTCCGGCCGGAGCGCGCCCCGGAGTCTCACCGGCCGGCCATGCGCCGCCGGATGGTCGACCAGTGGGACAACGTCGACGTGCACCCGGTGATGGGGCAGGTCGAGCGGGGGTACGCGGGTGGATCCCTGTTCTGGCGGGACGGCAAGCCGCGCCGGGACCCGGACCGGTTGCGCGCGTACGGGCGGCTGCTGGCCGGGTGCGGAGTCAACGCGGTCTCGGTGAACAACGTCAACGTGCACGCCACCGAGGCGCACCTGTTGACCGACCGGCTCGCCGAGGTCGCCGAGATCGCGGACGTGCTGCGCCCGTACCACATCCGGGTGCACCTGTCGGTGAGCTTCGCCTCGCCCATCACGCTCGGCGGGCTGCCCACCGCCGATCCGCTGGACGAGCGGGTGCGCGCCTGGTGGGCCGGCACGACCCGGCAGGTGTACGCGACGATCCCCGACTTCGGCGGGTACGTGGTGAAGGCCGACTCCGAGGGACAGCCCGGCCCGTTCGCGTACGGCCGCAATCACGCCGACGGCGCCAACCTGCTCGCCGCGGCCCTGGCGCCGTACGGCGGCGTGGTGCACTGGCGCGCCTTCGTCTACAACCACCGGCAGGACTGGCGCGACCGGTCGACCGACCGCGCCCGGGCCGCGTACGACCACTTCGCGCCGTTGGACGGCCAGTTCCACGACAACGCGATCCTCCAGGTCAAGTACGGGCCGATGGACTTCCAGGCGCGCGAACCGGTGTCGCCGGTGATCGCGGCCATGCCGGCCACCCGGTTGGCGGTGGAGGTGCAGGTCACCCAGGAATACACCGGCCAGCAGCGGCACGTGTGCTATCTCGGTCCACAGTGGAGTGAGGTGCTCGGGTTCCGGCCGTGGGGCCCGGATGGCCCGGCGGTCCGGGACGTGGCCGCGTCACCCGGGGGAGCCGCGTCACCGGGCAGAGCGCACGACGGCGGCGGCCTGGTCGCCGTCTCCAACGCCGGCGACGACCCGTTCTGGACCGGCCATCCGTTGGCACAGGCCAATCTCTACGCCGCCGGCCGGCTCGCCTGGGCGCCCGACCTGGACCCCACGGCCATCCTCGACGAGTGGATCGAGCTGACGTTCACGCCGTCCTCGACCGGCGACCCCGACCTGTTGCGGCGTTCGCTGCACGAGGTGATGGACGGCTCGTGGCGCACGTACGAGCGGTACACGGCGCCGCTGGGCGTGGGCTTCATGGTCCGGCCGGGGCACCACTACGGGCCCGACGTGGACGGGTACGAGTACACGCCGTGGGGCACCTACCACTTCGCCGACCGGGACGGCATCGGCGTCGACCGTACCGTCGCCACCGGTACCGGATTCGCCGGCCAGTACCCGCCGCCCTGGTCGCAGCTGTACGAGTCCCGCCAGGGATGCCCCGACGAGCTGCTGCTGTTCTTCCACCACGTGCCGTACGGGCACGTCCTGCACAGCGGGTCGACCGTCATCCAGCACATCTACGACACCCACTTCGCCGGCGTGGAGGAGGTGCGCCGGGCGCGTCAGGTCTGGGAGCGCCTGGCCGGGGCCGGGTTGGTCGATCCGGCGGTGGACACCAGGGTCCGTGAACGGCTGGACGAGCAGCTGCGTTGTGCCGAGGAGTGGTGCGACCAGCTCAACGCGTACTTTCTCCGCAAGTCGGGCGTACCGGACGCTCACGGCCGCCCGATCTACTGACCCGCCGCGATCGCGCTGGCCAGCTACCTGCGGGCCCGGGCCGCGTTCCGCCGCGGTACCCGATGACATGATGGGCGAATCGGCTGGTCTGGCTCGGCGCGTCTGGCGCCGCGCCGCGACCCAGGCCAGTCGCCGGTCAGCGGGATGGCGGAGAGGAGACCGACGCGCATGATCACCATCGGTCAGCTCGCCGGCTACGCCGGCGTGACCATCAAGGCGGTCCGCCACTACCACGAGCGCGGCCTGCTGACGGAGCCGCCGCGGGACTCGTCGGGCTACCGGCGCTACACCGCCGACGACGCCATCCAGCTACTCAAGATCAAGACGCTCGCCGACGCCGGCGTGCCGCTCGCCCGGGTCAAGGAGTTGCTGGCCGCCGAACCCGACCAGTTCGCCTCGGCGGTCGCGACGATCGACGACAACCTGCGGAAGCGGGCCGAGGAACTGGTGCGTACCCGCGAGCGGATCGCCCAGTTGCGCGGCGGCGACCGGCTGTTCGTCTCCCCGGACGTCGCCGACTACCTCGACGACCTGCACGGGCTCGGGGTCAGCGAGCGTGTCGTGCAGGTGGAGCGGGACCTCTGGATCCTGCTCCAGGCGGTCTCGCCCGAACAAGCGGCCCACTGGCTCGCCGACAAGCGCGACGCGATGCGCGACCCGGAGTTCCGGGCAATCTACCGCGAGCACGACGAGGCGTTCGACTGGTCCCCGGACGACCCGCGCCTTTCCGCCCTGGCCGACCGCGTCCACCGGTGGCTCGCCGGCCGTGCGACCGGCGAGCGGCGGCGGTCCGCCCCGGACCCCGCCATCCTGCAGCTGATCGAATCCTCGACCGTGTCCTCGCCGGCCTGGGAGCGGCTGGCCGACATCGCCAGAGACCGGGCGGCCGGGCGGGACGTTTCGACCGGCTGAGTGCGGTCGATTCGCTACTGACCGGCTTGCGCGTGTTTCACGGGATTCCCGGTCCCCGATAGGCTCTCCGAGAAATCTTGCCGCACACCTTGCCATGCCGCTTGCCAGTGGTAAACGTGCCAGCCGTCGATGCGACCGTTCCCGGGGAGAGCACGTGCAGTTTCGTTTGCTGGGCCGGGTGGAAGCCCAGCACGACGGGTCCGACGTCGAGCTGGGGCGCCGCCGGGAACGCTGCCTGCTGGGCATCCTGCTGCTGGAGGCCGGCACCACGGTGTCGGCCGATCGCCTGGTGGACCTGCTCTGGGACGGCGTACCGCCGGGCGGCGCGCGAGCCAACCTGCACGCCCACATCTCCCGGCTGCGCGGGCGGATCGACCCCGACGGTCAGGGCACGATGGGCATCCGGCTGATCACCCGTGGTGGTGGCTACCTCGTCGAAACGGACCCGGAGCGGGTGGACGCACACCGGTTCCGCGCGCTGGTCTCCCGTGCCGGCAGCCTGAGCGACCCGGCCGAGCGGTCGGCGACCCTGAGCGAGGCGCTGGCTCTCTGGCGCGGGCCGCTGCTCGCCGACGTCGCCTCGGACCGGCTGCGGGAGCGCATCGGCATCGAACTGACCGAGGGCCGGATGCTGGCCACCGAGATGATGATCGAAGCCGAACTCGCCGCCGGCCGGATCGAGGAGGCGATCGTCGAACTCACCGCGCTGATCGCCCAGTACCCGATGCGGGAACGGCCGCGCGCCCAGCTCATGCGCGCCCTGTACCAGTCGGGCCGGCAGGCCGACGCGTTGAAGGTGTTCGCCGACACCCGCCGGTTGCTCATCGACGAACTCGGCGTCGAACCCGGCCCGGAACTCCAGCGGGTGCAGCGGCAGATCCTCGCCGGGGAAGCGGACCAGGCGGCTGGCCAGGCGCCGGCCGATCCCGCCGCCGAGCCCGCGACCAGGCGCAACGACCTGCCCGGTGACGTCGCCGACTTCACCGGCCGGGAAGAGGAGATGAACCGCCTGCTCGACCTGCTGGTCCGGAACACCGGAGCACCGGCCGCCGTGACCATTTCGGCATTCGACGGCATGGCCGGCATCGGCAAGACGGCCCTGGCCGTGCACGCGGCGCACGCGCTGTCCGGCAGGTACCCCGACCTTCAACTGTTCATCAACCTGCGCGGGCACACCGTGGGGCAGGAACCGGTGACCCCGGCGACCGCCCTGGACACGCTGCTGCGCACGCTCGGCGTGCCACCCGGAGCGATTCCCGAGGACCTCGACGAGCGGTCCGCGCTCTGGCGCGCGGAACTGGCCAACCGGCGGGCGGTCGTGGTGCTGGACGACGCGACCAGCGCCGCCCAGGTACGCCCGTTGCTGCCCGGTACGCCCACCTGCCTCGCGCTGATCACCAGCCGTCGCCGGCTCACCGACCTCGAGGCGGCGCACGCGGTCTCGCTGGACGTCCTGCCGCCCGGCGACGCCCAGGCGCTGCTGCGGCGGGTGGCCGGCGGCGAGCGTACGGCCGGCGACCCGGCCGCTGTCGCCGAGGTGGTACGGCTGTGCGGGTACCTTCCGCTGGCGATCCGGATCAGCGGTGCCCGCCTGCGTACCCGCCCGGCGTGGACGGTACGCCACCTCGTCGAGCGCCTCGCGGAGCGGCGGCACCGGCTGCCCGAGTTCGCGACCGGTGACCGCAGCGTGGAGGCCGCTTTCGCGTTGTCGTACGAGCATCTCGACGCCGACCGGCAACGGCTGTTCCGGCTGCTCGGCCTCGCACCTGGCGCGGAATTCGACGCCTACCTGGCCGCGGCCGTCGCCGAGTTGGACCTCAACGACGCGAGTCTCCTGCTGGAAGACCTCGTCGATGTGCACCTGCTCCAGCAGCCCGCCCCCGGGCGGTACCGGTTCCACGACCTGCTGCGGGAGCACGCCGAGGCGGTGGCGACCAGGACCGAGCCCGAACCCGTGCGGCGCGAGGCGACCGGCCGGGCGCTCGACTATTACCTGCACACCACGGCCGTGGCGATGCGCCGCCTCGACTCGCGGGAGCCGGTGGTCACCATCCAGGCGGCCCGTCCGCCGGTCCACTCGCCGCTCCTCGGCGACACGGCCGCGGCGCTGGACTGGTTGGACGCGGAGTACGGCACGCTCATCGCCGCCGTCGGGTACGCCGCAGAGCACGGCTGGGACGCTCACGCCTGGCAGCTGCCGCACCTGCTGCAGCTCTACCTGAACCTGCGCTTCCGGACCGCGGACTGGTTGTCCACGCACAGGTCCGGGCTCGCCGCCGCCCGGCGCCTCGCCGATCGGCTCGCCGAGGCGGAGATGCTCAAGAACCTCGGTCTGGGGCAGTGGGCGGCCGGCGACTCCCGTGAGGCGATCGAGCTGTACCGGCAGGCGTTGCCCATCTACCGGGAGACGGGCAACCAGCACGGCGAGGGCGACACGCTCAACAACCTCGGGCTCGCGCAGGAGCGGCTGGGCCAGTACGAAGAGGCGCTGCACAGCTACCAACAGGCGCTGCCGGTGCGGCTGGCGGTCGGGTACCGGCGCGGCGAGGGCGCCACCCGGATGAACCTGGGCAACATCTACGACCGGCTGGGCCACCCCCACGAGGCCATTGCCCACTACCAGGACACGCTGGCCATCTTCCAGGCGGTCGGTGAGGAACGCGGGGTCGGCATCGTGCTGGGCAACCTCGGCCTGGTGTACGCGCGGATGGAACGGTACGACGAGGCGATCAGCGCCTACCTTCGGTCACTGGAGATCACCGGCCGGTCCGGTGACCGTGGTGCCAGCAGCAACAACCTGACCAACCTCGGCAACGCGTACCGGAAGCTCGGCCGCCACCAGGAGGCTGTCGAGCGCCACACGGAGGCGCTGCGGCTGGCCAGAGAGATCGGCGACCGGCACACCGAGGCCGAGACTCTGAACAACCTCGGCGACGTGTACTGCGACACCGGGCGCGCCGACGACGCGCTGCGCTGCCACGAGCAGGCGATGGCGATCGCCGCCGAGGCGGTCGACCCGCTGGACATCGCACACGGCCACCACGGCATCGGCAACGTCCTGCGCGAGCGCGATCCCGACGCCGCCCGCGAACACTGGTCGCGGGCGCTGGCCATCTACACCGACATGGGCGTACCCGAGGCGGACGAGCTGCGCGCGCTGCTCGACGAGGCCGGTCAGCGCCGGCACGAGGACCGGGGCCGCGAGCGGTGACCGAATTCGGGTGCGCCTGACCGCGGATCGCGGGAGTACCGTCCGTCGAGGATGCCGACACGAGGGGTGGGGGACATGTTTCTGGTGACCGGCGCGAGCGGCAATGTCGGCGCGGAGGTCGTCCGCGCGCTGGCCCGGGAGGGGGAGCCGGTACGGGCGTTGTCGCGCACCGCTCCGGCCGCGCTGCCGCCGGGGGTGACCGTGGTGTCCGGCGACCTGAACCGGCCGGAGAGCCTGCGCGACGCCCTGGTCGGGGTGCGCGGAGTCTTCCTGCTGCCCGGCTACCAGGACATGCCGGGACTGCTCGCCGAGGTCGAGCGTGCCGGCGCCGAACGCGTGGTTCTGCTGTCTGGTACGTCGGCGGCCAGTGGCGACCGGAGCAACGCCATCAGCCGGTACATGATCGATTCGGAGGACGCGGTCCACGCCGCCGGTGTGTCGTGGACGGTCGTGCGGCCCAGCGGGTTCATGTCCAACGCGCTGCAGTGGGCGCCGCAGATCCGGGACGGCGACGTGGTGCGTGTCCCGTTCGCCGGCGTACCGGTCGCGGTCATCGACCCGTACGACATCGCGGCCGTCGTCGCCGTGGCACTGCGCTCGCCCGACCACGCCGGGCGGGTACATGTGGTCACCGGTCCCCAGCCCTTGCTGCCCGCCGAGCGCGTGGCGATCCTCGGCGACGTACTCGGCAGGGCGTTGCGGTTCGAGGCGCAGCCGGACGAGCAGGCCCGCGCGGAGATGAGCGCGGCGATGCCGGCCGAGTACGTCGACGCCTTCTTCAACTTCTACGTCGACGGTGCGTTGGACGAGTCGACGGTGCTGCCGACGGTCCTGGACGTCACCGGGCGCGCCCCGCGCACCTTCCGGGAATGGACGGTCGCGCACGCCGACCTGTTCCGCTGACCGGCGCCCCGACTGCTGCCACGCCCGCCGCGCGGCGGTACCACCGGGGGTGGACGCGGACGGCGCACTCGATCCCCTATCGTCTGCGTCCAGTCGACACCGATGGGGGAGGAACGCCGATGGCTGAGCGGGACGGAGCGGTCGCGACGTTCGCACCCACGCGCCGGCAGATCGCCGTACTCCAGCTGGTCTGCGTTCCGCTGGTCGCCGGGCTCGTCGCGGCGGTCTTCGTCGTGCTGAAGCTGACTGCGGGCGGGCCCGGGGATGCCGCACTCCCGCTGGTGGTGGTGCTGGTACTCGGCTTGCTGCTGCTGGTGTCCGCACAGTGGTGGACCGCTCGCACTGCGGTGGAACGGACCGGAATCCGGCTCAACGACCGGCCGTGGGTCACCGGCTCCGCGAATTTCGTGCGCTGGGACCGGGTCGCCGACGTTACGGTGGTACGGCGGCGCCGGCACACGAGCGTCGTGCTCCGCCTCGGTACCGGCGACCTCCGGACGTTGCCGGCGCCCTACGACGGGCGGGGACTGACCCGCGACCCCGGCTTCGCCGCGAAGGCGGACCTGATCCGCGAGGCGTGGCAGGCCGGCCGGGGCGCGGTGGAGTAGTCAGTTTCTACTGTTTATCACTCGGTGTTGCGTGGGAGTGTGCTCGCCTCCGCCACAACCCGGCTCCGGCTGCGCTCACTCGGTGTTGCGTGGGAGTGTGCTCGCCTCCGCCACAGATCGGCTCCGGCTGCGCTCACTCGGTAAGGCTGGTCTCCTCCAAGTCGAGACGGCGTTGCAACCGCCGCCGGGTCTCCGCGCCGACCGTGCCTTCCTCGTACAGCCGGGTCAGCACCGCCGACTCGACGGCGATCAGATCGCGGCGCAACTGCCGCATCGCCGGCCGCAGCGAGTCGTCGGACCTTCCCTCCAGCGAGTCCAACCGGGACCGCTGGATCTGGCGCAGCTGCGCGATCATGACTTGCGGAGCCGCCTCCTGGTCCTCGACCTCATCGAGGTAGGTCAGTGCGGCGCGGGACATGGCGGTGCGCGCGGTGGCCGTCTCGTTGCGGGCATGGTCTTCCGGCAGGGCGACGCCGGAGCGGCGGACCAGCGGGCCGAGAGTGAACCCCTGCACGACCAGCGTGGTGACGATGACCGCGGTGGTCAGCAGCAGGACATGGTCGCGACCGGCCAGCGGGGCGCCGTGCCGCGCGGTCAGCGGGATCGACAGGGCGGCGGCCAGGGGCAGTACGCCGCGCGCACCGGCCCAGGAGACGACGGCCGGCACCCGCCAGGACGGCCGGCCGCCGCGCCGGCTCTGCGCCGCCAGCGACAGCGGGAACACCCACAGCGCGCGGACGGCGAGCAGGGTCACGGTGATCGCCAGCGCCTGGACCAGCCACGTCCCGGTGCGACCGCCGGCGGCCCGGACCAGACCGGGAAGCTCGAGCCCGATGAGGCTGAACACCACACTCTCCAGCAGGAACACCACGGTGTCGTACACCGCGTGCAGCTGCAACCGGATCCGCGCGCTGGTCAGGCGGGTGGCCTGGCCGGCCAGGATGACGCTGGTCACCACGACGGCGGTCACGCCGGACACGTGCACGGCCTCGGCGATGACATACCCGGCGTACGGGGTGACCAACGCGATGACGGTTTCCAGCACCGGATCCTCGGTACGGCGGCGGATCAGCGCGACGCCGCCGGCCACCGCGGCGCCGATCAGCACCCCGCCGCCGGCCAGGAGAGCGAACTGACCGACGCCCCGATACCAGGAAACGGCACCGCCGGCCACCGCGGCGGTGACTGCCACCCGGACCAGCACCAGGCTGGTCGCGTCGTTGAACAGGCTCTCCGCCTGGATGAGCGCTTGCAGCCGGCCGGGCAGCGACAGCCGGCGGCCCAGCGCGGTCACCGCCACCGGGTCGGTGCTGGCCAGCACCGCCCCCAGCACGAACGCCATGGACGCCGGCAGGCCCGCGACGGCCGACGCCACCACGCCCACCGCGGCGGCCGACGCGATCACCAGCCCGATCACCAGCACGGTGACCGGGCGCCACACCGGGCGCAGTTCGCGCCAGGACAGGTCCTGCCCGGCCGCGTACAGCAGCGGCGGCAGCACGACCAGGCCCACCAGTCCGGGGGACAGCTGGATGGCCGGTACGCCGGGAACGAAGGCGACCACCAGGCCGGCGACCACCAGCAGGGACGGCGCCGGTACCCGGAGCCGTCGGGCGGACGCCGCGACCGCCGTGGCCAGCACGACCAGCAGCAGGATGATCTCGACTCCGCGCACCCGGGACCCCTTCGTGGTGTTACGTCCGATTCCTCGGCATTCAATGCCGACCAGACTTCCCGGCGCGCCGACGCCACTGTACCGCCCTTACTTCCGGCTGGCCGTTTCTTCGGAGCGAGACGGCCCGTCCGGACAACGCCGCACAGACAGCGCCCCGGCGGTGGAGCGCGGTCCACCGCCGGGGCGCGAGTCGTGGGTCAGGATCGAGTCGTGAGTCAGGATCGGGTCCACTGCTGATTCGACCCGTTGTTACAGGTCCAGATCTCGACCAGGCTGCCGTTCCCGGTCGCGCCACTCGTCACGTCGAGGCACAGCCCGGATCCCACCCCGGTGATGGTGCCGTTGCTGTTGAGGGTCCACTGCTGGTTCGTGCCGCCGTTGCAGTCCCACAGCTCGACCTTCGTACCGGCGGACGTGGCGGCGCCGGCGACGTCGAGGCACTTGTTCCCGTACACCCGCAACTCCCTCGCCGAGGTGAGGGCCCAGGACTGGTTGGCGCCGCCGTTGCAGTCCCAGATGTCCAGCTGCACGCCGTTGGTGGTCGACGAGTTGGGTACCTCCAGGCAACGGTTGGAACCGACGCCCCGGATGACCGAGCTGCCTGTGCCGCCGCTGCCGCCGGAGCCCACCGCGCCGGTAGCGGTGTCGACGGTCCAACTCGCCTGGCAGGTGATCGACGCGGTGGTTCCGCTGACCGTCAGCGGTTCCCAGACGTAGCGCGAGTCGGCCAGGTTGCCGGAGTTCCACCGGTCGCCCAGGAACAGGTAGCTCGTCGCGCTGCTGCCGGACACCGGGAGGATGGACGTCGTCTGCGAGTTGCAGGTGTTGGTACCCGACGGTGCGAAGCTGCGGAAGGCGCTCCAGGTGCCGGTGATGGAGGTGGCCGTCGCGTACTGGTTGTCGTTGGTGGACCAGCCGGTCAGGTGCGAGCCGAACAGGAAGTAGGTGCTCCCGATTTTGGCCATCGCCGGCGCCTCGTACTGGTTGAGCGTCTTGACCAGCGCGGTGACCGTCAGGAAGTCCGGCGACAGCTGGTAGATCTGCAGCTTCGTGTTGGTGCGGTCCTCACTCATGAAGTACCCGGTGCTGCCGTCCAGGAAGAGGTTGTCGTCCAGGCTGTCGTGGCCCAGCGGCTTGAAGCTGCCCCGGTAGGTGTAGCTGCCGCAGACGCTGCCACTGGTGGCCACGCCGGCCTTGCGTTCGGAGTAGCCGCTGTTGTCGATGTGCATGTACATGACATACGTGGCGGTGCTGGCGTTGTAGATGACGTGCGGGCGCTCGACGACCCGGTTGGGGCCCAGGTCGCCGCTGGATTGGCGGCTCAGCACGTTGGCCACGAACGTCCAGTGGCTCAGGTCGGTGGAGGAGTAGCACTTGATGTTCTGGAACGGCGACCCGCTGGTCTTGTCCTCGCCGAGCCAGTAGTAGGTGTTGCCGACCTTGGTGATGCCCTCGCCGTGCGCCTGGATCGTCTTGCCGGACGTGTCGGTCCACACCGTACCGGGGGTGATCGTCACCGGCGCGGCGTAGGCCGGGCGGGCGAGCAGCCCCAGCGCGAAGAGCAGCACCAGGAGCACGGGCGTCAGTCTCTTCCTCATGGTGATCCTTCCGGGTCTCGGGCGGCCTGCCCCGGGCACGGGGCTGCCCGAACCGGCCGGCGGCGGGACGGGTGCCGCGTGGGGCGGGCGGCGGCGAGCGGGGAGAGGCGACCAGCAATCGTTGACGGTCTATGTCTCGGTGATGTCACGGTAGCATGGGCGCGACTCGCCGCCCTTGCCGTCGTCGCCGTCGCGGCCCTTGCCGTCGTCGCCCCTGCCCTCGTCGTTGCCCTTGCCGTCGTCGCTGTCGTCGCCGCTGGACCGCGCCGGCGCGGAATTGTCGGTGCCGTCTCGTACGATCCGGGCATGCCGACACACCTGAGCTTCGACCGTCATGTGGACGCGCTCGCCCGCGCCGGTGCCGTCCTGCGCGAGGCAGCCTCGGCGGCCGGGCCTGATGCGCCGGTACCCACGTGTCCCGGCTGGACCGTCACGGACCTGGTGGCCCACCAGGGCATGGTTCACCGGTGGGCGGCGGCTCACCTGCGTGGCGACGCCGACCACGACGCCACGGCCTCGGAGCGAGAGGGAAGGCGCGCCACCGACCCGCTCGGGTGGTTCTCGCAGGGGCTCACCGCCCTCATCGATACGCTGGCCGCGACGCCAGAAGACATCAAGGCGAGGGTGTTCCTCAACGACGCTCCGCCGCCGCGCCGGTTCTGGGCCCGACGCCAGGCCCACGAGACCACCATCCACAGCGTGGACGCCATCTCGGCCCGGCTCGGGCGGTGGCCGTCGGCGGCCGAGGCCGACCTCGACTCGGCGCTTGCCGCCGACGGGATCGACGAGCTCCTGACCGGCTTCATCACCCGAGCGAAAAGCCGACTGCGCTCGGCCGAGCCCTATTCGGTCGTGGTCAGGGCCGACGACACCGGCCACGCGTGGACACTGCGGGTCAGCGACGGACCGGTCGTGACCATCGTCGGGGAGACCGCGTCGCCCGAGGCCGTGTTCTCCGGAAGCGCCGGGCAGCTGTATCTGAGCCTGTGGAACCGGGCCGACGAGCTGACCGCGAAGGGCCGGTCCGACATCGCCGACGACTGGCGGTCGCGGGTCCGGGTCGAGTGGGGCTGACCCGGGTAAGAGTCCACCGTTGAGCCGTGCCTTACCGGTGGGTATTGCCGCCGCCAATCGCGTCTTGTAGAAAGAGATCGTTTAGCCGCGAAGCTCCCACGCCTCAATCCCCCGGAGGTAACGTGCGTCGCCTCACCGTGCGATGGGCTGTGTTCGGCACGACCGCGGTGCTCGGCCTCGTCCTGGCCGGCACCACCGGCGCCAGCGCCGCCCCCGCTGCCCCTGCCACCACCTCATGCGATCCGGTCGCCCCTTCCGGCTGCATGCTGCCGTTCCCCAACAACTACTTCACCGTCCCCGACCGGCACAGCGCGACCGGCCGGCGCGTGCACTTCGACCCGGCCGCGATGCCAGCCAACGTGCTCGGCCAGAGCATCGACCCGACCGAGTGGGACCGGCAGGACGGGTTCAGCCCGGGCGAGCCGATCCTGGTCCAGGTGCCCGGGCTCGACGTGGCCAGGTCGCACATCGCGCCGGTGACCGACATCGGGTCCTCGCTGGACGCGAACGCGCCGATCGTGCTCATCAACTCCCGCACCGGCCGCCGCACGCCCTACTGGGCGGAACTCGACGCGCACGCCGCCGCCCAGCCGGACCGGCAACTGCTCATCATCCGACCGGCCGTGGCGCTGGACGAGGGTGCGACCTACCTCGTCGGCCTGCGCGACCTGCGGGACAGCGCCGGCAGGTCGATCCCGGCGCCGGCCAGCTTCCGGTCCGCCCTGGCGGCCGGCGGTCACCACCGGACCGCCCGCGACTCGCAGCTCCAGCACATCGCCGCGTCCCTGGCCGCACGCGGAGTTAGCACCCGCGACCTCTACCTGGCCTGGGACTTCACCGTCGCCAGCGAACAGAACCTGACCGGGCGCATGCTCGCCATCCGGGACACGGCGTTCAAGGCTCTCGGCAGGTCCGCGCCGAAGTTCACCGTCGCCTCGGTGGTCAACTACACCGCCGACCAGGACGCCCGCATCGCGAGGCAGGTCGTGGGCACCGTGACGGTGCCGTCGTTCCTCACTGGCTCGGGCGGCCCGGGTTCCCGGCTGCACTACGGCCCGGCCGGCGGCAACGGCCTTCCGGCCACACCCGACGCCCTGCCCACCCCGTCCGGACAGGACCTCCAGGCCGGCTTCGTCTGCAACATCCCGCGGGCCGCCGATCCGGCACACCCCGCACACCTCTCCCTGTACGGTCACGGTCTGCTCGGCTCGCCGACAGAGATCAACGCCGGCAACGTCAAGGACATGTCCAACGGACACGACTTCATGTTCTGCGCGACCAGTTGGATCGGCCTGGCCGCCGATGACGTGAACTTCGTCGCCGGAGTGTGGAGCAACGTCTCCCAGTTCGCCGCGGTACCGGACAGGCTCCAGCAGGGCTTCCTGAATTTCCTGTTCCTTGGCCGGGCGATGGATACCGGGTCCGGATTCGCCAGCGATCCGGCCTTCCAGGACGCGCACGGGCACTCGCTCATCGACGTGCGCGGCGGCCTACACTATGACGGCAACAGCCAGGGCGGCATCAACGGCGGCGCGCTGACCGCCATCGCCCAGGACTTCACCCGTGCGGTGCTCGGCGTCCCCGGCATGAACTACTCCACGCTGTTGCAGCGCAGCGTCGACTTCGCGCCGTTCCAGCAGATCGCCGACGGATACTACCCGGACCCCATCGATCAGCAGCTCATCTTCGGGTTGCTGCAGATGCTCTGGGACCGGGGCGAGGCCGACGGGTACGCGCAGCACCTCACCACCGACCCGCTGCCGCACACACCGGCGCACACCGTCCTCATGCACGTGGCGTTCGCCGACCACCAGGTCTCGAACGTGGCGGCCGAGGTCGAGGCCCGCACCATCGGCGCCCGCCTCTACCAGCCGGCGCTCGCACCCGGCTGGACCAACGAGGTGCACCCGTACTGGGGCATCCCGTCGCTGCCGGACCACCCGTACCGGGGCTCGGCGATGGTGGTCTGGAACAGCGGGGCGGCGTTCAACCCGCCGCCGACGAACCTGACACCGGACGGGCCGCAGTACGGCGAGGACCCGCACGAGTTCCCCCGGGCACAGCCGGAGGCCCAGCAGCAGAAGGCCACCTTCCTGCTGACCGGGTTCGTGGTGGACGTCTGCGGCGGGCAGCCGTGCCCGTCCAACTGACCGTCCGGTAGACCGAGGCGGGCTCCGGTGCTGTCGCGCCGGAGCCCGCCGCAGGAGGCCCGCGGGCAAGGGATCAGTTCGCCGCAAGGGCCCGTCGCAAGGAGGCCGTCTTAAGGAGCCCGCGGGCAAGGGGCGCGCCCGGCCCCGCCGCAAGGGTCGCGGCGGGGCGCCCGGTCGGGCACAGTGATGCCTATGGTGATTCCCGTCCACGACGTGCTGCCGGTACGCCGGACTCCCTGGGTCACCTATGCCCTGATCGCGATCAACGTGGTCGTCTTCCTGCTGACCCCGGCCGCGCGCAGCACCGGCGTACAGGCCACCAGCGTCACCCAGCTGTGCCAGCAGGAGGCGTTCTACGACCGGTACTCGGCGATCCCGGCGGAGTTGACGCACGATCAGCAACTGGCCCGGGTACCGACCGGGACCGCCGCGGTCGGGCGCGGCGGGGCGGTGGGCTGCCTGGTCGGGCCGCCCAGCTATCACAAGATCCCGGCGCTCTCCGTCCTGTACGCGATGTTCCTGCACGGCGGCTGGCTGCACCTGCTCGGCAACATGCTGTTCCTCTGGGTCTTCGGCAACAACGTGGAGGACCGGCTGGGTCGGGTGCGGTTCGCGTTGTTCTACCTGGTCTGTGGGTACGCGGCCGCGTACGTCTTCGCTCTGGCCAACGCGAACTCCACCCAGCCGCTGATCGGCGCGTCCGGCGCGATCGCGGGTGTGCTCGGCGCCTACCTGGTGCTCTATCCGCGCGCCCGGGTGTGGAGCCTGGTTCCGTTTCTGTTGTTCATCCCGCTCCGGCTGCCCGCCTGGCTCGTCCTCGGCATGTGGTTCGTGCTGCAGTGGGTCTACTCGGCCGGGTACGCGGTCTCCGACGCGGGCTCGGTGGCATACCTGGCGCACGTGGTCGGCTTCGTCCTCGGTGCGCTGCTCGCGATCCCGCTGCGGGGACGCCGGCCACCGGTCGGGTACCCGGTCCGGCGTTGAGGATCGCCTGACACCCGGAAGCTGTGCCCATACCCACTCGGGTACCTCGTTCACGCTGACCAGGCCACCGTCGTCGACGGCGCACGGCAGGTCCGGCCTGCCGATGCGCAGCTGCCTCGCCAGATCCGGGCGGAGGGGCGACGGATGCCGACGCATCATCTTGATCGCGGATAGAAGGGATTCTATTGTTGATTGAGTTACTTGTTCTGTGTTTGTCGTCATGATTCGGGGGTCCGACTTGACGTACCACGGCGCCGGCTGATTTGATCTTGCGAAGCCTACTGTCCCGGTAGGCCAACTAGGGAATGGAGATCCCGCCGTGTCCGCCGCCCAGATTGGTTCGCCCGACGTTGCCCGCCGGGGATCCGAGACCTGGCGGCGGCTGCTCGCCGACCGGTGGGCCGCGATCGGAGCGGTGGTGGTCGTGCTGCTCGTCCTCTTCGCGGTGCTGGCGCCGGTACTGGCCGGGATCGAGGGGCAGGACGCCTACACGTACCACCTCGACGCCCTGGCCGACTCCGGCGCACCACTGGGCTCCGGCGGCGGAATGAGCGGTCGGCACTGGTTCGGCGTGGAGCCGCGTACCGGACGCGACCTGTTCGCGATCGTGGCCTTCGGCGCGCGCACCTCGCTGCTCATCGGCGTCGGCGCGACCGCGGTCGCGGTCCTGCTGGGCGTCGCGGTCGGTGTCACCGCCGGTTACTTCGGCGGATGGTACGACCGGCTGATCAGCCGCGGCGTGGACGTGCTGTTCGGGTTCCCGAGCCTGATCTTCATGATCGCGGTGGGCGCCATCGTGCCGGCCCGGTTCCCCCGCTCCTCGCTCATCCTCCTGGTCATCGGCTTCTTCGGCTGGCCGCCGGTGGCACGCGTGGTCCGCGGTCAGACGCTGGTGCTGCGGCGGCGTACGTTCGTCGTCGCCTCCGAGGCGATGGGCGCGGGGTCGGTCCACGTCCTGGTACGGCAGTTGCTGCCCAACCTCGGGGCGACCGTCATCGTGTACGCAACCATGCTGGTACCCGGCATGATCGGCGCCGAGGCGGCGCTGTCCTTCCTCGGGGTGGGGGTACCGCCGCCCACCCCGTCCTGGGGGCGCACGATCGGGTCGGCCATCGACTGGGTCTCGACCGACGTGATGTTCCTGCTGTTCCCGGGCCTGGCACTGTTCGCCGCCACGCTGTCGTTCAACCTGCTCGGCGACGGGCTGCGTGACGCCCTCGACCCGAGGCTGCGGGGGCTGCGATGAGGACCGCGCGATTCGTGGCCGGCCGGGTGCTGGCGACGGTCCTGGTGCTGCTGATCGTCAGCGCGCTGACCTACCTGGTGTTCTACCTGTTGCCGTCCGATCCGGCGCAGCTGTCCTGCGGTCGCCCGTGCACGCCGGCCAGCCTGGCCACCGCCCGCGCCTTCATGGGCTACGACGAACCGGTGTGGCGGCAGTACCTGGCGTTCCTCGGCGGGATCTTCGCCGGACGCAGCTACGGCTCCGGCGTCGCCGCGATCCACTGCGCCGCCCCGTGTTTCGGCTACTCGTTCCAGCTGAACGCGCCGGTCACCCAGCTCATCCTCGGCCGGATCCCGGTCACCTTCTCGATCGCGATCGGCGCGGCCGTGCTGTGGCTGCTGCTCGGCGTGTCGGCCGGGGTCGGCTCGGCGGTCAAGCGCGGGACGTTGCTCGACCGGGCCGCGATGGCCGTGGCCGTCGGTGGCGTCTCCGCACCGGCCTACCTGGTCGGCCTGCTGGCCATCCTGCTGTTCGGGTTCACGCTCAACATGGTGCCGGTCAACGGGTACGTGGCGCTGACCGAGAACCCGGTGCAGTGGGCCTGGCATCTCGTGCTGCCCTGGTGCGTGCTGGCCGTCATCTCGGCCGCGGTGTACGCGCGGCTGACCCGCGCGCAGATGCTCGACGTGCTCGGCGAGGACTACATCCGTACGGCGCGGGCCAAGGGGCTGCGCGAGTGGCGGGTGGTCGGCCGGCACGGGCTGCGCAACGTGCTCATCCCGGTCGTGACGCTGTTCGGGCTCGACCTGGGGCAGTTGCTCGGCGGCGCGGTCATCACCGAACGGGTCTTCAGCATGCAGGGTCTCGGTGCGCTGCTCATCGACGCGGTCCACAACCTCGACCTGCCGCTGGTCGTGGGCATCACGCTGTTCTCGGCCTTCCTCATCATCCTCGCCAACGCCGCCGTCGACCTGCTCTACGGCGCCATCGACCCGCGCGCCGCCGCTTGACGCCCGTGCGGCCGGGCAGCCTCCGACACCGACGAAGGGAACACCGAGCATGAGACGTCACGGGGCCGCCGGAGCCGTCGCAGTCACCGCTGCACTGGCGCTGGCGCTGACCGCCTGCAATGCCAACCCGTCCAGTACCGCGTCGCCCGGGCCGACCACGGCGGTGACGAAGGGCGGCACGCTGACCATCCTGACCGCGCAGACGAACATCGACCTCGACCCGGCGAAGAGCCAGAACCTGGCCACCACCACGCTCGGGCTGGTGCTGCGCCGGTTGACCACCTGGGACATCCAGCCAGGCCAGCCGGCCAAGGTGGTACCCGACCTGGCCACCACGACCGGCACCAGCAGCGCCGACGGCAAGACCTGGACGTTCCAGCTCAAGGACGGGCTCAAGTACGCCGACGGCACCCCGATCACGGCGGCCGACATCAAGTACGGCGTGGAGCGTTCGTTCGCGCCGGAGCTGTCCGGCGGCCTCGGCTACCACAAGACCCTGCTGGTCGGCGGCGACACGTACAAGGGTCCGTACACCGGTGGCGACCTGACGTCGATCGAGGTGCCGGACGCCCGTACCATCGTCTTCCACCTCACCAAGTCCTACGGCGACTGGCCGTGGATCGTCTCCATGCCGGCGTTCACGCCGGTCCCCAAGGCCAAGGACGACCCGCAGAAGTACGGCAAGAACCCGGTCGCCTCCGGCCCGTACCAGGTCGACGTCAACCAGCAGGGCAGCCTGCTGCGGCTGAAGCGCAACCCGTACTGGGACGCGAAGACCGACCCGGAGCGCACCGGCGGACCCGACCAGGTCGTGTTCCAGCTCGGGCAGGACACCACGGTCCAGGCGCAGCGGCTGATCGCGGACTCCGGAGCGGACAAGAACGCGTTCGGTGCCGGCTTCGTGCCGCCGTCCCAACTCGTGCAGATCCAGCAGAACCCGACCGCCAAGTCCCGGTTGGTCACCTCCGACGCCGGAGCGCTGGAGTTCCTGGCGATGAACGTGACCCGCCCGGGGCTGTCCGACCTGCGGGTGCGGCAGGCCATCGAGTACGCCGTGGACAAGAAGTCGGTGCAGGTCGCCGCCGGCGGCGTGATCGGCGGTGACCCGGCCACCACCCTCATCACCCCGGGCATCGCCGGCCGGGCCGACTACGACCTGTACCCGGCCGGACCGGACGGCGACCCGGCCAAGGCGAAGCAGTTGCTGGCCCAGGCCGGCCACGCCAGCGACCTGAAGCTGACCCTGCTCGTGCAGGACGACCAGCTGAACGTCGGCTACGGCGAGGCGGTCCAGCAGGGTCTGAAGCGGGTCGGCATCGAGGTGACCCTCAAGCCCGAGGAGTATGACGCCTGGACCGCCGACGTCACCAACGACAAGGGCGACTACGACCTGGCCATCTCCGGCTGGCAGCCGGACTTCCCGAGCGCGAACGGCAACATCGAGCCGCTGTTCGCCTCCTCCGAGATCGGCGGCGGCGGGTTCAACCTGTCGCGGTACTCGCAGCCGCAGGCGGACGGGCTGATCCAGCAGGCGACCGGTGAGACCGATCCGGCCAAGGCGCAGGCGCTGTGGGCCCAGGCCGACAAGCGCATCATGCAGGACGCTCCGGTGGTTCCGTTGCTGTACACGAAGAACTCGTTCCTGCACGGTTCGGGCGTGCAGAACTTCTTCGTCGCGTCGTTCCCGGCGTACCCCAACTACCTCAAGGTGTCGCTGGCGAAATGAGCGGCACGAAATGAGCGGCACCTCCGACGATCCACTGCTGTCGGTGGACCGGCTGGCCATCGCGTTCCGGACGTCCGGGGCGGCGCACGAGGCGGTCCGCGACGCGTCCTTCGGGCTGCGTCGCGGGCACGTGCTCGCGCTGGTCGGCGAGTCCGGATCCGGCAAGAGCGTCACCGCCATGGCCACGCTGGGGCTGTTGCCGCCGACCGCGCGGGTCACCGGCAGCATCCGGCTTGCCGGCGAGGAACTGGTCGGTGCCGATCCGGGCCGGCTGCGGCAGATCCGCGGCGGCCGGATCGGCACCATCTTCCAGGAGCCGACCAGCGCCCTGAACCCGGTGTTCACCGTCGGCGACCAGATCGCCGAGGCCATCCGCGTCCACCGGGACTACGGTCGCTCGACCGTACGCGCCCGGGTCCGGGAACTGCTCGACACCGTCGGGCTCGACGCCCCCGAGCGCATCGCCCGGTCGTACCCGCACCAGCTGTCCGGCGGCCAGCTGCAACGCGCGATGATCGCGATGGCCATCAGCTGCGAACCCGAACTGCTGATCGCCGACGAACCGACCACCGCGCTGGACGTCACCGTCCAGGCCGGGATCCTCGACCTGATGCGTGACCTGCGCTCCCGGTTGGACATGGCGATCCTGCTCATCACGCACGACATGGGGGTGGTCGCGGACCTCGCCGACGACGTGGTGGTGCTGCGGCAGGGTGAGGTGGTCGAACGGGCGCCGGTCGGGACGCTGTTCGCCGCTCCCGGGCACCCGTACACCCGGGCACTGCTGGACGCGGTACCTCGGCTGGTCGAGATGTCCGGGGACGCGGGAGAGACCGACGCCGGGCCGGTCGCCGGTGTCGACGCCGACGCCGATGTCGACGCGAGTGCCGATGCCGCCGGTGCGGTGGTGGCGTTGCGCGACACGGTGGTCACCTACCCGGGGCGGCGGGGCAGCGGCCGGCTGCGCGCCGTGGACGGTGTCCGGTTGCACGTCGGAGCCGGCGAGGTACTGGGGCTGGTAGGCGAGTCCGGATCGGGGAAGTCCACCGTGGCCCGGGCGGTCGCCGGCCTGGTACCGGTCACCTCCGGCGAGGTACGGGTGGCCGGCGTCGACGTCGCGCACGCGTCCCGGCACGGGCGTGCCGGCGGCCGGTCGATGCGCGCCGTACGGGCCCGGATGGGCATCGTGTACCAGGATCCGGCGTCGTCGCTCAATCCACGGTGGACAGTCGGGGACAGCATCGCCGAGCCGGTGCTGCTGCACACCGACGTTCGCGGGCCGGCGCTCGCCCGGCGGGTGGACGAACTGCTCGACGCGGTCGCGTTGCCGGTCGCCCTCCGCGGACGCCACCCGCACGAACTGTCCGGCGGTCAACGCCAGCGGGTCGCCATCGCCCGTGCGCTGGCGCTGGACCCGGCGTTGCTCATCGCCGACGAGCCGACCAGCGCACTGGACGTGTCCGTCCAGGCGACGATCCTCGCGCTGCTGCGGGACCTGCGCGAGGAGTTCGGGTTCGCCTGCCTGTTCATCAGCCACGACCTCGCCGTGGTCGCGCAACTCGCCGACCAGGTCGCGGTCATGCACCGTGGCCGGATCGTCGAGCAGGGACCGACCGCGGACGTGATGCGCGCGCCTCGCGACCCGTACACCCGGCGGCTGCTGTCCGCCGCGCCGGTCGCGGATCCGCAGTCGCAGGCGCGACGGCGGGAGGAGTGGCGGTCGCTGTCGGCGGCGTCCCCGGCGGCCTGACCGGCTCCGGTACACCTTTACAGCGTGGGCGGCGTCGTGCTAGATATCATCCGATGTTTGTCGGCAGTCCCCCCGAGTGTTCCTGTCTGAAGCGCGCACCACGCCGCGTTATGCCCTGATTCATCGGATCGCTCTCCATGCCCAGGCCATCGTCCGCCTCCCGGGAGGTTTCCGGTGCCACTCCGTCCCACGTTCACGTCCTCATACCGGTGGCGCCCCCTGGCCGGCGCCGCAGTCCTGCTCGCTGCCGTGTCCGGCGCCGCCCTGTTCGGGCCGCCTCCGTCGTCGGCGGCCGCCGCCGGGGCCACGACCGCCTGGCACGACGGGTCGTTCCAGCTCGACGCCGACCAGGTGGTCAGCCGCTCGGACATCGTGCTCGGCCAGCCGAACGTCAACCCGACCGCATCCATGCCGCTGGGCAACGGGTCGCTCGGTGTCGCCGCATGGGCGGCGAACGGCTTCACCGCGCAGCTCAACCGGTCCGACACCATGCCCGACCGCAAGTCGCCGGGGCAGCTGACCATCCCCGGGCTGTCGGTGATCTCGCACGCGGCCGACTTCGCCGGCCGGCTGGACCTGACCGACGGGGTACTCGAGGAGTCCGGCGGCGGGATGTCCATGAAGGCGTGGGTGTCCACCGGCGCGGACGAGCTGATCGTTGACGTCACCGGCGCCGACCCGACCGTCGCCCAGACCGCTTCGATCAATCTGTGGGCCGGCCGCCACCCCACCGCGGCCGTCTCCGGCACCATCGGCACACTCGCGGAGACCTGGGTCGACCAGGGCGAGGCCGGTGCCGGCGGGCAGACGTTCGGCTCGCTGGCGTCGATCACCGCCGACGGACGCGACGTCAGCGCCGCGGTCGCCGGCCCGACGCAGGTACGGGTCAGCTTCACCCCCAAGCGCGACGGCTCGTTCCGGGTGGTGGTCGGATCGCCGGCCTGGCACGGTGGCGACGCCCCCAAGGCGGCGAAGAAGCTGCTCGGCAACGACGCGAAGGCCGGTGCGGCCGCACTGCTGAACCGGCAGGACAAGTGGTGGCGCGACTTCTGGGAGCACACCGGGCTGATCGAGCTGAACTCGGCCGACGGCTCCGCCGCGTACCTGGAGAACCTGCGCACCCTGTACCTGTACGAGGAGGCGGCGTCCGAGAAGGCCGGCATCTACCCGGGCAACCAGGCCGGCGACGCCGACATGTTCGACTGGAGCCAGGACCGGCAGACCTGGACGCCGTCGGAGTACTGGCTGTGGAACCTGCGCGCCGAGATCTCGGCGAACCTGAGCTCCGGCAACGACCAGCTCAACACGCCCATCTTCGACATGTACCTCGATGACCTGGCGAACATCGAGACCTGGACCCGGCAGCAGATGGGCGGCCTGCCGGGCGCCTGCGTACCCGAGGTCATGCGGTTCAACGGCAACGGCGGAGACCCGGGCAGGGGCGCCAACTCCGGCTGCAGCGAGCCCGGCTCGCCGAACTGGAACGCGCTGAACATCACCAGCGGCCCGGAGTTGTCGGTCTACCTGTGGCAGCAGTACCAGGCCACCGGCGACCGGGCGTTCCTCAAGCGGGCGTTCCCCTTCATGGAGGCGACCGCGCAGTTCCTGCTGGCCTACCAGCAGGTCGGCCCGGACGGACTGCTGCACGCCGTGGCCAACGCGCACGAGACCCAGTGGGCCGTGCAGGACCCGACCACCGACATCGCCGCCGACCGGGTGCTGTTCCCGATCATCGCGCGGGCCGCGGCGGTGGTCGGCGACAAGCCCGCTTCGGATCCGCTGCTCGACCAGTTCGCCCGGGCGCTGACGCAGATCCCGCCGTACCCGCGCACGAACACCCCGGGACACAACCAGTTGCTCAACCCCGGCTACACCCAGGCCGAGACCGACGCGGCGGACGCGACCGGTACCGACATGATCGCGATTTCGTACCAGCCGGCGGCGTCCCGGCAGAACGGCGAGAACATCGAGCTCGAACCGCTCTGGCCGTGGAACGACATCAGCGATCAGGACGGCAACCTCTACACGCTGGAGCAGCGCAGCTACGCCAACCGCCCGAACAAGGGCGGCAACGACTGGTCGTTCGACGCCCTCGACGCGGCCCGCCTGGAGCAGCCCGCCCAGGTCGAGAGCAACCTGATCTCGCTGACCAAGGGCCACCAGGTGTACCCGAACGGCTTCGCCGACCTGGGCAGCACGGTCGGCTACCAGCCCTACATGGAGCAGTCTGCCGGGGTCGCGGCGGCTCTCGACGAGGCGCTGGCCCAGGACTACGACGGCATCATCCGGTTCGCACCGGCGTGGCCGGCCGACTGGGACGGCAGCGGAACCGTCTACATCCAGGGCAACGGCAAGGTCGACGTCCAGGTCGAGGGCGGCGAGCTGGTCACCGCGGCCATCGAGGCCGGTAGCACCGGCACGCTGACCGTGAAGAACCCGTGGCCCGGCCAGTTTGTCCAGGTGGTCGACGGGAAGAAGGCCGGCAGGACGGTGGTCAAGCCGACGAGTGCCGCGCTGCTGCGGGTACCGGTCACCGCCGGCAGGTCGTACCTCGTCGAACGGGTGTCCGCGCCGACGGCCGGCCGACCGTTCGCGGCTGTGACCGGCAGCGCGCCGGTCGGCGCCCGGCACCTGGGCAACGTCCAGATCGGGCTCGACCCGGCCGGCCCACCCACCACGGCGGTGGTCGGCACCGTACTCGGCGCCACCAACGCGAGCTACGGACTCAGCCAGGTCGATGCCGCCTCCGCGACCACTGCGTCCGATGTGGACGGTCTGAGCGCACGCACCGCCACGGTGGTGGCCGGCGCGGGCGACCTGTACTTCGACATCGACGACTCGGTCGCGCGTACCAGCGGGTACCACGCCACGTTCACGGTCTCGTACCACGACACGGGTACCGGCCAGATCGCGCTCCAGTACGACGACGGGCCGGCCGACCGGACGCACCTCGCCGGTACGATCCAGCTCACCGGCAGCGACACCTGGAAGACCGCCACCATCACGGCGGACGGCGCCTACCTCGGCGACCTCGAGGCCGGCGGCGCCGACTTCCGGCTGCACTCCACCGCGGCCTTCACCGTGCACAGCGTCGCGGTGTCGGTCACCGGACCGGCCGTGCCGACCGGGACGCGGTTCCCGCCGGCCCCGGTCGTCACCACGCCGAAGAACGGCGCGACGGTCAAGCTCGCGTCGGCCATCTCCGGTACGGCCGCGCCGGACGCGACCGTGACGGTCGGCAAGGGCGGGTCCGTCCTGTGTACCGCGACCGCGGACGACCACGGCGCGTGGAGCTGCGCGCCGAGCGGGGGACTGACCCCGGGACGGCAGACGATCACCGCCACCGCGACGGATCCGACCGGACTGACCGGCCCGGCCTCGGCCGCGGTCAGCTTCGACGCCTCGGACGTGCCGCCCGGTACGGCCGTGGTCGGCTCGGTCGTGGGGGCCACCAACTCCAGCTACGGCATGAGCCAGGACGAGACACCGTCGCCCGGGTTCGACGGCCCGACCACGGCGTCGGTCATCGACGGACTGTCCGCCCGGACAAGCACCGACAGCAACATCTACTTCAACGTCGACGACTCGATCGCCCACGCCGGCGACTACGCCGTGCGGTTCACCGTGTCGTACTTCGACCAGGGCAACGGCTCGTTCTCGGTGCAGTACGACGACGGGTCCAGCGACCCGTACCGCTCGACGGCCGGCATCCCGCTGAGCGGAAGCAACACCTGGAAGACCGCGACGGTCACCGCGTCCGACGTGTTCTTCGGCGGTGCGCAGCACTCCAGCGCGGACTTCCGGCTGCGCAACGGCAGCGGGCAGGTGACGGTGCACAGCGCCGTCGTGTCGATCACCGGTGCCGGGGTACCCGACGCCACGGACTTTCCGCCGCCGGTCGCGATCACCGCTCCCGCCTCGGGCAGTGTCGTGACGGCGACGCCGACCGTGTCGGGTACCGCGGAACCGGACGCCACGGTGACCGTGGCCGCCGACGGTACGGCGGTGTGCACCGCGACGGCGTCGGACTCCGGCGCCTGGTCGTGCGCTCCGACCACCCCGCTGGCCGGCGGCGCCCACACCCTGACCGCCACCTCCACCGACGTCACGGCCACCCCGGCCACGTCGGCGCCCGTGCCGGTGACCGTCGGCTCCTAGGAATTGGCCAGCGGTAGGGCAGCGGTGCGGCGGCTCGTCTCCGTCGCACCGCTCCCGGGCGCCGCCACGTCTCCGCCGCACCGCCCCCGGGCACCGCCACAGGAGGCGGGGCAGCGGCGAGAAGCGCGGATGCGCTAGAAATGTCGGCATGACGGGTGGTTCGCTGGGAAACGCCAGCCGGGGCATGGCGGTGGCGACGCTCGCGTCACGGATGACCGGATTCGTCCGGGTCCTCGTGCTGACCGCCTCGCTCGGCCTGGGCGGCCGGCTGCTGGACAGCTACAACGTGGCGAACGCCATCCCCAACGCGGTGTTCGAGCTGATCGTCGGCGGCGCGATGGCCAGCGTGGTCGTGCCCCTGCTGAGCCGGGCCGCGGTGACGGAACACGACCGAGGCGTGCTCTACGCCCAGCGGCTGCTCGCGTTGCTGGCGTACGTGCTCGGTGCCATCGCGGCACTCGCCACGCTCGCGGCTCCCTATCTGGTGGACCTGTACACGCCCGGCTTCACCACTCCGCAGCGCCAGCTCGCCGTCCTGTTCGGCCGGTTCTTCCTGCCCCAGATCCTGTTCTACGGCATGAGCGCCGCGGCCGGCGCCGTCCTCAACATGCGCGACCGGTTCGCGGCACCGATGTGGGCGCCGGTGGTCAACAACCTGGTCGTCATCGCGGTCGGCGTGACCTACGTCGCGATCGGCGGCGGCAGCGACCTGGACGCGCTCACCGGCTTCCAGTCCCTGCTGCTGGCGCTCGGCACGACGCTCGGCGTCGCCGGTCAGACCGCGGTGGTGCTGTGGGCGCTGCGTCGCAGCGGGTTTCCGCTGCGCCCGCGGTGGGATCCCCGGGGCATCGGCATCCGGCGCATCGGGCGGCTCGGCGGTTGGGTGCTCCTGGCGGTGGCCATGGCCCAGGTGCTGGCCACGGTCGCGACGCGGCTCGCGTCGACCGCCGGGCCGGGTGCGGTCAGCTCCTACCAGACCGCGTACGCGCTGTTCCAGATGCCGTACGCGGTGGTCGCCCTGTCGGTGATGACCGCGGTACTGCCCCGGCTGAGCCAGCACGCGGCCCGCCGCGAGTACCGCCGGGTCGTCGAGGAGTTGTCCCGCGCCCTGCGGATGGCCGCCGTGATCGTCGCGCCGCTCGCCGCCGCGATGGTGGTGTTCGGACCGCAGGTGGCCACGTTGCTGTTCGCTCACGGGCACAGCGTCCCGTCGGCGGTGGCCGGGCTCGGCGCCGCGGTACGGGCCTTCGGCCTGCTCCTGCTCCCGTTCGCGGGCTACATGATCCTGCTCCGGGGCTTCTACGCCATGCAGGACACCCGGACCCCCGCACTGCTCACCGCGTCGGTCGGCGCCGTCGGGGTGATCGGCTGCCTGACCGCGTACTGGCTGGTGCCCCGCCACGACCTGGTGGTCGGCCTCGCCGTCGCGTACGCGGTGGCCTACACGTACGGCCTGGCCGCGGCCGGGCTGGTGCTGCGTGCCCGGCTGGGGCGCATCGACGGTCGCCGGCTGGTCGCCCTGCACGCCCGGTTGGCGGTCGCGGTGCTGGTGGCCGCGTGCGTGGCCTTCGGTACGGCACACGTGATCGCGGGAGTGGTCGACGGCGGGTGGACCGGCGCACTGGCAGCCCTGACCGCGGGCGGTGCGGTCGGCGCCGCCGGCTATGCCGCTGCCGCGGCGCTTCTCCGCCTCACCGAACTGCGGCAGATCGCGGCCATGGCGGTCGCCGGCTTCCGTACGGGCTGACCCGGTCGCCGGATCGTCCGACTTGGCTCAGTCGCGGGCGCGCTGCCGAGGCGGTCAGCAGCCCTGGCGTGCCCGCACCTCGGCGAGCCGTTCGCTGAGGAACGCGCGCTCGGGCTCGTTGTCGGTGAGCGCCAGAGCCTCCTCGTACGCCTGCGCCGCCTGCGTCCACCGGTTCAGCCGGCGCAGGAAATCGGCGCGCGTGGCGCTGACGTAGCCGTAGGTGGCCAGCGCCGGCTCGGCGAGCAGCGGTGCCAGCGCGTCGAGGCCGGCCGCGGGACCGTCGCGGAACCCGATCGCCGCCGCGCGGTTCAGCTCGACCACCGGTGAGGGCCAGAGCTGGCGCAGGACGCCGTACAGCGCGACGATCTCCGACCAGTCCGTGTCCTGCCATGTCGGCGCCTCGGCGTGTACCGCGGCGATCGCGGCCTCCACCGCGTACCTGGTCGGAGGTTGCCGCCGCAGGGCGTCGGTCAGCAGGCCGACGCCCTCGGCGATCAGGGCGGTGTCCCAGCGGGTACGGTCCTGTTCGGACAGCAACAGCAGCCGCCCCCCGGCCGACGTGCGGGAGCCGCGTCGCGCGTCGATGAGCAGCATCAGCGCCAGCAGGGCGCTGACCTCGGCGTCGTTCGGCATGAGCAGGTGGAGCATGCGGGCCAGGCGCACCGCGCCGTCGACCAGGTCGCCGCGGACCAGGTGGGCGCCGAGCGGTGCGGTGTGGCCGGTCGTGAAGATCAGGTGTACGACGTCCAGGACCGCGCTGACCCGCTCGGCGAGCTGGTCGGGCGACGGTACCGAGTACGGGATGCGTGCGACCGCGATCTTCTTCTTCGCGCGGGTGATCCGGGCGGCCATCGCGGACTCCTGCACCAGGAACGCGCGCGCCACCTCGGCCGTGGACAGCCCGCACACCAGCCGCAGGGTCAGGGCGACCTGGGCGTCCCGGGACAACGCGGGGTGGCAACAGGTGAACACGAGGCGCAGCCGGTCGTCGTCGACCAGCGTGTCGTCGGGTCCGGGTACCGATTCGTCCGCGACCAGCAGCGGCAGGGTCCGGCGCAGGACCGACTCCCGGCGCAGCTCGTCCCGGGCCCGGTTGCGGGCGGTCGTCGTCAGCCAGGCGCCGGGGCGATCCGGTACGCCGGTCCGCGTCCACGTCCGCAGCGCCTGCACGAACGCGTCCTGGGCGCACTCCTCGGCGAGGTCGAGGTCCCGGGTGAGCTGGGCGGTGGTCGCGAACACCTGGGCCCACTCGCGGCGGTGTGCCTCGGCAACCGCCTCGGCGACTTCGGCGGTCACGACTGGTCTGGGTCGTGGCGTGGCGCCAGACGCGCCGAGCCAGACTGGTCGAAAGCGTGATCTACGACCGGGCGGATCTCCACCCCGCTGTGTCCGGCGTGCACCTCGGGCAGCATAGTCGCGAGCGCGATCACGTCGTCGAGGGTCGCCGCCTCGATCAGGTAGTAGCCGCCCACCGCCTCCTTGGTCTCCAGGAACGGTCCATCTGTCACGGTGACCCCGCCGTCGGAGTTCGCGCGCAGCGTCGTGGCCATCGGCGCCGACTCCAACTCCTCGCTGCCGAGCACCGCCGTGCCGGCCGCGGCGCTGAACGCGGCGTGGGCGGCATCGTGTGCCGCCCCCTGCTCCGGTGACATCGCCTCCCACTGCCGGTGGTCGCCGAAGATGAGAATCAGGTACTTCGCCATGTCACGCCCCATCGTGTCGCGGCCCCGGTCGGGCCTGTCACCCGTACGACGAGCGGGCCGGGTCGCGGATCGACACCGGGACGGGCGAGATCCCACCGGTGCCGGTGGCCGCCACTGTACGCGGGCAGCGAAGTGGGCGCCCCGGATCGGGACGCCCACTCACGGTAGCGGTCGGTTACTGGCAGGAGACGTTCGTCGGAGCGGTGTTGCTGCCGTTCCACGAACCGGTGAAGCCGAACGAGGTGGTCGCGCCGGCACCCAGGGTGCCGTTGTAGCTCACGTTGCGAACCGTCACGCTGGAGCCACTCTGGCTCAGGGTGCCGTTCCACAGCTGGGTGATGGTCTGCCCGTTGGCGAAGGTCCAGGAGACCTGCCACGAGCTGCGCGCGGCGGAGCCGTTGGTGACGGTCACGTTCGCCTGGAACCCGCCCGGCCACTGGTTGACCGTGCTGTACGTGGCCGTACAACCGCCCGCCGGCGGCGGACCGGTCGGCGACTGGCTGGTCGGTGGCGGGCTCGATGGCGGCGGGCTCGATGGCGGCGGCGTGCTCGGCCGGGTGCTGGTCGGTGGCGGGCTCGACGGCGGCGGGGTGCTGCTGCCGCCCAGCGCGTTCAGTACCGTGGTGTAGAGCGGCTTCTGCTGCTCGTTGGTGTTCCACAGCAGGGGTGCGCCCTGCCCCGAGAAGGTGCTCGGCACCCAGGAGTAGTTGTCCGAGACGCCCCACACCGTCCAACCGACGCACCGGCTGATCGCCTTGCACGCGTTGATCACGTTGGTGTAGTAGGTCGACTGTGTGGCGTCCTGGGCGGAGGTCTCCGGCAGCGTCATGCGCACGTCCAGCTCGGTGATCGCCACGTCCAGGCCGAGATTGGCGAACCGGGCCATGTTCTGTTGCATCTGGGTGGGGAAGCCGTACTGCACCGCGAGGTGGGTCTCGAAGCCGATGCCGTTCAGCGGGGCGCCCTGCTGGAGCAATTGCTGGGCCAGGCTGTACATGGCGTCCGCCTTGGCGCCGGTGCCCTCGATGTTGTAGTCGTTGACGTACAGCTTGGCGTTCGGGTCGGCGGCGTGGGCGGTCCGCAGCGCGTCGGCGATGTACTGCACGCCGCCGCCGAACGCGTTGTAGAACACGTCCGTCCGGTAGGACCCGTCGTCGTTGAACGGCTCGTTGACCACGTCCCAGGCGTAGATCTTGCCCTTGTAGTGGGTCACCTCGTTGGTGATGTGGTTTTCCATGGCCGTCTTCGCGGCGGTGCCCGACAGGCCGGACACCCAACCCGGCAACTGGCTGTGCCAGACCAGGTTGTGGCCGCGGACCCGCTGGTTGTGCGAGGTCGCGAAGCTGACGACCTGGTCGCCGGGCCCGTAGTTGAAGCTGCCCTGGGACGGTTCGGTGGTGTCCCACTTCATCTCGTTCTCGGGCGTGACCATGTCGAACTGGCTGCCGGCGATGCCGCTGTACGTGGAGTCTCCGGCGTGCGCGGTCGCATACGCGACGCCGAAGTACCGCCCCTGAGCCTCGGCCGCCGCGGCCAGCCCGGTCGCGGCCTGCGCCGGGTTGCTGCCCAGGATCGTGAGACTGATACCGGCGACGGCCACCAACGGCGCGACGATGCCGCCGAGCAGCCGGACGCGCCGGGTCGTTCGGGATGTCATGAGACCTCTTCCTTCGTACCGGTTCGCGCAGGGGTCCATCGGCCGGACGCACCGTTCGCGATCTGCCGCAAGCACGGTCTGCCACAAACACGGTCGCCCGACGTAGACGTGGGGTAGTACCTGCCGGCCTGCCCTTGGCCGCGCTGTCCCGCCCGGCCAGCGGATCGCCGGGCGCACCAACCTGCGAAGGTCTCTTGGCTCCCAAGTTCCGAAAGATATCGGAAGATGGGGGAAGGTTATCGGAGCGAGTTCATCCCCGTCAACGCCCGTCCGGCCGGGCCGCAGATGTCCCAGGTGAGGCCGGCAACAGCAACAGTTTCGGAGAACTTTCGGCGCCGCTCGCGGAGTTCGTCAGCCACCAGGAGTTCCGCGCCGGACTCTGACAGTCGCGTAGGCGACCGACGCGCCGCCCGGCGACGCGCCGGCGGAGTCTGTCGGCATGACCAGACCCGGTGACAGCTACATCTACAGGCGGAGATGACTCACCGGCTGGTGCACGGCGGCAGCCCCGAGTCGGCGTTCTACAGCCTGTCCGTGCGCGAGCTGGGGGACCGGCTGATCGCCGCCGGCCTGCTCGCCCGGCAGGACGCCGAGCTGGCCTCGGCATACCTTGCCGACCCGTCGGTGAGCTGGCTGTCGCTCGGCATGCTGTCCGCGTGGGGCCGCCGCGGCGCGACCGCGTGACGCGACGCCCCGTCACGCCGGATCGCCGACCGCGATCCCGGCCGCAGAGTCCGCGGGCACCGCAGCATCCGCCGCTACCGCAGCATCCGCGGGCACCGGAGCGTCCGCCGCCACCGGAGCGACATCGCCCGCGGCCGGGCGTCGGTTGGCGAACGCGGCGATCAGGATGGCCGCACCGATCAGCGTGCAGGCCGCGGCGCAACCGGCGGTGATGTGCATCGCGTGGATGAATGCGTGGTTGGCGGTGCCCACCAGGTCTGGGCGGCCGACCGCCGACGCCACCCGGCGGGTCGCCTCGGCGGACTGGCCGGCGGCGGCGCGGGTGGCGGGCGGCAGCCCGGAAAGCGACGGCGCGATCGCGCGCTGGTACGCGTTGGCCAGAACGGTACCGAGGACGGCCACGCCGAGGACGCTGCCGACCTGGCGGATCGTGTTGTTGACGGCTGACCCGGCGCCCATCCGGTCCATCGGCAGCACGCCGATCACCGCGGCGGTGGTGGGCGCGACCGCCGCGCCGATCGCGGTGCCGGCCAGGGCACCGACGACGCAGAATCGCCACAGCGGTGTGTGCATGCCATACGTCAGGTTCGCGGCGTGGCACGCGGTGAAGACCAGCATCGCCGTACCGGCGACCGGGGCGACGCCGACCCGGCGGGTCAGCCGGGCGCCGAGCGGTGCGCCGATGACGACGCCGAACGCGCCGGGTACCGAGAGGAAGCCCGCCGCCAGGGCGGTCATGCCGCGCGCGCCCTGCAGGTAGAACGTCGTGTAGAAGCTCTGGCCGGTGACCGTGAGGAAGATCGCGGCGAGCGCGGCGTTGCCGGCCGCGAAGCGGCGGTTGCGGAACAGGCGCGGGTCGAAGCTGGGCAGTTGCGCCCGCATTTCGGCGAGCAGGAACGCGGCGATGAGGGCGACGCCGGCCACGATGCTGCCCCACACCTGCCAGCGGCCCCATCCGCCGGCCTGGCCGCCCTCGATCAGACCGTACGCGAGCGCGAACAGGCCGGCGGTTGACAGGCCGAGGCCCACCGGGTCGAGCCGGCGGCGCTGCGGGTTGCGCGGGTTGTGGACGAACACGGCGGTACCCACCAGGCCGACGACCACGATCGGCAGGTTGACCAGGAAGACCGAACCCCACCAGAAGCGGTCGATGAGGAGGCCGCCGAGCACCGGCCCGAGCGCCACGCCGATGCCGGCCGAGGCCGACCAGGTGGCGATCGCTCCCGCGCGCCGTTCGGCCGGGAACGTGGCACCGATGATGGCCATCGAGGTGGGCATGATCATCGCGCCGCCCGCGCCCATGACCGCGCGCGCCGCGATCAGCGCCGTCGGTCCGGTCGCCCATGCCGCCCAGGCGGAGGAGGCCCCGAAGACGGCCAGGCCGAGAAGGAGGATGCTGCGGTGGCCGAACCGGTCACCGAGCGCACCGGCGGCGAAAAGTACCGTCGCGAACAGCAGCGAGTAGGCGCCGACGGCCCACTGCAACTGGCCGGGCGAGGCGCCGATGCCGGTGACCGGGTCGGCGAGCCGCTCCAGCGCGATGCCGAGGACGGTCGCGTCGATCCAGATGAGGACGGCGGACACCACGAGGATGGACAGGATCCGGCGCTGGCGTCCGGGGCTCAGGGGCTGCAAGACTGGCTCCTATGATTGACAGGTTCCTGACGGCCTGGTCTTCACCATGGCTCGTTTGACAGGAACCTGTCAACCCCCTTCCGGTGCACAATGTACCGGTGGAGGACGAGAGCGGCGACGGTTGCCTGACGTTCCTGGTACGGCATGCCTGGCTGAGCATGCGCACGGCGGTGGCCGGGGCGCTCGCCGAGCACGGCCTCTCCGTCGCGCAGTACGGCACCCTGCTGTTTCTCGACGGGCAACCGGGCTGCACCGTCGCCGAAGTGGCGCGGAAGGTCGGCACCGCCCGGCAGTCGGCCAACGAGATGCTGGCCGGGCTGGAGCGCGCCGGCCTGATCGAGCGGCGGGCGCACCCCCATGACCGGCGCTCCCAGCAGGTGTTCATCACCCCGGCCGGGCGGGACCGGATCGCCGCCGCCACGCCTGCCGTGAGCGAGGCCGAAACGCAGTTGGAGATCGATTTCACCGACGCCGACCGGGCGACAGTCCGCCGCTGGCTGACCAGCATGACCGAGAGCGCCGCCGAAAGCCCCGAAGAGTTCTCCACACACTAAAGCCTCTTGGCAAACCCAGCTGACCGGCTGCGCCGCGCCCAGGCGGCGATCGGCGGCGTTGTCGGCTAGCCCGGATACAACACCGGTATCCGGGCAAACGTCCGCCGTGCCGGACGCCGCCCGGATCGCGGCTCGCTCGGCCAGAGGTCTGCCAACAGGCTCTGACGCCGTCGGGCCGGGCCGCACTGTCCAGAGTGGACGGTACGGGCGCGAAAATCCGCTGCGGGCGCCGGGAGTGGCGGCTACCGTGCTGTCCCAAGGCAGTCACGGAAGGGATTTCGGCGTGGACACGGCAGCGATTCGTCGGGCGTACCTCGACTACCACCGGCTCCATGGACACGCCGTGATCGCCCGGGCCAGCCTGGTGCCCCGCGAGGACCCCACCACACTGTTCACCGGCTCGGGCATGCAGCCGCTGCTGCCCTACCTGCTCGGCGCACCGCATCCGGCCGGGGACCGGCTGGTCGACTCGCAGACCTGCCTGCGCGCCGAGGACATCGACGAGGTGGGGGACACGCGGCACACCACGTTCTTCGAGATGCTGGGCAACTGGAGCCTGGGGGCATACTTCAAGGCCGAGCAGATCGAGCGGTTGTTCACGTTCCTGGTCGACCACCTCCGGTTGGATCCGTCGCGCCTGTACGCCACGGCGTTCGCCGGTGCGCCGCGCTGGCGGATCCCGCGCGACGACGAGTCGGCCTCGCTGTGGGTACGGCTGTTCGCGACCAAGGGCATCGTGACCCCACCGGTCGAGGCGGGCGACGCCGAACGTGCCGCGGCGACCGGGATCGGCGACGCGCACGTGCTGTTCTACGACGAGAGCCAGTGCTGGTGGAGCCGGTCCGGGCCGCCGTCCACGATGCCCGAGGGCGAGCCGGGCGGCCCCGACTCCGAGGTGTTCTACGAGTTCCCGCAGGTGCCGCACGACCCGTCGTTCGGCGCGCACTGCCATCCGCACTGTGACTGCGGCCGGTTCATCGAGATCGGCAACTCGGTCTTCATGCAGTACCTGCGCACCTCCGACGGTTTCGTCGAGCTGCCACGCCGCAACGTGGACTTCGGCGCCGGCCTGGAGCGGCTCGCGATGGCGGTCACGGACACCGCGGACATGTTCCAGACCGATCTGCTCCGTCCGCTCGTCGACGCGGTCACCGACTGGTCCGGGTCGCGGCACGGCGCCAGACGCGCCGAGCCAGACTGGTCGATAACGCGGATGCCCGGGGTACCGGGGGAGCACGACACGCTGACGGCGGCGAGGGTGATCGCCGACCACGCCCGGGCCGTGGTGTTCCTCGCGGCCGACGGGGTGGTGCCGTCGAACACGGCGCAGGGCTACGTGATGCGCCGGTTCGCGCGGCGCGCCATCCGTCAGGGACTGTCCCTCGGCATCGAGTCCGACCTGCTGGCCGGACTGGTTCCGGTCGTCGTCGACGCCTACTGCGGCGCGTACCCGGAACTCGCCACCGCCGGGCCGGAGATCCAGACCACGCTCGGACAGGAGGAGGCGCTGTTTCGCCGTACGCTGTCCCGCGGGGTACGCGAGTTCGGCCGGCTCACCGCGACCGGCGGGCTGACCGGTGACGCGGTCTTCACGCTGTTCGACACGTTCGGGTTCCCGCCCGAGCTGTCCGTCGAGGAGGCGGGGCGCACCGGCGTCGGGGTGGACGGCGCCTGGCGGGAGCGCTTCACGGCGCGGATGGCGGAGCAGAAGCAGCGGTCGAAGACCGCTTCGGCCGGTCTGTTCAAGGGTGGCCTGGCCGACCACTCCGAGGCCACCACCCGGCTGCACACCGCGACGCACCTGCTGTACAAGGCGTTGCGGCTGGTACTGGGGGAGCACGTGGTGCAGCGGGGGAGCAACATCACCCCGGAGCGGCTGCGGTTCGACTTCAGCCACCCGGCGAAGCTGACCCGCGGGGAACTGGACGAGGTCGAGCGGATCGTCAACGAGCAGATCGACCGGGACTGGCCGATGGTGCGCCGCGAGCTGCCCACGGCGACGGCGTTCGGCGAGGGTGCCCTCGGTGCGTTCGGCGACCGCTACGGCGAGACCGTGCAGGTCTACACGGCCGGCGACCCGGACGGGGAGTGGTACAGCAACGAGATCTGCGGTGGCCCGCACGTGGCGCACACCGGGGTGCTGGGCCGATTCCAGGTCGTCAAGGAGGAGTCGTCCAGTTCCGGGGTACGCCGCATCCGCGCCGTCCTCCGGTAGCTGGCGGCAGCCGCCCCCCTCGGGTGGCCACCGCCGGCCTCGGCGGCTACCGCCGGGGCCGGTCCGGTATGCCGGCGACACACACCAGCGCGGCCACGCACAACGCGCCGATCACGCTGGCCGTGGCGGTCCAGCCGCTGTGCAGGTACGCCAGGCCGATCGCCCACCCGAGCGCGCTGGAGCCGAGGTAGTACGCCATCAGGTACATCGCCGACGCCTGCGCGCGGTACCGGGACACCCGGGCCGCCATCCAGCCACTGGCGACCGAGTGGGCGACGAAGAAACCGGCGGTGAACACGACCAGGCCCACGGTGATGGCTGCCAGGTTGTCCGGCAGGGTCAGGGCGAGCCCGGCCAGCGACAGCACCCCGCCGGCACCGATCACCGCGCGCCGGCCGTGCCGGTCGGCCAGCCGGCCGGCGACCGTGGAACTGGCCGTACCGGCCAGGTACGCGAGGAACAGCAGCGAGGCGAGCGTGCCGGACAGCCCGATCGGCGCCGACGTCAACCGGTACGACAGGTAGTTGTAGCAGGCGACGAAGCCGCCCATCAGCAGGAAGCCCACCGCGCACAGGCGCCGTACCCCGGGGTCGCGCCACAGCTCGCGCAGCGCCGAGGCGTGCGCGCCCAACCGTGCCGGAGTGGGTTGGAACCGCCGGGCCGGCGGCAACAGCACCAGGAACGCGGCGACCATGACGGCCGAGCAGCCGGCCAGTACGGCGACCGCCAGCCGCCAGGAGCCCAGATCCTGCGCGGCACCGGGGATGAGCCGGCCGAGCACGCCGCCCAGCGAGTTCCCGGACACGTACAGGCCGATCGCGGCCCCGATCCCGGTCGGGTGGATCTCGTCGCCGAGGTGCCCCATGGCCACCGCGACGACCGCGGCCAGCGCCACCCCGATCAGGGCCCGGGTGAAAAGCAGCATCCAGAACCGCGGCATCAGCGCCGAGGCGAACGCGAGGACGCAGGCGACGAGCAGGCCGCCGCGCATCAGCCGGGTACGGCCCACCGACTCGGCGACGCTGGACAGCGGCAGGATGGCCAGGGCCAGCGCGCCGGTGGCGCAGGAGACGGTCAGGCTGGACGCGGCCGGTCCGACCCGGAAGGCCGCGCCGATCGCCGGAAGCAGCGCCTGCGTGAAGTACAGCAGGCTGAACGCGGACAGTCCGGCGGCGAGCATGGCGAGGGTGAGCCGGCGCGCCGGGCGGCTGCCGGGTGGCAGGCCGGGCGGGCGCTCCCGGTCGAGTTCGGCGTCGAGGACGGTCACGCCTTCGACGCTAGGAGCGGAACGTCCCATACGTCCAATACATGACTCGGGGTATTTTCATACCGTGGCGTATGAGAGCTTCGGGCTGGCACCCGGACTGGAGGAACTGGTCGCGGTCGCCCGGCACGAGCACGTGACCCGTGCCGCCCAGCAGTTGGGCATTCCGCAGCCGACCCTGTCCCGCGCGCTGGCCCGGCTGGCCGCCGAGCTGGGCACGCCGCTGCTGCACCGGGAGGGGCGGGGGGTCCGGCTGACCCGGCACGGCCAACTGCTCGCCGGGCATGCCGAGCGGGCTCTGGACGAACTGCTCGCCGGGGTACGGGCGGTCCGCGCCGAGGCCGATCCGGACTCCGGTTCGGTGGTGCTGGGGTTCCTGCACAGCATGGGCCCGACCGTGGTGCCCGCGCTGCTGCGCGGGTTCCGGCAGACTCATCCCGGCGTGGTGGTGCGGCTGGTGCAGGACGCCGCGCACGTGATCGTCGACGGGGTACTGTCCGGCCGGCTCGACCTCGGCGTGGCGGGTCCGGTGCCGCCGCACCCGCACCTGGGCACCCGGCGGCTGGCCGAGCAGCCGCTCACCCTGCTGGTACCGGCGGGTCACCGGCTCGCCGGTCGGGCCCGGGTACGCCTGGCCGAGGTCGGCGACGAGCCGCTGATCACGATGACCGCCGGGTACGGCGTGCGGACCATCACCGACCAGCTGTTGCGCGCGGCGCGGCTGCCGATCCGGTACTCCTACGAGAGCCAGGAGATGAACACCGCGGCCGGGTTGGTCGCCGCCGGGCTCGGTGTCGCCGTGCTGCCGGCCGGCGCGGCGATGGACGGCACGGTCGAACTGGCGATCACCGACAAGGGCGCCAGCCGGACCATCTCGGTCGCGTGGTCCGGCGACTGGCGCCTGTCGACCCCGGTGTCCGACCTGCGCCGCTACATCATCGAGGAGGCGCCCCGGCTGCTCCGGAGGGGTTGACCGACTGGTCTGGGTCGCGGAGCGGCGTCAGACGCGCCGAGCCGGGAGGAGCCGGCCGCAGCCGACGAGCGTCTCGCGCCGCTGCGCCGACAGTGGGTGATGCTCCACCCGGCGGGCGGTGGAGCACGCGTCGACCATCCACCCGTCGCCGGCCGCGAAGCCGACGTGGTGGGCCCGCCCGCCCTCGCGGGCGAAGAAGTACAGGTCGCCGGGGATCTCCTCGCCCAGCGGTACCGGCTGTGCCACCGTCTGCTGGTCGCTGGCGTTGCGGGGCACCTCGACGCCGGCGAGCCGGTGGGCCAGGTGGGTCAGCCCGGAGCAGTCGATGCCGAAGGGCGTCAGGCCACCCCACACGTACGGCGTGCCCACCAGGCGCATCGCGGTCGCGAGCAGCGACGCCGAGTCCGGCGCCACCCCTGACTCCCCGTCCGCCGGCCGGACGTCTCCCGCCGGTACCCACAGCGCCTCCGGGCGGCCCACGACCGACACCGGCAGCCAGCCGTCCGCCGGGTCGCCGAGCGCGTTCAGGCGGGTGCCGAGCACGACATCGGGTACCGCGACCGCACCGGACGGCGCGGCGTACAGCGCCGTGGTCAGCGCGCTGGTCACGAACTCGCCGTCGCCGTCGCGCCTGTGCTCGCCGGCGGTCAACTGCTCCACCGGCATCCAACCCGGGTACCCGACCGGGTCGCGGCACTGCGCCGGCTGTCCCGGTACCAGCACCCGGGCCCACCGGTCGCGTACGTCCTGGATCACCACGCGGTCGCCGAGAAGAAGCTGGGACTCCACCCGGTCGCCGAGACCGGCGTCGGTACCGTCGGGTATCGCCGACACCCAGGCCCGGCAGCTGCCCGGTACCGAAAGCATCGGACCGTCGATGTCCCGGATCCGGTCCGGTGCCGTCCACAGCGTGGCCACCGCCACCGCTACCGAAGCCGTCTCGGCCATCCCTCTCGCCTCTCACTCGTGGCGACCGGTCCCGACCTCGCACCGCGATCGGGACCGGCCACGTCTGTCCGCGCTACGGGTACGCCCCTTTTGTGGGCGGGCCCGCCGGGCGGCCCCGGGAATCAGTACCGGAAAGCCGACCGCACCGCGCCGCCGACGATCGCGCACCAGGTGTCGGTGTTCACCTTGCCGTCCGGCACCAGGCCGTGCAGGCGCTGTATGCCCTGCACCGCCTTCATCGTGGCGTGGTCGAACTCGCCGTTGACGGCGACGTCGGCGTACCCCTTGCGGCCCAGCATGTACTGCAGCGCCTCGACCGGCAAGCCGGTCGCGTGCTTGTCGAGCACCGGCGCGAGTGCCTCCCAGGTGGCCGCGTCGAAGGTGGCGTCCGGATCGACCGGGATCCCGTGGCTGCTCTGGAAGTCGGCGACGACCCCGTTCATGTCGATGCCGAACACGCCGTCCGGGGTGAGTGGGTAGCCGAGGTCGGCGAGCAGGTACTGGGCGACCTCGACGACCGGGCCGTCGACGAACCGCCAGATGTCCGGCCAGCGGCGCGCCGGGATGGCGCTACGCGGGGTTCCGAGCGCCGCCGCCACCCGCGAGCGGACCATCGGGAACTGGGCGTAGAACGCGATGCCCGGGCAGTCGGTGATGTAGAAGTCCCAGTGGCCGAAGATGTCCCAGGGCTGGAGCCGGAACTGCCGGCAGACGGCGGCGCACAGCTCCACCAGCGAGTCGAGCAGCGCGGCGGGCGGCGTCTCGGTGATGTAGGTGCCCTCGTTCTCGATGCCGATCGCGTTGCCGTTCTCGCCCGGGCAGTGGGCGGCGATGACCTGGTGCTCGCCCGCGTCGAGAGTCTCCAGGCTGCGGTGGCGACCCTCCAGCACGTAGCCGCCCCGGCTCACCGTGAAGTGCTGGCCGGTGTCCGCCCACCCGTTGGTGTCCATGTGCAGGTCCTGGCAGTCGCGGGCCAACTGCATCGCGTGCTCGCGGGAGTAGTCGGTGACGTTCGGGAACGCCATGTGGTGCAGGATGATTTTGTTGGTGGTGTTGCCGGTGATCTGGATGGGGCTCGACGGCGGCCGTGCGCCCCAGGTGTCGCAGTCGATGACCCATGGGAATTCAGGGTCCGGGACGGCACCTGCCGGTGACGAGGTGAGCAGCTCTGTCCCGACGACCGCCGCGACCGCGCCCCCGAGACCGGCTTTGAACAGCGTGCGGCGATCGACCTCGTGCCGATGGATGGCCATGTGCTACCTCCGCGAGGCGGTGTGGAATCGCGACAACTTCTGTGGATTGTTTGAGGATATGGATGGGGTACGGCCAAGAGCAATAGCTCGCGGTCCATAGATCCGGTGCGCGTCAGACCAGGGTCGGTGGTGGCATGACGTTCGCCCGCTGGCTCTCCGGCGGCATCAGGGCAGCGTGCAGCGCGTCGGCCTGGGCCGCCTCGGCCACTGGCGGCTGTCCGGGCAAGAGTGGCTCTCCAGCCAGGAGCGGCTCTCCGGCCACGAGCGGCTCTCCGGCCAGGAGCGGTAGGGCGGCCAGCCAGGCGGCGGCGGCCGGACCGTCCAGCGCGGTGCACAGGTCGGCGGCCGGCCACCGGTCCCGGAGCGCGGCAACGACCCGGTCCCGTACCGGCGCGGCGGACACCAGCAGTCCGCCGGCCAGGACGATCGGCGCGTCGCTGGCCGCCGGGCGGGACTGTACGAGCGTCGCCACCAGCAGGTCGGCGGCTTCGCGCACGATCAGGTCGGCGGTGGTGTCGCCGGCGGCGCGCGCCTGCATCACCAGCGGTGCCAGGTCGGCGAGCGAGATCGCCGGGCGGCGGTTGACCTCCCGGATCAGGTCGGCGATCGGCCGGCGGGGCGGGCGGCGCGGCATCGCGTGCGTCCCGTCGCCGCCCGGTCGCGCCGACGCAGCGTCTGCTTTGGGACCGGCCACGCCGTCCATGCCCGCCGCGTCGTCCACGCCGGCCGCGCCTTCCACGCCCGCCGCGCCGGCCGGCTCGTGCCCGTCGCCGTCGCCGAAGTACCAGGACTGGATCAGGCGGGACAGCGGCGAGGCGGGTGCCTGGCCGTCCAGTGTGGACAGTGTGGCGCGCACCGCCTGCCGGCCGATCCAGAACGCCGACCCGTCGTCGCCGAGCAACCAGCCGTGCCCGCCGTGAATGGCGACCGGCTCCCGATCGCGGACCTCGGCGGCCACCGCACCGGTACCGGCGAGCAGGATCGAACCGGCGGGGGCCGGCGTACCCGCGGCGAACGCGACCGCGACGTCGCTGGTGACCCGTACCGGACAGGTCAGCCCGGCGGCCCGCCAGATCTCCTCGAACGCCCGCGCGATGGCTGGGTCGGACGCGTACTGGCTGGCACCGGCCAGCCCGACCACACAGCCCTCCACCGCGCCCGGGTCGGCGTCGCGCAACGCCTCGTCCAGTGCCGTGGAGATGCGTCCGGCGGCGACGCTCACCCCGTGCGCGTACGGGTTCGCACCGGCAGACCGGGCCGACCCGACCCGTCTCCCCGCGGTCGTCGCCAACAGCGCTCTGGTCCAGGTGCCGCCGATGTCGAGGCCGAGAACCAACCGTTCCTTGCCGGGCGTCGAGCCGGACATGCCTTCGTGCTCCTCAACGGTTCGTTTGGCGGCAAATGTCTCGCTGTGGCTTCCTGTGGGATCATGGCAGAGTCTCGGTAAGAGCTCAACACGGCGAGCGACCCTTGACGTGGGATCGAGATATCTGCAAGTCTTCCCGCCAACATAAGTTCTGCCAGCGTTATTCGGCGATCGGCCGGGCCCGATGCCGGGTGTGGGCGGTCGCACGACCTCTTGGGTTCATGTGGATTCTAGGGAGTGAGCGGTGAGAGGAAGGATCGCGATCGCGCCGGTACTCTGCGGGGCGTTGCTCGCGGCGGCCGCCTGTTCGGGTGGGGGCACCAAACCGGCCACTGAGGACAAGAACACATCGGGCGCCATCACCGTATGGTTGCAGACCGACGCGCAGACGCTCTGGCCGCAGGCGGTCACCGACGCGACGGCCGAGTTCAACAAGACGTACCCGAAGGTCAAGGTGAACGTGGTCTACCAGGCGTGGACCGACCACCTGACCAAGTTCGACGCGGCCGCCCAGGCGCGCACCGCACCGGACGTGCTGGAGTTCGGCAACAGCGAGACCGCGCAGTACATCGTCGCGGGTGCGCTCACGGATCTGACCGCCGACAAGTCGACGTTCGAGAACTCGTCGTCGTGGCTCGACGGGCTGATCCAGTCCTGCACGATGGACGGCAAGCTGTACTGCGTGCCGTACTACGGCGGGGACCGCGCCGTCACCTACCGCAAAGACATCTTCACCGCCGCCGGCATCTCGCAGCCCCCGAAGACCTGGCCGGAGCTGCTGACCGACGTGCGGACGATCGCGACCAAGCACGCCTCCGACCCGAACTTCTCCGCGTTCTACATGCCCGGCTCCTACCCGTACGGCGGCCTGCCGTTCGTGTACGACGCCGGCAGCCAGATCGCCACCCAGTCCTCCGACGGGAAGTGGCAGGCGAACCTGTCCTCCGCCGAGGCGCAGAAGGGCCTGGCGAACTGGAAGGAACTGATCGACGCCGGCTACCGGGGCGACCGCACGAAGACCAATCTGAACTCCTACGTCCAGCTGGTCTCCGGCGAGGCGGCGATGTTCTACGACTCGTCCGGCCAGATGGCCGCGGTCTACGGAGCGAAGGGCAACCCGGCGCTCAAGGACAAGCTCGGCACGTTCCCGCTGCCCAGCCCGACCAACGCCGGCCAGCCCGTACCGCCGTTCATGGGCGGTTCCGACCTGGCCGTGCCGAAGTCCGCGCCGCACCCAGCCTGGTCCAAGGCGTGGATCAAGGCGTTCACCTCGTCCAGCGCGGAGAACGAGTTCGTGGCCGGCGGGTTCCTCGCCAACTCCAAGAACATCACCTCCGACGACCCGCTGCGGTCCGCGTTCTCCGCGGAACTCGCGCACACCTGGTTCGTCCCGCTCGCGAAGAACTGGGCGCAGGTGGAGAAGGACCAGATCATCAACCAGCTGCTGGTGGACGTCGCGACCGGCAAGTCGATTCCGGACGCGACCAAGACCGCCGACGCGGCCATCGAGAAGGACCTCAACCAGTCCTGACCCGTCCCCACCGGGACGGCGTCAGCATCGGCGACTCTGCCAGGGCGGCACAGCCCTGGCAGGGTCGCTGACTTCACCGATGTTGGCGGGCCGCCGCCAGCGGACCACCGGAACGGGGAGCCATGGCGTCGACAGGCACCACCCGGACAGCGGACCTGGCCGGCGGCCCACCAGGCCCGTCCGCCGCGCGGCCACCGCGCCGGGGCGGTAGGCGGGGCGGTCGCGCCCGGTTGACCCCGTACGCGCTGGCCACTCCGGCGCTGGTGGTCCTGGTGGGAGTCCTCGGGTACCCGATGGCGAAGCTGGTCGTGCTGTCGTTCCAGACCTGGGGACTGGCGCAGATCTTCAACCCCGATGCCGGGCCGTCGTTCGCCGGGCTGGCCAACTACCGCCGGATCTTCAGCGACGGGTTCTTCTGGACGGTCCTGGAACGCACGGTCATCGTCGCCGCCGCGATGGTGGTCCTGTCCATGGTGGTCGGTGTGGCGGTCGCGCTGCTGATGCAGGTGGTACCGGGGTGGTGCCGCTGGCTGATGACCTTCGCGCTTGTACTCGCCTGGGCCGTTCCGCAGCCGGTGTCCACCGAGATGTTCGCGTGGATGACCGACTACAACTACGGCGTCATCAACTACCTGCTCGGCATCCCGCGGCACAACTGGTACATCGACAACGTGCAGGGCTTCGCGGTCTCGACCGCGGTCGTCGTCTGGGGCGCCGTCCCGCTCATCGCCATCACCGTGTACGCGGCGCTCGCCCAGATTCCCCGGGACCTGATCGAGGCCGCCAGGGTCGACGGCGCGTCATCGCCGCAGGTGTTCCGCAAGGTGACCGTGCCGCTGCTGCGGCCGATCCTGCTGATGCTCAGCACGCTGTCGGTGATCTGGGACTTCCAGGTCTTCACCCAGATCTGGGTACTGCGCCAGTCCAATCCCACCAAGGACTACTTCACGCTCGGCATCTACTCGTACGCGCGGGCCTACTACAGCCACGACTACGGCTACGCCTCGGCGCTGGCCGTCGTCACGGTCCTGCTGCTGCTCGGCGTGATGGTCGTGTACCTGCGCCAGATCCTGCGGATGGGGGAGGCGGAATGAGCCGGGGTCGACTGCGCACCCTGGTCTGGACCGTGTGCGGCCTCGCGGTCGTGGTGGTCTGGGTGTTCCCGGTGTACTGGATGGCCAACACCGCGTTCAAGCCCGGCAAGGACATGCAGACCGTCACCCCGCAGTTCTGGCCGCACCACCCGTCGGTGGCCAACTTCCGGATCGTCGTGACCGATCCGGTGTTCTGGCGCGCGCTGCGCAACAGCGCCATCGTGACCGGCCTGACCGTGGTCGCGGCGATGGTGGTCGCGTTCCTGGCCGCGCTCGCGATCGCGCGCTTCCGCTTCCACGGTCGCAAGGCGTTCGTCTTCGCGGTGATGATCGTGCAGATGGTTCCGCTCAACGCGGTCGTCATCCCGCTGTTCCTGATGTTCAACCGGGCGCGGCTGACCGATACGGTACCGGGCCTGGTGCTGGCGTACCTGGCCTTCGCGATGCCGTTCGCGGTGTGGACGCTGCGCGGCTTCCTCGCCAACATCCCGGTGGAGTTGGAGGAGGCGGCGATGGTGGACGGGTGCGGGAGGTTCTCCGCGTTCATCCGCATCGTGCTGCCGCTGGTCCTGCCCGGGCTCGTCGCCACCTCGGTCTACACGATGATCCTGGCCTGGAACGAGTTCATGCTGACCTACTTCCTCATCTCCAGCCCGGGCAACTACACGCTGCCGTTGTGGCTGACCCACTTCACCCTCGGCGAGGGGACCGAGTACGGGCCGCTGATGGCGGGCTCCACGCTGATCGCGGTACCGGTCGTGGCCTTCTTCATGGCGGTACAGCGACGGGTCGCCGGGGGGCTGACCGCCGGAGCGGTCAAGGGCTGACCGGCCGCCGGGTGAGCCGGGCGTGGGCGGCCGGGTCGAGGTCCGGCGCCACGATGCCGGCGGCCAGCCAGGCGGCGGCACCCGCGCAGCTGCCGGCGAGGATCGGATCGGTGCGACGGTGGCGGGCCAGCCGCCGCTGCACCTCCCGACCGATCGGGCCGCCGCCCGACAGCAGCGAACCGGCCAGGACCAGCGGCTCGTCCGGCTCGGCGGCGGACAGCGACGTCGCCGAGTCCACCAGCAGCGCGACGGCGCGGTCGACGATCCGCTGCGCGACCCGGTCGCCGGCCTCGGCAGCGGCCGGGACCAGGGGGGCCAGCCCGGCCAGCGCGATCGGCGGGCCGTCGTACACGGTGTCGCGCAGCACCACGACCTGCTCGGCCGGATCCGCCGGTACCGTCTCGTCACCGGTCAGCGTGGCGAGAACGGCCTGGGTGAGCAGGGTCGGCTCGCCTCGGTGGTCGAGCGCGGCGAACACCGCGCGGACCGCCTGGCGACCGAGCCAGAAGCCGGAACCGTCGTCGCCGACCAGCCAGCCGTTGCCGTCGACCCGCTCCAGCACCTCCTCGTCGCCGATGCGGGCGGCGATCGCACCGATGCCGGCGATGAGCACCGCGCCGTGCCGCCGCGAGGTACCGGCGGCGAACGCGGTCACCGCGTCGGCGACCACCCGTACCGGACAGGTCAGGCCCGCCGAGTCCCACACCTGGGCGAGCGGCTCGACGGTCGCGCCGCGGGTGTACCGGATGACCCCGGCGGCCCCGACCACCACGTGGCTGACCAGCCGCGGGTCGACCGTCTCCGTCGCCTGCCGTGCCGCCGAACTCAGGTGGTCGGCGACCTCGGCCACCGGCATCGCCATCGCGTTCGCCGAGCCCGACCTGCCCCGCCCGACCACCTCGCCGTCAGTCGTGGCGCAGACGGCCTCGACGAGCCCGGCGCCCGCGTCGATGCCCAGGACCAGACTGCCGGCCCCGTCGGCGGCGTTCGGCATTGCACACTCCTGTGGCGGATAGCAGGGTCCGTTCACGCTGATCGGACGATAGATCAGCGGCTGCCGGATTGGCTATCGGAGGGTCGTTTCGTGGCCGGTTCGCAGCCGGCGACCGGTATGGCCTCCCCACGCGGGCGCGATCGTCCGCCACCGACGCCGGGTCGGGCCGTCGCACCGCGTATCCCACGGCAGTCCAAGGTGAGTCTTGACTGATATCGGGATGGACATGGATAGTCGTCGTTGCAACCGTTCATGGTCATGGAGGTGCGAGGTCGCGTGCGTACCCGGTCCGAACCCGGGCCGGTCGACCGACCCGGTGCGCGAGTCGGACCGGACAGTCGGGACCGCGGGAACCGTGACCGGTTACGCTTGCCCGGGTGGCTGGCACCAGACGTACCGGCAACTCGATCCGGTGAAGTCCGTGCAAGCGGGGCGTCGGGCAGCCGGCCGAACACCCTCGGTCGACCTTGCGGAGTCCCAACCCCATGAAGGAAGAACTGCTTGCCGCGGCGCTGCCCGAGGAGCGCCGACTCCAGATCGCCGCGCAGCTGCGCCGGGACGCCCGCGTCCGGGTGGAAGACCTCGCCCACCAGTTCACGGTCTCCGGCGAGACGATCCGCCGCGACCTGCAGGTGCTGGAGGAACGCGGCGTGCTGCGGCGGGTGTACGGGGGCGCCGTCGCCCAGGAGGGGCGCAGCTGGGAGAGCGCGATCGAGGAACGCGCGGTCGCCCACCTGGACCCGAAACGGGCCATCGCCGCGGCCGCGGCCGCGCTGGTCGAACCCGGCGACACAGTCATTCTCGACGTGGGGACCACCGTCGCGGAGACCGCCCGCGCGCTGCCGGCCACGTTCTCCGGCCGGGCGCTGTGCTGCTCGGTACCCACGGCGGCCGAGCTGACCAGCCGGGACGACGTGGAGGTGCACCTCGCCGGCGGGCAGCTGCGCCGTGCCGACCTGGCCTGTGTCGGCGCCAGCGCGGAGCGCTTCCTCGACCAGTTCTTCGCCGACCGGGCGTTCGTCGCCGCCAGCGGTGTCGCCGCGAAGGCCGGGGTGACCGCGGACCGCCTCGACGAGATCCCGTTGCGACAGGCGATCCTGCGGCAGGCGACCGAGACGTACGTGCTGGCCGACTCCACCAAGCTCGGTCACATCGCGGTGGGCCGGGTCTGCGCGTTGTCCGCCGTCACCGCGGTCATCACCGACTCGGCGGCCGACCCGGCGGGCGTGCGGTCGCTGGAACAGGCCGGCGTCCGGGTCATCGTCGCCGCTCCGCTGACCGGTCCGGAGTAGCGGAACCGCCGATCGCGCGCCGCGTACGACGGCCGTCGGCTCGCTGACTGATCGGGCCGCCGCCCGCCCGGGCGCGGGCTCAACGCCGCCGCTGCCTGCCCTGGCCGCCGGCTCAACCCGCCTGGGCCGGCCGCCGGCCGGTCCGACTTGCCGCAGAACAATCCACATCGGACAGATCGCGGCTCGGCGCCTCGCACCACCCGTCCCGGCGTGGGATTCCGCGCGGCCGACTCCCGTTTTGATCGCTGATCGGCTATGTCCGTGGCCGTCGATCTCTGCAACAATCCCACAAGATACCTCGGAGGGAGTCGTCATGATTATCCATCGACGGACACTGCTGCGCGGGCTCGCCGCCGGAACGGCCGGTGTCCTTGCCGGACCCGAGTTCGCCCGGGCCGCCCTTGCCGCGTCTCCGGAGCCGACCCGCGACGTCAGCTACGAAAGCTGGAACGGCATCGCCGGGCTCGCCCGCGGCACCGCGGCCGGGACCGCGCTGGGCCTGGCCGGGCTCACCATCCGCAGGCCGGTCGGCACCATCACCTACACCGACCCGTTCGTCGGCGGCAGCCGGGACTACGAGTACGCCACCTGGACGTCCCCGTGGGTGTTCCCCGGGTTCGCCGCCAGCCAGGCGGTGACGTCCTGGAACGCCACGACACCGGGTGGCACCTGGATCCAGACGGAGCTGCGCGGCGTCACCCCGGCCGGTACCACCACCAAGTGGTACGTCATGGGCCGGTGGGCGGAAGACGACACCCAGTTCTCCCGTACCTCGGTGCCGGGGCAGCGCGACGCCGACGGCACGGTGGACATCGACACGTTCGAGGCCGCCGACGGTACCGGGCTGCGTGCCTGGCAGCTGCGGCTGACCCTGTACCGGCCGGCGGACACCCGGCAGACCCCGACGGTACGGTCGGTCGGCGCGATGGCCTCGCTGCTGCCCGAGGCCGACGAGTACCCGACCAGCACACCGCGCCGGGCCAAGGGCGTCACGCTGCGGGTACCGCAGTTCTCCCAGGACGTCCACCTCGACCAGTACCCGCAGTGGGACAACGGCGGCGAGGCGTGGTGCAGCCCCACGTCCACGTCGATGGTCGTCGCCTACTGGCACAAGGGACCCAGCCCCGCCGACTACTCCTGGGTGGACCCGGGCTACGCCGACCCGTGGGTCGACTACGCCGCCCGCAACACCTACGACAACAACTACACCGGCTGCGGGAACTGGCCGTTCAACACGGCCTACGCGGCGCGCTTCGGGCTGCGCTCCTTCGTGACCCGGATGCGCTCGTTCAACGAGGTCGAGCAGTTCATCGCGGCCGGCATACCGGTGGTGGTGTCGGCCGCGTTCAAGAAGGGCCAGGTCCCCGGCGCCGACTACTCCACCAACGGCCACCTGATGGTCATCGCCGGCTTCACCCGCGACGGCGACCCGGTGATGAACGATCCCGCCGCCGCCGACGACCCGAGCGTCCGCAAGGTGTTCGGCCGGCCCGAGTTCGAGAACGCGTGGCGCAACAGCAGCGGCGGAACGGTCTACATCATCCACCCCGCGACGGTCGCGCTCCCGCGGTCGCCGCACCAGGCGAACTGGTGAGCATATCGGTGCGCTCCTCGCGGTGTTGAGGCGGTGTGAAATCTTGTGGACTGCTGTTGACGCGCGAGGGTGATGACGGCAAGGTAGCGGAATAGATCCCCCTTGATCGGAGGTTCGATGCTCTTATCCAGGCCCCGGACCGGCGGAGTGGCGGTGGTGGCCGGGCTGGTCGTGCTCGGCACGGCCACCGGCGCTCTCGCCGCTCCGAACGGAGCTGCCGACTCGCGGCAGCAGGCGTACGCGGCCGCAGCCGCATCCTCCGGCGTACCGGAGAGCGTGCTGCTCGGTGTGTCCTATCTGGAGTCCCTGTGGAACACGAACGCGGGGCAGCCGAGCACGAGTGGCGGGTTCGGCCCGATGCACCTGACCGACGTGACCTATGTGGCCTCGCTGCCGGCGACTGGTCTGGGTCGCGGCGCGGCGTCAGACGCGCCGAGCCAGACTGGTCGTCCAAGGGCCGAGGTCGCCGGCACGGATCAGGCCAGCACGGTTCAGGCCGCCGGTGCGAATCAAGCGGGCGCTGACGCGCGTGGCGACAGCGCGAGGCCGATGACCGCCGGGCCGCGCCAGGCCGGCGCGACCACGACACCGGCCACGGGCACCGAGACGCTGGAGGTGGCGGCGGCGCTGACCGGGCTGGACAAGGCGACGCTGCGCACCGACCCGGCGGCCAACATCCGGGGCGGCGCGGCGGTGCTCGCCCGGTACCAGCGCGCGCTGGGCGCACCGCTGTCCAGCGACCCGGACCAGTGGTACGGCGCGGTGGCTGAGTACGCGGGCGCGACCGACGCGGACAGCGCGCAGCAGTTCGCCGACGAGGTGTTCGACACCATCCGGTCCGGCGCTCAGCGCGTCACCGACGACGGGCACCCGGTGCGACTGGCGGCGACGGCCGGTGTGCCGGACCGGTCCTGGCTGGACAAGCTGGGCCTGCCCCGGCTGCCCGGATCCAGCAATCTGGAGTGCCCGAAGAAGCTGTCGTGCGAGTGGGTACCGGCGCCGTACCAGCAGCTGTCCGCGGACCCCACCGACTACGGCAACTACGACCTGGCCGACCGGCCGAAGACTCAGAAGATCCGGTACATCGTCATCCACGACACCGAGGAGAGCTTCGACGGGTCGCTGCAACTGGTGCAGGACCCGACGTACCTCGGATGGCACTACACGATCCGGTCCGCCGACGGGCTGGTCGCCCAGCACATCGCGACCAAGAACGTCGGGTGGCACGCGGGCAACTGGTACGTCAACTCGGCGTCGGTCGGCGTCGAGCACGAGGGCTACGCGGCGCAGGGCAGCTGGTACACCGAGGCGATGTACCGCGCGTCCGCGAAGCTGGTGCGGTACCTGGCCGACAAGCTGGACATCCCGCTGGACCGGCAGCACATCATCGGCCACGACAACGTGCCGGGCATCACGCCCGCCAACGTTGCCAGCATGCACTGGGATCCGGGACCGTACTGGGACTGGGCGCACTACTTCGACCTGCTGGGCGCGCCGCTGCACGGCACCGGCAACGTCCACAGTGGACTCGTCACCATCGACCCGGACTACGCCCGCAACACGCCGGCGTTCACCGGGTGCGACGGGACGGCGGCCGACGCGTGCGCGCCGCACGGCTCCTCGTCGGTGATCCTGCACACCGCGCCGTCGGCGGACTCGCCGCTGGTCACCGACATCGGGCTGCACCCGGACGGCTCACCGTCCACGATGTACATCTCCGACCACGGCGCCCGGGCGTCCGCCGGTCAGGTGTACGCGTCGGCCGGCACGCAGGGCAACTGGACCGCGATCTGGTACCTCGGCCAGAAGGCGTGGTTCTACAACCCGCCGTCGGCACGCACCGCGCGGTGGTCGACCGGGCTGGTCGCGGTGCCGAAGCCGGGCCAGGCCAGCATCCCGGTGTACGGCCGGGCCTACCCGGAAGCGGCCGCCTACCCGGCCGGCGTACCGGTGCAGACGATCGTCCCGATGCAGTACACGTTCGCGGCGGGGCAGCGGTACGCGGTCGGTGGCATCGTGCCCAGCGAGTACTACAAGTCCTCGACGTTCGACGGGTCGAGCCCTGGTGACCACACCGTCATCAGGGGCAGCATGAAGTACGTCCAGATCCAGTTTGGACACCGGATCATGTACGTCGACCTGAATGACGTCAACCTCGTCCCGGCCGATTGGGGGTCGCCTGCCTGAGGCGGACGACAGCCGGACTCCACGCCCGGCGTTCTCTCCCGAAGACCTGGGAACGCCGGGCGTGGACCCATCACCAAGCCTAACCGCATTTCCCCCCGACCCCTGCCCCCGAGGAGACCCCGTGGCACCACCCGTACCCGAGCCGGATCCGGCGCAGTCGCAGCCATACCTGGCGGTACGGGACCTGACCGTGCGGTTCGACACCGAGGACGGCGTGGTGCGTGCGGTCAACGGAGTGTCGTTCTCGGTGCGGCCCGGGCGCACGCTGTGTGTCGTGGGTGAGTCCGGCTCCGGGAAGAGCGTTGCCAGCCTCGCCATCCTCGGCCTGCACAACCCCCGGCGTACGCGGCTGTCCGGACAGATCCTGGTCGGCGGCCGGGATGTCGTCGGGCTCGACGAGAAGCAGATCCGGACGATGCGCGGCCGGAGCATGGCCATGATCTTCCAGGATCCGCTCTCCGCCCTGCACCCGTACTACACGGTCGGCCGCCAGATCGTGGAGGCGTACCGCGTGCACCACCCCTCGGCGGGCAAGGCGGAGGCGCGCAGGCACGCCGTCGCGATGCTCGGCAGGGTCGGCATCCCCCAGCCGGACCGGCGGTTCGACCGGTACCCGCACGAGTTCTCCGGCGGCATGCGGCAGCGCGTGATGATCGCCATGGCTCTGGTCAACCATCCCGACCTGCTGATCGCCGACGAGCCGACCACCGCCCTGGACGTGACGGTCCAGGCCCAGATCCTCGATCTGCTGGCCGACCTGCAGTCGGAGTTCAACACCGCGATCGTGCTGATCACGCACGACCTCGGCGTGGTCAGCCAGGTCGCCCACGACGTCCTGGTGATGTACGGCGGGCGCGCGGTCGAGCAGGGAACCGTCGAGCAGGTTCTGCGCCGCCCGCAGCACCCGTACACCTGGGGCCTGCTGGCCAGCGTCCCGACGCTGCGCGGCGACCCGGACGCCGACCTCACCCCGATCAGCGGCAGCCCGCCCAGCATGATCAACCTGCCGGCGGGTTGCGCCTTCCACCCCCGGTGCCGGTACGCCGGCGAGACCGAGGGGCGGAGCACCACCGAGATCCCGCTCCTGCGCCCGGCCGGTGAGCCGGACCATCTCGTCGCGTGTCACCTCAGCGACGCCGACCGTGCCCGGCTGCGCGAGCACGAAGTCACGCCGACGGAGGTGGCATGACCAGCCAAGAGCGGCCGCTGGACGGCTCTGCCGGCGCCCTTGGGGGCGATGCCGGGGCCAACGCGATCGCCGACGCCACCGCCGAGGCCGATGGTGGCGGGACGACCGTCCGCCAGCGGGAGCCGGAGCGCACCGGCGAACCGCTCCTTGCCGTCGAGGGGCTGACCCGGCACTTCCCGGTACGCGACGGCCTCGGGCCGCGCTCCGTCGTGCGGGCGGTGGACGGCATCGACTTCGAGGTCCGGCCGGGCGAGACGCTCGGACTGGTCGGGGAGTCGGGCTGCGGCAAGACCACCACCGGCCGGATGATCGTGCGCCTGCTGGCGCCGACGGCCGGGCGCATCCGGTTCGACGGCCGGGACATCACGCACATGCGCGGGCGGGCACTGCGGCCGCTGCGCCGGGAGCTGCAGATCATCTTTCAGGACCCGTACTCGTCGCTGAACCCGCGGCACACCATCGGCAAGATCATCGCCATTCCGTTGCAGGTCAACGGCGTGCGTCCGGAGGGCGGGATCAAGCGGCGGGTACAGGAGCTGCTGGAGATCGTCGGACTCAACCCGGAGCACTACAACCGGTACCCGCACGAGTTCTCCGGAGGGCAGCGCCAGCGGGTCGGCATCGCCCGCGCGCTGGCGCTGCGGCCCCGGCTCATCGTCGCCGACGAGCCGGTCTCTGCCCTGGACGTGTCGATCCAGGCCCAGGTCGTCAACCTCCTCCGCGAGCTGCAGCGGGAGCTGGACCTGGCGTTCCTGTTCATCGCGCACGATCTGGCCGTGGTGCGGCACTTCAGCCACCGGGTCGCGGTGATGTACCTCGGCAAGATCGTGGAGGTCGGGGAGCGGGACGACATCTACCGCAACCCGCGGCACCCGTACACCCGGGCGCTGTTGTCCGCTGTCCCGGACGTCGACGCGCCCGGGGGCGCCTCCGGACGGATCCGGCTGGCCGGCGATCCGGCGTCGCCGGCGAACCCGCCGTCCGGCTGCCGGTTTCGCACCCGGTGCTGGAAGGCGCAGGACATCTGCGCGACCGAGGAACCCGCGCTGATCCGGCGCGAGGGTTCGGCACAGCTGACCGCGTGCCACTTCCCGGAAACGGAGCCGCCGCGATGACCTGGGACTGTGCTCGCCTCCGCCACAGACCGGCTCCGGCTGCGCTCAGTCGGGTGAGTTGTGACTGTGCTCGCCTCCGCCACAGACCGGCTCCGGCTGCGCTCAGTCGGGTGAGGACGTACCAGACCGGGAGGTGGTCGCGGTGAGCCTGTCGCCGGCCGACGACATCGCGCTGTCCGAGATCGGACCCGCCGGGCCGCAGTCGCAGGCGGCCGGGGAGCAGCTGGTCGGGCGGTCGCCGGGCCAGCTCGCCTGGGCCCGGCTGCGCCGGGACCGCACCGCCATGATCAGCGGAGCGGTGCTCGCGCTGCTGTTCATCGTCGCGCTGGCCGCCCCGCTGATCGAGCGGCTGTACGGCGTCGGGCCGCAGCAGCAGTTCCAGAACGCCCTCGACTCGTACGGCATGCCGCTGGGCTACTCCGGCGGGGTCACCGGCGGACACTGGTTCGGCCTGGAGCCGGGGCTGGGCCGGGACATCTTCATCCGGATGGTCTACGGGCTGCGCACCTCGCTGTTCGTCGCGCTGACGGCGGCCGTCATCACCACACTGATCGGGGTGGCCGCCGGCGTGGTGGCCGGGTACCTCGGCGGCTGGGTCGACGCGGTCATCACCTGGGTCACCGACTTCGCGCTCGCGATGCCGTTCCTGATCGTCGCGCTGGCGTTCGTGCCGACGGTGGCCCTGCGCTTCTACGGCCAGCGGGAGGCGGAGCCGGCGTTGTTCCGGGTCGCGGTGATCATCGTGGTCTTCGCCCTCTTCGGCTGGACCAGCGCCGCCCGCCTGGTACGCGGCCAGATCGTCTCGTTGCGCGAGCGCGAGTTCGTCGAGGCGGCTCAGGCCAGCGGCGTCGGCCTGGCGCACATGCTGATTCGCCAGCTCCTGCCGAACATCTGGGCGCCGATCCTGGTCTCGTTCTCGCTGGCGGTCCCGTCGTACGTGACGAACGAGGCCGTGCTGTCCTTCCTCGGCGTCGGTGTCGTCGACCCGACCCCGGACTTCGGCGCGATGATCTTCCGGAGCATCAGCTACCTCCCGACCGACCCGACCTACGTGTTCTTTCCCGGCGTGACGATCTTCGTGCTCGTTCTCGCCTTCAACCTGTTCGGTGACTCGTTGCGCGACGCGCTCGACCCGAAGTCCTCCCGCTGAGAGGTCGCCGTGCTGCGTTTCCTGACCAGACGACTGCTGTCTGCCGTACTCGTGCTGTTCGCGGTCAGCGTGCTGAGCTTCCTGATGTTCTTCGCGCTGCCCCGTGACCCGGTGACCGCGATGTGCCCGAAGAACTGCAACCCGGCGCGACTGGAGCGGGTACGGCAGGAGCTGGGCCTGTCCGACCCGCTGTACCAGCAGTACGTCGGGTACATGAAGGGCATCTTCGTCGGGCGTGACCTGAGCAGCGCGCTCGGCGGCCACTGCGACGCGCCGTGCCTCGGCTACTCGTACGTCAACAGCGAACCGGTCACCCGCACCATCACCCGCGTGCTGCCGGTGACCCTGAGCATCGTGCTCCCGGCGGCGGTGCTGTGGCTGGCGCTGGGCGTCGGGCTGGGGATGATATCGGCGCTGCGCCGCGGCACTCTACTGGACCGATTAGCCATCGGCTTCTCGCTGGCCGGTGCCTCGCTGCAGCTGTACTTCGTCGGTGCGGTGCTGTTGCTGGTCTTCTGCTACACGCTGCACGTCGTCCCGGTTCCGCACTACACGTCCATCTGGTCCAACCCGCTGGACTGGGCCGACGGGCTGGTACTGCCGTGGGTGACGCTGGCGTTCCTGTTCTCCGCGATCTACGCGCGGCTGTCCCGGGCGCAGATGCTGGAGACGCTGTCCGAGGACTTCGTGCGCACCGCCCGGGCGAAGGGACTGTCGAAGTCCACTGTGTACGGACGGCACGCGCTGCGCGCGGCGATCACGCCGATCGTCACCATCGCCGGTATGGACGTCGGCGCCGCGCTCGGCGGCACGGTGGTCACCGAGACGACCTTCGGCCTGCAGGGGTTGGGGCGCACCGTGTGGGACGCGGTGCGCGAGGGCGACCTGCCCACGCTCATGGCGACGGTGCTGATCGCGGCGGTCTTCGTCGTGGTCGCGAACATCCTCGTCGACGTGCTTTACGCGTTCATCGACCCGCGGGTACGCCTGCGGTAGACGACGCACGGCCCGCCGGCCGGGTGAGGCACGCGCCGCCCGGCCGGCCGAAGGCTTTTCCCCGCAGGTCACCGAACCGCAGCGTCACCGAACCGCAGCGCCACCGAACCGCGGCGTCACCGAACACCGCAGCGCCACCGAACACCGCGATGCCACCGAACACCGAGATACACACCATCTGAAGGAGGGGAACGACATGCGACGACGAGTCGCGGCAGCCACCGGCTGCCTGCTCGCGCTGGTCATGACGTTGGCTGCTTGCAGCAAGAACACGGGACAGCACGGCACGACCGACAGTAACCGCAAGCTGGTCGGCGTGATCGCCACCGACCCCAAGGACTCGCAGGGGCCGGCACCCGAGGTGACCGGTGCGAGCAAGGGCGGCACGTTCTACGTCCTCAAGTCGGCGAAGATCTCGCACCTCGACCCGCAGCGGATCTACTCGTTCGTCGGCCTTCAGGCCGCGCCCCTGTATGCCCGCACCCTGACCACGTGGAAGGACGACGGCAAGGGGAACCTGAAGCTCGTCGGTGACCTCGCCACCACGCCCGGCGAGGATGTCAACAAGGACTGCAAGACCTGGAAGTTCACCGTCAAGGATGGGGTCAAGTTCGAGGACGGCACCGCCATCACGTCCAAGAGCATCGCCTACGGCATCGCCCGCTCGTTCGACGCCGACCTGACCGGAGGCCCCACCTACATTCAGGAGTGGCTGGCCAACTCGGCCGACTACGACACCGCGTGGGACTTCAAGGCGAACAAGGCCAGCCTGCCGCCGGGGCTGACCACGCCGGACGACAAGACCCTGCAGTTCCAGTTCGCCAAGCCGCACTGCGACCTGCCGTTCGCCGCGTCGCTGCCGTTCACCGCGCCGATGGAGCCGGCCAAGGACACCGGCGTAAACCTGGACACCCAGCCGCTCGCGTCCGGGCCGTACAAGGTCACCAAGAACGTGCCCGGGGTCGAGCTGGACATGGAGCGCAATCCCAACTGGGACCCCGCCACCGATCCGGTGCGCCACCAGTACCCGGACAAGTTCGTCTGGCGCTTCGGCGCCGACCGGGACTCGGCCGACAACCGAATGATCAGCGACAGCGGACCGGACCAGACCGCCCTGGCCTGGGACGACGTGTCGACCTCGCTGATGGCCAAGGTCGCCGGAAACGCCGCGCTGAGTGACCAGGTGCTGACCTCGCCGACGCCGAGCGAGGCCCGGTTGAGCATCAACATGCAGCGGGTCACCGATCTGAGCATCCGGCAGGCGCTGAACTACGCCATCGACCGGGACGACCTGATCAAGACGCTCGGCGGCGCCAACGTGGCCGAACCGGTGACCACCCTGATGCCGCCCAGCACGATCGGGTACCAGGCATACGACGCGTACCCGGCCGGCAAGACCGGGGACCCCGCGAAGGCCAAGGAGGTGCTCGCCGGGAAGACGCCGTCGCTCGTGCTGGCTGTCATGGACGACGAGCAGGACCTGGAGCTGGGTACCCAGCTGAAGAACAACCTGGAGAAGGCCGGCTTCAAGATCACGGTGAAGCCGGTTCCCGAGGACTCGATGCTGGACGCGGTCGGGGAGAAGAACAACCCGTGGGACCTCTACATCTCCAACTGGGCCGCGGACTGGCCCAGCGGCGCGTCGATCCTGCCGCCGCTGTACGACGGCCGCGGGATCAAGGACTCGGGCAACAACGACGTGTCCTACATGAATGATCCCGCGATCGACGCGGAGTTCGACCGGGTGCTGGCGATGGATCCGGCGCAGCAGGGGCCCGAGTGGGCGAAGCTGGACCAGCGCGTCATGAAGGAGATCGCTCCGGCCGTACCGCTCTATGTGGACGTCCGCTACGTGCTGCACGGCTCGAAGGCGGGCGGACTCTACGTCGGCAGCGTCTTCGGGTACCCGGCGTTCACCAACGCCTTCGTGAAGTCCTGACCCGGTAACGCGTACACCGGCCGCCGCGCGAGCCCGCGCGGCGGCCGGCTTCGCCCGATCGCGGATCTCGCAGACGTCGCGCCTCCCGCTTCGCTAGATTGGGTAACGTCGTCGTACGGCAGCGGGCCGGAAACGGTGGCGGTGCCTCACGTTCCGCCGCGCCGTGGGATCGGGGGGCCACACGTGATCGGCGTTGGCGTCCTGGACCGGCTGCGTCACCGCGATCCGGAGTACCGGAGCTCGCTGCGGGCGCTGCGGCTGACCCTCGCCACGGTACCCGCCTTCTACGTGTGCCTGTACGTCGTCCACGACGCGATCATGGCGACGTACCTGGTGTTCGGAGTCATCGCCGCGGGTCTGTTCTTCCGGCTGCCCGGTTCGCCCCGCCGGCGGGCCGCCATTCTCCTCACCGTGCTGCCGGCGACCTGGGTGCTGATCACGGCGGGTACGCTGCTCGACCGGTCGGTGTGGGGATCGGTCGCCGTGACACTGGTCGTCGGCTTCCTGGTCGCCTTCTCCGGCGTGGGCGGCCCGCGGCTGCTCGGGCTGGCCAACGGCCTCCAGCTGTTCTACATCGTGGCGAACTTCCCGCCCCACCACGCGCACGCCACAGCCTCCCGGCTGATCGGAGCCACCCTGGGAGTGCTGCTCACCGCAGCCGCCGAGGTGCTGTTGTGGCCCGACCCGACACCGGTGTCGTACCCGCGGCGTCTCGCGGAGGCCGCCGATGCCCTGGCCGACCTGCTGGACACGTGCGCGGACCGGATGGCCGGGCGGAGCGTGACCGACGAGGACGTGGCGCGGCGCCAGGAGCGGGCCGAGCAGACCATCGAGAGTACCCAGATGCTCGGATTCGCGCGCACCGAGCGGCCCACGTCCTCCGGCCATCGGGATCGGGCTCTGCGTGACGGAGCGGCGACCACCCGGGAACTGGCCGAGCACGTGCGGCGACTGGTAGTTCTGCGGCAGGTCCGGGAGGGCAGCCACCCCGACCTGGAGGGTTCCCTGCGGGACAGCGCGCACGCGATGCGCACCGCCGCCCGCATCCTGCGCGACGGCACAACACCGCCGGGCGCGGGTGCCGCGCCGACCGCTCCGGTCCCGGGCGTGGACCCGGGATGGCCGCCCGACCGGCCGGCGCCGGACCGAGAGCGCCTCCGCTTGCTGGTCGATCTGTGGAGCATCGCGGAGCACGTCCGCATCTTCGAGATCGCCGCCCGGGTCGGCGTGGGCGAGCCGGTCGACTTCGGCGGCGGCCGCCCGCCGGGGTTCGGAACCTTCTGGTACCTGCGGCACAGCCAGCTCACACTGTTCGCCCGGCAACTGTGGCTGCACCTGACCCCGGCGTCGGTCTACTTCCAGGGCGCGCTGCGCCTCGCGGTCGCCCTGGCGGCGGCCCGGCTGGCGGCGGCGGAACTGAACCTGTCGCACGGTTTCTGGGCGCTGCTCGGAACCCTCACGGTGATGCGGACCTCCGCCATCTCCACCCGAGCCACGCTGGTGACCGCGTTCGGCGGCACCCTGATCGGGGCGATCGTGACCGCCCTGTTGCTGCGATTCGCGCACGGTCCGATCCCGTACGCGGTCGAGTTCGTGGTGGCCACGCTGCTGTCCTACGCCCTGGGTGCGGTGCTCGGTCTGGCCTGGGCCCAGGCCACGTTGACCATCATGATCACGCTCGTGTTCGCCCAACTCGCTCCGGCGGACTGGTCGCTGGCCGAGGTCCGGCTCCTGGACGTCCTGCTCGGCGCCGCCGTGGGCATGTTCGCCGGCCTGGTCATGTGGCCCCGGGGCGCGGCCGGTGAGGTGCGCCGGCGGGTGGGGTCCTTCCTGACCGTCACCGGCAGCCTCATCGAGCAGACCACCGCGACGCTGGTCGGCGATGACCGGCCGCGGCCGCCCGACGTGCTGTCCGTGGCCCGTCGGGAACGCAACCTCGCGGACGCGTCGCTGTGCGAGTACTACCTGGAGCGCCCGGACCCCCGGATGGCACAGGTGCACTGGGACGCCGCGCTGGTGGTCGGTGAGCACGTGGTGCACGGCGCGGAGATCCTGGTGTACGACGTGGCGCCCGGCTCCCTGGCCTCCTGGCCGGACGCGGCGAGCGTGATGACCGACGTGGCACACCAGCTGAGCGACCGGTACCGCGACCTCGCCGGGCAGCTGCCGTCGGGCCGGATCTGCCGACCGGTGGCCCTCGCGTTGGACCGCGCCGCGATCGGCGAGCGGGTGACCGCCATGCTCCGTCAGACCGGTGAGCGGCCCGAGGACGCTCGACTGATCGAGACGGCGGTGTGGCTCGCCAATCTCAGCGACAACCTCGAATGGATCCAGATCGTGTCCGGGCGGCCGCCGCGTCCCGCCCGGCCGCGCTGACCCACATGCGTCCGCGCGATCCGCTTCCCCGGTCACATCGATGATCCTTTCCGGGTCTACTCTGTGACCCCCACGGGAGAGGAATGAGACTCGGTGGACGAGCGTGAGTGGCTGGCGGAGCGCTTCGAGGAGCACCGGAACCGCCTGCGCGCGATCGCGTACCGGATGCTCGGCTCGTTCAGCGAGGCCGACGACGCCGTACAGGACGCCTGGCTGCGGGTCAGCCGGGCGGACACCGGCAGCGTGGAGAACTTCGCCGGCTGGTTGACCACGGTCGTGGCCCGAGTGTGCCTGAACGCGCTGCGGGCGCGGGCGTCGCGGCGGGAGGATCCGCTGGACTTTCACCTGCCCGAGCCGGTCATCACCCCCGAGTCGGGGCGACTCGACCCCGAGCAGGAGGCGCTGCTGGCCGACTCGGTCGGGCTGGCGCTGCTGGTGGTGCTGGACAATCTCGCACCGGCCGAGCGGCTGGCGTTCGTCCTGCACGACATGTTCGCCGTACCGTTCGAGGACATCGCCCCGATGATCGAGCGGTCGCCGGCCGCCGCGAGGCAGCTCGCGAGCCGTGCGCGCCGTCGGGTCCAGGGGCAGGCCCCGACCCCCGACCCGGACCTGGGCCGCCAGCGCGAAGTCGTCGACGCGTTCTTCGCCGCCGCCCGCAAGGGGGACTTCGACGCGCTGGTCGCCGTCCTCGACCCAGACGTCGTGCTGCGTTCCGACGGCGGCCCGTCGCGCCCGCGCCTGACGTTCGTCATGCGCGGTGCCCGGGACGTGGCCAGCCAGGCGCGGGTGTCCGCGTCGCTGTCGCCGTTCGTACGGCCGGCGCTCATCAACGGAGCCGCCGGGGTCGTCGTCGCTCCGAAGCGCCGGGCGCAGTTCGTCATGGCGTTCACCGTCGCGGGCGGCCGGATCGTGGCCATCGACGTGCTGGCCGACCCGGAACGCCTGGGCGACATCGACCCGGCGCTGCTCGGCGACTGATCGCGGCGGTCAGTCGCCGACGCTGGCGGTCAGTCGCTGTCGCGGACGGTGACACCGGCCGGCAGCGTGGCGTCCCCGTCGCCAAAGGCGGCCGGTGCGGCCGGGCCGCCGAAGCCGGTCGGTGTGTCTTCGCCGAAGGCGGCCGGTGCGTCCCCGCCGCCCGAGCCGGCCGGTGCGGCCGGGCCGCCGGTGGCGTGGCGTGCGGACGGGCCGTCCGTCGAGGCCGGCGGGTCGGTGGCGCGGAACCTGTCCAGGGCGGCCGCCCGCGGATCGAACGGGAGGCGGGCGAGCTTCGAGACCAGTGACCACATCTCGCGCTCGGGCGCGATGCCGCCCGGCAGGCGCAGACCCAGCGCCTCGGTCAGCGGGCGCCGCCCGACGTTGACCATCGCGCGTACCGCCGCGGCCCAGTCGTCGGTGGCCACCACCGCGATCCGGTACCAGACGTGCGCGAACGCGACGAGCAGGAGCACGGCGGCGACCGGTACCGGCGACCACGGCCGCGCACCGGCGACGAGGGTGCCGGTCACGGTCAGGGCGACGATCAGGTGGCCGTAGAGCAGGCAGACGAAGAAGTCCACGGTGGTACGGGCGCGGTCCACCTGCTTGCCGGTCAGCTCCGGCGCGACCGCCGAGAGTTCGTACCAGAGAACCTGCGAGTCCAGCCGGAACCGGTCGTGCCCGTACTCCTCGAACCTGCGGATCGCGTTGCCGAGCCGGGTTGCGACGACCTGGTCGTCGTCGACCGGGAAGCGGAACAGCCGTTCGCGCAGCAGAGCGTGGCGGGGCGCACCGACCCGGGCGTCCCGGGCGGCGTACCGGCCGACGACCGGGTGGGTGCGCAGCGCGGTGAGAGCCGCCCGCCCGGCGTCGTCGAGGGTGCCGTCCCGCTCCGCACGGTGCAGTTGCCACGCGCTGATCCGGTCCGCGAGCAGGTGCTTGCGGTACAGCATGCGGTCGCGTGCGGCGCGGAACAGCCACTCGGGCCACCCGAGGTAGCCTTCGAGCAGCCGGTACAGCGGAGTCTGCAGCGCGGCGAGGACCAGCGCGCAGACCACCACGGCGCCGAGGGTCACCAGTGCGCGGCTCGAGTCTCCGTCGACGAGGTCGCCGATGGAGGGCACTCCGGCGGAACCGGAGAGGATGAGCACGGCGAGCACGACGTTTACCGCGGTGGGCAGCAGCCAGCCGACGAGCAGGGACCATCCGCCGTCCAGCGCGCCCTTGACGATCTCACTCACTCGCTGGCCACACTCCGTACCCTCTCGCGGTTGTCACGACGCTTCGCACGATGCTTCTCGGGGGGGGGGG
>NZ_BONZ01000036.1 GCF_016862975.1 Rugosimonospora africana
GGGGGGGGGGGGGGGGGGGGGGGGGGGGCTACGAACGAGATCGTCCGCCACGCAACCGGGTCAGCAACCGGCGGAACCAGCCCTCGCGGTATCCGCTCCACGGCCCAACTGTCGCGTTGCTCGGCGTCGCGTTGTCGGGCCCGGAGGGCCGCTGCGGTGTCCAGCCGGCCAGGTTCACGTCGGGTCCCGGCGGCGGCCCGCTGCTTGCGGACACGCCGTAGCCCTGTTGCTCCGGTCCCCAGGCGGCCAGGCTCACGTCGGGTCCCGGTGGCGGCCCGCTGCCCGGCGCTGGCTCTCCGCCGTGGGCCGGCCCGCCGCCCTGGCTCGGGTCGGGCCTTGGGGGTGGCACGCCGCCCGGGTTCGGCGAGACGTATCCATCCGATCGCCAGCCGCCCAGATCCATGGCCGGGCCCGGTGGCGGACCACTCTGCGGGATCTGTGTGGCGTAGGTGTCCGGCCAGGGTGGCGGCGCCGGAGCCGGAGCCGGCGGTGTCGCCGGTGGCGAGTCCCAGCCGTCCAGGTCGAGGGACGGGCCCGGTGGCGGAGCGCTGAAGACGGGCTGTTCCCAGCCGCCGTCGTCGAGAAACGGGCCCGGCGGCGGGACGTCGAGATCCTCCAGTGGCGGCGGCAGTGGGGGATCGGGATGTCGTGGCGCCGGTATCCAGTCCGCCGCCTCGTCGTCACCCGCGGCCGGACCCGTGCCGGAGTCGCGGGCGCCGTCCGGATCGTTGGCAGTCACAGCGCTCCTCGTGAATAGGTCGAGCCTCGCCCCGCAGATGGTATCCATCGCCGGCCCACCGGGGTGTCCGGCGCTCGGGGCGTCCGCGCGCAAATGAGGGATCGGACATCTTGACTTTTCCAGTTCCGCCGACCAGCCTGTGTGGGAGCGCTTCCATCGATGAGTAACGCATCGACGGAGGCGCTGTGCAACGAGTGACGCCTTGCTGGCATTCGGCGCCGGGGAGCCCGCCGGACTGCTGGTGGTGGGCGGGCTGGCGGGCGCAGCCGCCCGCGCCCGTACCAACTGACCAACGCCAGACAACACCGCCCTGCCCGCCCGCAGCGGCCACCAAGCCGTGACCGGGCAACGCCACCCCTGTTAGGAGGGCTCGAATGGCTCGCATATCCCGCAGGAAGTTCGTCGCCGTCACCGGCGGCGCACTCGCCGGGGTCGCAGTCGGAGCGAAGATGGTCGAGGCCGCCGGGACGAACGCCGTGCCGGCCGCTACGGATCCGTACGCGCAGCTGTTCCTGGACCAGTACAACAAGATCAAGAGCTCGGCCAACGGCTACTTCAGCCCGGCCGGCGTGCCATACCACTCGGTCGAGAAGCTGATGGTCGAGGCACCCGACCACGGCCACGAGAGCACGTCAGAGGCGTTCAGCTACTGGATGTGGCTGGAGGCGACGTACGGCCGGGTGACCGGGGACTGGACGCCGTTCAACAACGCGTGGGCGGCGGCCGAGAAGTACATCATCCCGACCCACACCGACCAGCCCAGCAACGACGGGTACAACGCGAGCGCACCGGCCACCTACGCGCCCGAGTGGCCCAACCCGAGCAGCTACCCGAGCAAGTTGGACTCCTCGGTGTCCGTCGGCCAGGACCCGATCGCGGCGGAGCTGCGTTCGGCCTACGGCAACTCGGACATCTACGGCATGCACTGGCTGCTGGACGTGGACAACGTCTACGGGTACGGCAACACGGCCGGCTCCGGCGCCGAGGGCGGGCCGAGCGCGGCCGGCCCCTGCTACATCAACAGCTACCAGCGCGGCTCCCAGGAATCGGTGTGGGAGACCATCCCGCAGCCATGCACCGACCAGTTCAAGTACGGCGGCCCCAACGGGTACCTCGACCTGTTCACCGGTGACCAGAGCTACGCCCAGCAGTGGAAGTACACCAACGCGCCGGACGCCGACGCGCGCGCCATCCAGGCGGCGTACTGGGCGTACCGCTGGGCGACGGCACAGGGCAACGCGAGTTCCGTGTCCGCCTCCGTGGCCAAGGCCGCGAAGATGGGCGACTACCTGCGGTACGCCATGTTCGACAAGTACTTCAAGCAGATCGGCAACTGTGTCGGCGCGTCCAGCTGCCCGGCGGGCAGCGGCCGCTCCTCGCAGCACTACCTGCTCGGCTGGTACTACGCCTGGGGCGGGGCCGAGCCGGGCGGCGGCTGGGCGTGGCGCATCGGCGACGGCGCGGCACACGCTGGCTACCAGAACCCGGTGGCCGCGTGGGCGCTGTCCACGGTCGCCGCGATGGCACCGAAGGCGTCGACAGGCAAGTCGGACTGGGCCACCAGCCTGAACCGGCAGATCGAGTTCCTGCGCTGGCTCCAGTCCGCCGAGGGTGCGATCGCCGGCGGCGCCACCAACAGCTGGGACGGCCAGTACGGCACTCCGCCGGCCGGGAGTCCGACCTTCTACGGCATGTTCTACGACTGGGAGCCGGTCTACCACGACCCGCCGAGCAACAACTGGTTCGGCATGCAGGTGTGGGGCATGGAACGGTGGATGGAGTACTACTACCTGACCAAGGACACCAAGGTGAAGCCCGTCCTGGACAAGTGGGTCACCTGGGTCAGCGGGCAGGTCACGGTCGGCTCCGGCGGCACGTTCTCGATCCCGTCCACGATCAACTGGACCGGTCAACCGGACACCTGGAACGCGTCCAACCCGGGTACCAACTCCGGGCTGCACGTCAGCGTCGTCGACAAGGGCACCGACGTCGGCGTCGCCGCGGGTCTGGTCCGCGCTCTGCTGTACTACGCGGCGGCCACGAGCAACACCGCCGCGCAGACCCTCGGCAAGAACCTGCTCGACGCCCTGGCGACGCACACCGACACCAAGGGCATCGCGATCGCCGAGACCCGCAGCGACTACAACCGCTTCGACGACCCCGTGTACGTGCCGTCCGGCTGGACCGGCAAGATGCCCAACGGTGACACCATCAACTCGAGTTCCACCTTCCTGTCCATCCGTTCCTTCTACCGCAACGATCCGGACTTCGCGAAGGTCCAGACGTACCTGAACGGTGGCGCGGTACCGTCCTTCACGTACCACCGGTTCTGGGCGCAGGCCGACATGGCGATGGCGTTCGCGACGTACTCCGAGCTGTTCGGCGGCGGCGGCACCATCAGCCCGAGCGCGCCCGCTTCGGCCACCGCCTCGGCGACGGTCCGGCCCTCGTCCAGCCCGTCGCGCACCGTCTCGCCGAGCCCGACGACGAGCCCGACCGGCGGCACCGGCGGCGCGGTCACCGCCACCTTCCACAACGACAGCGACTGGGGCAGTGGCTTCACCGGCACCGTCACGGTCCGGAACAACGGAACCGCCGCGATCCACTCTTGGCGGGTCACCTGGACCTGGGGTGGCAACCAGCAGATCACCAACAGCTGGAACGCCACGGTCACCTCGTCCGGCCGGGGGGTGACCGCGACCAACGCCAGCTACAACGGCACGATCGCGCCCGGCGGCACGACCACGTTCGGGTTCCAGGCCACGTACAGCGGAACCAACACCCCGCCCACGCTCAGCGCGTCGGGCAGCTGAGATCCGCACACCGCCGGGGCGGCACCGTCCGCCCCGGCGGTCGCGTCCGCCCGCGGAAAGCCGCGGGCTACAGCGCTACAGCGGCTCGAGGTCGGCGTAGATCGCGGCGTGATCGGAGCCCGCGTCGACCGCGCGGGCCATCGTGTCGTACACCGGCCACAGCTGGCCGCGCCGGCCACCCCACACGCCCGTTCGCAGGATGCCACCCCCGACCGTCCTGTCGAACAGCGACGGAGACAGCAGGACGTAGTCCAGTTTGTTGCGGGCGGTGCAGTACCCGTAGGTGCCCGGCCGGCCGCCGTCGTCGAACTCCGGGTGGTGCGAGATGTCGCGCAGGTCGGTCTCGCTCAGCAGCGGGGCCAGCGGTTCGCTGTCCGGGGTGTCGTTCAGGTCGCCGACGACCGCGACCAGCGGAGTGGAGTCGGCGACCAGGCTCTGGTAGATCTCCGCGACCCGCCGCGCCTGCCGCCGCCGGATCGCGTCGGAAGCCACCTTGCCGCCGTACCCCTTGCTCTTGAAGTGGTTGACGAGCATCACCAGCCGCTGGCCGTGCGGCGTCGCGAAGTGGTACTCGGCGCAGTCCCTGCTGAACACCCGCCCGACCGTGTCCCGGTCGTCGACGTGGCTGCGCTGCGCGATCAGCGGGTACTGGGCGCCGCACAGGAGACCGACGTTGATCCCGCGCTCGTCGTTGCCGTCCATGACCATGACGTGCGGGTACCTGACCTGACGGTCGACCACCAGGGCGGCGTCGGCGAACCGCTTGAGGGCCAGCCGGTTCTCCGCCTCGATGACACCGACGATGTCGGCGTCCACGTCGCGGATGACCCTGGCCGTGTTGAGCAGCGCCAGTTCGTCGACCCGGTCGGTGATGAGCTCCACCCAGCCGATCCAGTCCGTACGGCCGCTGGCCACGATCTCGACCCGGCCGTCGCGTGACCGCCTGACCAACCGCCCGCGGTTCTGGCGCAGGCGGGCGAAGCGTGCCGTGTCGCCGTTGCGCAGGCCGAGGCGCTGGAGTTCGCGCAGGATCTCGCGCTTGCCCTCGGGGGTGTAGGTCGGCTCTTCGAGCAACTCGCTGACGCGGCCGAACGCCTCCAACGCGACCCGTCCGGCGGTCCAGGTCGTGCGTTCCAGCGCGCGGGCGCGGTTGAAGAGGTTCTCCACGTTGAAGCTGGCGATGCGCACGACGCCTCCCGCCGTTCGGCCGAGCCGGTCGGCCCGCTCCATGACGGCCCGCTCCATGATGGCCGGTTCCACGGTGCCGTTCCACGGTGCCGCTCCATGGTGCCGCTCCTTGGTGCCCTGCGACGCTGCGAGCGCGGTACGCCCGAGCGGTCGGGGCCCCGAGTGGTCGAGGTCCCGGACGGCGGGCGCCCGCGGAACAGGCGATCGTCGCGTCCACGGACAACACCCGCGCACCGGACAAGCCGGAGAAATCCCACGCCGGGAACACGTGGCCCACGGCGCCACCGGTACGCCGTCGCGGCCGCTTCCCACGTCAACGCCGAGATCATCCGTTGACCGAACCAGTCAGACCAGTGTACGGTTCGGGGGTCCGACTGGTTTGACGAGGAGTTTCGTCTTGCGGGTTCCACCCACCGTTTTCGCCGACCCCGACCACCTTGGACGTTCGCTCGCGACGCTGATCGCGGACGCACTCGCCACCGCCGCCGAATCGGGCCGACCGTTTCTGCTCGGTTGTCCCGGGGGCCGGAGCGCGTTGAGCACCTACCAGGCACTTGCCGAGCAGGTGGCCGGCCGCGGCCTCGACCTACGCCATATGGTCGTGGTGATGATGGACGAGTACGTGGAGCGGGATGAGGTCACCGGGGCCCTGCGGCGCATCGATCCGGCACTGGAGCACAGTTGCGTGCGATTCGGACAGCTGGAGATCGTGGAGCGCCTGAACCGCGCTGCCGCGCCCGGCCGGGGGATCGACGCCGACCGCTTCTGGATCCCGGACCCGGCCGACCCGGACGAGTTCGACAAGCGCATCGCCGAGCACGGCGGGATCGACCTGTTCATCCTGGCCAGCGGTGCGGGCGACGGGCACGTCGCGTTCAACCCGGCGGGTACCCGGCCCGGCACCCGTACCCGCGTCGTGGAGCTGGCCGAGCAGACCCGGCGGGACAACCTCGCCACGTTCCCCACGTTCGAGAACCGGCTGGATCGGGTCCCCAGGTACGGCGTGACCGTCGGGGTCGGCACCATCCAGGAGCAGTCCAAGCGGGCGGTGATGGTGGTGCACGGAGCCGACAAGGCCACCGCGGCCCGCCGCCTGATGGCGGCCGAGCACTACGAGCCGGACTGGCCGGCGACCGTGCTTGCCGACTGCGCCAACCCACTGCTGTTCGTCGACACCGCCGCAGCCGGGCAGCGGCCGGCCGCCGGTGCCGCAACGATCGTCACCCGCTAAGGAGAGAAAGAGAAATGGCCCGCATCAAGCTCGCATACCTCGGCGGTGGATCCTCCCGCGCGCCCGGAACCATGGCCTCTTTCATGTACCACGGGGAAGAATTCAACGGCTCCGAGTTCGTCCTCATCGACCTGGACGCCGACCGCCTGCAGGTCACCAAGGCCATCGCCGAGAACATGGCCAAGCACGCCGGCCTGGACGTGACGGTGACCACCACCACCGACCAGCGCGAGGGCCTGCGCGACGTGGACGCGGTGCTGTCCAGCTTCCGCCCGGGCAACTTCGAGGCGCGCGCGATGGACGAGCGGATCCCGCTCAAGCACGGCGTCATCGGCCAGGAGACGCAGGGCCCCGGCGGCCTGATGATGTCGCTGCGCTCCGTCCAGGTGATGAAGGAGCTGTCCGCGAACCTCGCCGCGGTCGCCCCCAAGGCGCGCATCTTCAACTACACCAACCCGGTCAACATCGTCTCGCAGGCGGTGGCCGACAACACCGACATCCCGATCGCCTCGTTCTGCGAGGGCCCGATCGTGTTCCCGCCGGTGGTGGCGAAGGCGGCCGGGCTGGACCCGGAGAAGCTGCACGCGAACATGGTCGGCGTCAACCACAACTGCTGGTCCAACGAGGCCACCTACGACGGCCAGGACGCCATCCCGATCCTGCGCGAGCGCTGGGAGGCGTTGCGCGACAAGCCGACCGACGACGTCAACGGCATGCGCGCGCTGCACCTGGCGGTGGCGATGGAGTCCATCCCCTCGGACTACTTCAACTACTTCTACTTCCGCGACGAGATCCTGCGGGAGCAGCAGATGGCCGCCAAGACCCGGTCCGAGGTCATCATGAGCTCGCTGCCCAGCTACTGGGAGCACTACGAGCAGCAGGCCAAGAGCGACAACCCGCGGCTCGACCCGGCCCGCTCGCGCGGCGGCATCCACGAGCTGGAGCTGGCCATCGACGCGATCAGCGCGTTCTACAACAACACCGGCCGGCGGATGCCGTTCAACATTCCGAACACCGGCGGGGTGCTGCCCGGCTTCGACGAGTCCACGGTGGTGGAGCTGTGGGGCACGGTCGACGCCAAGGGGTTCCACCCCGAGCCGCAGAAGCCGTTGCCGCACTCGGTACGGGGCATCACCCAGCAGCTGGCCGAGTACCAGATCCTCGCCGCGAAGGCGGCGTGGGACGGCGACCGGTCCGACGCGATCCGGGCGATGGCCGCGCACCCGCTGGTGCCGTCGCTGACCGTGGCCGAGTCGCTGTACGACGAGATGGCGGTGGCGCAGGCCCGCTGGCTGCCAGAGCGGCTGCTGCCCTGACGATGGCGCAGGTGTATCTGGGCGTCGACGCCGGAAACAGCAAGACGGTCGCGCTGGCCAGCCTGGCCTCCGGCGAGATCGTGGGCGCCGGGCGCGCCGGATGCGGCGACATCTACGGAGTCCGGGACCCGGCCGATGCGGTCGCCGCGGTCCTGGGCTCCGTCGACGCCGCACTGAGCCAGGCCGGGGCGACCCGGTGGACGGTGTCCGCCGCGGCGTTCCGGCTCGCCGGCGTCGACTGGCCCGAGGACGGCGAGTACTGGGACCGGGCGCTGCGCGAGCACTGGCCGGCGCTGACCCAGCGGTCCATCGCGAACGACGGGTACGCGGCGCTGCGGTGCGGTGAGCCGTCCGGCATCGGCGTGTCCGTCGTGGCCGGTACGGCAGCGGCCATCGCGGGCCGCGGGCCGGACGGCGCGATGTGGGACATGGGTTGGTGGAGCCAGCACGCGATGGGCGCGCTCGGCCTGATGACCGAGGCGTTGCGGGCGGTGTACCTCGCCGAGTTGGAGGCCGGCCCGCCCACCCGGCTGACCTCCGCCCTGCTGGAGTTCTACGGCGTACCCAGCGTGGCCGAGCTCAATCACCGCTTCAACCGTCGGGAAGGCCGGCCCACGCAGGCGGATCGCACCCGGGGCGCCCGGGTGGTGACCGCGACCGCGATGGCCGGCGACCCGGTGGCTTCGGACATCGTCGACGAGCAGGGCCGCCGCCTGTCCCTGTACGCGCAGATCGCGGCACGCAAGGTCGGCCTGCTCGACCGCCCGGAACCGATCAGCGTGGTGCTGTCCGGTTCGGTGCTGATGGCTCCGTCCTCCCCGGTGGCGGCGGCGCTGCTGGCGCATCTGGGGGAGCGGTTGCCCACGGCGGTCGCCTCTCCGGCGACGCTGCCGCCGGTGGCCGGGGCGACGCTCGACGCGCTCGCCGAGGGTGGGGTCGCGCTCAGCCCCGACGTGGTGGGCCGGCTCGCCGGGACGGTACCGCCGCCGGAGTTTCTCAAGACCTGACCTCCCACAGCGGTGCGGTCGGCCGGAGGCTGCCTCACCGTGGTGGTCCCGCCGCGCACGGCGGCAGGCCCGAGCGACCGCCTCGCGCGGCGCTTCCGCGGGTCCGCGTTACAGCGGCCGGAACAGGTCGGCCTCGAAGCGGTACGCGTCCGCGCGGTAGGACATCGTGCCGGTGAGGACAGCCGTCCCGTCGTCGCTGTAGGTGGTCTCCTCGCCGATCAGGATCGGCGCACCCGGCTGGATCTCCAGCAACGCGGCCGTCGCCTCGTCGCTGGCATCCGCCCGTACCGTGTAGGAGCTGCGGGCGATCCGGATCTGGGACAGCCGCTCGACGGTCTCGTACAGGGACAGATCGGTCATGTCGAGGTCGGCGAGTCCGGGCGCGAGTGCGAGCACGATCACGCTGGTGTCGACGCAGATCGGTACCGCGTCCATGCTGCGCAGCCGGCGCAGCTCGAGCACGCGGGCCGCGGGTGCCACCCGCAGCCGCTGCGCCTCGTCGAATGTGGCCGGACGCACCCGCTGCAGGAGAATCTTCGACTGTGGCGCGAGCCCCCGCGCCCGGGCCATCTCCGAGAAGCTCTGCAGGGTGCTCGGCGGTTCGCCGACCATCTGGCGCGGCACGAACCAGCCGCGCTGGGACGAACGGTCCAGCTGCCCCTCCTCGGCGAGGCGGCCAAGCGCCTGGCGCAGAGTGGAACGGCTCACTCCGACGCTGGCGGCGAGGTCACGCTCGCCCGGCAGCCGGCTGCCGGGGGGAAACACACCGCGGCGCAGCGACTCGTTGAGCTTGCGGTAGGTCTCGGACACGGCGGCGCCGATGTCCGTCTCGCGAGCTGTGGCCACGGATGAACGGTACCAGTAGTCGGCACCAGCTGGACCAGTCGGTCCTCGCTACATTTGACAGGTGGAACTGGTTCAGTGGCCTGCCGAGGTGGCTCAGCCGCGTCGTCGGACGCGCGGATCGCATCTATCTGGTCTAGCCTCTGGACTAACTGGTCTGTCGGCGCCTATGGTGACCGCAGACACCAACGGGATTCGTCCACCCGTTGCCGCCCCGGCCATACGCTGCCGAGATGGCGATCCGAGTCCCCGACCCCAGGGAGAGACGCGTGCCCCGACGCAGATTGTCAGTTACGGCCGGCGTTGCGGCGCTGCCGATCGCCGCTCTTCTCGCACTGTCGGCATGTACCCCCGGTGCCTCCGGAGGCTCCACCAGTCAGGCCACGGCCGGACCGGTGACCACCGACCCGGCAAAGCTGGGAACGGTGCAGCTGCAGGTGCTGGACTACTTCACCGGCGGAGCGGACGACGCGTGGATGAAGGCGGTCGTCAACGCCTTCCACGCCAAGTACCCGAACATCACGATCAACCGCACCTCGCTCAGCTGGGGTGACGTGATGCAGGCGCTGCCCCTGAAGCTGAAGTCGAACAACCCGCCGGACATCGTCCCGGCCAACAACGGCTGGCAGTCGCTGGGCACCCTGGTGCAGGGCGGCCTGGTGCTGAACCTGGACTCCGCGGCGCAGGCGTACGGCTGGCGGGACAAGGTGCCCACCTCGATCCTGCAGGAGCACGAGTTCTCCACGGACGGCAAGCAGATGGGGACCGGCGCGGTCTTCGGGATGCCGGTGGCCCGGTCCTCGATGATCGAGGTCTACTACAACCGCAACCTGCTGAGGCAGCTCGGCCTGTCGGTACCGACCACGTACTCCGCGTTCACCGACGCGCTCGCCAAGGCAAAGGCGGCCCAGCTCACTCCGATCGCGCTCGGCAACGTGGAGCAGGTCGGCATCACCGAGCCGCTGTACAGCGTGATGAACGCGCTCGGGCAGCAGCAGAAGATCTCCGACCTGATCTACTCGCAGGGCAACGTGAGCATCGCCGACCAGGCCACCGGCTTCCCGCAGGCGATCAGCACCATGAAGGACTGGGCCGACAAGGGCTACTTCACCAAGCAGTTCGGCGCGGTCGCCGGTCAGGACGCCGCGCAGCAGTTCGTCGACGGCAAGGCGCTGTTCCACTTCGACTACTCCGGATCGCTGCCGCTCAAGCCCGGACAGAGCGGCAACTTCGGCTCGTTCGTGCTGCCGCGCTCCGACGGCGGAGCGCCGGTCGCGACCACCTCGTCGGCGACGAACTTCTCGGTCTCGTCGAAGTCCAAGCACGCGGACGCGGCGGCGGCGTTCCTCAACTTCGCGGCCAGCCCGGACGCCGCTCAGCTCGCGGTCAACCTCGGGGTGGCGCCGCTGCTCGACCCGAGCCTGAAGGCCGACGGCAAGGACCCGCTGTTCGCCGACGATGTCAACAACGCCGGGCAGATCTCCAGCAAGAACTCGTCCGTGCCGTACCTGGACTGGGCGACGCCGACCCTGCTGACCACCATCCAGACCAAGGTGCAGGATCTGTTGGCGGGCAAGACCTCCGCACAGGACGTGGTCAGCGCCGCGAAAACCGACGATGACTCGTTCAAGGCGAAGTTGGCGAAGTAACGACGATGTCCCGTCTGGTTGAGAACCCGACGAAAGCAGCCGGGGGGACCGCGAAGGCCCGCGTGTCCCCCCGCCGCCGCCGGCCCGGACAACGTCACCGGCGGCCCTGGCTCGGCCTGCTGTACCTGGCACCGGGTCTGGTGGTCTACGCCGTCGTGGTTCTGGTGCCCGCCGTCCAGGGGGCCTGGCTCTCGCTGTTCCACTGGGACGGCGTCACCCAGGCCACCTGGGCCGGGTTCGAGAACTACACGAACTTCTTCCGTGACCCGACGCTGCGTCAGGCGGTCACCCACACCCTCTACTTCATCCTGTTCTTCTCGGTGTTGCCGATCGCGCTCGGCCTGCTGAGCGCGGCGCTGTCGGCACGGCGTCAGGTGCGCGGCGGAGGCGTGTTCCGCGCGCTGGTCTTCCTGCCGCAGATGCTCACCCCGGCGGTGGTGGCGGTGGTCTGGAAGCGGATCTACGCGCCGGACGGCCCGATCAACGACGCCCTGCGGGCGGTGGGACTCGGCCAACTCGCGCACGGCTGGCTCGGCGAGTACACCTGGGCGCTGCCGGCGCTGGGAATCGCCGGTACCTGGGGGGCCTTCGGGCTGTGCACGGTGCTGTTCACCTCCGGGATGCAGGCGATCCCCGGCGAGCTGTACGACGCGGTACGGGTCGACGGGGGCGGCGCGGTCCGTGAGTTCTTCACCGTCACCCTGCCCGGGCTGCGCGGGTCGATGTCGGTCGTGTTGACCCTGACGGTGCTCGCCGCCATCCGGGTGTTCGACATCGTGTGGCTGACCACCAAGGGCGGCCCGGGCATCTCCACCATCACCCCGACGATCGTCCTGTACCAGCGGGCCTTCGCCAATCCCGACGTCGGCGCCGCGGCGAGCATCGGCATCATCCTCGCGGTGGTGTCGCTGCTGGCCACGATGGTGATCGTCAAGCTGTCGGAGGACAAGTCCTGATGACATCGCGAGGCGAAAGAATCTGGACGTACGTGCTGCTGGCCGTCATCACGCTGGCCGTGGTGTTCCCGCTGATCTGGGTGATCGGAGACGCGCTGAGCCCGGATCCCAACGGCTCGCTCGACCTCGGCCACCTCACCTGGTCGAACTTCGGCCAGGCGTGGCGGGAGGGTGGCTTCAGCCAGTACCTGACGTCCAGCGTCATCATCACCGGCTCTGTGGTGGTGATCGGCGCCATCCTGGCGGTCATGAGCGGGTACGCCTTCGGCGTGCTCGGCGTGTTCGGGGAGCGGCTGCTGTTCCCGCTGGTACTGCTCGGGATCACGCTGCCGATGGAGACGTTCGTCGTCCCGCTGTACTACGACTTCCAGTCGTACGGCATCACCGACACGTACCGGGGCATCGTCCTGGCCCACATCGGGATGTCGGTCAGCTTCGGCACCTTCTGGATGAGGACGGCGTTCCGCGCGGTACCCCGGGCGATCGCCGAATCCGCGGAGATCGACGGGGCGGGCACCTGGACCCGGCTCTGGCGGGTCTACCTGCCACTGGCCAGGCCCGCCATCGTGACGCTGATCCTGCTCAGCTTCACCTGGACGTGGAACGACTACTTCCTGTCCCTGATCCTGGTGTCCGACCCGGCGCACCAGCCGCTCACCCTCGGCCTCGGCGCGTTCTCCGGCCGGTACCTGGTGCACATCAACCTGCTGTCGGCGGCGGCGGTCCTGATCTCGCTGCCGGTCGTGGTCTTGTGCCTGGTCTTCCAGCGCCAGTTCATCCGGGGCATCCTCTCCGGCGCGCTGAAGGAGTAGCCGGCCGCGGGGCGGCCTTGCACCGCCTACCACCGGCGATGGAGGCTGGTCGGAGTGTGCCGGCGACAGGTGCCGGCGCCGTACGACGCTGGAGGAAGCATGAGTTCACTGCCGACCGTTCCGCTCGGCCGCACCGGGATGGACATCACCCGGGTCGGCTTCGGTGCCTGGGCGATCGGCGGCGGCGACTGGGCGTTCGCTTGGGGTCCCCAGGACGACGCGGAGTCCGTCGCGGCGATCCGGCACGCGGTCGAGCGTGGCATCAACTGGATCGACACGGCCGCGGTCTACGGCCTCGGCCACTCCGAGGAAGTGGTCCGGGAGGCGCTGTCCGGCATCCCGGACGGCGACCGCCCGTACGTCTTCACGAAGGGAGGCGTGGTCTGGGACGGCACCGACCGGCACCGGACTCGCCGGGCCGCGGCGCCGGCGAGCCTCCGCGCCGAGGCGGAGGCGTCGCTGCGCCGCCTGGGGACCGAACGCATCGATCTGTACCAGGTGCACTGGCCGCCCGAGGACGGCACCGCACTTGAGGAGTACTGGCAGGTGCTGCTCGACCTCCAGCAGGCCGGCAAGGTACGCGCGGTGGGCCTGTCCAACCACGACGTCAAGCAGCTTGAGGCCGCCGAGATCCTGGGCCACGTGGACAGCCTGCAGCCGCCGTTCTCGGCGATCAACCGTTCGGTCGCGGCGGCCGAGCTGCCCTGGTGCCACGAGCACGAGACCGGCGTGATCGTCTACAGCCCGATGCAGTCCGGCCTGCTGACCGGTCGCTTCTCCAAGGAGCGGGTGGCATCGCTGCCGGCCGACGACTGGCGCGCCCGGTCGCCGGAGTTCAACAGCCCGGCGATCGAGCGCAACCTCGCCTTGGCCGACGCGATGCGCCCGGCCGCCGACCGGTACGGCGTCAGCGTCGCGGCGATCGCGGTGGCCTGGACGCTCGCCTGGCAGGGCGTCACCGGCGCGATCGTCGGCGCGCGCAGCCCGGAGCAGGTGGACGGCTGGCTCGCCGCCGGTTCGCTGACCCTCACCGGGGCGGACCTCGACGAGATCGGCGCCGCGATCCGCGACACCGGCGCGGGTACCGGGCCGATCCGGCCCTGACCCCGGCCGGGGCACGCCCGGCGCACCCGCACCTCAGCGTGGTGACGCGGTCTGGAAGATGGGCCAGCACACCTCGGTCCGGTGCTGGGTCTCGTCGGGCGTGTCGGCGGCCGTCACCAGGTAGGTCTCCCGGATCGGCCCGTCGACGCCGAGTTCACGCTCGGCCACGTGGGTGCCCAGCGCACCGTACGTCCGGTCGATGGTGTCGAAGCCCCCGCGGTGCGTCGCGATCGCGAACTCCGCGGCGGGCAGTTGCGTCGGGTACACCGGGTCGTCCACCGGCACGGGGTGCGCGATCGGTACGAACGCGACCACCGTCCCGGTATCCGAGGTGAAGTAGTCCTCGTGGTAGAGCGCGCCGTCGGCGCCCGCCCGCCGCGCCCCGGTCGCCGCGAGCGCCACGGTGAGCCGGCCGAACGACTCCGACCACCAGGCGTCCAGGTCGCCCATCGCGATGCGGTCGTCGACCGCCAGCACCCAGGCTGGCGGTACCGTGCGGTAGCGCACCGGCACCGGACCGTCGCCGGCCTCGATCAGCCGGCGCAGCGAGGTGACCGCCGTCTGGACGTCGGACAACTGCCGTTCCATCCGCCGCAGGTGCCCGAGAATCATCTCGTTGCGGGATCCGACGTCCGGCGCCTCCAGCACCTCTTTGATGTCGCGCAACGGCATGCCCAGCTCACGGAACCGGCGGACCACCTGGGCGACCGGCACCTGCTGCGCCGAGTAGCGCCGGTACCCGGTCGCCGGGTCGGTCTCGGCGGGTTCGAGCAGTCCGGCGTCGTGGTAGTGCCGCAGCGCCTTGATGCTCAGGTACGTCATCCGGGAGAAGTCACCGATGCTCAGCAGGGTGCTCATACCCCTGAGTATCGACACTCCGGTGGCGGGAGAGTCAACGGTGGCGGGAGAGTCAACGGCGTTCCGGCAGCGTCCGGGCCAGTGCGGCCACGACCACCAGCAACGCGGCGATCTCGGCGAGTCCGTACCGGAACGCCGCGGCGTACCCGCTCGCCAGGGCGGGGAAGAAGACCAGGCCGGTGACCGCGACACCGATCGAGTTGCCCACCTGCTGCATGGTGGACAGCGCCCCGGAGACCGCACCCGCCTGGAGCCGGTCGGCGTGCCGCAGCACGGTGGTGGTCAGCGGCGTGATGCACAGTCCCTGGCCGACCCCGACAAGGATCAGACCGGGTGCCAGAGCCAGCGTGGGCCCGGCCGTGCCGATCACCGCGACGGTGACCGCCAGCAGGCCGGCTCCGGTCGCCTCGGTGAGCGCGCCGGCTGCGACCACCGCGTGTCCGAACCGGAGCGTGAGGGCGGGCGCGCGGACCGAGACGGCCAGATACGCCGCGGTGAGCACGGTGAACACCAGCCCGGCGCGCAGCGCGGTCAGCCCTCGGCCCTGCTGGAGATAGAGCGCGAGGATCAGGTACGACGACGCCTGGGTGCACCAGAAGACGAGCTGGCCGAGCAGGCCGGCACGCAGGCTCCGGTCGGCCAGCAGCGAGGGATCCAGCAGCGGGCTGCCGCCCCGGTCGCGGGCGCTGCGCTGCTGGCGGTACGCCAGCCCGACCAGTGCCGGGAACAGCGCCAGGCTGACCAGGCTCCACGCCGGCCAGTCGAGCTCCCGCCCCTGGATCAGGGGGAGGAGCAGCGCGGTCAGGCTGAGGGTGGCCAGAACCAGCCCGGCCCGGTCGACGCGCGCGGGATCCTGCGCGCGGGACTCTGGGACGTACCGGTGGACCAGCGCCAGTCCGAGCAGCCCGACCGGCACGTTGACCAGGAAGATGGTCCGCCACCCGAGGTGACCGATGTCAGCGGTGACCAGGCCGCCGCCGATCAGCTGTCCGGCGGCGGCGGCGACACCCATGACCATGCCGTACGCGCTGATCGCCCGCGGCCGGTCCGGCCCGGGGTACAGCACGCCGATCAGCGCCAGCACGGTCGGGCTGATCAGTGCCGCGGCGCCGCCCTGAACCACGCGGGCGCCGATCAGGACGGCGGTGGTCGGGGCGGCACCGCACGCCGCCGACGCGACGACGAACAGCGCGACGCCCGCCGCGAAGAGCCGGCGGCGCCCGATCCGGTCGCTGATCCGGCCGGCCGCGTTCAGCAGGACGGCGAAGGCGAGGCCGTACCCGGCGACCACCCACTCGACGCCGCTGGCGCTGGCGTGCAGGTCCCGCTGGATGGACGGCAGCGCCACGTTGACGACGAAGAAGTCCAGCACGATCAGGGACGTGCCGACCAGCAGTACCGCCAGCGGCACCCAGCGACGTCGTGCCCCGGGTCGCGATGGCGACAGTGTCGCGACGGCGCCACTGTCGTGGTTGCGGTCGTGGTTGGGGTCGTTCGGAATCTGTCCCATAGCTCGGTCTTCCGCCCTCCCGCGCCGGGAGAGTCAAGCCCCCGCCTCGGGACGGGGCGTTGCGATTGTCACTGCTGTCCGATCTGCTCGGGTCGCCGGCCGACCTGGTTGCCGTCACGGCCGCCGTCGCGGATCGGTGCGGGACTTGTGAAGACCCTGTGCGGGTACCCGCGACGGTGCCGGTAGGTCTGACAGGATCGGCCGCATGGTGCTGCGGACGGAGTTCACCCGGTCTTTGTCGGTCACGCATCCGATCGTGTCCGCCCCGATGGGCGGGGCGGCCGGCGGTGCGCTCGCGGCGGCGGTGTCCAACGCCGGTGGGCTGGGGCTGGTCGGCGGCGGGCGCAGCGACCGCGACTGGCTCGATCGCGAGCTGGCCCTGGTCAGCGGCCTGACCACCAAGCCCTGGGGCGTCGGCTTCCTGACCTGGGCCCTCGACCCGGACACCCTGACCCGGGCGCTGGAGTTCCGGCCGGCGGCCGTGATGCTCGCGTTCGGCGATCCGGCGCCGTTCGCCGACCGGGTACGGGCGGCCGGAGCCAAGCTCATCCTCCAGGTCACCGACCCGGACGAGGCGCGGCAGGCCCTCGACGCCGGCGCCGACGTGATCGTCGCGCAGGGCAGCGACGCGGGCGGGCACAGCGGGCGGCACAGCGTCGGCACCATGTCGTTCGTACCCGCCGTGGTCGACCTCGCCGGTTCCACCACGGTACTGGCCGCGGGTGGTATCGCCGACGGCCGCGGGCTCGCGGCGGCGCTCATGCTCGGCGCGGCCGGCGCGCTGATCGGCACCCGGTTCCAGGCAAGCCACGAGGCGCTCGTATCCGCGCCGGTGTCCCGGGCACTGGTCGATGCCCGGGGCAGGGACACCGAACGCAGCACGATCCTGGACATCGGCCGGGGCGCCGCGTGGCCCGAGCGTTACCCGGCCCGCACGCTGCGCAACGCGTTCCTCGACGCGTGGCGCGACCGGGAAGGCGAACTGCGCGGCGACGCGGCGGCCCAGCGGGAGTACCGCGAGGCGATCGCCCGCGAGGATCCGGGCGCGATCCCGATCTGGGTCAGCCAGGCCGCGGACCTCATCGGCGCGATCGAGCCCGCGGCCGACCTCGTCGCGGCGATCGCCGCAGAGGCTGAGCGCGTGCTCACCGGGGCCGGCTCCCGGTGAGCCGCCCGGCGAGCGGGCCGGACTTGCCGACACCCGCCCAGGCGGCTTCCGGTCAGCCTGTCTCCGTCTCCCGGATCACCGCGTCGACCACGTCGGTCAGGGAACCGCCGCGCTTGAGCACCGCGCGCTGGCGCTGCGCCGAGGTGCCCCGCCGCAGGAGGGCTCGGAGGAGGTCGTTGGCCGTCTGCCAGTCGCCGTGGTTCTCCAGGTCGGGACGCAGGTAGTCCATCAACGCCCGCACCGCGCGGTTGGCCGGGACCGCGGTGCCGCCGAGCGGATCGACCAGGTCTCCGTCCAGCCCCGAGCGTGCCGCGCGCCAGGTGGCGGCCCGCAGCAGCACCGTGCGGGTGTCCGGCAGCGGCTGCCCGGCCTCGTCCTCCCGGGCCGCGGCGGCCACCAGTGCCCGGCCCAGTACCGCCAACAGGATCACGTCGTCCAGCAGCGGGCAGGCGTCCGCGATCCGGATCTCCACGGTCGGGTACCTGGCCGACGGGCGGGCATCGAAGTAGATCATGCCGGCGTCGCTGATCACGCCGCTGCCGACGAGCGCGCCCACCAGCTCGTCGTACTCCTTGGCTCCCGACAGGGCGGGCAGCGGTCCGACCGTGGGCCACCGCGAGATGGCCACGGTCCGGTACGACGCGTACCCGGTGTCCACGTTCTGGAACATGGGCGAGCCGGCGGACAGCGCGAGCAGCACGTGTAGCCGGCCCTGGATCCGCCGGGCGACCCGGACCGCCAGGTCACGGTCGGGCACCCCGATCTGGATCTGGCAGGCGCACACCTGCTGCTCGTCGACGAGCTGGCGGTACTCCTGCGCCATCCACTGGTACCGCGGCTTCGGGAACACGCGGTCGGCGGGGGTCCCGGAGGCCGGTACCGTCCCGCTGCTGACGATCGCCAGACCCAGCCCGCGCGCGGCGCCGGCCAGGTCGCCGCGTCGCGTCGCCAGGTCCCGGCGCAACCCGTCCATGTCCCGGTGCACCCGGCTCGCCGTCTCGATCTGGGAGCGGTGCAGTTCGGGCTGCACCTCGGCCGGTGTCCGGACGATCCGCCGCGCCTTCGGAGCGAGGCCGCCGGTCACCGGATCGACGAGGTGAAACTCCTCCTCGACGCCGACGGTGGCGGCCACCGCGTCGCCCGCGGTCGCGCCGAGCCGGGAATCAGCATCTGTCACCGCAGGATGGTAAGCCATGGCTAAATCCGGGCATAGCACCACGTGGCGGTGGTACGCCCACAGCCGAACGGTGGCGGACCACGGTCCGCCACCGTTCGATGTCGAGCGCTGCCGACGGTCAGGCTGTGTTGCGGGGCCTGTGCTCGCCTCCGCGACAGCCCGGCTCCGGCTCCGCTCAGGCGACCAGCGTGGGCTGGCTGGATGCCTCGGCCGGCGTCCCCTTGACCACCAGTTCGTGCACCACCCGCTCGGTCGTCACCTCATGCCCGGCCAGGTCGGCCAGGGCGACGGCGGCCAGCCCGATCGCGTCGGCGAAGACGAGCCAGGTCAGGGTCGTGCCGGTGAACGTCAGCGCGGCGATCAGCGACCACAGGCCGGCCGCCGCCAGGATGCCGTGACCGACCTTCTGCCCGGTCCCGCGGGCCAGGATCGCGCTCAGACCAGCCACCACGGCCAGGCCGGTGGCGACGCCGAAGGCGAGCCTGCCGGCGGTTACCGGGGCGAACGCCATCGACGACACGAGTAGGAACACCCCACCGGTCAGGAACAGCGAGTCGAGCGCGAATCGCGGCGTGAGTTTCATGACTGAACACCTCCCAGACGCCACAACCCTGTGACGTCCTCACGTGATGAGGCGGGTCGTAGCGGGGTGGCCCCGGGGCGGCTCGTCAGTTCGGCGATCAGCTGCCGAATCCGTGCTGTGAAACCTCGAAGCCACACAGTTCGATGCCCGAACCGGCTGTCTCGCGCCTCACACCGAGACCGAACCGGCGTTTGCCAGAATGACGGCGTCGCCGTCCGGTGGGGACGCTCGGAGGATGCTCGCCTCCGCCCCCCGGAGCACGCCGTTTTTCCCCGGCCGCTGACCGGCCCGCCCACACACCAGGCGGGCCTGGCGGCCCTATGCACGACGAAGGGTTCACCTGTGCCGCACACCTCGGATCCGTTGCGGAAGCTGGGCTTCCTGACCATCGGGCTGTTCGACGAGTCCGATCCCCGTCCGGGCCACGAGTCGACTCTGGAGATCATCGAGCTGGGGGAGCGGCTGGGGTTCGACAGTGCCTGGGTACGGCACCGCCACCTGCAGTACGGCATCTCGTCCCCGGTCGCGGTCCTCGCCGCCGCGACGCAACGTACCCGCCGCATCGACCTGGGTACCGCGGTCATCCCGCTCGGCTGGGAGAACCCGCTGCGGCTGGCCGAGGACCTCGCGACGGTCGACATCCTGTCCGGAGGCCGGTTGAATCCCGGGGTCAGCGTCGGGCCGCCGATGCACTACGACCGGGTCAGGCCGGCGCTGTACCCGGACACCGGCGATGTCGAGGACTTCAGCTACCGGCGGGTACGCCGGCTGCTGGACTTCGTCGGCGGCGAGCCGGCCACCGGCGTCAGCGGCACCGAGGGTTTCGAGACGTTCTCCGACCGCGTCCAGCCGCACGCCCCCGGCCTGATCCGGCGCATGTGGTACGGCGGCGCGAGCCTGCGCTCGGCCCAATGGGCCGGCGAGAACGGGATGAACTTCCTGACCAGCAGCGTCGTCAAGGCCGAGGAGTCGGAGGATTTCGCGGAGATCCAGCTCTCGCACATCCACACGTTCCGCGCCCACCATCCCGACGGCGCGCGAGCCCGCGTCTCCCAGGGGCTCGTCGTCATCCCCACCGACACCGCCTCGCCCGAGCAGCGAGCGAAGTACGAGGAGTACGCGCGCACGCGGACCCCGCGCACGACCGCGCCCCAGGGGCCGGCGCGCATGCTGTTCGCTCCCGACCTGGTCGGCACGTCCGAGCAGATCGCCGAACGGCTCTACGCGCACGCCGCGTTCCGGGAGGTGGACGAGGTGGCGTTCGCGCTGCCGTTCACCTTCGACCACGAGGACTACACGCAGATCCTGACCGACATCGCCACGAAACTGGGCCCGGCACTGGGCTGGCACCCAACCGCCTGACCATTCGATTCGACGGTGCCCACCGCATCGATTGACATCCGCGCCTCGGTGCTCAAAGCTGATCATCAGCTGGCGCGAAAGACCTCCGTCCTGGTCGGCGACCAGTCTGGGTCGTCGCGCGGCGTCAGACGCGCCGAGCCAGACTGGTCGAAAGCGCGGCGTCCCGAGCCGGTGAGCGCGGGCACCGCATCCCCGGTCCGCCGAGCGGCGGTCGTCGTTGCCCCGCAGTCGGAACTCCGAAGGGGTCGCCCATGTCGTCAGACCGCCGCCCGACCAGAACCAGAGCCCGCCTCGCCGGTGCCGTCGCCATCGCGCTCGTCGCGGCGCTGGCGTTGAACTCACCGGCGCTCGCGAAGGACGCCGCCACCGCCGCCGCCCCGCCGCAGATCGTTCCCCAGCCGGTGTCCACCACCGCCGGGCACGGCCAGTTCACCGCCACGTCCCACACGCGCATCGTCGCCCGTGGTCCCGCGCAGGCGATCGCCCGGGACCTCGCCGGATACCTGCACCCGGCGACCGGGTATCGGCTGCCGGTGGTGTCCGGGCCCCCGCACGCCGGTGACATCACGCTGGCCATCGGCCACCCGAAGAGCCTGTCGGCGGACCATTCCGGCGAGGGGTACCAACTCGACGTGACCGGCAGCGGCGTCTCGCTGTCCGCGCCCACCACGCACGGCCTGTACGACGGCATCCAGACGATCCGCCAGTTGCTGCCGGCGCAGATCGCCAGCCCGGTCGTGCGGCCCGGCCCGTGGACGATGCCGTCCGTGCACGTGACCGACTACCCGCGCTACGGCTACCGGGGACTGATGCTGGACATCGGGCGGCACTACGAACCGCCGTCCGCGGTGGAGCAGCTGATCGACCAGGCGGCGGCGTACAAGATAAACACGTTCCACCTGCACCTGAGCGACGACCAGGGATTCCGGTTGGCCATCAACGGATTCCCGAACCTGACCGCGATCGGCTCGCAGGGCTCGGTCGGAACCGGCGGGCGCACCATGGACCCCGGCGGTTTCTGGACGCAGGCGCAGTACAAGGCCGTCGTCGCGTACGCCGCGGCGCACTTCATGACCCTGGTACCCGAGGTGGACACGCCCGGGCACAACAACGCGATCATCATGTCGGAGTACGGCGACACGGCCAACCCGCGACTGGACGGCCACCCGCAGGACATCAACTGCGGTGCCAACGACCCGCCGGCCTGGAACTACACCGGAGCGGTCGGCTACAGCGCGCTGTGTCCGGACAGCGCCAACACCTGGACCATCCTGACCGCCATCATCGACCAGCTGACCGCGCTGTCTCCCGGTCCGTACTACGACCTCGGCGGTGACGAGGTGCCGACCACGGTGCTGGAGCAGTCGCAGTACGCCGCGCTGGTCAACCAGGAGGCCGGCATCGTGAACGGCCGCGGCAGGACCGCCATGGGCTGGGCCGACATCGCCGGCGAAGGAACGAGCCTGGCGCCCGGTTCGATCGCCGAGTACTGGGAGCCGGCGTCCGGGTCGAGTTCCGGCACCGTCACCGCGACCGAGGCGGTACAGAAGGGCATGAAAGTGGTGATGGCGCCGGCCAACCACACGTACCTCGACCAGCGGTACGCGCGGGGCGTGCCCGCGCCGCTCGGCCAGACCTGGGCGTGCGGCCGGGGCTGCGACGTGGACCAGTTCTACAACTGGGATCCGGGCAGCTACGTCACCGGGGTCACCGACGACAACGTGATCGGCGTGGAGGGCGCGGTCTGGACCGAGACCCTGGCGTCACTGTCCGATGTGGACTACATGGCGTTCCCGCGGCTGCTCGCGCTCGCCGAGGTGGGCTGGTCGCCGAAGGTGGAGCGGACCGCGACGAGTCCGGCGTACCAGGACTTCCTCGGCCGGCTCGCCGCGCAGGGCCCGCGGTTGACGGCCGCGGCGGTGAACTTCTACCCGAGTCCGGAGGTGCCGTGGCGCCTCGATCTGACCGCGACCGGCGCCGCAGCGGACCGGCACGGGCACGTCGCCGGGGCGCTGGCGACGCTGTCCGCCCCCGGGATCGCGGCCACCGCGCTGACCGCGAGCATCGACTGGGGCGACGGCAGCACGGACACGGCGACCGTCACCGGTACGCCGGCGACGACCACCACAGTCAACAGCTCGTACGCGATCGGGGGCGATCACACCTACCGGAAGCCGGGAGCGTACCGCGTCGCGGTCACGGTGACCGGACCGAACGGCGCGACCGCGACCCTGACCGTGACGCTGCGCGCGAAGCGGTGAGCCGGCACGCGAAGCGGTGAGCCGGAGCCGGCGGCAGGGCGCGCACCCCGACGCCCTGCCGCCGGTCGGTACGGTCTCACCGCACCAGCCGGAAGAACGCGCGCACCTCCTCGACGTATGCCTCCGGCTGTTCCAGGGCGGCGAAGTGGCCGCCCCGGTCGAGTTCACGCCAGTACCGGACGTCGGTGTAGCGCCGCTCGGCCCAGCGCCGCGACGGGCGGGGCAGCTCCTTGGGGAAGATGGAGCATCCGGTCGGTACGCCGACCGTGTCCACAGTGGACGATGTGAACCACTCCGCGACCTGTCTGAAGCTCTCCCAGTACAGCCGGGCCGCCGAGGCGCCGGTCGCGGGCAGCCAGTAGAGCATCACGGTGTCGAGCAGTTCGTCGCGGCTGACCACGCTCTCCAGGTCGCCGTCGCAGTCGGTCCAGGAGCGGTACTTCTCGAGGATCCAGGCGCACAGGCCGACGGGCGAGTCGACCAGGGCGTACCCGAGCGTCTGTGGTTTCGTCGCCTGCTCGGCGGAGTACCCGGACTCCCACTCCCGGCTGTGTTCCAGCGCGGCGAGGCTGTCGCGTTCGGTGTCGGTGAGGTCGTCGAAGGTGGCCGGGTCGGGTGCCGCGATCGGAGGGGTCAGGTGGATGCCCGCGACGTGTCCGGGATCCCGCTGGCCGATGCTGGTCGTGACGCTGTCGCCCCAGTCGCTGCCCTGCGCGCCGTAGCGCCGGTACCCGAGCCGGCTCATCAGTCGCGTCCACGCGTCGGCGATCCGGTGCACCGTCCAACCGGGACGGGTCGGCTTGTCGCTGAACCCGTACCCGGGCAGGGTCGGGCACACCACGTGGAACGCGTCGGCCGCGTCGCCGCCGTACCGGGTGGGGTCGGCGAGCGGACCGATCGTCTTCTCGTACTCCACCATCGAGCCGGGCCAGCCGTTGGTCAGAATGAGCGGGAGCGCGTCGGGGTGCGGCGAGCGTACGTGGACGAAGTGGACGCCCAGTCCGTCGATGCCGGTCCGGAACTGGGGCAGCCGGTTCAGCCGCCGCTCGGTCGCCCGCCAGTCGTACGATCGCGCCCAGTAGCCGCACACGTCCCGCAGGTACGACAGCGGCACGCCCTGGGACCAGTCGTCCACGGTCTCCCGCTCGGGCCACCGGGTCAGCGCCAGCCGCTGGCGCAGATCGTCGAGGTCGGCTTCCGGTACGTCGATGCGAAACGGTCGGATGCTCTCGTCCATCGCCGCGGCCCTCTCGAACGTGAAGCGTGCGTCGGCCGGCTGACCGGTACCCGGCGCGCCGGGGTCGGCAAACGCCCCGCTGGCGGACCTCGGATAAGATGAGTTTCGGCTCAGGAAAGTCCGGTGAACCCATCATGTCCAGCGCAGTGCCCCGGTCCATGCGCGCGGACGCGCAGCGCAACCGGGTCCGGATTCTTTCGGCGGCCGCGGACGTGTTCGCCGCGGGCGGACCGGAGGCGTCGACCGAGGAGGTGGCGCGGCGCGCCGGTGTCGCGATCGGCACCGTGTTCCGGCACTTTCCGACGAAGGCCGACCTCCTGCGGGCGCTGATGAAGGAGCAGCTGCGCCAGCTGACCGACGACGCCGCGACCCTGATCGCGGGCGGCGACCCGCGAACCGCGCTGTTCGAGTTCTTCTCGCGGCTGGTGGAGCGGACCGCGGCGAGCCGTACCGTGGTGCACCTGCTCGCCGCGCAGGGATTGGACGTACCGGTCGCCGGCCCGGTCGGATCGCTGTCCGGCGCGGTCGGGGAGTTGCTGGCCGGCGCGCAGCGGGCCGGCGCGGTGCGGCCCGGCATCCGGGCCGACGAGGTGACCGCGTTGATGGTCAGCGCCTGCCAGGGCGCCCTGCACGGCGGCTGGAGCCCGGACCTGCGGGAGCGGACTCTCGGCGTCATGTTCGCAGGCCTGCGCCCGCCGGGTGAGAGTGGCGTCGGCCAGGACAGGACCTAGTCCGCCGGCCCGCTGTCCGGATCGGCCAGCAGGGCGCGGCGCGCGGAGCCGGCCAGCCACGCCTGCGCCTGGTCGAAGCTCCACCCGCGGTCGCCGATGAGAGTGAACCAGGCCGGCCGTCCGAGGTAGAACCACATCAGATCCAGTGCCTGGGCGTGGTCGAGGCCGGGAGCGAGCCCGTTCAGGTGGACCAGGCGGTCGAGGACGGTACTCAACGCGCCGAGGTACGCGGCGACCGAGGCGTCGTACACCTTACGAGCGGCCGGCTCGGCGGGTGCGTGGCGGAACAGCCCGTACAGCGTCTCCCAGTGCTGTTCGTGGCCTCGGCGGGTGCCATCGGCGGTGAGGTCGATGATCCGGCGGGGATCGTCGGTGACCGCGATGGCGGCGAGAGTCTCCGCGATGATCGGGCTTTCCCTCGCGGGCTGGAGAAGCGCTGACAGGATGGCGGCCTTGCCCCCCGCACTCGCGTACACCGTCTGGACGGCAACCCGGGCAGCCTTCGCGATGTCACTCACCGTGACGTCGGCGTAGCCGCGCTCCAGGAACAACGCGCGTGCGCTGGCCAAGATCGCGGTGCGTGTGGCGGCGGCGGCGTCGGCCCGGCGTGGGGAGTGATAGCTGCTGGTCATTGCGCTGTACCTTACCTCACACGGTAGGCCCTTCAGTTGATTGTAGGCCCATCTAATGAATAGCCTTACCTACTGGTTTCGGCGGCCATCACGCGCCATCGCCCGCGGCGATCACCCGCGCGACCGCCAGGCGCACCTCAGTAGGAGCTCTCATGTCACGTCAAAATAGGAACATAAGGACCAAACCGCGACCGATCCTCCCGGTACTCATCCTCGCCGCGTTCTCGTTCTCGGTGATCCAGTCGCTGGTCGCCCCGGTGCTACCGGAGATCCAGAGGGAACTCCACACCACGCAGAGCACGGTCACCTGGATCATCACGGCCTACCTGCTGTCGGCGTCGATCTTCACGCCGATCCTGGGCCGGCTGGGCGACCGCGTCGGCAAGGACAAGGTGCTGTTCGTCGCCCTGATCGCCCTGGCCGTCGGCTTGGCGATCTCGGCCATCGCCCCCAACATCGGCATCATGCTGGTGGGCCGGGTCGTCCAGGGTTTCGGCGGCGGGATCTTCCCGCTGGCCTTCGGCATCGTCCGGGACGAGGTACCGCGCGAACGGGTGGCCGGCACCGTCGGGATCCTCGCCTCTCTGTTGGCCGTCGGCCTCGGTCTCGGCGCGGTGCTCGCCGGGCCCATCGTCGACGTCCTGGACTCCCGCGCGCTGTTCTGGCTGCCCATGATCCTGGTCGTGACAGCGGCCGTCGCGTCCTACTTCGTGATCCCGCCATCGCCGACGCGCAGCCCGGGCCAGTTCAGTTGGGCCGCCTCCGTGCTGCTGGGCGCCTGGCTGATCCTCCTGCTCGTGCCGCTGAGCGAGGCGTCCGCGTGGGGCTGGGGCTCCGCGCGCGTACTGGGAATGTTCATCGCCGCCGGCGTCCTCGCCGTCGCCTGGATCGTCGTCGAGGCGAAGGCGACGAGCCCGCTCATCGACATGCGGATGATGCGCATCCCCGCCGTGTGGACCACCAACCTGGTGTCGCTGCTCTTCGGCGTGGCCATGTACGGCATGATCGGCTTCCTGCCCGCGTTCCTGCAGACGCCGCCGGCGGCCGGCTACGGGTTCGGCGCCAGCATCACCGAGGCCGGCCTGCTGATGCTGCCGATGAGCGTGACGATGTTCGGCTCTGGCGTCGTCACGCCGCCGCTGAGCCACCGGGTCGGGGCCAAGAAGGTACTGGTCGTCGGCACGGTGATCACGTTGGCGTCGTTCGTGATCCTCGTCCTGGCGCACACCCGGGAGTGGGAGATCCTCCTCGCGATGGCGATCCTCGGAGTCGGGTTCGGCGCCGCCTTCGCGACCATGTCCAACGTGATCGTGGCAGCGGTTCCCCCGCACCAGACCGGCGTGGCGAACGGCATGAACACCAACATCCGTAGCATCGGCGGTGCGATCGGCGCCGCGGTGATGGCGAGCGTCGTCAGCGCTCATGCCCTGCCCAGCGGCCTGCCCGCCGAGAAGGGTTACACCTACGGCTTCACGGCGCTCGGCATCGCGACCGCCGGCGCGGCCCTGGCGGCGTTCCTGGTTCCGCGCAACCACCAGCACGCCGACGAGCACGAGGCTCAGCCCACGATCCTGGAAGAGGAGGCGTACGCCGAGGCGGCCGTGATCGGTGTCCCGGGGCTGGGAGACGAATAGGGGACGTTGTCGCCCGGGGCGGGGGCCATCCCACCGTGCTTGGATGAGCCCATGAGTGATCACGCGACACGTTCCGCGCGCGAGCTGCTGGACGTGGTGGACGACCGGGACCGCGTGGTCGGGCAGGCGCCGCGCGGCGAGGTGTACGCGCGCCGGCTGATCCACCGGTGCGTGTTCATCCAGGTACGGGACGGGCACGACCGCGTCTTCGTGCACCGGCGCACGGACGACAAGCTGGTCTTCCCGTCGCTGTACGACATGTTCGTCGGCGGTGTGGTGGGCGTGGGGGAGTCCTACGACGCGGCGGCGCTGCGCGAGGCCGAGGAGGAACTGGGCGTCTCCGGGCTGCCCCAGCCGGAGTTCCTGTTCAAGTTCCTCTACCAGACACCCGAGCACGCCTGGTGGTCCGCCGTCTACCGGGCGAGCTGGGACCGGCCGGTCAATCCGCAGCCGGAAGAGGTCGCCTGGCACGCCTTCCTGCCCGAGGAGCAGTTGTCGCGCCGGCTGGCCGAGTGGCCGTGGGTACCGGACGGGAGCGAGGCGTACCGGCGGCTGCTCGCCTGGCGCCCGGACCCGCCGGTCCGCCCGAAGTATTGACAGGCGTCTCTACAAAAGCGCTCAATTATCTTCACGCCGCTCCGGATTTCCCTCAGGAGTGAGCAGGTTCGCTCAATGGCTCGATGACACCGTGGCTCGGTGGCTCTGCCGTGCCCGGGCCGCGCCGGACCCCAACGGCGAAGGGACAACGACCATGCAACTCCTCTCCCGGCGACGGTGGCTCGCCCGCGCTTCGTCGGCCCTGGCCGCCACGCTCGCGCTGAGCGCGACCCTCGTCGGCCTCGACACCACCGCTGCCGGCGCGGCCACCAGCACCACGATCGCGGTGAACGGCGCGCAGGGTGGCCGTACCTTCGACGGCGCCGGCGCGATCAGCGGCGGGGGCGGCAACAGCCGGCTGCTCATCGACTATCCCGAGCCCGCGCGCTCGCAGATCCTGGACTACCTGTTCAAGCCCGGGTACGGGGCGGGCGTGCAGATCCTGAAGATCGAGATCGGTGGCGACGCCAACTCCACCGACGGTGCCGAGCCCAGCATCGAGCATGTCAGGGGGACGGTGAACTGCACCGTCGGGTACGAGTTCTGGCTCGCCCAGCAGGCCAAGGCGCGCAACCCGAACCTCAGGCTGTACGGCCTGGCGTGGGCCGCGCCCGGCTGGATCGGCGGCGGGAACTTCTGGTCCCAGGACATGATCGACTACCTGATCAGCTGGCTCGGCTGTGCCAGGAGCAACGGGCTGACCATCGACTATCTCGGCGGCTGGAACGAACGCGGGCACGACAAGGGCTGGTACGAAACGCTGCACAGCTCGCTGGCCAGCCGCGGGTACGGCAGCACCAAGGTGGTCGGCGACGACACCAGTTGGGGTACCGCCGACGACATGGTCAGCGACTCGTCGTTCAACGCCGCCGTGGACATCGTCGGCGACCACTACCCGTGCGGGTACCTGTCCGACTCGACCACGTGCAACTCCACCGCCAACGCGGTGGCCACCGGGAAGCCGCTGTGGGCCAGCGAGAACGGCTCACTGGACGTCGACTCCGGGGCGCAGGCGCTGATCCGCTCGATCACCCGCGGGTACATCGACGGGAAGATGACCGCGTACCTGAACTGGCCGCTGGTCGCCGCCATCACGCCCAACCTGCCGTTCTCCACCGTCGGGCTGGCGGTCGCGCCGTCACCGTGGTCGGGCGCGTACCGGCTGGGCAAGGAGACCTGGGCCCTCGCGCAGGTCAGCCAGTTCGTCCAGCCGGGATGGACGTTCATCGACTCGGCCAGCGGGTACCTGGGCGGCGCCCGCGCCAACGGCAGTTACGTCACGCTGAAGTCCACCAACGGCAGGGACTACAGCTCCATCATCGAGACCACCACGGCCACCGCGGCGCAGACCGTCACGCTGAACGTCTCCGGCGGGCTGTCCACCGGCACGGTCCACGTGTGGGCGACCAATCTCGGCTCGTCCAGCGCGAGCGCCTACTTCGTCAGGCAGGCCGACGTCACGCCGTCGGGCGGCAGCTACACGCTCACCCTGCAACCGGGGTACGTGTACTCGCTGACCACCACGACCGGCCAGGGCAAGGGCACCGCCAGCAGCCCGGCCCAGGGCAACCTGGCGCTGCCGTACAGCGACACCTTCGAGAGCTACCCGGCCAACGCCGAGGCGCGGTACGTCGCCGACCAGCAGGGCTCGTTCGAGGTGCGCACCTGCTCCGGCGGGCACACCGGCCAGTGCCTTCAGCAGGTCACCCCGGTCAAACCGATCGAGTGGCAGGGCGACAGCGACGCGTTCGCGCTCGCCGGCGACCTCGCCTGGAGCAACTACACGGTGTCGGTGGACGTGAACCTCCAGCAGGCCGGTACGGCCGAGCTGATCGGTCGCGCGAACACCCAGTCCCGGCCGCAGAACCGGCAGGCCGGGTACGAGTTCCGGGTGAGCAACACCGGCGCCTGGTCGCTGGTGAAGAACACGACCTCGGGCACGCTGACCACGCTGGCCAGCGGGACGACCACCGCGCTGGGCCTCAACAGCTGGCACACCCTGTCGCTGACCCTGCAGGGCAGCACCATCACCGCGAAGCTCGGAACGACGACGCTGGCGTCGCGCACCGACACCTCGTACGCCACCGGGCAGGTCGGGCTCGGCGTGGTGGGCTACCAGACCGACCAGTTCGACAACCTCTCCGTGACCCCGGGCACCGGAGGAGTCACCGCGAAGCCGATCACCTCCGGCATGGCGGGCAAGTGCCTGGAGGCCCAGAACGGCAGCACGGCCGACGGTACGCCGGTGGTCATCGACAGCTGCAACACCGGAAGCGCCGCGCAGAACTGGACGCTCGCCGGGGGCAACACCATCCAGTTCACCGGCAAGTGCCTGGACGTCACCGGGCAGGGTACGGCCGACGGCACCCTGGTCGAGCTGTGGACCTGCAACGGCGGTACCAACCAGCAGTGGACCGTCGGGGCGAACTCGTCGCTGGTCGGTACCGGTTCCGGCAAGTGCCTGGACGACCCGGCCTCGTCCACGACCGACGGCACCCAGCAGGAGATCTGGACGTGCAACGGCGGCGCCAACCAGGTGTGGCACCTGCCGACCTGAGCGCCCGCGGGCTGTCCGGCCGCCCCGGGCAGCCCGCCCCGGCCCCGCCGTGACCTCCGAAGAATTTGCAGACTCGGCATCTTTACAGGTTCGGCATCTTTGCAGACTCGGCAGTTTCGGCTAGAGTCGTGCTCATGAGCACCGAGGACGGCGGGTTGCGCGAGCGCAAGAAGCGCGAGACCAGAGCGGCGTTGAGCTGGGCGGCCATCCGTCTGACGGTGGAGCGCGGGTTTGACAACGTGCGGATCGAGGACATCGCCGAGGCGGCCGGCGTGTCCACGCGTACGTTCAGCAACTACTTCGGCAGCAAGGGAGAGGCGATCGCCGCCCGCCACATCGACCGGTGTCTGGGGGTCGCCGAGGAATTGCGCGGCCGGCCCGCCGGGGAGCCGATCTGGGAATCGATCACCCACGCGACGCTCAAGCAACTGGTTCCCGGGCCGGAGTTGGAGGCGCATCCGGTGCAGGACCATCAGCGCTGGGTCGCCGGGCTCAAGGTGATGAGCGCCGAGCCGGCGATCCAGGGTGAACTCATGCGCGCCAGCGCGGTCGCGCAGACCGCGCTCGCGGCCGCGGTCGCCGAGCGCACCGGCACCGATGCCACCCGGGACCTGTACCCGCAACTGGTCGCCGCCGCGGTCCTGTCCGCCACGAACGCAGCCATGCACCACTGGCAGCGCGCCGACCCGCCGGTGTCGATGGAGTGGTTGATGACCGATGCGCTCGCTCAACTGGCGGCCGGCCTGCCCGCCCCTGACACGCCGACTTCCTAACCCGCCAACGCCCTAGCCGTTTCGACCGGTCTGGCTCGGCGCGTCCGACTCCGCGCCGCGATCCAGACCAGTCGTTCGACCGGCTGGCTCGGCGCGTCCGGCGCCACGCCACGACCCGGACCGGTCGCGCACCACCCATCACGTCAGCTCCGCCGTCGCGGAGCCGGCGAATCCCGCGCGCACGCGCACACCGCACCCACGGAGGTTCCACCATGCCCGAAAACAGCGCGCCCGAAAACGCGACAGCTTACGACGTGGTCATCGCCGGCGCCGGCCCCAACGGCCTGATGCTGGCCTGCGAACTGGCCCTGGCCGGCGTACGGCCGCTGGTGTTGGAGCGGCTGACCGGCCCCACCGACGAGCAGCGGGCCAACGGGCTCGTCGGCCAGATCGTGCGGATGCTCGACCGTCGCGGGCTTTACCAGCGGCTGACCGGCGGTCAAGAGCCGCCGCGGCCGGCACCGGGTTACACGTTCGGGGCGTTCCCGCTGGACCTTTCTTCGCTGCCGGACAACCCGGTCTACCTGCTGACCGTGCCGCAGCGACGCATCGAGCAGATGCTGGCCGAACGCGCCGGTGAACTCGGCGTCGAGATCCGGCGGGGCCACGAGGTGACCGGGCTGGCGCAGGACGCCGACACGGTCGCCATCGAGATCAGCGGCCCGGACGGCCGGTACCCGATCGAGACCCGGTACCTGGTCGGCGCCGACGGTGGGCGGAGCACCGTCCGCGGGCTGGCCGGCATCGGCTTCCCCGGTGTGACCACGGACCGCGGCATCTCCCGTATGGCGCACGTCAGCGTTCCCGCCGAACTCATCGATCCGGCGACCGGCGGACTGGTCGTCCCCGGGTACGGCGTCATCCCGCCGTTCCTGCACCACCGCACCGAGACCGGGATGATCGCGTTCGCGCCGTTTCCGGGCCGCCCCACGGCCATCAGCACCGCCGAGGTGCGGGCGCCCGGTACAGAGGATGAGGCGAACCGGGGGCCGATGTCGTTCGCCGAACTGCGTGACAGCATCCGCCGGGTGCTCGGCGTCGACGTGGCGGTCGAGCCTCCGCAGGGCCCCGGGCCGCACCTGCTGCGCCGGCTGGTCGGTGGCAACACCCGGCTGGCCGACCGGTACCGCGAGGGCCGGGTCCTGCTGGTCGGCGACGCCGCCCACGTGCACTCGGCGATCGGCGGACCCGGGCTCAACCTGGGCCTGCAGGACGCCATCAACCTCGGCTGGAAGCTCGCCGCCGAGCTGAGCGGCTGGGCCCCGGCCGGGCTGCTGGACAGCTACCAGACCGAGCGCCGGCCGGTCGGCGAGCGGGTGACGATGCACACCCAGGCCCAGTCCGTGCTGGTCGGTCCGGGCAGCGAGGTCACCGCGCTACGCCAGCTGTTCGGTGAACTGCTGGCCGATCCGCACACCGTGGCGCACCTCGCTGACCTGCTGGCCGGGGCGGACATCCGGTACGACATGGGATCCACCGCGAACGCCGACTCGCTGACCGGCCGGTGGGCACCCGACCTGTCGTTGCACACCGAGACCGGCACGGTACGCCTCGCCGAACTCACCCACGGTGCCCGGCCGCTGCTGCTGGACCTTACCGACGACGGGGCACTCGGCGAGGACGCGCTGCCGTGGCGTGACCGGGTCGACGTGGTGCGGGCCCGGGCCGACGACGCGAAGGTCACCGCGCTCCTGCTGCGACCGGACTGCTACGTCGCCTGGGCGTCGCGGTCGGCACGGCTCGACGAGCGGGAGCGGGAGGCGCTGCGGTCGGCTCTCGCCCGGTGGTTCGGGGAACCGGCCACCCCCTGAGCGCAGTTTCCGCGCTGTGGCCTCCGAGCGCAGCCCGGCCGGGCACGGGGCCGGCCGGGCACGGGGGCCGGCCGGCGCTCAGCCGACCTCAGCCCGGACCGGCTCCGTCTCGACGGCCATGGCCAGGCTGATCCGGGTACCCGACGGGCCGCTGAGTACCTCGACCCGGTCGCACAACTCGTCCATCAACCAGAATCCGCGCCCGTGCGTGGCCGTCGGCGGGGGCCGGCCGGCGGCCCGCCCGGCTGTGGGCAGGCCGGGACCGTCGTCGCCGATCTCGACCGAGAGCCAGCCGCCGCCTCTGCGGAACGTCACCTCCGCCCAACCCGTGGCGTACCGGATCGCGTTGGTCGCGGCCTCGTTGACCGCCAGGGTGAACTGGTCGGTCCGGTCCGTGTCGAGGCCGGCCGACCGCGCGGCCCGGGCGACGAACGCGCGCAGTACCGGCAGATCCTCGACGGTGAACCGTGCCGCGCCCGCGACGGCGGACAGTTCCCCGCTGTCGACGTACATCGGACACTCCTCAGGTCTCCCAGGCCCCGAAGGTGTTTCTACCCCCCGACCCCGCCCGTCAACCGGGTCGATCGGGTGCCCGGACGGGTGGATCCCCCCGGCGGGGTACCGCGACCCGATCAGTGCGTGCGGATGGGCTGTCCCTGGGCCGTGGGCAGGCCGAGCCCGCGCCGTACAGCCGTCTCGGCAGCCGGGTCGGCCTTCGCCCTGGCCTGCGCGACCAGCGCGAGAGCGTCGGTCGAGTTCGTCGCCCCGGCGGCCTTGTGCCACAGCGGGCCGGCCGCCTCGATGCCGTCGGTCAACCGCTTGAGGTCCGGCTTGACGGCCTCCGGCCACTGCCTCAGGGCGAAATAGTTGCCCATGGTGTCGTGGGCGTCCGCCGCGGCCACCAGAACGGGCTGGAGCTGGGACCATGCCGGATTCGGTCCCAGAGCGTCGAGGGCGGCCTCCGCGTCGTGGAAGTCCCGGACGCCCACCAGGAAGTCGAGCTGATAGTCATCGACGTCGGTCGCGTCCTCGCGGACCGATCTGGTCAGCGTCGGCCCGTTCGCGGTCACCACGCAGACGATGTCGGCGTACCACTGCGACGTGGTCGGCAGGTACCAGCGCAGCTGCGTACCGGCCGGCAGCGACAGCGGGTCGAGTGCGTAGGCACGGCTGACCGAGTGGCAGCCGGTCGCGGCCAACCGGTCGAGCGTCGCCCGGCTCGGGTACCGGGACGGGTGGGCCGATGCCTTGTCGACCGCGGACGTGGTGCCCACGACCTCGGCGTCGTGCGGTCGGGTACACGGAATCCTGGTGGGTGTGGAGGTCAGGAACTCGCCGCCACTCGCGCTCGTGCGGTTGAAGCAGTCGCCCGCCGACAGCGTGAGCGCACCCTGTTCGTGCAGGTACGGGACGAACCGAACGCCGACGGCGACGGCCCAGACGAGGCTGAGCGTGGCCGCCGCGACCAGGAAGCCCTTGCCCCGCTCGCCCAGCATCCTGATCCGCGCGATGGCCGCCAGGCTGACGACCAGGCCGATCAGGGCGCGGTACGGGGCGCCGAAGACCAGGGTCAGCACGAGGACGATCGGCGCCGCGATCAGGTAGGCCACGGCGTAACGCCGGGCCCGCCGGGCCCGGCGGTCGACGACGTCGCGGTCTTTCTCCGGATCCCAGTACTCGTGCCAGGGATCCCCCTCCGCATGCGGCCTGGCCCAGGCTCTCCGGTCCTCGTCGGACGGATCCGCGCGCTGATCGACCATGTGGCCGCCCCTCCCGATGTGAATCGCGCGGATCACCGTATGCGATCCGCGCAATGCGTGGGAGGCGGCCCGGGGCCGGAGCGTGACGCCGGGCCGAGAAGCCGCGCCGGGCCGGAGCGTGGTGCCGCGCCGGGCCGGAGCGTGGTGCCGGTTTGAGAGCGGTCAGCGCGCCCGGTAGGTCATGCAGTCGGCGCCGTTCTGGTTCTGGCCGACCTGGATCTGCGGGGCGTGGCAGGCCAGTCCGCTGTTGTGCCGGCAGTCTGTGCGTTTGCACGCACCGACCTGGGCGGTCACCGTGTCGAGGCCACCCTTGTCCTGGGTGGCGATGAAGGTGTCGCAGCTGGAGTCGTTGGTGCCGCCGACCGTGATCGCGAACGCGCGGCACCCGCCGTGGTTGTAGCCGCACCGCGTGACGGTGCACTGCTGGACGAGCGGCATTTGTAGCATCTGAGTCATCTGTGCCTCCTAGTCCGGATTACTGTAAGCGGAGGCATCGCGCCTTTTGGTCGGTTTCACGATTTTCGTCCCCAATGATTTCCCGACTCGCCGGGCGTCCGGCACCCTCCGGGTACCCGGGGTCGGGTGATATCCGGCCGAAGGCGGATGGATGTTACAAATGGTACGAGGGGGGTCCACCTGTGTCGACCGGCCAGCTGCCACGGATACTCCGGAAACAGGACACGCCCGGAAGTCCGCTGTTCGTGGAGCTGTTCTTCGACCTGGTCTACATCTTCTTCTTCACCCGCCTCTCGCAGAGCCTCCAACATCAGGTGAGCCTCCGCGACACCGCGCAGACCGCCGTGCTGCTGCTCGCCGGCTGGTGGGTGTGGGTACTGACGGCGTGGCTGACCGACCTCTTCGACGCCCAGCTGCCGCTGATCCGGGGCCTGGTCATCGTGGTCATGGTGGGCACCCTGGTGATGGCCGCCGTCATTCCGAAGGCGTTCGGGGAGCAGGGTCTGCTGTTCGTCCTGGCCTACTTCGGCATCCACGTGGCGCGGGACGCCGTGCTCATCCCGGGCACCCGGGTCAACCGCGACATCCAGGCCCGAAGCGTCCGGGTGTTCTTCTGGCTGCTGGTCACGGCGGTACCGTGGCTGCTCGGCGCGTTCCTGCACGGCCCGGTACGCCTGCTGCTGTGGGCCGTCGCCGTACTGACCGACTTCCTGTCCGCGATGTTTGGCTGGCCCACTCCGAGGCTCGGCCGTACCGACCTGAAGAGCTCCATCTTCCTCGGCGGCCACCTGTCGGAGCGCCACCGGCAGATCGTCATCGTGGCCTTCGGCGAACTCGTCCTCACCGCCGGGTTCGGGCTCGGCGACCACCGGATCGACGTCGAGGAGGGCTTCGTGTTCCTGCTCGCGTTCGGCAGCGCGGTGCTCCTGTTCCAGCTGTACTACCAGCAGATCCGCCGGCTGATCCCGCCGGCGTCGGCCGGGTACGCCAACCAGGTCGCCACGGGTACCTTCACCTCGTACTGGCACCTGGTGATGGTCGCGGGGGTGGTGGGGGTCTCGGTCACCGACCGGATCCTGGCCGCCGACCCGCACGCGTCCACGCCGGTGTCATCGGCCCTGATCGCGGCCGGCGGACCGGCGGTGTTCCTGATCGGCAGCTGCCTGTTCGACCGGGTGGTCACCGGGCGCGTCCCGTGGACGAGGTGGGTTCCGGTGCTGGTTCTGCTGGCACTGGTACCCGCGCTGCTGACGATGCCGTTGATTCTCGTCGCGGTGACCACGTACGGCGTCCTGCTGCTGACGCTGATCACCGAGGCGCTCGCCAGCCGCCGCCGCGGCACGGTCGAGCCGCGATCCGGATCGTGAGACGGGGTCGGTCAGCGGATCGGTATCCAGAACCGCAGGGTGGCCCCGCGCTGATCCTCCAGCTGCCCGCCATTGTGCTCGATCACCTTACGGGACGCGGTATTGCCGGCGTCGCACGTCAGCAGCGCACGATCGATGCCGAGCGACCGGGCCACCGGCAGCGCGGCGCGCAGCATCCCGGTCGCGTGCCCGCGCCGTCGCGCCGACGAGCGGACGTCATAGCCGATGTGCCCGCCGAACTCGCGCAGGCTGTCGGTCAGCCGGTGCCGGATCGCGACGCGGCCGAGGTACTCCGTGCCGTCCACCCACCACAGGCTGGTGCACGGCACGAAGTTCTCGGGCCGGGGCGTCTCCTCCAGGGACTGGGCGCGCAGCCACTCGACGTAGCCGCGGAAGGCGTCCGGCCCGGAAGACCAGCTCTCGCCGAATCTCCGGATCTCACCGCCGATCATCGTGTGGTCGTCGGCAGATCCGCGCCCCTCGGCGCGGAACTCCGCCATCGCGTCGAGGAACGATTGGCGTACGTGCTCGGTCGGTGCGCTCAGTTCGGCCATGGCGACAGTCGTACCCGAGCGAGCCGGCCGGCGCATCCCCAATAAGGTCAGCGGATCCCGATTGTGGTCAGCCGCATCCCGATCGTGGTCGGTCGCATCCCGATTGTGGTCGGTCGCATCCCGATTGTGGTCGGTCGCATTCTGATCGTGGTCAGTTCAGCGGGAACCTCTGGGCGGCGCTGCCGTTGCAGTCCCAGATCTGGAGCCGGGTGCCGTTGGCGGTGGCGCCGCTGGGGGAGTCGAGGCAGCGGCCGGACTGTGGGTTGCGCAGCGAGCCGTCGGCCTGCTGTACCCAGTTCTGGCCACCGACGCCGTTGCAGTCCCACAACTCGACCTGGGTGCCGTTGGCTGTGCCGTTGCCGTTGATGTCCAGGCACCGGCCGAGGGTGCTCAGCGAACCGTCGGCGTTGTGCGTCCAGTGCTGGTCGACCGCGTAGGACTGGCAGTCCCACAACTGGACGGCCGTCCCGTCGCCACCGCTGTCGTCGCCGTTGACGTCCACGCACTTGCCGCCCGGGCCGGTGATGGTCGCGGCGGTGGGGGACGTGCCGGTCGAGCCGGCGTATCCGACGGAGACGATGTTCGCCTGTACTGAGCCGTCCGCGGCGTCGGTCGGGTACCCGGCCGTCATGACGCCCTCGAAGAACGATCCGATGGACCGGTTGCTGTTGTCGCCGCCGGTACCCAGGACGATGGAGCCCTCCTGGTGCATCGGCCGGTACCCGTTCGCCGGCAGCGGCCCGTTGTACCAGGTGGTCAGCCCGCCGGACTGGGCGTTGCCGCCCTCGAGCGCGAAGGTGGTCTGGCCGTTGTTCTTCAGCAGCGCGGTGACGAACGGGGTGGCGTTGCCCAGGTTCGCCGGGTTGGAGCCGCTGCCCTGGTACAGGCCGTTCTCGAGGTCGCCCGCGACCCACGGGCCGATCCCGGAGCACGGCGGGAAGCCGCACGTGGTGCCGAGGTTCACCGCGTCCATGTGCCCGTTGCCGGTGTCGGCGATGGTGGCCTCGACGTTGCCGTAGTCGAAGCAGCACCCGCCGTTGACGTGGGTTCCGCTGGCCACCATGTACATGCCCTCGGGCGCTCCGTTGGTCGCGACCCCGTCCCCGACGTGGTGCCGGTAGCCGGTGCCGGGCGCGATGTAGACGCCGTACACCTTGTGGCCGCCCGCGGTGACCGGCAGCGCGGCCGCGTTCGCGCCGACGTCCTGGCCGCCGGCCGTACCCGGGCCCTCGATGGTCAGGTCGTTGTGCCGGGGGGACTGGTCGTAGATGACTGTGATGACACAGGACGTGTTGGCGCAGAAGGAATCCTGGACGGCCGCGTTGGCGTACCCGCCGGCCGCCAGGACGCCGACGCTTGTCGTGGCGCCGTCCGAGGCGCGCCTGACCTGGTACAGGCTTCCGGCGTAGGCGGAGTAGAGCGCGCGTACCGTGCTGTGGGCCGCCACGCACGGGGTGCCGGCGGCGCCGTAGATGTCGCACGGCAGCGTTCCTGCGGCCTGTGACGTGCCGGGCAGGCCGGCGAGCACGCCGGCGGTGAGTGCGGCGCTCGCGGCGCCGGAGAGCAGGATCCTCCGCCATCGCGGGCGGTGTGCTGGGCGCATGGGCCCTCCTCAAATGTTCCGCCTCCGGTGGGGAGGCGGGGACGGGTAACATTTAGGAATGTGAATTAATAACTATGCCTCGCCCGCCGTACCCCGGGCAAGGAGCGGCGCCGGCCCTACCCGCCGTCTGTCGGAGAGAGGAGCGAGGCCAGCGCCGCGGTCGTGTCCTCCAGGCGGGGCAGTGTCTCAACGCGCTCCGGACCGGCCAGGTGCCGCAGCCAGGCGCGCAGGAAACAGGAGCCGACGAGGAGTACCGCGGCCGCGTCGGTGTCGACACCCGGCCGCACCCGGCCGAGGTCGGTCATGTCGCTCAGGTGCTCGCTGACGAACCCGACGCCCCGGTGCGGGCCGTAATTGCCCTTGCTGAGCCGGAGGGCGAACTCGGTGCGGATCGCCGGGTCGGCCTGGATCATCTCCAGTACCGGCAGGGCGCCGTCGAAGAAGCCCTCCAGGGCCGTGGCGATCTGGAGCAGGGTCTCGGCCAGCGACCGGTCGGGCAGGCTGGCCGCCGACTCCAGGTCGAGGGACTTCAGCGGCTCCAGGGCGGTCAGGGTGACGGCCTGGAGCAGGCCGACCTTGTCCCGGTAGTGGTAGAACACGCTCGCCTCGGACACTCCGGCACGCCGGGCCACCTCGCGCGTGGTCAACCTGGCCAGTCCCTGCTCGCCGATCACCTCCAGCGCGGCGCTCAGGATCGCCTCGCGCGCGCCCTTCGGCGGTCGGCCCCGGCCGCGCTTGGTGAATTCCGTCTCCGGCACGTGTGCCTCCCATCTCTTTCTACTGGTCCGGGTCGTGGCGCGGCGCCAGGGCGCGTCGAGCCAACCCGGTCCCCGACTGGTCTGGGTCGCGGCGCGGTGTCAGACGCGCCGAACCAACCCAGTCGTCGACTGGTCTGGGTCGCGGCGCGGCGCCAGACGAGCCGAACCAACCCAGTCGTCGACTGGTCTGGGTCGCGGCGCGGTGTCAGACGCGCCGAGCCAGACCAGTCGTTCGCACTTGACAGAGTAGCTGAGTGTTTGCTCAGATAATCCATGAAGATACTGAGTAGACGCTCAGAAAATACTGGGGGATCTTGATGGACCGGAAATGGTGGACGCTCGGTGCGGTGTGCACCGGCGTTTTCATGCTGTTGCTCGATGTAACGATCGTGAACGTGGCGCTGCCCGACGTGGAGCGCGCGTTCTCCGCGTCGCTGTCCGACCTGCAGTGGGTCATCAGCGCGTACGCGCTGACTCTCGCGACCTTCCTGCTCACCGCCGGTTCGCTGGCCGACCGGTACGGGCGCCGGCTGCTGTTCGTCATCGGTCTCATCGCCTTCACCGCCGGCTCGCTGCTGTGCGGCCTGGCGACCGGACCGCTGTTCCTCGTGCTGGCCCGGGCCGGTCAGGGCGTCGGCGGTGCGATCATGTTCGCCACCTCGCTGGCGCTGCTCGCGGACGCGTTCCGGGGCCGGGACCGGGGCGTGGCCTTCGGCGTGTTCGGCGCCATCACCGGCGTGGCTGTCGCGGTCGGACCGGTGCTCGGTGGCGCGATCACCAGCGGCCTGTCCTGGCGGTGGATCTTCTTCGTCAACCTGCCGATCGGCGTGGTCGCCCTGGCCATCACGCTGCTGCGGGTCGGCGAGTCCCGCGATCCCCAGGCCGCGCCGCCCGACCTGGCCGGCTTCGCGACGTTCAGCGTCGGCCTGGCGGCCCTGGTGTTCGGACTGATCCGCAGCAGTGCCGACGGCTGGTCGTCGGCCACCGTCATCGGGTCGCTGGCCGCCAGCGCCGTCCTGCTGATCGCGTTCGTGGCCGTGCAGCGCCGCCGCGCCACGCCGATGCTGGACCTGCGGCTGCTGCGGGTACCCACGTTCAACGGCGGCCTGGCCGCGGCCTGGGCCATCTCCGCCTCGCTGTTCTCCCTGCTCACCTACCTGGTCATCTACGTACAGAACATCCTCGGCCTCTCCGCGGTCGCCACCGGCATCCGGTTCCTGCCGCTGACCGGGGCGATCTTCGTGACCGCCGGGATCGCCGGCCGGCTGACCAGCCACGCACCCAAGCGCCTGCTCATCGCGCCTGGGTTCGTCCTGATCGGCGCCGGCCTCCTAGCGATGCGCGGGCTGACTCCGCAGTCGACCTGGACCCACCTGCTGCCCGGCATGGTCGTGGCCGGGGTCGGCGCCGGGCTGGTCAACGTGCCCTTGGTCTCCACGGCGGTCGGCGTCGTCGAGCCGGCGCGGGCGGGCATGGCGTCCGGCATCAACTCCACGCTGCGCCAGGTCGGCATCGCCACCGGGGTGGCCGCGCTCGGCACCATCTTCGCGAGCCACGTGCGCTCCGCGGTGATCGATCGGCTCACCGGTACCGCGCTGGCCGGTCACGCCGGAGCGATCGCCGATGCCATCAGCAACGGCGGCGGGGCTCAGGCCGCGGCGGCCGTACCGGCACCGCTGCGCGGCCTCGTCGCGACCACCGGCCGGGCCGCTTTCGTCGACGGGCTCAACCTGATCCTGTGGGTCGGCGCCGCCGTCGCCTTCGTGGCCGCGATCGCGTCCTTCGTGCTGGTGCGCGAGCGCGACTTCGTGACGGCCGGCGCCGACACCGAGGTCGAGCGGGCCGAGCCGGTCGCCGCGGCCATCTGAGACGTGAATCGGGAGTCGTCATGAAACTCACTGTGTTCGCCGCCACCGGCGGCATCGGACGGCGGATCGTCGACCTGGCGCTCGATGCCGGGCACGAGGTCACCGCCGTCGCGCGCAACCCGAGGGACCTGCCGGCCGCGGTACGCGCCGTGCGGGCGGACCTGTCGGCCGCCGACCCGGCGGCGCTGGAGTCCGCGGTCGCGGGAGCCGACGCGGTGCTCTCCGGCCTCGGCTGGCGCTCGCGGTCGGACGCCGGCATCGCGGTGAAGGGCACCGGGGCCATCGTCGCGGCGATGCGCACCACGGGGGTGCGTCGCGTGGTCGTCGTCAGCGCCTCGCCCGTCGCGACGGTGGCCTCCCCGGGCCGGCCGAGCCCGCCGAAGTACGACCCGGGCGACGGCTTCGTGGTGCGCACCGTGCTGGCGCCGTTCATGAAGTCGCTGCTCCGCAAGCCGTACCAGGATCTCGCGCTGATGGAGGACGTGCTGCGGGACAGCGGTCTGGAGTGGACGGTCGTCCGGCCGCCCCGCCTGCTGAACAAGCCGGTGACCGGGCGGTACCGGGTCGCGTACGGGCACAACGTGCGCCACGGCATGTCCATCGGGCGGGCCGACGTCGCTCACCTGATGCTGCGTACGGTCGACGACCCGGACTCGGTGCGCCAGACGGTCGGCGTGGCGTACTGACGCTGAGCCCTGTCCTGCCGACATGATCGGCAGGACAGAGGCTACTCGGACTCGGCCAGCACCTCGAGGATCTGCGCACCGTACCGGGCGAGCTTCGCCTGGCCGACACCGCTGACCCCACCCAGCTGGGTGAGGGAGGTCGGGGCCTCGGTCGCGATCTGCCGCAGGGTCGCGTCATGGAAGATCACGTACGCGGGTACTCCCTGCTCCCGCGCCGCCGCGGCCCGCCAGGCCCGCAGCCGCTCGAACACCGGCTGGGCCTGCGGGTCGAGGTCGGCCGGCGCCGCCGCAGAGCGCGCCCCCCGGCTCGGACGCGCCGCCCGCTCCGGTTCGCGGCGCATCATCACCTGTCGGGTGCCGCGCAGCACCTCACCGCTGGCCTCGGTCAGCGCCAGCGTGCCGTGCTCTCCCTGCACCGCGAGCAGCCCCTGGGCGAGCAACTGCCGTACCACGCCACGCCACTCGCTCTCGCGCAGCTCGGTACCGATGCCGAACACCGACAGCGACGCGTGGTCGAACTGCGCGACCTTGTCGGTCTTCTTCCCGAGCAGGATGTCGATCGACTGGCCGGCACCGAAGCGCTGATTGCGCTCCCGCCGCAGGCGCAGCACGGTCGACAGCAGCTTCTGCGCCGCCACGGTTCCGTCCCACGCCTCCGGAGGCGCGAGGCACGTGTCGCAGTTGCCGCAGGGGGTGCCGGTCTCGCCGAAGTAGGCGAGCAGCCGTGCCCGCCGGCACTCGACCGTCTCGCACAGCGCGAGCATCGCGTCGAGGTGGGCGGCCAGCGTACGGCGGTGGGCGGCGTCGCCCTCCGAGGAGTCGATCATCTTGCGCTGCTGGACGACGTCCTGCAGGCCGTACGCGAGCCAGGCGGTCGAGGGCAGCCCGTCCCGGCCGGCGCGCCCGGTCTCCTGGTAGTAGCCCTCGACCGACTTCGGCAGGTCGAGGTGGGCGACGAAGCGCACGTCGGGCTTGTCGATGCCCATGCCGAACGCGATCGTCGCGACCATCACCAGCCCGTCCTCGCGCAGGAACCGGGCCTGGTTGGCCGCCCGGGTGCCCGCGTCCAGCCCGGCGTGGTACGGCAGCGCCGGAATGCCCTGCTGCACCAGGAACTCGGCGGTCTTGTCGACCGATGCCCGGGACAGGCAGTACACGATGCCGGCGTCGCCCTGGTGCTCAGTGCGCAGCAGGTCGAGCAGCTGCCGGCGGGGTTCGTTCTTCGGCACGATCCGGTACTGGATGTTGGGCCGGTCGAAGCTCGCCACGAAGTGCCGGGCTTCCTTGAGGTTCAGGCGCAGCGCGATCTCGGCGTGGGTGGCCGGTGTCGCGGTCGCGGTCAGCGCGATCCTGGGTACTGTCGGCCACCGCTCGTGCAGCACGGTCAGCCCGAGGTAGTCGGGGCGGAAGTCGTGGCCCCACTGCGAGACGCAGTGCGCCTCGTCGATCGCGAACAGGGCGATCCTGCCCCGTTCCAACAGCCGCTGGGTCGCCGGTACGCCGAGACCCTCCGGCGCGAGGTAGAGCAGGTCGAGGTCGCCGGCGAGAAACGTCGCCTCGACGGCACGGCGCTCGTCGAGGCTCAGCGTCGAGTTGAGGAAGTCGGCTCGTACGCCCAGCGCCCGCAGCGAGTCGACCTGGTCCTGCATGAGAGCGATCAGCGGCGAGATGACGACGCCGACGCCGTCGCGGGCCAGCGCCGGGATCTGGTAGCACAGCGACTTGCCGCCACCGGTCGGCATGAGCACGAGCGCGTCGCCGCCGCCGACGACGTGTTCGATGATCTGCTGCTGCTCGCCCCGGAACGTGTCGTACCCGAAGACCCGGTGTAGGACTTCTCGCGTGTGCTCCTCGGCCGTCACCTGGCGAGTCTACGGCCGGTCGGGGGCGGCGCCGCGACGGGTACGCGGCCGGACCCGCCGGCGTCTGTGCGGGCATGGTGCCGCCGGGCGCCGGTCAGCTCAGGAGGACGGAGCCGGAGCCGTCTGATCCGACTGACCCGTCGAGACGACGCCGTCGGCGCTGGGCCCCCGCTGGCCGAGGATGAAGTACGGGTTGCCGGCGCACGTGCCGTGCGGACAGGAGCTGTCGAAGATCACCGCAGTCCAGGTGCCCGTCGCCTGCTCCTTCGACAGGTCCCAGACGACCGACCAGCGCCCGTCGGCCCGGGTCCGCGCCATCGGGGACACCAGCCAGGGCAGCGACTCGTCGCCGGCCCCGTTGACGATGCCGGGCGACGCGCCGCCCGGTGACCGCGCGACCACGAACACCCAGGCGTTGTCGGGCAGGTTGCTGGTGACACCGGTGAAGGTGAACTCCAGACCGCCCGAGGGAGTTGGCTTGACGCCGACCGAGGTGATGGAGATGGTGGGCGTCCCGCTGCCGCCGGGACCGTTCGCGCCGTGCGGGAACCACCAGGCGGCCAGTCCGATCAGCGTCGCGATGACCGCCGCGACGCCGCCGATCCCGGCCCACCACGGCGCCGAGTGCCACTTGGGCCGGGGTGGTGGCTGCGGGGCCGGCGCGAACGGCACCTCGGGGTGGCCGACGGAGTCGGTCTCGGACGGAGTCTGACTCACCACACCTGCCTCGTCGTCGACTGTCCGCACCAGCGTGACCGACGGGGAAGATCGATCGCCTCAGCTTTTCGGGCCGGATGCCGGGCCCGGGCGCCGGTGGGGGATCAGAACCAGTTCGCTATCGCGCGGTTGAACTGTCCCAGAAGGCGGCCGAAGGTGACGATGTCCTCGGTCGTCCAGGACTGGAGGATGTCGCGATACTCGTCCTGCGCCTGGGCGCGGAACGCCTCGAACGCCTTCTTGGCGGCGTCGCTCGAGACGAACAACGTCGCGCGCCCGTCCTCCGGGTCGGGCAGTGCCTCCACCAGGCCGATGTCGCGCAGGATGGCGGTCTGCCGGCTGACGATGGCCTTGTCGAGGCCGAGCGTGCTCGCGATCGCGGCGCCCCGCATCGGCTCCTCGTCGAGGATGAGCCGGAGGACGGCGAAGCCCAGCGGCGTCAGCGCGGGGTGGATGTCCCGGTGCAGGCCCCGGGCCCGGGATCGCGCCTTGCGGTACAGGTCGCTGACGCCACGCTCCACGTCGCGGGCGGCGACGACCCGCTCCGGGTCGTCTGCCGGGCCGGTTGAGGACTCTCCGGACGCTCCTGACATGTCGCTACTGTAGTGGCCGCCGTGCACCGGCCCGCGTCGCAGCACGGGTACCGGGGGTCGCCCGATGAGGGTCGCGGTTCGCGGCCTCACCGGGTGGTGGGGCGGGCGCGGACGTGCAGGCGTTCGCCCTGCGGCCCGAACAGCGACAGGACCTCGGCCGGGCCCGGGCCGGGGTTGGCGATGCAGTGCGGGACATGCGTGTCGAACTCGGCGACCTCTCCCGGGGACAGGATGAGGTCGTTGTCGCCCAGCAGCAGCCGCAGCCGGCCGGACAGGACATACAGCCACTCGTACCCCTCGTGGCTCTGCTGGTGGTGCCGGCCGCTGGGGGTGCCGGGCGGGAGGATCTGCTTGAACGCCTGCAGGCCGCCGGGCCGGCGGGTCAGTGGCAGGAACGTCACGCCGTGCCGGACGATCGGCTGTGCCCGGACCCGCGGGTCCCCGGTGGCCGGCGCGCCGACCAGCTCGTCGAGGGGCACCTGGTGCGCCCGGGCCAGCGGCAGCAGCAACTCCAGGGTGGGCTTGCGACCGCCGGACTCCAGCCGCGACAGGGTGCTGACCGAGATGCCGGTCGCGTCGGAGAGCTGGGTCAGCGTGGTGCCCCGCTGCTTGCGCAGGGCGCGCAGGCGCGGGCCCACCGATTCCAGGACGGCCGCCTCATCGTTTGCCATTCCAGCAACAATACTTGTCACTTCGGCCATCCGCACCGGATCGTTGGCGTGACCGGCGACATCCGCCGTCTCGCGTCAACCCGGCATCGGCGGCGCGGACGGCCGCATCACCGGTGCGGCCGGCGGGCGTCGCCGGTGTGACCGGCAACGGGAAGGGATTCGAGGGGTGGACGAGAGATACGACGTGGTGGTGGTCGGCGGGGGAGCGGCCGGCCTGGCCGGAGCGCTGGCCCTGACCAGAGCGCGGCGCTCGGTCCTGGTGGTGGACGACGGGCGGCAACGCAACCGGCCCGCCGGGCACGTGCACAACTACCTGGGCCGGGAGGGCACGCCACCGGCCGACCTGGTGGCGACCGGACGCGAGGAGGTCGGCCGGTACGGCGGTGAGTTGCTCACCGGCCGGGTCGAGGGCGCGGTACCGGACGGCGGCGGTTTCCTGGTGACGACCGACGGCGGGCGGACCGTACGGGCGCGGCGGCTGCTGGTGACGACCGGGCTCGTCGACGAGTTGCCGGACGTGCCGGGGCTGGCCGACCGGTGGGGGCGCGACGTGCTGCACTGCCCGTACTGCCACGGGTGGGAGGTGCGCGACCGGCGCATCGGAGTGCTGGCCCGCGGGCCGCTGTCGGTGGAGCAGGCGAACCTGTGGCGGCACTGGAGCGAGGACACGACGCTGCTGCTGCACGACACTCCAGCGCTGGAACCCGCCGAGGCCCAGCGGATGGCGGCGCGGGGCATCGCTGTGGTGGAGGGCGCGGTCGTCGGGCTGGAGGTGAGCGGGGACGCGCTGACTGGGGTACGGCTGGACTCGGGCGAGGTCGTCGCCCTCGACGCGCTGGTTGTCGAGGCGGGACTGACCGCCCGGTCCGCGCTGCTGGAGTCGCTCGGGCTGGCGCCGGTCGACGTGGAGGTGGCCGGGCAGGTGATCGGCAGGCAGGTACCGGCCGACCCGACCGGGGCGACCGCGGTTCCCGGCGTCTGGGTGGCCGGCAACGTCGCCAACGTCCGGGCTCAGGTGATCATGGCGGCCGCGGCCGGGCTGACCGCCGGTGCGGCCATCAACGCCGACCTGATCGCGGAGGAGACCCGGGACAGTGTGGCGGCGTACCGGGAGCGGGTACGCGAGGTGTTCCAGGCGGACGCCTGGGAGCAGCGGTACAGCGAACGACCGGCAGTGTGGAGCGGCAACCCGAACCCGCAACTCGTCGCCGAGGCGGCCGGCCTGGCTCCGGGGCGCGCCCTGGACGTCGGCTGCGGCGAGGGGGCCGACGCGGTCTGGCTCGCCGAGCACGGCTGGCAGGTCACCGCGCTGGACATCTCGACCGTCGCGCTCAAGCGTGCCGCGGCCCACGCCGCCGCGGCCGGACCGCGGGTCGCCGACCGCATCGAGTGGACGCACGCCGACCTGTTCGAGGCGCCCCTGGACGAGGGGGCGTACGACCTGGTGTCGTCGCAGTTCATGCACCCGCCGGGCGAGGCGCGCGAGACGTTGTTCGGCCGCCTGGCCGCGGCGGTCGCTCCCGGCGGCACCCTGCTGATCGTCGGGCACCACCCGCACGACCTGCGGACGTCGGCGCACCGGATGCACTTCCCGGACCTGATGTTCACCGCGGGGCAGGTCGCGGCGGCGCTCGACCCGGCGGCGTGGGACGTGGTGACCTCGGAGTCGCGGCCGCGCGCCACGACCGACCCCGAGGGGCGTGAGACCACCATCTACGACGCGGTACTCGTCGCCCGTCGCCGGGTGGGGTCACGCGCCGCCGAGGTGGACCCGGTGAGTTGAACGGTCCCGGTGTCCGGGTGCGCGAGCACCCGGACACCGCGGCCTCGGCGCGCTCCGGGTCAGGCCCCGGCTCCGGGCTCCGGCCGGGCCCCGGCTCAGGCCCGGATGGTCATCCGGGACACCAGCGCCCCGTCCACCTCGAAGGTGAAGTGGCTCGGCCCGTTGAAGCCGTCGCCGCCGACCTGGGCGGTGGCCGTGTACTCGGCGCCACTGCCGGTCACGCCGGTGATCTCGAGCGACACCCGTACCCCGATGAACTCGCGGTCGCTCCAGCCCCGGATCGCCGACCGGCCGCGGAACTCGCGGCCCCAGTCGTCGACCGTGCCGTGCTCGGTGAAGCCGTCGAGGAACCCCTCGGTGTCGCCCCGGTTGGCTGCGTCGATGAGTGCCTGTACCGGTGTGGGCAGTGCGGCGATCATGGTCTGTACAGTACGGGGGCCGCGACCCGGGCGGGTCAGGATGCCCCCGAGGTCAGGATGCCCCGAGGTGCAGCGGCAGCACCACCGCGGCGGACAACGCGAGGTCGCGGTCGAACACCTGATCGCGGGGAACGAACACCATCGCCTTGCCCTCGCCGAGTACCACGTCCTCCTGCCGGGCGTCGGTGGTGCCGCGGAAGGCGTGGATCGTGACCCGGTGCGGGAAACCCGGCTCGGACGGGCGGGCACCGCTCCACAGCGGGTGCAGCTGGCCGGCGGTCAGGCCGGTCTCCTCCAGCAGTTCGCGGCGGGCCGCCTGCTCGGGTGTCTCGCCCGGCTCGACCTGACCGCCGGGAAGGCTCCAGCGGTTGGGCGAGGTGGGCGCGTACTCGTCGCGCAGTTGCATGAGTATCGCGCCCGAAGCGTCCTCAAGCAGGACGATTGCGACTTCGTAGCTGGCCACCCGCGCCATCCTTCCACGCCGTACCTGTGATCCGGGGTGGGCCGGGTGTCGGGACCCCGTCAGCCATTAGGCCGCCTTCCAAGCAGAGGAATATTCGCTTAGGGTAGTCAGCTATGCGCGCGGGGTTGACGCGGTGAGGGTCCAGTTGATGGCCGCCGGTGCACTTGCCGCGTGCGTGGCCGGCACCTGCGTGCTCCTGTCCGGGGCCGCCCAGGCGGCGGAGCCGTCGGTCGACTTCACCGGCGGATGCGGCCTGCTGGGCATCGGCGCCACGTCCCAACCGGAAACTCCGAACCTGAGTATGACCGCCGGATCGCGACTCCGGGTGGTCAATCACCTCGGGGCGAACGCGACCCTGGTGGTGAACGGCCGCCGGATGCGCACCGTCCGTCCGGAGCACAGCTTCCGGTTGACGCTGGCGGCGGAGGAGACCACGACGGTACAGCTGAGCCCGGCCTGTCCCGCGCCGCTCGTCTCGGTGGCCGCCGCGCTGACCGTCGCCGTCACCGCCGTCGAGGCGCCGGGTACCGGCAGCCCGTCGACCGCCCCGCCGAGCGCCCCGCCAGAGCATTCACCGACGCGTACCCCCACCGTGCCACCGTCGCGACCACCGCAGCCCCAGCCGGCGCCGGTGACCGCCACCCCCCGTGCTCCGGCCCACACCTCCGGTCCGGCGCCCGGGCCGTCCCGGCCGGCCCGGCGGCCGCACAGCCGGACGAGTGTGGCCGGGACCGTCGCGGCCGCCGTCCCACCGACGGCGTACGTCGGCGACGCCGTGCCGGCAAGCCCGTCCGGGCCGCCGCCTCTGGCGAATCAGCCGTACATCGGGCCGGTGGCCCCGCTGGGCGCGGACCGGGCGGCCCGGTACAGCCTGGCGCTGATCGCGACCGTCCTCATCCTGGGCACCGGCCTGGCCGCGCTGCGGTTGCTGCGCAGCCAGCGGCACGTGGGAGCGCACCGCAGAGCCTCGTGAGCACGTTTGCCACCAGCGGACCCGGGTAGGGCAGCGGTCTCTACGCCGTGGCCGGGCACCGTCTCTATGCCGTGGCCGGGTGAACGGAGGGCGGTGGCCGGTTGGCCGGGGACGATCTCATCGACGCGTTCTTCAACGAACTGAGCCAGCGTGGCCACGACCCGTTGCTGGACAGGCTGTCCACGACGGGGCGCGTCGAGATCTGCGACGGGGACCATACCCGGCAGTGGGTCGTGACGGTCAGGGACGGGTGCGCCTCGTTGACTGCGGACGAGCCGAACATCGGCTGGGTGCTGCGTGCCGAGCGGACCGCCTTCAACCAGCTCGTCAGCGGCGAGGTGAGCGCGCTCGAATCGCTGATGCGAGGGTCGATCAGCTTCACGCTGATCGATGAGAGTCAACGGTTCAGCCTGCTCTCCCGGCTGTTCGCCGGATCGCCGGAGACGCGCATCCGGCGGGGTCCGCTGGTCCACACGACAGACGTGCCAAGCTCCGGGGAGCCGGCATGACCCAGGCGATCGGGCCGGTGACGATTCTCGACGGAAGCGTCTTCGTGGTCAGCGACACGGCCGGAGACATCCAAGCCTCACCGACGGAGCCGGCCGGCCTGTTCGGCTACGACACCCGGTTCCTCTCCACCTGGGTACTGAAGGTCAACGGACAGAAGCTGCACGCGCTGTCGGTCGACGACGTCCAGTACTTCGAGGCGCGGTTCTTTCTGGTACCCGGGGACGAGGCCGTGTACGTCGACAGCACGCTATCGGTGGTCCGCCACCGCAGCATGCGGCACGGCTTCGACGAACAGCTGATCGTGCTCAACCACGGCGACGAACCGGCGCAACTGACATTCCGCGTCGACGCCGGCAGCGACTTCGCGGACATCTTCGAGGTGAAGGACGCGCTGGGCAAGAAGGGCACGCACTACGTGCGGGTGGAGGACGACCGGCTCGTCTTCGGGTACCAGCGCGAGACCTTCCACCGCGCGACGACGGTGACCGCGGACGTGCCGGCCGAGTACGACAGCCGGGGCCTGACGTTCATGGCGCGGGTCGAGGCGCACAGCGAGTGGAGCACCCGCCTGGTCGTCGTGGCCGCCATCTACCTCCCCACCCGGGGCAACGCGCTGCCCCGATGGCGCAAGGGTCACGAGGCTCTGGACCGCGACCTGGACACGTTGCTGAACAAGGCGCCGCTGCTCAAGTGCGACTGGCAGCCGCTGCGCGACATCTACCACCGCAGCATCGTGGATCTGGCCGCGTTGCGGTTCGCGCCGGAGGTCGCCAAGAAGCGGACCATGCCGGCGGCCGGCCTGCCGTGGTTCATGACGACGTTCGGCAGGGACAGCATCTTCACCAGCCTGCAGGCGTTGCCGTTCGACTCGGAGCTGGCGCAGACCACGCTGCACGTGCTCGCCGACTGGCAGGGTTTCCGCGTCGAGGACCGCCGTGAGGAGGAGCCCGGCCGGATCGCGCACGAGGTCCGCTATGGCGAGTCGACCGCGTTCCGGGACCGGCCGCACGGGCCCTACTACGGTACGGCGGACGCGACACCGCTGTGGGTCGTGCTGCTCGACGAGTACGAGAGGTGGACCGGCGACTCCGCCCTGGTACGCGAACTCGAGTACGAGGCACGGGCGGCGCTGGAGTGGATCGACCGGTACGGCGACCTCACCGGTACCGGCTACATCTCGTACCGGCGGCGCAACGAGGTCAGCGGTCTGGAGAACCAGTGCTGGAAGGACTCCTGGGACGCCATCTCCTACCGGGACGGCCGCCTGCCCGGGTTCCCGCGGGCCACCTGCGAACTGCAGGGCTACGCGTACGACGCCAAGCTGCGCGGGGCACGGCTGGCACGCGAGATCTGGCACGACCCGGGCTACGCCGACCGGCTCGAACGCGAAGCGGCCGAACTCCGGGAGCGCTTCGAGCGCGACTTCTGGATCGCCGACCGGGAGTACTACGCGCTGGCGCTGGACGCCGACGGCAGCCAGGTCGACGCGCTGTCCTCCAACATCGGGCACCTGCTGTGGAGCGGCATCATCGGCGAGCACCGGGCGCAGCGGGTCGTCGAGCACCTGATGGGGCCGAAGCTATTTTCCGGCTGGGGAATCCGCACGCTCGGCACGGACGAGTCGCGGTACAACCCGATCGGCTACCACGTCGGCACCGTGTGGCCGTACGACAACTCCATCATCGCCTGGGGCATGCGGCGGTACGGGTACAAGGCCGAGGCGGCACTGGTGGCCGCGCAGATCCTCGACGCGGCTCAGTTCTTCAACCACCGCCTGCCCGAGGCATTCGCCGGCTACGAGCGCAGCCTCACCAGATTTCCCGTCCAGTACCCCACCGCGTGCAGCCCGCAGGCGTGGTCGGCCGGGGCGCCGCTGCTCTTCCTGCGCACCATGCTCGGCCTCGACGTCTCCGGCGACAACCTCGTCGTCAGCCCCGCGCTGCCGGACGGCATCAACCACCTCGAGCTGCTCGACATCGCCGGCCGGTGGGGGACGGCCGACGCGTTCGCCGAGCGCCGCGACGACGGGGGATCGCGCGAGGCGTTGCGCCCCTCGCCGAGCAAGCCGCCGACCGGCCGGACGGCCGGTTCCGGCAGAGGCTGACCGGCGGGCCGGGGCGGCGCTGTGCTCCAGACGCGGTGTGCCAGGCGCGATGTGCCAGGCGCGATGTGCCAGGCGCCGTGCACCGGCGCCCGGCAGCGCGAAGCGTCCGCCGGTTACCGCACCGGCGTCAGCGCGAACATCGCCGCGATCGGCTTGACCGTGTCCGGGCGGCCCACGGCCGTACCCGCACCCGGCGTGAGCGGTTGTCGGCCGACCGCGGCGTGTGGGGGGTCCGCCCGGCTCTGCCCGGTACCCTGGCCCGGTGGCCGACCCGCACCCGCTCCTCACCACGTTGCTGCTGGCGGCCGACGGCCGCTTCCCGGCGGTCGACGGGCGGTGCACGATCCTGCCGCGGCTGGCCGGGGGGCTGGAGTGCGTGGTGGCGTTCACCGGTCACGCGTTCGTCGCCACCGCGCTGGCCGAGGACGCGGTGCGTGCGCGGAACCCGGACGGGTTCGGTGGCGCCATGGCGCCGGCTTTCCTGCAGTGGCTGGCCGGGGACGACGGCTGGATGGACGCCCACGACGTCACCCTGGTGGCCCGCGGGCGGGGCGGCGGGGGCATACCGGAGCTGGTCGGCGCGGCGGACCATCCCCGGGTCCGGCACGCCGCGCGGGTGCGCCGGCAGGTGCGGGCCTACGGCGACCGGCGCGGCGTCGTCACCCTCGCCGAGGGCCTGGCCGGTCGCCGGGAGTTGGGCATCGAGGCGGTACCCGAGGGGCAGGGACGCGGCTGGGGCAGCAGCCTGCTCGCCGACGCCCTGGGCCTGGTGCCGGAGGGTGAGCCGGTGTTCGCGGCCGTCGCGCCGGGCAACGCCCGGTCCCTGCGCGCGTTCCTGTCGGGCGGATTCACGCCGCTGGGCAGCGAGGTCCTGCTCCGGCCGGTCCGCTGAGCCGGTCCCCGCTGGACCGGTCTCGCGCCCGGCCCGGCCTGAGCCGGTTTCGTGTCGCGGACGGGGACCGTTTGCGGGGCGCGGCCGGGGACCGGTTGCGGGGCGGCCGGCGGGCCGGAGTACGCTAGCCGGGCAAATGAGCGCAAACGGACGGAAGAGACCCTTCGTGCTGCAGATCGACGTGAACTCAGCCAATACCAGCGAGGTCACGGTGGTCGTGAACGGTGAGCTGGACATGTCCGGCGCCGCTCGGCTGCGAGAGACCTTCACTTCGCTCCTCAACGGCGGCAAGACCCGGGCGGTCGGGCTCGACCTGCGCGGGCTGTCCTTCATCGACTCCACCGGCATCGGCACCCTCGTGGTGGCCCAACGCATCTGTGCGGAGGTGGGGGTGCGCATGCAGCTGATCGGCGTCAGCCCGTTCGCCGCCCGGGTGTTGAGCGTGACCGGGGTGATGGAGGCGCTCGCCGGCCAGCAACGGTGATCCGAACGTCCCGCGCGGTCGCGCGGCGCCGCGGTACGGCCGCGCGGGGCGTGCGCCGCCGCCTCGATGGGTATAGATATGCCCATGAGTGGCGTGGACCGGGTACTCCGCCCGGTGGACCTGGCACAGCAGCGGCGGGCGTGGCTGGCTCTGCCGGTGGCCGCCGCACGGAAGTTCGGCGAGGATTCGGCGGGTAACCTCGCCGCGCTGCTCGCCTACTACGCTTTCGCCGCCATCTTCCCGCTCCTGCTGACGTTCAGCACGATCGTCGGCTACATCCTGGACAGCCGCTCCGGGCTGCGGCGCGAGCTGCTCGACTCCGCGGTCGTGGACTTCCCGGTCATCCGTGACCAGCTGCGCACGACCGGGCTGCAGGGGCACTGGTACGTCATCGTCATCTCGCTGGCCATCAGCCTGTGGGGCGCCCGCGGGGTGGCCGGCGCGGCCCAGGCGGCACTGAACGCGGTGTGGAACGTGCCGTACGCCCAGCGTCCCGGCTTCCCCGCCGCGGCCGGACGCAGCTTCGCGCTCCTCGCCGTCGCGGCGTTCGCGGTGCTGTCCACCGGGCTGCTGTCCGGCATCGGCGGTACCGGCAGCATCCTCGGCGCCGCGGCGCGGGTCCTCGCGTACGCGGCGTCCACACTCATCAACGTCGGTGTGTTCCTGCTCGGGTTCCGGCTGGCCACCGCCCGGGAGGTGCGGCTGCGCGACATGGCCCGGTCGGCGGTCGCCTCGGCGGTGATCTGGCAGGTCCTGCTCGTCGCCGGTACGTTCCTGCTCGCCCACCAGGTGCGCCACGCCCAGGAGCTGTACGGCACCTTCGGCGTCGTCCTCGGCCTGATGACCTGGCTGCACCTGCAGGGACAGCTGACGCTCTACGCGGTCGAGGTGGACGTGGTGCGCGCACACCGGCTCTGGCCGCGCAGCCTGGTCCAGCCGCCGCTGACCGGCGGGGACAAGCGGGCGTACCGCGCGTACGCGGAGGCGACCCGGCGGCGACCGGCCAGCGAGCAGCGGGTCGAGGTGGACTTCTCCGATCCGGTGGTGCCGGAGGAGCCCACGATCGGCAATTGACCGGAGCACAGCACGCGGCGGGGGTACGGACCCTGATGGATCCGTACCCCCGCCCGAGGTCGCGGCGTCAGCCGTCGATCGTCGCCCAGAAGCCGCACCGGTGCTCGCTGCTCAGGTCCACCGGCCGGATCCCGTCCGGCGACAGTGACTGCACCATCGTCGAGCCGTGGTACCGGCTCCACTCCGGGGTGCCCGGGCCGTTCGGGTCGCTGGAGTGCGCGAACGTGGTCCAGTAGTCGACCATCTGGTTGGACAGCCGCTTCTCCGCCGCCGTCGCCGGGCCGGGGAACTGCTCGTCGTCGAAGAGGAACTGCAGCTCACTGGCGTGGAAGGCGCCGGTGGGGAAGCTCGGCGCCCCGCCGAGCGTCCACGGTGCCTGCTCGTCGGCGAACTCGTACGCGTAGGTCGGCACGTACTGGGCGAACGCCCGGTCGGTGGACATCGCCGGGCAGGCCCAGGCGCGGTCGGTCCACACGGTCGCCAGCGCCTCGCTCGGGGAGGAGTAGTCGGCGAGCGGGTATTCGGCCAGTACCCGCTGTCCCGCGGCGGTGCCGAGCACCGACTCGACCTCGGTACGGTAGTCGTCCGCGGTCGCCACGTGCTGGCTCATCAGCTCGATGGCCCCGACGAACATCCGGTGCTCATCGCGAGTGGTGCCGACGACGACCGGCACCCGGGTGAACTGGCCGGTCGCGATCGCCTGTGCCGGCCCGATCGGCAGGAACCCGCCGCCGTACACCGGCCCGTAGCCCTGGCCGCCGGCCGACGCCTCGAGCAGCGTCGCCGGGGACACCTTGCGCAGGCAGGCCGCCTCGGTGCCGGGGTCGGTGCAGCCGACCCGTTGCGCCAGTGCCGCGCCCTCCTGCTCCGCGACCGCGCGGGGGCGCGGGTACCAGTTGCCACCGTCCTGGTACGGCCACTCGGTGGTCACCGAGCACGGGCCGCTCTGCATCACGGCGCGCCGGAACAGGCCGGCGGAGGACGGGGCGGCCAGCTGCGAACAGGTGCTCACGCTGCCGGCCGACTCGCCAACCAGAGTGACGTCGCGGGGGTCGCCGCCGAACGCCGCGATGTTGCGCTGGACCCAGCGCAGCGCCGCCTGCTGGTCCTGCAGCCCGTAGTTGCCGGACTGGTCGCCGCCGAGGGCCGGGTCGGCCAGGAAGCCGAACACGCCGAGCCGGTAGTTGGCGGTCACCACCACGACGTCGCCGCGGTCGACCATCGGGTCGGCTCGGTAGAGGCGGGCCGAGCCGGAGTAGAAGCCGCCGCCGTGCACGAAGAAGACCACCGGCAGCTTGCGGCCGTCGGTGTGGCTGGGCGTGGTCACGTTCAGGTACAGGCAGTCCTCGGTGTCGCTGGCCGGGTCACCGAGGAAGCCGTCGGTCTGCGGGCAGTCGTTGCCCGGTTGGGTGGCGTCCCGGACGCCGGACCACGCGGCCGGCGGTTGGGGCGCGGCCCAACGCAGCTGGCCGACGGGCGGCGCGGCGTACGGGATCCCCTGGAACGTGCGGTGGCTCGTCCCGACGGTTCCGCGCACCGCCCCCGCGTCGGTGCGCACGACCGGATCGGTGGCACCCGCCGGGCCGCTCGTCGTGGTCGCCGCCGCCGCGCCACCGGCCGTTGCGACCACGATGGCGAGGCCGAGCGCCACCCCTCGTGCGATTCGATGCTTCATCGCCGCGTCCTTCCTCGACAGCTCTCTCTTGCGATGCCATCGATCATGGAAGCGGCGGGGCCGGAAAACACGGGGCTTAGACCCCCGAATCGGGGTGGGGACAGTCGGCGTTTCTGTGCCGGGGGCGCCGCGGCGGCCCGGCACAGGCCCTGCCCTGTCGGTCTTGTCGAGCCGAGGCGGAGGCCAGGCGTCGATCCGTCGTTCGGCCGCCAGCGGTGCCGAGGAAGGAGGCGCCGCGGTCAAGCGGCCGGGGAACTTCGCAGGCGGGGCTCGCAGGATGTCTGGATACCGGTGTTGTATCCAGACATCCGAGAACGCAGCCGGTCGGCGGCTGGGGCCGCCGCAGGCCGGCAGATGATCGGCAGGACAGGGCCTAAACCCGCATGTACGGGCAGGCGAGCGCCGTGGCGAGCACCAGGGTACGCAGCGGCTCGGGCAGCGGCGCCGGAATGCTCAACCGGTAGCTGCCCTGGAAGTCCGCGACCCGGTGCGGCACGCCCGTGAGGGTCGCGATCGGGGCACCGTCGTCGCCGTACAGGGCGTAGCCCAGCGGGTCACTCGGGGAGCGGTGGTCGGTGACCCGCAACGCCTCGCCCAGCGAGGTCCCGGAGGCGTCGCGCATGCGCAGGCAGACCTTCTTCTCCTCGACCCGGGACGGGCTGAACAGCAGCCGGCCCAGCTCCTCGCCGCCGGGGCGGCGGACCGCCGCGTACTTCTCGGTCGAGGGAGGCTTCTCCAGTTCGAACAGCACGCTCTCCGGGCCGGTCCGGAACTCGAAGCAGTGGAAGCGATCCGACGCGGGGTAGACCGGGGTGAACGCCTGCCACGCCCGGCGCAGCGGGTTGGTCAGCAGCGGCTCGCCGATGGTGACCAGCTCGGCGCCGTCGGGCGTGGTGACGGTCCAGTGGTCGCCGGTGCCGAGCGCCGCGAGGCTCCACTCCCGGGGAAGCTTCGTGAAGAGCAGTTCGGACGCGTGATGGATGTCGTGCGCCATGAGGCTGTCAGCTCTCCGGGTGCCGGGTCGGTCCGCGTGCCGGAGGGGCCCGGCGGCGAGCGGACAGCGTAACAGCACGGGTTCCCGGGCCCTGCCGGTCAGCGCTCGCGTACCGCACCCGGGACCGGGCGCAGCACCACGCCCAGCACCAGGTCCGAGGCGACGAAGCCGAAGTTGCGGGAGTCGAAGCTCGCCGGCGCGTTGTCGCCCAGCACGACGAGGCGGTTCTCCGGAACCGGGGTGCCGGCCTGCCGGCGCAGCGCCGGATCGACCCGGTCGGGTACCGCGTCGCCGGGTACCGCGACCGCTCGCTTGAGCAGGAACCGGTCGTCCAGCCGGCGCCCGCCGCGCACCGGTTCGGCGGGCGGCAGATCCGGATGCGTACCGGCGGCGGGGCGGGCCTGCTCCGGCAGCCGGAACATCACGATCTGGCCGCGCCGCACGCGCCGGCCGAGCGTCCGCCGCACGATGACCCGGTCGCCGCTGCGCAGCGCCGGCTCCATGCTGGCCCCCGTCACGGTGACGACGACGAGGACGGCCTTCAGCCAGCCCCCGGCGACGGCCAGCAGCAGTACCGCGCCGAGCACGGACCCGAGCACGACGACGGTCGGGGACATGCGCTCACTCCCTTGTGGACAGTCTTTCGCTGTTCGGGATCACGCCACAGCGTCGCCGGTGCCGGCCGCGTCCGGCTGAGCTGCCTTCGGCCGGGCCGCGTCCGGCTGAGCTGGGTCGGCTCAGGCTGAGCCACCTCAGGCCGAGCCGCCCCGGCCGGGACGCGTCACACCGCCGGTTCGAGCATCACGGCGCTCGGCTCGTATCCGACCGCTGCCACCCGGCGCTCCGCACCGACGCGGATGAACGTCGGGAAGGCATCCACCGACAGCGCCTCGGTCACCGTCCCGTTCAGCGGTTCGGTGACCACCCGGGCGACCGGGGACAGGGCGGCGACCTCGCGGGCGACCTCGTCGTCGTTGCCGACGACGACCGCCACCAGCGCCTCGCGGCCGAGCGGGGAGGACCGCGCGTACTCGACGAACTTTGGCAACGCCTCCTCGCACGGGGCGCAGCCGGGCCGGAAGAAGCCCAGTACCGCGTCCGCGCCGAGCGAGTCGGCGGTGAGCACCTCGCCGTCGCGGGCCCGCGTCTCGAACGGCTGGATCCGGTACCCGGAGGTCAGGCTCGGACCGCTGGCGCGCCGCTGTACCCGGGCGAGCGTTTCGGTCTGCACCCGGAGCCGGCGGATGACGCCGACCATGAGCAACAGGTTGAGCAGGCCGAGCAGGCCGGCAATCACGGCGACTGCGTCGAAGACGGTCATCGGGGTCTCCTCTTCTGGTGTCGGTGCTGATGCGCCGTCGGTGCGACTGCGCTGCTGGTGCTACCGCGCGGCGGGTGCTACTGCGGCGCCCGTGCGGGGAGGAACGGGGCCACCAGATCGTCGATGGCAATCGACGTTCCGAAACACCGGCGGGGCACGGCGGAATTTCGCCGGCGGACCCGGATTATGCGGGCGGTCAACCCGGCCAATTGCGTGGACGGTGCTGGTAACGACCTCGTCGCGGACCGCGATTCCTGGAACGAACGGAACGCTTGACGGCCGCACGACTTACTCACGGCTGGCACCAGAAATACCACGTCACCGCGCGCTGACAGGCGATCTTCGAATCGCTCACGAATGCCACTCTCCCCGTCGGTGACCAGGTCGGATGCTGGGTATCCGCCCCAAACGAAGTGGCGCCCGGACCGTCGTTCCCCGCTGGGCGCACGCTAGTTGAAATTGACGAGAGTCGTCAACCGCGCGTCCCCGGTCATCCGGCGAATCATTGCCGTGCGCTGCGCTGACTACTGAGCGAATATACATCCCAGGTTGGATAGTTTTTCGGCTCAATCGAACGCTGTATTGACTATTGTTGATTACCAACCGGAGTCTGCAGGAACGCCATCTATTCGGATGGAGGTCGCGCGTACCCACCGGCACGCGCTCGACGAAAGGAAACCCATGACCCGAATGTTCGGTCGGTTCGCCGACAAGGTGCTGGACCGCCTGCTGCCCAGCGCCACCGCTTCCGCCGGGCACTGCAGCTGCCAGTGCCGCGCCATCGGGCCGTGCACGAACGCGTGTCCCGGCGGCACGTGGGCGTGCTACGACTGCGAGGGCGGCTACAGCTGCGTGGCCTGCCGCTAAAGGTCCGGCGGCGCCAGGTCCCGGGGTTCGCTCCGGGACCTGGCGCGTCCCGCCCCGGTCCCGCGCTTCGGTGGCTCGCGCTTCGGTGGCTCGCGCGCCGGTGGGCCCGCGCCCCGGTGACCCGTGCCCGGTGACCCGCGCCCGTCCGCTCGCCTCGGTGGCCCGGCCGAGGACAGCCAGCCGACAAAGCGGAGATGGCTGCTCCGGTTCGGTGCTACAGTGAAGCGGAGATCGCATCTCCGTTATGCCGAAGGGTGGTCGCATGGCCGTTATCGACGAGTCCGGCTCGGAGCGTCTGACGCCGGGCGGCGACCCGGACCAGTCGACGGTGCTGGTCACCGGCGGAACCGGGTACATCGCGGGATGGTGCGTCGCGGAGCTGCTCGGGCGCGGGTACCGGGTCCGCACGACCGTGCGTGCACCCGGCAGGCAGGCGGCCGTCACGGCCGCGGTGTCGGCCGTCACCGACCCCGGCAACCGCCTGGAGTACGCGGTGGCCGACCTGACCGCCGACAGCGGTTGGGACGCCGCGATGGCCGGGGTCGACTACGTCCTTCACGTCGCCTCGCCGCTGGGCGGCGACGGGACGAGTTCCGCGGCAGACCTGGTCGTCCCGGCCCGCGATGGAACCCTGCGGGTGCTCCGCGCCGCGGCGGCGGCCGGCGTCCGGCGCGTGGTCATGACGTCCGCCGCGAACGCGGCGAGTCCGTCGTCGTACGCCAGCGAGGGCGTCACCGACGAGACACTGTGGACCGATCCGGACGACCCGACGCTGATCCCGTACCGGCGCGCGAAGACGGTCGCCGAGAAGGCCGCGTGGGATTTCCTGGCCGACTACGACAAGGCCGGCCGCGATAGGGCCGGCCGCGACGGGTCGATGTCGTTGACGACCATCCTGCCCGGCGCCGTGTTCGGGCCCATCCTGACGCCCGACAACCTCGGCACCACCGGCATCATCGCCCGAATGCTCAAGGGTGGCATGCCGGGGGCGCCGCGGATCGGGCTCGAAGTCGTCGACGTGCGGGACATCGCCGACATCCACATCCGCGCGATGACCGCACCCGAAGCGGCGGGACAGCGGTTCCTGGCCACCGGCGAGTTCATCTGGATGCGGGACATGGCCCGTGCCCTGCGTGCCGGCCTGGGGCCGGCCGCCGCGCGGGTGCGGACCCGGCAACTGCCCGATGTCGCAGTCCGGTTCTCGGCGCGGTTCCTCGACCCGTCGCTGCGCGCCATCACGCCGTCGCTCGGCCGGCGCAACCGGCACACCACGGCAAAGGCCGAGCGCCTGCTCGGCTGGCGGCCGCGTCCCGCGGCGCAGACGGTCGTGGAATGCGGCGCGAGCCTGGTCGAGCGGCGGGTGGTCCGAGAGTCTGTTGGCAAACCCAGCTGATCGGCTGCGCTGCGCCGAGGCGGCGACCGGCGGCGTTGTCGGTTCGCCCGGATACAACACCGGTATCTGGGCGAACCTCCGCCTTGCCGGACGCAGCCTGGTTCACGGCCCGCTCGGCCAGAGGTTTGCCAATAGGCTCTGAGATCGCGGTGCGATAATCCGGTGATGGCCGAGCACGTCGACCACAAGGTGGTCCGCGGGGACGTCGACCACAAGGTGGTCCGCAGAGACTCCGCCCGCAACCGTGCCCGGCTGGTCGCCGCGGCCCGCGAGGTGTTCGCCGACCGGGGGTTCGACGCCACACTCGACGACATCGCCCGCCACGCCGGGGTGGGCACCGGTACCGCGTACCGGCACTTCCCCAACAAGCAGGCGATCGCGGCCGAGGTGCTTGCCGAGGCGACCGAGCAGATCGTCGCCGACGCGCGGGACGCGCTGCGGATCGATGATCCGTGGACCGCCCTGGAGACGTTCTTCGAGGCCACCGCGGCCCGGCAGGCGGCCGACCGTGGGCTGTATGAGACGCTGGCCGGGCAGGGCAACGCCGAACGGCAGGCCCGCATCTGGCCGGAGATCATCACAGCCGTCACGAAGCTGTTCACCCGCGCCAAGCGGGCCGGTGTCCTGCGCCGGGATGCCGCGCCGCAGGACATCGCGGCGATCTTCACCATGCTGGGTTCGGCCTACGACATGAGCCGGGTGGCCTCGCCCGACCTCTGGCGCCGGTACCTCGCGCTCATGCTCGACGGCCTGCGCGCCACCGACCGGCCGCCGCTTCCGGCGAAGCCCGCCCCGCTTGACGTCCTGAACGAGACGATGGCCGCCGGGAAACGGCACCGCCCCCGAGGTTGACCCGGCGGATCCCGGTCCACCGATCGGTGGACCCGCTCAGCCTTCCGGTGTAGCCGAGAGCTCCGCCCGCCGCGTAGCTGGCCGGTCGATGCGTATCCCGTCCCCGGTTGCGATCGTCGAGGTACCCCGGCCACCAGGGCCGGAGCCGGAAGGACGAGCGCATGTCACCAGTGATCGAGATAGAGCACCTGCACAAGAGGTACGGGGACACCGTGGCGGTCGACGACGTGTCGCTGACCGTCGAGGAGGGCGAGATCTTCGGGATCCTCGGCCCGAACGGGGCGGGGAAGACCACGACCGTGGAGTGCGTCGCCGGGCTGCGGACACCGGACCGGGGCGCCATCCGGGTACTCGGGCTCGATCCGAGCCGGGACCGGGCGGAGCTGACTCAGCGGCTGGGCATCCAGCTCCAGGACGGCCAGCTGCCCGGCCGGCTGCGGGTCGCCGAGGCGCTGGAACTCTACAGCTCCTTCTACCGCGACCCGGCGGACTGGCGTTCGCTGATGGACATGCTCGGCCTGTCCGCCAAGAGCCGTACCCGGTTCGACAAGCTGTCCGGCGGCCAGAAGCAACGGCTGTCCATCGCGCTCGCGCTGGTCGGCAGCCCGCGGGTGGCGGTGCTCGACGAGCTGACCACCGGCCTGGACCCGCAGGCCCGGCGCGACACCTGGGATCTCATCCGCGACGTGCGCTCGCACGGGGTCACCATCGTGCTCGTGACGCACTTCATGGAGGAGGCGGAGCGGTTGTGTGACCGGCTCGCGCTGATCGACTCCGGCCGCGTCGTCGTGGTGGACACCCCGGCCGGGCTGACCGAGCGCGTCGAGGTCGAGCAGCGGATCCAGTTCCGGCCGTCGGTGCCGCTGGACGACCGGCTGCTGACCGACCTGCCCGACGTCACCGGCGTCACCCGGCAGGGAGACGTCGTGGTGGTCACCGGTACCGCCAACGCGCTGAACGCCGTCACCTCGGTACTCGCGCGCAACCAGATCGTGGCGAAGCAGCTGCGCGTCGAACAGGCCAGCCTGGAGGACGCGTTCGTCGCGCTCACCGGTCGGCACACGGGCCAGAACTGATCAGGAACAGGAGAACGAGAATGTCCGTCACCACCGCGGTGCCGCCGTCCGCCGTCCGCCGTCCCGCGTTTCGCCGGCTGGCCACCACCGAGTTCAAGCTCTACCTGCGCGAGCGGGTCGGGCCGGTCTGGGGCCTGGGGTTCCCCCTGCTCCTTCTGATCATCTTCGGCAGCATCCCGTCGTTCAACCGGCCGAATTCGGACTTCGGCGGCCTGACCGAGCTGGACGTCTACGTACCCATCCTGATCGCGTTCGTGATCGCGATGCCTCAGCTCGTCGCGCTGCCGATGGCACTGGCCAGCTACCGGGAGCGGGGCGTCCTGCGCCGCCTGCGGACCACACCGGTGGGCCCGGCCCGGGTACTGGCCGCTCAGCTCGTGGTCAATCTCGTCAACCTGGTGGTCACCATCGCCGTGCTCCTGACGGTCGCCCGGTTCGCGTACGGTGTGCGCCTGCCGCGACAGTTCGCCGGGTTCGTCCTCGCCGCCCTGTTCGGCGCCGCCGCCCTGCTGGCCATCGGGCTGTTCGTCGCCGCGGTCGCCCCCAGCGCCCGGGCCGCCCAGGCGATCGGCACGATCCTGTTCTTCCCGATGATGTTCTTCGCCGGGCTGTGGCTGCCGATCGACCAGATGCCCCCGGTGCTGCGCCACATCAGCCACGCCGCTCCGCTCGGCGCGGCCGTGCAGGCGCTGCAGGACTCGGCCCAGGGGCACTGGCCGCACCCGCTCCAGCTGGTGACCATGGCGGCGTACGCGGTGGTGTTCGGTCTGGCCGCGACCCGGCTGTTCCGCTGGGAGTAGCTTTGCGCGCGGAGGATTGACGAATGAACCAGCCGAGTGCCTGGCATGACGTGTTGGTGCGACGGATGCGCCCGGTGGTGACCGTCGTACCGTACGTCCTGCTCGGAGTTCTCGTCGCGTTCACGGTCGCGATCAAGTGGTCGGTGCCGGGTTCCCTGCTCATCGACCTCGCCCTGTGCGGGCTGGCCGCGGCATGGATGCTCTGGATGGTCACGCTGCATCCGGCCTGGCGGGACCGGCCGCGGCTCATGGCCGTGTTCCTGGCCGGCCTGGTGCCGATCATGATGGTGTTGGTGATCCGCGACTCCTGGTTCGGGTTCCTCACGCCGGCCGGGTACGTCTACGCGTTCTCCCTGCTGGCCTGGCCCTGGGAGCTTGTCGGGGTCGCCGGGGTGGCGGCGGTCGCGGCCACCGCACAGATGTCCGGCGTACCCAAGGACACCGTTTTCGGCGTGGCCGTCTATGCCGCGGTGCTGCTCGTGAACGTGATCCCGATGTGTTGGCTGTGCTGGATCGGCCGGCGCAGCGACGAGCACGCCGGCCGCCGGGAGCAGGCGCTGAACGAGGTCAGCGAGGCCAATCGCAAGCTGGAGGCGGCGCTGGCCGAAAACGCCGGCCTCCACCAGCAACTGCTCACCCAGGCGCGGGAAGCCGGCGTCTTCGACGAGAGGCAGCGGATGGCACGGGAGATCCACGACACCCTCGCCCAGGGGCTCACCGGCATCATCACCCAGCTCCAGGCGGTGGAGCAGGCGGCAGCCGACCCGGCCGGTTGGCGGCGGCACCTCGATGCCGCGACCCGGCTGGCCCGGGAGAGCCTGACCGAGGCGCGCCGGTCGGTGCACGAGCTGCGCCCCGAGCCGCTGGAGACGGCACGGCTCGCCGAGGCCATCGCGGGCGTCGCGGAGCGCTGGTCGACGCTGCACGGAATTCCGGTGCGGGTCGAGACGACCGGCACAGTGCGGCCGATGCCGCCGGAGGCCGAGGTCGCGCTGCTGCGGGCCGCGCAGGAGGCGCTGGCCAACGTCGCGAAGCACGCGCGGGCGGCCCGGGTCGGGGTGACGCTGTCGTACCTGGAGCACGAAGTGGCGCTGGACGTCCGTGACGACGGCACGGGCTTCGACCCGTCCCGGTTGGGCGCGGGCGCCGGCGGGTACGCCGAGCCGGAGCCGGCCGCGACGGGCGACCCGACGGACGGCGGGTTCGGCCTGCTCGCGATGCGGCAGCGGATCGAGAGCCTGTCCGGGACGCTGCAGGTCGAGTCGGAACCCGGCGGGGGTACGGCGGTTTCGGCGCGCGTCCCGGTACCGGCGGGGGTTGACGCGTGACCCGCTCGGCGGACGGTACCCCGATCAGCCTCCTGATCGCGGACGATCACCCGGTGGTCAGGGACGGGTTGAGCGGCATGTTCGCGTCCGATCCCGGGTTCGAGGTGCTGGGTGAGGCGGCCGACGGCGCCGAGGCGCTACGGCTGGCCCAGACACTGCGACCCGACGTGATCCTGATGGACCTGCGGATGCCCGGCATGGACGGGGTGACCGCGATCGGCGAACTGGCCCGGCGGGGGATTCCGGCGCGGGTACTCGTGCTCACCACGTACGACACCGACAGCTACGTACTTCCGGCGATCGAGGCCGGTGCCACCGGGTACCTGCTGAAGGACGCGCCGCGCGACGAACTGCTGCGGGCGGTCCGGGCGGCGGCGCGCGGCGAGGCGGTACTCGCGCCGACCGTGGCGGCACGGTTGATGAACCGGTTCCGCGCTCCCGCCGCCGGCCCGCTCAGCCAGCGGGAACTGCAGATCCTCGAGCTGGTCGCGGCCGGCAGCACCAACCGCGACGCGGCCGCCAAGCTGTTCATCAGCGAGGCGACGGTCAAGTCCCACCTGCTGAACATCTACGGCAAGCTCGGGGTCAGCGACCGCGCCGCGGCGGTGGCCGAGGCGTTCAACCGCGGACTGCTCACCCCGGGAGGCTCTGCCTAGCTGTCGGGCATCACGCTTGAGCGGTGGCCGAACCCTTTCGCGCGCCTCCTTGACGGGCTTATTGAAAACGGGTACCACTATCAGTAGCGGCGGTGGTGGCCGCCGCCCGACCCGTGAGAAGGAGGACCACATGTCGCTCGATGTCCCCACCGCCCTGCTCGAACGCGCCGAGGCCGGCGAGGTGACCGACGCCGAATTCGTCGACTGCGTACGCCGTTCCCTGCCGTACGCCTGGGATGTCGTCAGCCGGGTCGCCGCCGGCCTGAGCGCCGGGGCAGAGAAGTTCGCCGACAACACCGTGCCCCCGCCGGGCGAGGCGGAGCGCGGGCAGTTGCTGCGCGCCCTCGCCAGCGACGCGATCCGCGGCGGGTTGGAACGGCACTTCGGGGTACGGCTGGCGTTCCAGAACTGCCACCGGGTGGCCGCGTTCCGCCCGAACGAGGTCGGCGGCGAGGCGTACCGGTCGTTCGTGTCCCCGGTCAGCCAGCTGCTCAACCAGTCACCGGAGCTGCGCAACTGCTGAACGCACGCGGGGGCGACCCCCGCGTACCCCCCACTTGTGTGGACTTCCACCGGAATTCCGTGAACCACGCGAAGACCGTTCACGTGGTTCCATGGCGGAGGCACGCCGGACCGCGCCGGCGGCCGGTACCGGTCGAGTGGGGAGTCCAGGTTGTCCTTGATGCGGCTTGTCCGGCGGCCCGCGCCCGAAGCGGGTACGGCCGGCGAGGGTCAGGAGAAACAGCGGGGCCGGGTGCGTACCGTCGCGGGCTGGGTGACCACGGTACTGGCGTTCCTGCTCGTGTGGTTCGCCCTCGTCGCGCCCGAGGAGATCAGCCGCCTGTCGTTCGGTGCGTTCGTCCGCATTCCGATCGAGGGGCTGGTGTTCGTCGCCCTGATCCTCGCGCTGCCGGATCGGGCGCGCCGGATCGTGGCGCCGATCGCCGGGGTGCTCCTCGGCCTGCTGGCCCTCGTGAAGATCCTCGACATGGTCTTCTTCGTCGCGCTCAACCGGCCGTTCAACCCGGTGATCGACCGCAGCTACCTCGGATCCGCGGTGAGCCTGCTGTCCGACGCGGTCGGCCGGCACGACGCGGTTCTCTTCCTCATCGGCGCGGTGGTGGTGTGCGCGGCCGTACTCGTGTTCACGCCGCTGTCCGTGACGCGCCTGTCCCGCCTGCTGACCCGGCGCCGGACCGGCTCGACGCGGGTGGTCGCGGTGCTGACCGTGGTCTGGGTTCTCTGCGCCGCGTTCGGCGCCCGGATCGTGTCCGGCGACCCGCTCGCCTCGACCAGCGCCGCGGGCGCCGCGTACGAGCAGGTCCGGCAGGTCCGCTCGGGCCTGGCCAGCCAGCGGGACTTCGCCCAGGCGGCCGCGGTCGACCCGTACCGGAACACGCCGAGCGGCGACCTGCTGACCGCGTTGCGCGGCAAGGACGTCATCGTCGCCTTCGTGGAAAGCTACGGGCAGGTCGCCGTCCAGGATTCGAGCTTCTCACCGCAGGTCGATGCCGTGCTCGACAGCGGGACCGCGAGCCTTGCCGCGGCGGGGTTCTCCTCGCGCAGCGCCTGGCTGACCTCACCGACGTTCGGGGGCATCAGCTGGCTGGCCCACTCCACGCTCCAGTCCGGGCTGTGGATCGACAACCAGCAGCGGTACAACGACCTCGTCAAGACCGACCGGTTCACGCTCAGCGACGCGTTCAAGCGTGCCGGCTGGCGGACGGTCGGCGACGTGCCCTCGAACGAGCAGGACTGGCCGGAGGGTACGTCGTTCTACCACTACGACACCATCTACGACTCCCGCAACGTCGGGTACAGGGGCCCGTCGTTCAGCTACGCCAACATGCCCGATCAGTACATCCTCTCGGCGTTTCAACGCCTGGAGCTGGCGAAGCCCGACCACGCCCCGGTGATGGCCGAAATCGACCTGGTGTCCAGCCACACCCCGTGGGCGCCGTTGCCGCACCTGGTGAACTGGGACCAGGTCGGCGACGGCTCGGTGTTCGACGGCATGCCGCAACAGGGCCCGTCGGCGGCTCTCGTGTGGCGTGACCCGAACCGGGTGCGGGCGCAGTACGGCGAGTCCGTCCAGTACTCGCTGAACAGCCTCATCGGGTTCGTGCAGAACTACCACGACGACAACCTCGTCCTGGTCATGCTGGGCGACCACCAGCCGGCGACGATCGTGTCCGGCCAGGGTGCCAGCCACCGGGTACCGATCTCCATCATCGCCCACGATCCGGCCGTGATGGGCGACATCTCCGGGTGGGGCTGGCAGGACGGGATGAAGCCCGGTGCCGGCGCACCGGACTGGCCGATGGACGCCTTCCGTGACCGCTTCCTCACGGCCTTCGGACCGTCGCCCTCACCGGCCACGTCGCCCGCACCCCGGCACTAGCGAGTCGCTCCGGCGCTGGCGCTCGCTCCGGCATTTAACGCGTCGCTCCGGCACCAGCGCGTCGCTCCCGGCGCCCACTGTCCATAGTGGATGCCGGGAGCGCTCGGTTACGCGATGCCGGCCGTCAGCTCCACGGCGAGGCGAGCAACCAGCTGGTGTCCGCCGCCCAGGAGGTGGCCGAGTCCCAGGTGTTGGAGCCGCCGTTGCTGGCGAGGTAGACGGTGAAGTTGAAGTGGCGGATGTACTTGTTGGTGTAGTTCAACGACTGGAACGAGTACCCCTGACCGCTGTTGCCGGTCGTCGGGCAGAACGTCGCGTCCTGGTTGAACAGCGAACTGCCGTCGCTGGCCTGCAGGTACAGCTGGAAGTTCTGGTGCCGCAGGTATCTGCCCGACGCGTTGGCCGACTCGAACGAGACGCAGGAACTGTCGGCCAGGCCGGCCCGGGCGATCCAGGTGGCGTCGCCCTTGTCGGTGGACGAGCTGCTGGAGGTCACCGCCGCGATGACCACGTTGCTGTCGTTGGCGTCGTGCATGAGGTAGTCCGAGGTGCAGCACGACGTGGTGGCGCGCAACGAGAGCCGGGTTCCCGGGGGGATGGTCGTGTTCCCACCGCCACCGCCGCCGCTGGACGTTGTGTACCCGGCCGCCACGATGTTGGCCTGTACCGAGTTCTCCGTGGCGTCGGACGGGTAGCCGGAGGTCATCACGCCTTCGTAGAACGTACCGGCGGAACTCTTGCTGTTGTCGCCGCCGATGCCGAGGATGATGGCACCCTCCTTGTGCATCGGGTTGTACCCGGACACGTTGGGGCGCACGCCGCTGTAGAACGTCGACAGGCCGCCCGACTGCGCGTTGCCGCCCCGGATGGCCCACTGGTTCTGGCGTCCCTTGACGATGGCCGTGAGGTACCGGTAGTTCACCGTGGGGTCGTTGGCGTTGTAGTGCTGGTTGACTCCGGAGAACAGCCCGTTCTCGAGGTCGGCCATGACCCAGGGGCCATTGCCCGCGCCGTAGCCCCAGACCTTGATGTTGCCGAAGTAGATGGCCTCCATGTGGCCGTTGCCGGTGTCGTTGTTGCTCGTCTCGGCGTTGCCGTAGTCGAAGCAGCAGCCGCCGTTGTAGTGCGTGCCGTCGAAGATGGCGTACATCCCCTCCGGGTTGTCTCCGGTCGCGATGCCCGAGGTGTGGTCGTTGCGGTACCCGGTGCCCGCCGCCACGAACACGCCGTACGCCTTGTGTCCGCCGACCATGGTCGGTGCCGCGGTCGCGTTCGCGAGGTTGTCCGGGCCGCCGGCTGCCCCGCCGCCGGGTGCCTGGGTGAGGTTGTTGCCCCGGCCGGACTGGTCGTAGATGACGGTGATGAGACACGTCGTACCCGAGCAGAACGAGTCCTGTGTCGCGGCGTTGGCGTACCCGCCGGCACTCAGCACGCCGATGTTCTGGGTGGCGTTGTCCGAGGAGCGCCTGACCTGATAGAGCGCGCCGTTGTAGGAGGCGTACAGCGCCCGGGTGGTGCTGTGCGCGGCCACGCAGGGCGTGCCGCCCGCGGCGTAGATGTCACAGGGCCCCTGCGTGGCGGCCTGCGCCTGGGTCGTCGCGGTGAAGGTCACGCCGATCAGCGCGAGCGCGATGGCCGCACCCGCGGCGAGCGTGGTCCGGCGGATGCGCCGGATGGGGGATCTGAGCATGTGGGATCAACTCCTACGGTCATGTGCTCGACTGGGTCGCGCTCGGCCGGAACGAAGGCCGGTCGATGTCCGGACAGCAGCGACCGTCCCGGAGCCGTGAGGCGGGACATTCGGAAGTCCAGTGCCGATGCCCGGTCGCTCTAAATGGACATCTACCTATGTGAGCGCTAACAGCGAGGGCCAGTCTGTAGCGTCAGAATCTGGCGAATGGAGGTGTGGTCGAGCCCGGATCGACTGCCATCACTATGGCACCGGGCCGAGGTCGCGTCAAGGTTGCCGGCTGCGGCCCGGTCGGGCCTCGGATCTGTTAACGCTCACACCGCACGACTCGGTTCGCGGGCGAACGGCGACCGCTCGCAGCGCCGGGCGGTACCCGTGCGGCGACCGCTCGCGGCGACGATGGGCTAACGTTCGAGCGTGATCACCGACGCGCTGACCCGTAACGTCGTCGGGGCCTGGGGCGAGGCCGGAGCCCGGTGGCTCGCCGAACTGCCGGCCATCCTGGCGCAGTTGGCCCGCGACTGGAAGCTGACGCCCGGCACGCCGTACGAACTCTCGTACCACTACGTCGCCGAGGCCGTCTGCGCGGACGGGACGCCGGCCGTGTTGAAGCTCGGCGTACCGACCGGCTCGTCGCTGGCCGAGGAGGCTCCCGCGCTGGCCGCGTTCGGCGGTCGGGGATCGGTCCGCCTGCTGCGGGCCGACCTGGAACGCGGCGCGCTGTTGCTGGAACGCGTCTCGCCCGGCTCGCGCCTGCGCGATCTGGTACCGGCCCGGGACACCGAGGCCACCTCGGCGGCGACCGGCGTGATGCGGCGCCTGCACGTGCCGGTGCCCGAGGCGCCGGCGCCCGGTCGTCCGACGCTCGAGGCGCTGCCGCTCGGTCGCCCGATTCCCGAGGCGCTGGCGCAGGTCCGGGCGTTCGACGAGTACGCCCGGGTGCGCGGGCAGGCCGGGCGGCTGCCGCTCGACCTGGTGGTGCGTGCCGGCGGGCTGATGCGCGAACTGTGCGCGTCGGCGTCCGAACGTGTCGTCCTGCACGGGGACCTGCACCACGACAACATCCTGCGGGCGGACCGGGAACCGTGGCTGGCCATCGATCCGCACGGCCTCGTCGGCGATCCCGGGTACGAGGTCGGTGCGCTGCTGTACAACCCCGATCCGGGCGACCGCGACGAGGCGTTGACCGCGCTGGTGCCGTCGCGGGTCGAGCAACTCGCGGACGAGCTGGCGATGCCGGTCGACCGCGTGGTGGCCTGGGGGTTCGTCAAAGCGGTGCTGTCGGATGTGTGGTCGGTGGAGGACTGGTCGCCGGCGTCGGGGGAGTTCCGGCCCAGCCGTGCCCTGGACGTCGCCCGCCTGCTGCTGCCGCGGCTGCCCTAGCCGTAGCCGGGTGGAGCGGATCAGCCGGTTCCCGGAGGCGGCGTGTTCTCGCTCCGCGCCAGCCGGTAGCGGGTCGCGCGGGAACTGTTCGCGACGACCGCGATGGACGACGCGTTGTGCAGGATGGCGGCCATCACCGGGGAGAGCACACCGCCCGCGCTGACGACCAGCCCGAGCGCGTTGACCGCGATGGACATGCCGTAGTTCTGCTGGATGACGTCGACCGTGTGCCGGGAGAGGTCGCGCAGTTCCAGCAGCCGGCGCAGGTCGTCACCGGCCAGCGCGACGTCCGCCGTCTCGACCGCGACGTCGGTGCCGGTGATGCCCATCGCGATGCCGATGTCGGCCAGCGCGAGCGCGGGGGCGTCGTTGGTACCGTCGCCCAGCATCGCCACCGTGTAGCCCTCGGCCTTCAGAGCGCGGACGACCGCCTCCTTGTCCTCGGGCATCACCTGGGCGCGCCACTCGACCAATCCCAGTTCCCGGGCGACGGCCGCGGCGGTGTCCGGATGGTCGCCGGTCAGCATCACGATGCGCTCGACCCCGCCGGCACGCAGCGCGTCGATGACCTCCCGGGCCTCGGGGCGGACCGTGTCACAGAGGCTGACGAGGCCGACCAGGTGCCCGTCGACGGCCAGCAGCAGCGGTGTCTCGGCGGCCCGCTGCAGCCGGGCGACCCACTCCCGGGCCTCGGTGCTCACCTCGATGTTCTCGGCTTCGAGCAGGTCGAGGTTGCCCAGCAGCAGGGTGCGCCCGTCGGCCTGGGTACGCATGCCCAACCCGAGCAGTACCTCACACTGCTCGTGCGGCGGGATCTGGATGTGACGCTCGTTCGTCGAGCGGATCACCGCCTGCGCCAGCGGGTGCCGGGAATGGATCTCGGAGCTCGCGACGTACGCCAGTACCCGCTCCGGCTCCCACGACGTGTCGAAGCTGACCAGGTTGGTGATCACCGGGCGGCCCAGGGTGAGCGTGCCGGTCTTGTCGACGACGACCGCGTCGACCCGGCCCGCGGCCTCCAGGTGCGAGCCGCCCTTGATGAGAATGCCACGGCGTGCCCCGTTGCCGATGGCCGCGCTGATCGCGGTCGGGGTGGCCAGCCCGACCGCGCACGGGCAGGCGACCAGCAGCATCGTCATCGCCCGCCGCACGTCCCGGGTGACGACCAGGGTGGCCGCGGCCAACGCGAAGGAGAACGGGACGAACCGGCGGGAGAAGTTGTCGCCGACGGTCTGGATCGGCGCGCGGTCGGACTGTGCCCGCTCGACCCGGGCGACGATCCGGCCGATCGCGGTGTCCGGCCCGACCGCCGTGGCCCGCACCACCACCCTGCCGCGCAGCAGCACACTGCCGGCGTGGACGTACTGGTCCAAGGCGACGGCCACGGGCAGCGTCTCGCCGGTGATGGCCGACTGGTCGAGGACGCCGTCGCCGTCCACCAGGATCCCGTCGACCGGTACCGCGACGTGTTCGTGGACCACGATCTCATCGCCGGTACGCAGCCGGTCGATGTCGACCAGCCGTTCGTGGCCGCAGTCGTCGCGTACCCACGCCTGCGACTGGGTGCCGGTGAGCAGGTCCCGGATCGCGTGACGGGTCCGGCGCAGGGTGAGGTCCTGCAGGTACTCGCCGATGTTGAGCAGCCACAGCACGGTCAGCGCGACGACGTTCTCCCGCAGCACCAGGCTGGCCACCGTCGCGGCGGAGACCAGCACGTCGGTACCCGGCGAGCGCCGGCCGGCCAGGGTACGCAGCGCGCCGCGCAGGAACGGGTACCCGGTGAAGATGGTGACGGCGGTGGCGAAGGTGCGGCTTCCCGGCCCCAGCAGGGGCGGGCGGCGCAGCAGGTACCGGCGCCCGCCGAGCAGCAGGAGCGCGGCACCGCCGACCGCCATGCGCAGCAGGTCGGCACCGTCGACCTCGGCCGACCGGGGCGGTCGCAGCGCCCGGGCGTTCGCGTGGACCGCCGCCCCGGCGTCGATCGCCGCGAGCACCTCGGCCCGGTCACAGCGCTGCGGATGGAACCACACCACCACCGATCCGGTGCGCGGGAACGCGTGCACCGCCCGTACCCCGTCGACCCGGTCCACCGCGTCCTCGACGGCTACCGCGCGAGCGGCCGATCCGCGCAGCCACGGTACCCGGAAACGCACCCGCCCGGCGGCGTCCGAGCAGACCTGGGGTGTCGGCCCTGGCATCGCCGGTCAGTGTTCGTGATCGTGGTCGTGCCGGTCCGTCCCGGCGCCCGGTGGCGGCGACTGCTCGCCGATGCGCTCCCGGGCCTCGCTCACCACGTCGGCCATGGCCAGCCGGGCGCTCTCCGCCCCGGCCTCCATCGACCGCTTGCCGCGCAGGGTCCAGGAGGCGGCGACCACGGCACCGTTGCGTACCGCGCCGGCGCGCAGCAGCCGCCGGAAACCGCCGACCACGCTCACGCCCAGCACCCCCGCCGCCAGTGTCTGCGCCGCCCGCCGCACTACCGGACCGACAGTCATCGACTTCCCCTCGCCCTGTTGCCCGCTCTCCTGGCGACCCTATATGGGAATGAACTTCATTCTCGATTGGGGTCGCCGGGGCTGCCGGCCGGTGGTCCGCGCGGTACCCACGGGTGTGCCGCGGCCCACCGGCGAACGTATCACCGGTAATGGTGGCCGATACCCGTTTTAGTCGAGTTTGCTGGAGGCTGCCCCGAGCTGTTCGCGCACACGCGGCGCGACCTCCGTGCCGAAGAGGCGAAGGTTCTCCATGAGGGTGTCGTGTGGCATCGGGCCCATGCCGTACTTCAGGTCGAAGCGGGTGGCGTCCAGCGTGGTCATGGTCCGGGCGATCCGGGCCGCGACGGTCTCCGGCGAGCCGACGTACAGCGAGCCGTACTCGACCTCGTGCTCGAAGTACTCGCGGGTGATCGTGGGGAAGCCGCGCTGCCTGCGCGCCTCCAGCATGAACGTCTCGTAGGTCGGCCAGTACTCCCGCTTCGCCCGCTCGTCCGTCGCCGCGACGTGGCCGGGGGAGTGCACGCCGATCGGCAGCGGATCGAAGCCCGCCTGCCGGGTGGCTTCCCGGTAGAGCCGGGACAGCCGGGTGAAGCGCGCCGGGTTGCCGCCGATGATCGCGAGCATCAGCGAGAAGCCGTACCGCGCGGCGCGCACGACCGAGGCCGGGTTGCCGCCGACGCCGACCCAGGTCGGCAGCGCACCGCCCGCGGTACGCGGGAAGACCTGAAGCCCCGGTACGGCGGCCCGGGTGGTTCCCGACCAGGTGACCGGTTTCTCCGTCCGCAGTTGGGCGAACAGGTTGAGCTTCTCCTCGAACAGGCGGTCGTAGTCGGCGAGGTCGAACCCGTACAGCGGGAACGACTCGATGCTCGACCCCCGGCCGAGGATCACCTCGGCGCGACCGGAGGACAGGGCGTCCAGCGTGGCGTACCGCTGGAACACCCGCACCGGGTCGTCCGAACTCAGGACAGTGACCGCCGAGCCGAGATGGATGCGTGAGGTCCGGGCGGCGATGGCGGCCAGCACCAGGTCGGGCGCGGACAGCGGCATCTCCTCGGTGTGGTGCTCGCCCAACCCGAAGAAGTCGAGCCCCGACCGCTCGGCGAGCACTCCCTCGGCGACCAGTTCGCGGATGTTCTCCGGCTGGCCGAGCGGCGTGCCGTCGCGGTCGGTGGTGAGATCCCCGAAGCTGTCGACGCCGATGACGATCGGGTGTCGTCCCTGAGTACCGGACATCATCGCACTCTCCCGATGTAATTGACGTGTCAATATTGACGCGTCAATCATATGGTGGGTATGATTGACGCGTCAATGAGATGAGGTATGGATCATGAGGGACGACCGGTCGGTCAGCGCGGCGGAGCGCCGGCGGATGACCTCGGACGAACTCACCATCTGGCGGTCACTGATCGACACGACCGCCGAGCTGCGCAGGCTGTTGGGGGCGCAGCTGCTCCAGGAGACGAGCCTGTCCCCGGCCGACTACCACGTCCTGCTCGCGCTGAGCGAGGCGCGGGACCGGCGGCTGCGGTCCTCGGAGCTGGCGGCCACCATCGACTGGGAGCGCAGCCGGCTGTCCCACCACCTGGCCCGGATGGAGCGGCGCGGCCTGATCCGGCGCGACGACTGCGCCACCGACAACCGCGGCGCCGAGGTGCTGCTCACCGAGGAGGGCGCGACCCTGTTCCGGGCGGCGACCGCGCCGCACATGCGGGCCGTCAAGAAGCACTTCGCCGACGCGTTGACCCCCGAGCAGTTCGTGGCGCTCGCCGACATCCTCCAGGTGCTGCGCGACCACCTGCACCCGGAGCTGACCGAGAAGCCCGCTGGAGGCCAACCTTCATGACCACCCCCGATTCGCTGCCACGGATCGCCGTGCTCGGCGCCGGACACACCGGCCCGGTGATCGCCCGGGTGGCGCTGGAGGCCGGGTACCCGGTGTCGATCGCAGCGTCCGGCGACCCGGACCGCATCGCGCTCATCACCCAGGTGCTGGCGCCGGGTGCCGAGGCGCGCTGGGCCGCCGACGCCGTCCGGGACGCCGACATCGTGGTTCTGGCCATCCCGCTGCACCGGTTCCCGGCGTTCGATCCCGACCTGGTCGCCGGGAAACTGGTCGTCGACACGATGAACTACTGGCCGCCCACCGACGGCGTGCAGGAGCTGTTCGAGGCAACCTCCCTCGGCAGCAGCGAGGTCGTGGCGCGCCGGCTGGCCCGGTCCACCGTCGTCAAGACGCTGAACCACATCGGCTACCACGAACTCGACGAGGGTCGCCGGCCCGCCGGCTCAGCCGACCGCCGCGCTCTCGGCGTCGCCGGCGACGACCCGGCGGCCGTGCAGACCGTGGCCGGCGTCATCGAGCGCATCGGGTACGACGTGGTCCGGCTGGACTCACTCGCCGCCGGTCGCCTCTTCGAACCCGGCGGCGCCGTGTTCGGGGCGTCCCTGACCCGCGGCGAGTTCCAGCAGGCGCTCGGCGCCGCGGCGGCGTAAACCCTTCCACCATCGACAGAGAAAGAACCGACGTGACTACCGCACCATCAGGCGTCCCCGCCACCGGCCCGGCGAGCTTCCCGCTCGTGCTCGGCCTCGACACCTTCGGGGACGTGACGCACGACAAGGACGACCGTCCGCTGTCCCACGCCCAGACCATCCGCGACATCGTCGAGCAGGGGGTCCTGGCCGACCAGGTCGGCCTGGACTTCTTCGGCATCGGGGAGCACCACACCGACGACTTCCCGCTCTCGGCCGCCGACGTGGTGCTCGGCGCGATCGCCGCGCGGACCTCCCGCATCCGCCTCGGCTCGGCTGTCACCGTACTGAGCTCCGACGATCCGGTGCGGGTGTTCCAGCGGTACTCCACGCTCAACGCCATCTCCGGCGGCCGCGCCGAGGTCATCCTGGGACGCGGTTCCAGCATCGACTCGTTCCCGCTGTTCGGTTACGACCTCGCCGACTACGAGGAACTGTTCGAGGAGAAGGTCGGCCTGTTCGCCGGACTGCTCAAGGGCGGCCCGGTCACCTGGCACGGCAACACCCGCGCGTCGCTCGTCGACCAGGACGTCGTCCCGCACACCGAGTCCGGTCCCTTCCCGGCGTGGATCGGTGTCGGCGGCAGCCCGCAGTCGGTCATCCGCGCCGCGAACTACGGATACTCGCTGATGCTCGCGATCATCGGCGGCTCCCCGGCCCGGTTCGCCCCGTTCTCGCAGCTCTTCCAGCGGGCCCTGAAGCAGTTCGGGAAGGCTCCGCTGCCGGTGGGCGTGCACTCGCCCGGGCACGTCGCGGCCACCGACGAGCAGGCGCGGGAGGAGTTCTGGCCGCGGTACCAGGAGGTCATCCGCAGGGTCAGCCGGACCCGCGGGTTCGCCGTTCCGACCAAGGAGTCCTTCGAGTACGAGATCGGACCCCGCGGGGCGCTCTACGTCGGTTCGCCGGAAACGGTCGCCCGGAAGATCGCGGCGAACCTCACCGCGCTGGGCGCGACGCGCTTCGACCTCAAATACGCCATGGGCGGCCTGTCGCACGAGGCGCTGATGTCCAACATCGAGCTGTACGGCACCGTTGTCGCCCCCCGCGTGCGCGAACTTCTGGCTTAGATCCTGTCCCGGCACGGGGGGCCTGTCCGGGCCCGGCCGCGGTCTGAGATGGTACGGGGTGTGTTGAACCTGACGCCTTACCGGCGGGTGCTGGCCGTGCCCGGGCTGCGCGGCCTGCTCCTGGTGTCGGTCCTGGCCAGGGTGCCGATGGCGGCCACCGCGGTGGCGCTGACCCTGCACGTGGTGACCGACCTCGGCCGCGGCTACGCCCAGGCCGGTCTGGTGGGCACCGCGATGACCGTGGGTACCGCGCTCGGGTCGCCGGTGCTCGGCCGGGTGGTCGACCGGCGGGGGCTGCGGCCGGTGCTGGCCGTCACCACGGTCACCACGGCGCTGTTCTGGACGGTCGCGCCCATCCTGCCGTACCCGCTGCTGCTCGTCACCGCGTTCGCCGGCGGCCTGCTGATCCTCCCGGTCTACTCGGTGGTACGGCAGTCGATCGCCGCACTGGTGCCGGAGGACCAGCGCCGGCAGGCGTACGCCATGGACTCGATGTCGGTCGAGCTGGCGTTCATGTGCGGCCCGGCGCTGGCCGTGCTCATTTCCACCAGCGTCTCCCCGCGCGTCACCCTGCTCGGGATCGGTGCCGGCATGGCGCTGGCCGGGGTGGCCCTGATCGTCCTCGACCCGCCGACCCGGGTGCCGACCGATCCGCGGACGCCGGGCGTGCGGGTACCCCGCCGGAGCTGGCTCACGCTGCGGCTGATCGCGATACTGCTCGGCGCGTCGGCGGCCACCCTCGTGCTGTCCGGCGCCGATGTCTCGGTCGTCGCGGTGCTCCGCGCCCACGGCGAGGTCGGCTGGTCCGCGGCGGTGCTCGGGTTGTGGAGCGTGTACTCGCTGGCCGGGGGGTTCGCGTACGGCGGCCTGTCCCGCCCGCTGCCCCCGCTGGCGCTGACCGTCGTGCTCGGCCTGCTCACCGCTCCGGTCGGGTTGGGCGGTGGGCGGTGGTGGCTGCTCGCCCTGGCCCTGCTGCCGGCCGGGGCGCTGTGCGCGCCGACCCTCGCGGCGACGGCGGACGCGGTGAGCCGGCTGGTGCCGGGAAGCGTCCGGGGCGAGGCGATGGGACTGCACGGCTCCGCGCTGACGGTGGGTCTGTCGCTCGGCTCGCCGCTGGCCGGTACGGTCATCGACGCGACCGTGCCGGCCGGCGGCTTCGCCGCGGCGGGCCTGCTCGGCGCGCTGGCGGCGGCGCTGGTCCTGCCGCTTGAGCTGCGCCGGCGCCGGCGTGACCGGGCCGCTTCGGACCCGGTCGTCCTCGCGGAGGCGAACGCCGGCGGATAACGGCACCCACGCTGGGCGAATGCTCGGTGAAATGCGCGGGAACAGTACCCGATCCGTTGGTGCGGGATTGCCCCGTGGGCGGCCGTTCGGTCATAGTCGGTAGCGGGGTCGCATATTCATTCACTCACACGCCGAAGGGGTGATGACAGCGACTTCGGCAGCGATGAGCCTCGCGTCCGGCGAGCCTCCGATCAACTTCGCGGCCCACCAGATCCGAGCCGGGAACGTGGCCGGAGCGCGCGACGACTTCGAGCAGATGCTCGCCATGCTGATTGCCGCCATTCACCCGGGCGCCCGCGCGATCGCCGCGAATCCGGGTGACTGGGGCATCGATGTCCTGCTCGGCGAGCTGTCCGGCCTCATCGTCGTCTGGCAGTCGAAGTACTTCTGGCCGGTGGTCACCCGGTCGAGCCGGGCCCAGATCCGCGAATCGTTCGACTCGGCGCTGGCCGCCGCGCAACGCAACGGCTACCGGGTCGACCAGTGGATCCTGTGCGTGCCGTCGAGCATGGACCCCCCGACGGCCCAGTGGTGGGACACCTGGCGGGCGCGCCGTCAGCGGGAGACCGGAGTCGCCATCGAGCTGTGGCACGAGACGGTCTTGCGCAACCTGCTCATCAAGCCGGACAGCGCCGACGTGCGCAGGCACTTCTACGACCCGTACACCCCGGCGCCGGGGCCCCGCGTGGCGCTGCACGCGCTGGATCCCGACACGGCCACCGAACTTGAGCGGGCGCTGTTCGTGCGGCAACTGCGCGCCGCCGGGCACGTCGAGCTGGCCGGCGCCAAGTACGAGTTCTTCAACGCCGAGCTGCTGGCCCGGGAGATCCTGGACAAGGCCCTGCCGCGGGAGATCGAAGCCCTTCGGGAGGCGGACGGCGTGGTGCACGGCATCTGGGAGGCCCACTTCAACGAGGCGTACCAGCGACGGGAGGCGAACCCACGACTGCACGGGCTGCACGCCCAGGTGATGCGGGACATCCGGGAGTCCGCGGCGTTCCCGGTCGCACTCGCCGCCGGCCCGGTGCACCGCTGCGGCCTGATGCACCGGGTGGTCCAGGACCGCCGGGCGGGCTGGGTGCCGCACTGGCGGGCCATCGCGGTCGAGGAGCAGCCGTGAACCCCGACGACAGTCCGCTTCTCCGGCAGGCCCGGCTCCTGCTGCTGCTGTCGGTGACCGCGGAGACCGCCCCGGACGGCGTCGACGCCGAGCGGTTGGGGATCTGCGACTTCCTCGCCGTCCATCCGCTGCTGCTGGCCCGGCTGGACGGCGATCCCGACCGGTTGAGCCTCCGGCTCGCCGGCTTCGACGACCGCGCGGTCGGCTACGCCAGCCCTGCGCAGCGCTTTGTCACGGCCCAGCTCCGGCTCGCCGGAGACCTGGCCGAACTGGTCGGCAGGGGACTGGTCAGCGTCCACCCGGCCGGCCGGATCCGGTACCGGCTCACTCCGCGAGGCGAAGACATGGCCGACACATTTACGGCGATGTATTCTCAGTCGTACCTCGCGGCCGCCCGTGTCGTGATCCGCCGGACCCGGCGGCTGAGCGGTAGGAAACTGCGGGCGGGGCTGCGACAATGGCTCATGGTGGACGCGGACGCGCCGTTGCATCCGGCGTTCCCTCTCGTCGACGAACACGTCCCCGATCCGTTGACCGACAGACATCCGGTGGTGCCCCACCCCCCGAAGGACCTGACATGATCGGTGATCCAGGAGTGTCGCAACGAGGCTCCCGCGTCCACGGCATCAGGTTGCGTCGGTTGCGCCTGCACGCCGAGGGGCGGACCTACGACGTGGACTTCCGCGGCCGGGACGATTCCCCGCGTCCGCTCTCGGTGATCGCCGGTGCGTTCAGCACCGGTAAGACCACCATCCTGGAATTCGTCGACTACTGCCTGGGCGCGTCCGACCATCCCCGGCATCCGGAGATCATGCCGAAGGTCCGCGCCGCGACCCTGGAGGTCGAGCTGTCCGGTTCGCCGTACCTGATCGAGCGGACCGTCGGCGAGCCGTCGACCTTCGCGTACGTCCGCGCCGGCCGGCTCGACGAGCCCGGTGCCGCACCGGCGCAACGCCGCCCGGTGCGCCCGGCCGGCCAGGCCGGCAGCCTGTCGAGCCTGCTGCTGTCGCACTGCAAGCTGGAGGGAGTGCGGCTGCGCGACACGCTCGCTCACGACCAGGCGGACAGCGACCCGCTCAGCTTCCGCGACCTGATGTGGCTGTGTTTCCTGCCCAACGAGCGGCTCGACGACAAGAACCTGCTGTTCGAGAACGTACCGATGAAGCACCTGAAGCTCCGGCAGGTCGTCGACGTGGTCTTCGACGTGCACGACGACCGGTCGGTGGAGCTGGGCCGGCGCATCCGCGCGGTCGAGACGGAATTCACCGGCGAGCGGCACGCCTACCAGGTGGCCGAACAGGTCGTCGACGAGCAGCAGCTGGGCACCAGGGAGGAACTGGAGGCCGCGCACCGCAACGCGAAGAGCGAGCTGGCGGAGTGCGCGATGGCCGTGGCCGCTCTCGACGCCGCGGCGCGGGCGGAGACCACGTTCGCGGTACAGCTGCGGGAACGCCACCACGCGGCCGCGACCGAGGCGCGCCACGCGGCTGGGTTGCTGCGTGACCGGGAGACGCAGGCACAGCGGATGACCGCGCTGCGGTCGACGTACGCCGAGGACGTCAGCAAGTTGACCATGCTCGCCGAAGCCGACCGCCTGTTCGAGCCGTTGCGCCCCGGTCTCTGCCCGTCGTGCCTGACACCGCTGGCCGGCACCGAGCGCCGCTGCGGCGCCTGCCACAGCGACCTCGACTCGCCGTCCACCGAGCCGGGCGCCACCGGCGCGCTCGATGTCGGCGCCGAACTCCGGTCGGCCCGGGCGAGGCTCAAGGAGTTGACCGAGCACCTGGCGGAGCTGGAGCGGGAGATACCGCGGCTGCGGGTCGCGGTGGAGCGGGCGCAGGACGCCGAGGCCCGGGCCGCCGCCGAGGTGGACGCGGCGACCGCGCACGCGATCACGCCGTACCTGGCGCAGCGCGACACGCTCGCGCGACGGCGGGAGGAGGCTGCCGCCGCCCTGCAACGCGCGGTCGACGGCCTGCGGCTGACGCACAGCCTGGATCGGCGCGCGGCCGAGATCAAGCGCCAGCGGGCACTGCTCGCCTCGCTGCGCGAGGAGTTGACCGACGCCGATGGTCAGCCGCGCGCCGACCGGTCGGCGGTGATCCGGCAGATCAGCGGCCGGTACCGGCAGATGCTGCAGGAGTGGCACTATCCGAAGATCGCGGACGCGTACGTCGCGGAAGACCTCACGCCGTACATGCGGGGCAAGCCATACGCGGCGGGCTCGTCCGGCGGGCGGACGCTGATCGCCCTCGCCTGGCAGCTGGCGACGTTCGAGATCGCGTGGGAGACCCGGTCGTCGCATCCCGGGTTCCTCATGCTGGACAGCCCGCAGAAGAATCTCGGCAACAGCGGCGAGAGTTCCGCCGAGTCCGCGGACGGCGCCACCATCGAGCGGTTCTACCGTCACCTCGACGCGTGGCTGGCGGGCAAGGGCACCGGCGCTCAGATCGTGGTCGCCGACAACGCGCCGCCCCCGGCCGCTGCCTCGGCCGTCATCGTGCGCTTCTCCCGCCGCCCGGATCAGCCGCCGTACGGGCTGATCGACGACGAGACCACCTGACGGGCCGCCGCGGGCCCCGCGACGCTAGGCGCCGGCCCTGGCGGTGTCGGTGACGCTGGCGCGCGCCTCCATCAACGGCAGCGGGTTGATGTAGTCGCGGTACGACTGGATCTGCCCGTCGTGGACCCGGAAGACGGCGATGACCGTCTGACGGAACGGCGCGCCCGTCGCGACAACGGTCCCGTCCGCGTCGTACTCCACGATGACCACCTCCGGATCGGTGGTCTCGTGCATCACCACGTTGCGGTATTCGTCGAACGTGATGAACGCCTTGGCCGCCTTGGTCAGGTGCTCGCGGATCGCCGTGCGGCCCTGCAACCGCGCGGGCACGCCCGCCGGCCGGTACGGCCACTCGATGTACCCCTCGGGTGCCATCAACCCCACGATCGTCTCGAGATCCTGGTCGAGGCTCGCCCGTAGCACCTGCTCGACGACTTCGCGTGACGTGGCGGTCATCGCCCGACCCTTCATGGAAGGCATGAATGCGCGTTGTTCCACGAAGGGTACTGCGTCGGCACGACGCTGCCACCGGGCTCAGCCCGTGGCGGTCAACCCGGGGCGGTCAGTCCCGTGGCGCGTTCATCCGGCTCGGGACCAGATGCCCGCGGTCGTCGCCCTGCACCGCGTGCAACGACATCGGCTTGGTGTGCGCCCAGAGCCGGTCGACGTGGATCGCGTCCCAGCCGTCCGGCAGGGTGATCTGCCGATCGAACCACGCGGCGGGTTCACCCTCGCGCAGCTGCAGGCCGGTGAGGCCGTACAGGCAGCTGGTGAGGAACCCGCCGAGGTTGGCGGTGAACGGGCCGGCGTGCGGGTGGTCGGGGAACACCGTGGGGCTGTACTCCAGCGTGATGGTGTACGGGTCGACGACGAACTGCCCGTACCCCTTCTCGAACAGCTCCAGCGCGCGGGCGCGGTCCCCGAGCCGGGCCGCGTACACCCCGAGCATCGCGGAGAGCATGGGCTGCCCCGCGTACTGGTCGGCGAAGTTCAGGTAGTACTCGAACGTCCGCCGTTCGGTGTTCGTCCCCGCTTCGTAGCAGAGCGGGAACAGCCCGGCCGGCGCCTCGGGGGTGGCCCCCTGTTCCTCCGACGGGTCGTAGTCGTCGTGGTTCTGGATGACCCGGGTCCGCGGATCGGAGGGGATGACGAGTTGGTCCGCCATCTCCTCCCACTGCGGCGGGACCGGCAGGTTCAGCAAGTGCGCCATGGCGATCGTCTCGCGCAGCGCCACGGCGGCGCTCATGTTGACGAACGCGCTGTTGTTCACCAGGTGGCCGGTCTCCGCGATGCCGATCACCTGCTGGATCTCGAAGCCCCGCGTGCTCCATCGCGAGCGGCTCTCGATCCACTCGGCGACCGCCGTCATGACCGGCCATGCCTCGCGGGTGGCGAAGTCGAGGTCGCCGGTCGCGTGGACGTAGCGGGCGAACGCGATGGCGACGTCGGTGCTGACGTGGTGTTCGGTCGCCGCCCCGAAGGTGCCCGTCGGGGTCGCCTCGCTGCCGTCGCGCAGGCTGCTCTCCCAGGGGTACTTCGCGCCACGGTAACCGGCCACCCGGGAACTCTCGATGGCGGCGGGCAGGCGTTCCTTGCGGAAGCGCAGCAGGCCCGCCGCCGCTTCCGGCTGGGTGAGCAGCAGCGGCGGGAGGGCGAACGTCTCCAGGTCCCACATCTGGTGGCCGCGGTAGTAGTGGTAGTTCGGCCAGTACGCCAGTCCGAACACGGACGAGGAACTGGGCGAGGAGCCGTTCACCGAACTGTGCAGGTAGTAGAACGCCGCGTCGGCGAATGCCTGCCAGCGCGCCGGCGCGCCCTCCAGCACCACCCGGCCCTGCCACAGCCAGTCCCAGGCCGCGTGGTTGTCCGCCCGCAGCGAGTCGAATCCCCGCAGGTACGCGGCCTCCAGCAGCCGCTGCGCCTCCAGGTGGCTCTGCGAGTGCATCGGCTTGGGCACGGCGCTGACGTACCGGCGCACCCGGTAGGGCACCCCGGCCCTGGCCTCGAACGTGTAGTGAGTGACGATCTGGTCCGGCCCGCTCGGGTCGAACTGCCGGTCGAACTGGTCCACGCCGCACAGCTGCGTCCGCACCGCGATGCCGAGGTTGGACAGCTTCCCGAAGCTCTCCCAGTAGTACGGCCCGTCCGGCCAGCTCATGTCGGTGTCCAGCGCGCCGGGATCGTTGTGCGCCCAGCCTCCCGGTACGTCACGGGCGTTCACTCCGGAGGTCATCGTCACCTCGCAGTCGTGGTCGACGGTGACTTTCACCTCCTGGAGGGTGATGGTCGGCTGGGTGCGGCTGCACAGGTTGATGACGTCGAGATCGGCGCGAACGCCGTCACCCTCGAAACCCAGCCGGGTGTGCAGCTCCCCGCAGGAAAAGTCGTACCGCTGCTCTTTCAGCACGGCGCGGCCGGGATCGGACAGGCGGGCACGGCCCACCCTCAGGTTTCCGGCCAGCGGGTACGGCGCCCGGGCGAACGCCTCCACGCGGCTCTCCGGGTCCAACCCCTCGAAGCCGCTGACCATCATCACTCCGGACAGCAGCGGGATGTGCCCGATGCGCAGGCCGATCAGGCCGTTGGACAGGTACGCGGGCAGGTACTCCGGGCGCCACTCGGTGACCGGGTCGGGACTGATCGGGCTACTCAAAGCGGGCTCTCCTTCCGCCGGGGCAGTGCTACCCCGGCGGAGACTGGTCAAACGGAGCCCAACCCCGCCGCTGGCGGGGTTCGGCGCCGCAGGACGGAGCCGGCGCCCGCGGAAACGGTCAGTGCACGCAGAACTCGTTGCCCTCAGGGTCGCGCAGCACGTGCGTCGTGGGACCGCGGTCGCTGTGCGTCTCGACCAGCCGGGCGCCGAGCCCGACCAGCCGCTCGACCTCGGCCGCCTTCCGCTCCGGCTCGACGTGGATGTCGAGGTGTACCCGGTTCTTCGCGACCTTTCCCTCGGTTACGAGCTGGAAGAACAGCCGGGGTTCGGCACCCGCCGGGTCGCGGCACGCGGCCACCTCGCGGAACGCGGAACGCCCGTCGACCACGATCCGGTCCTCCTCGGGCATGCGCCCGTCGGCGACCAGTTGGTCGACGAGTGCGGAGTTGTCCTCGACGGTGGATCCGAAGACCTGAGCCCAGAACGCGGCCTGGGCGTGCGGGTCGGCGCAGTCGAACGTCACCTGAGTTCGCATGGACGCCATCCTGTCACCGGGCCGGCGCGGCGTGGGGGCGGCCGTGTGGGGACAGGCGCGTGGGGGACGGCCGCGCGGGGGCAGCCGTGTGGGGACAGGCGCGTGGGGACAGGAGCCGCCCGGCGCGGTGACCGGGGGTGCGTCCGTCTGCGCGTGGATCGGGGTACCCACGCGGTATGCCAGACCGACTACGGTTGAGCCCGTTTGTGCGCATTGACGAATCGACATCTAACTCTTGACAGTCTCCTTGTGAGCGTTAACATCTCAGCAAGTCACTTCCGGTTCATCGAGGGGATACGGCAGTGAAACGGCGGTCAGCGGCGGTGGACGTAGGCGAGCGCTCGCGGGTCGAATCTGACTCGGCGAGTCCGCCGCCCGGGCAGGCGCCGGACGCTGGGCCGGGGCAACTGGCCGGCCGTCGTGTGAACGCTAACAGTTTGCGAACAGTTGTGTTGAGAACGAGGCACGAACGGTGCCAGGCCACCCGGGTCCGCCCGGTGGCCCGCGGGCATCGGCGCCGTCGGATACACATCGCTGGCGCCGTCAGGCCCTAGTCGCGCAGTCAGATCCGCGAGAAACAGGTGTACGACCGGCTCGCGCGGAGCCGGGAGGTCCCGGCCCCGCGCCCGCCACCACCCCCGTCACACCCGACACGGAAGGGCACAGCAATGCGGACGAGAATTGTCGCCGTTGCGGCGGCGGTCACCCTACTCGCGCTCAGCTCCGGGTGCTCGAAGGACGCCGGCGGCTCCTCGGGATCGGCGCCCCCGCCGAGCACCGCGCCCCTGGAGGGCACGGTCGCGTTCAACCAGGACAACCTGACCAAGCTCGACGCCGCGCTCAAGTCGGCGATGGCCGGCAAGGACCTGTCCGGCGTGAACGTGGCCATGGTGGTCAACGTGGCGGCCGACTACTGGAAAGCCGGCCAGGTCGGCTTCCTCAAGGGCTGTGCCGACCTTGGCATCGCGAAGAACAAGTGCACCTACTTCGCGCCGCCCAATGGCAAGCTGACCGAGCAGACCTCGGAGCTGGAGACCCTGGAGTCGCAGGGGGTCACCGGGTACTCCATTTCGGCGATCGACCCGAAGTCGGCGGCCGGCACCATCCACAACGACGTGAGCAAGGGTGTGTTCGTGCTCGCGGTCGACTCGCCGCTGCCGGACACCGACGCGGCCGGGCTCTACCTCGGTACCCCCAACTACCAGGCCGGCCTGCAGGCGGGCCAGGCGATGAAGCAGGTGCTGGGCGGCAAGGGCAAGGTGGCCATCCTGGTCGGCTCGCTGACCGCGGCCAACGCCACGCAGCGGATCCAGGGTTTCGAGGACGGGCTGAAGGGTTCGACCATCACGGTGGCGCAGAAGGTCAACGACAACCTCCAGGCGAGCACCGCCACCTCGGACGCGGAGACCATCCTGGCCAACAACCCGGACATCACCGGCCTGTACGGCGTGTACTCCTACGACGGGCCGGCGCTGGCGCAGGCGGTCCAGTCCTCGGGCAAGGCCGGCAAGGTGAAAATCATCTGTGATGACTCCGACGCGCAGACCATCGATTTCATCAACTCCGGCGTCATTTCCGGCACGGTCGTGCAGATGCCGTACGAGCAGGGCCACACCGGGGCGTACATCATGGCCGCGATGAAGGTGCTCGGCAAGGACGCCACGATGGCCATCGTGAAGCCTTACCTGGAATCCGACGGCTCCACGCTCAGCTCCGGTGTCGGACTGGTCACGAAGTCCGACCTCGACCAGTACCAGGACCTCGAAAAGCAGCTCGGGATTAGCTGAGAGTTCGACGATGACGCTGCCAGGCGGCGCCCCCGGCCGCGCGGTCACCGCGCGGCTGCGGGGGGTGCACAAGTCTTACGGTCCGGTCCGCGTCCTCGACCTTCCCGCCCTTAACCTGCACGCCGGTCAGGTGATCGGCGTGGTGGGCGAGAACGGGGCCGGCAAGTCGACGCTGATGGGCACGCTGGCCGGGTCGGTGCACCGGGACGGCGGCGACATCGAGATCGACGGCGTACCGTTGCCCGCCGGCTCCACCGAGGCGGCGAAGCAACTGGGCGTGGCGATGGTGTCCCAGGAGTTCCCGCTCGTCGGGCAGCTGTCGGTGGCGGAGAATCTGTTGCTGGGGCGGCGTCCACGCGAGTCCCGGCGACGGATTCTGGTGGACCGGCCGGCGCAGCGGGCCGAGGCCGAGGCGATGCTGGCCGAGATCGGGTTGTCGCCGGAGGCGATCCCGGTGCACCGCAAGGTTCGTACGCTGCCGGTACCGACCCGGCAGATGATCGAGATCGCCAAGGCGTGGGGCCGCACGCCCCGGCTGTTGATCCTGGACGAGCCGACGTCCTCGCTGGGCCCGGTCGAGGCCGAGATGGTGCTCGGCCTGGCCCGGCAGCTGGCCGGACGCGGCGGTACCGTGCTGTTCATCGGCCACCGCCTCGACGAGGTGCGCGCGGTCAGCCACCGCGTCATCGTGCTGCGCAACGGGCGGCTGGTCGCCGACCTGAAACCCTCCGAGGCGACCGAGGACCGGCTCATCCGGGAGATGGTCGGCGGCGAGATCGGGCACACCGAGGGCAAGAGCCGCCCGCCGGAGGGCGAGGTGCTGCTGCGGGTGAGCGGGCTGCGGGCGGCCGGGTTGGGCCCGGTCGACCTGGAGGTACACGCCGGGGAGATCGTCGGTGTCGCCGGCCTGATGGGATCGGGGCGCAGTCGGCTCATCCACACCGTCGCGGGTGCCCAGCCCGCCATCGGTGGGGAAATGCGGCTGCGCGGCGAAAGATACTCGCCGCGAGACCCCGGAGACGGCGCGCGGGCCGGGATCGCGCTGATCCCGGAGGACCGCAAGGAACAGTCGTTGGTCACGTTCGCGCCGATCCGCGCGAACGTCACGGTGTCGATCCTCAAGCGGATCAGCACCGCCGGGCTGCTGCACCCGCGGCGACAGCGGGACGAGGCGCAACGGATCGCCGCGAGCGTCAACGTCCGGATGCGTTCGGTGGAGCAGCCGATCGGGTCGCTGTCCGGCGGCAACCAGCAGCGCGCGGTGTTCGGCCGGGCCTTCGCGACCCGACCGCGGTTGCTGTTGCTGGACGAGCCGACCCGGGGCGTCGACGTCGGCGCGAAGGCGGAGATCTACGACCTGATCGACCGGGCCGCGGGCGAGGGCATGGCGGTACTGGTGGCCTCGTCGGAGCTGGAGGAGCTGCTGTCGATCTGCCACCGGATCGCGGTGATGAACCACGGCAGGGTCGTCGCCGTCCTCGACCACGCCGGCGCGACCAAGGAGCGCATCATGACGGCCGCGGCCGGGACCGGCCCCGTCATCGACGAGCCCACCGAACCGAACGGAGCGGGTGCATGAGCAGCACTCAGGAAACGTTGGCACCCAAGGGAACCGAGCCCGCGCCCCGGCGTACCGGTGTGTCCACTGTGGGCGGTCTGCTGCGCCGGCTCGCCGAGTCGCCGGAGGCCGGCGTCATCATCGCCTGCGTGGTCGTCTTCGCCGTCATCGCGGGCAACGCGCCCACCTACGCAAGCGTCGGCAACCTCCAGGTGATGGGCCGGGACCTGGCCCAGGTCGGCATCCTGGCGATCGGTGAGTCGCTGGTCATCCTCACCGGCGGCATCGACCTGTCGGTGGGTGCGCTGGCCGGCCTGGCCGGCATCCTCGCCGCCTGGTTCAACGTGAACCAGGGGTTGCCCGCCCCGGTCGCGATCCTCGTCACGATCGTCATCTGCGCCGCCGTCGGCTTCTGGCACGGCGCGCTGGTCACCCGGCTCAACGTGCCGCCGTTCGTCATCACGCTGGTGACCTACACCGTCGCGCAGGGACTGTCCCTGGCCATCACCGGGGGTACCCCGATCAACGGCATCTCGTCGCTGTTCGGCAACCTGAGCGCGTACTACGTCCAACGCATTCCGGTACCGGCGCTGTTCTTCGTCGGCGTGGTGCTGGTCGCCTGGTTCGTGATGGAGCGCACCTACGTCGGCAGGCAGATCTACGCGGTCGGCGGCAACCGGGAGGCCGCGCGGCTGGCCGGCATCCCGATCCGCAGCCGGATCATCTCCACCTACGTCGCCAGCTCGATCCTGGCCTCGATCGTCGGCGTTCTGGTCATCGGCCGGATGAACGTCGCCGACCCGTCCGTGGGAGCGGGCTGGGAGCTGATCGCGATCGCCGCCGCGGTGGTCGGTGGGGTGTCGCTGTTCGGCGGCGAGGGCCGGATCACCGGTATCGCGGCCGGCGCGATCCTGCTGGAGTTCATCGCCAACGGGCTGCTGGCGCTGCACGTGAGCCCGTACTACCAGCAGGTGGTGCAGGGCGGCGTGCTGGGCGTGGCGATCCTGCTCGACCGCTTGCGCGCCAACTATTTCGGCCGCGGGCGCCGCTGACCGTACCCGGGGATCGCTCCGTGCCTGGGGGAGCGATCCCCGTCCCGGCCGGCGCCTGGGCGGGGCCGCAACGGGTCAGAGCGTGGTCAGGAAGTCGGACAGCAGCGCCGAGACCCGCTCCGGCGCTTCGACCGGCGGGAGGTGACCGGTGGGCAGATCGACCCGGCGGGCGCCGGGGATGCCGTCGGCCAGCAGGGTCGAGACGTCCCGGATCTCGGGGATGTCGGCCGACCCGGCCAGTACCAGTGCCGGCACGCGTACCTCGGCGAGGCGGACGTCGGCCGGCGGATCGAGTTCGCGCGGCGAGTTCGGCGGCCCCGCCCACTCGCGTGCGAACACCTTCTCGCACATGGCCAGCGCGCTCTCCCACACCCGCGGGGCGAGGTCGCCGCGGTCCCGGTCCGGCCCGACCAGCATGAGATCCAGCTGCGCCTGCGCCATGGCGGTGATGTCCGCCGGGTCGATCCGCTCGGCGGTGTGCTCGCCGTACCGTCGCAACCGGTCGGCCGGTACCGCGCGGTAGATCCGCTCCCGCGCCCGGGTGAGCATCGCCGGCGGCCACCGGTGTCCGGACAGCCCGGAGCAGATGAGCGCCAGGCCGGATACCCGGTCGGGTGCGGTCAGTGCCACGTCGACCGCGTGTGCGCCGCCCATCGAGCATCCGATCAGGGCAGCCCGATCCACGTCGAGCGCGTCCAGCAGTCCGAGCAGATCCTCGTGGTGGGCGAATTCGCCGGCGGCGTCGCCGGATTCGCCGTACCCGCGCCAGTCGTAGCGGATGGTCCGGTGGTTGGCGGCCAGCGCGGCGAACTGGTGCTCCCACATCCGCCGGTCGGCGAGTGCCGCATGGACCAGGACCACGGGCGGTCCGCTGCCCGCCTCGTCGTACGCGAGCCGCACACCGCCCACTTCCACCATCGCCATCCGCGCACAATACCGGACCGACCAGAACCGGTGACCGGAATCGGACCCCGTGCGGGGCAGCCTGTGCGCTGAGGGGCCCGGTACGATCCCCGGCGGACATCGATGCGGAACATTGTCCGGGAGGGTCTACTGTGGACAGTCGAGCGAGTCGCCGCGAGGAGCCGGCGGTGGACGGCGGCGTGCCGGAGCGCTCGATGTCCAGCGATGCCGCGCTGCGCCGCGCCCGCGACGAGGTCGGCCGCCTGGGCCTCACGGCGGACGTCGAGTGGCTCGGCTCGGCGCGGGTACCGGTGCCGGTGGTGCAGCTGCGCCGCGACGGGTGCCTCGTCGCGTCCGGCTCGGGCAAGGGCACCGCCGAGCGGAGTCTGGCCAGCGCCTGGTACGAGGCGTTGGAGAGCTTCTACATGTCCTGGCGCGGCAGCCGGCGGCTGGCACCGGGCGCCACCGAGCTGATGACCGCCGCAGCGGTGGCCGGCCAGCCGGCGTTGACCGGAGACCTCGTGGTACGCCGGTGGGCGGCCGACTTCCCGGGCGCGGTGGCCGCGTGCGCGCCCATGGACGGCCCGCGGGGACCGGTGTGGTACCCGGTGTTTCTCAGCGACCCCGGCTACCACGACCGGCCGCTGCCCGGCGACTCCGTCGCACCGTACCGAAGCCTGCTGCGGTACTCGTCGAGCATCGGCACGGCGGCCGGTGCCACACCCGGCGAGGCGACTCTGCACGCGATCGGCGAACTGATCGAACACGACGCGCTGTCGCACGCGATGCTCCGCTGGTTCGTGGCCGGCGACACGGCGCCGCGGCTCGTCGACCCGACCGGCCTGCCGCCACACCTGCGCCGGCTGCACGACGCGGCGGCGGTCGCCGCGGGAGCCGGCGTCCACCTCATCGACCTGACCACCGACCTGGGCGTCCCGGTCTATCTCGCGATCGCTCACCGGGACGAATCCGGGCCGCCGGTGTTCGGCACCGGCGCCTCGCTGCACGGCACGCACGCCGCCGAGCGGGCGCTGCGGGAACTCATGCAGATGACGGCGGCCGATCCCGCCGCGGCACTGGCGGCGCTGGCATCGCTCGCGCCCTGGCCGCTGCTCGCGGAGTGCGCCCGGCTGCCGGTGCGGTCCCTGCTGACCAGCGCCGACCGGGTGAGCCTGCGCGACGGCGCGCCGCCGGACGGCCGCGACCCGAACGGTGCGCCCACGCCCGTCGCGGACGACGGGCGCGTCGAGGCCCGCCCGGACGGTGGCGAACCGGCGGCGGGGGACCGGATCGCCTCGGCGACGGGTCGCCTGAGCCGCCTGCTGGCGGCCCACGGCATCGACGTGTACCTCAGCGAACTGACCCCGCCGGAGTCGACGATCGGTGTCGTCACGGCGGTCGCACCGGGGCTGGAGCGCTTCAGCCTCGTGTATCTGGGCCTGCCGATCGTCCCCACGGGACGCGGCTGGGACCTGTGGACCGGGGCGATGGCGCGCCGCCGGAGCCTCTGACCCGTCAACAACCCACCACAACCAGGAGGAGATCGTGTCCGAGTATCGAGATCTGACCGACATCGACATGTGTCGTACCGCCGCGGACATCGGTCCCGGCAACGCCACCAGTTGCCGTACCGCGAAATGGGGCCCCGCCGGTGTGAACCTGTGCCGCACCGCCGGTACCGATGTGGGCGGTAGCGTCAGCGCCTGCCGTAACTCGGCACCGGACGCACGGAACGTGAACATGTGCCGCAACAGCGAGCCGGTCAGAATCTGCCGCACCGGCGTCACGGTGCCCGGACGCGATCCGCTCAACGCCAGCGACGAGGCGGCGCTCTCCGGCCTGCTCTCGCCGGCATAGCGACGGGGTCGGGCGGGCACGATGACACGTCACGGGAGGCCATCATGGTGACCACCACGGCCGCGGCCCGCCCACCGACTGGTCCGGGTCGTGGCGCGGCGCCAGACGCGCCGAGCCGGACTGGTCGGACGACTGGTCCGGGTCGTGGCGCGGCGCCAGACGCGCCGAGCCGGACTGGTCGGAAGCGCCTGTCCTCCAGCCGCGACTTCCGGCTGTGGTACCTGGCACGGTCGATCAGTCTCGGCGGCAGCGCGGCGAGTGCGATCGCGATCCCGTTGCTCACCTACCAGGCGAGCGGCTCCGCCACGCTGACCGCAGCGGTCGCGGCGCTGGAGGCGCTGCCGTATCTGCTTCTCGGACTGTTCGCCGGCGCGGCCTGGGGCGCGCTCACCCGGATCGTCGGCAGGCAGCGGCTGGCCGAAGCCAACAGCGCACTCTGGGCGACCGAGGTGGTGCTGCAGATCAGCGTGCCGGCCGGTGCCGGGCTGCTCGCCGCGGTGACCGACCCGTCGATCGTGATCTGTCTCGACGCGGGCAGCTACCTGGTGTCCGCCGCCCTGATCGCCGCGCTGCGTGGCGACATCGATCCGGCGCGCCGCACCGCCGCCCGCGTCCGCGCCGAGATCGCCGAAGGGCTGCGGTACCTGTGGAGCCAACCGGTAGTCCGCACGCTCAGCCTGACCGGCTTCGCCCTGTCCATGACCGTGGGCGGGGCGCTCGGTCTCCTCGTGGTTCAGGCGCACCAGGGGCTCGGGCTCGCCACCCACGACACCAGGATCGGACTGCTCTACTCGGCCGGCGCGTGCGGCTCGCTTGCCGGTGCGCTGCTGCTGCCCCGCGTCACCCGGCTGGCCGGCGCGGGACCGGCCTCGATCCTCGGGTACGCGGTGAACGCGGTCTGCCTCGCCGGGTTCGCGGTCGCGCGTACGCTCCCGGTCGCCATGGCGGTCTGGGCCGTCTGGTACGTAGCCACGACCACGGCCATCACCAACGGCATCAGCGTACGGCAGCAGGTGACGCCGGACGCGCTGCAGGGACGGGTGAACACCACCGGTCGCATGCTGGCGTGGGGCGGCACTCCGTTCGGTGCGCTGCTGGGCGGTGTCCTCGCCGGGGCGGCCGGCACCCGGGTGGCCTACCTGGCGCTGGTCGTACCGGTCGCCGTGGGGCTGGCCGCGCTGCTGCTGTCGCCGGTACGGCGGCTGCGCACTCCGCAACTGGCGACGTGAGCGGCCAGCCGGGGGTCGGCAGAGGCTGCGCGGTCAGCACAGGCCCGCGCGTTCAGCACAGGCCGACGGCCATGTCCATGAGCCTGCCGAGCACCCGTTCCCCGTCCACCCGCACCCCGTCGTGCTCGTACTCGTTGGTGACCCAGACCCGGCTGTTGCCGAGCGCCCGTGCGGTCTCCAGTTGCAGCTCGGCGTCCACGTACATGTCGTCGAAGTAGACCGCCGCGTACACCGGCACGTCGTTGCCCGCGAGCCGGGCCGGATCGTACAGCGCCGGCCAGTCGTCGTCGGCGGCCAGCAGGTCGGCGGCACCGGCGAACGGCTTGAGCGCGGAGATCTCGCGGAACATCCACGGGTACATCATCTCGCCGGTGAACAGCAGCGGGTCGGCGTCGGCCGCGAACCGCGGGTCCCGGTCGAGGGCACGCCGCGCCGCCCAGCCGGTCGGCGCGCCGCCCTGCCCGTAGCAGAACTCCTGCAGCGTGAAGATGGGCGCGTCGACGAACCCGGTCTCGGCCATCACCGCGTACCGGAAGCCGTCCGACAGCTCGCCGCCCTGCCACACCCCGTCCAGCAGCCAGTGCACCTTGGCGAACCCGTCGCCCATGCCGAACGCGTTGCCCAGCAGCCGGAACCGCCGGGCGGTCAGCCGGTCGCCGTCCGGCAGCCGGACGTCGACGGAGTCGAGGTGGTCGGCGATCGCCCGGACCGCCGCCACGTCCTGCGGGTAGCGCCGGTAGTACTCGGCGTTCTTCGCGGCCACCCGGGGGTAGGTGCGGGAGTACACCTCGTCGGCGCTGGCCGTCGGGCTCGCCAGGCCGCCGGTCACGTAACAGGTACGCAGGCCCTGCGGTGCCTGAGACAGGTAGGTGAGCGTGATGAACCCGCCGTAGCTCTGCCCGAGCGTGTCCCACCGCGCCCCACCGGCCAGCCGTGCCCGGATGAGTTCGGCGTCCGCCACGATGCTGTCCGCGCGGAACCGGCGCAGGTACGCCGCCAACTCGGCGGCTGGCATCCCGGCCACGGTCCGGGCCGTCACCGGCGTGCTACGGCCGGTGCCCCGCTGGTCCAGCAGCAGCACCCGGTGGGTCCGCACGGCCAGGCCCAGCCAGCCGTCCCGGCCCACCGGCCGGGGCGCCTTGTTGCCGGGACCGCCCTGCAGGAACAGCAACCAGGGCAGGTCCTCGCCGGCCCGCTCCGCCGCGACGACCTCGCGGGCGAACACCTCGATGGTCGGGCCGTTCGGATCGACGTGATCGAGCGGTACCGCGAAGACGTGATCGGTGAGGGCGAGACCCGACGTGGTGACCATGCCGCCACGCTACAGGGCGGGCGGTTCCGGGCCCCCGGGCTAGCGTGCCGGTCGTCCTCGTCGCGGCCGGCCGCCGGTTACGGCTCGTCGATCCGTTGCTGGTCGGCCCGCGCGGGGTCCGCCAGGTCGACCGGGGCGGCGAGGCTGCCCAGGATCCCCAGCAGCTCCGCGTTCCGGGTGCCCGGTTCGGCGTGGAACACGACCAGCACGAGCCCGTCGGTACCGCTGATGACGAACTTGTTCGACTGGAGATCGAGGTCGCCGACCTGCGGATGGTGCAGCCGGCTGATCCGGCCCCGCTTGGGCTGCACGTCGTGCCGGGCCCACAGGCGCCGGAACCGGTCGCTGCGCACCGACAGCTCGCCGACGAGTTCGACCAGCCGGGGATCGTCGATGTCCGGCCCGACCTGGGTGCGCAGGGTCGCCACACCCTCCTCGGTCGCCTCCTCCCAGTCCCGCCGCAACTCCCGCTCCGCGGGGTCGAGGAACGCGGCCCGGAGCAGGTTGACCCCGGGCACGTAGTTGGGGGACAGCGCCGTCGCCAGCGTGTTGACCGCGAGCAGGTCGGACACCTTGTTCTGGACGTACGCCGGGTTGTTCGCCCAGCCGTCCATCAGCTGCAGGACGCTGGCCGGTACCCGTTCCGCCTGCCGGGACGCCCGCGCGCGGGAGGCTGGGCGGGCCGCGCCGGCGGCGGGGCGTGGCCGCGCCAGGCCGATGAGGTAGGCGGTCGCGTCGGCGTCCAGGCGCAGCACCCGGGCCAGCGCCCGCAGGACCTGGACCGACGGGTTGCGGTCGCGGCCCTGTTCCAGGCGCAGGTAGTAGTCAGAACTGATGCCGGCGAGCGTGGCCACCTCCTCGCGGCGCAGGCCGGGAACCCGGCGCAGGCCGGCGGAGCGGATTCCGGCGTCCTCCGGCCGGACCAGCTCCCGCCGGGCGCGCAGGAACTCGCCGAGCGCGTTCGTGCTGTCCACGCAGTCCACGGTAGTTCCTGGTACCGGCGGGTGGATGGTCCCGTCACTCCTAGGAACGGCGGGGTACTGCCGGGCCGTATGGGTAAGACGCAGAGTGGAGGCACGTCCAGGTTATCCGCGTCTGAGCAGATGTCCATTTAAATCACCTTTAGTACGATTGGTAGCGAAATGACGAGTACGATTTCCGGTGGGGTACTCCGGCTCGCGAACGACCTCACGGTCAACCGCATGGGGTACGGCGCGATGCAGCTGGCCGGGCCGAACGTCTTCGGTCCACCGAAGGATCGCGACCAGGCCCTCGCCGTGCTGAGGGAAGCCGTCGAGCTGGGCGTCAACCACCTCGACACCGCCGACTTCTACGGTCCCGAGGTCACCAACGAACTCATCAAGGAGGCCCTGTACCCGTACCCGTCGCACCTGCGCATCGCCACGAAGGTCGGCGCGCGTCGCGGCACGGACGGCAGCTGGCAGCCTTCGCTGGACCCGGAGGACCTGATCGCCCAGGTCCACGAGAACCTGCGGCGCCTGGGCGTGGACACTCTCGACGTGGTGTACCTGCGCCTCCGCTCCCACGAGGGCACCACGGAGGAGTCGGTCGCCGCGGAGTTCGGGGCGCTGGCCGAGCTGCGCCAGCAGGGACTGATCCGGCACCTCGGGCTGTCCGGCGCGTCCTCAGCGCAGCTGACCGAGGCGCAGGGCATCGCGCCGGTGGTCATGGTGCAGAACCTCTACAACCTCGCCAGCCGCGAGGACGACGCGCTCGTCGACCGGTGCGCGGCGGAGAACATCGGGTACGTCTCGTTCTTCCCGCTCGGTGGGTTCAACCCGCTGCAGCACGACACGCTGAACGATGTCGCCGCCCGGCTGGGCGCATCGGCGCAGCAGGTCGCCCTGGCCTGGTTGCTCCAACGGTCCGCGACGACCGCGCTGATCCCGGGCACCTCGTCGGTGGCCCACCTGCGCGAGAACGTCGCCGCGGCGGACCTGGTCCTGCCGCCCGACGTGGTCGCGGAACTCAACGCGATCGGTTAGGCACGCATTCCGTTGCATCGAGGATCGTCGCTGCTTCCAACTATCATCGGGAAGCAGTTCGCGAATCTTCGGATGCGACGGAGGAACGTGCGGTGACCGACGGCCCGCCACCCGCCGCGACGGACACGTCGGCGGCACCGCCCGAACAGACAGCGCCGCCGGAACAGCCGGCACCGCCCGGACAGCCGGTGTCGCCGGAACGGCCAGCGCCGCCCGAACAGCGAGTGCCGCCGGAACAGCGAGTGCCGCCGGAACAGCGAGTGCCGCCGGAACAACCGGCGCCGCCCGAACAGCCGGCCGAGGTCGAGATGCCGGCCTGGCTCGCGCACGGCCGGGATCTCGCGGCGACAGGCTTCTGGTCGATGGCGCGCCGGTTGCCCGTCCTGGTGCGCCAGGCGCTCGGCCTGGCCTGGGCGGCCAGCCGGCTGGACACCGCGGCGGCGGTGCTGGCTCACTTCGCCAGCGGGGTGCTCACCGCCCTCGGGCTGCTGGCCACCCGCAGCGTCGCGGAGGCGCTGCTGACCCAGGGACCGACTCCGGCGCGGGTGCGGGCCGCGATTCCGGCGCTGGCCCTGGTCGCGGGCGCCACAGCGACCCGGGCCGGGTTGTCCATCGCCGCCGGGTGGGCCCAGGCGCGGCTGAGCCCGCAGGTGGACACCGCGGCTCAGGTGAGCCTGTTCGACCTGACCACCCGCGTCGAGCTGGCGGCCTTCGACGACGCCGGCTTCGCCGACGACATGGAACGCGCGCACGGCCGCGGGGTCGACGCGGCGGCCATGCTGGTCAACGACGTCATCGACTTGACGACCGGGTTCGTCGGGGTGGCGGCGACGGCGGCCACCCTGCTGGTCATCCAGCCGCTGCTGCTGCCGCTGGTGGTCCTCGCCGCGCTGCCCGTCGGATGGGCCGCCGTGCGGGCCGCCCGGCAGCAGTACGTGAGCCTGTACCAGCGGATCGCCTGGCGCCGCCGCCGGTGGATGCTCGAGCACCTGATGGCCAACCGGCACACCGCCGTCGAGGTACGGACGAACACGATGGCCGGGTTCCTGCTCGACCGGTACCGGCAGGTGACCGGCGCCGAGACCCGCGCAGACCTCACCGTGGCCCGGCAACAGACGGTGACCCGGCTGATCGGCGGGCTGCTCGGTGGCATCGCCGCGGTGGGCGTCTACCTGATCCTCGGCCTGCTCATCATCGACGGAGGAATCCCGCTCGCGGCGGCCGCCGCGGCGTTGGTGGCGCTGCAGACCGTCCAGGGCGCCCTGCGGCTCGCGGTGATGGCCACCAACCGGCTGTACGAGGACGGCCTGTACTTCACCGACTTCACCGGATTCGTCGACCGGGCCGGCAGCCGGGTCGCCACCTCCTCCGGCCCGCCGCCCGACGGGTTCTCCGAGATCGCGGTGGACCGGATCAGCCTCGCGTACCCGGACTCCGCCGCCCCCGCGGTCGATGATGTGAGCCTGACCCTGCGCCGCGGCGAGACCATCGCGCTGGTGGGCGAGAACGGGTCGGGAAAGACCAGCCTGGCCAAGCTGATCGCCGGCCTGTACCGGCCCACCTCCGGCCGGGTCCGCTGGGACGGTGTGGACCTCACCGACACCGATCCGGACGGCATCCGCGAGCACGTCGCCGTCATCACCCAGGAGTACGTGCACTGGCCGTTCAGCGCCCGGCAGAACGTCAGCATCGGCCGGCACACCCGCTCCGGCGGCGACCCACCGGTGCACGACGCGGCGCGGACGGCCGGTGCGCACCAGATGATCCTCGACCTGCCGCACGGGTACGACACATTGCTCGACCGGATGTTCTCCGGCGGGCAGGAGCTGTCCGGCGGGCAGTGGCAACGGCTGGCCGCGGCCCGGGGGTTCTACCGCGACGCCGCGCTGCTCATCTGCGACGAGCCGTCCGCCGCGCTGGACGCCCGGGCCGAGCACGCGCTGTTCGGCCGGTTGCGTGAGCACGCACGCGACAAGGCGGTCGTCCTGATCACCCATCGGCTGGCCAACGTCCGCCACGCCGACCGCATCTACCTCATGCACCACGGCCGGCTGGTCGAGCACGGTACGCACGAGCAACTTGTCGCGCTCGGCGGCCGGTACGCCGAACTCTTCGCGCTGCAGGCGGCCGGGTACCGGGACGAGCAGCCGCCCGAACCGGTACCCGCCCAGCCCGCCGTTCAGTAGTGGAACACGGCCAGCTGGGTGCCGCCCGGGCCGGGCGTGTACCCGGTCCGGGTGGCCGGGTTCAGCTGGATGAAGGTTCCGTTGATGGGCAGTGTGGTGTTGAAGAAGTTGAACGTGGCGATCCGCTTGACCAGGGCGCCGTGTTCGTCGACCAGCACGATCGCGGACGTGGCGTTGTCGTCCGGCATCGTGCCCAGCCCGGACGGCGCCTCCAACTCCTGCATCGCGAAGTAGTGGTGCGTCTGGTCCACCGCCGGGTGCTGGTGCGCCGCGCCGGTCAGCGTCACCGTAGTACCGGTACCCGATGTCAGGTCGTACAGGCCGATGCGGCCGTCGCCGGTGGGGGCGATCATCGTGTGCGTGGTGGAGTCGACCGCGAGCCCGTCCGGCTCGCCCGCGGTGACGCCCGGGAACGAGGTGACCTTTCCGTCGTCAAGCCCGACCGTGACGAACGCGTTCGGGCCGTTGAACTGGAAGAAGTCGCTGGTACCGAGGACGGCCAGGTCGCTGCCGTTGTCCGCGCCGAACGCGGTCACGTACGGGAACTGGTACTGCCGCATCGCCGGCTCCACGTCGACCGGCGACCCGAACGTGCCGGCGCCGACGTTCGACGCGAAGACCCGGTACGCGCCGGTCAGACCGTTCTTGCCGTACAGGAACGCGGTGGTGTCCGTGTCCTGGTTCGGCGCCGCCAGCGGTCCGGTGCCGCCGCCCGGAGGGACGTCCGCGGCGGGTGGGGTCCACGCGCCGCCGTCGCCGCCCGTCGCGACCGGCTTGATGACCCGGTAGGTCTGGGTGCCGTCCGCGGCGGTTCGGGTGTAGAGCCCGACGTCGCCGGCCAACACGCCCGGCCCGGCCCCGAGCGAGCCCGGGGTCTGGTACCTGTCCGGGGAGGACGCCACCGTTCCGGTGACCGCGTTGGTTCTCTGGTCGAACACCTGGACCGAGCCACCGGTCAGGTTGGAGGTGAGGAAGCCGTCGTCGCCGTGGGCGTTGACGCCGAAGCCGCCGAAGACGGTACCGCCGTCGGTGGGCCTGACGCCGTCCTGGCTGACGGTACTCACCTCACTCGCCTCGCCGACCACCCGGCCGTCACGGGTGGGCAGGACCCGCACCACGTGGGTCATCGCGGTGTCGAGTCCGGCCTGCGCCGGAGTCAGCGCGACGCTCCCGTGTGCGCCGCGCACCGGCGCGTAGTACACCGAGCCGGTGTCCGTGCCGTTGGCGTCGCGGGCGGATCCGTTGGGGTTGTTGAACGGGTTCTGGTTGCCGGTGGCGGTGGGGCCGGCGGCGCTGATCTCCAGCATGGCGCCGTCGGCCGACGGTACGTCGCGCACGTCCCAGCTCACCCGGAACGCTGTGCCGTACGGCACCGCCAGATCGTGCCCGCCAGCCGACCGGTCGCCGGCCGCGGCGAGGGTCGGTGCCGGCGGCCTGGTGTCCCCGGTCGGTGCGACACGCACGTACGCGAAGTTGGTGTACGTGACCGCGGTCCTGCCGGCGGTCGCCGGCTCGATGCCGATGCCGTAGATCCCGCCACCGGACAGCGCGGACACCGGCACCTGGACGGTGCCGGACGGCTTCGTCAGCGGCACCGTGTACGCCGGCCGGAAACCCGCCGCGGTCGCCGGGTCGATCCGGCCCGGTTCGGAGACCACCAGCACCGGATCGGTCGCGCTCACCAGGCCCCGTAGGTCGTACGCGACGGGAATGGTGGCACCCCGCACGACCGCGGGTACCGTCGGCGCCAGCCCATACGTCGAGCGGCCGTCACTCGGTCCGAAGACGACCGTGACCGTGGCGCCGGCCAGTCGCTTGCCGCCCCGGGACGCCGTATAGGTCAGCGTGACCGTCCGGGACGCGGTACTGACCAGCGGCAGCCCGGCCGCGGCGAGCACCGCCGACGGCTGGATCCGGGCCGACGGGGTGGTCGCCAGCCGGTGGTTCCCGACGCTCAGTGAGTAGTCGACGCCGTGGTCGGGCATGCCCTGCCAGTCCGGCGCGACGGTCAGCCAGTCGCCCAGGTGGTCGTGGTCGAGCGGGATCGCGCCGGCATCGGTGGCCGTGCTGAACACGTGGTTGAACCCGTCCAGCGGGTGGCGGTCGGTGACCGCGACCCGGGACACCGACGGCGTCTCGGGCGTACCCGCGTCGGCGAGCAGCGTCTGCACGGCCTTGCCGAGGTCGACCTGTGGCCCCACGTTCAGGTTCAGGTCGGACTGCGCCGGGTTGGCCACCGGGTTCGCGGTGGACACCAGGAAGTCGCGTACGTTGACCGGATCGGTCAGCCTCGTGTTCCCGGTCAGCTTCGCCACCTGGAGCACCACCGCCGCGGCGGCGGCCACCTCCGGGGTCGAGGCCGAGGTGCCGCCGGTGTAGACGACCGCGGCGTCCTGTGCCGTGCCGCCGAAGGCGTGCTGCAGGGCGAGGACGTTGTCCCCGGGCGCCGAGATGGTGACCCGGGAACCCCAGCCGCTGGCGAAGTTGCGGGCGCCGTTGTACCGGGTCTCGGCGTACGGCGGCGATCCGACCGGGGCGGTACCCGACTGCGGCCCGGAACCGGTGTCGTTGAGCGTGGTGGAGCCGACGTCGATGGAGCCGGTGTCCGGGTCCGCCGACGGCGCCGTGGAGAAGCTGACGTCGTTCAGGTCGGTCGGCGCCACGTGCTTCCCGGCCAGGTTCGTCGCCGCACTGCCGCCGGAGGGCGGCACGGCCGCGTTGGTGTACCCGCGCAGCCCGTCACCGGCCGACACGCACACGACCAACCGGTACTTCTGCACGATGGTGGCGATGACCGAGGCCATCACCGGATCGTCTTCCATGTACCGGCCGGAGAAGCCGTAGCTGTCGAGGCCGAAGCCGAGCGACGCGGTGATGACCGACGGGCGGGGCTGCTGCCGCGCGGCGGCCAGGAACGTGGCGGCCATGTCGGCGGTCGTGGGTCCGGCGGCGGCCGGTTCCATCAGGCGGTAGCTGGCGCCCGGCGCGATCCCCAGCAGGTCGCTCGCGCCGCTGCCCTCCCGGCCCGGCCGCTGCCTGTCGTGCGGCAGCGGGGCCATCATGGAGAAGTCCAGGCCGACCTCGCCGAGCGTGGGGTCGTCGGGTCCGCAGACCTGTCCCACCGGGTCGACCGCGCCGGTGGCGCCGGCGGTGTAGGTCGGGATGAGCGGCATGCCCGGCCAGTCCAGGTAGCGCTGTCCACTTTGGACGATCGTGGTCGGCCCGTACCCGGCGGCCCAGGGGTTGCACGGGTTGGCGGTGTCGCTGGCCGCGCTGGCGTCGGTGAGCGAACCGATCGACACGTTCGTGATGATCTGCCCCTGTCCGGGCAGCTGGCCGAACCGCTGGCTGATCGCGGCGTACGCCGGCATCGCGTCGACCCCGGGCCGGTCCAGCAGGCTCTGCGCGTCGGCGGTGACCGCGTAGTTGGTGGGCAGCGTTCCGGCGGCGGGTGCCGTGGCCGCCTTCGCGGTGGCTGCCTTCGCGGTGACGCCGGTGACCGGTGTCGAGCCGGTCCGCAGCGTCGTCACCCGCCAGTCCGGCGACGCGTAGGAGATGCCGGGCTGGGCGCGCAGCGCGCTGACCGCCTGGGCCACGGTGGACGGCGGCAGGTGCAGCCGGTACAGCCGGGAGACGTCCAGCGGCGCCCCGGTGGCCGGCGTCGTCGATCCGTTCCCCAGTCCGGACAGCAGCGGCTGCGCGTCGTCCACGCCCAGACCGGCGAGGACCTTGTTGAGCTTCGCGTCGCCGGTGTACGCGGGCGGGTGCGTGGCGTCGGCGCGTGCCCGGCCGAGGCTCACCCGTGCCGGGGCCGGTACACCGGCGGCGTACGCCACCACGACGTCGTCCTGCGCGTACGGCTGCGGCTGTCCCTGCGCCAGATCGGCGATCAGCTCAGCCTTGTCGGGCAGGGTACCGGCGGCCGGGCTGCCGGGAGCGTGATCGGTCGGCACGTACTGGAACTCGGCGCTGCCGGTGTTGGGGTTCACGACCTGGGCGAGACCGTCACTGTAGACCGTCGCGTACCGGCCGTCGGGCAACGCGAGCCGCTGGTACGCGACGGCGGCGTGCGGCACCGCCGGCGCGGGTGCGGCCGAGGCGGGGGAGTCGGGGATCGCGACCGCGCACAGTGCGGCGGTCGTGGCCACGACCGCCGCGAGTACCGGGGATGGGTGGGCGCGTGACAAGGCTGCGGACCTCAATTCGGGGCGACCGGCAGGTGACAGGGATGATCGAGGATCATGGCCGGTAGTAGAATACGGGCGCCAGGCCGCCGTCGATGATCACAAATGGCGGGTTCCGGCCAGGTGGCGCGAACCCGCCAGCCGGCGTACCCGGGGCGGCCCGGCCTGTGCGTTCAGGCGCCCAGGGACCGCTGGGCCACGGCGAAGGCCAGCTTGTCGAGAGCCTGGTTGGGTACCCGCTGGATCTCCGGGAACTCCTCCAGCACGCGCAGTTCCTGCGGCGACAGCGTACGCACCTGGATCATCGCGTTACCCGCCGCGTCCACGGACTTGACGATGAACAGCGAGCCCACGCTCAGGCACGCCACCGGTACCTCGTCGAGCGCGGTCAACAGCGACCGCACGGCCTCGGCGGATGACAGGCCTGCTGCTCCGGCCGGCGGTGATCCTCTCGCGTCGAGATGTTACGGGACTCATATCGTCGGGGCTTCACCGACTAGTTAATATGAGTCTCGTATTATCCGGTTCACAGATGGTGGCCGGGAAGTATCGGCGTCGAGAGGAACCCACGTCATGATTCTCATTACCGGGGCGACCGGGAATGTCGGCCGTGAAGCCATCACCCAGTTGCTCGACGAACGGCTGTCGGTGATGGCGGTCAGTCGCGAGCCGTCTACCTCGGCGCTGCCCGGCGGCGCCGAGGTGGTCCGCGCGGACCCGTCGCGCCCGCGGACCCTCGAAGCGGCGCTCGACGGTGTGGAGGCGATCCTGCTCAGCCCGCGCGCCGCCGGCGGGGCCGTGGCCGAACTCCTGGCACTGGCGGGGCGGCAGGGGGTGAAGCGCGTGGTGCTCCTGTCGGCCGTGACGGTGCAGTACCCCGCGGGATACCAGAGGTTCGCCGACGAATTCCGTGCCGTGGAACAGATCGTGCGGGACTCCGGGCTGGACTGGACGATCCTGCGCTGTGCCGACTTCGCGTCCAACACGCTGGCCTGGGCCGGGCAGATCCGCTCCACGGGCACCATTCGCGGCGCGTACCCGAACGCGGCGAGCTCGACCATCCACGAGCGTGACATCGCGGCGGTCGCGGTGCGGGCGCTGACCGACCCGGTCCACGGAGGACAGGCCTACGCGCTGACCGGACCGCAATCGCTCAGCCAACTCGACAAGGTGCGCGCCATCGGGCGGGCCATCGGTGAGGACCTGTCCTTTGTGGAGCTGCCGGCGGATCAGGTCCGCCAGGGCATGCTCGCTGCCGGCCTGCCCGAGGATGTGCCCGACCGGCTACTCGGTTCGCTGGCCGACTACGCCTTCACGCCCGGGCCGTCCACCGACACGGTCCAGCGGCTGCTCGGCCGTCCCGCGCTCACCTTCGCGAGCTGGGCGGCCGAGCACGCCGCGGCGTTCCTCGGCTGAGTGGGCACCCGCCCGTCCTCCGGCAGGCGTGCTACCGGAGGGCGGGCGGCGGACCGTCAGGGTGTGGTGCCGTCAGGGAGCGCAGGACGGGTCCGACCCGCCGGGACCGGCGCACCGGAACAGCGACGGGTTGACCCGCGACGGCGGCCGGCGCAACATGGTCGCCTGCTCGTACGCGTAGCCGAGGCCGATCAGCGTCGGCTCGCTCCAGGCCCGGCCGAGGAACGAGATGTTGAACGGCCGGCGGTTGCTCGCCTGGTACCCGGCCGGGACGCTGATCGACGGGTACCCCGCCTTCGCGCCGATCCCGGCGCTGCCGCTGCCCGCGAACAGCAGCGCGGTCAGGTCGTTCGCGGCCATCACGGCGTCGATCCGGTCCCTGCTGTCGGCCAGGTCCTGCGCCCGGTCGGCGAGGTACTTCGCGGTGTCCGCGCTGCCCGGGCTGAGGTCCTTGGCCTGTGAGGCCAGCGCGTTGGTCTGACCGAACTTGAGCGCGACGTCCGCGTGCGCGTCGTTGTACGCGACGATGTCGGCCAGCGACTTCATCGGCGCGTTTGCCGGCAGCCGGGACAGGTACGTGTCGAGGTCGCGCTTGAACTCGTAGGTGAGCACGCTCGATCCGCCCGGGATGCTGCTGCCGGTGTCGAGGCTCACCGGTACCAGCGTGGCGCCGGCAGCCGTGAGTGCGGCGGTCGCCGCGTCCCACAGCGTCCGGGTGTCGGTGCCGGCGGCCGGAACCTGGCTCGCCACCACCCCGATCCGGGCACCCCGCAACGCCGTCGTCGACAGGTCCGCGGTGAAGTCGTGGCCGAGCAACGGATTCTGCGCGGTCGCCGGGTCCAGCGGATCCGCCGTGGTCAGCGCGGTCAGCTCGGCCGCGGCGTCGGCGACCGTCTTGACGATCGGGCCGGCGGTGTCCTGGCTTGCCGCGATCGGCACGATGCCGGTACGGCTGACCAGGCCCACGGTCGGCTTGATGCCCACGTCCGAGTTGGCCGCCGACGGGCTCAGGATCGAGCCGGAGGTTTCCGTGCCGACGGTCAGCGGCGCGAACCCGAATGCCGCCGCGACCCCCGGACCGGAACTCGACCCGCTGGGGGTCTGCGACGCGTCGTACGGGTTGAGCACCTGCCCGCCCAGCGAGCTGTACCCGCCGGGCATCCCGGAGGTCAGGAAGTTCGCGAACTCGGTCAGGTTCGCCTTGCCCAGGATCACCGCCCCGGCCTTCTTCAGCCCGGTCACCAGCGGCGCGTCGGCCGACGGGTACGAGTGCGCCAGAGCCACCGAGCCGGCCGTGGTCGGCATGCCCCTGACGTCGATGTTGTCCTTCAACAGCACCGGGATGCCCAGCAGCGGTCCGTGCCGCTTGCCGGAGCGCAGGACGGCGTCAGCCGCCCGGGCCTCGTCCAGCGCGGCGGGGTTGATGGCCCGTACCGCGTTCAGCGCCGGCCCCCGCGAGTTGTACTGGCGGATCCGGGCGAGGTATGCGCTGGCTAGGTCGACGGCGCTGATCCGGCGGCTTTGCAGCAACTGGCCGAGCTGAGCGACGGTGGCGGTCTCCAAATCCACTGTGGACGGTAGCGGGCGCGCGCCCGGCGCGGCGGCGGACGGCTGAGCCCGACGAGGCTCCCGGCTGGTGTGTACGCAAGCCGCCACCAGCCACGGGGGCTCGGCATCCAACGCAGGAAGTCCAGTTCCTGCCTCGCCGACGCCTCCAGTCCGGAGGTGGCGATCGTGCGGCGTACGTGGGCGTCGAGACTGCCCTGGTTGACGCGCCGGAACACGTCGAGGATCACCGCGTCGTCGGGCTCGGCGACGAACTCGAGGCGGCCGGGGCGGGTGGGCACCCCGCAGTCCGGTGTCCACCGGTACCGGTAGCGTTCGACCAGTACGGACATGCCGGCGCTGCGCGCCGCGTCGATCCGCGCCGTGGCCTGTCGGCGCACCACCTCGTCGTCGCGCCAGCCGGCCGGCAGCCTGAGCGAGTACTGGGTGCGCAGTGGCGCCGTGCGCAGGAGCCGCACCGCCGCGTCCCGGTCGGTGAAGTCGAACCAGTCCAGCACCTGCGGGGCCTCGTCGGTGGGCCCGCCCCACCACGCGGCGCGGGCCACGACCACGCCCCGGCGCAGCGCGACCCACGTCCACTCCGGCCGGTACTCACCGGCCGCCGCCATGCCGGCGTACCGGTCGCCGAAGGCGGCGAAGCCGACCAGGCCCGGATCGGGCACGGACTCGAAGAGCTGTTCTTCCCCCGGTTCGAGGGGGCGGGGCGGACGACCCACGGAGGCTGGTCGGGCTCAGGAGCGGCCGGACGGCAGCCGGGGTGCGCTGGCGATCAGCCGCCGGGTGTACGGGTGGGAGGGGGAGCCCAGTACCGTGTCGATCGCGCCCCGCTCGACGATCCGGCCGCGCTCCAGCACCGCGATGTCCTCGCACAGCGTCGCGACGACCCCGAGGTCGTGCGAGACCATCACCACTGTCAGCCCGCGCTCGCGAGTCAACTCGGCGAGCAGGTCGACGATCCGCACCCGGGTGGTCACGTCCAGCGCGCTGACCGGCTCGTCGGCCAGCAGTACCCGGGGTTCGCAGACGATCGCCCGGGCGATCGCGATGCGCTGGCGCTGGCCGCCGGAGAACTCGTGCGGGTACCGGTCGGCCGCGTCGGCGGGCAGCCCGACCGAGTCCAGCGCGGCGGTGACCCGCCGCCGGATCTCGGCCTGCCGGTCGGTGCGCGACACGTCCGGGCCGACGATGGCCGAGCCGAGACCCGACGAGCGCGACGTGTCCCGGTCGGCGACGGCCGAGCCGAGACCCAGCGAGCGCAACGGTTCCGCGACGATGCGGCTGACCCGCTGCCGCGGATCCAGCGACGAGTACGGGTCCTGGAACACCGTCTGCACGCCCCGCCGGAACTCCAGCCGCCGGGCGCGGTCGCGCAGGTCGAGTTCCCGGCCGTCGAACAGGATCGCGCCGGATCCCGGCCTGGCGAGGCCCAGCAACAGACGCAGCAGCGTCGTCTTGCCCGCTCCGGACTCGCCGACCAGGGCCATGCTGCGCCCCGGCCGCACCGCGAACGAGACGCCGGCCAGCACCGGTGCCGCATGCCGGTACCCGAAGTGCACGTCGCGCGCCTCAAGGATGGGATCGCTCACGGCTTCCTCCGGTTCAGCGCCTCGTCGAAGGTACGGGCGCTGTCCACCAGGTCGCGCGTGTACGGCTCGCGGGGCGCGGTGACGATGTCCAGTACCGTGCCCGACTCCACGGCGGTACCGTCGCGCATCACCAGTACCCGATCGGTCACGCCGGCCACGACGGCGAGGTCGTGCGTGATGAACAGCAGCGACATCCCGCGCGCCGCGATCAGGTTGGCCAGCAGGGACAGCACGTCGGCCTGGACCGACACGTCCAGCGCGGTGGTCGGCTCGTCGGCGATGAGCAGCGCCGGCTCACACGCCAGGGCCATGGCGATCGCGACCCGCTGCCGCTGCCCGCCGGAGATCTCGTGCGGGTACGCCCGGGCGATGCGCTCCGGGTCGGACAGCCGCACCTCGGTCAGCGCCGAAAGCGTCGCCTCGCGCAGCGCTGCCCCGCGCAACCCGCGCCAGCGCCGCAGCGGCTCGGCGACCTGGCGGCCCACCCGCATCAGCGGGTCCAGGGCGGTCAGCGGCTCCTGGAACACAGTGGTCGCGGCCCGGCCGCGCAGCCGATCGAGCCGGCGGCTCGGCGCGCCGACGACCTCGGTCGCAGGCATCCCCGGCGCGTCCAGCACCACGCTGCCGGACACGGTCATGCCGGCCGGCAGCAGGCCCATGATGGCCAGCGCGGTGAGTGACTTGCCGGATCCCGACTCGCCGATCAGGCCCAGCCGTTCACCCGGCCCGATCGAGAAGGACAGGTCGCGCACCAGCGCCCGGCCGTCGGGCGAGTGCACCGACAGTCCGTTGACCGTCAACAGGCTCATCGCGACCGCCTCCTCATCGCGACCGCCTCCGGGTCGGGTCGGCGACGTCCCGCAGGCCGTCGGCGATCAGGTTCACCCCGATCACCAGCAGGATCAGCAGCACGCCGGGGGCGATCGCGCCCAGCGGGGCGGTCAGCACGGTCGCCTGAGCCTCCTGGAGCATCCGCCCCCACGACTCGTTCGGCGGCGGCGCGCCGAGCCCGAGATAGGACAGGCTGGCCTCGGCGAGTACCGCGACGCCGAGCTGGAGCGCGAGGTTGACCACCAGGGTCGGCCACACGTTCGGCAGCACGTGTTCGAGCACGATCCGCGGCCACGAGGTGCCCGAGGTCCGCGCGGCGGTGACGAAGTCCTGAGAGAGGATCCGCTTGACCAGTACCCGGGTCAGCCGCGCCACGACCGCCGACGAGCCCAGCCCGATCGCCACGATGGCCGAGGCCAGTGACGCACCCCGGGCGGCGACCAGGAGCATCGCCACCAGCAGGACGGGGAAGGCGATGAGGATGTCCAGCGCCGCGGCGATCGCGTCGTCCAGCCACCGGGTCGCGAAGCCGGCCGCGAGCCCCGCGGCGACACCGAGGATGCCGCCGAGCGCGACCGCGCCGGAGCCGACCGCCAGCGCGATCCGGGAGCCGATCATCAGCTGGGTGAACAGGTCGCGGCCCAGCTTGTCGGTACCGAGCAGGTGACCGCCGCCGGGTCCGGCGAGCCGGCCGCCGGACACGTCGGACGGCGGGTACGGCAGCCAGAACAGCGACACGATCGCCAGCGCGACGATCAGGCCGGCCAGGACGCAGCCGACGGTGAGGGTGACCGACCGGCGCCGCCGCGCGGGCGCCCGGACCGGAACGGAAACCGAGGCACTCATCGCACCGCCTCGCTACGCTCGCCGGCACGATGAGGCACGATCGCGCTGCGCCCCCTGATTCGCTCGCTACGCTCGCTCATCGCGAAGCCGCCAGGTGGGGAGCTCGCAGCCGAGGATCGATGATGCGCTGGGCGAGGTCGGCGAGGAACCCGATCACCAGGACGGCGAACGTACTGACCAGCAGGACGCCCTGGATGACCGGGTAGTCGTGCTCGGCGATGCCCTGCACCAGCATGCTGCCCAGGCCGGGCAGCGCGAACACACTCTCCACCACGACCGCGCCGAGGAACGTCGTGGCCAGCTCGATGCCGAGGATCGAGATGACCGGCACGGAGGCGTTGCGGATGCCGTGCCGCCACATCGCCGACACGAACGACGAGCCCAGCGCCCGGGCGGTACGCAGGTAGTCACTGTCCAGCACGTCCAGGGTGGCGGAGCGCACGTACCGGATGAGCGACGCGGACATCACCAGTGCCACCGTGACCACCGGCAGGATCAGGTCGTTGAGCGCGGCGCCCGGGCTCGCCCAGTCGTCCTGCGGGAACCCGCCGGCCGGCGCGAGCCGGAGCTTGAGGGCGAAGACGGTGATCAGCAGTACGCCGACCCAGAACACCGGTACCGCGATGCCCAGCTGGGACAGGCCGCCGAGCAGCGCCCCGTACCAGCGGCGCGACCGGTACGCCGCGACGAACCCGACCGGTACCGCGATGACGACCGCCAGCGCGAAGGCCAGCAGGGTCAGCGGAACGGTCACCACGAGCCGCGAGGCGATCTGCGGCCCGACCGGCAGCGTACTGACGAAGGAGTGGCCCAGGTTCAGCGTGGCGACCTGGCCGAGCCAGGTCACGAACTGCTGCGGCAGCGGCTGGTCGGAGCCGATCTCGTGGCGGGCGGCGGCGATCTGCTGCGGGGTGGCTCCGACCGACAGCAGCGCGTTGGCCGGGTCGCCGGGCAGCAGCCGCAGCAACAGGAACAGCGCGACGCTCGCCAGGAACAGCGTGACGACCAGGAACGCCACGCGCCGCAGCAGGTAGGGGACCACCGCACATCCTTCCGGCCCGGGTGCCGGCCGGCAGCGTGAACAGGCCGGCCGGCGCCCGGGTGGGGGTCAGCTCTTCTTGATGTCGTACACGTAGAACTGCGAGTTCAGGCCGTTGAGCGGGTACCCGGTCAGGTTCGTGGAAGCGACCACGATCTGCGGGTACAGGTACAGCCAGTCGCTCGCCGCGTCCTTGGCGATCTGCTCGTTGACCTTCTTGAGCAGGGCGGTCTGGTCGGCCGCCGTGGCGGACTGCTCGGCCTGCTTGACCCACTGCGTCACCTGCGGGTTGTTGTACCCCCAGTAGAAGCTCGGGTCGCCGTACCAGACCACGTCGCGGTCGTTGACGTGCTCCTGCATCGTCGCGACGAAGTCGTGGTTCTGGTACACCTTCGTGTACCACTGGTCGGCCGTGATGATGTTGATGTTCACGGTGATGCCGACCTTCGCCAGCTCCGCCTTGATGAACGTGGCCGCCGCCGGGTGCGGGTCGTAGTTCGGGGTGTCCAGGGTGAAGGTGAACCCGTTCGGGTACCCCGCCTGCGCCAGCTCCTGCTTGGCCAGGTTCACGTCGTACGGGTTGACCTTCGTCAGGTCCTCGTACCACGGGTCGGTCGGCGGGACCATCGAGCCGATCAGCGACCCGTAGTTGCCCCAGATCGACTGCAGCAGCTTCTTGTCGTCGATGGCCGAGGTGACCGCCTTGCGCACCAGCGTGTTGTTGAACGGGGCGACCCGGTCGTTGAACGCCAGCAGCAGCTTGGTCGTCGAGTGGCCGTTGTTCACCTTGTAGTTCTTGTTGTTGGTGAACTGGCTCAGCGCGTCCGGGCTCTGCTCACTGGTGACCACGTCGACGGCGTTGGTCAGCAGGGCGTTGTTCAACGCGGTCGCGTCGGTGAAGTAGTGGAACACCACCTGCGCGTTGGTGGCCGAGGTGCCCCAGTAGCCGGCGAAACGCTTCAGGCTCAGCGTCGAGCCGCGCTTCCAGGTACCCACCTGGTACGGGCCGGTGCCGTCCTCGGTCGTGGTCAGGTTCTTCGCCTCGTCGTTGAAGATCCAGACGTACGAGAGGTTGTAGACGAACGAGATGGACCGGCTGGCCAGGGTGACCACGACCGTGTTGTCGTCCGGGGTGGCGATGTCCTTCACCGCGGTGAAGCTGCTCTTGCGCGCCGACTGCGAGTCGGGCGCCAGCACCTTGTCGATGCTGTACTTCACGTCGGCGGACGTGAGCGCCTTGCCGGAGTGGAACTTGACGTCCTTGCGCAGGTTGATCGTGTAGGTCAGCCCGTCGGAGCTGACCTGGTAGCCGGTCGCGAGCAGGTTGGACACCGAACCGTCGTCGTTCAGCTTGAACAGGCTCTCGTACACGTTGCCGTTCAGCGCCTCGGTGACGCCCTGCCCGCCGCCGGCGGTGTCGTCCAGGTTCTGCGGCTCGTACAGCGAGCCGACGTTGATGGTCGAGTTCGTGTCGGTCGAGCCGGCCGACGAACCGCCGTTCGGGTTGGTGCCGCACGCGGCGAGCGCGAGAACGGTCGCTATGGCGGCGCCGAAAAGCGCCACCGCCTTCTTGTTCACGGGAATCTCCTGTTGCCGACCCTCAGGCCGGAGGGAAGTGGACGTGCTGACCGGGTCAGCTGGTGTCAGTACGGGTGGTAGCCGTCGCGGAAGACTGGCTGCTTCTCGCCTGCCTGTACCGGCATGCCGAAGCGGTTCTGCCGCGGCGGCAAGGGACAGTTGTAATGGGCGGAGAACCCGCACGGTGGGACGTAGGCCCGGTTGAAGTCGAGCACGACCCGGTCGCCGCCGGCCTCGTGCGGCACCACGAGGAACCGGCCGGAGCCGTAGGTCTCGCGGCCGTTGGTCGAGTCGCCGAAGACCAGCAGCAGGGTGCCTTCGTCGTCGAAGGCGTGCAGCACGTAGCCGGTGCCGTCCAGGGTGAAGCTGATCTCCCCGGGTACCGCGAGGTCGCGGGTACCGCCGTTGTCCTTGATGTGCTCGAACGGCACCGAGTGCGCGCCGGGGATGGGGGAGTACGTGGCCTCGATCACCCAGTCCGGGTTGAACGGGAAGACGTCGATGGTGACGAAGTTCTGGATCGCCGGCGAGTTCGCGTCCCAGAGCCGGATGCCGTGCTCCGGCTCCCCGGTGTCGATGTCGAGCCGGGACAACGTGGTCGCGGTCACCGTCGCGGGCGCTCCGGCCAGCGCCTCCTCGGGCGACTGGCGTTGCCCGGGTTCGAGCCACCGGGTCTCGACGAGCGCGAGGTTGCCGGTGGGGGTGACGACCTTGGCCAACCGAGCCGCCCGCCAGGCATCCCAGCCGTCGCGGGCAGCCTCGATCGTGCGGGCCGATGCGAGTCCGGGCATGCGCGAACATCTCACTTCGTGTGCGGCGGGCCGGAGCCCGGTGGGCGGTACGGGCGCACGGGCCGGCGGCCCGCTGGCTGGCCGGACACATGTAAGCAGCACTATGTCCAGCAGGCAAATACCCTACAGCGATAGTCGGCTTTCGACCTCTGCGTCGAGCCGGCCCGGGGCGGGAACTCGGGTCGAGGAGGCCCCCGGCCCCGCAGTTATGCCCGGTTTATCGCCCTATTCGGGGATGAACCACGCCGCCGGATGGCAGGGCTGATGTGATCAACGAGTCAGCCGGCGAGGCACTCGCACCCCCGGGCCGAGCGCCGTGAGCGCCGGGGCTAGCCTGGATGGCAGGTCATGAGTGCCAGCGTTCAGCCCCGGCTTGCTGGCCGGCAACCCTCGTGTTCGCGGTGGGGTGCCCCGGGTGAGGACCGGGCCGGCGGCGACCGCCGCACGGCAAGCGCGGACCCTCCCCGGGGTCCTGCATCGCTGGAGGAGACCCGATGTCGTTGACCCTGTCCCGCCCTTCCGCGCCGCCGGTGCCCGCTGTGCCGCCGCGTTCCGTGCCGCCTGCGGGCGCCGTCGCGGCCGTGCCCGCTACCGCGGCTCCGATGGCCGAGCGGGTCGCCGCGCCGTCGCCGGCAGCCACACCGGCCGATACGGCGTCGGCTCTGTCGGCCGCGCCGGGCGCCGGCCTGACCGAGGCCGGCGCCGGATCGGGGGCGGACGGTGTCGCGCCCGCTGCCCTGCCCGGCCTCGCCGTGCTCGGCGACCAGTTGCCGGTCACCCTCGCCGACGGCCGCACGGTCGACTACGCCAACCTCGACTACGCGGCCACCGCGCCGTGCCTGTCCGCCGTGGCCGACGCGGTCAACGAACTGCTGCCCTGGCACGCCAGCGTGCACCGGGGCGCGGGAGCGGCCTCGCGCCGCTGCACGCTGGCCTACGAGCGGGCTCGGCAGAGCGTCGCCGACTTCCTCGACGCCCGCCCCGACGACCACGTCATCTTCACCCGCAACACGACCGACGCGCTCAACCTGCTCGCCCGGGCGCTGCCGGAACAGACCACGGTGGTCGGCTGGGCCGGCGAACACCACGCCAACCTGCTGCCCTGGCCCAGGTTCGTCCGGCTGCCGGTACCCGACTCACCCGACGCCGCGCTGCGGTCGCTGGCCGCCGCGCTGGCGGTCCTCTGTGCACCAGTCCGGCCCGGCGCGCCTGGTGCCGCGTCAGGACCCGGATCAGTCGCTGGTCCTGTGCTCGTCGCGGTCACCGGGGCGTCGAACGTCACCGGCGAGGTCTGGCCGGTCGAGCGGCTCGCCGCGGTGGCTCACCGGTACGGGGCGCGGATCGCGGTCGACGCCGCCCAACTGGCGGTGCACCGGCCGGTGTCGTTGCGCGAGTCCGGAGTGGACTATGTGGCGTTGTCCGGGCACAAGCTCTACGCGCCGTTCGGCGCGGGCGTGCTCGCCGGACGGGCCGACTGGCTGGACGCCGCCCCGCCATACCTCGCCGGTGGCGGCGCGACCGAGCACGTCGGCGACGCGACCCACGACGTCCGGTGGCACACCGGGCCCGCCCGGCACGAGGCCGGCACGCCGAACCTGCTCGGCGCGGTGGCCCTCGCCACGGCGTGTGAGCGCATCGCGGCCGCCGACCGGCGCGCGATCGACGAGCGGGAGCAGGTGCTGCTGCGCCGGCTGCGCGACGGGCTGGCGCAGCTGCCCCGGGTCGCCGAGCTGCGCGCGTTCGCGGCCGACCACGACCGGGTCGGCATCGTGAGCTTCGCCGTCGCGGGCGTGCCGGCCTCCGCGGTCTCCGAGCACCTGGCCAACCGGTACGGCATCGGAGTGCGCGACGGCCTGTTCTGCGCGCACCCGCTCGGTCGCCGGCTGCTGGGGGAGGCGTCCGCCCGGCTGGGCCTGCCGCTGGGCGGCACCGCGGTCCGGGCGAGCATCGGTCTCGGTACCACGCCGGAGCACGTGGACCGGCTTCTGGCCGGGCTGCGCGAGCTGGTCGACGCGGGCTGACTCCGTGCCCGGCACCGGGCGCGGGAATGTTCGCACACCGGCGGGGCTCGCGCCAGAGCACGAACCCGCCGCGAGTTGTGGCGCGGCGGCGCTGGCCGGCCGTCCGATCGTGACGGGTGGCCGGCGACACCGATCCGTGCGGACGCACCCAGGTCCGGCTGCCGACCGCCGGCGGGTGCGCTCGACGACGGTGGTACGGCACACCCGGCGCTACGGTTTCCGTGACCGGGCGACGCTCGTCGACCGGCCGGGTACCGGCGGCTCCGGCCGTCCTGGCGTGGCCGGTGGCAGCACCGGCCGCCCGGGTGTGCGCCACCACCGCCCGATCCTGTCGGCGGTCGACCGGTTGTCCCGATACCGGCATCCGGGCAGCCAGGGGCCTCGATGCGGTACCGCTTCCGACAGTCGCTCCGATCAATGTGGACAGTGCCGCGATCGCCGGCCCGCCAACGACCGCGGCGTACGGGACCGAAGCTGTCGCCCTACCGCGTCACCGGCAGTAGGATCCTCGAACCGGCGTGGACGGTCCGCAACGTCCCCGACGAGTCGGGGTTCAGGCTCCAACGGGGAAAGCAACTCGAGGTCACCTGGACCCGGATGCGGTGCCCGGCCAGGAATGTGTGCGCGGTCGACCACAGATCGACGGTATGTTCGCCGGACCTCCTCCGGGTCGAGCCGGTGGGCTCGCGGATGCGCAGCATGCCGTCGGTGACGTTGCGGGACACCCCATCGGAGTCGACGTCGCAGAGCCGGACCACCCAGTCGGCTGGAGCCACGCCGGAGGACGCGACGATGGTCGCCGTGACCCGGCCGATTACCTCGATCGGCCGATCCAGCGGGGCGCCGGTGTAGGTGAGCACGTCCGGCCTGCGCTCCACGAGCGCCTGGTCGATCGGGCCCGCCGGGTAGCCGGCCGTCATCAGCAGCGGGCCGCCGAGGGCCGGCACAGGGTCCGCCGCGTCGTACCGGAGTTCCGTAGCCGGCTCGCCCGCCGGCGGCGGTGCCTCGGTCAGTTCACCGCCGGACCGCAGGTACCAGACGGTCGGCGTAGACGGCGGCGGCCAGCCGGGCAACGTGTGCCACCGGCCGGTACCCATGACAAACACCAGTACCGACGGCGGCCCGGGGCGCCGCAACCAGTCCAGCGCGATACCGCGCACGCCGATCGCGCCTGCCGCGGCGTGGTCGCCGAAGTCCACCTCGCCGACCCGCCCGCTCTGGTTGTTGTGTGACCACGGCCCGACGATGAGCGCGTCGGTGTCCGACCGGTAGTTGTCCAGGCTGCCTTGCAGGAAGGAGTCGTACCAGCCGGCCACGATCAGGGCCGGGACACCGCCCCGGCCGGCCTGCGTGGGCGGTACCGGACGCGGCAGGCGCAGGCGGTCCACGACGGACGGATCCCAGAACCTGTCCGAGTTCAGCGCCTCGGTCAGCTCGCCCGCGTCGACACCGCGCCGCCGCAGCACGTCGTACCCGAGACCCAGCGTCCACTGCCCGATGAGCCCCAACTCCTCGGCGCCGCCCCGGGCGGTCAGCCCGTCCGAGGGATCCGACCAGGTGAAGGCGGGCACGGCGGCCACCAGTTCCGGCGGCGCGGCGGCCATCGCCGCCCACTGCGTGTACCCGAGGTAGCTCGGCCCGTACATGCCGACGCGCCCGTCCGCTCCGGGTAGCCGCGCGGCCCACCGGACCGAGTCGTACCCGTCCTCGCGCTCGTGGAGCAGCGGCACCCACTCGCCGCCCGACGCGTACCGGCCCCGCACATCCTGTACCGCGACGGCGAACCCCGCGCGGGCGGCGCCGGGCGGGTCGAGCACGTCGAGGATGCCCGGATCCCGCTTGTCGTACGGGGTGCGCACCAGCAGCGTCGGCCACGGGCCGCCGCCGGCCGGCCGGTATACGTCGGCACGCAGCACCGTGCCGTCGCGCATGGTCGCCTCGACATCGACCTCGACGTCGACCTCACCGTGGGCCCGTTCGGCCGAGTTCACTTGTGACCTCCCGGGCCCGCGTCGCCGGCGATTCAGCTGAACGAGTCGGTTCAGGCGATGGAGATGTCGTCGACGTAGCCCCGGTACCCGCCGGAGCCGCCTGGCTGGTCGTACCCGATCAGGATCCGGTTGACCTGCTTGTCGGCGTCGTGCGCGGCCAGATTGATTGTGACGTGGTTCCACGCGTCGAGGGTCAGGTGCCCGCACTGGTGGGCCGGGTGGGCGAGGTTGCCGTTCTGGTCGGTGGCGCCCGAGTCGCGCAGCGTACTGCCGTCGGTGAAGATGAGGTCGACGGCCGCGCAGGTGCTGTTCGTCGAGCCGGCCGTCACGTACGGCGTCGTGGCGTTGCTCTGCGGATAGATCCAGTAGCTGAGTGTCTTGCTGGTGCCGATGGCGAGCGGGCTGGCGCTCAGGTCGAACACCTTGAGGTACGCGTGCGCGCTGCCGCCCTGCGCCGACCCGGAGTACATCAGGGCGCTCGAACCGGAGTGGACCGTCTCACCGCTGCGGGTACTGGCCTCCGGTCCGGACAGGCCACAGCACAGTCCGGTGACGGCGGACACTCCACCGCCGGTGGAGTCCACCGTGTCGGTCCAGGTGGGCTGCGGGTTGCCCGATTCGAACCCCGAACTGAACGTGCTGCTGGTGGGGCCGCTGCCGCCGCCCAGCGGCTGGCTCAGTTCCTGCTGGATGGCGGACAGCGGGGTACCGGCCGGGGCCAGGTCGATGGTCTCGTTGACGGCGGTGCCGATCGTGATTTTCGTGCCGGACAGGGTGCCCGCGTCGGTACCGTTGCGGTACAGCTCGATGCCGTGCCCCGGCCACGGGTTGGTGAACGTGTAGTTGCCGCCCCTCTGGCTGACCACGCGCACGTACTGGACGGCGTTGCCGGCGATGCTGCTGGAGACCAGGAAGTCACCGTAGGCGAGCAGGTCGCCGAACTTGCCGTTGGTGCCGGCGGGCCAGTCGGGGAACACCTTGACGTCGTTCTGGAAGGACTGCAGCAGCATCTCGTCCAGCCCGGAGGTGACGACGTTGAGGTTCTCGATGCCGCCGCCGCCGTGGTGGACGGCCAGGTTCGGGTAGCTGTTCGCGGTGGCCTCGGTGTCGAGGTTGGACAGGATGGTCGACGGGTTGTAGCCGACCCGGGCCGCGGCGGCGTAGAAGGTACCGGGCGCGTTGTCGCCGTGCCACCGGGCCAGTTGGTCGACCGTGTTCCGGGCGGTCTGCTGAAGGCCCGGGTCGCTGTCCAGCCCGACCTGGCTGCCCGGGTACACCGCCTGGATGGCGATGTCGTTGCCGTCGTTGACCCAGTCCGTGCCGACCGACGTCTCCCGGAACACGCTCTGGTTGTTGCGCGTCATCGTGGGCAGCGGTGCCAGATGCGCGTTGATGTCCTGCCAGGTGGCGCGCGTCGAGGGGTCCTGGTTCAGCGCGGTGCTGATGTCGATGAGACCCTGGAACAGCAGGTGCACCAGGCCGAGCGAGAGGATGCTGTTGGTCTGCGGGTACGCGTTGTCCTCCTGCGGCGCGTCGTTGGTGATGTTGTACGTACCCGACGAGTCCCGCGTGAGGTAGTTCTGCCAGAACAGGCCGACCTGCTTGAGGAACGGGTACACCGTGCCGGCGTACGAGGTGTCCCGGGTGTACTCGTACCGCATGACCATGTCGCTGGCGAGGTTTGCCGCGTTCGACTTCTGGTTGTGCAGGTTGGTGTCGGCGCTGGTGCCCTTGGGGGAGATGCCCACCGGGTACAGCACGCCGCTGAACCCGTTCTGTGCGGCCAGCGCCTGCCCGGCTGGCATCCAGTCCAGTACCGCCTGGTCGTACGCGGCCATCTGGTCGACGTGGTTGGTCGACAACGCGGCGTAGAACGGCGTCTCGTAGTTGTAGTTGGTGTGGTAGTCGCCGTTCCAGTTCATCGCGCCGGTGATCCAGTTACCCCACAGCCCGGGCGCGTACTTGCCCGGCCGGGACACACAGCCGAGCAGGTACAGCGAGCCGTACCAGCTCCTCTCGACGGCCTTGTCCGGGAGCTCGACATAGGAACGCGACCAGTAACTTTGCCACCAGCCCTGGTGTGTCGAGTTGAGACTGTTCACTGTGGACTGGGTGAGCGAGCTGACCAGCGACACGGCGGCCGACTGGTACGAAGAGGTGTCGATGCTGCTGGAGATCCCGGCCACGAACGTGTACGTGACGCCGGGCTGGAGGGTCACGCCGATCTGGTTGCCCGAGATGGTGGACGTCCCGCCGATGATCCGGGCGGCCACCCGGGCCTGGGGACTGCCGTCCGCCGAGACGTCGGCGGACAGCACCCCGCCGCTGGACGAGACACCGGGCGCGCCGCCCGAGCCGTTCTGCAGGGAGATGGTGGCCGCCTTGGTGGTGCCGCCGGACAGCGCGATCGACGTGACGAAGAGGTTCTCGGTCGCGGAAACCCAACTCGTGGTGGAGATCGTGGATCCGCTGAGCGTGTACGTGCCCTGAACAGCCGCGTGCGCGATGTCCTGGACGACGTGGTAGCTGGCGCCGGACATCCCGGGTACGGCCAGCACGATGCGGCCCAGCGGCCGGATGGCGTGCGAACTGGCGGAGAAGAAGTCGTTCTTCCCCAGGTAGAACGCCTGGTTGGTGATGGAGCCGCCGACCGCCACGCCGACGTCGCCATTGCCCATCAGCGGGGCGTCGACCGTACCGCCGCTGGTCAGGTTGGTGGGCGGGGAACCCCAGACCCCCTGGTACTGCTGGACGATGCGCATGGCCTGTGTCGCGGTGACTGAGTCGGCCGCGGCGGGCCGCTCGCCGGCGACGGTGAGCACGGCGCAGACCAGCAACGCCGCGGCGGCCGCGCCGCCCGAGCGGAGGGCGACTGGTCGGGGTCGTCGCGTGGCGCCGGACGCGCCGGGCCAGACGGGTCGGAGTCTCGTGAGCCTCGTGGACACGCTGCCTTCCTTTCGGACTCTCGCCGCGGAGGCCCCGTGCCGAGTGCAGACATCGGATGTCTGTACCATCTCTCGCCCTTACTGTGGCGACAATTTGGCTCAGGGCAGCGGCTGTGATGAGTGGGACGGATTGAAACAGAGGCAAACGTAGGATGTAAGAGGCATTGATAGACGTTGATCAGACGGTTGTCAAGGGGCTACGGTGCCAGCTCCCCGGAACCGCGGGGGATGAGTGTCGTCGGTACGGTGACCGTCTGCACCGGCCGGGACGGGTCCGCCGCGCGCGCCTGGAACAGGTCTATCGCCGTACGCCCGATCTCCGCCTCGCCCTGAGCGACCACGGTGAGCCCCGGCCGCAGCAGATCCGCCAGCGCGAAGTCGTCGAACCCGACCAGCGCGATGCTGCCGAAGTCACCGCCCAGTTGGCGGATCACCGCGACTGTGGTGGAGGCGTTGCCGGTCAGGATCGCGGTGGCCGGCTCCGGGTCGGAGCGCAGCCGGTTCAGTGCCGCCGCGATCCGGGCCGGATCGATGGGCCCGGGGTGAACCATGCCGGTGGCGGCGGAGCAATGCGCGCGCAGGCACTCGTGGAACGCCACCGCACGTTCGTGGCCGGTGTAGATGCGCTCGTCGTCGCCGATGTATCCGATGCGCCGGTGCCCCTGACGTACCAGGTGTTCGAACGCGAGGGCGATGCCACCCCGGTTGTCGCTCAGCACGGTGTCCACCTCGACGCCGGTGGCCGGCCGGTCGAAGGCCACGACGGGCATCCCCGAGTCGATCTCCGGCTGGAGGTACCCGTGGTTCTCCGCGATCGGCTCGATGATGATGCCGTCCATCCGGCGGCGGCACATCGACACGACCGCCTCGCGCTCGCGCTCCTCGTCGTCCTCGGTGGACATCGCGACCACGGTCAATCCGGCCGCCCGCGCGGACTCGTCGACCGCGCGGAGCACGGGGTGCGCGTCGGAGATGTTGCGCACCGCCGCGCCGATCGTGCGGGTGCGGCCGCTGCGCAGTTGCCGCGCGCGCTCGTCGGGCTGCCAGTCGAGCGTCTCGATGGCTCGCCGGATCCGGTCGGCGAAGTCCTCGCCGACGGTCGCGTCGCCGTTGACGAAGCGCGACACGGTCCGCAGTGCGACTCCGGCCTCCCGTGCGACGTCCGCCATCGTTGGCCTGCGCGGCTGCGGGCGACCGTGGTTGCTGAGGGAACCGGCTCGGACCACTCCACTTCCTCTCGCTCAGTGGTTCACGGTGGGATGGCGGCGGGCCGAGATTGGTTTGTGACCGCCCGAAGGCTTGACACGCCGTCGCGAAACCTTACTGTAACTCCCGAGATAACGTTATCTCGTTGCGCCGGCCAGGTAAATGCCTGCGGCGTCGATGCCCGAATAGTCCCCGCCCCACCGGACCCGAAAGGACGGCCATGTTCCGACGGTGTCTCACCGCGGCAGCGGCCGTCAGTCTCCTGCTCCTCGCGGCGTGTTCGAGTTCGCCGTCCTCGAGCGGGGCTGATGGCAAAGTCACGCTGACCTACCTGACCTTCAACACCCCGTCGCTGACGCCCACCTTCTGGAAGAACTCGATCGCCGCCGCGCAGAAGTCGGTACCCGGCGTGACCATCAAGCAGGTGGTGGCTCCGAACACCGACCGCGACTCGTACGCCAAGCAGCTGAAAGCGTCCGGCCAGTTCCCGGACCTGCTGCAGTCCATCACGCCGTCGCAGTACACCAGCGCCAACCTGCTCCAGCCGTACGACCAGTCCTGGATCGACGCGAACTTCCTGCTGCCGCAGGGCAATGCCATCAAGGGCAAGGTATACATCCCGCCGACCAACTCGCAGATCATCCCGCTGGTCTTCTATAACAAGCAGCTGTTTGCCAGGGCCGGCGTGCAGCCGCCGAAGACGTGGGCGGACTTCCTGGCGGTGTGCGCCAAGCTGAAGTCGGCAGGCGTCACGCCGATCGAACTCGGCGGCAACGACCCGTTCGCCGCAGCCGTCCCGCTGACCGGTGCGATCAGCGCCGACGTTTTGGGCAAGGACCCGAAGTGGCTGCAGGAGCGGTACGCCGGCACGGTGAAGTTCGCCGATGCCAACGTGGTTGCCGCGGCGACGAAGATGCGCACCCTCGTCAGCGACGGCTACTTCGAGAAGGGCGCGCTGAACGTGAGCTACGCCGACTCCATCACCCAGTTCAACGACGGCAAGGCGGCCATGTACCCGATGGGGAGCTGGTACCTCGGCTCCGTGCCGAAGGACGCCTGGGACAACATCGGGGTGTTCCCGTGGCCGACCGACGACGGCTCGGTGGTCGTACCGTTCGCCGTGGGAGGCTCGATGGCCATCAGCACCCACGCGCCGGACATCAAGGCGGCCACCGCGTTCGCCGAGTCGTGGTCGCTGTCCCCGGACAACCTCAAGGCACTCATCGAGGGAGACGGCGCGTTCCCGATGCTCAAGGGCAAGACGCTCGCCGACTACAAGGTGAACGTGAGCCCGGTCTTCACCGACTCATACGGCTACGTGACCCAGACGAACAACAAGGTGAGCTCGATCGGTTGGGCTACCAACGACGACGCCATGCCTGGGTCGCTGAACAACGACTTCTACGCCGCGGCGCAGGCGCTGTTCAACACCGCCGACGTGGCGGGCCAGATGAAGAAGCTCGACAGCGCCTGGAACACGGCCAGCAAGTGACGATCGCGTCGGGGCGGGTCCGGCTGCGGACCCGCCCCGACCGGAAGAGGAGACGGCGGACTGTGAAGTCGCGCTCACGGTGGCTCCGCGACGTCAGGAACGACCTCGGTCTGCGCCTGATCGCCGCCACGGCCCTGTTGCTGTACGTCATATTCATCGTCGTACCGGTGCTGATGAGCCTGCACAGCAGCTTCACCGACGAGAACCCGCTGCAGTCCGGCAGCAACTTCATCGGGCTGGCCAACTACCGCACCATGGTGCACGACGGTGAACTGCACGCCACCGTGCTGTACACGCTGGCCCTGGCTCTCGCGGTGACGGTCGTGGCCAACGTCGTCGGGATCGCGTTCGCCGTGCTACTCAACCGCAGCAAGCTCAGCTACCGGGTACTGCGGACGGTCGCGTTCCTGCCGCAGGTGGTCTCCGGCGTGATCGTGGGCTTCGTCTGGAAGACCATCCTCACCGAGGACGGCCTGCTCAACAACGCGCTGACCCGGCTGCACCTGGTGAAGGAGCCGGTCGACTGGCTCGGCACGCCGCACATGGCCCAGCTGTCCGTGGGCATCGTGGTCGCCTGGGTGCTGTCCGGGTTCACCACGGTGGTGTATCTGGCGGCGCTGCAGAACATCCCGCCCGAGCTGTACGACGCGAGCTCCATCGACGGCGCCACCAGCCGGCAGCAGTTTCGGATGATCACCCTGCGGCTGGTCGCACCGGCCACCACCATCAGCGTGACCATCTCCCTCATCACCGTGCTCAAGCTGTACGACGTCATCACCGTGCTCACTTCCGGCGGCCCGGCGAACGCCACCGAATCCACCGCGCAATACATCGTCAAGCTCGCCTTCACCAGCGATCGCTTCGGGTACGCCTCGGCGGTCGCGATGGGGCTGCTCCTGCTCTCCGCGGTCATCGCCCTGTCCGTCACGAGTTTCCTACGCCGCAGGGAGATCGACCTGTGACCACCGCGCAGACCTCGCCGCCCGCCGTCGCGCGGCCGGCCCTCGCGGCCGGGCGCGCGCCGCACCGCCGCGCCCCACGAGTGCCCGGAACGGCACGGCTCATCGCCGCCATCCTGGTGATCCTGGCCTTCGTCAGCCCCATCTACCTGACGGTCGTCAACGCCTTCAAGCCGGAGCGCGACATCGTCAGCGACCCCGCCGCGCCGCCGATCCACCCGACCCTGTCGAACCTCTCGACGGCGCTGAGCCGCCCGGACCACCTGCTGCAGTTGGGCCTGCGCAACTCGGTCATCACCGTGGTCTGCTCGGTGCTGCTCTTGATCCCGCTCGGCTCCGCGTTCAGCTTCTACATCTCGCGCCGGCGCACCCGACTGCGCGCCGCGATCCTCGCTCTGCTCGCCGCCGGCCTGATGATCCCGCCGCAGGTCGTGCTGCTGCCGACCATTCACATCCTGACCCTCGCCGGGTTGGACCACACGTACCTGGGCCTGATCCTGTCCAACGTCGGCGGCGGGTACCTGTCCTTCGCCGTGTTCGTCTACGTCGGCTTCATGCGCGCCATCCCTGAGGAGATCGTTGAGGCGGCACGCATCGACGGCGCCGGCGGGTTGCGCATCTGGTGGAAGATCATCATGCCTCTGGTGCGCCCGGCCACCGCCACGGTCGCCATCTTCCTGTCTCTGTGGATCTGGAACGACTTCCTGAACCCGCTGTTCATCCTCGGACCGTTGCAGGGCCAGACCATCACCACCGGCCTGTACCTGTCGGTGGGGCAGTTCCAGATGAACTACGGCCAGCTGTTCGGCATCATGTTCCTCGCGGGCGTCATCCCGGTCGCCGGATACCTGGTGATGCAGAAGCAGTTCATCGCCGGCCTGACCGCGGGATCGACGAAGTGAGCGCCGCGACGCCCGGCGCGCCGGCCGGTGACGGGCTGCCCGACGGCGTACCGGACCTCGGCGACGTCGCCGGAGACTGGGTCGACGCCGCCGACCTCGCACACCTGCCGTCCCTGCGTAACCAGTGCGGCCAGGCACACGTGAACGGCGATCTGACCTCGCTGTCCTGGCTCGCCGCGCCGCCGTACTCCTGGGGATACCACAGCGGGAGGCTGCGCGTGGACGGCGCGGTACCCGACGCGCAGCGGTACCGCTGGAAGCCCTGGGGTGTCCAGCGCGAGCACACCTCGGGCGGCGTACGGCTGCGTACCGACACCCGGATGGTGCTCGGTCGCGACCTGGTGCTGTGGCAGGTCGAGGTGACCAACGGCGGCCCCCACCCGGTCGAGCTCAGCGTCTCGCAGGACCTCTTCGCCATGCTGGCGCACACCGAGACCGGCTGGGGCTGGCTGTACGACGTGCCGTGGACGGCCGGCAACTACCACGACTTCATGACCCTCGAACGGATCCGGGCCGGCGCCCCCTACCTGCTCGGCCACGGTACCCGGCGCCTGCGCCTGGGCAGGCCCCGGCTACCCGGTATCCAGCGGGACGCGGGCACCGAGGCGATGTCCCTGGAGTACGAGCTGCCCCGGCACGTCAGCCAGGACACCGTGTACCCCCACCGGAGTTCTGCGACGGCGACCGTACGCGGCCTCCGTTACCGGGACATCGACCTGGTGCCCGACGAGGTCGTACTGGAGCCGTCGAGCGAGGTGGCCGCGGGCGACATCGAGTTGAGCGCGGGCAGCGCGCTGCGGTTCGAGCTGCGGCTGGACGCCGCGGACCAGACCGGCATCGTGCTGACCCACGGCAACCATCCCGACTCGTTGCAGGTCGGTGTCGACGCGGGCCGGTTGTGGTTCGGGATCGCGGGTACCCGGGAGAGCGTCGAGCGGGACATCGCCGTCGGGCGCTGGTACACGGTCGCGGTCGCCCTTGGCGACGAGCGGGTGGCGCTTCTTCTGGACGACGAACAGGTCGCGGTGACCGGGGACTGGACGGACTCGCCGCGCTGGAAGGCCCTCTGCGACCGGACCGGAGTGTCCATCGCGGACAGTCTGTCGCCGGCCCGTGCCGCGTACGCGTTCGACACGCCGCCCGACGCCGTCGAGGAGTTGGGTGCCGGGGCACGGGCCACCTGGAATCTCGCGATCGAGCCGGGCGACAGCCGGCGTTTCGGCGTCGTCTGCGCGTACGGCACCGACGCGGTCGACGTCGCCGCCGAGGCGGCACGGGCGGCGGCTGGCTTCCCGGCCGCGCTGGCCCGCACGGAACACGGGTACCGCGCGCTGTGGCGGGCGATGTTCACTCCAGGCAACGGCGAGTTCAGCGGCCACCTGCCGGCGTTGCGGGCCGCCGATCCTGGCATCGCCCGGTCCTACTACATGGGCGCCCTGCTGGCGCTCTACCTGCGCAATACCCGGATCAGCGACGCCGGCCCGATCTTCCTGACCGGCGGTCCGAGGCTCGGCCCGACCACCACGTACTTCTGGGATCACGCCGAGTGGAGCCGGCTGTACGCGCTGCTCGACCCGGCCGGTCTGCGTTCGTGGCTGCTGCGGGCGCTCAGCGGGCCGTACGGCGCCTCGTTCGGCTTCGACACCCGCAACGGCGGCCCGCTGGGCAACGCGTACGCGGCCACTGACTACGCCCTCTTCCGCCTCGCCGAGCACTACGTCTGTGTCACCGGTGACGTGTCGTTCCTGGACGAGCCGGCCGGTGGCCGCACCGTGCTGGAACACCTCGGCTCGCTCGCGCACGGCTGGCGGGGCAGGGGCGACGGAATCCCGGCCGACTTCGGTGCCGATCCCTGGCGGCTGCTGGAGTGCGTTCCCAACTACGTCAACGTGGTCGCCTCGTTCAACGCCGCGTATGCCGGCATGCTCCGCTCCTACGCCGGACTGCTGCGCCGCCTGGGACGTGACCGGGAGGCGAATACCGCCGACGGCGACGCGACCGCGATGAGCGCCGCCGTCCTCGACCTGTACGTGCCCGGTGGCCTGTGGCGGATCACGCATCCGTGGGGTACCGAGCCGATCGGCCACTGTCTCGACTTCGGCCTCGTCGCCGCGCACCTGCACACGGACCTCGACGAGCGGCAGCGTGGCGAGATGGTCGCCTTCGTCACCGACAAGCTGCTCGCGTCCACCTGGATGCGGGCCCTCACGCCCGATGATCCGGCCGCGCCACTGTCCAACCGGCCGGACCACGGTGCCGCCGGCGCGTTCTGCGCCTGGCCCGGCGTCACCGCGTACGGGCTGGCAAAGCTCGGCCGGGCCGACCTGGCGGCCGGCCTGCTGAGCCGGGTACACGCCTCGGCGTCCGGCGGCCTGTGGGGTCAGGCGATGGAGATAATCGCCGGCCCGAACGGAGAGTCGGTGCGGGTGGCCGAGGACGGAGTGTCCAACCGGGATTCCATCGGCGGGGTGGGCATCGCGGAGGCGGTGGTGTCCGGCCTGTTCGGCTTCGAGCCGTCGTTTGCCGGGCCGCCGATGGAGCTGCCGGACAGCATCGAGGTAACCGACTTCGGCCGGCTGTCGAACCTGAATGTCGGCCGGTGGCGGGGGTGAGGGCGCCGGGGCTCTAGCCTTCTGGCAGGATCCGGTACCAGCGCGACGGGTCGCCCGGTGCCGGGCAGAAGTCGTACCGGGTCCCGCCGTCGCGCACCGCGACCAGGCTCGCCGACGTGGACGCGTAGTCCCGCTCGGCGACGGTGCGCCGGACCAGCAGCGCGCGGGGGTCGCCGGGGTCGAGCCCGTCGCCGTGGAGCAGCGTCACCCAGTCTCCCCAGAAGTCCACTGTGGACCCGGAGGCTCCGGCGGCGGGGTCGGCCGCCGATCCGAGCAACGGCAGGAAGTGCGCCACGACCGGCTCGTCGACGAACCCCACCCCGCGGTTGACGATGACGTAGTCGCCGGGCGCGAGCGACTGGCTCACCAGATCGCGGCCGTCCCACGACCAGGCGCGCACCTCATCCGGCGTACCCCGGAGCAGGTGGAACCCGTCGTACCCGCTGGCGTCCGCCGGCACCCGGTCGCGCAGCGCGGACAGCGGCAGCGTGCCCCGGGTAGGGCGGTCGCCCTCGGCCGGGCGGGGCAGCCGCACTCCGTTGAGTACCGCGGAGACCCCCGGGCGGGACGGGTCGACCGCCAGCCACGTGCCGCCGGCCGTCCCGTCGCGGCCGCCGAGCAGCTCGTCACCCCAGTACCGGCCGGGAGGATCCCAGGCCCGGTCGACGAATTCGTCCCGGACCGCGGCGAGCAGCAGCGGCCAGGCGTTGCCCGGCGCGAACCTCAGCAGAACGGTGCACATGTCGATCGAGCGTAGCGCGGCGGCCGTCCGGGGGCGGGCCCGGACGGCCGAGGCCGGCTGCGAGCTATCGGCTGTAGCTGAGCCACACTCCGGCGGGGCGCCGCTGCTGCGGACCGCGCCGCCCGTAGTCGCAGACGCCGGTGGGGAACGCCGAGCGCAGCTCCGCCTTCTGGGCGGCGGTGAACGCGACCGGGTACCCGGCGAAGTCCAGCGGGCGCAACGCGCAGCTGAGCACCGGCATGGCCAGCGGTTCGCCGGCGACCAGCCGGGTGTTCGACCCGACCGGGAACAGGCTCGCGCACTGGCCGGAACCGCCGTACGAGAGCCGTTCGCGCACCAGCGTGCCGTCGTCGCGGAAACAGCCGTCCGAGATGTCGGCCGGCCGGTCGGTCCTCACCTTCGCCGGCAGCGGGCGACCGGAGCGGTCCGCGTCGATCGCGGACAGCCAGCGGTCCATCGCGGCCAACTCGTACACGCTCGCGGCGGCGGCCGTGGCCACACTGTTCTCGATGATGACCTGGTTGGCGGCGGTACCGGCGGCGGTCATCCGGGCCCGCATGACATACGACCACTCGGTGGTGTGGATGTCGTTGCCGAAGCCGGCCAGGTCGAGGTCGATGCGCTGGTCGATGACCGGGGTGCTGGCAAGGCCCAGGCCGCCGCTGTTGACCACGTCGTCCCGGTAGGAGGCGGCCAGCGCCTTCGGGTCGGCCGAGGAGCGCTGGGGCACCGGCTTGCCGGTGTAGTCGAAGCCGCCGATGCCCGCGTTGAGGTCGGCGAACTGCTGTGCGCTGATCTGGCCGTCCCGCAGGGCCTGCAGCCCGTACTGGACGCCCACGTTGTCCACCGGGCTGCGGGCGAAGCCGGTGCGGGGGTCGCGGCCGAGCTGGTTGACCAACTGTTCGGCGGCCGAGCACTTGACGCCGCTCGGGTTGGTGACCGGGTTCCACCGCAGCGCGACCGGGATGGACGAGTCGCAGCTGTCGGTCGCGGTGATCCGGCTGGCGAACGTCGCGTCCCAGGACACGCAGCTGTCGTACGAGCGGAAGCCGGACACCGCCTGCCGCTGCGCCGGGGTGAAGCCGGCGCCACCGGCGGCGAAGTAGCGGTCCAGCAGCCGGCAGTCGGCGACCGGCCCGGTCGTGGTGAACGGGTCGGTGAACGACACCCCGGGCACGATCCCGTCGAGGATGCCGGGGTACTGGTCGGCGATGTCGTACTGCTGGATCGCGCCACCCGAGCCGCCCCAGCCGATCGTGTGCGCGACCGGTCCGTACACCTCGATGAAGTGTTCCTTGACCATCATCGCCGCCTCGGCGGAGATGATGGTGCTGCAGTTGGTGTCCAGCACGTTGAGGGTCGACGACGCGACCGCGTACCCCTGTGCCAGGAACAGGTCATTGACCACGCCGCCGGTCGACGTGCCCTGGTGGAAGCCGCCGTCGCAGCCGCCGCCGAAGGTGTAGACCAGCCGCCGGTTCCAGCTCTGGTCAGGGCTCCACGGCACCGGGGCGGTCCCGTCGTAGAGGGCCGCGATCTGGTACACGGCGCGGTCGATGGTGCCCTGCTCCAACCGGACGACGTACGGCACCGCGTGCCCGTTCACCTGTGCGCTGGCAAGGTCCGCCGGGCGTGAGGCCGGATCGGCGAGCGGGACGAATGAGCCCGCCGTCGTCTTGTAGAGATACGAGACCTGGGTCGGGACCGCGCAGGCCGGCGGGTCGGCCGGCGGGAGCCCGAAGGACGGGGTCTGGCAGATGTACGGCAGCTGCTGGCTGCCGGAGAAGACCGGGCCGTTGACGCTGTGGTTGTCCACGGTCAGGTCGGCCCGCTGCCGGCCGCGGGTCGCGGTGATCCGGTGCCGGCCGCCGGCCATGCCGGTGACCAGGGCCAGCCAGGAGCCGTCCGGCTGGGCGTGGGCGACGGTGGCGCTCGGGTGCCCGTCGACGGCCAGCTTCGGCGTCCCACCCGAGCCGCTGACCCGGACGAGGACATCGCCGCCGCTGACCAGCGCGGGTCGCGGATTCGACACCGGCGTGACGGACAGCCGCGCGTCGTGTGACCGGTCGGCGCCGGCATAGCCGGGCGCGGCGGGTCCGATCAGGACAATGGCGGACAGGGCGGAAACGGCGATAGCTCCGGCGGTTCGTCTCATGGAGGCCCCCTCGCGAGTCGCTCTCGTGGGAACCCTACGACCGGGTAACAGCCCTGTCGAGATCGTCGTGCCGGTCAATGTGCGCGGGCGGCGGAAGTGGCGCCAGCGGCGCCAGCGGCCAACCCGGCGACAGCGGCGACCCCGGGGTAAGGTCGCCGCTGTCCGTCCAGTGTGGAGTATGTCGGGGTATGGCGGTATCGCGGTTCAGCGCCGCCGGATGAGGTCCGCGATCGCCGCGTACGCGCTCCGGGTCGAGCCTCGGTCGCCCGCATCGGCGGTGAAGTCGATGTCACCGCGCCGGGTCTTGATGACCAGCCGGCCGCCCGCGCCGCCCGCGCTGGTCGCGCCGCCCGCGCCGCCCGCGCTGGTCGCGCCGCCCGTGCCGCCCGCGCCGCCCGGGCTGGTCGCGCCGCCTGTGCTGGTCGGGCGGTCCCGCGGACGCGGCACGTTGCTCCGGATCAGCGTCTCGTCGAGGCCGCCCGCGGGGCCCTGCTGCCCGGTCACGCTGACGATCTCCGACACCGCGAACCTGTCCACCACCACCCGGTGCCCGATGCCCAGCTTTTCCCGCCCGATCGCGATGAAGGTGGGGGCGACCCACAGCACCGCCCGGGTACGCGAGGTTCCGCGGGAGGCGTTCAACCCGGAGCTGAACCCCTCGAACGATTCGAGGTTGTCAGCTACCTCGGGCCACATCTCGGACATCACGTCAACGACCCGCCTCGGCACTACCCACCTCCGGTTCCCCCGGTGCGCCCATTACTCAGCGTGGGCCGGGGGAGCGGGCGCGGCAATCGTCGGATTGTCGTGACCCCGCCCCGGAAGGCTCGATCCGTGCACCGGCACACGCGCCGGCCAGGCCCGTTCGGCCGACACCACCGGCGGATCAGCCCGGTGGTATTCGGCCACGCAGATGTCTCCGGGACACGGTGAGCCAGCGCCTCAACCTTTCCTCAACCTCACTCCCGAAGCATGGATCGCGCGTCAACGGAGGGGGGAGGAAGTTCCGGTCGGACGAGGCAAGGGCGAGTCGGACTCGCCGAACCCGTCCGGGACGCCCGGCCCGACGCACACCTCAGCTGGAGCGCCGCTGTAGTCGAGCCCCCCTCCGGATCGGGGTGGCACCCGGTACCCGGTACGTGCGCGCGGTACCCAGCCGGCCACCGGCCCACCGGTAGATCCGGTTGGCCCGATGGCTGAACGCCGCCGCCCGTACCGGGTCACGACCGGTCCGGTACGACGCGGCGAGCACGGTCAGCGCGTACCCGATGAGCAGCCGGTACCCGGCCGTCCGGCCGTGCGCGATGGCCTGGTTGGCGCTCTGCCGCGCATCGTCGAGGTGACCGAGTCCGATGTGGACGGCCGCGATGCCGATCAGCGCCTCGGTCTGGCCGCGCCGGTCGCCGGTCGTACGGGCCAGCTCCAGAGCCTGTCCGTGGGACTGGGCGGCCGCCTCGCCGTCGAGGAGCAGGCGGTAGATGGCGCCGAGCGTGTTCAGTGCCAGCGCCTCGATCCGGCGACCGCCGATCTCCCTGGCCAGCTCGAGTGCCGCGTGTGCCTGCCGCCGGGCCTCCGGGAACCGGCCCGCGTCGCAGTGCACCGCGGCGATGGTGAGCAGCGCGCTGGCCTCGTCGGCCCGGTTGCCGATCGTGCGGACCACGCCGACGGCCTTGGTGGAGTACCTCAGCGCGAGGTCCGGGCGGCCCAGGTCGTGATAGATCGAGCCGAGGTTGAGCAGGGCGTTGGCCTCGGGGCCCAGGCTGCCCAGCTGTTCGTGCAGGCGCAGCGCCTCGTGCAGGTACCCGGCGGCCCGATCCAGCGAGCCGATCTCCCACTCGACGTTGCCCAGGTTGCTCAGTGCGACGGCCAGCCCGACGGGGCGGTCGGCGGCCCGGTGCGCGGCCAGCGATGCCTGGTAGTTCTCGCTGGCCTGCCGCAGTTCGCCGCGCTCGACCTGGACGCTGGCCAGGTTGCAGAGGGTGCTCGCCTGGCCGGCGTGCCACCCGCCGTCCAGCGACAGCTTGGAGGCCATCCGGTAGCCGTCGACGGCCTCCGGGTACCGCCCGACGCTCCAGTTCAGGTCGGCGGTGCTCAACCAGGCCGACGCCTGCGCGGTCACGTCGTCCTCGGACTCGGCGGCCACCAGCCCGGCGCGCGCGGCGCTCAACCACTCCGGCGCGCACCGGCGCAGCCAGAAGTAGCCGCGCAGGGCGTCGGCGAGCCGCCAGGCCGGGCGGTGCGGGCCGTGTTGCGAGGCGTGTTCGACCAGCGCGACGAGGTTCTGCCGCTCGGCGTCCAGCCAGGCCAGCGCGACACCGTGCGCAGCGAACGACCAGTCTGGGTCGTGGCGCGGCGCCAGACGCGCCGAGCCGGACTGGTCGGCCCCGGGACCGGCCAGCTCGGACAGCCGCACCATCTGCGGGTACAGCAGGTCCGCGGCCGAGTTCACGCGGGCGAAGACGTGGTCGAGCACCCGCCGCAGCGCCGCCTCCCGCACCGCGGGCGGGTCCTGCCGCTCCGCCCGCTCGCCGGAGAGCAACCGCACCAGATCGTGCATCCGGTACCGGCCGCCCGCACCGCCCTCGACCAGGTGAGCCTCGACGAGGACGTCCAGCGCCGGATCCGCCGGGGCGTCGAGGAGCACACCGGCGACTTCGGCGGTGAAGTCCGGCCCGGGGAAGTCGCCGAGCCGGCGGAACAGCTCCTGCGCCACCGGGTCGAGCGCCGCGTACGACAGCTCCAGCGCCCCGCGAACCGCCGACTCCTGGTCGTTGCTCACCTGTAGCGCGTCGAGCCGGTTGCCGGCGGCCAGTTCGGCGGCGTAGTCGGCCAGGCCGCGAGCCGGTGCGCCGGCCAGGTTCGCGGCGGTGATCCGCAGCGCCAGCGGCAGGAACGCGCACAGTTCGGCGAGCCGGTCGACCGCCGCCGGCTCCGCCCGCACCCGCCGCTCACCGAGGACCGAGGCCATCAGGGTACGGGCGGCGTCGAGGGCCAGCACGTCGACCGTCAGCCGTTGGCCTCCGTCCCGAACCGTCAGGCCGCGCAACTGGTTGCGACTGGTGACCAGGACGGCGCAGCCGGGGCTGCCGGGCAACAGCGGCCGTACCTGGTCGACCCGGTGGGCGTCGTCTAGCACCACCAGGGCCCGCCGCCCGGCCAGCAGGCTGCGGTACATCGCCGCGGCCTCGCCCTCGTCCAGCGGTATCCGGTCCGGGGCAACGCCCAGCGCGCGCAGGAACTGAGCCAGCGCGACGATCGGTGGCATCGGCGGCCCGCCGGCGAAGCCGCGCAGATTGACGAACAGCTGCCCGTCCGGGAACCGGTCGGCGACCCGGTGCGCCCAGTGCACGGCCAGACTGGTCTTTCCGACGCCGGCACATCCCTCGACGGCGATGAGCAACCGGCCCGGTCCCGGTCGGTCGGTCTCGGTCGCGAGGGCCGCGTCGAGCGCGTCGAGTTCACTGCCGCGTCCGGTGAAGTCGCCGATCGCCGCGGGAAGTTGGCGGGGCGTCGGGAAGACCGGCGGCGCCGCGGCCTCGGACACCGCGACCTTCGGCACCGCGACCTCGGGCACCGTGGGGGCCGGCCGAGCGGTCAACTCCGGGTCGTTGGTCAGGATGCGCCGGTGCAGCGCGATCAGTTCGGTGCCCGGGTCGAGACCGAGCTCATCGGCGAGCCGGCCCCGGGCCCGGGTGAACGCCCGCAACGCGTCGGCCTGCCGGCCACCCCGGTACAGGGCCAGCATGAGCTGCTGGGTCACCCGCTCGTCCAGCGGATGCGCCTCCGCCAGGTCGTGCAGTCCGGCCAGCAGTTCGGCGTGCCGGCCGCCGCGCAGGGCGAGGTCGTTGCGGCGCAGTTCGGCGGTGAGCCGCTCGTCCTGCAGCGCGTGGCGCAGGTTTGCCAGCCACGGGCAGTCGGTGTCGGCGAACGCGGGTCCCCGCCACAGCGCCAGTGCCTCGGTCAGGGTCGCCTCGGCCCGGCCGGCGTCCGCCGACTGGGCCTGCGCCGTCAGCCGCCGGAAGCGGTGCAGGTCGATTCGGTCGCCGTCGACGACCAGCCGGTACCCTTTGGAACGGCGTTCCAGCGTCACAGCCTCACCGGCGGGACCGAGTACGGCGCGGAGCCGGGCGACGTACCCGGACAGCACGTTGCGTACCCGGTTCGGCGGCTGGTCGCCCCACACCCGGTCGATGAGTTGCTCGGTGACGACCGTGCGGTTCGCGTCGACCAGCAACACCGCCAGCACACATCGCTGTCTCGGATGTCCGGTGGGCAGGACCGTTCCGTCGACGACGAACTCGACCGGCCCGAGGACCCGCAGTTCCATCGACCGCCTCCGGCTCGGCCATTGGGGCATCAAGGATCGCACAAGACGTTCCTTGACGGGCCCGCAGCCCTCAACCTTCCCTCAATGCCCCGGCCGCACCATCAAGTCGTTGACAGGCGCTCCCGCTCGGGCGGGAGACCGGCCGGTGACCGGGCGACTCGGAGCGGAGATGACGATGATCAGACTGGTGACCGCCGGCCGTCCGCCCGCCGGGTTCGCCCGCGTGTGCGGCGACCACGGGCTAGTCTGCCTCGGCGGGGTGGATCGGGCCAGCGACCTCGACCGGCCGGCCGCCGAACACCCGGACGCGCTGGTGTGCTTCGCCGGTGACAGCGGCACCGACCTCGTCCGGCTGATCCGGGACGTGGCCGGCCGGTGCTACACGGTGGTGGTGGGGCGGCGGGACTGGCCCGAGTCCCACGCGGTCATCCGGGCCGGAGCGAACGCGTACCTGGTGCCCCGCTACCCGGACGACTACTCCGGCCTGATGGCGATGCTGACGGCCGCGGTACCGGTCCTGCCGGCGTGTCCGCCCGGCCGGTGGGGCCTGCTGAACACGCTGTCCGAGCGCGAGCGTGAGGCACTGGCCTACGTCGCCGCCGGCTACACCCACCAGCAGACGGCCAGCCGGATGAGGGTCGCCAAGTCCACCGTGGACACGTTCATCGCCCGGATCAGGACGAAGCTCGGAGTCGGCAACAAGGCCGAGCTGACCGCGCTCGCGCTGCTCCAGCAACCGGTCGACCGCGCCCGGACCTCCCCGCACCCGGACGAGGAGCCGCGCATCGCGACACCGGCCGGATGGTGAGCCACGCGGGAAACGCGGCGACCGCCCTGCGCCGCCCCGGCGGCCCGGCGCGGCCCGGTGCCGACGGGGCCCGGCGTGGCCCCGCACGGCCTGCCGCGGCTCGGCTCGGCGCGGTGTCGGCGCGGCCTGTTGCGGCTCGGCGTTGTGCTGGCGTGGCGTTGTGCTGGAGCCGCGTTGTGCCGGCTCTCCGGACCCCGGCAGCCGGGTGGTGACCGCTAGCGCGTCGCGGACGCGTGAATGAACTCGCGGACGATCCGGGCGAGCGCCGCCGGCTGGTCCAGGGGGATGAGCGTGTAGCTGTCGTCCACCTCGACCAGTCGGCCCTGCGGAAACAGCTTCGCGAGCAGCCGGCCGTGCTCGGGCGGCATCACCCGGTCCGCGCTCGCCCAGACCACCAGCGCGGGCCGGTCGAAGCCGCGCAGGCGTTCGGCCGCACCGACCAGGAGGTCGCCGGCCTTCGCGATGCCGCGCAACACCCGGACCGCGTCGCGGCGGATCTCCGGCCGGGTCAGGATCGGCCGCATCCAGCGGGCGGTGGCGGCGTCTCCACGCTTGGTCAGCCAGCCGAACGCGATCGGCAGCCGGCGCAGCGGTCGCACGCGCATCTGCTGCATGAACACTCCGAACGCCGAAGGCGGGAGTTTGCCGGTGAGGACGACCGCCTTGCCGGGAACCCCGGGCGGGAAGTTGTCGAACGCGTCGCAGGACACCAACACGACCCGACCCACCCGGGATGCGCCGTCACCGGCGATCAGCTGCGCGAGCGCCCCGCCCGTGTCGTTGCCGACCAGGGTGACCTCGCGCAGGTCGAGACGGTCCAGGAACTCCGTGACCAGGCGCGCGATGCCGGGCAGCGTCAGGTCGGCGTCGGGCCGCATCGCGTGCCGGTGCGCGCCGAGCGGCAGCGTCGGGACCACACACCGGTGGTCGGCGGACAGGTCCGCGACCGGCCCGTCCCACAGCGAGGCGTCCATGAGCAGGCCGTGCAAGGCGACGACGGTGGGTCCGTCACCACCGGTGTCCCGGTATTCGATGGTTCCGGCGGACAGCTCGATCTCGGTCATCCCCGTACTCCTCAGACCCGGACGGAGCGGCATCAGCGAGAACAAGTGAACCACACGGTTCACATTCGTGTCCACGCGGCCGTCGGCGGCGCTGCGTGCGCTGCGTGCGCGACGTGCGCGACGTGCGCGACGTGCGCGACGTGCGCGACGTGCGCGACGAGACTGTGTGCGGGAGGGCGGGCGCGGGCTACCGGTCCGCCGCCTCCTCCCGCTCCAGCGCGCGTACCAGCGCCTCAAGCCCGGCTTCGATCCGTGACGTCTCGCCGCTGGCCCGCCAGTCCATCAGGAAGCCCCGGAAGACCGCGAGGATCATCTGGGCGACCTCGAACTTCCGCCGCTCGGCCCAGTCCGGCGGGCACAGGGACAGCAGCGCCGGCAGGTACTGCTCGGCCGCCTCGTGCCCGAGGTCGGCGTACCGCTCGGGGTCGTACATCACCAGGCCGATCGCCTGGTCGATCACCCGCAGCCCGGACGCGTCGTCCTTCAGGATGGGCCAGACCGCGCGGATCCGGGCCGCGAGCGTCGGCCGCCCGGACCCCGGTGTCGCCGCGGCCATCGCGTTGTCGATGCGCCTCTCGCGCAACCGGAACATGGCCTGCCGGAGCAGATCCTCGGCATTGTCGAAGTGGTACAGGAGCACCTTGTGCGTCGTGCCGGCCGCCCGCGCGGCCCGGCGCAGCGAGAAGTCCACCAGGCCGTTGGCGGCGAGGTCGTCGGTGACCCGATCCAGGAGTTCCCGCCGCCTCGCCTCGCCCCGCGCCGACCCCGCCGACCGCCGGTAGCCCGCCCGTCCGGCCGAGCCGGCATCGCCTGCTGGGCCCGCACCGCCGGCACCGCCTGCTGGGCCGGCATCGCCCGCACCGCCGGCCGTGCCGCCGTCGCCTGGCTCGGCTGCTGGGCCCGGTCGGCCGGCCGGGCCGGCGTCGCTCTCCTCAACCGCGTCCACGGCTGCGACGGTACGCGAGGGCTTCCGGTGGTGATCGACAGCTCGCCGAGAGATACCACGGCAGGACGACGCTTCGGCCCGCCGGCATGTGCCACGATCGATGCCCTCGGTGCCGGTTGGAGTTGTTGACGGGATGGGTGCGATGAGACTCGACGCAACGCTGGTACTCGCGGTGGCCGCCGCCACCGGGGTGGCTCTCGCCGCGGCACCGGCCCCGGCGGCGGCGCGGCCGGTCTCGGCCGTCGCGACCACCGGGACGTCCGCCGCGACTCAGGTATCGACGGCGACTCAGGCATCGACGGCAACCCGGGCGGCGGCCGGGGCACCGGCGGCGACCGTCGACGCCACGTACCACGTCTGGACCTGGAACGTGGCGGGCTGGGCGATCCACCGCGGGTCGACCACCGATGGCCTGATCACCGTGCTGACCAACTCGATCCGCAACCGCGCCGCCGACTTCGCCGCGCTCAACGAGCTGTGCTGGAGCCAGTACAAGGCGGTGCAGGCCAACCTGCGCGACTCCGGGTGGCCGCAGGACGTGCTGAACTTCTCCCGGTTCGAGCCGCACAACTCGACCGGTTGCGGAGGCGAGCCGTTCGGGCTGGCCATCTTCAGCAAGGCGCCGCTGGGCACGGCCGACCGGTACGCGCTGGCCGACGACGGCACGTCAGAGACCCGCAAGCTGCTCTGCGCACCGCTGTCCGACCGGCCGCACCTGCGCTTCTGCACGACCCACCTGACGCCGTGGGACCCGGACTTCAACACGGCGCAGCTCAACCAGGTGCTGTCCTATGTGGAGAGTTACAACGCGGCCGGGGACACCGTCATCATCGCCGGCGACTTCAACGCCCAGCCCAGTTACGGGCGGCTGGACTCCTGGTACTCGCCGAGCGTGAACACCACCTACAACAGCGGCAACCGGGGTGCGTACCGGGAACTGGACGACACCGACACCCGCTGCATCGGGTACGGCGAGAACACCGTGGCGGACGGCGACGGCCCGTGCGGCCCGGGCAAGAAGATCGACCTCATCTTCGTGCGGGAGAACCGGCTCGTCGGCACGTACGACGGCGACTCGCTCGACATCTCCGACAGCTGCGGCGGCCCGTGCTCGGACCACCGCATCACGATCGGCACGGTGACCGTGGCCGTCACGTCCTGACCCGGCCCGGACCCGCCTGAGGCGTACGACGCGATGGGCGCGCGACTGGCCGCGTACGGCTACCTGAACGCGGCCCCGAGACCGGCGTAGCGAGCTACCCGCACGACAGACGCGCCACCGCGGCCGGCGCCATCCGCCGACTATTCCGGCTCGGCGCGCCTGGCGCCGCGCGACGAGCCGGCGTAGTCGGACGCCGGCCGCGGTGGTCGAGCGGTCAGGCGCTGGTGGCCGCCGCCTCCTCCGCGGTCAACCGCGGCCGGGTCGCCCCGGTACGCAGGTTCGGCGCCGCCGTCGCGACCGGATCGGCCGGCCGTTCGGTGTGCCAGGAGGTCACCGCCTGGTACGCCGCGGCGACCTCCAGCAGCCGGTCCTCCTCGTACGGGGCCCCACCGAGAATCGTGCCGACCGGTACCTTGGGGTTGGCTCCGCTCGGCGCGAACCCGATCGGCATCGCGAGTTCGGGCAGGCCCAGGATGTCGAACGGCACCGGCCCGGTCTGCAGCAGCACGTCACAGTGCGCCATCACGCCGTCGAGCACCTCGCGCAGCAGGTGGTTCTTCGCCCGCTGCCCGGTGATCCATTCGTCGCCGGACAGGAACAGCCCCTGGAGCCAGCTGAGCACCGACACCCCGAGCAGCTTCGGGTCCTGCCTGAGGTACGGCAGGAACGGCTCGGTGCGCTCGCTGAGCCGGACGTTGTTGAACGTCCCGGTCATCAGGTCCCAGTCGGCCGGGTAGCTCACGTCCACCAGCCTCGCGCCCGGAATCGACGCCAACTGGTCCAGGAACGCGTGCCGCAGGGCGACCACGTTGGCGCTGGCCCCGGTGAAGTAGTCCGGCGGTACGCCGATCGTGGTCGGCCGGCGCAGCACGACCTTCGTGCCGCGGCGCACCGGCAGCGCGGCGGTCACCAGGTCCGGCACGGCCGGCAGGCCGAGCGTGCGCGGGTCGTTCGGATCCGGCCCGGCCAGCACGCCGAGCATGATGGCGGCGTCGAGCGCGTCGCGGGCCAGCGGTCCGGAGTGGTCGCGCGTGTACGACAGCGGGATCACGCCGTAGATCGAGGTGCGGCCCATGGTCGGCTTGAGGCCGGTCAGGTTCTGCTGGTTGGAGGGCAGCACGATGCTGCCGCCGGTCTGGGTACCGATGGAGGAGCAGGCCATCCGCCCGGCCACCGAGCACGCCGGCCCGGTCGACGAGCCGCCCGGGTCGACAGAGGGATCCGCGGGTGTCCACGCGTTGACCGTGGTGACCGTGCCGTTCGGGGTGGTGGCACGGGTCGTCGCCAGCGGTCCCATCTGTCCCTTGCCGACCACGATCCCGCCGGCCGACTTCAGGCGGGCGACCGACGTGGCGTCGTAGGGCGGCACGAAGTTCTCGAACACGAAGGAGTTCGCGGTCGTCGTGACGCCGGCAGTGTAGTAGTTGTCCTTGACGCACAACGGGATCCCGCTCAGCACGCCGCCGGGGTGCCGGTCCGCCGCCTTCGCCGCGTCGCGGGCGGCGTCCGCGGTGACCGCGTTGAACGCCTGGTACACCGGGTCGAACGCGGCGATGCGCCGCAGGTGGGCCTCGACCAGTTCGACGGCGGTCAGCTTCCGGTGCCGGAGGAGCGTGACGGCCTCGGCCACGGTCGCCTCGGTCGGGTCCTGCCTGGCCGCCGGTCGGACGTCCACGTCCGGCACGGTCACCTGCCTGCGCCCGGCGAGGTCGGCCGGCGAGGTGCCGGGCGACGCGGCGGCTGGCGCGGCGGACGCGGCCGCAGCGGGCAGCGCGGTCACCGCCGCCGCACCGGCGGCGACAGACGCGGATCGGGCGAGAAAAACCCGGCGGTTGTACGCGCGGCTCACCGGTCGCCCACCTGTCCGGTCCACGCCTGCGCGATGGACGGGTACTCCAGCGGAGGCGACAGCTCCTGGCTGAGCGCGTCGGCGTCGGCGCCGGCGGCCGGCACCGGGCGCCACGAGTTGATGGCGGTCGGGTTGTTCAGTACGAACGACCGCAGCGAGGCCAGCGCCTGCGCCTGGGTCGGCGCCCCGGTGACCGGATCGGCGGTGGTGGGCAACAGGGTGAGGTCGATGCCGGACACCGTCAGCCGTGCGACGATGTACGCGTTGAGTTGGTCCGTGGTCAGAGACGAGGGGTCTACGGCCATGCAATCCTCCCGGGCCTGGCACGCGCCGCGCGATCGCGACGATGGAATCGGGGCGCTGGCTGCGTTGATGAAGATCCAAACCGTCGCCGGTTTCGGTCGAACGTCCCGACCGTGAACATCGCGTTTCCGCCCCCGGCGCCCATATCGACCATTGTGAACCCCTTGCGGCCCGGCCGGCCGGTGTACCGTCAGCCAGCGTGACCAGATCCACATGCGGCAGTACGCCGATTCTCACCCCGCTGTTCACTCCGCCGTTGGGCACAGGCAATAGCGTTCGGCATCATGAACGATCATGACAACGGGGGCGTGCGAGTAACCCGTCGCGGACTCATCGTCGGCGCGGTCGCCGCGGCCGGACTCGCCGCGAGCGGTACCGCCGCCAGCGCCAACCCCAGCAACTCCAGCAACTCCAACGGATCCGGATCGCCGGACGGCCAGTCGGGCCACCCCGCCCAGGAGTATCCGGGCTCACCGACATACAGCGTGCCGGCATACCAGACGATCGTTCCCGGCGAGTCGATCGAAGCCGACCGGGTCGATAGACCGGTGGCGCCGGGGATCGTGCTGACCACGTTCAACACCTTCGGCCGTGGCGGTTGGCTGCGGGTACACGTGCTCAACGCCGACCTGGGCACCGCCTCGGTCGGCGTGGACCTGCTCGCCGGCAAGGTGAGCGAGACCTGGACGATCTCGCAGAAGGCCGACGCGCAGCGCGCCGTCGCCGCCGTCAACGGCGACTACTTCGACATCACCGAGACGTTCGCCGCCGAGGGCCCGGAGATCCAGGGCGGCACCCTGCGTAAGGGCACCGACCAGTCCTCCACCGTCGTGGCGGTCGGCGCCGACCGGGTCGCCCGGCTCGCCGACCTGCTGATCCAGGGCACCGTCACGGTGGCCGGTACGCAGCGTCCGCTGGCCGCGCTGAACTCCGAGACGGTACCGGCGGACGGCATCGACGTCTTCACCCCGCTGTGGGGCACCGGCGCGCGTACCCTCATCCAGGGCGCCGGCCCGTACACCGAGCTGGTCGTGGCCGGCGGCAAGGTCACCGCGGTCAACAACCAGATCACCACCACGCCGGTACCGGCGGACGGGCTCATCGTGCTCGGGCGCGGCGCCGCCGCCGGCCAACTCGCCACCGCGAAGCCCGGCGATCCGGTGACCGTGTCCTTCCAGCCGCACAGCGACGCGACCTCCCCGCTACGGATGGCGCTCGGCAGCGGCTCGGTACTGGTGAAGGACGGGAAGGCCATCGACTTCCCGCCGTCGACCGGCAACGACGAGCCCAAGCCGCGCACCGCGATCGCCTGGCCGGTCGGCGGCCACCGGCTGCTGCTCGTCGCGGTCGACGGGTCGGCGAACTTCTCCGCCGGCCTGAGCTTCGACGACATGGCGGCGCTGCTGGTGCGCCTCGGCGCCGCGGATGGGTTCATGCTCGACGGCGGCGGCTCCACCGAGCTGGTCGCGCGGCACCCCGGCGACACCGGGGTCAGCGTCGTCAACACCCCGTCGGACGGCAGCGAGCGGCCGGTACCCAACGCGGTCGGCCTGTTCGGCGCGAAGGGGTCGGGCACGCTGCGCGGGTTCGACGTCCGCCCGCAGGCCGACCGGGTGGTGCCCGGGCTCACCATGGACGTCGCGGCCGCGGGCTACGACGAGACCTGGTCGCCGGTCGCGCTCGGCAGGCACCGGGTCGACTGGAGCGCCCACCCGGGCTCGCTGGGCAAGGCGAGCGGTGGCGTGTTCACCGCCAAGAACCCGGGGGCGGGTATGCTGCGCGCCCAGTCTGGGTCCGTCAAGGGTGAGGTCGACGTGCGCGTGGTGGGCGAACTGCACCGGTTGGCCTTCTCCGAGCGCGCGGTCACCATCGACCCGGGCGCGACCGCCGGCGTGTCGCTGACCGGGTACGACGCCGACGGGTTCGACGCCCCGGTGGCGGCCCGGGACGTGACCCTCGACTACGACCACGACGTCGTCTCGGTGACGGCCGGAACCGACGGCGGTCTCACCATCACCGGTGGGGCGAACGCCGGCGGCAGGGCCACCTCCGTCACCGCGACCGTCCAGGGGGTCACCGCGAAGCTGCCGGTCACCGTCGGCCTGATCGACGTGTCGCTGTCCGAATTCGAGCCGGGCGGGGCCGTGTCCTGGACCGCGACCGCGGCGCGCGGCACCGCGTCGGTCGCCACGGTGGCCGCCCCGGAGCGGCCGGGCGCCACCGCGGGCAACCACGCGCTGCGTCTCACCTACGACTTCACCGGGCAGACCAGCACCTCGGCTGCCTACGCGGTGGCCGCACCGGGCCCGATCACCCTGCCCAGCGGGGCCAAGAAGCTGGCGCTGTGGGTCAACGGCGACGGCAAGGGACACTGGCTGCGGGCCATGATGTCCTCGCAGGGCACCACCAACGTCCCGTTCACCTTCGCGAACGTGGTGGACTGGACCGGCTGGCGGAGGGTCGTCGGCGACATCCCGGACGGCTTCTCCGAGCCCATCACGCTGCTGCGGGTCTACATCGCGGAGACCTCGCAGACCAACAAGAACGCCGGCCAGCTGGAGTTCGACGGGCTCGCCGCGCAGGTCGGGCAGGAGCCCGACACCAGCGAGCCGCCGCGGGCGGACCCCTACATCCTCGAACAGGCGACCGGCCTCGGGTCCGGCCGGTGGAGCTTCGCGGTCCTGTCCGACCTGCACGTCAGCGCGGCACAGGGGCTGGACTCGTTCTCGGCCCGGCAGGCGGCGCTGGCGCTGGACCAGGCGGTCGCCGCGCGGCCCGATTTCCTGCTCATCAACGGCGACTTCGTGGACGACGACAACCCGGCCGACTTCGCGCTGGCGAACGGGTTGCTGGCCGCCCATGTGCCGGCGAGCCTGCCGGTGTACTGGGGACCGGGCAACCACGAGGCCGGCCTGTCCGCGACCGGTGGGCTGGACGCGTTCATCGCCGGTACCGGCCGGCCGACCCGGCAGGTCTTCGACCACAAGGGCACCCGGTTCATCATGCTCGACTCGCACACCGGCGACATGCGCACCTCCGACTGGGACCAGGTACCGCTGCTGGAGTCCGAACTGGACAAGGCCGCTACCGACCGTTCGGTCACTGGCGTGGTGGTCTCCTTCCACCATCCGCTGGTGGACCCGACCGGTGCCGGCGCCTCGCAGCTGTCCGACCAGTTGGAGGCGGGCCTGTTCAAGACGTGGCTGGCCGACTTCCGGGAGAGGTCGGGCAAGCCGATCGCGTTGTTCACCGGCCACGCGCACGACGCGTCGGTCAGCCGCTCCGACGGGGTACTGGAGGTCACCACGCCGGCGATCGGCAAGACCCCGTACGCGTCGCCCGACCAGGGCGGCTTCTTCGGCTGGATGCACGTCGGCGTCGACCCGAAGCCGGCCAGGATCAAGGCCGGCGAGCCGAGTCCGGACACCCGTGACTGGCTGGTGGCGCAGAGCCGGCCGCTGATCGACGGGATCGAGGTCTCCGCCCCGGACCGGCTGGCGGTCGGTGCCTCGGCGCCGGTCTCCGCGACCGGTGCGACGAGCGAGTTCGGTCTGACCTTCCCGCTGCGCTTCCCGGCCAGCGTGGTCTGGAGCGGCGGTCCCGGGCTCGTGGTCGCCGGCTCCGCCGACGGCGTGAAGGCGGCTCGGAAGCGGGGCACGACCCTGGCGGTGCTCGACCTGGGCAGCGGCACGCTGACCGCGGTACGCCCGGGGACGGTCACCGTCACGGTGGCCTCCGGCGGACTGACCGCGTCGGCGACCGTCACGCTCGACCGGTGAGGTAGCGCGGCGGCCGGCGGGTGACCGCCGGCCGCCGCGCGGGCGTGAGACCCGTTCGCGTCGCCGTCCCGCGGTGCGGTCTCACAGCAGACACACAGGCTCAGCCGACACTTCGCACAGATTTTCGCGCGAACATGACGGTATGTCGATTGTCGGTAACGCGCCGCAGCCGTCCGAGATCGCGCCGGCACGGTTGGCTCGCGCCGACGGCGAGCCGGTCCGGGTGCTGGTCGTGGACGATGAGCTGTCGCTGACCGAGCTGCTCGCGATGGCGCTGCGGTACGAGGGCTGGGACGTGCGCCCAGCGGGCGACGGGCACGCCGCGCTGCGGGTGGCCCGTGACTTCGACCCCGATGTCGTGGTCCTCGACGTGATGCTGCCCGACCTGAACGGGCTGGAGGTGCTGCGCCGGCTGCGCGACCGCAACCCCACCGTGCCGGTGCTGTTCCTGACCGCCCGGGACACGGTCGAGGACCGGATCGCCGGCCTGACCGCCGGCGGCGACGACTACGTGACCAAGCCGTTCAGCCTGGAAGAGGTGGTGGCCCGGCTGCGCGGACTGCTGCGGCGGGCCGGGATGACGGCCGTGCGGGAGGACGCGGTACTCGTGGTGGGGGAGCTGACCCTCGACGAGGACAGCCACGAGGTACGCCGCGACGGTACGCCGATCGACCTGACCGCGACCGAGTACGAGCTGCTGCGCTTCCTGATGCGCAATCCGCGCCGGGTGCTGTCCAAGGCGCTCATCCTGGACCGGGTGTGGAACTACGACTTCGGTGGGCAGGCCAACGTGGTCGAGTTGTACATCTCCTACCTGCGTAAGAAGGTCGACGCCGGTCGCGAACCGATGATCCACACCATGCGCGGCGCCGGCTATGTCCTCAAGCCCTGCGGCTGACCACACCCCGTCCGCCCGCCCTTTGGCGGAAGGCCGTCGGGCGATGGACGGGCGCCCGGCGGTGGGAAAGCGCCCGACGGCGGACGGGCGCACGGGCCGGCCGGCGCGGGGACGGCGCGGCCGGCCGTCCCGGTGGCCGCTGCGGACCCGGCTGGTGGCCGCGGTCGCCGGCTTGCTGGCGGTGGTCTGCCTGATCGTTGGCGGCGTCACCGAGTTCGCCCTGCACGGGTTCCTCATGCGCCAGGTGGACGGCCAGCTCGGCGACGCCAGCCGGCGATTCTTCGGCATGGCGACCCAGGAGTCGAGACCGCCCGGCGGCGGCGGGGGACCGCCCCCGTTCCCGGTGCCGACCGGCCAGAGCGCGGGCACCCTCCAGGCCGGCGTCGTGAACGACGCGGTCAGGTACGCCTACGTCGTCCTGGGCGACCCGGTGTCCGCGACGGACTACCCGGTGCTCGAACGCCTCCCGGTCGACGGCCGGCCGCACACCCGCGTCTTCGACGACCTCGGCAGCTACCGCCTGGTGGCCATGCGCCTTCCCGACGGAGGCGTGATCGTCACCGGGCTGCCGCTGGCCGGCGTGCACTCGACGCTGATGGGCCTGGGCCTGGTCGAGGGCGCTGTGGCGCTGGCCGGCCTGGTGGTGACCGGGCTGGCCGGCGCGGTCATCGTGCGCCGCTCCCTGCGCCCGCTGCACCGGATGGCGGCGACCGCGACCCGGGTCGCCGAGCTGCCCCTGGACCGGGGCGAGGTCGCCCTTCCGGTCCGGGTACCCGACGTGGACACCGACCCGGCCACCGAGGTGGGCCAGGTGGGCGCGGCACTCAACCGGATGCTCGGGCACATCGCGGCGGCGTTGAGTGCCCGGCAGGCCAGCGAGACCCGGGTACGGCAGTTCGTCGCGGACGCCAGCCACGAACTGCGCACCCCGCTCGCGGCCATCCGGGGGTACGCCGAGCTGGCCCGGCGGGTGCACGAACCGGTCCCGGACGACGTGGCGCACGCGTTGCGCCGGGTGGAGTCGGAGTCGGCCCGGATGACCGCACTGGTCGAGGACCTGCTGTTGCTGGCCCGGCTGGACTCGGGCCGGCCGCTGGCCGCCGATCCGGTGGACCTGACCCGGCTCGTCGTCGACGCGACCGGGGACGCGCATGTCGCTGGCCCCAGCCACTCCTGGCGGCTCGACCTGCCGGAGGAGCCGGTGGTCGTGGTCGGGGACGCGTCCCGGCTGCACCAGGTACTGGTGAACCTGCTCGGCAACGCGCGCGCCCACACCCCGGCCGGTACCACGGTCACCGTCACGCTGTCCCGGCCGGATCGCGCGGCTGCCGTGCTGGCGGTGGCCGACGACGGGCCGGGGATCCCGGACAGCCTGCTGCCCGATGTGTTCGACCGGTTCGCCCGTGCAGACAACTCCCGGTCCCGGGCGGCCGGCAGCACCGGGCTGGGACTGTCCATTGTGGAGGCTGTGGTGGAGGCGCACGGCGGCACCATCGGCGTGAGCAGCCAGCCGGGGCACACGGTGTTCACGGTCACTTTGCCGCTTCAGCGGTCCGGCGAGGTCGAGCCCGCATCGGCGGTGCCAGATCATTTGTAATATGCAAATTGCCATATGTATACACACTGTTACTAATCCATGACTCCACGTATCCTAGGCTCACGTATCCACGGCGGCGAATGCTCTAGGTGATCGGGGTGCACAGATGAGTATCAAGATCGTTGACCAGGTTCACGAGAGTCTCATGGAAGACGCGTGGTCGCTGTACCACGAGGCGTTCCGGGAACTGAACAGCCTCGCGGTACAGCGACACCTGATGTACCGGTCCGAGTTCGACGAGGTCATGCTCGACCCGCGCGTGCAGAAGTACCTGTGCCTGAACGACGACGGTGCGCTGTGTGGCCTGTCGACCTACACCAACGACCTGGAGTCGATGCCGCTGATCTCGCCGCAGTACTTCGAACGACACTGGCCGCGGTACTACGCCGAGCGCCGGATCTGGTACGTCGGATTCGTCGCGGTGGAGGCCGGCGCGCCGGTAACCACGTTCGCTCAGTTGATCGGGGCGATGCACGAGACGTCGACGCGTGACTCGATCACCGCGCTCGATGTGTGCGCCCGCACCGACGCCGTCCGGCACCTCCCCAGGTCGGTGCGGGTTCTGCTGCACCGCCTGTCCGGGAACGTGCGGATGCACCGGCTGGACGAGCAGTCGTACTGGCTGTACGAGTTCCCGGATGCCGCCTGAGCGCAGCCGGAGCCGGGCTTTGGCGGAGGCGAGCACAGGCCCACGTAATCCCGCCTGAGCGCAGCCGGAGCCGGGCTTTGGCGGAGGCGAGCACAGGCCCTCGCGGTACAGCCTGAGTATGCCGGCCCCGCGTCAGGGCGTGGGCTTGCGCCACATCGTCCAGATCGGCGGTCCGTCGTTGAGCCGGATCTCCGTGCGGACCACGTACCCGTGGCGCAGGTACAGGTCGCGGTTGCGGGGATGGTTGGCTTCCAGGTATGCCGGGATCCCGGCGGCGTCGAGCCGGGCGTGGTGGCGGCCGAGCAGGGCGCTGCCGATGCCGCGGCCCTGCCGGCGCGGGTGCACCGCGAGGAACGCGAGGTAGTGGTGTGGCTCCATGGGGTGGTGCGCCTCGAGCGCGGCATCCAGTTCACGGGCACGGTCGAAGGCCGATCCGGAGGCTGAGCCCGACGCGTCCTTGAGTCGCCGGTCGTAGTCGACCGGTCCGGGGATTGGCGCGGTGAGCGGGAACCACAGGGCCACGCCGGACAGTTCGCCGCCCTCGTCGACCGACGCGTAGACCTCGCCGTACCGCACGGCGTGCTCGGCGAAGATTTCGAAGTACGCCGGGGCGTAGTCCCGGCGTACGGACGGTTCCGGGGCCAGCCACCGCGCGACCGGGCCGTCGCCCATCGCGGCGGCCAGAAGCTGGGTGATCCCGGAGGTGTCCATCGGATCGAGGTGACGGATCACCAGGTCCTGGATGGCGTACGTCATCGTAATCCCTTCTCGGTGCGGAAAATGTAGATCGGCGGGCGGTCCGGCTCAGCCGCGGAACGACGCCTCGAAGCCCACGTCGAGGTCCGCGTCGGCGTACGGCACGCGTTGCCGGGGCAGCAGCATCGGCGCGGCGAAGTTGCCTCCGGCGCCCCGGCCGATGGCGGCGTACACATGCGGGCGGGCAAACCGGGTGATGAGGCCCCAGACGAGGCCGAGTACGGCGACCGCCGCGTACGCGGGTGGGATCAGCCACCGGAACGGCGAGTCCGGCGCGACCTGGAGCATGTCTCCCAGACCGACGACGGTCGCGGCGAGGACACCGGTGAGCAGGAGGAACGCGAAGGCGGGCGCGATCCGGGCTCGCCATGCGTTCTCCCGGCCCGGGTTGCGGATGAAGAACGACACCACCGCGGCCGATGCGCTCCACATCAGGATGAGCACACCCAGGCCGCCGACGACGGTCAGCCAGGCGAACAGGTACACCAGCGGATCGGCGTGGGTACGGGAGTACGCGACCAGGACGGCCAGCGCCAGCAGGCTCTGGGTGACCGAGCCGAGCGTCGGCGCGCCGGTCCGGGGCTGGGTACGCCCCCAGGCGCCCGGCAGGATGCCTTCCCGGCCGAGCGCGAACTGGTAGCGCGCGACGGCCGCGTGGAACGCCAGCAGCGCCGCGAACACGCTGGTCAGGAACAGCACGTAGCCCACCTGTACGACGATGGCCGGCACGTGCGGGGAGACGAGCGTGAACACCAGGTCGGTCTTCTTCTCCTTCGCCTCGGCCACCACGTGGTCCGATCCGGCGTTGACGGCCATCGCCCACGCGGACGTCCCGCACAACAGGCCGGGGATGAGGACCGCCCAGTGCGTCGCGCGGGCGATGGTCCGCTTCGGATCCTTCGCCTCCTCCGACAGGACGACCGTCGCCTCGAAGCCGACGAAGCCGGCGATCGCCACCACGAGCATCGCGGCCGCTTCGGGAGAGAGCATGTTGGTCGGGTTCAGCATCTGGTAGTTGACGTGCCCACCGGCAGGGTGCGCGATCATCACGGCGTCGTAGATCAGTACCAGCGTGATCTCGGAGACCAGCAGTACGGCCAGGACCCGCCCGCTCAGGTCCACCCACAGCAGGCCGAGGATGGAGACCAGTCCCCACCCGATCAGCGCGCAGATCCACCAGCTGACCCGGAAGCCCGCGGAGGCCACCAGGTTCGAGGCCACCACGCCGAACAGGCCGAACAACCCGATCTGCATCATGGAGTACGCCGGCAGCGCGACGAACGCCGCGCCCACGCCGGCCACCCGGCCGAGGCCGTGGCTGATGTACGAGTAGAACGCCCCGGAGTTCACGATGTGCCGGCTCATCGCCACGAACCCCACCGTGAACGTGGACAGGATCAGGGCGGCGACGAGGTAGGACAGCGGTACGGCCGTGTTGCCGATGACCGCGTAGATGGTCGTGACCGCGCCGAGGATGACCGTGAGGGGTGCGGCTCCGGCGACGCCGAAGAACACCACCGACGGCACACCGAGACGGTTGCTTGCGAGCGACCGCGACACGATGTCGGGTCCGGCGGCATCTGGTCGCGCCATTGCCAGCCTCCAAAAATGGGTTCGGCCAGCGGCGTGGCGCCCGCGCGGGCTCAACGTCGACCGGCTGCGAGGACGTATCCGACGGATGCCTGCGTGTACTCGACGAGCTCGCGCAGTTCCGGCGGAAGGGAATCAACAACGGCGTACAGGTGGGTCACGCCGGGACGGTGTACCGGCAGGTCCCACAGCACACACCGGGTCAGTCCGGTGGCGAGTACCAGGCCGGCCAGCATGCTGTCGGCGAGGTCCATGTCCCGGTGCCGCACCAGCATGTCCGCGAGGCGTACCCGGGCCCACGCCGCGGCGTTGCGCTGGTCGGCGTTCATCGGCATGTAGACCGTCTGGCTGCTCATCAGCCGGCGGCGGGTCACCGGTTCGACCGCGCCCGCGCGCTGCAGGCGCTCGCCCACCTTGTCCGCCGCGTCCTGCGCCAGGTATGCCAGCCAGGTGGGCAGGTCCCGGTGCTGTGGTTGAGCGATGAGCAGGTCGAGGATGTTGTGGGCCAGCACATCGCCCGGCGGGTCCCGGCTCACCACCCGCAGCTCGCCCTCGAATACGCGTACCTTCCCGAGAAGCATCAGCTCGCCGATGAGACCGGCCGCCAGGCCCAGACCGGTCGCCCGCGAATGCAGCCGCGACCGACCGGTCCGGTCCTCGTGCGCGATCAGGAAGAATTGGTCAGCCAGCAACGTCGCCACACCCCTTGACCACCCCGGCGGGCGCCGATGCGCCTACGTGTCCCCCTTCTTGACACCCAGCGCATCGACGCCCTGGCTAAATGCACAAGATCTGATTCTCGTTCGCGGGGGAGTCGAGACATCGGTCACCTGGCGTATATGTCCCCAGCGCGTACGGCGATGATCCGGGATGGGCGGTGTAACCGCAGGTCACGGGCAATTGAACCGGTCGTAGTCCGGCGTACGCGCACCGGGTCGCGGTACCCGCACAGCAGGCGACCGCGAAACATCGGCCAGCTGGCGGAGGTTTCGCGGTCGCCTTCGTCAATCTTGTACGTCAGCCGGACGGGTCCACCGGGAGCCGTCCAAGTGGCACGTGCCATTTCGCAATTTGCACCCGGGAATTGCAGATAACACCTTCCCATCCCGGATGGGACCGGGCATCATCAGGTGTCGTAGTAATCGTCCGGCCTCACTCCGGAGGTGATCACCGAGCCGATCGCGAGGTCGTGTACCGATGCATATGAGCTCGTGTTCTGGTGATCGACGGGTGCCATGGCCGTTGCACCGGCCAACAGTGCACCCGCGGCGCTCATCATCATGAGGACGAGCGTGATCACGTTGCGTCTAATCCGCATCGCGACTCCTGCCAAGCGGGTAGCTGAAGGGGCACCTGGCCAGGTGGTCGTTACATTCCGTGGACAAGATGGACGGGGCGTGGTCTTTACATGGCTCATTGGTTAACGGCGTCTGAATTCTCGATGAATTAGTCACCTTCAATGTGATCCTTCGAAGCTGACCGTCCGCAAGTGGGCTCGATCCTCATGCACGCGATTGACCTGCGGAAATGCGGTCGCGGATCAAGGAACCGGCGGGTGATCGGCGATCCCGCGTCAGGCGCCGCAGAGGCGCTGGAGATGAACGCGGAGTGAACTGATCATTTTTACTAACGGTGCAGGAAAGGTGAGGTGTTCGGCGGGTGACTGAAGCGCTTCTTGCCGATTCGCTGGTCGGCCGCCAACGCCAACTGGGCCGGGCTCGTGGTTGGGTCGCCGACCTGACCGCGGGCCGGGGCCAGGCGGGGCTCATCGAGGGCGAACCCGGCATCGGCAAATCCTCTCTGCTGCGGGCGCTGGCCGGCGACGCGATGGCCGCCAGGTGCCGGGTGATCTGGGCGACCTGCGACGAACTCAGCCGCGCCTTCCCGTTGCTGCCGTTGCTGGAGGCCGTGCAGGCTCAGGCCGGCCTGGCCGGCGACGGGCCCGCCCGGATCGCCGAGATGCTGCGGGCCGAGTCCATGCCGGGCAACCGGACCGACGTGGTCGCCGCGGCCACCGAGCGGTTCCTCGCACTGATGGACGACGTGTGCGCCCGGGAACCGGTCCTGCTGATGGTCGACGACCTGCAGTGGGCCGACCCGGCGACGGTGATCGTGCTGGGCCGGCTGGTCCGCTCGGTACGGCAACTGCCGCTCCTGGTGGTGGGCGCGACCCGGCCGGTACCGCTCCGGGAAGACCTGCTGGCGCTGCGCCGTGCGGTGGACCGGGACGGGGGAGTGGTACGGCTGCACAGCCTCTCCGAGACCGAGACGGCCGAACTGCTCGCGCGCGAGGTCGGCGGCGTACCCGGCACCCGGCTGCGCGCGCTCGCCCAGGGAGCCGCCGGCAACCCGCTGTACCTCATCGAACTCGTCGACGCGTTGCGGCGCGGCGGAGCACTGGCCACCGAGGACGGCTGCATGGACGCGACGGGTGGCTCGCCGCCCGACTCGCTGGCCGCGGCGATCGCGGACCGGTTGCAGTTCCTGTCCGCACCGGCTCGCGAGGTGCTGCGGGTGGCCGCGCTGCTCGGCGAGGAGTTCTCGGTGTCCGAGCTGGCCGTGGCATCGGGCCGTCCGGTGACCGACCTGCTGCCCGCGCTCGACGAGGCGTTGCTCGCCGGCGTCGTGGCGGACAAGGGTAAGGAACTGGCCTTCCGCCACCCGCTGATCCGATCCGCGCTCTACGACGTGATGCCGGAGGCGATGCGTGCCGCCTGGCACCGCGACGCCGCCCGCGCGCTCACCGAGGACGGCGCTCCGGTCGAGCAGGTCGCCCGGCAGCTGCTTCCCGCCGCCGATACATTCGGCGACACCGGCGCGATGGACGAGTGGATGGTGCGCTGGCTGGCCGACGCCGGCCACCAGCTGGTCGGTCAGGCCCCGAACGCCGCCGTCTCGTTGCTGCGCTGGGCGGTCGGTGCGATCCCCGCCGGGGCCGACCCGCACGACCTGCTGACCTGCCGGCTGGCCGATGCTCTCTACTCGGCCGGCGACACCACCGCGGCGGCCAAGGTGGCCGGCGCCGCGCTGGACCGCGTCACGCAACCGGACCTCCTCGTCGACCTGCACTGGACGCTCGCGCCGTGCCGCACCCGCGAGGGGCGCGCGGAGGAGGCGCTGGCCGAACTGGAACGCACCCTGCACGCCTGCGACCTGGAAACCCGGGAGCGCGCCCGGCTGCTCGTGCTCACCGCCCGCATCCAGCGGAGCCTCGGCCGGGTCAGCGCCGCCAGCGAGACCGCTCAGGAGGCGCTCAGCCTGGCGACCGCGTCCGGAGACCGCTGGGCCAGAGGCTGGTCGCTGGGCATGCTCAGCATCCTGCACGGCATGCGTGGCGACCCGACCGGCGCGATCGCGCTGTTCGACCGGGCCCGCGCCGTCGCCGAGGGCGACCCGGCGCTGGTGGACCTACGGCTGATGCTGCAGCTCAACCACGCGGCGGCGCTGGGCGACCTCGACCGGTACGACGCCGCGATCGGCACCGCCGAACAGGCGCGGCAGCTGGCCGACGACGCCGGCAACGTGGTCCGCCTCGTGCAGGCCCAGGTCGTGGTCGGCGAGCTGCTGTTCGACGTCGGCCGGTGGGACGACGCGCTCGCCGAGGTCGACCTCGGCTCAGACCCGCTGCCCGATCCGAGTGTCGAGTGCAACGCGCACGGGCTGGCCGCGACGATCCAGTTCCACCGCGGTGACGCGACCGCGGCGAGGCACCTCTCCGAGGCCGAACGGTTCGCGACCCGGCTGGGCCAGGGCCGCCTGTTCGCCCCGCTCGCGATGGCCCGCTGCCTCGACCGGGAGCAGTCCGACAACCCGAACGAAGCGCTCGCCGGGCTGATGGCCGAACTGAGCGGGACGACCGAGCAGATGGAGGAAGCCGCCGACCTGCTGGCCGACGCGGTACGCCTCGCGATGACCGTCGGAGACGATGACGCGGCACGCGACGTGGTCCGCCGCGCCCAGGCATTCAGCGCCGCGTCCGAGGTCCCGCACCGCAAGGCGGTCGGGCCGCACTGCCGCGGCCTGCTCGACCGTGACCCGACCCAGCTGGTCGCGGCCGCCGACCACTATCGGGCGGCCAACCGGCTGCTGCCCCGAGCGCAGGCCCTCGAGGCGGCCGCGGTGGCGCTGGCCGACGGCGGGGACATCGCCGGTGCGCGCGCCTACTTCACCGACGCCTTCGCGTTGTACTCGACGCTCGGCGCCGGGTGGGACCTGGCGCGTACCCAGGCGACGTTCCGCGCGTACGGCATCCGGCGCGGCCCGCACTCCCGGCACCGGCGCTCCCAGCACGGCTGGGACAGCCTGACTCCGACCGAGTTGCGGATCGCGAACCTGGTCGCGGGCGGGATGTCCAACCCGCAGATCGCTGCGCAGCTGTTCCTGTCCCGGCGGACCGTGCAGACGCACGTGTCGCACGTGCTGGCCAAGCTCGGGCTCAACTCGCGCATCGACATCGCCCGCGAGGCGAGCCAGCGCAACCTCACCGGACCGGGGCAGTCCGAGTCCTCGTAGCCGCGAGCCCTCATGCCCCGAACCCTCACGGCCGCGAACTTTCGTAACCCGAGCACTCGCGGTCCCGGACCCGCATCGTCCCGAACCCCTCGTAGTGGCGGCGGGCAGCGGTCGGCCGGACCGTCCGCAGTGGACGGTCGTCACACGGCTCGACGTGGGAAGTAGCCGTTTTGCCGAAGGTAGTGGCGAATACCGTCGCTGCCCGCCGCGGGTTGGCGGCGCCGGCCCCTGTGCGGCTTGGCCTATTCGGGGGAACGGGGCCGGCGCTGCGTTGACAAGTCTGTCGGCGCGGCGCCGGTGAAATAACCGCCATCTGACGGAGAAACGGACGAGCGCGGGGCGGAAACCCGTTGTCCGCCAGGCAATTCCGGCAGAGTGCGCCAGGTGGCGGATGTCCAGGACCCGGTACGGCGGAAGTATGACTTGCGCAGCCGCGAGCATCGCGGAGCCGGTCAGATCCTTGCCGCCGTACTGCCAGGGGGCTGCGGCGGCCGGCGATGCCGGGGCGTGTGGCCGGGATCCCGGTCGCGCGCCCCGCCGGTCACCCGCACCGCCGCCCGGCTGCTGACCCGGCCGGCGGGGAGGAGTGGCGATGTCGTACCAGGGCCGGAATGTCAACCTTCAGGAACCGCCCGAGGCCATCATCGCGGCCGCCGAGCGTGACTATCAGGACATGTGCGTCAGCGTGGCCGCCGCGATGCGCGGCGCCCGCCGGGTCGCCGCCGAACGTGGCTCAGAGGTCGAGGCGTTCGCCGAGGTGTACTACGAGCTGAGCCTGATCAATCCCCGGGTCGCCGGTGCCATGGGCGCCGCCGCCATCGTTCAGCTGGCGATGCGACCGTAGGCGGGTTCCGCTCTCCACGAGCGGAGAGCGGAACGCCTCCCGTCGTGCCGGCCGCGCACGCTGCCGCCCGCCGCGCTAGGTTGGGTGTGATTGATCATCTGTGCGGCAGACGCGACCGGGGCGGCCGGTCGCGAGGAAGGAAACCGCGATGCGACTGCGTACCCTCGGGGCCACCGGGATCAAGGTCAGCCCGTACTGCCTGGGAGCCATGATGTTCGGCGCGTGGGGCAACCAGGACCACGACGATTCCGTGAAGATCATCCACGCGGCGCTGGACGCGGGAATCAACTTCGTGGACACCGCCGACGTGTACTCCCGGGGCGAGTCGGAGGAGATCGTCGGCAAGGCGCTGCGCGACCGGCGGGACGACGTGGTGCTGGCCACCAAGGTGCACGGCGTGATGGGCGACGATCCCAACATGTCCGGCAACAGCCGGCGATGGATCATCCGTGAGGTGGAGAACAGCCTGCGCCGGCTCGGTACCGATTACCTCGACCTGTACCAGATCCACCGGCCGGACCCGGAGACGGACATCGAGGAGACTCTCTCCGCGTTGACGGACCTGGTCCGGGCCGGCAAGGTACGGGCGATCGGCTCGTCGACGTTTCCGGCCGAGCAGATCGTGGAGGCGCAGTGGGCCGCGGAACGTCGCGGCTTCGAGCGGTTCCGGTGTGAGCAGCCGCCGTACTCGATGCTCACTCGGGGCATCGAGGCGAACATGCTTCCGACGGCGCAGAAGTACGGCATGGGCGTGATCGCGTGGAGCCCGCTTTCCGGCGGCTGGCTGACCGGCAGGTACCGCAAGGGACAGGAGATCGACCTGACCACCGGCCGCGCCGGTCGCCTCCCGGCCCGGTTCGACCCGGCGCTGCCCGGCAACCAGCGCAAGTTCGACGTGGTGGAGCAGCTGGTCGAGCTGGCGCGGGAGTCCGGCGTCTCGCTGACCCACCTGGCGGTCGCGTTCGTGGTGGCCCACCCGGCGGTGACCTCGGCCATCATCGGCCCGCGCACGATGGACCAGCTGACCGACCTGCTGGCCGGCGCGGAGGTCACCCTGAGCGACGACGTCCTGGACCGGATCGACGCGATCGTGCCGCCGGGTACGAACGTCAACACCGCCGACTCCGGCTGGACGTCGCCGGCGCTGACCGACGCGATCGCACGCCGCCGCCCGGCCGACAAGCGCGCCGCGGCCTGAGACCGCGCCGGCCCGCGGGTCACGCCGTCCCTCGTGACGCGCGGGCCGGCTCCGCTTGTTGTGAAGCCGCCTGTTGTGAAGCCGGCTGTTGTGAAGCCGGCTGCGGTACCGGGGGCGGAGCGTCAAGGGCCGCCGACCGCCGGGGCAGCAGCACGGCCGGTACCAGCGCGAGAGCCAGCAGTGCCACGGCCCACCAGTACGTGTGCTGGAACGCCCCGGCGCGCTGCGTCCCGATGCCGGTACCCGCCGTGTTCGACGCCAGTACCACCGACATCAGCGCCGTCCCGATCGACACCCCGACCTGGGACACGATGTTCAGCGTGGTGCTGCCGGACGGCACGTCGTCCCGGGGCAACCCGCGGGTCGCGGTCGTGTTGAGCGGCATGAGCACCATGCCGACGCCGACGCCCATCACCGCCATGGCCGCGCACAGCCGCCAGTACGGCGCGTCCGGTCCGAGGAGACCGGCAAACCCGGACAGCCCGAGCGCCGCGATCACGATGCCGGACAGGATCATCAGCCGGGGTGAGGCCCGGTCGATCCGTCGCGTGGCGACCTGCATCGAGGTGCCGACGGCGACGGCCAGCGGTATGCCCAGCAGGCCCGCGCGGGTGGCGTCGAGGCCCCGCGCGGTCTGGTAGTACATCGGCGTCAGCAGCATCGATCCGAAGTACCCGGCCGCGAACAGCACCATGGTGGCCAGGGCTGCGGCGAACGTACGGTCGGCCAGCAGCCGCAGCCGCAGCAACGGCTCGCGGGCGGTCAGGCTCCGGACCACGAAGCCGGCGGTCAGCGCCAGGCCGGCGAGCGCGGGCACCAGCGCCCCCGGCTCGGTGACATCGCCACGGCTGCCGCCGGTCGCCAGACCGTAGATGAGCAGTGCCAGGCCCGGCGACAGGGTCAGCAGGCCGGGTACGTCGAGCCGCCGCGCCGGCTGCCGTCCGTCGTGTCGCAGCAGCCGGGCCGCGAGCACCAAGGCCAACCCGCCGACCGGCAGGTTGACCAGGAAGATCCAGTGCCAGGACGCGGTGTCGATCAGCCAACCGCCGAGCACCGGACCGGCCACCGGGCCGATCAGCACGGGGATCCCGAGCACCGCCATCGGTCCGCCCATCCGTCGCCGGTCCGCGGCGCGTATCACCATCGCCATGCCGACCGGCATCAGCAGGCCGCCGCCGAGGCCCTGAAGCACCCGGAACAGCACGAGCGTCTGGATGTTCCAGGACAGCGAGGCCAGCGCCGATCCGGCGGTGAACAGCGCTATCGCGGCGAGGTAGGTGTGCTTCGCGCCGAACCGGGCCATGGCCCAGGCCGCCGTCGGGATGACCGCGGCCAGGGCGAGGGTGTACCCGGTGGAGACCCACCCGACCGCGGTCAGTGGTGCGCGCAGCGCGACCGCCAGCGGGTGCAGGGCGACGTTGACGATGGTCACGTCCAGGACCGACATGACCGACCCGATGACCACGACGGTCAGCGTCGCGGCCAGGTCGTGACCGGTCCGGGTGTCGGCGGTCATTTGCCGTACGGGTGCGCGACGCGGGCGGCGCGCAGCGCGCGTCCCCACCACACCAGCTGGTCGACCATGCCCTTGGCTGCGCCTTCGCACACGGCCGCGTCGAGTGGCTGGCCGTCCTTGCCCAGTCCGGACCACGGTCCGTGCAGGCTGACCGAGTCGCGCACGGTCATCGCGTGCAGTTCGACGAAGACCTGCCGGAGCTGTTCGACAGCGCGGAGCCCGCCGCCCAGGCCGCCGTACGAGACGAAGCCGATCGGTTTGGCCTGCCACTGGGTGAAGTGCCAGTCGATCAGGTTCTTCAGCGAGGCGGGGAAGCTGTGGTTGTACTCGGGCGTGACGACCACGAACGCCTCGGCGTCGGCCAGCCGGGGGCTGACGTCGGCCAGGGCCGCCCGGGTCTGTGGGGCGGGCGACGGCAGGCCGTCCCAGTTGGGCATCGCTACGGGCAGATCCAGGTCGGCGACGTCGATGACGTTCAGCTCGATGTCGGCCCGGTCGCGGACGTGGCCGACGAACCAGTCGGCTACCGCCCGACCGGCCCGTCCACCCCGGGCGCTCCCGACGATGACGGCGACGCGGAGCGCGCGGTCGGTGTCGGCGACATCGGTGGTACGGGCGGTGTCCAGCATGACTGTCCCCTTGGCTGTCTCTCGTGCGGGCGCCGGCGTGCGCCCCTCCGGCCAAAGTACAACGCCGGTTGTTAAAAGCACAACCAGCGTTGTAATGTCGTTCTCGACCGTAGGATGAGGGACCGATGAGCGGCACAGACACCACGAAGAGCACCGGCGGGACCAGCGCCGGCAGGACCGGCACGGATCAGCCACGTCGCGGCCGGGCGGACAAGGCGGCGGCGATCCTGCACGCCGCGTGCGTCGTCTTCGGGCGCGACGGATACTCGCGGGCCGCCGTCGACACCATCGCGACCGAGGCCAGCACGTCGACCCGCACGATCTACAACTACTTCCCGGGCGGGAAGGAGGAGCTGTTCCGCTCCGTCATGGAGTGGAGCTCGGCGCGGGTCAGGGACGAGCAGCTCGCGCGACTGCGCCGGTACCTGGATCCGCAGCGCCCCCCGCACCCCCGGGACCTCGAGCGTGACCTGCTCGCGCTGGCCCGCGCGTGGAGCGACCTGATGGCCGACTTCCGGGACCACTTCCTGCTGGTGCGCCACATCCTGGTGGAGGCCGGGCACCTGCCCGCCGACACCGTCCAGGCGTGGCAGGAGGCCGGTCCGCGGGCGGTCCGCCGCGAATTCGCGTCCGCCCTGGCCGCGTTGAGCGACCACGGCCTGATCGACGCGCACGGCGACCTGGACCAGGTCGCCACCCACTTCATGGCGCTGATCTCGCCCAACGCCGTGCAGCACTCGTACTGGGGCGTCACCCCGCTGCCCGCCGAGGAGATCGACCGGCTGATCGCGTCCGGGGTCCGGGCGTTCCTGCGGGCGTACGGCGGCGCCGCGACCTGACCGGTTCAGGGGACCAGTCGGGTACCCACCCGGTCCGCCCACTCGACGATCATCAGGGTGGCGTCGTCCTGGAGTTGCCCGTGCTGGTGGTCGAGGACGGCGTGCCCGATCCGGCGCAGCACCTCCGGGGCGAGCAGGCCGCCGGCCGAGTGCTGTTCGGCCAGGTCGATCAGCCGGTCGAGCCCGAACCGCCCACCGTCCGCGCTCCTCGCCTCGGTGATGCCGTCGCTGTAGAGCAGGAGCCGGTCTCCGCGTCGCATGGCGTACTCGGCAACGACCGGCCGGGAGTCGGACAAGCCGAGCGGCATCCGGCGCCGTGCCTCCAGCCGGGCGACGGCCCGCCCGTCCCGGATCAGCACCGGTGCCGGGTGGCCGGCGTTGATGTAGCGCAGCAGGCCGGTGGTCAGGTCGAGGTCGGCCAGCACGCCGGTGGTGTACCGGAGGTCGTCGAACTGGCTGGTCAGCGCCTCGTCCGCGGCGAGCGCCATGTCGATCAGGTCGGCGCCGTTGCTGCGCGCGGACCGGACGGCGGCCAGGGTCAGCACCGCGGTCAGGCAGGCGGTCAGCCCGTGCCCGACCGAGTCGAAGATGCCGAGTCGGGCGTGGTCCCGGTCGACGGCGTAGTCGAACGCGTCCCCGCCGATCTCGTAGGTGGGCTCCAGGATCGCCGAGATGGTCACGTCGTCGGTCGCGAACGTCAGCGGCGGCAGGTTGCGCCACAGCAACTCGCCCTCGGTGGACATCGACCGGGAGCGACGCAGCGCGCGCAGCGTGTCGCCGTACGCCGACTTCGTGATGACCATGTGACCGATGAGGCCGGCCAGGGCGGTGAGGCCGAGATGCAGGTCGGGATCGTCGACCGACACGGGTTCCGGGAACGCGAACCGCGCCACCCCGAGCCGTTCGGTGCCGTCCACGATCGGTACCCACAGCAGATCGCTGCGGTCCGACGCTGCCAGGATACGGACGGTCATGAACGCATCTCCCGCGACGCCGCGGTCCACCGGAAACGGCTCGGAGGTCGGCGCTCCGGTCTCCGGAAGGGCGCGGAGATGGCGTTGCTCGAGGTCGATCAGGAACACGGTGACCCGGATGCCCAGCGACCGGACGGACGCGTTGACGGCGGCGGCCAACGCGCTCGGCTGGACCAGGTGCGTCGCCCGCAGCAGGTCGGCGATGGACCGGTACAGGTCGGTCGCTGGGATGGCCACGGGGTTCCCCTCACGGCTCGGCTACCACCCCAGCCTCCCGAACCGCCGCGCCGCGGCGCAGGTCGTTGGCCGATTCGGCGCCCCGGCCTCCGTTACTGCCCGCGTGCCGTTACTACCGCCTGCCGTTACCACCGCCTGCCGCTACTGCCGCGGTGCCTCGTCGCCGGCCGCCGGCGGCCGACCACCGGGCCGGCGCGGTGGGATGGTCACGCCGAGCAACTCCTCGACGGCTGTGATGCGCAGCACCTCGGCGACCAGGCCGCGGGCGCCGGACACGGTCAGCGAGCCGCCCTGCGCCACGATCGCCCGGTGTGCCCGCAGCAGCGCCCGGATGCCACTGGAGTCCAGAAAGCCCAGGCCACTGAGGTCCAGGTCCACCGCGACGGCGCCGGCCCCGGCCACCACCCCGGTGACCGTGTCCACGAGGGAGTCGGCGGTGGACATGTCCAGGTCGCCGTCGACCTTGATCACACGCCGTCCGCCAGCGTCCTCATACACAAATGCCCGCACCTACGTATCACCCCGAGACAGCCGTGGCGTGCGCCCCCACGGTACCCGCCGGCCGGAGCCAGCGCCCGGCTCGGCACGTTCCGGAGCCCGTTACGGCCAGTCCGGCTCGGCGCGTCTGACGCCGCGCGACGACCCCGACCGGTCGCGGCAGAATAGTCGTTCGTGATCGACATGGAGGACGCCATGAGCGAGTTCGTGAACGGCACCGACACACGACCACCGGATGAGGTGATGAACCTGCGATCGGCCGGACCGGGCACCGGCGGCATCGCACCCCGCGCGCGGTTCGACTCCGGCCTGCCGGAGCTTTCGCTGGACGGCGACTGGCGCTTCCAGCTCTGGCCCTCGCTCGACGCGGCCCCCGGCGGCGTCGGTGCGGAAGACTTCGACGACTCCGGTTGGGGTTCGATACCGGTGCCGTCGAGTTGGCCGATGCACGGGCACGGACAGCCGGCGTACACGAACGTGGTCTACCCGTTCCCGGTGGACCCGCCGTTCGTACCCGACGCCAACCCGATCGGTGACCACCGGCTGCGCTTCGACGTCGCGCCCGAGTTTCTGAACGGCGCGCTGCTGCGGTTCGACGGCGTCGACTCGGCGGCGACGGTCTGGCTCAACGGCCGGCTGCTGGGCACGACGCGCGGCAGCCGGCTGCCCACCGAATTCGAGGTGGGCAACCTGCTGCGCGAGCGGGACAACGTCCTGGCGGTGCGGGTCGCCCAGTTCTCCGCGGCCAGCTACCTGGAAGACCAGGACATGTGGTGGCTGCCCGGCATCTTCCGGTCGGTCACCCTGCTCGCGCACCCGGCCGGTGCGTTGCGAGACATCTTCGTGCGCGCCGGCTACCGGGACGGCCGCGGCGAACTGCGCGTCGAGGTGGACGGGCCGGACGCGGGGCAGGTACGCGTCTCGGTGCCCGACCTCGACGTTCACGATCTGGTACCGGGTACCACGCTGGACGTCGGGCCGGTCCGGCCCTGGTCGGCGGAGCGGCCGGCGCTGTACGACCTGATCGTGTCGACCCCGGTGCAGAGCGTCCGGCTGCGCGCCGGCTTCCGTACCGTGACCGTGGACGGGGCGCAGATCAGGATCAACGGCAACCCGGTGCTGTTCCGGGGCGTCAACCGGCACGAGCACCACCCGGACTTCGGCCGCGCCGTACCCGCCCAGACCGCGCTGGCGGAACTCCGGCTGATGAAGCAGCACAACGTCAACGCCATCCGGACCTCCCACTACCCGCCGCACCCGGACGTGCTGAGCTGGGCCGACGAGCTGGGCTTCTACGTCATCGACGAGTGCGACCTGGAGACTCACGGGTTCACCTTCGTCGAATGGCGGAACAACCCGTCGGACGACCCCGCCTACCGGGAGGCGCTGCTGGACCGGATGGCCCGGATGGTGGAGCGGGACAAGAACCACCCGTGCGTGGTGATGTGGTCGCTCGGCAACGAGGCGGGCGAGGGCGGCAACCTGGCCGCGATGGCGCAGTGGTCGAAGAACCGGGACCCGTCGCGGCTCGTGCACTACGAGGGCGCCTGGCGCTCGACCGCGTATGTGGACGTGTACTCGCGGATGTACGCGCCGGTCGACGAGGTCGAGACGATCGGCCGGTTCGAAGATCCGGCGCTGGCCGATCCCGCCCTCGACGAGCACCGCCGGGGACTGCCGTTCGTGTTGTGCGAGTACGCGCACGCGATGGGCAACGGGCCGGGTGGGCTCAGCGAGTACCAGCACGCCTTCGAGAACTCGACGCGCCTTTCCGGCGGATTCGTCTGGGAGTGGGTCGAGCACGGCATCCACCGCACGTCGCCGGACGGGGTGCGGTACGACGCGTACGGCGGCGACTTCGGCGAACCGGTGCACGACGGCAACTTCGTCATCGACGGGCTGGTGTCGGCCGACCGCGTGCCGCGCCCCGGCCTGCTCGATTTCAAGAAGGTCGTCGAGCCGGTGCGGATGGCGGTCGACGACGACTGGCGCACCCTGCGGGTCGCGAACCTGCACGACGTGAGCGACCTGGCCGAGTTCGCGCTGCGCTGGGCGGTTCACGAGGAGGCCGGACAGCGCTGCGCCGGCCCGCTCGAACCGGTCCGGGTGGCGCCGGGGGACAGCGCGGTCGTGCCGCTGCCCGCCGAGGTCGGCGACGCTCGCGCCGCCGGCCGGGTGCTCACCGTGTCGCTGGTGCTCGCGCAGGCCACCGCGTGGGGCGAGGAGGGCCACGAGGTCGCCTGGTGCCAGGCCGGATCGGTACCCGTGGAGGACGCGGGCGCCGGCGCGGCTGTGACCGCACCGCGAACGGGCGACGGCGGGCTGGTCCTCGGGCCGGCGGTGTTCGATCCGGCGACCGGGCTCCTGCGGTCGCTGAACGGCCTCGCGATCGACGGGCCGGAGCTCGGCCTGTGGCGCGCACCCACGGACAACGACCGGGGGGCCGCCGAAGGGGTCGCGGACGCGTCGGTCTGGGAGGAACTCGGGCTGCACCGGATGGTCAGCCGGACGGTCTCGGTCACGGCGTCCGCGGACGGGCTGGTGGTCGTGCGCCGCTCGGGTACCGCCGGGCGTGACCACGCGGTCGACGTGACGTACCGGTGGTCCAGCGCCGAGGCGGGGCTTTCGCTCGCGGTCGACGTGGTGCCGGTCGGCCCGTGGAGCGGCTCCTGGGCGCGGATCGGCGTCGACTTCACCCTGCCGGCGACCCTGACCGAGGTCGACTGGGCGGGGCTCGGGCCGGGGCCGCGCTACCCGGACACCGGGCAGGCGCAGCGCCTGGGCTGGTTCTCCTCGACGGTCGCCGATCTCAGCGTGGACTACACGCGGCCGCAGGAGAACGGCGCGCGTGCCGGAGTGAGCCGGCTACGGCTGCGCGATCCCGGCACCGGGGCGCAGCTCACGGTACGTGGGCCGGAGTTCAGCTTCAGCGCGCGGCCCTGGTCGCGGTACGCGCTGGCGGCCGCCCGGCACACCGTCGACCTGGTACCCGACGGCCGGCTGCACCTGTCGATCGACCATCAGCAGCACGGCATCGGAACGGCGTCGTGCGGTCCGGGCCCGCTGCCGCCATACCGGCTGACGCCCCGGGCGGCTTCGTTCGAGCTGCGGTTCACCTGACGGAG
>NZ_BONZ01000037.1 GCF_016862975.1 Rugosimonospora africana
CCGCGCGGTGGTTGACCGATGGTGGTCCGTCGCCGGGGCTTTCGGGACCGGAAGCCCCGGCGACGGCGGTCAGGTGTCGCGCTCCAGCAGCCGCCGGAGGTTCTGGTAGCTGCGGGGCGCGCTCCTGGCGGCCATCCGGCCGATGACCTCCAGGGGCAGCAGGCGGCCGATCCCGCTGCCCTCGAACTCCAGCGCCACGGTGACCCGCGACCCGCCGCCGTCGATCGGCTCGACGGTGACCGTGGCGCCCGGCCGGAACGGGCCGTCGACGCCCCGCGCGGCCCAACCGTGCGGCGGGTCGGACCGGGTGACCTCCTGGGTGGTGGTGTGCTCGATCCGGCCGATCCGGCGGGTGGTGGCGAACCGGGAGCCCACTCCGGCGGGTCGGCCGGCCTCGACGCGTACCCGGGCGACGTCCGGCTGCCACTCCGGGAACCGCGTCGGGTCGGTGAGGTACGCGTACACCTCGTGTGGCGGGCGGGCGACCTCGAAGGTCGAGACGATCGGTGTCATCGCGGGTTCTCCTCGTCGGCGTGGGTTGCGTCGAGGGAGTAACGGATCGCGGGCGGGGGAGTGTGACCGCCGGCTGTCATCAGGCGCACGGGGTCGGCCAGGATGTCGATCCCGGCGATCCTTCCGTCGCGCACCGCGAAGGACAGCACCGCGACCGGTCGGTCGCCGGCCTCGACGACCAGACCGGCGCAGCCGTTGACCAGCGCCGGCCGGGCCAGCTCGGCCCGCGCGGCGAACGACGCCGCCTGCTCGGCCACGGCTCGCGCGCCACGGAACCGGGCGGTGGTCCCGGCACCGGTGTCGGCCCGCAGCACCACTTCCGGGTCGAGTACCGCGATGAGGGCGTCGAACTGACCGTCGCGGGCGGCGGCGAGGAACGCGTCGACCACGGCGCGCTGCCGGGGCAGGTCCGCGTCCGGCACCGGCGCGGATCCGTGCACCCGCCGCCGGGCCCGGCTGGCCAGCTGCCTGGTCGCGGCCGGTGAGCGGTCGACGATCGGGGCGATCTCCTCGAACGGTACGGCGAACATGTCGTGCAGCACGAACGCCAGCCGCTCGGCCGGTCCCAGGGTGTCGAGCACCACGAGCAGGGCGAGGCCGACGGCGTCGGCCAGCAGTGCCTGGTGTTCCGGGTCGGTACCGTCGGGCCGTCCGACCACCGGGTCCGGCAGGCGCACCTCCAGCGGCTCCTCGCGCCGTGACCGGCGGGAGCGCAGCATGTCCAGGCAGATCCGGGCGACCACGGTGGTCAACCAGCCGCCCAGGTTGTCCTCCACGGCCCGGGCATCGGAGCGGTTCAGCCGCAGCCACGCCTCCTGAACGGCGTCGTCCGCCTCGCTGAACGAGCCCAGCATCCGGTACGCCACCGCCCGCAGGCGCCCGCGGTGGGTCTCGAACCGGCCCGCCAGCCATTCATGCTCGTCCACGCGCACACCCCAAGTCCCTCGCCCGTTGTAGCAGAAACGGTCCGGGCCGGCCCGATGTGACAGCCGGCGGGACGGTCCCGGCCAGGTCGGGGTGAGAGCCGACCTGCCCGGCTGTGCGGTGCGTTGGCCGAAACTGGGCCGACCTGCCCGGCTGTGCGGTGCGTTGGCCGAAACTGGGCCGACCTGCCCCGGCCGTGCGGTGCGTTGGCCGAAACTGGGAACGGAGGCGGCGAACCACGTAATCTGAGCTTATGCGCGGGCAAACTCGGACAAAAGGGGATGCCGCATGACCACCCATCACCGCTACGCGGTCATACAGGGGCGCCGGCTGTTCTACCGGGAGGCCGGGGACCCGTCGGCCCCCGCGCTCGTCCTGCTGCACGGCTTCCCGAGCAGCTCGTACGAGTTCCGGAACCTCATTCCGCTGCTCTGCGACCAGCACCGCGTCATCGCGCCCGACTACCTCGGCTTCGGACACTCCGACGCGCCGTCGCCGGACGAGTTCGAGTACACCTTCGACTCGCAGGCTTCGCTGGTCTCCGGGCTGCTGACCGATCTGGGCGTGCGCGAGTACGCGATGTACGTGCACGACTACGGCGCCCCGATCGGCTGGCGCCTCGCGCTCAAGAATCCGGACGCGATCACCGCGATCGTCACGCAGAGCGGCAATGGGTACGAGTCCGGGTTCACGAACCAGTTCTGGCAGCCCATCTGGGACTACGCGAACAACCCGAGCCCGGAGACCGAGGCTCCGGTCCGGTCGGCGTTGAGCTGCCAGGCCGTCATGTGGCAGTACCAGCACGGCGTACCCGACCCGAGCGTCATCGACCCGGACACCTGGAACCACGACGCGGCGCTGCTCGCGCGGCCCGGCAACGACCAGATCCAGCTCGCCATGCTGCGCGACTACACCAGCAACTTCGAGGTGTACGACCGGCTGCACGAGTACTTCCGGAACAGCCAGGTCCCGCTGATGGCGGTCTGGGGGCGCAACGACCAGATCTTCGGTCCGGTCGGTGCGCTCGCGTTCCAGGTCGACCTGGTCGACGCCGAGGTGCACCTCCTGGACGGTGGTCACTTTCTTCTTGAAAGCCACTTGTCCGCGGTCGGTGAGCGCGTCAAGGGCTTCCTCGGCCACAAGCGCAAGGCGGCCGCCGCGGCGGCACTGGTCGCCGGGATCGCCGCCGGCCCGATCGCCGGTACCGCGGCGACCGCGAGCGCCGCGCCTCCACCGGACGCCGGCCCGGCCGTCACCCAGACCTCGAACACGTCGCCGGACTCCGGCACCCACATGAACGTGCCGAGCCAGCAGCAGCTCATGCCGATGGGCGCGCCGGACGCGTCCACCCAGTCCAGCCTCAACCTGGACTCCTCGCAGATCGCCAACGCGCACAGCATCGTCGCGGCGGCCAACGCCATGCACCTGCCGCCACGCGCCGCCGTGATCGCGGTCGCCACCTCGATGCAGGAGACCAAGCTGACCAACTACGGCAACCTGGGCGGCGCCAACGACCACGACTCGCTCGGGCTGTTCCAGCAGCGCCCGTCGTCCGGCTGGGGTAGCCCGGACCAGTTGACCGACCCGACGTACGCGGCCACCGCGTTCCTCAAGGCGCTGACCCAGGTGCCCGGCTGGGACACCATGCCGCTGACCGACGCCGCCCAGACGGTCCAGGTCTCCGCGTTCGGCGACCGGTACGCTCAGTGGGAGCAGCAGGCATCCGACCTGGTCCTGTCGACCTACCACGCCGGCCCGTACGCCAACGCCGGCTGAGGAGGCCGGCGGCGCTCGACTATCGGCCGCGTCGGCCGTCAACCGGGCCGCGACACCGCACCGGGTCCGTTACCGGGGATCCGCGCGGTCGAGGTTCCAGTGCCGGGACACCGACGCCAGCCAGTTCTCGCCGCCGACCGGGATCACGGTGAACCGGGTGATGATCCGCTGGCCACCCTCGCCGTCGCTGTACAGTACGTCGATCGTGAACGCCTCCCGGCCGAGGATCGCCTTGGCCGCGTCGTCGAAGATCTGCTCGGTCGGGTCGCGGAACGCCCCCTGCCAGAAGCCGAGGTCGTGCGGCGCGATGTAGAGATCACGGGTCAGCCGGCGGACGTCGTCCGGGTCCGGCCGCTCGACGCCGGAGATCCGCCCGGGCCGCCACGCCCAGCCGTTGAGCACGGCCAGCCCCTCGCCGACGTTGCGCAACGGGATCACCAGGTAGATGGCGTCCTCGGTGGCCTCGGCGTGGGCGTGGCCGCCGGGTACGCGTACCCAGTGGTCGTCCTGGAAACCGACCTTCTGCTCCGGATCCTGGACCCGGGACGGCAGCACGAGCGGGCGCAGCCGGGACATCAGGGACAGCTCGGCGATCCGGGCCGCCCGGTTGCCCGAGCGCACCGAGGCGAACGTGGCGACCGCGAGCACCAGGGTGCCGAAAGCGGTGCCCAACTCCGCGATCGTGGCCCAATCCGTCATCCGCAGTTCGCCGCCCTTTTCCCGCCCGGTCTCGCCGACCGTAACCTACCGGCCGGGAACCCGGCGGGGTATCCGGGGCGATCGGAGGCGATCGGAACCGGGGGCTGTGCCGGCCGGGCGGGGCGCTGGCTGGCCCCGCCCGGCCGTCCCGGTTCACACCGCCGCGGTCGGCTCCGGCTTGGCCTCCGGTACCGGGTCGGGCGCGATCGTGCGCGCGGGCAGGAGCAGCAGCGCGACCGCCGACAGTACGCAGCACCCGACGATGTACCAGGCGATGCCGGCGCTGGACCCGGTCCTCTCCAGGATCCGGGTGGCGATCAGCGGTGCCGGCCCGCCGGCGATGACCGAGGCGAGCTGGTACCCGAGCCCGGCGCCGGAGTACCGGACGTTGGGCCCGAACCGTTCCGCGATCAGGGCCGCCTGGGGGCCGTACTGCATGTCGTGGAAGATCAGCGACACCACGATCGCGACCAGTACCAGGCCGGCCTTCTTCGTGTCGAGCAGGCCGAAGTACGGGAACGCGAACGCCGCGGTACCCAGGATGCCCACGCCGTACACCGCCCGCCGGCCGAACCGGTCGGACAGGAAGCCCATCACCGGTACCGTGACCAGCCCGATGGTCGCCGCGATGAGCACGTCGTTGAGCAGGTCGTTGCGCACCATCCCGAGGTGCGTGGTGCCGTAGGTCAGTACGAACGAGGTGAACAGGTAGAACGGCGCCTGCTCGGACATCCGCACGAAGGCCGAGGACAGGATGGTGTGCCACTGCCGGCGGACCACCTCGATCAGCGGCTGGGCGAGCACCACGGCCCGGTCCCGTACCGCCGCGAATTCCGGGCTCTCCAGCACGCGCAGCCGCACGTACAGGCCGACACCGATGAGCACCGCGCTGAGCAGGAACGGGATGCGCCAGCCCCAGTTGTCGAAGCTGTCGCCGGTCCAGCTGGTCAGCAGCCGCACCACGCCGGTGGACAGCACCAGCCCGAGCGGTACGCCCAGCTGCGGCCAGCTGGCCATCAGGCCGCGCCGCCGGCGTACCCCCCATTCCATGGACAGCAGCACCGAGCCGCCCCACTCGCCACCCACGCCCAGCCCCTGCCCGATGCGCAGCAGGGTCAGCAGCACCGGCCCGGCGTACCCGATGGTGTGGTAGCTGGGCAGGAGGCCGATCAGGAAGGTGCTGATGCCCATCAGCAGCAGCGTCGAGATGAGCATCGCCTTGCGGCCGATCCGGTCACCGAAGTGGCCGAAGAACGCCGCGCCGACCGGGCGGGCCGCGAAGCCGACGAACTGGGTGCCGAACGACAGCAGGATGCCGGTGAACGCGGCCTGCTTGGGGAAGAACAGCGCGGGGAAAATCAGTGAGGCGGCGGTGTTGTAGAGGAAGAAGTCGTACCACTCGATGGTGGTGCCGACCGTGCTGGCGATGACCGCGCGGCGGCGCGCGGGTCTGGTCGAGGGTTCGGCCGCGGGCCCCGGAGCAGGCCCGGTCGCGGCGGGATTGGCCATGATCTCCTCCAACCAAGATTTTTATGAAATCTCCAACCCGGTCGATGCCTCGGTCAACCCGGTCCGCGCCGAACGTTCATTCACTTGCGCCGAACGGCGCGTCACGCGCCCGGGTGTCCGGCCACCGAACACCGCCGCGGCACCGGTAGACGACGGGTGGCCGCCGTCAACGACGGCGGCCACCCTGTGGTGCGGGACTGTCAGCCGGTCACGGGCCGTAGCTGGCCTGCTCGACGGCGAAGACGTTGCGGTGTCCCGGGGTCTCCTGCAGCGACCACAGCAGGTCGGGATTCGTGGTGTCCTCCCAGTAGCTGATGCTCTCGCCGCCGCTGACCCACGCGTAGGTGTGCGACCCGGTCGACGGAGTCCAGTAGTAGAGCTGGTGCGCCCCGGACGAGTTGAACCACCAGCGCCCGTTGTGCGACGCGACCCCGTTCAGCTTGTACCACGGAAGTTGCAGTGCCTCCGTCGCCGTGGTCGACGCGGCGAAGGTGGTGGCGCCGGACGTGAACGGGAATCGGACCGCCCGCGGGGCCCGGTTCGGGTATGCGGTGCATCCGGACTGGCAGGTGTACTCGACCATGACGATCGAACCGCTCACCCGGTCCAGCGAGATGCTCGACCAGACCAGCGAGGTACCCGACGTGGTGCTCGCGGTGATCGTGCCGACCTGCGGCAGGACGTACGCGTAGTTGTGGGCGTAGTACACGCCGCTGGACTGCCGGCCGATCTGGTCGGCGGTGCCACCGGTGTTCGTCTTGAGGATGTCCTTCAGGTTGAACACCCGCATGCCGTGGCCGGTGTCGGCGACGTACAGGTAGTCGCCGTACCAGGAGACGCCGCCGGCGTGCACCGTGATGTCCTTGAAGCTGGGCGCGGCCGCGGTACCGGTCGGCTCCACGAGCAGGATCTTCCGGTAGTCGTTGGGGTAGGTCGCGTCCCAGTCGACGAGCGTGATCCGGCTGCGGGACTGGTCGCCGCCGCACCCGTCCGTGGTGTACCAGCTGACGAGGATGAGCTGGTGCCCGTCGTAGTTGCCGCTGTTCGCGGTCCCGATGGCGTCCCGGCTGCTCGTGATGCCCTGCGGGTAGTTCGTGCAGTCGTTGTTGTCGCCCGAGTCGAACCCGAACCCGCCGGTGTAGCCGGCCAGCCCGAGGGAGTCGGTGATGGCCGTGCGGTCATGGTTGGCGTTGGCCATGACCGTGTCCACGCTGGCGGTGCCGAGCGTCGAGGTGAGCGCGCTGTTCAACGCGTCGTACTGGTGGTAGTTGGCCGCCAGGGTGTACTGGCCGACCGGAAGGTTGGTGGGCGTGCTCGCGGCGTACGCGGTCGGCGCGGCAGCGAACATCGTGGAGGCCAGCGCGATCACGCCGGCGGCGAGGGCGCAGATCCTTGTGCGCAGTGACATACCAGGGACTCCGTCGGGTAGGAAATCGTCAGCTCACGATACGCACATCGATCTTGCCTGTCGAAATCCGTCCATCCGAACCACTCAGTTCCGGAAGAGTGCCTTCAGTATTCGCCCCCCGATGTCTTGGCTCGCGGTGTCTCCCTGTTGTAGGCGAGCCACCGCATCGTCCACGATCGGGCGACACGTGGGATTGTCCCGGAGGCGGGGCCGCAGAGAGAGAAAACGCGCCAGATAGGCCAAGGCATCCTTACGCCGGGGAGCCTCGGGATTTTCCACGATGCGAAGGAGTGTTTGAATGACGAACGCGTCCTCGTCCACGCCGGTCCTTTTGCCCAACTTGCGCACCAGCGGTTCCAGCGTCTCAAACGTGTTCTCGGTGTGCTCGCTGATGTCGCGTTGCCCCAGAAGTTCGGCAGAGTTTGATCGGTAGGTTTTCGTTTCCCAGTACAGCCGATGCCGACCGAGCGAGTCATAGATGTACGGCAAGCCGCGGGTATCGCTCTGGTTGGCCATGACCTCTAATGCCGCTATCGACGGGGTCCCCACAAGGAAAGCGGCCACGGCATCCTGGACTTTCGGGCGCCAACACCGAGCCAGCTTCGAGACGATGCGGTCGGTGGCGTAGGTGCTGGCAGCTTCCGCGGCCGCCGCTTCCAGCTCGCGGATGATGTCGTCGACGAGCTGTTCACTCACCTGGATTTCCCGGCGCCTGATCCGATCGATGCACTCTCTGCAAAAGCCGAGCGGGACCAGCCGGTCGCCGAGCTGGCTGTGTAACACCTGATTCTGCTCGCAGAGCTGGCAACGGACGATGGGCTGGCGGGGACGACGCCGGAAGAGACTCACGCCGGTCAGCATGCTCACCGAGCGGGCGTGTCACAAGGAGCGAACCGGCCAGTGGCAACTTCCAGCCACCCGGCGGGCGGCAGTATGATCCAGAAAATGCTGGACAATCTCGTGTCACGGCGGGCTTTCGAGCTGTACCAGCGGCTCCTCGCGGGCGAGCACCACATGCTGAAAGCGTGCTCGTCGACGCCGGAGAAGCTGGACGGGGCCGCGCGTGAACTGCTCGATGCGGGCCTTGCCCGGGTGCAGGACGGCACTCCGCCGCTGCTGGTATCCGTCGCTCCGGCGCTGGCCGCGCAGACCGTACTGGGCCAGATGTCGGCCCGGATCTCGTCCTGGCAGGACGAGACCGCCAGCATCGTGCGGCAGCTCATCCGACTTCAACGCGACGCGCTGAGGGTCGGTGGCTACCCGATCCAGGAGTTGGCCGAAGTGGTCACCGACCCGACTCAGGTCCTGTCGCTGGTGGACGACATCCAACTCGGCGCACGGCACGAGTTGCTGTCCCTCGACACCACCGCCTCGGCCGGGTCGGCCTGCCACCCCAGAGTCTCACCCGCGATCGAGCATCCGCCCCCGGTGTGGCGGACCGTCTTCAGCACGGACTTCACGACCCCGGAATTCAGCTGGGTCATCGACTCGACCCTGACCGGTGGCGGTGCGGTGCGCATCTCCGCCGGGCTGCCGATGAAGCTGCTCATCGCCGACCGCGCCCGTGCGCTGGTACCGCTGGATGAGAGCGGGTCGGCCGGCGTGGTGCTGTTCCGGTCCCCGACGGTCATCGGCGCGCTCGCCGAGCTGTTCCAGAGCCTGTGGGAGCGCGCCACACCGTACCCGCCGGAACGGGAGCGGCCCGACGGCCTCACCCCGTACCAGCGGCACGTACTGTCGCTGCTGGCCACCGGGTGCAAGGACGAGGAGATCGCCGCCCGTACGCACGTGTCGATCCGTACGGTGCGCCGTAACGTCGCCGCGATCCTCGACCACCTCGGCATGGCCACCCGCTTCGCCGCCGGGGTCCAGGCCGCCAAGCGCGGCTGGATCTGACGCGCCGAGCCGGACCAGCCGTACGCTTTGTGAGCTGGCCGGCACCCTTCATCATGGACGCATGACCGACCCGACAGGGCCGCCGTCTTCCGGCGCCGCCGAGCCCGCCGACCAGGCTGGATCGGCGGATCCCCCTGCTCCGGAGCAGTCCGTCGGCCCGCCCGACCCGCGCTTGCCGGCACGCCCGGGTTCCCCGGCGCGCTGGCTCTTCTCACGCCGCCCGGACCCGGGCGCGGGCGAAGCGGTCGCGCCGGAGCGGCCGCGTACCGCCGCCTGGCCTGGGAGGGCGATCCGCGCAGGCGCGCTGGTCGTGCTTCTGCTCGCCGCACTGACTATGGTCGGCTCGGCCTTGCCGGGCTGGCGCGGCACCGACGACCTGACCGCCGACCTGGCCGCCGGGCGGGTGACCTACATCGAGTACGTGCCCGTTCGCGACACGGTCCGTTGGGTCGACGACCAGGTGCGGTGGCGGCAGGCCCTGATCGCGGCGCCTCTTCACGAGACACCCGGGCAGCCGGTGCTCGGCCGGGAGGAGGAGTGGGTACGCGACCGGATCGAGGCGTCCGGGCACCCGGTCGATCTGGTGGTGCGCAACGGTACCGGGAACGGTTGGGAGCTGTGGCTGCTGTGGGTACCGTCGAAACCGCTGCGCGCCGCCGCGACCGCGGTCTGGCTTCTGACGCTGGTACACATGCTGACCCGCGGCGGGCACCGGGTCGCCAACCGCTGGGCCTGGTTCTGGCTGTTCGCCATCGGCCAGAGCGGTGCGCTCCTCTACCTGCTCCTCGAACCGCTGCCGCTGTGGACAACCGGTCTGGCTCGCCGCGCGGCGTCAGACGCGCCGAGCCAGACCGGTCGGGCGACTGGTCTGGGTCGCCGCGCGGCACCGAGCCGAACCGGTCGGGCCGCCAAGCCTTCGACACCGATCCGGGGCGGGACGGGCTTCGTCTACGCGGTCCTGCTGGCGTTCTGCAGCGGGGTGCTGTCGCTGGGCGTCGCCGTACTCCTGCGCTGAGGCGGGGCCGGCACGCCCGGCGGGCGGTCACCCGGTCGCCGGTACCGGTCGCTTCCGCAGGCGGCCGAGCCAGACAGTGACGGCGATCGCCGCCACCGACGCGGCTACCGCGACCGAGGCCGGCACCAGCCACGGGTACCACCCGAACTGCGGCACGCCGAACG
>NZ_BONZ01000038.1 GCF_016862975.1 Rugosimonospora africana
CGCGAGACACATCGCTGACACTCCGCCGCCGACGCCACGCCGGACCGCGTGTCCCACCGGCGCCCGTGAAGGAGCCATACTCGTCCCAACGTTTTTCGAGGAGAGAGGGGTCCGGCGACACGATGACGGTTGCGCGCCACACCCTGCTCGCCGCCGCGTATGACAGCTTGCGGGCCGCGGTCCTCGACGGCTCTCTCGCTCCCGGATCCCGGGTCACCGTCCGCCCGCTGGCCGAGCAGCTCGGACTCAGCCCCACCCCCATCAAGACCGCCCTGGCCGCGCTGGAGCGCGAGGGGTTCCTGGTCGCCGTCCCCCACCGCGGCTACTTCGTCCCCGAGGTCAGCACCGACGACCTGCTGGAACTGTACGAGCTGAGAGAGGCCGTCGACGGGATCGCGGCCCGACGGGCGGCGTCCGCCGCCGACCACACCCGGATCGCCGACCAGCTGGCACGGCTGGTGACCCGGCAGCGCCGGGCGGTCGCCGCGGACAACCTCCGCTCGTACGGCGACCTCGACCTGGCGTTCCACCGGCTCATCTGGGAGGCATCGGGCAGCCGGCGGCTGATGCCGATCGCGGAGAACCTGGTCGGCCAGGTGCGGCTGGGTAACCGGTTCTCCGCCCAGGCACCCGGCCGGCTACCCGTGGCCCTCGACGAGCACGAGGCGATCCTGACGGCGATCCGGGAGGGCGATCCGCGAGCCGCGGAGCGACACATCCGCCGCCACGTCCGCGCGGCGAGCCTGGCGTTGCGGCGGTACCTGCGCGCGTCCGGCGTCGCCGGGCGGGCCGGGCGGTAGCGCCCGGCCCGCCCGTGCGCGGTCAGCCGGGCGTCGGTCAGCCGGCGCTGCCTCGCCGGACACCATCCGCGCGACGTCTCGCCCGCGGCGCGGTCAGCCGGGCGTCGACGCGGGCAGCCGGTCGATCGCCTGGACCAGCAACGGGTACAGCGCCCTCGCGCCGACACGCCGCCCGTCGCCGGTGAGGCTGAGCACCACCACGACGTCGCCCCGCCGGGCGGCCAGCCAGGTGTCGCCCGCGTACGCCTCGTCGCCGACACCGGGCAGCGGCTGTCCCCGGTGGCGGGCCCGCATCGCCAACCGGCCGGGCAGCCCGCCCGCGGCCATCGTGTGGAGCACCGGCCGGTCACCCGGGCCGAGGAAGATGGCCGGCCGCACCACCAGCGCGGAGGCGTCGGCGGGCAGCGACCGGACGGTCACCGGGATGCCCAGCGCCTGGCTCACCTCGGTCCCCGACAGCAGGTCGGGCAGGCCCGCGCCCGGCGCGAGCAACAGGCCAGCCAGTCCCCTGCCGGCGGACCTGGCGTCCGGGTCGGGGCTCTCGACCCGGGCGGCGGCCGCGTCGGCCTCGGCGAGGGCGCGGCCGGTGCCGGGCGCGTCGACGGTCACCTGGGTTACCCGGCGACTCCACCGGCGCACGGTGAGGGTGACCGTGTCGCCGGTCTCCGCCTGCCCGGCCCGCTCGCTGGGCAGGCCCCACGCGGTGGTGCGGTCGCCGCCGCCGTCGTCCACGGCCAGGTAGTGCAGCCACGGCTTGGGCGGCTGGTCCTCGCCGCCGCTGGTGGAGCGCCAGACCTGCTTCCACAGCACCTGTCCGGTCACCGTGGCCGGGGCGGCCAGGTCGACGACGGTACGGATCAGCACGTACGCGCCGTATGCCGCCAGTACGCCGCCGACGACCAGGCCGCCGGCGCGCACCGGGTCGGCGAAGTCGGCCGCCGGACCGTCGCCGACGACCTGAGAACCCAGTGCCGCGGCCACTCCCCGGGCCCAGTAGTACAGCAGCACGAAGCCGACCCCGCCGCACAGGACTCCCCGCAGCACCAACCGGCCGGCCGGTTTGCCGTACCGCGGCCAGAACGTCGGGTACCGCACCCGTACCCGGTGCCAGACGCCGCCGTACGAGGACCACACCTGCTTGCGGTTGCCCATGCCGAGGTCGATGACGGCGGCGCAGGTACGGGTGGTGCCGAGCGCGTCGCCGTACGACAGGTACCGGTCCCACACCGCCACCGCCGCGGGCGGCAGGTCGCCGAACGTACCCGTGCGTTCCAGCCAGGTCCGCACGCCCAGCCAGCGGGCGGCGGCCTCGCGCCCGGCCGGGGTGTCCCGCTCGCCGAGCCGGCGGTTCGCGACGGTGGTCAGCACCGCGAACGCGATGACCCACCCGTACCCGCCGCTGACCAGCGCGTCGCCGCTGTCGTGCCGGGTCCGGGCCAGCATCGCCACGCACACGGCCACCCCCGCCCCGGCGGCGAGCGCGGCCCCGGTGAGCATGGACCGGATCCCCTTGCCGAAGCGGCGCTGGGACAGGCCGCGCTCGCGGGCGTCGGCGATGACCGCCGTCCGCAGCCGCTTGGCGAAGCCGGCCGCCTGCGCCTGATCGCGGAAGGTCAGCGCGGTCAGCGGCAGCACGTTGCCCACGGCCAGCCCGGCGACCCGTTGGTAGACCGCCCGCTCGTACGCGTTCAGCTCGGACACGTCGGCGTCGTGCAGGTGGATGGTGGTGTGCGCCGGATCGTTGCCCGGCTGGCGGAACTCCAGGAAGTGCCGGGCCGCCAGGTCGATGAGGGTCGACTCGGCGGCGTCCTCCGTCACCTCCCAGTGATTCGTCAGCAGGCTGACCACGGCGGGCGGCTCGGTGCCGGGCAGATCCTGGGTGGGCGGTGCGGGCTGTGGCCGGGACGGCCGGGTGGCCAGCAGCGCCAGCCCGTACAACGCGAACCAGGCACCCGCCGAGGCGACGCCGATCAGTACGGCGACAACGGTGTTGATGGTGATCACGAGAGTGTCAGAACCGGACCTGGACCGGGCCGCGCTCGTCGCCCAGCGCCTCGAACAGGTCCCGGGCCCGGAACCCGCCGACACCGGCGATGACATTGGTGGGTATCGACTGGGTGCTGGTGTTGTAGGTCTGCACGGCACCGTTGTAGAACTGTCGCGCGTACGCGATCTTGTCCTCGGTACCGCTCAACTCGCTCTGCAGGCCGGCGAAGTTCGCGCTGGCCTTGAGGTCCGGGTAAGCCTCGGAGAGCGCGAACAGCCGGCCCAGCGACTGGGTCAGCGCGTTCTCGGCGACGGCCCGTGAGGCGGCGGGTGCTCCGGCGGCGGCGACGGCCGCGTTGCGCGCCTGCACGACGGCGTCCAGGGTGCCCCGCTCGTGCGCGGCATAGCCCTTCACCGTCTCGACAAGGTTGGGGATGAGGTCGTAGCGGCGCTTGAGCTGCACGTCGATCTGGGCCCAGGCGGCGTCGACCTGATTGCGCTGGCGGATCAGCCGGTTGTAGGCCGCGAGCGCCCAGGCGGCGAGCAGCACGAGAACCAGGCAGACCAGGCCGCCGAGGACGAGGGCGAGGATTTCCATTCCAGGGGGTGCCTTCCGGGGAAGAAGCCAAATGATCGTGGCCCGATGGTGGCTGCCGATCGGCCGCGCTTCAGCTAACTGTCCGCCATCCGATAGTGCAAGATCGCAAACCGGGGCAAGCCCCGCATCCCTTGTGGTGTACCGGGTTGCCGGGGTGTGACGTCGCCCTGACCGGAATCTGTCCGGTGCGTGGACCGGCGATCCGCGACAGTCACCCGGTCGATGGGTTGAGGCCGGATCCGCGCCCGGAGCGCCGGCACCGCGTGCCAGGCTCTACGTGGCGGTCGCGACCCGCCGGGGGGTGCGCGGGTCCATCGACAAGAGCGGGCGGGTTTTCCGCGCCACCTGGTCACCCCATGCCCGGTCCCGATGGAGTGATCATGGCGACGTCTCCCCCACCGGCATCCGGGCCCCCCAACGGAGACGCCCCGCTGGCGGCGCCCGCGCCGACCGCCGAGCCCGGCAACAAGTGGTGGACGCTCGTCGCGGTGTGCCTGGGCACGTTCATGCTGCTGCTCGACATCACCGTGATCAACGTGGCACTGCCGGATATCCAGCAGGCGCTGGGCTCCAGCTTCGCCGGACTCCAGTGGATCGTCGACGTGTACGCGCTGACCCTCGCCGCGCTGCTGCTGCCCGCCGGCAGCCTCGCCGACCTGTACGGGCGGCGGCTGCTCTACGTCATCGGGCTGGCGGTGTTCACCATCGCGTCGCTGTTGTGCGGAGTGTCGGTGTCGACGCTGATGCTGCAGATCTCCCGTGGCGCGCAGGGGGTCGGCGGCGCCATCATGTTCTCCGTCTCGCTGGCGCTGCTCGCGGACGCCTTCCGAGGCAAGGACCGGGGCGTCGCGTTCGGGGTGTGGGGCGCGATCACCGGCCTCGCGGTGGCGATCGGCCCGCTGCTGGGCGGTGCGCTGACCTCCGGGCTGTCGTGGCGCTGGATCTTCTTCATCAACCTGCCGATCGGCATCATCGCGGTCGTGCTGACGTTCGGGCGGGTACGCGAGTCCCGGGTCGCGCACGCCCGGCGCCCGGACCTCCCCGGCTTCATCGTGTTCACGCTCGCGCTGAGCAGCCTGGTCTACGGGCTGATCGAGTCGAACGAGCGGTCGTTCTCCGACACCCGGGTGGTCGGCTGCCTGGTCGGTGCGGGTGTGCTGCTGGTCGTGTTCATCCTGATCGAGATGCGGGTGCCGCACCCGATGTTCGCGTTGAGCCTGTTCCGCCTGCCGACCTTCAGCGGCGGCGCGGTGGCGGCCGTTGGCATCAGCGCCTCGCTGTTCTCCATCCTGCTGTACCTGGTGCTGTACCTGCAGGATGTGCTCGGGTACAGCGCGTTCAACACCGGCCTGCGGCTGCTGCTGGTCTCCGGCGGCATCATGCTCACGACTCCGGCCGCCGGGCGGCTGAGCTCGCACATCCCGGTCCGGTTCCTCATCGGTCCGGGGCTGCTGCTCGTAGGGATCGGCCTGCTGCTCATGCGCGGCCTCGACGCCGGCTCGTCGTGGACCCACCTGATCCCGGGCATGCTCATCGCGGGCGCCGGTACCGGGTTGGTCAACCCGCCGCTGGCCTCGACGGCCGTGGGCGTCGTCACACCGGAGCGGGCCGGCATGGCCTCCGGCATCAATTCGACGTTCCGCCAGATCGGCATCGCCACCGGCATCGCCCTGCTCGGCACGCTGTTCACCGGCAAGGTGACCGCCGACGTGCTCGCGCAGACCCAGCGGGTACCGGGACTGTCCGGCAAGGGGCAACGGCTGGCCGACGCGATACAGTCCGGCAACGACCGGGGCGCGGTCGCCGCGCTGCCGCCGGCGCAGCGCGGCACCGTCGAGCGCATCATCCGCGGCTCGTTCACCGCCGGGCTCGACCGGATCCTGCTGGTCGCCGCCATCATCGCGCTGGCGGCGTCGGTCATCGCGTTCGCCACCATCCGCAGCAAGGACTTCGCCGCGCGCCGGCCCGGTGGGCCAGCCGCCTGAGCGCAGCAGGGCCTGTGGCGGAGCCGGTCTGTGCCGGCGCCGGTCTGTGCCGGCGCCGGTCTGTGGCGGCGCCGGTCTGTGGCGAAGGCGAGCACGGGCATGCAACACCGCTCGATTCCCGAACAGTCCCGTAGGTGACTCTTCTGCACGGTGCCGGTGCGTCGGCGGATAACCTGACTCGTACCGTGAAGCCGGGTGGATGGGTAACGCAACGCCAGTCCACCCGTACCGGTCGGGTTTCGCTGGGGGGCGAGCCGCGGCTGGTGGAGGCGGCTCCGGTGTGGGGGCCGGAGCCGCCGTCCACGGGACGCTCAGGTAGGTCGGAGCGGGTCTGTACTCAGGTGTCGAGCGCTCAGGTGTCGAGCGCGCTGAACTGGATGCCGGCCAGCCGCCATCCCTCCGGCAGTTCCACCCAGGTCTGGCTCAGCCTGACCGTCAGCGTCATCGCCTCACCACGCCACGACGCCTCGCCGCGCCGGACGCAGCGCACGATCGCCGCGCGGTCGTAGTGGCGAACGTCCAGCTCGGTCGTCTCCAGCGAGAGGTACGTGAAGTCGGCGTGGGTGTCGATCCACTGCCGCTTGTCGAGCAGGAAACCCCGGTCGCCGATGGACATGAAGTCGTCGGCCAGCAGGGCGTCCAGGCGGCCGGTGTCGCCGCGCAGTTCGGCGTCGTCGAACGCCCGCACGAGTGGGAGGAGGTCGGTACTCACCCGACCATCCTGCCACCGGCCCGCGGTTGTTCCACCGGCGGAGGCGCGTCGAGCGCCGACAGGTCCAGCCGTCCGGACTGGCCGTAGAACTCCGCCGGGTTGCGCCAGAAGACCCGGTCGACGTCGTCCCGGCTGAAGCCGGCGGCCAGCATCGCCCGCGCGGTCGCGACGGTCAGCAGGGGGTCCGACCGTCCCCAGTCCGCGGCCGAGCTGACCAGAACCCGGTCCGTGCCGTACATCTCGAGGAAGTCCACCATCCGCTGCGGGGACATCGTCGCCTCGGGATAGATGGAGAATCCCATCCAGCATCCGGCCTCGCGGACGATGGCGGCGCTGACCTCGGTCAGGTTGTCGATGACCACCCGGCCCGGTTCGATCGTCGACTCTCCGACCACCGCGAGGCTGCGGCGCGCGGCGCGAAGCCCTTCGCAGCACGGGATGCGGACGAACGCCGGAAGTCCGTGCGCCACAGCGAGACCGAGCTGGGCGGCGAACGCCTCGTCCTCGGTAGGCGTCATCGAGTCGTACCCGATCTCCCCCACCGCGACCACGCCGTCCCTGTCGAGGTACTCCGGGAGCAGGTCGATCACATCGTGGCAGCGCGGATCGTTGGCTTCCTTCGGATCCAGCCCGAGCGCGGCATGGTGGCGGATGCCGAACTGGACGGCCCGGAACGGCTCCCAGCCGATGAGGGCGTCGAAGTAGTCAGCGAACGACGCCGGGTTGGTGCGTGGCTGCCCGGGGCAGGACGCCGGCTCGACCACCGCGCGGACACCGGCCGCGGCCATGCGTTCGTAGTCGTCGGTGGTCCGGGACGTCATGTGGATGTGCGCGTCCAGGATGCGCGGCCGCCACGGGGAATCGTGGGCGTCGCGCTTCCCGGCCACGCCACTCTCAAGCGTAGTCACGCTACCTATCATGCGACCGCTTCCGATCATCGCCAAACCCGCTGACGAAAAAACCACGCCGTGGCCCCCGATTCAGACGTTTCCCCCGGTGTCTCGCCCGTTCACCGGCGCCGGCCGCGTGCGGCAGCTCCCCCGGCCCTCGCCTTCGATCCGCGCGCTCCGGCGGGCGCCGGTCGACCGGCAGCGGAGCGCGCGGGCGCCTTCTGGACGGCGTCGGAGACGGCGTCCGCGGGTGCCTCCCGCGTCACGGCCGCCCTCCGCCGGCTCGCGACCCGGCGGGCGTGCGCCCGCAGCTGCGGTTGGCGCTGCTTGAGGCTCACCAGCACCGGGGTGGCGAAGAAGATGGACGAGTACACCGCCGCGCCCATGCCGACGAACAGCACCAGGCCGAGATCCTTGAGGGTACCGGCGCCCAGCAGACCGGCGCCGATGAACAGCAGGCCGCCGACCGGCAGCAGAGCCACCAGCCCGGTGTTGATGGAGCGCATCAGCATCTGGTTCACCGCGAGGTTCGCCGCCTCGCCGTAGGTCTGGCTCGCGCGGGTGGTGATCCCGCGGGTGTTCTCCTGGATCTTGTCGAACACCACGACGACGTCGTACAGCGCGAAGCCGAGAATGGTGAGGGCGCCGATGACCGTATTCGGCGAAACCTCCCATCCCACCAGGGAGTAGACCGCGGCGGCGAACACCAGGTCGAAGGCGAGCGAACTGACCGCCGCGACCGCCATCCGCCACTCGAACCGGATGACCAGGTACCCGATCACCAGGATCAGGAAGATGCCCAGGCCCAGCAGCGAGCGCTGGGTCACCTGGGAACCCCATGCCGCGCTGACCCGGTTGTCGCCGATCTGCGAGGCCGGCAGGTGCAGGGTGCCCTCCACCGCCGACTTCACGGCGGCGGTCTCGTTCGCCGTCATCGGCGAGGTGCGGACCAGGTAACTCGGGTGGTCGCCGCCCAGCCGCTGGGCGGACACCACGGACGCGTGCGGGTCGACGGCGGTCACGGCGTGGGCGATCGCGCTCTGGGCGCCGTCCAGCGTGGTGGCGGACGCGGGTACCTGGAACTCGGTACCGCCGCGGAAGTCGATGCCCAGGGTGAAACCCCGCAGGCCGAAGCTGAGCAGGGCGACCAGCAGGACGGTGCCGGCGACGCCGAACAGGATGCGGCGCCGGCCGACGACGTCCAGGCCGGCCTCACCGCGGTACAGGCGCGCGGCCCAGCCGGATGCCTTCGGCGGCGGGGCCGCCACCGGTGTGGCGGTCTCCGCCGGTGCCGGGGTACCGGTCATCTCACACTTCCTTCGCTCGGGAGGCACCCCGGCCGGCGCCGAGCCGCCCGGCCTCGGTCCGGGCCGGTGCCCGGCGCTCGGCGATCCTGCCCAGCCCGCTCACCTTCGGCGACAGGAACGCCTTGGTGTTGGCGAACAGCGTCATCACCGGATGGCGGAAGAGGAACACGACGACGAGGTCGAGCGTGGTCGCCATGCCGAGCGCGAACGCGAAACCCTTCACCGTGCCGACCGAGACCAGGTACAGCACGATCGCGGCGAGGATGGTGATGACGTTCGCGGACACGATGGTGCGCCGGGCCCGCGCCCACGCCCGGGGTACCGCGCTGCGCGGGCCGCGGCCTTCGCGTATCTCGTCCTTGAGCCGCTCGAAGTAGATGACGAACGAGTCGGCGGCCACGCCGAGCGACACGATGAAGCCGGCGATGCCGGCGAGGGTCAGCGTGAAGCCGATCTGCCGCCCGAGCACCACCAGGAAGCCGTAGACCAGCGCGGCGGACAGGCCGAGACTGAGCACGATGACGGTACCCAGCAGCCGGTAGTAGAAGAACGAGTACAGCACCACGAGCAGCATGCCCAGCCCGGCCGCGAGCAGGCCGGCGCGCAGTTGGTTGCGGCCGATCGACGCGGAGATGCTCTGCGCCTGGCTCTGCTGGAACGTCAGCGGCAGCGCGCCGAACTTCAACTGGTCGGCCAGCAGGTTGGCCTGGCTCTGCGAGAACCCGCCGGTGATCTGCGCGTCACCGGTGATGACGCCTTGGATCGCGGGCGCCGAGACGACCTGGTTGTCGAGCACCACCGCGACCTGTTGCTGTGCGCCGTTGTCGTACGCCTGCTCGCTCAGGCTGGTCCACTTGTCCTGCCCGGAGCCGGTGAACGACAGGTTCACCACCCAGGCGCCGGTCTGCGGGTCGGTGGCGGCCTGCGCGTTCGCGACGTCGGTGCCGAGCACCTTCGCGGAGTCCAGCAGGTACTTCGTGGACTGGTCGCAGGCGACCGCCTGGGTACCCGCCTGCTGGATCGAACCGGCGGCCCGCTTGTCGAGCTGGTCGCACGTGATGTACGGGACGTTGAACGCCACCTCCGGTGGCAGCACCGCCACCTCGGCCGGGGACAGCGAGGCGAACGGTTGCAGGGCCGCGACGCTGGCCGGATCGCCGCTGGCGTCCGCTGGCCCGGTCAGCGCCTGCGCCGCCGGGTACGCCGCGCCCAGCTTCTTCTCCACAGTGGACAGTGGCACGGTACCGGTGGTGGACGTGCCGGCCGGCGTCGTACCGCCGGCGGGCGGCGCCACCCCGGGCGTCTGGTCGAGTACCTCGCGGAAGCGCAGCTGCGCCGGTACGCCGATCTGCTTGATGTCGTCGTTGGACTGGCCGGGCACCGACACCACGACGTCCCGGTCGCCCTGGGTCACCACCTGCGCCTCGCTCACGCCGAGCCCGTTGACCCGGCTGGAGATGATGCGTCGCGCCTCCTCCAGCCGCCCGGCGTCCGGCGCCTTGCCGTCCGGCGTACTGGCGGACAGCGTGACCTGGGTCCCGCCGATCAGGTCGAGCCCGAGCTTGGGTGCCAGCCGCTGGCGCAGGCTCGAGTCGCCCTTCACCCCGGCGAAGAACACCAGGGACGCGAGGACCAGGAACACCAGCCCGAGTACGGCCAGCGGTCGTCCCGGATGGGGACGTCCGCGAGAGGGTGCCACGATGCGCGTCTCCTTCACGAACTGCCGGGGCGGTCGGTCGCCTGCCGGGACACAGTGTGTGCGCACGCACCGGTGTGGTGGCGGCGCGCGGAACGGCGGAGCGGGACGGGGTCACCGTGCCGCCGGGCGGTCGGCGGCACGGTGGGCTCGGCAGGTTCGCCGTCCGGCAGCGGCCGGGCGCCACGGTCGCGCCCGGCCAGGTACGCGTACCCGAAGCAGCCGACCATCCCGGCCACGATCACGATGCGTACCACGATGTCGGCGGTGTGGTGGGTCACCGAGTCACCGCACAGGTGGTTCGGCCGCCCAGGGCGCGCCGGCCGCACGCGACGCGCTTCCGGGCGGTGACGTTGTCGGGGTTCCCGGCCGCACGGGCTCGGGCGATCGAGGACATAGTTCTTCCGGAGAGGAGGGTGAGGCAGCGTGAACCGGCCTCCGGCGCGGAGGCGGACGGGTCGAGGTGAGTGGGCGGCGCGGCGGCCTAGGTCGGCTGGTCCCGGTTGTCAGACGGCGCCGCGGTCGCGAGCACCGGCACCGAGGTCACAGACACCCCGGTGCCGGTGCTCGCGACCGTGCCGGAGTCCGCCCGCGACGCGGCACCGGCCGGGGGCGGTTGCGCCGCCGGCTGGCACCCGCGATGTGGGCGGCCCTCACTGGTCACCGGGCAATTGAAGCGCCCGCGATTCGGCGCGTCCAGGCTCGAAGCCGCTTCTTGACGGCATTTCGACGTCAAAGCAACGCGGCCCCGACGGCGGGGCGGCGGCGCCGACCGCGGAGCCGGCGGGACCGACCGCGGAGCCGGCGGGACCGACCGCGGAGCCCGGCGGGACCGGGCGGCTCGCGCGGACGGCGGGGCGGTGTGAGTGGGCCCGGTACCGGCGGCATCCGCCGATCCGTCATGCTGGCGTCGTGGACGGGATCAGGCCGGAGTGGCGCAGTACCACCCTGGCCCGGGTCATCGACCGACTCGAAACGGAACTCGCCCGCGCGTGGGCCGACCTACTGACCGACCAGCGCATCGCCGCCGGCTCGCCGGACGAGACCGCGCTGTGCTGGTTGGTGGTCGAGGATCCCGCCGCGCACGACTGGCGGGTCGTCGACGCGGCGCTGGACCGCCTGTCCTGCGCCGACTGCGGCCACATTCTCACCAGGGGGCCGGCCGCCTGCGAACGGTGCGGCTTCCACCACAACATGCGCTTCGGGGCGCGGGAGGTCGATCGGGCCGGCGTTCCGCCCGGCAACGAGCACGCCATCCGCGTCGCCTTCGCTGTCGCCCGCGCTCGTGCCCGGTACTCGCCGCGGGCACGGGTCGGCTACGAACTCGTGCTTCCCGCGCTCGTCGCCGGTGCCCTGCCGACGACTCCACAGGCCCAGGCCGCGAAAGCCCTGATCAACAAACTGACACCCGAGGAATGCGACCGGGTGACGACCCTCACCGAGGTCGAACGGCTCGCGCACGGCCGCCGAGCGGGCAGCCGCTGAAAGGGCGGTCGCCGAAAGGGTGGCCGGCGAGAGGGTGGGAGCCGAGCGCGCGGCCGGCGACGGCAGCACCGCGCCGGCAGAGACGCGACGGCCCAGCAGAGACGCGGCTTCCCGGCCGCGTGCGGTCGGGAAGCCGGTCAGGCGCCGCGCTGGGCGGCGTCCGCGTTGCGCCGCGGCAGCTTCCAGTCCGGCCGGATGTAGTGGCAGGTGTAGCCCTCCGGGTAGCGCTCCAGGTAGTCCTGGTGCTCGGGCTCGGCCTCCCAGAAGGGTCCCGCGGGGCTGACCTCGGTGACCACCTTGCCCGGCCACAGCCCGGACGCCTCCACGTCGGCGATCGTGTCCTCCGCGACCCGGCGCTGCTCGTCGTCGGCGTAGAAGATGGCCGACCGGTAGCTGAGCCCGATGTCGTTGCCCTGGCGGTTCTTCGTGGTCGGGTCATGGATCTGGAAGAAGAACTCGAGCAGGTCGCGGTATGACACCTTGGTGGAGTCGAACGTGATCTCGATGGCCTCGGCGTGGGTGCCGTGGTTGCGGTAGGTCGCGTTCGGTACGTCACCACCGGTGTATCCGACCCGGGTGGCCAGCACACCGGGCCGCTTGCGGATGAGGTCCTGCATCCCCCAGAAGCAGCCTCCGGCGAGGATCGCCTTCTCGGTCGTGTCAGCCATGGCCGCGCTCCCCTGCCTGGTCGAATAGTCCGCGGTACTCACCATAGCCCTCACGTTCGAGGTCGCCCACCGGGACGAAGCGCAGCGCGGCGGAGTTCATGCAGTACCGCAACCCGCCCTTCTCCGGCGGCCCGTCGTCGAACACGTGACCGAGGTGGCTGTCCCCGTGCGTGGACCGGACCTCGGTGCGCACCATGCCCAGCGCCGAATCCTGCACCTCGACCACGTTCTGCGGTTCGATCGGGGTGGTGAAGCTCGGCCAGCCGGTACCGCTGTCGAACTTGTCGCTCGACGCGAACAGCGGCTCGCCGGACACGACGTCGACGTAGATGCCCGGGTCCTTCTTGTCCCAGTAGGCGTTGTTGAAGGCGGGCTCGGTGCCCGACTCCTGAGTCACCCGGTACTGGTCCGGAGTCAGCCGGGAGACGGCCTCCGGATCCTTGCGATACTCCTTACCCACCGCCGTCGCTCCTCCCAAATCGCATACGGACATCGGGGACGGGGCTTCACACAGCCGGCACGCGGCAAGGAACCGGGCCGGTGTGGTGGGGGATGCGGAAACGAGTCCGGCGCCGTGGCGCCGATCCCCTCCATTGTCGCACCGGGAGCGGAGGTACCGCTCGACTTCGGCGGTAAACCACGGGTTGTGCGCCGTCCGGTTCCGGCCGGCCGCTCAGGGCCGGCGCCGCCGCCGGGCTACCGCACGGCTTTGCCCGCGGCGTCCCAGTTGGCGTGCAGCCGGTCCAGATAGGACTGTGCCACCGCGCCGGGCCTGGCGCCGTCGGCGAACTCCGCCATGCTGCCACCTCCGGCGTTGTAGCCCAGGGCGAGCAGTTCGTCTTTCGTGTACCTGGCGGGCCAGTGCCGCGGCAGGTCGGTGGCCAGGTCGTGCAGGTACCAGGCGGCCGCCTCGATGGCGAGGCCCGGATCGTCGGGCAGCTCCGTCCAGTCCCGGTCGGCGAAGTCCCGGCCCCGCTTGGCGTCGTCGAACGCGGCCCGGTGCATGTTGGCGATCCCGAACGCGGCGTTGGGGTCGATCTTCTGCCAGGCCCGTTCGAGGTTCGGGTCGTGCGGCTTGTACGACTCGTTGTAGAGGATCGCCATCAGCAGTTGCGCGTCGATCCCGGCCCGGCGTGCGTACGTGCGGACCTGGGCCGCGAAGGTGGCCGGCTTGTCCGGGTCCGGGCTGGCGGTGGTGCTTCCGGAGGCGGTGCTTCCGGGGCCGGTGTTTGCGGAGGCGGTGTCGCCGGACGCGGCGGAGCCGGTCGGCCGGGGCGGAGCGATCGGCTTGCCGGACCGGGCCGCCCCGGCCGATCCGGAACCCTCGGGGTGAGGGCCGCCCGCGGCACTGCCGGAGTGCGCGCACCCCGTGCCGGCGAGCACCGCCGCCGTCGCGGCCGTCACCGCCAGGGTGCGCCGCCACCCGTACCGCGTCATGCCGCTCACCCCCCGCCGGTCCGCCGTCGCCGTACCGGGCCATGGTATGCGCCGGGCACACCCGGGCAGGCGAGGTTGCCCGGTACCCGGCCCTACTCGGCGCGCAACGCGTTCGCCACCCGGGTCCGCGCCGCCCATCCGGCCGGTACCAGCGCCCCGGCGGCGGCCAGGACGGCCCCGGCGGCGCCCAGCGCGACAAGCTCGGCCACGCCGTACACCGCGACGATCGCGCCGGGCAGGTCGGTACCGGCGGCACGGCCCATCACCGGCAGGATCCAGTGATGCAGCGCCACCCCGGCCGGTGCCGCGAGCACCCCGGCGACGAGCCCGAGGCCCACCATCGAGCTGACCACCATCGCGCGCAACTGCCCCGGGGTCATCCCGAGCGCCTTGAGGACGCCGATGTCGTGGACCCGCTCCCGGGTGTTGAGCACGACGGTGTTGAGCACCCCGAGCGCGGCGACCCCGCACAGCAGGACGGTGAGCGTCGCGATGAGCGCGTCGAGGATGATGAACGTGCGGTTGTCGTTGTCCTGCGTGCGTTCCTCGACGTAGACGCCCTCGTCCGGTGAGAATCTCCGCTGGAGCGTCTCGGCCCACCGGGCGGAGTCCCGCCCCGGGTCCAGCCCGACCTCGAACCGTTGCGGGGTGGTCTGCCCGGCCACCGGGCCCATGGTGGTGGCGCCGGCGACCAGGTCGTACGCGGTCTGGCCGTCGAGGAACGAGCCGACGATCGTGACGGCGCGCTGCCCCGCGTCGCCGGCCAGGGTGACCCGGTCACCGACCCGGTGCCCGGTCTGGCGCAGCAGGTACGAGGAGGCGACCACCTCGTCCGCGGCGTGGTACCAGCGGCCGGAGACCATCGGGAACCCGGCCCAGCTGGCGTCGGCGTCGTAGGTCTGCACGGTCACCGCCGCACTGATCCCGGCGAGGTGGGCGCTGACGTCGGTCTCCCCGGCGACGTGCGCGGTACCGGGCTGGGCGGCGATGGTGGCCCGCACCTCCGCCGGGTCGGCGGTGCCCGCCGGGACCGGGCCGGTAGCCGGGCCGGTCGCCGGAGCCGGGCCCCCGGTCGACGGGGCCGGACCGGCAGTCGACGAGGCCGGACCGGCAGTCGACGGGCCCGGACCCGGTCCGGTGCGCTCGACGTGCTTGCCGCCCGACTGCGCCAACTGGACCACAACCGGTACGGCGTCGACCCGGGTGAATCCGCTGTGCACCCGGTGCAGCGACGCGGTGAGCCCGACCGCGAACACCAGGGTGCCCGCGCCGAGCAGGACCGCGACGACGGTACCCGCCGCCCGTGCCGGCCGGGCCAGCGGCATGCCCAGCCCGAACGCCAGCGCCCGCGGCAGCCGGGCCGCGGCCAGCAGCCGGCGCACCCGGAACCCCCGTCCGGAGCGCGGGGCGCGGCCGGTGCTGATCGCCTCGTTCGCCGGCAGCCGCCCGGCACGCAGCGCCGGGCCCAGCGCCGCGACGGCCACCAACAGCGGCGCGCCGGCGGCGACCGCGACCAGCACCGACACCGGTACGCCGCCGACGTTGGCCGGCAGGTTGTAGGCGCGCTCGGTCTGGCCCAGCAGCGGTACCGCGAGCGCGAGGCCGGCCCCGATCCCGGCCGCGCAGCCGACCAGGGCCGGCACCGTGACCTGGGCGACGTAGGCGGCCACCACCTGGCGGGGGGTGAAGCCGAGCGTCTTGAGCACCCCGATGGTCCGCATGCCCGAGACCACGGCGCCGTTGACGATGTTCGCGGTGATCAGCACCGAGAGGATCAGGCCGAGGACCGCGAACGCGGTGACGAACGGAACGAACGCCGAGATCGACCGGTTCGCCGCCTGGCGGACGGCCAGCCAGCTCGCCGAGCCGGCGACCGCGCCGGGCGGCAGCGCGGCGGTGACCGTGGCGAGGTCGGCCGCCATCGTCCCGGTGGTGCCGGCGGAGGCGAACCGGTAGAGCATCTGCCGGGAGGTGGTGGCGCCGGCCGCGTGCAGCACGTCGGCCTGCGTGGGCCACACCCACCCGTCGGCGGTACCGGTGATGGAGTCGGCGATGCCGACCAGCCGCACGGTCGGATCGCCGGGCAGGTTCAGGGTCACCTCGGTGCCCAGGTTCGCCGGGTCGGCCAGCGGGCCGGCGAACGCGCGGGACAGCACCAACTGCCCGGGTCCGGTGAGCCAGTGCCCGCTGTCGAGGCTGAGCCGGTCGACCGCCCCGTCCCGCGCCGACCGGCCGGCGATCGTGCCGGTACCCAGCATCACGCTCCAGGCGCTTCCGTCGCCGGTACTCGCCGACGCGACCACCTCGTCGAACGGCCCGGCGGCTGCGGTCACCCCGGCGGTGTGCGCGGTGGCCGCCAGGTCGCCGGCCGGGACGCCGGGCGCGGCGGTGACGCTCAGCTGCGCGCCGGCGGCCTTCCGGAACGCGGTGTCGAACGGGGCGTGCGACACGGCCAGCAGCCCGAGCGCGACCACGCAGGTGGCGGCGGTGAGCAGGACGACGGCCGCGATGATGACGGTCTGGAGCTTCCGGCGGGCCACCGCCGCGCGGGCCGCCACGACGATGGCACTCATGAGGCCACCACCGCTCCCGCGTGGCCGCTCTCCCGTGCCGAGCCGTCCCGCATGGTGACGGTCCGGCGCGCGCAGCCGCCGGCCATCGCCGGGTCGTGGGTGACGAGCAGCAGCGTCTGCCCGTCCGCGTTGAGCTCGCGCAGCAGGTCGCACACGCCGGCCGCGGCGGCCGCGTCGATCGCCCCGGTCGGCTCGTCGGCCAGCAGCAGCGCGGGCCGGTTCATCAGCGCGCGGGCGATCGCCACCCGCTGTCGCTGGCCGCCGGACAGGCGCGCCGGGTACGCGTCGGCGTACCGCGCGATGCCCAGCGCGTCGAGCAGTTGCGCGGCGCGGGCGCGGGCCTGGGCGCCGCGCGCCCCGGTCAGCTGCGCGGGCAGCAGCACGTTGTCCCGGACCGTCAGCTCGTCGAGGAGGTGGAAGAACTGGAAGATGATGCCGATGTGCTCGCGCCGGAACCGGGCCAGGCCGCGTTCCGACAGGGTGTCCAGGCGCACCCCGGCGACCTCGACGGTGCCGCCGGTCGGCCGGTCGAGTCCGGCGATCACGTTGAGCAGGGTCGACTTCCCGCTGCCGGACGGGCCCATCACCGCCACCGCGTCGCCCGCGTGGACGGTCAGGTTCACCTTCGCGAGCGCCGGCGGGCCGGCGGAGTCGTACGTCTTGTCGATGTCGGTCAGGTGGATCACAGCGGGCATGGCAGCCGCCCTCCGGTCGCAGGTCAGGTGTGTGATGACCGGTGACGGTAGGCCGCCGGACCGGCGCCGGTCGTCGGGCGCGACGATGAGTGCGGGTCGGCCGTGGCGATGAATCCGCATGCCGGATGCGCCGCGCGGATGACCCGGGTACGTAACGCGGCCGATGCCGGCCGGCCCACCGCTTGCCAGAATGGGCGCGTGGACCTGCCCGTACGCCGCCTGGCCGCCGCCCTGCGGTCGCCTGCCGCCCGGCCGCGTACCGCCGACGTGGCGCTGGCGGCGGGGCTCGCGGTCGCAGGGGTGCTGTGGGTGGTCGTGACGGTCCGGCACCCGTCCGGGGACGATGCCGGCCCGCTGAAGATGCCGTTCCCGCCCGGGATCGGGTTCGACCGGCCGCCGCCGCCGATTCCCGGAGTGCCGCCACAACCGGAGGAGCACGTCGAGTGGGTGCGGCCGCTGCTGGTCAACCTGTTCGCCACCCTGCCGGTGGCGATCCGCCGGCGGCTGCCGTACCTGGCGTTCGCGGCGGCCCTGACCGGCGTGTTCGCGATCCGCGAGGGGCTCGTCCTGCCGGGCTTCGTCGGCATCCTGATGTGCGCGTACTCCACGGTCGCGTATGGCCGGCGCCTCGCCGTGGCACTGGGCATGCTGCTGGTCGCCGCCGCGGCGGCGGCCGCCGCGTTCGACGAGTCGATCCCGTCCATGCCCGGCTGGCTGACGCCGTTCGCCGTGCTCGCCCCGATCGGCCTCGCCGCGGCGACGATCCGCAGCACCCGGGACCGCGCGGTGGCCGCCGCCCGGCGGGCGGACGCGGTCGTCCGGGAGCGGGACGCGGCCACCCGCGCGGCGATCGCCGAGGAGCGTGCCCACATCGCCCGGGAACTGCACGACCTGGTCAGCCACCACGTGAGCGTCATGGTGATCCAGGCGGGCGGGGCGGGGAAGATCCTGGACAGCCGGCCCGACCTGGTCGCGGCGGCGCTGGCCGCCATCGAGGCCAGCGGGCGCGACGCGATGGCCGAGCTGCGCCACCTGCTGGGGTTGATCGCCCCGCTGGACGACACCCTGCGCCCGCAGCCGGGCCTGGCCGACCTGGACGCGCTCGCCGGGTCGGTACGCGCCGCGGGCCAGCCGGTCACCCTGGACCGGGTGGACGGCGCGGTGCCGCACGGGATGGAGCTGACCGTGTACCGGATCGTCCAGGAGGGGCTGACCAACGCGATGCGGCACGCACCCGGCGCCCGTACCACCGTGCACATCCACCGGGAGAACGCGAGCACGCTGACCGTCCGGGTCCGCAACGAGGCGCCCACGGACCTGGTCGGCGACTGGTCTGGGTCGTGGCGCGGCGTCAGACGCGCCGAGCCAGACTGGTCGGAAGGACCGGGTGCCGGCCACGCCGCGCCGGCCGGACGTGGGAGCGAGACGACCGCGGCACGGTCCGAGGGCGGCCGGGCGCCCGAGGGCGGCGGGGCTGGGCTGGTCGGGCTGCGCGAGCGGCTGCGCCTGCTCGGCGGCACCCTCGAGACCCGGCGCCGGGTCGGCGGCGGATTCGAGCTGTGCGCCCGGATCCCGGTGGAGGCAGGCGCCACGGACGGAACCGGGAGCACCGGGGCGACCGCAAGCACCGGCACGACCGAGGGGTCCGGCACGACCGAGAGGACCGGGGTGACGGGATGACCGGGGTGACCGGCGAACCGCGGCTGCGGGTCGTGATCGCCGACGACCAGGCACTGGTCCGCAGCGGCTTCGCGATGATTCTCGCGGCCGCCGACATCGACGTCGTGGGCAACGCGGCCGACGGCGCGGCCGCGGTCGCCGCCGTGCGCCAACTGCGGCCCGACCTGGTACTCATGGACGTCCGCATGCCCGAGGTCGACGGCCTGGAGGCGACCCGCCGCATCCTCGCCACCGCGCCGACGACCACCGGCGGAGAGCCGGTACGCGTGATCATCCTGACCACGTTCGACCTCGACGAGTACGTGTACGCCGCGCTCCGCGCGGGCGCCAGCGGCTTCCTGCTCAAGGACGTCACGCCCGACCACCTTGTGCACGCCCTGCGGCTGGTGCGTACCGGCGACGCCATGCTCGCGCCGAGCATCACCCGCCGGCTGATCGCCCGGTTTGCCCAACCCGGCGCCGGCCGCCCGCCGCTCGCCGGCGACCTCGCCACGCTGACCGCCCGCGAGCGGGAGGTCCTCGTCGAGATGGCCGCCGGCCAGTCGAACCGGGAAATCGCCGAGGCGATGTACCTGTCCGAGGCGACGGTGCGCACCCACGTCGCGCGGATCCTCGCCAAGTTGCACGTCCGCGACCGGGTCCAGGCCGTCGTGGTCGCCTACGAGACCGGGCTCGTGCAGCCGGGACGGTCCGGCACCGGCTCTACCCCGTTGGTACGTCACCAGAAACTTGGGTGACCGCCATCGACGTGTCATTCCCATGCCACGGGCGCGCCGGCTCAAGTCCATCTATTGATCTCAAGATTCCCAGTCATGACAAAGCTGAACCGCCGCACCTTCGTTCTCGGTGGGCTCGTGACAGCCGGCGCCAGCGCCCTGCCGGTCGGGGCCAGGGCGGCCCTCGCCGCGGGCGTCACGCCGTACCCGTTCACTCTCGGGGTGGCCTCCGGCGACCCCGACTCGTCCAGCGTCGTGCTCTGGACCCGGCTGGCTCCCTCGGCCACCAACGCCGACGGGCAGGGCGGCATGCCCAACGCGAACGTGGCCGTCGACTGGCAGGTGTCGCGCGACTCCACGTTCGGCACGCTCGTCGCGTCGGGTACGGTCACCGCGCAGTACGCCAGCGCGCACTCCGTGCACGCCGTCGCCGGCGGGCTGGCGCCCGACTCCGACTACTACTACCGTTTCCGGGCGCAGGGCTACATCTCGCCGGTCGGGCGTACCCGCACCGCGCCGGCAGCCGGCACCACGGGGCGCGACCTGCTGATGGCGTTCACGTCCTGCGCGCACTACGAGTCCGGCTACTACACCGCGTACCGGCGGATGGCCGACGACAACCCCGGCCTGATCCTGCACCTCGGCGACTACATCTACGAGGACGCCGCGACCGCCGGTTCGGTGCGCCAGCACCTCGGCGCGGAGTGCGTGACCCTGGCCGACTACCGCCGCCGGTACGCGCAGTACAAGTCCGACCCTGACCTGCAGGCCGCGCACGCGGTGGCGCCGTGGATCGTGGTACCCGACGACCACGAGGTGGAGAACAACTACGCCAGCAACGTACGCGCGGACAACAGCCCGGCGCTGACCGCCGCGCAGTGGACCGCCCGGCGCACCGCGGCATACCAGGCGTACTACGAGAACATGCCGCTGCGCCCCACCTCGGTACCGTCCGGCACCAGCATCCAGCTCTACCGGCGGCTGCTCTGGGGCAAGCTGGCCGCGTTCCACATGCTCGACACCCGGCAGTTCCGCGACGACCAGTCGTGCGGCGACGGCACCAAGGTGTGCGCCGACGCGGACTCGCCGACCCGTACCATCACCGGCGCCACCCAGGAGGCGTGGCTGCTCGACGGCCTCGGCCAGCACCTGGCGACCTGGGACATCATCGGGCAGCAGGTGTTCTTCGCCCGGCATTTCACCGCCGACGGCGCCGGCAGCATGGACGCCTGGGACGGGTACCGGGCCTCGCGCTCGCGCATCCAGCAGGGCTGGGTGGACCGGGCGGTACGCAACCCGGTGGTGCTCTCCGGCGACGTGCACCGGTCGTACGCGAACAATCTCCTGGCCGACTACGCGAACCCGGCGTCGAAGGTCATCGGTACCGAGCTGGTGTCCACGTCGATCAGCTCGGACGGCAACGGTTCCGGGTCGACGACCATCCCGAACGGGGCGAGCAACCCGCACGTCAAGTTCTACAGCGACCGGCGCGGCTACGTGCGCGCCACCATCACCGCCAGCCACCTGGCGGTGGACTTCCGCAGCGTGGCCACCGTCAGCGAGCACGGCGCGGCGGCGACCACCACCCGTTCGTTCGTCATCCAAGACGGCCAGCCCGGCCTCGTCAACGCCTGAGAGGGACCAGATGCATTCCGTGCGTGCGCACGCACTTCTCCGTCGCCTGCCGAGAGTCGCCCTGCCGAGAGTCGCCGCGGCCGGCACGCTGTCCGCCGCGGTGGTCGGCGCGACCATCCTGCTCGGCGCCGGTCCGGCGGTCGCGGCGGGGCCGACCATCTGGATGACCGCCAACAGCGCGTCGGCCGGCGACCAGGACGGCGCGGCCATCGCCGCGAACCGCGCCGGGGATGTCGCGGTCACCTGGGAGGACGACCGGGACAGCACCGACCCCGGCGACAACACGCACTCGGAGATCTACCTCCGGCTGTTCCACAATGGAGTGTCGAGCTACGAGGTCAAGCTGTCCGGCGGCGGGACCGCGGGCACCAACTGGAGGCACCTCACCCCGGACGTCGGGCTGGACGACCGGGGCGACGCGGTCGTCGTGTGGGCCGATGACCCGGACGGCAACGGGTTCTACAACGTCGCGTACCGGGTGGTGTCGCCGGCCGGCGCGATCCTCGGTTCCGGGCACGCGAACGCCGACTCGGGCGGGCAGCAGATCAACCCGAAGGTGAGCGTCGACCCGGACGGCGCCCCGACCAGCGCCACGGCCGTGGCGTTCACCGCGGTGTGGGAGGACATCCAGGGCACCGCGGCGGCGACGGTCAAGGCCGCCGGGTTCACCGGCACCGCGACCAAGGCGTACGAGGTGACCGTGAACCAGGCCGGCGGATCGCACCACCGGCCGGACGTCGCCGTGTCCGCCTCCGGCGACGCGACCGTGGTGTGGGACGAGGACACCGACGGGAACGGGTTCTACAACATCGGCCTGACCCGGCTGGCGAAGGCCAACGGCGCGGTGACCCTGTCCCGACGCTCGGCGAACACCGTCGCCGACGGGCAGCAGGAGCACCCGGCGATCGCGGCCAACTTCAACGGCGGCTTCACCGTCGCGTGGGAGTCGGACCACACCGGTACCCCCGGGGTCTGGGCGCGCTCGTTCGCGGCGAACGGCACCGGGTCCTCGGCCGAGGTCCAGGTCTCGTCGGGTACCGGTGCCGCCAACCCGTCGGTGGGCGTCGACGACCAGGGTGACGCCGTGGTGGGCTGGTCGGTCGCGGGTACCGACCCGGCGGTGTGGGCACGCGGGCTCAACCCGGACGGCACCACCGCCGGCCGGCTGCCGGCCCAGTCGTGCAGCCAGGTCACCACGGGGCGCCAGGAGGAGTTGGCGGTGGCCTCGTCGCCGTTCGGCCAGCTTGCCCTGGCATACACCGACGACAACGACGGCAACGGATTCGATCAGGTGATCCTCGGCCTCGGCGCGAGCAACTCGGACTGGTAGCCGCCACCCGGTGCCGGGCCGGGGCGGTGTCCCCGGCCCGGCACCGGCCGGCCCGGTACCGGCAGCCCGGCCGCGGCCGGCGGGCACGCAGGGTTCACGGGCCGTCCGGCCGTGGTTCGCGCAATCGCGAGCCTCCCGCCCCGGCGCCGGGTTAGCGTCCCGGCAGGCGCGCCGCACCGACCCGTTCCGGCCGCGCTTCCCGAAAGCCCAACCATCTCCAACCGATCGGACACCTGACATGGTCAGTGCGCTCGGGCAGTCCGTGCCACCCACGGGAGACCGGCCACACCGGACCCTGCTGGCCGGCAAGCGCCCCCTGCCCGCACACGTCGCCGTCTACGCCTTCGTCACCGTACCGTTGGTGGCCCTCATCGTCGCCGTACCGCTGTCCTGGGGCCACGGCCTGACCTGGCTGGACGTGATCCTCACCGCCGCCTGGTACACGGCGACCTGCCTCGGCGTCACCGTCGGATTCCACCGCCACTTCACCCACCGTTCGTTCAAGGCGACCCGCCCGCTGCGCATCGCGCTGGCCGTGGTCGGGAGCATGGCGGTGCAGGGGCCGATCCTGCACTGGGTGGCCGACCACCGGCGCCACCACGCGTACTCCGACCGGGACGGCGACCCGCACTCGCCCTGGGCGTTCGGCACCTCCCCGGCCGCGCTGGCGCGCGGCTTCTGGCACGCCCACCTCGGCTGGATCCTCAACCGGGACCTCACCAACCAGCGGCGCTTCGCCCCCGACCTGCTGGAAGACCGCGACCTTCGCCGGGTGGACGACCTGTTCTGGCTGTGGACGGTCATCACCCTGGCCGGGCCCGCGCTGATCGGTGGCCTGGTCACGTGGTCCTGGTGGGGCGCGGCGACCGCGTTCCTGTGGGCGAGCCTGCTGCGGGTGGTCCTGCTGCACCACATCACCTGGTCGGTGAACTCGGTGTGTCACCTGATCGGCGACCGGCCGTTCGCGTCCCGCGACAAGTCAGGCAACGTCTGGCCGCTGGCCATCCTGAGCATGGGCGAGTCCTGGCACAACCTGCACCACGCCGACCCGACCTGCGCCCGGCACGGCGTCCGGCCCGGTCAGATCGACATCTCCGCGCGCCTGATCTGGATCTTCGAGAGGGCCGGCTGGGCCTACGACGTCCGGTGGCCGACCTCCGACCGGCTGGCCCGGCTGAGCGTCGCCGCGGGTGCCGACGGCTGACCGTCCCGCCCGCAGGGCGGTCCACAGTGGACCACTTCGTTCAGTCCACTGTGGACCGGCCGGAAGCGCGGCGAGCAGTCCCAGACTCACCCACACGTACGCGTTGCCGCCAATCGCACCGGCCAACCCGGACGGGAACGGCGACCACAACCAGATCAGGCCACCGCACAGCAGGGCGTAGGAGCACACCGCCCCGGCGAGCAGCGGACCCCGCCGGCCGGGCCGGCCGGCCAGCGCGCGATCGGCGAGCAACGCGAACGCGGGTACCAGCCAGACCAGGTGGTGCACCCAGGTGACCGGGCTGATCAGGCAGGCCGCCACCCCGGTGAGCGCGAAGCCGCCGGCGTGGTCGCCGCGGGTACCGGCCCGCCACGACCGGTACGCCCACAGCGCCAGTACGAGCACGACCGCCGCCGCCCAGGCCGCCCCGCCGTACCGGTCGCCACCCAGCCGCGCCGCGGCACCCCGCAGCGACTGGTTCGACACGTACCCGGTTACGCCCACCCGGCCGGTGTCCCACAACGCGCCGGCCCAGTAGACCCGGCTGCTGCCCGGTGCCACCGCCGCGGTCAGCACCGTTGCCGCCAGGAAGGTCGCCCCGGCGACGGCCGCGGCACGCCAGCGCCGGGCGAGCAGCAGGTACCCGATGAACAGCCCCGGGGTCAGCTTGACCGCCGTGGCCAGGCCGGTGCCGAGTCCGGCGTACCGGCTGCCGGTGCGCAGGCCGCGCAGGTCGGCGAGCACGAGCACGGCCAGCACCAGGTTCACCTGGCCGAAGCTGACCGTGTCCCGTACCGGTTCGAACGCCGCCAGCAGCAGGGCGGCGCAGCACAGCGCGTACCCGCGGTGCCACCCGTGCCGCGCCGCGACCGGCTCGACGAGCCAGTACAGCACCAGGACTCCGGCCACCACGTTCAGCGCGACGCTGAGCGCGACGGCTGTGTGCCAGCGCAGCGGCGCCAGTGGCAGCATGCAGAGCGCGGCGAACGGCGGATAGGTGAATCCGTACCCGGTCCCCGGGCGCAGGTAGTCGTACAGCACCCCGCCGTGCACCCAGTACCGCACCGCGCCGTAGTAGACGCCCACGTCGAACCAGCCGCGCCGGCCCGGCGCGGCGACCTGGGCCACCGTCTCGGCCACGGCCGCGAGAGCCAGCGCGACCACCGCCCGGGGCCCGGGTCGCCACCGGCCGGGCCGTCCGCCCGGCGCCGGCGACAGGGCCGGGGACAAGGACGGAGACGGGGACGGGCCACCGGGCGCCTCGCCGACCCCGGCGGCCGGCCGGTCGCCGACACCGAGCCCGGTCACGCCGAATACTCCGGCTCCGGCCCCGGCGCCGGGCCACCGGCCGGGAAGGTGAGCACGCGGCCACGGACCCGGCCGGCGCCCCACAGCCCGATCCCGGCGGCGAAGGCGCCCAGCGCCGCCAGTGCCAGCCGCGCCCCGGTGGGCGCGAACCCGCTCGGCGGCACCGAGAACGCCAGAGCCACGCAGGCCAGGCGCAGCCAGCGGCCGGCGGCCCGATCCGGGCCGGACACCGCGATCGGCACCAAGCCCCAGAGCAGGTACCAGGGGCGGATCGACGGCCCGAGGACCACCACCGCGGTGAGCATGAGGCCGAGGGCGAAGACCACGCCGAGGCGGTCCCGGTACCACCAGAGCAGCGCGCACAGCGCCACGGCGGCGGTCATGCCGGCCCAGCGCCAGGCCGGCGCCGCCTCGGCGGCGAGCCCGCCGGCCCAGGCGCGCAGCAGCAGTCGGCTCGCCCGGCCCAGCACCTCGGTGACCGACCAGCTGCCCGGCGACGCCGGCGTGTCCAGCGCGCCCAGCCAGCCGTACCCGAGACCGGTCGCCGCGCTGACCGCGACCGTGGTGGCCGCCGCGATCCCGCCGGTACCCGCGAGCGCCCGTGCCAGCGGCCGGGGCCCGGTCACGCTGCCCGCCCACAGCGCGGCGACGGCCAGCAGCCCCAGCGCCGCCGGCGCCTTGACCAGAGCCCCGAGGGTGACCAGCACGGCGGCGACCACCGGCCTGCGCCGAACGGCCGCCGCCAGGCCGGTCGTCAGGAACGCGAGCATCAGCGCGTCGTTGTGCGCGCCGGCCACCAGGTGCAGCAGGACGAGCGGGTTCAACCCGGCCAGCCACACCGCGGAGACCGGCCGCACGCCGCTCGCGGTAGCCAGGCGCGGCAGCGTCGCGACCATCACCGCCAGCCCCAGTAGGGCCAGCAGGCGCATGCCGAGGATGCCGAGCAGGAGGTGTGACGAGGTGGCGGCGGCCACGGCCGCGGCGACGGTGAGGAAGATCGGCCCGTACGGCGTGGGGGTGTGTTGCCAGACCGCGGGGATGTTTGCCAGCAGCGGGCCGCCGAGTGCCGCCGGACCGGACCGGTACGCGTCGATCCGGGACACGGTCATCGCGCCCTGCGCCAGGTAGCTGTAGGCGTCCCGGCTGAACAGGGGCGGGGCGAGCAGCAGCGGGCCGGCCCAGGCGGCGAGCGTCAGGTACAGCTCGCGCAGGCTCGGTGGGTCGCCCGACTCGCGCAGCGCCGCGCCGAGGCGCGACCAGGCCACCACGAGGACGGTCACGCCCGCGTACACCAGGATCAGGCCGACCGCCTCGGGCCGGTGGAGGTGGCCGAGGCCCCGTGCCGGTACCCCGTGATGGACCGGCGCCGCCCCGGCCAGCAGCCCGCCCGCGGCGAGCAGAACCGAGCCGGCCAGGCCGAGCCCACGACATCGTCGCGACATCGTGGTCCCACCCATCCCCGACACCGGGGCAGCGTTCCATGCGGCGGTTGATGGCGGACGACGAGTTGACGAAGAGAGGGCAACGAATCGCCGTCCCACACGGGTGTCCCGCCGGGTGTCGCGCCCGCGCGCCGGTCAGCCGCCGGTGCGGGGCGGCCGGCGTACGGGCGCGCGGGGTGGGCGCCGGCTCAGGCGCGCGCCGCCTCGGCAGGCAGGGCGGTGCCGGTGAGCCGCTCCGCCTCGGTCCACAGCCGGGCCGCCGCGACATCGTCCCGCATCCGGCGGTTGAGCCTCGCGACCTTCGTCGGCCCGACCAGCTCCATGAATCCGCTCGGTCCGTAGTAGCCGCCGTTGACCGCGTCCGGGCTGGTCGCGGCGTACAGCAACGGCTCGGTCCCCTGCTCCGGTCCCTGCGTGGGCAGGATCGGCAGCCTGGTCATCGGCGAGCGCCGGGGCTTGTCTCTCCCGAGGCTGGCGCCGGCGGTCTGCAGGTTCGTGCGGGTGTAGCCGGGGTGCGCCGCGTTGCTGGTCAGGTGCCAACCACGTCGCGTGGCGACGGTCGCCAGTTGCCGAGCCAGGAACAGGTCGGCGAGCTTGGACTGCGCGTACGCGCGACCCGGACTGTACCGGCGCTCCCAGTTCAGGTCGTCGAACTGGATGCGCCCGAAGTTGGCGGTGCCGCTGCTCATCGTCGTCACCCGGGGCGCCGGCGCGGTCAGCAGCAGCGGCAGCAAGCGCATGGTCAGCGCGAACGGGCCGAGGTAGTTGCTGCCGAACTGAAGCTCGAACCCGTCGGCCGTGGTCATCCGGGACGGCGGCGTCATCACGCCCGCGTTGTTGATGAGCAGGTCGAGCGGGGTGCCGCCGAGGATCAGGGCGTCGGCGAACTCACGCACGCTGGTCAGGTCGGCGAGGTCCACGCGGCGGACCTCCAGCCGGGCGCCGGGGTGGGCGGCGAGGATCTCCGCGCGGGCGGCCTCGCCCTTGGCCGGAGTGCGCACAGCCATCACCACGTGCGCGCCGGCCGCGGCGAGTCGCTTGGCCGCCTCCTTGCCGGTGCCGCTGTTGGCGCCGGTGACGACGGCGAGAATGCCGGTCTGGTCGGGTACGACGTACATGTTTCGCCTCACTGTCCGATTTTTGAAGACCATCGGTCTGTTATTCGGAACAGTATCGGACCACCGGTCTCTTCGCAAGGGACCGGCGGTCTGTACGATATCGGTGATGGACACGCCCACCGAACCCGCCACGGAACACACTCCGTCGCAGCCCGCCGGATTCCAGCGAGCCCGCAGCGACGAGCAGCGGGAGGCCCGCCGCCGGGCGATCCTGGGCGTCGCGGCGGACATGGTGGGCGAGATGCCGGTCGCCGACCTCAGCCTCAACGAGCTGAGTCGCCGGGTCGGCCTGGCCAAGTCCAACGTGCTGCGCTACTTCGAGAGCCGCGAGGCCGTTCTCCTCGAACTGCTCGACAGCGCCTGGCGCGACTGGCTGGGCCGGCTCGCCGCTGCCCTGCCGGACGGCGTCGACGCGGCTGCCCCGGCGCGGACCCGGTACGAGCAGATCGCCACCGTCATCGCCGGTTCGCTGGTCGACGACCGGCTGTACTGCGAGCTGATGAGCGTCTCGGCGGCGGTCCTGGAACGCAACGTCTCCCCCGAGGTCGCCCGGCGGTACAAGCTGGCCGCGATCGCGAACACCAACGCGCTGGCGGAGCTGGTCGGCGCCCGGCTGACCGAACTGAGCCCTCAGGGGGCCCTCTACTTCGCCGCCGGTACCCTCGTCGCCACCGCCGGCCTATGGCCGCAGGCCCAGCCGTCCAAGGCGATGCTGTCGGTGTACGAGGAGCCGGCGATGGCGGTGCTGCGCCTGGACTTCGGCACCGCGATGTACGAGATGCTGGCCACCGTGCTCACCGGTTGCGTCGCCCGGTGGCCCGCCACGCCGCCGGAGTGAGCGATCCGGGGAACGGTCCGGGCGCGCGCCACGACGACGTCGCTGCCAGACTCGGACGGATGATGCGGATGAACCCGTTCCGGACCGCGGTGGTCGCCTGGGCCGCGGACGGTGCCGACGCCCCCGCGGCGGCCGAGGCGGTCCGGACGATGGACCTCCGGCAGTTGCGCCGGGTCGTGCTCGTCGAAGGGGTCAGCGACCGGGTCGCGCTGGAGACGCTGGCCGGGCGGCGGGGCCGGGACCTCGACGCGGAGGGCGTGTGCGTGCTGCCGATGGGCGGCGCGATGAGCATCGGCCGGTTCCTGCGATTGCTCGGACCGCAGGGCCTCGACGTCGGGCTGGCCGGCCTGTGCGACGTGCGGGAGGAACCGTACTTCCGGCGCGGCCTGGAACGTGCCGGACTCGGCGCCGACCTGACCCGGGACGCGATGGCGGCGCTCGGCTTCGCGGTGTGCGTCGCGGACCTGGAGGACGAGCTGATCCGCGCGCTCGGCCCGGACCGGGTGGAGGAGGTGATCGCCGCCCAGGGCGACCTGCGCCGGCTGCACACCTTCCGGAACCAGCCGTTCCAGCGGGACCGGACGGCGGCGCAGCAACTGCGGCGGTTCATGGGTACGATCAGCGGCCGCAAGGAACGCTACGCGGCGGCGCTGGTGTCCGCGCTGGAGCCGGACGGCGTGCCGGAGCCGCTCGACCGGCTGTTCGCCGGCATCCGCCCGCCCACCGCCTGACCGACCGGGGCAGGCCGCGCCCGCCGCGTGGCCCGCAGTGCCTGGCCCCCGGGGCGGGCCGCCGCGCTCGCGGCCCGCCCCGGGACGGTCAGCTCTTCGCGATCCGGCCGTCGGTGCCGTACGTGAACGGGTTCGGCAGCGTACCCACGTAGCTGACCAGCGGCACCAGCTCCGCGTCCGGGGTCTGCACCACGTCGCTCGCACCCTCCAGGACGGTGAACCCGTCGCCGCCACCGACCATGAAGGAGTTCGCGGTCGCGGTGTAGCTGGCGCTGGCGTCGTTGGGGATCGGCGCGCCGTCGTTGCCCGGTGCGCCGAGCCAGACACCGGTGATCGCGCCGGATCCCTGGCTGCCGCTGTAGCTGAAGTGCAGTCCGGAGATCTGCATGATGCCGCCGGTCCCCGCGGCCAGCTGCTGTCGCAGCAGCGCCCACACCTGGGCGCCGGTCAGGCTGAACGTGTCCACGTAGTCGTCCTGGAACGGCTGCATGGTGAACAGGTCGCCGTAGGTGACCTGCCCGGCCTGAAGGCCCGCCCGTACGCTGCCGGTGTTCACGAACGCCAGCTGGGTGTGCGCGTACGCCCGCTGGGAGTCGGCGATCAGGTCACCCGCCGGCGACTCCCCGGCCGCCGTCGCACCACCGTCGCGCTGTGACGGCACGTCGGCCGCGGCGGTGTTGATGACCCGCTGGGTCACCGGATCCGTGGCGGCCAGCGCGGCGTTGACGATCGCCTGAACCTTCGGGTCCGGCGCGACCGCGGGCGCCGACGGGTCGGTCGACGCGGGAACGGTGTTCTCCCACACCGGCCGCACCGACCCCCACGCCGCCGCGACCGTCCCGGACCGGCGGTCCATCAGCAGGTGGACCTCGTCGTACGCGCGGGTGAACGAGGACGCCTGGATCACCAGGGTGCGACCGACCCGGGTGTCCACGACGGTGTGGCTGTGCCCGCTGATGAGCACGGACACCGCCGGGTCGAGGTGCGCCGCGATGTCGTGGACGCGGTCGTTCACGACGCCGACGGGGTAGGTGGACTGGCTGCCGCCCTCGTGCACCACGGCCACGAACGCGTGCACCCCGGCGTGTTCGAGCTGCTTGACCACGCCGTTGATGGCGGTCGCCTCGTCGATGAAGTGCACGCCGGTCGTGCCGCCGGTGGTGACGATGGTCGGCGTGGTGACGGTGGTGGCGCCGATGAACGCGACCGGTACCCCGCCGACCCTCTTGATGGTGTATGGGTTCATCAGCGGCTTGCCGGTGGCGTCGCTGATCACGTTGGCGTCCACCACCGGGAAGTTCAACTTGTCGAAGGTGATCGAAGAGTCCACTGTGGACTGTCCACCGTTGACCTGGCGCAGCATCTCGGTCACGCCTCGGTCGAACTCGTGGTTGCCCAGCGTCCCGACGTCGATGCCCATGGCGTTCAACGCGTCCAGGGTCGGCTTGTCGCGCAGCAGGCCGGACGCCGGCGGGCTCGCGCCCACCATGTCGCCGGCTTCCACGGTGACGGTGTTCGCCGGGTCGGTGGCCTTGGCGCGCTCGAGGTACGTGGCGAGCGTCGCGATCCCGCCCGCGGTGTCCCGCGCCCCGCTGTACGGGTCCGCGTACGTCAGGCCGTCATCGGTCAGGTTGCCGTGCACGTCGTTGACCGCGAGCAGTTGACCGGTCGAGTACCGGTGGCCGTCGTCGAGGATGGACGTGAGTACCCGGCCCTGCGCCTGCAGCGGCGGGTCGAAGCCGCCCAGGACGGCCAGGGTCGGCGCCAGGTCGACCGCCCGTACCCCACGCACCGACGGGACGTGGGCCACGTCCGGGCCGCCCGCCACGAACGTGGCGTGCATGTTGATGTTGTGCTTGAGGTCCACGTCGTCGGGCAGGTACCCGTGCTGGCCGAAGAACTTCGACGGGGCGACGAGGGTACCCACCGTGTTGCCGTCGAACTCGTACGGCACCTTGGTGACCACGACGACGTCACCGGACCGGGTCGGGTTCAGCGAGTCGCTGCCGTCGACGTCGGCGAGCTGCGCCTTGGTCAGCACCTTCTCGACGACCGGCTTGCCGCTCGCCGGATCCTTCAGCCCCCGGTAGGCGCTGACAATCCTGTCCACGGTCGCCTGGTAGTTGGCCGGATCGAGGACACCGTCCGGATCGCGGCCCTTGAGGTTCAGGTAGATCTGGGCGGTGCCACCGGCCCAGCACGCCTTGGCGACCGTGGCACCGGCGGCGCTGTCCGCGGCCGGCCGGCAGTTGCCGGTCTGCTCGACGTCCTGCAGCCCCAGTTGCTTGAGGACCAGCGGTGCGTCGACCGCCTCCCACTGCGGCGCGAACCCGTGGTCGCTGGAGGCCAACACGTCCGGGTCCTTCAGCAGTGACCGCACCAGCCCGAGCCTCGCGTCGGCCGACGCGTACGCGCCGCGGAGGTAGCCCTCGCGCTGAGCCAGCCGGTTGTCCCGCGGCCCGGTACCGGCGACCCGGTCGTAGTACGGGTTCGCGCTGCCGTCCGGTGCCGTCGGCGTGAGCAGGCCGAGGATCTGGTGGCTCACCTCGTCGGTCTGGTCGGTGCCGGCCAGCAGGACGTCGGTGTGCGGCTGGAGCTTCTTCAGGACGTAGTTGAACACCGCGAGGTCGTACGCCTGGTTGAGCCCGACGGTCTGCGCGTACCAGGTGTCCTCGTCGATCAGGCCGGCCTCCTCGGGAGCGAAGTCACCGAAGATGGCCGGCGGCAGGTTGTCCGCGATGTACTTGGCCAGCCGGTCCTCGCCGGGCGCCCCGGCCGGCAGCGCGTCACAGGCCGCCGTCGCGCAGTGCGCGTTGGGCCGGGTCACCGACGTGAAGTACAGCTGGAAGCTGGACAGGTCGGCGGCGAGGTGCGTGACGTCCACGTAGAAGCCGGCGCTCTCCCCCGCGGCGCTGCCGATCAGGCCGTCGGATCCGGTGAGCTTGACCGCGCCGTAGGTGCCCGGCGTCAGGGTCGCCGCCGCCTTCGCGCCGTCCTTGCCGGCGGCGGTCGGCGTCATCACGACCCGGTCGTACCCCTTGTTTCCGCTGGCGTACACGTACAGGTCGTAGGTGCGCGTCGGGTTCAGGCTCGCCGACGTGGACGCGACCGTGAGCACGCTCTGGCGCGCGGGTGCCTTCACGCTCGCCGGTACGTGGGTCCAACCGCTCGCCGGCGTGAACGCGGCGACCTGGTACGAGAGGCCGAAGCCGGCCGCCGACGCCTGCTTGGTGGTGTTCGCCGGGTACTCCAGCACGCCGCGGGTGGAGTAGAAGGTCGCGTAGTCGACGGTCGGCCCGTTGATGTTGGCGTTCAGCCCGCCGGTCCACTCCAGCTGCGCCACCGTCTTGCCGGCCAGCTCCGCGGACGAGGCGACCGACTGCGCCTCCAGCACGTTGGTCGGGTCGGTGCCCGGGCTCGCCCCGTTGCCGTGGAAGGAGAACGACGTCGAGCTGCTGAACGGCTGGCGGGTGTCGAAGAACGTGTTGTTGGTGCTGCCGTGCACGCCCGGCCACGCCCCGGTGGCCATCGTGTACCAACCCTGCCCGGTGTTCGGCGGGAAGCCCTGGGTCAGCCCGTTGTCACCGGTGGCACCGTGGCGCATCAGCGACGCGTAGGTCGGCATGACGCCCCGCGCCGCGTAGCGCTGCATCAGGTCGGGACGCATGCCGTCGGAGCTGAACAGCACGACCGGCGTGTCGCCGTGCTGCTTCTGGGTCGCGGGCGCCGCGTCGGCGGCGCTGGCCGCGGCGGTGACCGCCAGGCCGAGCGCGGTGAGTGCGGCAGTGGCGAACGCGGCCGCGCGGCGGGACGCGGTGGCGGAGGGTCTGCGGGTACCGAACGGTGTCATCTCGCACCTTTGCGATCGTGAGACGGGTGTAGCGCGACTGGTCTGGGTCGTCGCGCGGCGACAGACGCGCCGAGCCAGACCAGTCGGAGACGGCCCACTCTTACCAAGGGCCGGACACGGTCGTCAATACACTTCGACCGTCCGGGCGGGTTCCGTTCCGCTGGCGGTCACGCGGCGTTCGTGGGCGCGCCACGGGAGCCGCCGACTTACCGGGCAAAGCGGGTCACGGCCGGTTTCACCGCTTGCTGTGCCGGCTCGCCGTTTCCTGGGCGAAACGGCGGGTTCGCGGCCTTCGCCGCCGGTCCCGGCACGGCTCGGTACCCGTGGCTTAGACTCCCCTGATGTCCCCAGCCGGTATGACCGACGAGAGCGCTGCGCTCCTTACCGCCCTGACCGCCCAGCGCAGGCACGTGCTCGGCATCCTGGAGGGCCTGTCCGACGACGCGCTGCGCCGGCCGGTCCTGCCGTCCGGGTGGACCTGCCTCGGGCTGGTCCGGCATCTCGCCCTCGACGTCGAGCGGTTCTGGTTCCGCGCTGTGGTCGCCGGCGAGCGGGTCGACCTGGAGACCGGGGACGGCGGCTGGCGGGTCCCGGCCGAGCAGCCGGCCGAGGACGTGTTCGAGCTGTACCGCGACGAGATCGCGCGCGCGGACGCCATCATCGCCGCCACGCCTCCCGACGCCGACGCGGCCTGGTGGCCGGTGGACGTGTTCCCCAACCAGCCGCCGGAGAAGCTGCGGGAGACCATCCTGCACGTCATCACCGAGACCGCGTGCCACGCCGGGCATCTCGACGCGGTACGGGAACTCATCGACGGCAAGACCTGGCTGGTCCTGACCTGACCGGACCGGGTTCCCTGAATTCCCATTTGACAGATGGGTTTTATCGGCTAATCTACCGGCATGGGTTCCGAGGCTTCCTGGTCGCCCGCCGGCGGTGCCGGCGCGCTGCCGTGCTGTTGTTGACGCCAGCCTCGAGGTAACCCCGCGGCGTTCGCCGCACCGCGTCGCGCGAACCGCTTCCGCGCACCCGATGCCGGGTTCCCGCGCGCCCGGTTGCCTTCCGCGCCGTCCAGTCCCGTTCCCCGCCCAGTTTCCGTTCCGCGCCCAGCTCGGTCCGCGCAGGCCGGTCCGCCCGGCCCGCTGACCGGCAGCCGGGCGAATCCACCATGCCAGGAGACTCCACGTGTTGACGCTTCCCACCGACCGGACGCTGGCCGGGTTGGCCGCGCTCGCCGAGCACTACGCCGGGGATCCCGCGCGCTGGCCGGTACCGCCCCGGTTCACCGCCGCCACCCGCTGGTACGCCCGGATCGCCGCCACCGCCGGCCACGAGGCGTGGCTGCTCACCTGGCTTCCCGGCCAGTCCACCGACCTGCACGACCACGGCGGGGCCACCGGAGCCTTCCACGTGGTCGCCGGCGACCTGACCGAGCAGACCCCGCCGGGCTCGGCCGGTACCGGGCTGGTCGACGCCCAGTACCCGGCGGGAGCCACCCGCCGGTTCGGCGCCCGGCACATCCACCGGATCGCCAACCCCGGCCCGGTACCCGCGATCAGCGTGCACGTCTACGCCCCGGCGCTGACCACCATGACCCGCTACCGGCTGGACGGTCCGGTACTGCGGGCGGTGCGCGTCGAGCGGGCCGGAGCGGACTGGTGAGCCCGACCGCGGCCGGGCCACGCCCGGCGGGCGCCCGCGGCATCGATCAGATCCTCGCCGAGGCGAGGTCCCGGCTGGACCGGCACGATCCGCTGCGCGCCGCCCGCGCACGGGACGCGGGGGCGGTGCTGGTGGACATCAGGCCGGCCGCCCAGCGGGACGCCTCCGGCGTGATACCCGGCGCGCTGGTCGTCGAGCGCAACGTGCTGGAGTGGCGGTTCGACCCGGCCAGCGACGCCCGGCTGCCCGTCGCCGACCGGTACGACCTCCGGGTCATCGTGTACTGCCAGGAGGGGTACACCTCGTCGCTGGCCGCGGCCGCCCTGCAGGATCTCGGCCTGCGCCTGGCCACCGACCTAGCCGGCGGGATCGTCGCCTGGCAGCGCGCCGGCCTGCCGGTGGTGTCCGGCGCGGCGAGGTAAGGCGCTCAACCGGCCCGGTCGGCGACCGCCGCCCCGGCGAGCCTGCCGAGCGCGGACAGGATCACCCGGGTGGCCGCGCGGGGCTCCTCGACCGACCACAGGTGCCCGGCGCGCGGGACCACGTGCAGTTCCGACCGGGCAAGGTGCCGGTGCAGCGCCGCCAGCGCGGCCGGCGACGCGAGCCGGTCGCGCTCGCCGCCGACCACGACGGTCGGCGCCGGTATCCGGCCGGCCACCGCCGCCATCGGCGTGTCCCGGATGCTGCGGTAGATCTCGACGATCGCCCGTACCTCGGCCCGCGCGGCGGTGTCGTAGTCGGACTCCAGGATCCGCCGGCGCACGCGGCGGTCGGCGGTGGTGAACATCGACCGGTCGGACAGGTACACGGCGGCCCGGCTGAGGAACCAGAACCGGGCCGCCCGCGCCGGAAGGGCCGCGCCGAGACCGTAGTACGCCCGGACGGGCCAGGTGTCGGGGCCGTTCCGGGACGAGACCGGGCTGATCAGCACTAGCTCGCGCACCCGGCGCGGGTACGCCGACGCCAGCGCCAGGGCGATGCTCGCCCCGAGCGAGTGCCCGACGACGGTCACGTCCCGCAGGTCCAGGGCCGCGCAGAAACCGTCCAGCACCCGGGCGTAGTTCTCCAGGCAGTGGGCGCCGGCAAGCGGCCCGGAGCGGCCGAAGCCGGGCAGGTCCGGGGACACCACCCGGGTGTCGGGCCACAGCCGGGTCAGGGTCAACAGCCCGTCGTGATCGGCGTTCAGCCCGTGCAGCAGCAGCACGGTTCGGGACGCCGCCGGCCGGTCGACGGCGGAGGAACACCAGTACGCCAGGCGCGTGCCGCCGACCGTGCTCGACATCTCCCGCATGACAACCAGAACCCTACCGACCGCCGCGCGGCCGGGTCGGGCAAACGCGGCACCCCACAGACCGGCTCCGGCTGCGCTCAGCCTCTACTGCGGGGGCCTGTGCTCACCTCCGCCACAAACCGGCTCCGGCTGCGCTCAGGCGCCAGCCGCGGTCACGACGAAGTCGGTCGCGAAGCCGAGCAACAGACCGCCGAGCAGGCCCCAGTACAGCGGCGTGACACGCCCCAACCGGAACGCCACCTTGAGCAGTTGCAGCACGACGTACAGGATCGAACCGGCGGCGAGAGCCAGGAAGCCCAGGTACACGGTGTCGTTGACGAACGACTGGCCGACCACCGTACCGAGGAAGGTCGGGCCGCCACCGATGAGACCGAGCACCACCAGCAGCCGCCAGCTGGGCCGCTCGCCGCCGCCGGCCAGCGGGCCGACGATGCCGAAGCCTTCGGTCGCGTTGTGCAGGCCGAACCCGATGATCAGCAGTACCGCCAGGCTCAGCTCGCCGCTGGCCGCGGACTGACCGATCGCGAGGCCCTCCGAGAAGTTGTGCAGCCCGATGCCCACCGCGATCAGCAGGGCCAGCCGTCGCGCCGGGTCGGCGAGGTCGAGCGGAGTCTTCGCCGGGCGTTCGGCGACCGACATCGCGCCCGGGCCGTGCCGCCGCGGCTGCCCGGCCGGCCGGCGCCGGGCCATCCACCGGTCGTAGTAGACGAGGCTGATCAATCCGAGTGCCAGCCCGACCGCGAAGACCGCACACAGCCCGGCGAACCGGGGCCAGCCTCCGCGGTGGCCGCCGGTGGCGGACGTCAGCGCCTGCTCGATCGGGTCGACCGCGTGGGTGAGCACGTCCCACAGCAGGAAGACCAGGATGCCGATGGCCACCGCGTTCAGCGTGGCGCGCAGGCCGTCCGATCCGCGGCGCAGCCGGCCGAGAGGCAGGCCGAGGAAGATGGTCAGGCCGGCGATCGCGCCGAGGCCGACGACTTCCGCTCCACTCATGTTTCCACGCTCCAGGGCAGGGCAGCCTTACTTAGGTTAGGCGAACATACCCTACGCGCTGTAGGAGCTGTCAACGGGCGGCCGACCGGACCTTTGGCGGCCACCCTTACACTACAGTTTGTAGGGTTGGATGCCCGCTGACCGGCCCCAGGCACAAGGAAGTCCCGCATGCACGCACTGGCCCACGTGGCCGTCGACGCCATCGGTACCGGCGTTCTCGATCCGAAATCGCTCATCCGCTCCTTCGGCCTGCTCGGCGTGTTCGTGATCGTCTTCGCCGAGACCGGGCTGCTGGTCGGGTTCTTCCTGCCCGGCGACTCGCTGCTGTTCCTCGCCGGGATCGCCGCCTCCCCGGTGGCCTCCGACCTCATCGGAGTCCACCTCCCCCTGCCCGCCCTGCTGGTCGGCGCACCCCTCTGCGCCGTCGCCGGGGCGCAACTCGGGCACCTGCTGGGCGCCCGCTACGGCCGCCGGATGTTCGCCAAACCGGACTCGCGGCTGTTCAAGGCCGTCTACGTGGAACGCGCCGAGTACTACTTCAACCGGTACGGGCGGGCCAAGTCCGTGGTGCTGGCCAGGTTCATCCCGGTGGTACGGACGTTCCTCAACCCGGTCGCGGGCATCCTGCGGATGCCGGCCGGGCGCTTCCTGCTCTGGAACGCCGTCGGCGGCGTCGTGTGGGCCGACGGCGTCGTGCTGGCCGGCTACCTGCCCGCGAAACGGCTGCGCGACAGCATCGGCGCGACCAACATCGACAAGTATCTGCTGCCCGCGATCGCCGTCATCGTGCTCATCTCGGTGACCCCGGTCGCCATCGAGTTGATCCGCGGCCGCCGCCGGCAGGCCGCCGCGGCCACCGGTGCGCCGGGTGGTGGCCTGACGCAGTCCACGGAGGCGGCATCCGCGCCCGACACCGACGGGAATCCCCACGACTGAGACTGCCGCCTCCCCGGGCGACGTCAGGGTTCCCCGTACGGGGCATCGCGGTTGGTTTCCAGGGATCAGCCCGGACGCCCCGAGGTCACCGCGCCACTAGCGTCGGACCAGTAGACGGTCACACCAGGTCCGGAGGGAATCACCGACAATGATCGAGGCAGAGGGGCTGACGAAACGGTACGGCGAACGCCTGGCCGTCGACAGCCTGACATTCACCATCCGCCCGGGGCAGGTGACCGGATTCCTGGGCCCGAACGGCGCGGGCAAGTCCACCACCATGCGCATGATCCTCGGGCTCGACACACCCAGCGCGGGCGTCGTGACCATCGACGGGAAGCCATTCACCGCGATGGACAACCCGATGCGTGAGGTCGGGGCGCTGCTGGACGCGAAGGCGATCCACGGTGGCCGCAGCGCATACCAGCACCTGTGGTGCCTGGCCCAGCTCGGCGGCATCCCGAAGCGGCGGGTCGACGAGGTACTCGAACTCGTCGGGCTGACCGGGGTGGCCCGCAAGCGGTCGAAGGGCTTCTCGCTGGGAATGGGGCAGCGGCTGGGGATCGCCTCCGCGTTGCTCGGCGACCCGAAGGTGCTGATGTTCGACGAGCCGGTCAACGGGCTTGACCCCGAGGGCATCCTGTGGATCCGCAACCTGATGAAGTCCCTGGCTGCCCAGGGGCGCACCGTGTTCGTCTCCAGCCACCTGATGTCGGAGATGGAGAACACGGCCGACCACCTGCTCGTCATCGGGCGCGGCCGGCTCATCGCCGACTGCCCGGTGCACGAGTTCATCCGGAAGAACTCGGAACTGGCCGTCCGGGTCCGCACCGCCGAGCCGACCCGGCTGGCCGAGCTGGTCACCGCCGAGGGCGGCCGCGTGACGACCGACGGGGACGGCACGTTACTGGTCACCGGGATGGGCACCGACCGCATCGGCGATCTGGCCTTCGACCACCAGGTCCGGCTGCACGAACTCGCCGCTCTGCGGGCATCGCTGGAGGAGGCGTTCATGGAGATGACGCGGGACAGCGTCGAGTTCCAGGCCGCCGTCCCGGCCGGAGCGGTCGCACCGGAGGTGGCACGATGACCACGCTGAACCTCACGGGCACGCTGCCCGCCGCGACCGGCCGGTCCGGCCTTACCAACGCGTTGCGCTCCGAATGGACGAAAATCCGGTCGGTGCGTTCGACGCTGTGGTCGATCGGCGCCATGGCCGCCGTCGCTGTCGGCCTCAACGCGCTCATCAACTGGCTGACGATCGACCGCAGGTGGGCACAGATGGTGCCCGGCGAACGATCCTCGGTTCTGGCGAACCCGCTGGACAACATCCTGGCCAGTCCGATGACGGTAGCCCAGTTCGCGGTCGCGGTCATCGGCGTGATGGCCATCTCGGCCGAGTACTCGACCGGCATGGTGCGCTCGACGCTGCAGGCGCAGCCCCGGCGCATGACGATCCTCGGCGCGAAGATTCTGGTCATCGTCGGGCTGATGCTCGTGGTCGGCGAGGCGTTGAGCTTCGCCGCGTACGCGACCGGAAAGGCGGTCATCGCGCCGCACGTCCCGGTACACCTGAGCGATCCGGGTGCGCTGCGGGCGGTGATCGGCGCCGGGCTCTACATCCCGGTACTCGCGCTGTTCTCCCTCGCGGCCGGCGCGATCCTGCGGCACACCGCCGCCGCCATCACCGCGGTACTGGGCATCATGCTGGTCGTGTCGAACCTCACCCAGCTGCTGCCGGACAGCTGGGGGCACCACATCAACGCGTACATGCCGATGAACGCCGGCAGTCTGGTGTTCCAGCAACACGTCGCGCCGAAGCAGTTGCTGACCCCGTGGCAGGGGCTGGGCGTGTTCGCCGCCGAGACGGCGATCCTCGTCGTCGTGGCCGCTTTCCTGATGCGGCGTAGGGACGCGTGAACCGTCGCTTTCGCTGAGGGGGCGGGTCGGTGGCAGCGTGGGGGCTTCCACCGACCCGCCTTTCCGCTTGGCGGATCTAGTTGGTGTGCTTGCGCTTGCCCGGCTCCTGCCTCGGTACCACCTGGTCGGTGGTCGGCTGGACCGGCAGCGGGAACTGCGCCGCCTCGTACTGGGCGAGGTTGAAGTCCCGGTTGGTGTCGGGCAGTCCCGGGTAGTCCCCGCCCGGCCGGTCGAAGTTGAACGCGGACGTGAGGTCGCCCAGGTTCTGCCGGCGCCACTGGCTGATGTTCGTCGCCATCACGCCGGTCACCTGCTCCAGGAACCGCAGCTGCGAGGTGTGGTCGAACGGCTCGGAGGCCACGTAGCCGCCGACGGTCCACGGCGAGACGATGACGCACGGTACCCGGAAGCCCGGACCGATCGGCAGGCCGCCGCCGTCCACTCCGGTCGCCGACGTCTTGGTGACGAACTCGTCCGGGGTTCCCGGCTTCGGGGTCGGCGGCGTCACGTGGTCGAACAGGCCGTCGTTCTCGTCGTACGACAAAATGAAGACGGTCTTCGCCCACACGTCCGGGTTGGCCGCGATGGCGTCAATCTTGCTGGCGATGTACTGCGCGCCGGCGGCGGGCATCCGGGCAGGGTGCTCGTCGTTGGCGACCGGGGGCATCAGCCAGCTGACCGTGGGCAGCTTGTCGTTCAGCGCGTCGTACTCGAACTGGCCCGTCGGCACCGCGGTCAGTCCCTTGACGTTCAGCGGCGAGGTCGGGTCCTTTGCCGCGTCCTGGAACTGCTTCATGTTCTGGATGAGCGCGAGGCCGGTGCAGCCGACCGTCTCGTGGTAGAACTTCCAGCTGACCCCTGCCGCCTCCAGCTGCTCGGCGTAGGTGGGCCAGGTGTAGGCACCCTTCGCCTCGCCGTTGTCCAGCGCCGGCCCGCCGTGCTCGCCGTTCGGGTCGATGGTCCCGGTCATCCACATGTACCGGTTCGGGTGCGTCGGCCCGAGCACGCTGCAGTGGTAGTTGTCGCAGATCGTGAAGGCGTCCGCGAGGGCGTAGTGGAACGGCAGGTCGTCACGGGTGAAGTAGCCCATCGTGTACCGGCCGTTGACGGCGCCGTTGGACGCTACGTGCGCGGGCACGAAGTTGTCCATGGCGCCGTTGTTCCACGCGTTGTGCTGTACCTGCCAGGCGTGGCTGAGCGACGGGATGGTCTGCGCGGCGCTCACGTGCGAGTCGAGGTGATACGGCAGCAGGTAGCCGTCCGGGTTGGACGGGTCGGGCTGGTAGAACACCGACTTGCCGTTGGAGATGCGGGCCGCGTGCGGGTCGCTGAAGCCGCGCACGCCGGACAGGCTGCCGAAGTAGTGGTCGAAGCTGCGGTTCTCCTGCATCAGCAGCACCACGTGCTCGATGTCTTCGATGCGGCCCTTCTTCTTGGCCGGCGCCGCGATCGCCTTGCGGACATTGGCCGGCAGCACCGTCGACGCGGCGGCCATGCCGGCGACGGCCGCACCGGAGCGCAGCAGCCGGCGGCGGGTGGTTCCCGGGTTCGCGGAGGCGTCAGTCATTCGGTTCGGTTCCTCACTGTCGTCGACCGGACGGCGTCCGCGTCCGGCGCCTCCACGCTGGTCACGGTGGCTGGCCGGGCTCTTCAGTCGAGGAGACAAGCAGGGGAACAGTTTTTGATCTTTCGGTGCGCGCGCACGCGTCGCGCGGGCGCCGGCGGGCCCCCGCGCGACGGTGTCAGGACGCGTGGATCAGGTACACCTGCTGGGTGCCGTCGCGCTGCGACCGGGTGGCCCGCCGGTCGCTGGTGAACACGACGACACCGGCCGAAACGGCCGGCCAGGTTCCGTTGCCGGCGATGGTGAGCCGCGCCGGCTCGGTCCACCCGTGACGGAGGTCGAACCGACTGGTGAACACCTTCCACCGCCAGTCCGACGAGCGGGTGTCGTACCACACCGCCCGTACCGTGCCGTCCGGGTCGCGGGACAGCCGGGGCCGCTGGCTCATCGCGGACGGCTCCGGCGCGACCGGCTGGTGGGCGGCCCAGGTCCGGCCGCCGTCGGTCGACCGGCTGGCCCGCAGCGACAGGTTGGCACCCGAGCTCCGCAGGGCACTGCTCTCCCAGATGGCCACCAGCCCGCCGTCGGTGTCCACCGCGACGGCGGGGTGCCGGTCGGCGACCGTGGTGTCGGCGCTGACCGGAACCGGAGCGCTCCAGGCGTGCCCCGGCTCCCGTACGCTCGCCAGGATCTGCCAGTTGTCCGGATCGGTACCGCCGCCGGGGGCCTGGCCGGGGGTCGGCGTGTGCCCGGTCCACAGTGGATCGGGATCGAACCGGTCGTCCTGCCACGCCACGACGACACGCCCGCCGGGGGCCACCGCCACGGTCGGGAACAGCGAGGCCGGCCAGCGCGGGGAACGGGCATCCGCGGCGGTGCCCGGGCTCGTCGTCTTGCCGGTGGCCGACAGGTTCACCGGGGCCTGGTCGACGCCGACCACCTGGGCGTACACGTCGAATGCCCCGCCGCTGTTGTCCGCCCAGACCACCACAGGGCGGTCGGCGGACAGCAGCGCGACTGCCGGCTGGATCGCCCGCCCGGATCCGCCGGAAAGCCGCACAGCGGGTTCAAACGAGTGCCCGCCGTTGCGGCTGTGTCGCAGGTAGACGGCCGGGCGGTGCGGCTGCTCCTGGCCGCGCTCGTCCTGCCACACCACCCAGACGTCGCGCCCGGACACGGCCACCCGGGGCGCCCGCGCGGTCGCAGAGCCGGCCGACAGTTCGACCGTCTTGGCCGGCTTGCCGTGCGCGGGCACCTGGCGGTACACCACGGTGGTCGACGCGTCGCCGTGCTGCTCCGCGACGACATGCGCGACTCCGCCCTGCACGGCCACGTCGGCGAAGCCCGCGAACCCGCCGTCCCCGCCGAGGACAAGTGTCGCGCGGTCGTCGCCGGTCGCCGGTGCGGGCAGGGCGATCTCCGGCTGCGGCTGCGCCGGCTGGCCGACCGAGAGGAACACCGGTGAGGTCGCCGCGCGCAACTGATCGGGCAGCGTCGGGTCGGCGCCGGCGCCGGAGGCGGCACCCGGCTGGCGGACCTCCACCCGGTACCAGGCGTGCGCACCGGTCAACCGGATCGGCACCAGGTACGTCTCGTCCGCCGACGCGGACGTGAACGTGGCGACCGGGCCGGCCGAGCGCCCCGGCGAGGCGTACACGAGCACCCGGGCCCCGGTACCGCGCTGGACCCGTACCCGCAGGCTTGCCCGGTGCGGCAGGGTCTGCCCGCGCACGGTCACCTCGTCGCCGCCGATGGCCTCGAACACGCCGTCGCCGTCGACGTCGGCCTCAAGCGTCGCGAACGGGCCGGTCTTGCTCACCGACACCGTGGTGTGCCCGGCCGCAAGGGCGTCGAGGATGCCGCGCACCGATCGCTGCTCGGCGAACACCCAGGTGGTCGGCTGGCCCGGGCCGGCGATGCCCCACAGTTCCCGGAAGTGGCAGTCGCTGGCCGCCGTGACGCCGAACCGGAAGCCCCGGTTCCACCGGTTCTCCGCGTAGTCGACCTGAGCGTCCGGGTCGGCCGAGACGTTGTAGACCTCGACCGTGTTCATCCCCTGGACGCTCGCGTTGTCGTTCGGTCCGCCGTCGGGCGTGTACTCGCCGTCGTCCGGGTGGGCCACCGACCACACCGCGTTCTGCGCGTGCACGTCCCACACCGACTGCTGGACGTGCCGGAACGACGCCGAACCGGGCGGGTTGGCCCCGTCCACGACGGTGTCGACGGCGCCGAGCACGATCGCGTGCGGCGAGCCGTTGGCCTCCTCCCCCGGGATCAGCAGCAGCTTCGACGACTGCCAGCCCGGGTCCCACTGCTGGTCGTAGGTGCGGTGATCGGTCAGCGGCAGGAAGTCCAGGCCGGTGCGCTCGGCCTGCCCGATCTGGTCGGCGACCGGCAGGTTGCCGGGCAGCGCCTGGCCGGACTCCTGCCGGGGCAGGCTGCCGTCGGACGAGTGGTCGTCGTGCGCGTGGGTGTCACCGGCCAGCCACGTCCCCTTCGGCGCCTTGCCGGCCGCGGTGGCGTCGTGCGCACCGGGATCGGCGGACGCGGGCGAGCCGGCCAGGCCGGTCGCGGCCACCACGGCTCCCCCACTGATCGCCATCAGTTGCCGGCGACTCAGTTCCATCTGATGTTTCCCCTCTGGACACCTGGTGCGCTGCCGGCGCGAGACTCGGCCGGGTTGGCGCGGCGTGGATCGACGCTTTGCCGGTCGGGCATGTCGATCTCATCGCGGCCAGGCTAGTGAGGCGTCCGTGAACGCCGGTCGGGCGTCGTGGTGCCCGGCCGGTGAACTCTGGCCGATGCCTCGGCGTCGACATCCCGATCCGCCCGCGACGGGCACTCGCGGGACGGCCTTTCGCGAGGTGACGGTCATTTCCTCGCGCCGGTGGACCGTTATGGTCGCAGGATGGATTCCGAAGCCGCCGCCACCCAGCTGCGCGACGCGCTCGTCGACGGGCTGCGCGACCACGACCGGTTCCGGGAACCCCGGATCGGGCAGGCGCTGCGAGCGGTCCCGCGGCACCGGTTCCTGCCGGTGACCGTCCCGCTGGAACAGGCGTACGCCGACGACGCGGTGGCCACGAAGTACGACGCGGACGGGGTACCGATCAGCTCGGCGTCCCAGCCCGCGATCGTGGCCATCATGCTGGAGCAGCTCGACGTACGCCCGGGCCAGCGGGTACTGGAGATCGGCGCGGGTACCGGCTACAACGCGGCACTGCTGGCCCGCCTCACCGGCCCGGCCGGCGGCGTCACCACCATCGACGTGGACCGTGACCTGGTCGACGGCGCCCGGTCGAACCTGGACGCGACCGGGCACCGCGACGTGCGGGTGGTGCTGGGCGACGGTGCGCTCGGGTACCCGCCCGGGGCGCCGTACGACCGGGTGGTCGCCACGGTCGGCGTGTGGGACCTGCCGACCCCCTGGCTCACCCAGCTCGCCGAGGGCGGGAAGTTGCTGGTACCGCTGCGGATCCGGGGCAGCGTGGCGCGCTCGATCGGGTTCGGGCGCACCGGGGGCCGCTGGCGCGGCGGCCCCTCGCAGCAGTGCGGGTTCATGCCGCTGCGCGGCGGCGTCGCCGACCCGTACCGGATGGTCCCGCTGACCACCGACCGCTCCGTCCTCCTGGAGACGCACCAGGAGCAGGACATCGACGCGGCGGCGCTGGCCGGGGTGCTGGAACGGCCCGGTGTCGAGCTCGGGACCGGGGTGCCGGTCGGGCCCGCCGAGTCGCTGGAGTGGCTGTACCTGTGGCTGGCCTGCGCACTGCCGAACGCGGTCAGCCGCCTGACGGCCACGCCGGACGCGCCCGGGTCCGGACTGGTGCGCCCGGCGCCGGCCCCTGGTCCGCTGGGTACGGTCGAGGGTGGCAGCCTCGCGTACGTCGCCCTGCTGCCCAGCCGGTCTGGGTCGTGGCGCGGTGCCAGACGCGCCGAGCCAGACCGGTCGAAAGGGCCGGCACCGGACCGGCGCGAGATCGGCGTGGTCGGCCACGGGCCGGACGCCGACCGGCTCGCGCACCGGATGGCCGACCAGGTACGGCTCTGGGCACGCGACCACCGCGCCGGCACGGCCGAGTTCGAGCTCCAGCCACTTTCCGCCGCGCCGGCCACGACATCGGCCGCCGCACCGGCCAGCGGGCGGTTCACGCTGCGCACGCCGACCAACCTGCTGGCCGTGACCTGGCGGTGAGCCCGGGGCTGCCTACCGGTCGGGGCGCGCCAGGCCGTGCCGGTACGCGTACCCCACGGCCTGCGCCCGGTCCCGCAGGTCCAGCTTGGTGAGCAGGTGGTTGATGTGAGTCTTGACGGTGGTCTCGCTGATGAACAGCCGGGCCGCGATCTCGGTGTTGGACAGCCCGTCGGCGATGAGGCCGAGCACCTCCGCCTGCCGCTGGGTCAGGCCACCGGGCAGTGCGCAGGAAGCCGGCGCGGCCGGTGACGCGGCCGGAGGTTCGGGCCGGTCCATCGCGCTGATCGCGTCGACCAGATGGTGCGCGACGGCCGGATCGATGGCCGCGTACCCGTCGACGACCCGGCGCAGGGCGCGCTCGATGTCGTCGGCCCCGGCGTCCTTGGTGAGGAATCCGCGCGCGCCGGCCCGCAGCGCGTCCAGCACCGAGCGGTCGTCGGCGTACGTGGTCAGCACGACCACCCGCACGTCCGGGTGCCGCTCCGCCAGCCGCCGGGTCGCCTCGACGCCGTCGCAGCCGGGCATCCGCAGGTCCATCAGGACCACGTCGGGCAGCAGGCTCCGGGTGAGGGCGAACGCCTCGTCGCCGTCCGACGCGCAGCCCACCACCTGCACGCCGGGCATCAGGCCGAGCAGCATCTCCAGGCCGTCGCGGACGACCCGCTGGTCGTCGGCCACCAGCACCCGGATCGGCGGTCCGCCGGCCAGTGGACTCGGGTCGGGCCGGCCCGGCGCGGGACCGCCGGACGCGGACGGCTCGGGACCGTCGGACGCGGGCCGGCCGGACTCGGCCGGCTCGGCGGCCACCGGTCCGGCCGCCGAGGGGGCACCGGTGCCCGGGCCAATCATGCCGGGATCTCCAACTCGACCAGGAACCCGTCGCCGGTCGGCGCCGCGGTGAGCGTGCCGCCGAGCAGCGCGGCCCGTTCCCGCATGCCGGTCAGCCCGTACCCCGGGACGGTCGCGGGCCCCGCCGGCATCCGCCGCCACGACCGGTTGATGTCCCGGATCCGCAGCCGGATCTGGTCCGGCTCGTGCGCCAGGTCGATGACGACCTCACCCGGGTCGGCGTGCCGGCAGATGTTGGTCAGCGCCTCCTGTGCGGTCCGGTAGATAGCCAGTCGCGCCTGCGCCTCCGGTTCCCGCCACTGGCCGGTGGTCGTCACCCGGCAGGTGACCCCGGTGTCGCGCTGGAAGTCGGCCGCCAGGGTGGCGAGATCCCCGGGGCCGGGTACGTCCTCGCCGCGCAGCAGACCCACCGCCTCGCGGGCCTCGCCGAGCCCGGACTTCGCCAGTTCCCGGGCCCGCTCGATCGCCTCGACCAGCTTCGGGTCGCAGGAGGTCCGGGTCGCCAGCAGGCGGGCACCCTCCAGCCGCACCAGCAGCCCGGACAGCGAGTGGGCGAGCACGTCGTGCATCTCCCGGGCCAGCCGCTGCCGCTCGGCCAGCGCCGCCGCGCGCAGCTGCGACTGGCGGGACGCGGCGAGGTCGACCAGCAACCGCTCGGCCTGCTCGTTGCTGTCCCGCAGCCGGCGCGCGCCGACGGCGAGGCTGTAGAGGGTCACCACCGCGATGACGCTGACGAGCGTCGCGCTGACCTGGCCGTGGTCGGTCGCCGCCCTGGCCGCCACGATGAACACCAGCGTGGCCGCGAGCAGCACCCCGCCGGCCCGGTCGGACAGTCTCGGGGCGGCCCCGCTGACCGCCACCAGGATGCCCAGCACGCCCAGTCCGCCGGGCTGTACCAGCAGCAGGGCGGCGGCCCCGGCGAAGAACACGGCGAACGCGGCGACCTGCGCCGGCACCGGCCACCGCGCGCTGGCCATGGCCGCGGCCCCGCCGCCCACCAGGGCGGCCAGTCCGAGGAGCACGTCCAGCGGCCGGCCGTGCAGGCCCGGCGCGGGGTGACCGCGCAGCACGGTGACGACGACGAGTACCGCGACCGCGACCGCCAGCGGCCGCCGGAGCCGTTGCAGCGAATCCCAGCGTGCCCGGGCCCGACGGAGCTCGGCGAGTGTGGTCGCCGGTGGGGCTGGGCTGTCCATCCGGCCACTGTACGGCGCGTACGGCCGCCGACCGGCCGGTCTACGGGTGGGTATCCAACTTCCACCCCAGGGTGGACGCGCCCCGCGCCGGCGGATCGATCCGTGGACCGAAGAAGACCCGGTACCCGGCGGCCGACACTGTGCCGGTCAACCGCTCGACCCGAAAGGCCACAGATGTTCCTGCTCTTCGGACGCAACCCCCTCGTCACCGGCATCGTCATACTCGCCGGCGTCGCCCTGCTCGCTTTCGGCATCGACCGAGGCAAGATCCTGATGATCGTTCTCGGTGTAATCCTCGTCGGGCGCGGCGGGCTGAACCTCGCCGGGTACTGGCGCCGGCACGACCGGGCCGGCCGCCGGTGAGCGCCGTCGAGGTGCGGCGCCTCGTGAAGCGGTTCGGCGCGTTTCCCGCGCTGGACTCGGTCGACTTCACGATCGAGCCGGGGACGGTGACCGCGCTGCTCGGCCCCAACGGCGCCGGCAAGACCACTGTCATGGACATCCTGGCCGGCCTCGCCCGGCCGACCAGCGGCACGGTCCGGGTACTCGGCGCCGACCCCCGGCACGGCCGGCGGGAGTGGCGGTCGCGGATCGGTGTCGTGGCCCAGTCCAACGGGATCGACCTGCAGCTCACCGTCGCCGAGGCGCTGCGGCTGTTCGCCCGCCACTACCCCCGGCCGCTGCCGGTCGCCGAGGTGCTGGACCTGATCGACCTGACCGACGACGCGCACACCCGGATCGGCGCGCTCTCCGGCGGCCAGCGCCGCCGGGCCGACCTCGCCGTCGGCGTCATCGGCCGCCCGGAACTGTTGTTTCTCGACGAGCCGACCACCGGGCTGGATCCCGAGGCGCGGCGCGGGCTCTGGCAGGTCGTGACCCGGCTCGTCGACCAGGGCACCACCGTCCTGCTGACCACCCACTACCTGGACGAGGCGCAGCACCTCGCCGGGCGGCTGATCGTGCTCGTCGGCGGGCGGATCGTCGCCGACGCCGCACCCGAACAACTGCGTACCCGCGACCTGGCCCCGACGATCCGGCTCCCGCTGCCACCCGGCGTCTCCCTCGACGGCCTGCCGGTCTCGCTGGCAGCCCACCGCGACCCCGAGTCCGGTGAGCTGCGCGTCACCAGCGCGGACCTGACCACCGACCTGGAGGCGTTGCTGGGATGGTCCCGGCACAACCGGATCGACCTCACCGGCCTGCAGGTGGGATCACCCAGCCTGGAGGACGCCTACCTCGCCCTCGTCGCCGAACCAACCGGGAGCCCGTCGTGACCGCCGCCGTAGCCACCACCCACGGGTCCAGCCACCGGATGCCGGGGCTGTGGTCGTTGCTGGCCTCTCAGGTCGGGTACCAGTTGCGGCTGCTGTCCCGTACCCCGCGGGCGATGTTCGGCAGCATCCTCATGCCGGCGATCCTGCTGGCGTTGCGGGTCGGCCAGGTCGATCGCGGCAGCGCCGGGGCGGCCGCGCGGACCGTGCCGCTGGTCGCCGGGCTCGCCGTACTCGGGCTGACCAGCACCGCGTACGTCACCTACGCCAGCAGTCTGGTCTCGGCGCGGCAGGACGGCGTCCTGCGCCGCTGGCGCACCACTCCCCTGCCGGCGGTCGGGTACTTCTGTGGCAAGATGGTCGCCGCCGTCCTGCTCGCCGAGGGCGCCGCGGCGGTCGTCATCGCGATCGGGGTCGCCATGACCGGCACCCATCTCGACGTCGCGGCCGTCCCGGTGCTGGCGGCGGTCATCGCGGTCGGCGCGTTGGCGTTCGCCGCCCTGGCGACCGCGGTGACCGTGCTCATCCCGACCGCCGAGTCGGCGTTCCCGGTCCTCGCGGTCACGTTCTATCCGCTCGTCCTGCTGTCCGGGGCCTTCGGATCGCTGTCGGTCGAGCCGGCCTGGCTCACCACGCTCCTGTCGTACCTGCCGGCGCAGCCCCTGGTGGACGCCGTCACCGGCGCCCTGCGCCATTCCGCCGGGGTGCCGCCGCTGCCCGGCCGGAGCCTGCTGGTGCTGGCCGGCTGGGGCGCGGTCGGGTTGCTGGCCGCGGTGCGGTTCTTCCGCTGGGAACCCACCAGGCCGCCGCACGGCCGGACCGACCGGCGCACCGGCGATCGATCCGCCGGCGGGTCGGCGGACCGGCCGCGGAGCCAGTGAGCCGACGACGGGCTCGGTCAACCGGCGACGGAGTCGTGAGCCGGCGTGGGTTCAGTGAGCCGGCGGCAGGGTGACGGACAGGCCCCGGCCGGTCCACCGCCCGGACGGGTCGCCGGCCTGGACCGTGACGGTGTGCCGGCCGGGCGCCAGCCCGGTGAGGACCAGGCCGGTACCGGTGACCGTGCTCGCCGTACTGACCGGGGTGAACACCGCGCCGGTCGGCACCGGCCGGCCGTCCAGATACACCCGGTATCCGGCGACGCCCCGGGCGTCGTGCGCCGTCGGCCAGGCCAGCGCGACACTGGTCGATCCGGTGCGTCGCGCCCGCAACCGGTCGCCGGGCGCCCAGGCCGGGATCCCGGTGTCGTACGGCGGATTCGTGGTGACCGTGAGACCGGCCGGGTAGCTCGTGGTGTTGCCGCTGGCGTCCACCGCCGCGACCGTGACGGTGTATGGCGTCCCGGGTCGCAACCGGGTGACCGTGACTCCGGTCGCGGTGCCCGGCGCGGTGGTCGCCGGCCGGCCGTCGACCGCGACGGCGTAGTGGTCGACGCCGTACGTGTCGGTGGCCGCCGGCCAGCTCACCCGGGCCCAGGTGGTCCCGAGCCCGCCCGGGACCAGGGTCACCGCCGCGCCGGCCGGTGCCTGCGGCGCCCCGGCATCCGGCGCTCCACCGGTGGTGACCCGGGCGGTGGGACCGTCGGCGGTGTTTCCGGTCGCGTCCACCGCCCGTACCGTCAGGTCGTAGCGCAGCGCCGGGGACAGGCCGGTGACCGTGGTCGAGCGCGTGCCGCCGGGTACCTGGGCCAGGGTCGTGGAGCCGGAGCGGATCAGGTAACCGGCGACCGCCGTGTCATCCGACGCGGCCGGCCAGCTCAGGGTGGCCGTGGTGGCGGTCGCCGAGGCGGTCAGCGTGGCGCCGCGCGGCCAGGCCGGACCGGCGGAGGCGTCCACGCTGACCGGGGTCGCGGTGCTGCCGCCCCGGAACGTCAGGCCGGTGGAGTTCGTGATGACCCACGGGTTGGGCGTGTTGTCGAACACCACACCGGTGAACGTGCTGTCCCGCAGGTACGCGATGGACGCCGGGTTGGCGTGCAGGAACTCCACGTCGGTGAAGTGCAGGCCCTGATGGTACCGGTCGGGTACGCCGATCACGCTGATCGACTGGCTGCCGGTACCGTCGACGGTCACGTGCTCGACCCGGACGTCGCGGAACTGCGCCTTGGTGGCCGAAGGCTCCACCACGATCGCGGCATTCGGATCGGAGTAGGCCGACGTGAAGATGAACGCCTGCGCGGTGACCGACCGGATCGCGTTGTCCCGGAACAGCACGTCGCGCCCGCCGCCGCCGTTGTTCGGATCGGTCTTCATCCGCAGCCCCACATCGGTGCCGTCGATGACGTTGTCCTCGGCCACGATGTCCTCGATCCAGGCGCCGGTGTGACTGCCCAGCACGACCGCGCCGTGACCCTTGCGGAAGTAGTTGTCGGCGATCCACGCGTTGCGGGTGGGCGGATCGTTCGGTGCGGCGGCACCCAGCCCGGCGGCGAAGTTCATGTCGTCGTCGCCGGTGTCGAAGACGTTGTTGATGACGGTCAGTCCATTGCCGTGGGTGAACTCGACGCCGTCGGCGTTGTTCACCCCCTCGGTGAGCAGCCGCACCCCGTTGACGGTCACGTTGTCGCTGTGCAGGTTCACCAGTGTGTGCTGCGCCGGGTTCACCGCCGTGAACCCTCCATAGTAGACATTCGTGACGCCGCGCATGGTGATGAGGTTGGACCGGGTGGCGTAGGTCGACGCGCTGCCCAGGGCGGCGGCCGCGGCCACCTGCGCCTTGGCCAGGATCCCGTTCGTCCCCACGGTGCTGGAACTGCTGGGCAGCGCGACCGGGAAGCCGTCCGGGTCGGGCCCGGCCTGCTTCCAGCCGTTGCCGTCGATCGTGCCGGGCCCGACCACCCGGATGTCGCGCAGGCTGCCGTAGTCGTAGGTGTGCGCGTTGATCAGGGAGTAGAAGCGCGGGTCGGTCGAGTAGTCGTACAGCAGGTAGTTGTACGGGTAGTCGGCCGGGGTGTCCGAACCCAGCAGGGTGGCTCCGGCGGCCACCTGCAGCGTCATGTCGCTGTGCAGCCAGATGGCGCCGGACTTGAACACCCCGGCCGGAATCAGTACCTTCCCGCCCGGCGTGCACGCGTCGATGGCCCGCTGGATGGCGGCGGTGTCGACGGTCGTACCGTCGCCGACCGCGCCGTAGTCGGTCACGTCGAAGACCCGGGGTGCCGGCGTCGTGGACTGGGTGACCGGGGCGCTGTCGGCCGACTCGCGCCCGGCGGAGTCGACCGACCGCACGGTGAACCGGTACCGGGTGTGCGGCGCGAGGCCGGTCGCGGTGAACGTGTCCATCACCGCGCGCACCTGGGCGGCGTTGGCCGGATCGGCGTAGAACCGGTCGAGGTACGGCTTGGCCGGCGAGGTGGACGCGTCGCTGGCCAGTCCGAGGCGTCGCCCGTTCAGGTACACCCGGTAGTCCACGATTCCGGCGTGGTCGCGGGGCTTCTCCCAGACCAGGGTCACGCTGCTCTCGTCGTACGCGAGGGCGGGCACCCGTACCCCGGTCGGGGCGGCCGGCCGGGTGCCGTGGCCGGGTGCCCCGGAGGCGGCCGCCGGGCCAGCGGTCAGCGCCAGCACCAGCACCGGGGCGAGCAGGACCGGAACCGGGGCGGTCAGCCGGCGGAGCGCGGGCGACCACGCGAGGAGTCGGGCAACGGGCACGGCATCTCCCAGAGTGCGGCCGGACGCACCGGCGGAAAGAGTCCGGCGTGCGGTCGTGGCCACGCCGGCCGCGGTCGGTGGAAAGCGCATTCCGGAACCACCGTGGCAGCAGCGCCCGATACCGGTCAAGGAATTGCGTGTGCAGGTTCGTTGCAGTCCGGAAGGGCAGCCGTCGAAAGGGCACCGCGTCGATCCGCTCCGTCCTTTCCGGACAGGCTGCCGTTCCCGGGCAACCATCGGCAGCGGTGGGTGCGTATATACCTGGCGTGACCTACCTGAGGAGGGCCGCGTGACCGACCGGCCGGAGTACGACCGTTTCGTCGCGGAGCGTTCGCCCCGCCTCCTGCGCGTCGCCTACCTGATGACCAGCGACTGGGGAACCGCCGAGGATCTTCTCCAGTCCGCGCTGATCAAAGCGTGGTTCGCCTGGTCGCGGGTGTGCGGCGACCCGGAGGCGTACGTTCGCCGGATCATCGTCACCACCCACATCTCGTCGCGACGACGACGCCGCACCGCGGAGATCCCCTGGGACGATCCCGACTCGCGCCGGTCGCCCGCCGGCGCGGACCTGGCCGGCGCGTACTCGCCCGATCTGGCCACGCAACAAGCGGAACGGGACGCGGTGTGGCAGGCGCTGCGCCGGTTGCCTCGCCGGCAGCGGGCCATCCTGGTGCTGCGGTACCTCGAAGACCTGACCGAGGCGCAGACCGCGCAGGCCCTGGGCATCGCGGTCGGCACCGTCAAGGGCCAGGCCAGCCGGGCGCTGGCCAAGCTGCGCGAGATTTCCGACCTGCGTCCACAATCGGAGGAGTTGACCCGATGACAGACTTTGAGGACCGGTTCCGTGGCTTCCTGAGGGACCTCACCGACCGGGCCCCCACGGCGCCGCCGGATCGCGGCGCGGTGCTGCACCGCCGGATCGCCCGGCGTCGGCGCATCCGCGTAGCCGGCACGACCGGTGCCGCCGTCGTCGCGCTGGCCGGCGTGTCGGCGGGGTTGGTGACGCTACGTCCGGTGGCGCACCACGCACCCCGCATCGCCGGTACCTCCGCCACCGCCGCGCCGTCGCACGCGGCGCTGGACGGCGCGAAGAACATCCTGCTGGCCGGAGAGGGCCCGGACGGCACGAACGATCGGGGCTCGGCCGACTCGATCATCATCCTGCACCTGGCCGCCGATCACCGCAGCGCGTACCTGGTCCCGATACCCCGCGACGCCTACGCGCGGATCCCCGCGTACGACAACGGCGCCAGCCGGTACCCGGGCGGGCAGGACAAGATCGGCGCGGCCTACCGGTACGGCGCGCGGGGCCTGAGCGGGACGGCCGCCCGGCAGCACGGACTCGACCTGCTCGCCAGGACCGTCACCGAACTGTCCGGCATCACCGTCGACGCCGCCTCGTTCACCGATCCGCTCGCGCTCCAACAGATCGTCAACGCCGTCGGTGGCGTCGACATGTACGTCGACGAGCGGACCGTGTCCGCCGATATCGGCTACGACGCAGCCGGACGGCAGGTGGCACCGCTCAAGACCAGCGCCGGTGGCGCGGTCGACCCGGTACCCGGGGTACGGGCGCTCATCTACGAGGTCGGCAATCATCACTTCAACGGCATCCAGGCGATGGACTATGTCCGGCAGCGGGTACTGCTGGCCAATGGCGACGGCGACTACGGCCGCCAGCGCCACCAGGAACAGCTCCTCGTCGCCCTGTACCGCAAGGTGGCCGGCAGCGGAATTCTCACCAACCCGCAGCGGCTCGCCGGCCTGCTGACCACGGTCTCCAAGACGGTGACCTTCGAAGGCGGCGGCGCGTCCCTGACGGACTGGCTGTTCAGCGTGCGTGGCCTGTCCACCGACAGCCTGGTCGGAATCGCGATGAACCGTGGCCAGTACCACCCTCTCGAGGTGCCGGGCGTCGGCTACGTGGAGCAACTGGACGGCACCAGTCAGCAACTGTTGGGCGCGGTACGCGACGACAGCGTGGGTCAGTTCGTCACGGCCCACCCCGACTGGGTGGTGTCCACCCGGTGAGCCGTCGCGGGTGACGGGAGCTCCGCGCGCCCGTCACCCGTCGCGGCGTGCGTTCTCAGGTCGCGGCCGTGGCGAGCAGCCGCTCCACGAGGGCGCGGGCGCTACGGGCCGGCCCGCCGTCGCCCAGCGCCTGCACCGAGGCGTACACGCCCTCCATGACGAGCGCCAGGTAGTCCGCGAGCTGTTCCGGGTCGGCGACCGGCACGGTGCGGGCGTGGTCGGCCACCAGTTCCCCGAACCGTTGCCGCAGCCAGGTCTTCTGCTCCACCGACGTCCGGTGCGCCGGGTGGTTCGCGTCCGGGAATTCGGCCAGGGCCATCAGGAACGGGCAACCCCGGCACTGCTCCGGACCCACCTGGTCGGCGATGGCGTCGAAGATCGCCAGGATCTGGTCGCGCGGCACGTCGCCACCGGCCCGCGCCGACTCGTCGAACCAGGACTGGTAGTACCCCTTGGAACGGTCGATGTACGCGGCGATCAGGTCGTCCTTGGACGCGAACAGCCGGTACAGAGTGGTGGGCGCGACTCCGGCCTCGGCAGCCACCCGGTCGACCCCGGTGGCCCGGATGCCCTGCCAGTAGAACAGCTCGTGGGCCACCCGGAGCACGTGCTCGCGAGTTTCGGTACCGGCACGTCGCATATGGTTCAGACCTCTTCCACGGCACCAACGCCGGGCCTATAGTAGCCCGATGTTAGGGGTCGTTCCCTAACATCGGGACCTGGCGCTCCGGCAACGGACACCAGGTGTGGCGCGACGGCCACGGGGGACGTCGACACCACCCTCCCGGCTGGCTCGCGGTGACCGGTGCTGGTCAACGACGGGTGCTGGTCACCGGCGACCAAACCACCAATCAGTGTGTGCGCACACACGGGTAGTGCCGTGTGTGCGCACACGCGCGTGTGCCCGGTGTCGGGTAGATGCCAGCCGGGCGAGCGGGCGGTGGCTAGAGTCCCGCCATGCCCGCCTCATCCCCCGCCCGGGTCGCCATCCGTCGCGTCGCCGATCTCGGCGGGGACGACTGGAGCGAGATCGGCGAGTTCGGCTCCCGCTACTTCGAGGGCGCCTTCGTCGCCAGCATCCGGTCGAAGCGGGATCTGGTGCAGCTCCGCGGCGACGACGGCCGGCTGGTGGGCATCGGAGCGGTCGAAACGTTCGACCTCGTCCACGCCGGCCGGACGGTCACCGTGATCCACGCCGGGAACGCGGCCTTCACCGACGAGACCCGAGGCCAGGGGTACGTGCAGCGGATCGGGTTCCGGTATTTCCTGCGGGCCAAGGCCCGGCACCCGCTGCGCCCGGTGTACGTGGCCTTCACGACGTTCAGCTGGCGCAGCTACCTGAGCCTGACGCGCAACTTCCGGTACTTCTGGCCGCGGTACGGCAGCCAGCCGCCGGAACTGGAGGCCGGTCTGTTGGCGGTGCTCGGCGCGCGCCTGCTGGACGACCGGTACGACCCGGCCGCCGGTGTGGGTCGCAACCTCGACCGGCGGCTGCGGCCCGACATCGCGCTGATCCCGCATCACCTCGCCGCCGATCCGGACGTCGGCTTCTTCGCGGCCCGCAACGCGGGCTACGCCAGCGGGGACGTGATGCTGTGCCTGGCACCGCTGAACGCCTCGAACTGGTGGACGGCCGCATCCCGGATCGTCCGGCGGCGGTTGCGCCGGTCCGCCCGGAAGCCGGCCGCGGCCGCCGTACCGGAGGCCGCTCGCCCGGCGGACGCACCCGCCGCTGGCCGCTGACCGATTCCGTGGCCGCCGCCGTTGCGTCCTGTCGGGCGCGGCGAGCACAGGCCCACCGAACACGCTGAGCGCTAAGCCGGCGTGAGCCGCGCGATCCCGGCCGCCCAGCGCCTGACCGCGGCCGGGTCGTCCGCGGTGACCGCCTGGACGCCCAGGGCCATGCACTGCCGCAGCTGCTCCTCGCTGTTGGCCGGCCAAGCGTCCACCGAGATCCCGGCCGCGGCGCACTCCGCCACGTGATCCGGCGTCAACCGGGTGATCCCCGGCGCGAGCCAGGCCGCGCCGACGGCACCGGCCTGGGCGACCAGGTCGTCCGGAGTCTTGCCGAGGATGAGCGCCCGCGGGAGCTCCGGCACCACGCGGGCCGCGACGCGCAGCGTGTCGGCCGAGGCGGCGGACAGCACGATCCGCTCGGCGACGCCGAGTTCGGCGACGATCCGGGCGAACGGTTCGAGCGCCGCGGCGTCCTTGACCTCGGCCTGGATCGGCAGCCGCACGGTGGTCAGCACCTCGCGGATGGTCGGGATGCGCTCGCCCAGGCCGGCGTCCAGGCCGCGCAGTTCGGCGAGGCTCATCGCGTCGACCCGTCCGCTGCCGTCGGTGGTGCGATCGACCGTGCCGTCGTGGATGACGACGACCTCACCGTCGGCGGACAGCCGCAGATCGAGTTCGATCTCGTCGGCGTCGTCCGCCTCGGCCCGCAGAAAGGACCGCAGGGTGTTTTCCGGCTCGGTCGCCATCGAGCCGCGATGGGCGATGATGCGGGGAATACTCACCGGCGTTCGCTCCTTGACCCGGGTTCCGTCTCGGCGGCCGTCAGACGTGCTTCTCGATCTGCGCCTTGACCTGTCCGGTCGCCTTCGTCAGCTGGCTCGCCACATCGTCGAAGACGCCCTGTACCGGGGCGTTGTCGGACCAGATCTTCTGCAGCCCGGTGTAGATCATCACGTTGCTGTTCGGCACCATGAGCCGCACCTCGTCCTCCTTGCGCACCTTCGCCAGTTGCTGGACGGCGACGTTGTAGTTCGGGTTGGCTTTGAGCAGTGTGGCCAGCTGCGGGTCGTTGACCGCCTCGCCCACCGCCGGCATGTAGCCGGTCTTCACACACCAGTACGCGGCGTTGGCCGGGTCGGCGAGGAACTTGATGAAGGCGAACGCCGCCTTCTTCCGCTTGCTCGTGGCGTACCGCATGATGGACAGCCCGCCGCCCCCGGTCGGTACCACCTGCCGCGCCTTGGCCGGCACGAACGCGGTACCCACCTCCCAGCCGCCCTTCTTCGCGGCCGCGACCGCCGTGCTGAGGCTGCCGGTGGAGGTCACCATGGTGGCCACCAACTGGTTGGAGAAGTCGGTGGTCGGGCTGTCGGCCATGTAGGCCATCTTGTCGTCGAAGATGAGCTTGCGCTGCCACTCCGCGGCCGCGACCGCCTCCGGCTTGTTGATGGTCACCGTGAGCCCGTCAGAGTATGAACCGCCCCACTGCCAGACCGATCCCTGGAACTGCCAGTCCCCGTCGACCTTCTGGTAGCACTCCATCTTGACCTGCTTGCCGCTGGCCTGGAGGCCCTTCAGCTGCTTGCTCCAGCCGTACCACTCGTCCCAGTCGGCCGGTCCACGGTCGGGCAACCCGGCCTTCGCGAACAGCGTCTTGTTGTAATAGAACAGCGGCGTCGATCGGGCGAACGGCAACCACCAGGTCTTGCCTTTCAGCACGCCCTCGGAGAGCAGTTGCTGCTGGTACACCGACTTGGCGAAGTCGCCGGTGAAGTAGCCGTCCAGCGGCTCCAGCAGATCGTTGAGGTAGAACCGGTGCCAGGTGACCTCCGAGAAGGTGACCAGATCGGGGATCTGCTTGGCCTGGACCGCCGCCGCGGTCTTCTGCGACGCCTGGTCGTAGGTGCCCTGGAACTGCACCTCGACGTAGACCTCGTCCTGGGAGTCGTTGAACTTCTGTGCCAGGGCGGACAACGTCGTACCCGGCGTGCCCGAGTACGCCGACCAGAGCACGACCCGGGTGCGCTTGGCGTACTTGTCCGGCACGTTGCCCTTCGCCTGGCCGTACCCGGAGTCCGACTTGCCGGAGCAGCCGAAGGTGGTCAGAGCCAGGGCCGCGGCACCCGCTCCGCCAAGCAGCGACCGGCGGCTGACAACAGTCGAGGTATCCATGAATATCTCCGTTCGCGGACGACCCAGCCGCCACGTCGGGCGCCGGGTACAGCAGTGAGATCGGAAGGTGAGCGGGTGGCCGGGGTCAGCCCTTGGTCGCCCCCTGGGTCAACCCGGCCACGAGGTGCCGCTGGGCGAAGAAGAACACCACCAGCACGGGTACCACGGCCAGCACGGCGCCGGCCAGGATGGCACCCCAGTTGTTGTATCCCTCCTGGGATTTGAGCAGTAGCAGCCCGACCGGCACGGTGCGCATGTTGTTGGAGTTGGTGACGATCAGCGGCCAGATGAAGTCGTTCCACTTGGTGACGAGCGTGACGATGCCGACGGTCACCACCATCGGACGCGACACCGGAAGCACGATCTTCACCAGAGTCCGCAGGTGGCTGGCGCCGTCCATCCGCGCGGCGTCGAGGATCGCGTCCGGCAGCGTCAGCATGTGCTGGCGCAGCAGGAAGGTACCGAACACCGATCCGAGCCCGGGCACGATCAGACCCTGATAGGTGTTGACCCACCCCAGGTCGGAGATGGTGAGGTAGTTGGGCAACAGGGTGACGTTGCCGGGCACCATCATCGCGCCCAGCAGCACCAGGAACAGCACCCGCTTGGCGGGGAAGCGAAGGAACGCGAACGCGTACGCGCACAGCGTGGCAAAGACCAGTTCCACCGCCGTGGCCACCGTCGACACCAGTACGGAGTTGACGAAGAACCGGCCGACGGGTGCGGCGTGCCAGGCGTCGCTGAAGTTCGCCCAGCGCAGGTGGAACGGGACCCAGATCGGCGGGTACCGGTAGATGTCCACTGTGGGCTTGAGCGCCGACGCGGCCAGCCAGTACAGCGGGCCGACGAAGACCAGTCCCACCACGATCAGCACCAGGTACATCGGCAGCCGGGACTTCGGCCAGCCGGCCCGGCGCGGCCGGGCGGTCGGGGTTCGCACGGTCATCGGTAGTGCACCCTCCGCTCGAGGAAGCGCGCCTGCAGGGCCGTCATGGCCACCAGAAGCACGAACATGATCATTGCCGCCGCGGCGGCGTGACCGGCGTCCGAGGCGACGAATGCCCGCTGGTAGATGAACCAGCTCAGCGTCGTCGTCGAGGTGCCGGGCCCGCCCTCGGTCATCAGCGCGATCACATCGAACGCCTGGAAGGCGCTGATGATGGTGGTGAGGAACAGGAAGAACGTGACCGGGGACAGCAACGGAAGGGTGATCTTGCGGAACAGCCGCCAACTGCCGGCGCCGTCCAGCGCGGCCGACTCGTACAGGTCCCTGGGCAGGTTCTGCAGCCCGGCGAGGTAGACGATCGCGATGAACCCGGTGCTCTTCCACAGGTACACGATGATCAGGCCGGGCAGCGCCCAGCGGGAGCTGGTCATCCAGGGCGGCGAGGTCAGCCCCAGCGGAGCCAGCAACGGCCGGATCAGGCCGTAGTTGGGATCGAAGATGAACAGCCAGAGGGTACCTATGGCCGCGCCGGACAGCACGTGCGGAGCGAACGCCATCGTGCGCACGAACCGGCGCCCGACGAGGCGCTGGTTGAGCAGCAACGCGGTCGCCAGTCCGAGCACCATGCTGCCGACCACCACGCCCACCACGAACACCACCGTCTGCCGCAGCGTCGCGAGAAAGTCCGGGTCGGTGAACAGGTCTCGGTAGTTCGCGAGGCCGACGAGGTCCTTGGTCGGCGCGAGCATGTTCCAGTCGGTCAGGCTGAGGTAGCCGTTGTAGATGACCGGCCAGTACGCGAAGACGAGGACGAACAGGAAGTTCGGTGCGATGAACGCGAGGAACAGCAGGTACTCCGGGTAGCGCCGGCGGCGCCGCGCCGGGGTTCCCCGGCCGCGGCCGGACCGGGTCGACTCGACCGTGGTGCCGCCCCGGGTCCCCTTCGTCGTCCCCCTCGCCGTCGCGGCATCGAGCGAAGCCATCCGCCTCGCCTCCCTTCACCGCGGCCGCCAGAACCGGCCCGGAGCGCATGCCTCACGCGGCACCGCCACCGGCCGATAGATGAGATATCGGCGTGAAAAACAACAGACCGATGTTGTGATCGGTGGTAAGTTAACATCGTGTTCACCGGTCGGCAAGGTCCGGTCAAACGGAAAAACGCCGGGACGCCACCATCGGCGAAACCACCGTCGGGGACACGGCAGTTCGAGACCCCACCGGCGGGGACTACGCCCTTGCGGTATCGACCACCCGGACGGTCACACCCTGCGCGGTCAGGTCCGCGACCACGTCCGGCGCCAGGCCGGAGTCGACGAAGACGGCGTCGAACGCGGTCAGCGGACACAACTCGTTGAGCGCGCGACGCGCGAACTTGGTGTGGTCGACCAGCAGGATCCGCTCCGCGGCCGCTGCCATCAGCGCGCGCTTGACCTGGATCGTGTCGGTGGAGGTGTGGTAGCAGACGCCGTCGGTCACCGCGGTGGTGGACATGAACAGCAGGTCGGCCCGGATCGGCTGGACCGCCTCCAGCGTGCGCATGCCGAGGAAGGCGTCGTAGGCCGGGTAGTAGGCGCCGCCGAGACCGACCAGGTCGATGCCGGGCGCTCCGGCGAGCAGCTTGATGGTGGCCAGAAAGTTGGTCACCACGGTCACCGGCAACCGGCCGGGCAGCAACTCGGCCAGCGACAGGGCCGTCGTGCTGTCGTCGAGGATCACCGCCTGCCCCGGCCGGATCAACTCCACCGCGGCCGCCGCGATCGCCTGTTTGGCCGGCCGCATGGCATTGCTGCGGTGGCCGAAGTCTCCGTGGAACACCGCGGACGGCTCGGCCGTCGCACCGCCGCGCACCTTGCGCAGCCAGCCCTGACTTTGCAGCACATCGAGGTCGCGGTGGATTGTCATGGAACTCACGCCGAACGTCTCGACCAGATCCTGGATGCGCGCGGAGCCGTGCGCCGCGACGTGATGACGGATGTGCTCCTGGCGGGCCCGCTGGTCTCTGAGGCTTGCCGCGCCGTCGACAGAATCGTGGTTGACGGTCATCGGTGCGGTCCTCCTGCTGTTGCGCGGCGGGCGAAGCAGGGTTCGGCCGACTTCCGGGCGACGTTCATGGTAATGCCCTCGAACCCTTTCCGTGGTCGTCAGATTACGGCATTGGCGGCTGGGCAATGTTATATCCGTGTGACATGATGCAACGATGTCACACGGCAATGATCCACAGATCGGCGGGCCGCGGCGGACAGGCACATGACCATCCTGGCCATCGACGCCGGCACCTCGTCGATCAAGGCAGTCGCCTACCACGACGGTCGCCAGGTCGGCACCGGTTCCGTCGACACGCCGGTGCAGCGCACCGGCAGGTACCGCGAGCAAGACATGATGACGACGTGGAAGGCCACGGTGGCTGCCGCCCGGACGGCGCTGATCACCGCCACGGCTCCGGTCGAGGGCATCGTCACCACCGCGCAGGGCGACGGCTGCTGGCTCGTCGACAAGGCGTTGGAGCCGGTCGGGCCGGCCATCCTGTGGAACGACGCGCGCGCCACCGGGGTGGTCGACACCTGGCGCCGGGACGGGACGCTGGACCGGGCGTCGGCGCTGACCGGCTCGCCGACGTTTCCCGGCCTGCTCAACGCCGTCCTGGCCTGGCTGCGTGAGCGGCAGCCCGACCGGCTCGCCGCGGCGAGCGCCGCACTGACCTGCAACGGATGGCTGTTCGCCAAGCTCACCGGCGCGCTCGCGGTCGACGAGTCGGACGCGTCCGCGCCGTTTCTCGACCTGACGAGCCGCCGGTACGACGAGCGACTCATCCAGCTGTTCGGCCTCGACGACCTCGCCCGGCTCCTGCCGCCGGTCCGTCCGGACGAGCAACGGATCGAGCCGCTGCGCGGCGACGCCGCCGACGAACTGGGACTTCCGGCCGGGACGCCGGTCGTCGTGGCGCCCTACGACGTGCCCGCCACCGCGATCGGTGCCGGCGCACTCGAACCGGACCAGGCGTGTTGCGTCCTCGGCACCACACTGTGCGCCTCGATGGTGCTCGACGCGGTACCGGTACCGGATCAAGCGGCCGGCTTCACCCTCGCGATCAGCCCGCCCGGCCGGTACCTGCGGGCGTTCCCCACGCTCACCGGCGTGGAGGCGCTGTCCTGGGCGGCGGACCTGCTGGGCGTGTCCGGTCCCGAGGAGCTGGCCGCACTGGCGTCGACCGCCCGGCCGGCCTCCGATGACCTGCTCGTGCTGCCGTACCTGTCGCCGGCCGGCGAACGCGCGCCGTTCTGGGCACCGGCCGCCCGCGGGGCTGTCTTCGGGCTCTCCTTCGAGCACGGCCGCGCCGAACTGGCGCGTGGCATCTTCGAAGGGCTCGCGCTGGTGGTGGCCGACTGTGTCCAGGCCACCGGCCGGCGCCCCGATGGCATCCGGCTGTGCGGTGGCGGCGCGCGAAGCCGCCTGTGGTGCCAACTCATCGCCGACGCCACCGGTGTGGACGTCCTGCGCGGTACCGATCGGGAGGTGGGCGCGCTGGGCGCCGCGATCTTCGCCGAGGTGGCCCTCGGCCGGCACCGCGACCTGACGACCGCTGGCGAGGCGCTCCGGGGACCGGTCGAGCGGCTGGTCCCGGACCGGAACCGGGCCGACCGGCACCGGCGGTTGGCGGAGGAGTGGGTGCGTCGCCGGCCGCTCGCCTCGACCGTGTTCGCGGACGGCGCCGAGACCGCCGGTGCCCAGACTGCCGGCGCCCAGTCCGTCGGTGCCGGATCCGTCGGCGCCCAATCCGTCGACGCTCAGTCCGTCGGCGCCGAATCCGTCGGCGCCCAGACTGTCGGCGCCGAATCCGTCGTCGGCGCCGAGAGCGGAGGCGGCCGTGGCTGAGGCGTGGCTGGGCATCGACGTCGGCACGCAGGGCGCGCGAGCCGTCCTGATCGACGGCTCGGGCGGCGTCCTGGGGCAAGGCAGCCGTCCGTTGACGAGCGTCCGCGCGCCCGGACGCCACGAACAGGACCCCCGGGACTGGACGGACGCGGTGGCCGGAGCCTGCCGCCAGGCGCTGTACGGCGCGCCTGGGTACCGGGTCGCGGCACTGGCCGTGTGCGCCACGTCCGGCACGATCACCGTGGTCGACGGGCGTGGCCGGCCGCTGGCCCCCGGCCTCATGTACGACGACGTCCGGGCGGGCGCCCAGGCGGAGGCGGCCAACCGGGCCGGTGCCGAACTGTGGTCCCGGCTCGGCTACCGGGTGCAGCCGTCCTGGGCGCTGCCCAAGCTGCTGTGGCTGCTCGCCCAGCGGCCGGCGCTGCCTCCGGACGCACGGCTGCGACACCAGAGCGACGTGGTCACCGGCTGGCTGGCCGGCAACCCGGTCGCGACCGACTGGTCGCACGCGCTCAAGTCCGGATACGACCTCCTGGAGCTGCGGTGGCCGGCCGAGCTGCTGGACGCGCTGGGCGTACCGCAGCCGTTGCTGCCCGACGTGGTGGCGCCCGGACAGGTCATCGGTACCGTCGGCGTGGCCGCCGCCGCGGAGACCGGCCTGCCGCCGGGCACCCCGATCGTGGCGGGAATGACCGACGGCTGTGCCTCCCAACTGGCCGCCGGGGTGGTCGCCGCCGGCAGCTGGAACTGCGTCCTGGGTACCACGCTGGTGTTCAAGGGAGTCACCCCGGCGCTGGTCCGCGACCCGGAGGGTGCCGTCTACTCCCACCGCGCGGCGGACGGATCGTGGCTGCCCGGGGGCGCGTCCAGCGTCGGGGCGGGCTATCTCGCCCACGCGTTCGGAGACGCCGACCACGAGCGGCTCGACGCGCTGGCACGATCGGTGGAGTCCACGGCTCCGGTGCTGTACCCGCTGGTCGGCCGGGGCGAGCGCTTCCCTTTCGTCGCGCCCCAGGCCGAGTCGTTCGCGCTCGGCGAGATCTCCGGGACGGCTGAGCACTACGCCGCCGCGCTGCAGGGCGTCGCGTTCATCGAGCGGCTCGGCTTCGACTACCTGAGCCATCTGGGCATGCCGGTCGACACGGTGACGCTCACCGGTGGCGGCAGCGCCAGCCGGTACTGGTGCCAGGTGCAGGCCGATGTGCTCGGGCGCCCGGTGTCGGTCACCCGGCACGCCGACGCCGCGTTCGGCATGGCCGTGCTCGCCTCGCGACGCGACAGCCGCCAGGCCGGCGAACTGGCCCGGACGGCGGCGAAGCCGGTGGTCATCGAGCCCCGGGCACACGCCGCCGGGGCGTACACGGGGCGGTACCTGGAGCTGGTCGACGAGTTGACCCGGCGAGCATGGCTGCCCGAGACCATCGCCGAGACCGCCAGGGAGAGGTTCACATCATGACCCGCATCGTCCTGACCCGCCACGGTGAAAGCCAGTGGCACTCCGACAACCGGTACACCGGCACCTCCGACGTCGCCCTGACCGAACGGGGGCTCGCTCAGGCCGAGACGCTGGGCACCTGGGCACGCGACGCCGGGCTCGCCGCGGTGTGGGCCTCCGACCTGGACCGGGCCCGGCGTACGGCGCTGCCCGCGGCGGCCGCGATCGGCACCGAGGTCCGGATCGAGCCACGCCTGCGGGAGCTGGACTTCGGCCGGGCGGAGGGGCACACGCTGGAGGAGATGCGGGCGACCGATCCGGACGCCGTCGCCGCGTTCCTCGCCGATCCTGCCGGCTCGCCGATGCCCGGCGGCGAGTCGCCCGCTCTCGCGGCGCGGCGGGCCCACGACGGGCTGGCACACATCGCCGCCCGGCACCCCGGCGAGCGGATCCTCGTGGTGACCCACTCGACCCTGCTGCGGCTGCTGCTGTGCCGGCTGTTCGGGCTGCCCCTGATGCGGTACCGCTCGGTCTTCCCGTTCGTCCGCAACGCGAGCATCACCGAGATCGGTTTGCGGGGCGACGAGGTGACGCTGCTGGAATTCAACTCACCGATCGACCATGTGAGGAGCCTCGTTCCATGACCACCCGGGTACTGCTGGCCGGAGACCACTTCATCCGCAACGATCTGATGGCCGCCGCGCTCACCGAACGCGTCGACCGGCCGCTGGAGCTGCGCGAGGTGGTCGGCGCCTGGCCGTACGAGCCGTTCGGGCGGGTGGCCGAGGTCGACGAGGCGTCCGCGAACGAGGACGAGATCCTCGACGCGGTCCGGGACGTCGAGATAGCGGTGACCCAGATGGCCCCATTCACCGCCCGGGTGCTGGCCGCCGCCGAACGGTTGCGGCTCATCGTCTGCTGCCGGGGCGGCCCGGTCAACGTCAACGTGGCCACCGCGACCGAACGTGGCGTGTCGGTCGCCTACACGCCCGGGCGCAACGCCTCGGCCGCCGCCGAGCACACCGTGGCCCTGATGCTCGCGGCGCTGCGGCGCATCCCGTACACCCAGGGCACCCTGATGCACGGCGAGTGGCGCAGCGACCTCTACGCGTACGAGGAGTGCGGGCTGGAGATCGACGGCGCCACGGTGGGGCTCGTCGGGTACGGCGCGATCGGCCGACGGGTGGCGACGACACTGCACGCTCTCGGCGCCGAGGTGCTGGTGCACGACCCGTACGCCGATGCGGCCGACCTTCCCGCCACGCCGCCGGTGCGACTGGTCGGCCTGGACGAGTTGCTGCGTCGCAGCCAGATCGTCAGCCTGCACGCGCGGCTGACCGACTCCAACCGTCACATGATCGGCCGCCCCCAGCTCGCCCTGATGCCCGCGGGCGGCGTGCTGGTCAACACCGCGCGGGGCGGACTGCTCGACTACGACGCGCTGTGCGACGCGCTGGACGACGGTCACCTCGCCGCCGCCGCGCTGGACGTGTACGACGCGGAACCGCTCGCCGGGGACTCCCGGCTGCGGCACACGCGCAACCTGGTCGCCACCCCGCATCTGGCCGGCGCAACCCGGCAGACCGCCACCCACGCCATCGGCATGGCCGCCGACGAGGTGGCCCGGTACCTGGGCGGCGAACCGCTGGCGTACCTGGCCAACCCGGCGGTCGCCGCCCGCACCTGAAGTACCCGCGCCGAAACGCGTCGCCCGCATTCCCATCACCGTCGACGGAGGATCGAGCTTGACAGACAGGACACCGGCCCGCTTCGGCAGGAGGGCGCTGCTGCTGGCCGGAGGCGGCGCGTTGGCCGCCGCCGGTCTCGCCCAGGCGGCGCCGGCCGCCGCACACGCCGCCCCGACCGGTCGCCACGGATCACCGCCCCACCGGCCCTTCGACCTCACCCGCCCGGCCACCGCGCTGTTTCGCGCCAAGCCGCTGCACAACAACACGGTGCTGCAGTCGTTCGCCTTCGACGACCACAACCGGCGGCTCTACGCGGTGCAGCTGATGGCCGGCGGGCAGCAGTTGCCGGACGAACCGGCGCCGGTCAGCGGCGCGACCCGGGCCGCGAACGGCGACCTGTGCCTGACGCAGCTCGACCCGGCCGGCAACGAGACCGGCCACATGTTCCTCAAGGGATTCGGCCACGGCGTGCAGATCGGCGTCGAGCCGCACCGCTCGGGCGCGTACCTGTGGACCGAGGTGGCATCGGACAACTACGGCGGGACGAACGGCTGGGGGCAGCACCTGGGCCGGTTCCGTTTCGCCGACGGCGCCGTCCTGACCGCGTCGGACCCGCGCATCCGGCAGGTCGCGCTCATCCCGGGAACCGACCACACGACCGTGTCGGTCAACGTCCGCGAGGACCTGCTCCTCGTGCGGTACGCCCGATCCGGCGTGTTCCACTACGCGCTGTTCCGGCTGTCGGAGGTCAACCGGGGGCGGTGCCGCGTCCTGACCGACATCGCCCAGCCGACGCTGCCCGGCACGTTCCAGGGCTTCACCTTTTCCGGCGGGAACCTGTATCTGCTGACCGGCGACGCGTACGGCGCCGCCGGTTCGGTCAGCCCGGTCGGGAACACGCACATCTCCCGCGTCGACCTCCGTACCGGCGGCATCGTCGCCGATTCCCTGATCGAGGCCGGCGCCGACCTGCTCTTCCGGGAGCCCGAGGGCATGGCCGTCGCGACGCCGGATCCCCGCCGGCCCGGCAACCTGCGCCTGTGCTGGGGTTTCGCCTCGACGGTGTCGAGCACCGACACGGCGAAGCTGGCCAGCGTCTACTACCAGGACCAGCGGGGCTGAGGACACGGCGACGATGGGACAGCTCTTCGATCCGGCATCCGCGCTGCCGGCCGCGCGCCGGGCGGTGGACCTCGCGGTACACCTGCTGCGCACCAGCCGGCCGGGCACGCTCACCAGCAAGGGCGACCGGGACATGGCGTCCGAGATGGACTACGCGGTCGAACGCGCCCTGCGCCAGTACCTGCGCGACGAGACCCCGCACATCGGCTTCCACGGCGAGGAGGACGGCGGTACCGACCTGGCGAGCCAGACGAGCTGGATCCTCGATCCGGTGGACGGTACCGCCAACTTCGTGCACGGCATCCCGCTGTGCGCGGTCTCCCTCGGCCTCGTCCACAATGGACATCCGGTGCTCGGGGTCATCGCGATGCCGTACCTCGGCGAGCGGTACTGGGCGGTGCGCGGCCACGGCGCGTTCGACGAGAGCGGCCGGCTGTCGGTGCCCGGTACCCGCCGGCTGCCGGACGCCATCGTCGCGCTCGGCGACTACGCCGTGGGTACCGGGGCGGATCACGAGAACCGGCTGCGCATCGCGCTGACCGACCGGCTCGCGGCGAACGTCCAGCGGATCCGGATGGTCGGCTCGGCGGCGATCGATCTGGTCTGGCTCGCGGCCGGACGCTTCGACGCGTGCGTGGCGCTGAGCAACAAGCCGTGGGACACGGCGGCCGGGGTCGTCCTGGCCGCCGAGGCCGGCGCGCTGGTGGTCGACGCCGACGGCAGCCCGCACGGTCTCGATTCGACGGCGACGATCGCGGCCAATCCGGCGCTCATTCCCGCGCTGACCGGGCTGGTGAGCGCCGCGCGAGAGAGTCTCGCCACGGTACGGGGGTAGCCGGTCGGGTGCCTCCGGTGGGCCCGGGGGCACCCGGCCGGCTGGCGCGGGACTTCCGCGATCCGCTACGCCGCCGCCACCGCCAGCGCGTCCGGCCGGCGACCGTCAGGGCGGCGCGGGGTCGGCGTCGCCGCCGGAGATGGCGAGGATGCCGTCGATGTCGGCCAGTGCCGCGGTGAGTCCGCTGACCGATCCGGAACCCTGGATGGACAGGCACACCGTGACGGCGCGCGGGTTCGCGCCGTCGCCACTCTGCTCGATCGACAGGTCGCCGACGGTGAAGCGGTAGCGGGCACACTCCGCCAGCGCCAGGCGCAGGGCACCGCGTCCGGCCAGATAGGACAGCCGGAGCCGGGACGGGGCGTACTTCGACCGGGGCAGCCGGAGCGCCAACGGAGTGAAGGCCACGGCGACCAGGAAATGGCCCGCGGTGACCAGGATCGCCAGCAGCCACAGCCCGCTGCCCGCGGCCATGCCGATGGCGGCGGTCAGCCAGATGGTGGCGGCCGTGGTCAGGCCGCGCACCGCGTCGTGCCGCACGAAGATCAGGCCGCCGCCGATGAACCCGATGCCGGACACGATCTGGGCGGCCACTCGGGACGGGTCGAGCGTGACGTGGGTACCCAGCACGTCGCCGAATCCGTACTTGGACACCAGCATGATGAGTGCCGAGGCGAACCCGACGAGGCTGTGGGTACGCAGCCCGGCGCTCTTCTGCCGGATCTCCCGCTCCACCCCGACCGCGGTGGACAGTGCCAGCGCGAGAGCCAGTTCCCCCACCTGGGCCCAGCCCTGGCCGAAGAACGTCACCACGTGTCGGCCGGTCTCGCCGCGGCAGGCGACGCGGTGGGGACGGCGGCACCGCCGGTGGAGCCGCCCAGGATCGCGGCCAGCGCCCGCCGCTGGTCGGCGAGGTCGTCCAGGACGACGTCCGCACCGGCCGCGGCCAACGCTTCGCGGGAGGTCTCCCCCGTCGCCACCGCGACGATCCGTACCCCGTTGTCCCGGGCGGTCTCGACGTCCAGGCGCGAGTCGCCGACCAGCACGATCGGTCCCACGCGGTCGGCGCCGTACGCCGCCTCGGCACGTGCCCGCGCGACCGGCACCAGGGCGGGTCGGTCCTCGCTGTCCGAACCGAACGCGCCGGCCGCCAGGTCGAGCGGCGGCACCAGGCCGAACGCGGCGAGTTTGAGGCGCGCCGTGTCGACCTGGTTTCCGGTCAGCACCGACTGGACCACCCCGGCCGTGCGGGCCAGCGCCGCGACGACCGCGCGCACACCGGGCAGCACCCGGCCGTGCTCGGCGAACCGGGGCCGGGCCGCCGCGACGCCGGCCACCTCGCGCCGCAACGCCTCGGGCAGCAGACGCTCGGCGGTGGCCGGGTCGGCGCCGTACTCACGCAGGATGGACCGCAGGATCGGCCGGATGGTGCTGCCCTGCCGCACCGCGGCCGGGCGGACCGGCACTCCCACCAGGTCCGCGCACAGCGAGAACCACACCTGCCGGTCGACGGTGCCGATGTCCAGCAATGTCTGGTCGACGTCCCACAGCACCAGCACCATCGCTCACCGCACCGCCCGCTCGACCGGCACGACCAGTCCGGCCCGTGCCGGCAGGACCACCGGCACCCGGCCGGCCGCGGCGCGGGCCGCCGCGAACGACTCCTCGTCGTCGTAGCCGAGCAGGTGGCTGACGACCAGCAGGCCGACCCCGGCGGCGTCAGCCAGTTCGCCGGTCATCCGGGCGGTGAGGTGCCCGTGCTCGGCGAGCATCGCCGGGTCGGCCGTCAGGTACGTCGCCTCGCACACGAACACGTCGGCGTCGCTCGCGGCGGCGAGCACCCCGTCGCACCAGCCGGTGTCGGACGAGAACGCCAGGATCCGGCCGGCCAGGTCGAAGCGCAGCGACGCACTCGGCACCGCGTGCCGGGCGCGGTGAGCGGTGAGGCTCACGCCGTCCGCGATCGGCACCGCCGTCGCGCCGTCCCGCACCAGCGGCCGTACGTCGAACGCGGTCGCCAGCGGCCGGCCCACCACCGGATCGGTGGGTACCGCGGCCCACTCGTCGAGAGCGGCCAGCGTGTCGACGCTGTCCTCCGGTATCCACAGCGGGATGCGTGGCGGCGGTTCCTTTGTCAGCAACCGAGTGAACGCGAGCGGCACGACGTCGAAGGCGTGGTCCTGGTGCAGGTGGGTCAGAACCACAGCGTCGAGCCGGTGTTCCAGGCCCCGCGACACGAGCTGGGTCACGATTCCCGGGCCGCAGTCGACGAGGACCCGGACCTCGCCGTGCTCGACCAGGTAGCCGGAGCAGGCAGAGACCGCGTCTGGCCGGCCGGCCCGGTAACCCAGCACTGTCAGTCGGGTGTCAGTCACCGATACTCCCTTTGTCCGTCGGTGGTCACAGTGGTCAGGTCGGAACGCGGCCCGGGTACCGGCGCGGAGCCGCCGTCCCGGTGCCGCCGGGTTCCGATGGTCTGTTCCAGCGTGCGGTTCTTGGTCTCCGGTGCCAGGACGGCGGTGGTGACGAGGCCGAGCACGCCGGCCGCCACGAACAGCCACAGTGCGCCGGTCACGCCCCAGGCGGACACCAGGTCGGGGAAGACCAGCACACCGAGGATCGCGCCGATCCGGCTCACCGCGGTGCCCAGTCCGGTGCCGGCCGCGCGCAGGTCGGTCGGGAACAGCTCGGTGCAGTACACCATGTCCAGCGTGCCCGGACCCATGTTGGAGAACAGGATCGCGATCGCGAACAGCACCACGATGAGCGCCAGCGCCGGTGCGTGGGCGAGGGCCAGGGCCACCAGGACGGCCGTCTCGCCGGCGAACGCGGTGAGCAGCACCGGCCGGCGGCCCCACGAGTCGACGAACAGCACGGCGATCACCGCGCCCACCACGCCGAGCGCCGCGATGATCGCCGATCCGATGTCGGCTGCCAGCTGCGTGGAGCCGCCGAGCGAGGTCAGGATCGTCGGGCTGTACATCTGGATGCCGTAGTACGCCACGTCGTGGGCGAACCAGAACACGCACACGAAGAAGGTCGCGCTGATCAGGCCGCGGGAGAACAGCCGGCGCCACTGCCCGGTTCCGGTGGCGGGCTGGCCGGTGGCGGGCTGGCCGCCGGCGAACTGGCCGACCGGCCGGTCTGGATCGGGCAGCACCACGTCGGCGGCGGCGAGCCGGCTGCCGGGGGCCTCCCGGTTGACCAGGTCGGCGACGATCCGCCGGGCCTCGTCGGCGCGGCCGTGCGCGATCAGCCACCGGGGCGACTCCGGGATGCTGGCCCGGAACACCAGGGTCACCAGGGCCAGCGCGGCACCGACGAGCAGCATCCAGCGCCAGCCGCTGGTTCCGATCGGCAGGAACGCCACGCCGACGAGGTAGGCGGCGAGCGCGCCGACGTTCCACATCAGGCTCAGTACCACCACCAGCCGGCCGCGGTCGCGGGGGGACCCGAACTCGGCGGTCAGCGACGACGAGATCGGATAGTCCGCGCCGATGCACAGTCCGAGAAGGAAGCGGAACAGGATCAGTTCCCACACGTCGGCGGAGAAGGCTGCCAGCGCGGCGAACACGACGAACCCGATGAGGTCGATCAGGTACATCTTCTTGCGGCCGACGCGGTCGGCCACCCGGCCGAAGACCAGCGCGCCGACGAACATCCCGACGATCGCCGAACAGCTGGTCACGCCGAGCGTGAAGGACGTGAAGGTCCAGGATTTCTTCAGTACCGGCAGTGCGACGGCGATGACCGTCAGGTCGAAGCCGTCGAGAAACATTCCGATCGACGACAGCAGCGTCAGCCTGCGACGGAACCGGGACAGGTCGGCGGTGTCGAGCGTTGCGGCGGTCATCTGGTCAGCTCCCGCTCCGCGTGCTCGGGCGAAGGGGCTTGTCGACTGGGCATGGCGGCACCTCGGTCTCCTGCGGCGGCGGGGCGACCGGGGCCGGTCGTTCAGCCGCGAGTGAGAAATTATCGCTGTGCAGCGACAAGTTACCATCGGACGGCTTAATATGCAGGCACTGTTTTCGACAGAATCGGTTCGGCGGCCGCGAGTCGCATCCTCGCCGGCGGTAGTCTGACCAGCACCGCGCGCGAGCGCGGTGACCACCGGGTGGAGGGCACGGATGACGGACCGAGGGCGGCGCAAAGAGCCGGCCACGCGCCAGCAGGATGTCGCCGAATACTTGATGCGGGTCGGCACGGCCAGCGCGCAGGACCTGGCCGACCTGTTCGACGTCAGCCTGGTCACCGCGCACCGCGACCTCGACGAACTGGCCCGGCGCGGGCTGGTCCGCAAGTTCCACGGCGGCGTGACCGCCCTGCCCTCCAGCGTCTTCGAGAGCAACGTCGGTTACCGGAGACAGCTGGCGCTCGCCGAGAAGCGGGCCATCGCGCGGGAGGCCGTCGAGCTCATCGAGCCCGGCATGTCGGTGCTGTTCGACGACTCGACCACCACGCTCGCGCTCGCCGAGCTGGCCGCCGACATCGAGCCGCTGACCGTCATCACGAACTTCGCACCGATCATCACGCTGCTGATGGGCCGCAAGAACATCCGGCTCATCGCGCTCGGCGGGGAGTACAACGAGCTCCACGATTCGTTCGTCGGCGTGCCGTGCACCGAGTCGGCTCGGGCGCTGCACACTGACATCGGCTTCTACTCGTTCGCCGGTGTCGCCGACGGCGGCGTCCACCACCAGGAACAGGAGATCGTCGTCACCAAGCGGGCGATGCTGGATGTCGCGAGCCGCCGCGTTCTGCTGGTCGACCACAGCAAGCTGGGCAGATCGGCGCTGCACCGGGTCACCGACCTGGCCAGGTTCGAACGGCTCGTCACCGACGACGGCGCCGCACCCGAAGCGCTGCGCGCGCTGACCGAGCAGCAGATCGCCACCACGGTCGCCGCGCGTACCGGTCCGGACGCCTCTGGGTAGCGTGGTGCCCATGGCCGCACTGCCGCGGGATCTGCCCATCGTCGAGCGCGACGTCGTGCGCCTGGTCGTCCGGGACACGCTCGACCGCATCCTGCTCTTCCACACCCACGAACTCACCGCGCCGGAACTCGGCCAGTGGTGGGAACTGCCCGGTGGTGGCATCGACCCCGGCGAGACCTACCGCCAGGCCGCGGTGCGCGAACTGCGCGAGGAGACCGGCATCGCCGTCGCCGACGCTCAGGTCGGCGTACCGACGTGGACCCGCGACGGCTCGTTCCGCCACCGCCGGGTCCGCCGTCTCCAGCACGAGAGGGTGCTGGAGGTACGGCTGGAGGGACCCGGACCCGCCATCGACGGCGACGGCCGGCTGGACTACGAGAAAGAGGACTACTTCGACTTCCGGTGGTGGCCGGCCGCCGAGGTGGCCGCCAGCACCGATCGGTTCTACCCCGGGCAACTCCCCCGGTTTCTGACCCGCTTCCTGGCCGGCGACACGATCGACGAGCCGCTGGAAGTGTGGTCCTGACCGGTCCGGCTGGCGGCCACCGGCGTCACCGGCTGCGTTCGAGCGCAGCGGCTTCCGCCGGCCCGGCCGCCGCACGGCCGGGTCCCAGCGGATCGACGTTCGCGGCCTGAACCAGCGCGCGGACGGTCGCGGCGAGCACCGACTTGTCGCGCGCCACCGCCCATCCGGAGCGATGCCCCACCCGGAACTCCAGGTAGGTGATGGCGGCCGCGTCGCTGCCGGGACCGAGCGACTGCTGGGTCAGCCCGAGCACCTCGACCGGTACGCCCAACTCCGCCAGGATCAGCCGCAGCCCGTCGACCGGACCGTCCCCGGTGCCGGACCGCTGGACGATGCGGCCGTCGACGGTGAGCGTCACGGTCAGCCGGTCCCTGCCGTCCGCGGTGCGCTGGGTGCTCCAGGAGGACAGCGCGACGCGCCCGGTCTCCGGCGTCAGGTACACGGCCTGGAACAGCCGCCACAGCGCGGCGGCGGTGACCTCCTCGCCCGTGGTGTCGGCGTGCCGCTGCACGTGGCGGGCGAAGTCGATTTCCAGGCGCCGGGGCAGCTGGAGGCCGTGCCCGGTGTGCAGCAGGTACCCGACGCCGCCCTTGCCGGACTGGCTGTTGACCCGGATCACCGCGTCGTAGTCGCGGCCGACGTCGGCCGGGTCGATCGGCAGGTACGGGACCTCCCAGGGCGCGGCCGACTCGGGTACGCCGGCCGCGACCGCCCGGCGGCGGTGCTCGGCGAATCCCTTGCGGATGGCGTCCTGGTGCGTACCCGAGAAGGCGGTGTAGACCAGGTCACCTGCGTACGGGTGCCGTTCGTGCACCCCGATCCGGTTGCAGTCCTCGACGGTACGGCGGATCTCGTCGATGTCCGAGAAGTCGACCATCGGGTCGACGCCCTGGGCGTGCAGGTTGAGCCCGAGCGTGACGAGGTCGACGTTGCCGGTGCGCTCCCCGTTGCCGAACAGGCACCCCTCAACCCGTTGCGCGCCGGCGAGTACCGCGAGTTCGGCACAGGCCACCCCGGTACCCCGGTCGTTGTGCGGGTGTACGGACAGGATGACCGCGTCCCGCCGGTCCAGGTTGCGGTGCATGTACTCGATCTGGTCGGCGTACACGTTCGGCGTGGCGACCTCCACGGTGGCGGGGAGGTTGAGCACCACCGGCCGGTCGGGCGCCGCGTCCCAGAGCGTGGTCATCCGCCGGCACACGTCGAGCACGTAGTCGGGTTCGGTCAGGTTGAAGACCTCGGGCGAGAACTCGAACCCGATCCGCGGATCGTCGCCGGAGCGCCGCAGCACGTCCCGCGCCCCGGACTCGATGAGCGCGGCGAGTTCGTCGCGTTCGCGGCCGAGGACGACCCGCCGCCACACCGGGGCGGTCGCGGTGTACATGTGCACGATGACCCGGTGGCGCATGCCGCGGATGGATTCGAAGGTGCGCTCGATGAGGTCACGCCGGGCCGGGGTGAACACGACGATCGTGACGTCCGGCGGTGCCAGGTCACTTTCGGCCAGCAGCCGTACGAAGTCGAAGTCGGTCTGTGAGGCCGACGGGTACCCGACCTCGATCTCCTTGTAGCCCATGGCGACCATGAGTTCGAAGAACCGGCGCTTGCGGGCGGGGTCCATCGGTTCGACGAGCGCCTGGTTGCCGTCGCGCAGGTCGACGGGTACCCACAGGGGCGCGGCGGCGATGCGGTTGCCCGGCCAACTCCGGCCGGAATCAGGCACCGGAACCCGCGCGTACACGTCGCGGTAGCGGTGGGAGGGCATCTGCGAGCGGCGCTGGCGGTTCCACGCCGGTTGGCCGGCCGGGATCTCACCCGCCGGAGTGCGCAGGGTCCGAAAGGCTGTGCGCTGGGTCATGACGTAGGTCTCCTGTGGTCTCGACGACTGGCCAGACCGGCGCGCGGAACCCCCACGGCGGGGTGCCGGCCGATCGGGCCCCGCCGTGGCGGCTAAGGAGAAGCAGCGCGCCCCACGACACGACGGCTATGCTAGGCGGAGTCAACTCCTCAGACAAGCTGAGAAGTTCGAGCGATGACGGGAGACGTGGATGACCGATCGGATCCGCCGGCATCCACTGGCCGAGCAGGCCGCGGAGGCGATCCTCGCGCGGGTCGGCGCGGGCGAGTGGGCGCTGGGACACAAGCTGCCCGGCGAGACCACGCTGGCCGTGACGCTCGGCGTCGGCCGCTCGACCGTCCGGGAGGCCATCCGCGAGCTGGCCGGCCGGGGTGTCCTGGAGAGCCGGCAGGGGGCGGGCGTCTTCGTGCAGTCCACCCAGCCGGTCGAGGTCTGGCCGACGGTCATGCGCCGGGCCGGCATCGCCGAGGTCATCGAGGGGCGGATCGCCATCGAGTCCGAGGCCGCGCGGCTCGCCGCCGACCGCCGGACACCCGCCGACCTGCGCGCGATGCGGTCGCTGCTGCGCGAGCGGGAGCGGGCCGCCCGCCAGGCCGGCAACGAGGGGTACGTCGACGCGGACACCGCCTTCCACCGCGCGGTGGTCGCGGCCGCGCACAACTCGGTACTCACCGAGCTGTTCCAGGCGTTCGTCCCGCGGGTCCGCGGCGCGATGCTCGACATGCTCCGGCTCGCGCCAGCGCACCGCGGGCGTGCCGACCACGAGGCGCACGCCGCGATCGTCGAGGCGATCCGCGACCGCCTCCCGGAGGACGCGGCGACACTCAGCCGCGCGCATCTGGCCGCCATGCGGGACAGGGTGGTCGGTCGCCCGGCGCCGGAAGCGCGCGCGTCGGGCAGAGCCTGAACGTCGACGCCGCTTTACACCGCTGTCGCGTCGCCTGCCCGTTTCGCCGGCCTCCCTCGCGTGCGCCGGTCGGGACGATCAAGGCATGCGCGCTGGCCAGGCTATGATCGCGCCCATGGAAACAGCCTCGACACGCGCGGCCGGCTCGGTTGGCCCTGTCGAGACGCGGTACGTCGACCTGCCGGAGCCGGTTCAGCTCGACTGCGGTCGGCAGCTGCACCCGGTTCGGGTGGCGTACGAGACCTACGGCACCCTCTCCCCCAACCGGGACAACGTCATCCTGGTCTGCCACGCACTGTCCGGCGACGCCCACGCAGCCGGCATCGCGAGGACGCCGGGGCAGAGCGCGCGCGACGGCTTCGCCGCCGACGACCGCGACGGCACGGCCGGCAAGGCGCTCGGGTGGTGGGACGGCATGATCGGCCCCGGCAAGGCGTTCGACACCGATCGCTTCTTCGTCGTCTCCACGAACCTCCTCGGCGGCTGCCGCGGCACCACCGGACCCTCCTCGATCGACCCGGCGACCGGGAAGCCGTACGGATCGAACTTTCCCGTCATCACGGTCGCGGACATGGTGCGGACCGAGCGGGCGTTCCTGGACGTCCTCGGCATCGAGCGCCTCGCGGCGGTGGCCGGTGGCTCGCTCGGCGGTATGCAGGCCCTGGAATGGGCGATCCTCTTCCCCGATCAGGTCGACGCCGTGGTGGCCATCGCCAGCACCCACGCCCTGCACCCGCAGGGCGTGTCGTGGAACGCGATCGCCCGTGAGGCGATCATGCGCGACCCGGCCTGGCAGGGCGGCCACTACCACGGCACCGGGCAGACACCGGACGCCGGCATGGGCGTGGCGCGCATGGTGGGGCACGTCACGTACCTGTCCGCGGTCGCGATGAGCGAGAAGTTCGGCCGGCGGCTGCAGTTCTCCGACGACATCCGCTACACGATCGACGAACCCGAGTTCCAGGTCGAGAACTACCTGCGCCATCAGGCCGCGTCCTTCGTCAAGCGGTTCGACGCGAACACGTACCTCTACACGTCGCGGGCGTTGACATACTTCGACCTCGCTCGGCAGCACGGCGGCGGGTCGCTCGCGCGGGCGTTCGACGACATCTCGGCGCGGACGTTGCTGATCGCGTTCAGTTCCGACTGGCTGTACCCGCCGTCCGCCTCCCGGGACATCGAAGACGCGTTGCACGCGGCCGGGAAACCGGTCGAGTGTCACGTGATCGACGCGGCCTACGGCCACGACTGCTTCCTGCTCGAGGAGGCGCGGCAGACGCCGATCATCCGCCGTTTCCTGGCCGAGGACGGGACCAGCGCGTGACATCGAAGAAAGAGGCACATTTCGTGACCGGAGAGCCACCCCGCGGCGAGGAAGCGCACGCGTTCGGATTCGAGACCCGGCAACTGCACGCCGGGCAACGGCCCGACCCGAACACCGGTGCGCGAGCCGTGCCGATCTTCCAGACCACCAGCTACGTCTTCGAGGACCCCGAGTCCGCGGCGGCCTACTTCAACCTGCAGGAGTACGGCAACACGTACTCGCGCATCATGAACCCGACGGTCGCCGTGTTCGAGGAACGGGTGGCGAACCTGGAGGGCGGGTCCGGCGCGGTGGCCTTCGCCAGCGGCATCGCCGCACAGGCGGCCGCGCTGTTCACGCTGCTGGAGCCGGGCGACCACGTCGTCTCGTCCTCGGCCCTGTACGGCGGCTCGGTGAACCAGTTCAAGCACATGTTCCGCAAGATGAACGTCGAGCTGACCTGGGTCGACCCCGACGACCTGGACGCGTGGCGCCGGGCGGTCCGCCCGACCACGAAGGCGTTCTTCGGCGAGACGATCGGCAATCCCGCCGCCAACGTGCTGGACATCGAGGCGGTGGCGGCCATCGCGCACGAGCACGACCTGCCGCTGATCGTGGACAACACGTTCGCGACTCCGTACCTGTGCCGCCCGATCGAGTGGGGCGCCGACATCGTCATCCACTCGGCGACCAAGTTCATCGGTGGCCACGGCACGAGCATCGGCGGCGTCGTCGTCGACTCGGGCACGTTCGACTGGTCCAACGGTCGGTTCCCGGTGGTCGCCGATCCGTCGCCGGCCTACCACGGCTTGCAGTTCCACGAGACCTTCGGCGCCTACGGGTACCTGATGAAGCTGCGCGCGGAGACGCTGCGCGATCTCGGCGGCGCACTCGCGCCGTTCAACGCGTTCATGTTCCTTCAGGGGCTGGAGACGCTGTCGCTGCGCATGGAGCGCCACGTCACCAACGCGCTCAGGATCGCGGAGTTCCTGGAGCGGCACGACCTCGCCTCGCACGTGACGTACCCCAGCCTGTCGACGAGCAAGTACCGGCCGCTGGTGGAGAAGTACCTGCCCCGCGGCGCGGGCGCGGTGTTCTCCTTCGAGTGCGCCGGCGGCCGGGACGGTGGACAGGACCTCATCCGTGGCCTGACGCTCTGGTCCCACCTGGCCAACGTCGGCGACGCGAAGAGCCTGGTCATCCACCCCGCCAGTACGACCCACCGGCAGTTGAGCGACGACGAACTCGCCGCGTCCGGCGTCGCGCCGGGCACGGTGCGGCTCTCTGTCGGCACCGAGTCCGTCGAGGACCTGATCTGGGACCTCGAGCAGGGCTTCGCACACGTCGCCGCGTCAGCCGGAAGAAGGTAGTGGCAGGCATGACCGACCTCACCCGTTACCAGGACCCGCTGACGATCCAGCGGGTGCTCAACACCGCACGGACCATCGCGATCGTCGGCCTGTCGAAGAACGAACTGCGCCCGAGCTACTTCGTCGGCTACTACCTCAAACGGCACGGCTACCAGGTGATCCCGGTCAATCCCCGGGAAACGGAGATCCTCGGCGAGACGTGCTACCCGAGCCTGTCGGACGTACCCGTGCACGTGGACGTCGTGGACGTGTTCCGGGCGCCCGCCGCGCTGCCGGGCATCGCACGGGACGCGGTGGCGATCGGCGCCGGTGCCCTCTGGGGCCAGTTCGGTGTGGTCAACGAGGAGGGCGCGCGGATCGCGGAGGACGCCGGCCTGACCGTGGTCATGGACCGCTGCATGAAGATCGAGCACGCCCGCTACGTGGGCCGGATGCACTGGCTCGGCTTCAACACCCAGCGCATCACGTCGGTGCGCGCCGGGCTCCAGTAGCCCGGACCGGCGGGATGTAGGCCGGCGACTGTCCTATATCCGTGCCAGGCTGGGCGAATGACCGATCCGCAGCCGTTCCGCGTCAACGTTCCGCAAGCCGACCTCGACGACCTCCGCGACCGCCTCGCGCGCACCCGGTGGCCCGACCAGTTGCCCGGGACCGGCTGGTCGTACGGCGTCGACCGGGACTACCTCGCCGACCTGGTCGAGTACTGGCGGACCGGGTACGAGTGGCGCCGGCACGAGGCCCGGCTCAACGAGGTCGACCAGTACACCACCGAGGTCGACGGGCAGAGTGTGCACTTCCTGCACGCCCGCTCCCCCGAACCCGACGCGTTTCCCCTGGTCATCACGCACGGCTGGCCGAGCACGGTGTACGACTTCCTGGACATCCTGGGCCCGCTGACCGATCCCCGGTCGCACGGCGGCGACCCGGCCGACGCCTTCCACGTGGTCGCCCCGTCGCTGCCGGGCTTCGCGTTCTCCGGACCGACCCAGGACACCGGCTGGGGCATCGGCCGCATCGCGCGGGCGTGGGCCGAACTGATGCGGCGCCTGGGATACCACCGCTTCGGGGCACAGGGCGGCGACTTCGGCAGCATCGTCTCGCCCGAACTCGGCCGGGTCGACCCCGGGCGGGTCGCCGGGGTCCACGTCAACGCCCTGGCCAACGCGTCGACCCCGACCGACCCGGATGAGCTTTCCGGGCTCGCTCCGGACGAGCGGGACCGGGCCGAGCAGAACCAGGCGTGGTGGTACTCCCACTCCGGGTACGCGACGCAGATGTCCACCCGGCCGCAGACGCTGGCGTACGCCCTCAACGACTCCCCGGCCGGGCAGCTCGCCTGGAACCTGGAGTGGTTCGTGGACTGGGATCCGACCCGGACCGACCGGAGCCCGATCGACCGCGACACGATCCTGACCAACGTGACCGCGTACTGGCTAACCGGGACGGCCGGATCGGCGGCACGCCTGTACCGGGAGGCTAGAGCCGAGGCGTGGGGACGGCGTCCGGCCCCGTCGCCGGTACCCACCGCCGTGGCGAACTTCCTCGGCGACCGGGCCGTCCGTGGACTGGCGGAGTTGTCGAACACGGTCACCCGCTGGTCGACCTACCCGCGGGGCGGTCACTTCGCCTCGCTCCAGGCCCCGGACCTGCTGGTGACGGACATCCGGAAGTTCTTCCGGACCGTGCGGCGGTAGCCGGGCGGCGGCAGCGGAGGACCCGGACAGCGGAGGACCCGGACAGCGCGGGATCCGGCCGGAAAGAAGTCCGGCCGCGATGTCGAACCGCCGGGACCGGCTCCGACCTTCTCACGTCGAGACAGTTCCACGACCTTCGAGAAACGGAGTGACCCGATGCGGATCCGGGCGCGTACCAGCATCAGTGCCGACGGCTACGTGACCACGCCGGGCGGCTGGCCGGCACTGACCGCCGACCCGTCGTTCGTCTCCGGTCGCAGCCACGGCTTCCCGGAGTTCCTGTCCGGGTGCGAGGCGGCGCTGATGGGGCGCACGACCTTCGAACCGGCCCTGAACAACGACCGCTGGCCCTGGCCGGACCTGCAGGTGTTCGTGCTGGGCACGCACCGCCCGGCCGGTACCCCCGAGCACGTGGTCGTCGACAGCGATCCGGTGCGGCTGCTGGAGCGGATGCGCGCCGCCAACCGGGGCCGCGACGTCCACCTGGTCGGCGGCCCGCGCACGATCGAAACGTTCCGGGCGCTCGGCGCGCTGGACACGATCGAACTCCTGCTTCTCCCGCTGTTCCTCGGTGGCGGGATGCGGCTGACGGAGTCGCTGAGCCCGGCCACCGGCCTGGTCTTGGAGAGCGAGCGCGCGCTGCCCGGCGGCGCGGTGGAAATCGTGTACCGGGTCGACGCCCGGACCGGCGAGGTGCCCGGGCGCGACGCCGGATGGTCACCGGCGTCCCAACGCTGACCGGGCGAACCCAGCGGTCGCGCCGGCAGGTCAGCGTCGCCAGCCCTCGCTGCGGCTGGCCAACTGCGGATCCGTCGGCGGCGGCTCGACCGCACGGCCCTCGTACTGGGTGGACAGCACCACGTGGGAGTTCATCTCGCCGTGCGTGCCGATGCGCTCCAGCAGTCCCTCCAGGTGCGGCATCGAGGCCACCCTGACCTTGAGCATCGAGCACCAGTTGCCGCTGAGCTTGTGCACCTCGACGACCTCCGGGAACTCGTCGGAGTTGGTGGTCTTCAGCAGGCACTTGGTCAGGGCGCAGCGCAGTTGCACGAACGCGGTCAGCGGCAGGCCGGCGCGGACCGGGTCGATGCGCGCCTGGTATCCGGCGATGACCCCGGACTCCTCCAGGCGCCGCACCCGTTCCGCGACAGCGGGAGCCGAGAGATTGACCCGGCGACCCAGCTGGTTGAAGGAGAGCCGGCCGTCTTCCTGCAGGGCCGCGATGATCCGCCAGTCGGTCTGATCGAGGGGTCTGTTCACTCCGCAAGTCTTCACCGGATCTGCCTTGCGTTCAACAGGTCGGAGCGCCCGATCGGGCACCGCGCGCCATTCAACTCGACGCTGCGCCTTTCTAGCCTTGACGAATGCTGACTACCAGGGGCGACTCGCGTACCGCCCGCCGTTCCGCCGTACCCGGGCTGCTCACCGCCGGTGCGCTGATGAACGCCGCCATCGCCGTCGTGAGCCCGGTGAGCACGATCGCCGCCGCCCAGTGGTTGGGGACGGCGTGGGGTGCGGTACCCAACACCGCCGCGATCGTCGGCACCGGAGTCGGTGCGGTCGCGCTGAGCCGAGTCATCGGTCGCTGGGGACCGCGACGCGGGCTCCTGGTCGGGTACCTGTGCGCCGTGGCCGGCGCGTTGATCGCGGTACCGGCGTGTGCCCGGGGCGACGTGGGCGACGTCGTGTTCGGGATGCTGCTGCTCGGTCTCGGCAACGCGAGCGCTTTCCTGTCCCGGTACGCGATGGCCGACCTGTACCCGTCGCCCCGCCGCGGGTACGCGATCAGCATGCTGGTCTGGGCCGCGAGCGTCGGTGCGGTCGGCGGCCCGCTGCTGCTCACTCCGCTCGTCTCGGCCGCGACCCGGCTGGGCACGTCCGCGTTCGCCGGCCCGTTCGCGTTCGCGGCGGTCGCCGCGGCGGTGGCGGCGCTCTCGCTGTCCGCGCTTCCGGCCGGTGGCGGAACACCGGCCACCCGGGTGCCGGTGCGCACCCTGCTGCGCAGCCCCGCCGCCGCGCCGTCCCTCGCGGTGATGGCCACCGCGCAGGTGGTGATGGTCGCCATCATGACCGCGGCGCCGCTGGACATGCACGACCACGGCGCGGCGTTCGGTCCGGTCGGCCTGACGCTGTCCGCGCACACGCTGGGCATGTTCGCGCTGTCTCCGGTGACCGGGCGCCTGGTCGACCGGTTCGGCGCCCGGCCGGTCATGGGCGCCGGCCTCGCCGTACTGGCACTCGCCGCGGGGCTGGCCGCGGCCGGTGTGGCGGGGCGCGATCCGCTGCGTCAGGTGGACCTGTTCCTGCTCGGGTACGCGTGGAACCTCTGCTTCGTCGCCGGCAGTGCCGGGCTGGCCGGCGAGTTGCCGGCGGCCCAGCGCGCCCGGGTGGAGGGTGCCGTGGACGCGGCGGTGTGGGGCATGGCCGCGGTGGCCAGCCTGGCTTCGACGACGCTGCTGGCCACCGGCGGGTACCGGATGCTGGCCGCCACCTCGGGTGCGCTGATCGCGGTACCGGCGCTGGTCCTGGCGCTGCGCGCCGACTGGTCTGGGTCGTGGCGCGGCGCCAGACGGGCCGGGCCGGACTGGTCGGAACCCGGGAGTCGAACCTGACCGGTGCGGCCGGTCAGGGCGCGTGAACGTGGGGAAAGTCGGCTCTGCGGCCGAACGCGTCGGCCTTGCCCCACCGCCCGGGCACGTCCAGGACTTCCAACCAGCCGATGTGTGACGGCAGCAGCGGGTCGACGATCAGGCGGTCGCCGTCCGGCTCCATGCCCAGCATGGTCCGGATCAGCAGGAAGATGGCGCCCGTGGACCACGCCTGCGGGCTGCACGCCGTCGGGTACTCGACCGGATACTTGGTCAGCTCACGCTCGTACCCGCCGAACGCCTCCGGCAGGCGCCCGTCGAAGAACCGCGTCGCGTCGATGATGCCGCCCGCGATCTGCCCGGCCTCGTCCTTGAGCCCGTAGCGGCGCAGTCCCCAGGCGATGAACGAGTTGTCGAACGGCCAGACCGTGCCGATGTGGTAGCCGATCGGGTTGTAGCGCGCCTCCCCCTTCGCCAGCGTGCGCACTCCCCAGCCGGTGAACAGCTTGGGGCCGAGCAGGTGGCCGGCGATGGTCCGCACCCGCCCGTCGTCGACGATCCCGCTCCACAGCAGGTGCCCGATGTTCGACGACAGGGCGTCGACCTGGCCGCCGTCGCTGTCCAGCGCGAGGGCGTAGAACTGCCCGTCCTCCACCCAGAAGTCCCGGTTGAAGCGCTGCTTGAGGTCGGCGGCCTCCCGTTCCAACTGGTCGGCGTACCCGGGATCGTTCCAGAACAACCGGGCCAGGCGCGCGCCGCGCATCTTGGCGTCGTACGAGTAGCCCTGCAGTTCGCAGGTGGCTCTGGGAAAGCCCGGCAGCCTGCCGTCGTGGTACGAGATGGAGTTCCAGGAATCCTTCCAGCACTGGTTCTCCAGACCGGTCGTGGTGTTGCGCGGCGCGTACCAGACGTAGCCGTCGCCGCGGGCGTCGCCGTACTCGCGCAGCCACTGCAGGGCCGCGCGGGCCGGCCATTCCATCCGCCGTACAAGGGTGACGTCGCCGGTCCACCGCTCGTACTCGTCGAGCAGCACGACGAACAGCGGGCTGGTGTCGGCGGAGCCGTAGTACGGCGAGTGCGGCTGCTCCTCGAATGCCGCGCTCTCCCCGTACCGGACCTCGTGCAAAATCTTCCCGGGCTCACAGTCCCGGAAGTCGTCCAGCTTGGTGCCCTGGGTGACGCTGAGGACGTTCAGCGTCGAAGCGGCCAGCCCCGGTGCGAACGGCAGCGCCTGCAGGCTGGTGAAGATGCTGTCCCGCCCGAAGATGCTCATGAACCAGGGCAGGCCGGCCGAGGGCATGCTGCGGTCGTCCACCGCGGTCAGCGGCGTGTAGCGCAACGCCGCGAGGTCGACGAGACTCCGCCGGTACGACGTGAGCAGGTCGTCGTTGTCGGTCGCGAGCCGCGGCGCGCGGGCCAGCCACTCGTCCAGGTCACGCTTCAACTGGTCGCGGCTGCGGACCGGCCTGCCGGTCAGGCTCTCCCGGACGTTCGACCCGTTGAACCCCAGGATCTGCACCTCCAGAAGGGTGGTCCAGGTCTCCTGTGGACCGACCCGGATCTGGAACGTCATCCCCCGCTCGTCGATGTCCGCCGGGATCGATGAGGTCACGGCGGCCTCGCGCCGGAACGACTCCCGCTCGTAGCACAGCCGCAGGCACTGCCCGTCGACGCGGGTCGAGGTCGCCCCCCGCTTCCGGATCGAGCCGCTCTTCATCTCGAAGATGTCGGCGAAGTCGGCACCGACGTCCAGCCGCACCGTGAACTCGGCGGGAGTGTGCAGGTGGTTGAGGATCGTCAGCACCTCCTTCATGTCCTGGCAGACCGTACGCTCCCGGATGATGGACACGTCGGAGTCCGTGTAGGCGACGGCCGAGCCCGGCACCAGGAAGAACCGGGTGTGGTAGTAGTCGAGGTCGTCAACGGTCAGCGGACCGAGCCGCTGTCCGTTGAGGCTCAGGGCCCAGGTCGAGATGAACCGGGTGTCGAAGGAGAACAGGCCGGTCGGGAACGGGGCGTCGGCGTCCATGTCGCCGCTGCGGTCGCTGACGATGAAGGTGTTGCCGTCCAGGATCTGAACCGCGTTCCGGTTCATCGCCGCCCCCGGTCCTGCCGAGGGTCGTGGGCGCCGGGTGGGCCGGGCAGCGCGAATTCGAAGGACCGGGCCAGCCGGGTGTTGCCCTCGAAGACCACCCGGTTGCGCAGCCACGCCGCGTACATGTTGGCCCGGCCGGCGACGATCTCGCCGAACAGCGCGCGGTCGACGCGGATGACGCAGTCCGGCTCGCGGTCCTCCCGCGAAACGCCGACATCGCCGTTCTTGATCTCCAGAAACCACCGGTCGGTCGCGTTGTCGTCCCCGTCGACGTCGAACCGGATGACCCCGGAGACTTCCTCGAGATACCGGTTGTGCCCGCCGCGTTGGAGACCGTCGAAGAACGCGGCGATCGTGTCGGCCATCGGTACGCTCCTGCTGTTCGGGCCTGGGCATCCCGCGCTCGTGAGCAACGGGGGAAACCCGGTGTCCTTACCCGGACCCCGACCGACGAATCGCCCCGCGCCCGGCTCCTCCCTACGGCAACCGGGAGACCTGGTAGTGGTCGATGAGCCAGGTGCCGGCGACGTTCCGCACGATCACGCTGAGGTACACGCTGACCGTCGGCCGGTCGGTGAAGGAGAAGTCGACCGTCAGATACCCGAGAACCAGGTCCGGCGCGAGCCGGCGGGTCTGGAGGATGACGTACGCGGCGGTCATCCCGATCGGCTGCGACGCGTAGTACTCCGCGACTCCGGCCCTCCCCACGCTGTACGGGTGGAGGCCCTGGAAGATGGCTCCCTCGGTGAAGACGGCGGAGACGCCCTCCGGGTCGTGCGCGTCGACGGCCGCCTTCCACCGGTCGAGGGCGCCGCGCAGCGCGGTCGGTTCGTCAGCGTCGGCTGTGGTCATGGCTGTGCTCCTGTCGATGGTCATCGGGCTCGACACCCGTCCGGGTCGAGGATTCGCCGGGTCGGGTGCAAGTGCTGGCGGCCCGCACCCGGTTGGGCAGCGGTCCGAGGTGACGCGGGAAACGGCGGCGCAGGACGCCGGCCGCCACGGCGGCGGTTGCCACGACGGCCGCGCCGATCAGCAGCGCCGTGCGGTATCCGTCGCGCAGTACCGGCGTGACGATCAGTGGTCCGGCGACCTGCCCGACCGAGTAGCCGGTCGTGAGGACGGCCACCGACCGCGGCGTGCCCAGGTGGGTACCGACGGCCAGCGCGAGCGTGGCGATGCCCAGGAACGTACCACCGAACAGCACCGCGGCGGCGAGGTCCGCTCCGACACTGCCGCCGATCACCGGAAGCGCGATGCCGACCGCCTGCACGACCAGAGCCGCGGCCAGCAGCGTCGGCCGCGACCAAGTGCCGGCCAGCCACGCTCACAGCGCCGAGGACGGGACGGCGGCCAGCCCGGCTTTCTCGCGGGGACGGTCTCTCGCGGGCGGGTCAGTGTCCGGCGCTCTGTCCGCCGTCGACGTGCAGGATCTCGCCGGTGACGAACGGCGCCGACTCCAGATAGAGGACGGCGTCGACGATGTCGTCGATATCGCCCATCCGCCCCACCGGGTGCAGGCCCGCCAGGAACTCGTGCGTGGCCTCCGGGTGCATCGGAGTGCGGATGATGCCCGGCGCCACGGTGTTGACCCGGATGCCCCGGGTGGCGTACTCGACCGCGAGCGACCGGGTGACGGCGTTCAGGCCGCCCTTGGTCAGCGAGGCGAGCGCCGAGGGGACGTTGGAGTTCGCGTGGTCGACCAGGCTGGTGGAGATGTTGACGATGTGACCGCCGCCACGGGTCAGCATGGCGGCCACCGCCGGCCGGGTCACCTCGAAGAAGGCGCGCAGATTGACGCCGGTCACCGTCTCGTAGTCCTCGGCGGTGTAGTCGGTGAACGGCTTGGCGATGAACACACCGGCGTTGTTGACCAGCGTGTCGACGCCGCCGAACGCCTCGACGGCCGAGGCGACGACCCGCTGGGCGACGGCCGGGTCGGCGATGTCGCCGGGCACCGCGAGAACCAGCGGGTCGCCGGAGGGCGCGATCGACCGGGAGTTCGCCACGACGGCGTACCCGAGCTTGCGGTACGCGGCGACGAGGCCGGCCCCGATGCCCTGGGAGGCGCCGGTGACGATGGCGACTTTCTGGGTACTGCTCATGACACTCTCACTTTCCGGGTACGGCGGCTCCAGGATGTCGACCGCCGTCAATTCACGTACCCATGGTCGTTCGGGCGGGCCGGTAGCCGCCACGACCGGTTTGCTCTCTGCTGGTAGGCGCAGCCTCCCAGAGCCGTACGCTGGGCGGATGGAGCTACGGCAGCTGCGGTACTTCGTCGCGGTGGCCGAGGAGCTCAACTTCGGCCGGGCCGCCGAGCGGCTGCGCATCGCCGGGCCGTCGCTGTCGCAACAGATCAAGGCGCTGGAACGCGACCTCGGGGTACGCCTGTTCGACCGCGACCGGCGCTCGGTCAGGCTGACCGCGGCCGGGCAGGAACTCCTGGCGCGCACCCGGGCCCTGCTCGATCAGGCCGACAACCTGCGCCGCGCGGCGGCCGGGCTGGCCGGTGGGGAGCCGGTCCGGCTCGGGTACGTCAACTGGTGCCCGGCCGATCTGGTCGCGCGCGCCTCGGGCGTGGCCCAACTGCACGTCGACGCGTGGGTGCTGCCCTCCCACACGCAGGCCGCGCGGGTCGCCGACGGCAGCCTCGACCTGGCCATCTGCTGGGTACAGCGGGGCGACCTGGACACCTACGCGCTGGACGCGCGGCGCATCGGCGCGGACCGGCTGTATGCCGTGTGCCCCGGACCGCAGACCGCGCCGGTTCCGGCGAGCCAGACCGTCGTCCTGGTGGACGCGGACGCCGCGAGCTGGGCGTCCTGGAACCTGTACGCCGAACAGTTCGCGCGCTCCACGGGTGCCCGCGTGGTACGTATCGACGACGGTGGGGTGACCGGACCGAGCTTCTTCGACCACGTACGGCGGCTACGCCACCCGGTGGTGAACTCGCCGAAGGGGCAGACCACCGCACTGCCGCCCGACCTCGCGCAGCGCCCGATCGTGGACCCGGCGCCGCTCTGGAACTGGTTCCTGGTGTCCCGGCGCGACGAGACCCGGGCGGCGGTGCGGGCCAGCGTGGCGGCGCTGACCCGGCAGGTGGACGTGCCCGGGACCGGCGAGGCGGGCGTGTGGGTACCGGCCTCGGACCCGGTCGGCGGCCGGTGACCCTGACCCCTGACCGGGCCGGGCACGGCCGGGACCGTGCGGCACGGCTACAGGCCGCCGCCCGCGTCCCACAGCCGCTCGGCGCGGCCGGTGATCGAGTCAGCGGTCGCGGCGGCCCGGGCGTCGGACAGTGAGGCGATGTAGTCGATCAGCCCGCGGCCCACGGCGCGGCGCCGCCGGGCGGCCGGGTCGGCGCCCGCGAGCAGGTCCGGGGAGTCCCCCGCGATCGTGTCGTAGCCCATCGTGGCGAGGTCGATGAACTCCAGGAGGCGGCGCGGCGCGCGGGCGGCGTCGGCCCGGTCGGCCAGCCAGGCGTCGAAGCCGTCGACCAGCCGGAGCAGGATCCGGGCCTGACCGCGCTGGTAGAGCGCGAGGTCCGGGCGCTGCAGGACGAAGCGCTGGTGGACGAACTTGAGGATGGTGACCTCGTGCCACGCCTGCGGCAACAGGCTGACGTAACCGGAGCGCGGATGCGGGTCGAGGGTGACCGTGACGGCGTCCTGCAGCCGGGCCAGCCACTGGCCGGTGAACGCGCCGAGGGCACGCTCCGCCGCCCGGGAGCCGTCATAGGGGACGGCCAGCAGCCCGTCGATCAGGTCGGTGCGCACCCGGTCGGCGGCGGCGAAGAACGCGTCGTCGTCGGCGATCCAGGGATCCTTGGCGTGGATGCGCCGGCGCAGCGCCTCCAGCGACCGGCCGGGCGCGTCCGGGGTGAGCGTGTCGAGATCCTGCCGGGCGAGCCGGGCGGCGTGGGCGCGCCACTCGCGGAACTCGGTGGCGACCGCGGCGTACTGCAGGACACCGGCGCGGTGGAAGTCGTCGAGGTCGTGCAGCGAGTACGCGATGTCGTCGGCCACGTCCATCACCGAGCACTCGACGGTCTGCCGCAGCGCCGGCAGTCCCGGGTACGCGGCGCGGGCGTCGACCATCTCCGCCGCGTCGAGGAAGTAGGCGGAGAACTTGCTCGAACCGCCGTCGTCGTCGCCGGCACCCGCGCCGCGAGGCGGGTACGCGAATTCGGACGGGTGCGGTCGCGGGAACCGTACCCGGCACCACGGGTACTTCAGGACGGCGGCCCGCACGGCCGCGGTGAGGTTCAGCCCGCCCTCCGGATGCAGCGCGTCCAGAGTGGTGAGGATGCGGAAGGTCTGCGCGTTGCCGTCGAAGCCGTCCTCGAGGCCGTAGCGCTGCCGGGCGATGCGGTTGAGCACCGACTCCCCGAGATGACCGAACGGTGGATGGCCGAGATCGTGCGCGGACGCGGCCGCCTGTACGACCACCGGGTCACAGCCGCCGAGCCGGTCCAGCAGGTCGCGCCGGGGATCGCCGGGCCGGGTGATCCCGGTGGCGATGGCCCGGGCGACCGAGGTCACCTTGATGGTGTGGGTGAGCCGGTTGTGCACGCCCTGCCCGGCGCCGTTCGACGAGATCACCTGCGTGACCGCGCCCAACCGGGAGTAGTACGGCGAGAACCGGATCCGCTCCAGGTCGTCGCGGAACGCCTCGTCGGCGCCCAAGGCCCGCTCGGTCGTCTCGCCACCGGCGTCGGCGCGCTGTCCCCGGGTCACGGTCGTGGCCTCGACCGGCGGGTGCTGGCGGGCGGTTATGCGCTGGATCGATTGTGGTGCGGTCGCCGTCATCGCGCTCCGGCTCCGGTTGGCGCGGGCGCCCCGCAGGTCACAGCCATCTCCCGCATCTTAGTCGGCGTACCCCCGCGACCGGCCCGACCCCCACCGGACTAGGAGTTCCAGTTCCCGGTGCAGGCTTGCCCCGAACACGGTCCCCGGGTTCGGGGCGTCGGTGCCCGCCAGCAGAGTGACCCCCGCGTCGGCCAGTCGCCGCACGTTGTCCTCGGACGGAACAACGGGACAAGTAGAGGTTCACCCGACGTGAGGGTCCCCCGAGGTCGGCCCTGTGACCGGACCTGACGTCAGTCGAGCGCGATCGCGATCACGGCCAGGGTGGACAGGACCAGGCCGGCCCGCTGCGCGCCGTTGAACCGCTCGTGCAGGACCATGCGGGCCAACAGGACCGTGACGGCCGGGTACAGCGACACGAGCACCACCGTGGTGGACAGCATGCTGGAGTGCGTGGCGTAGAAGTACAGCAGGGTGGCGGCCATCCCGCTGGCGCCCACTAGAACCGGCCACCCGGGCGCGCGGATCGCGGCCCGCAGCGGCGCGCGCGTCTTGGCGGCGACCGCGAGGACAAGCACCAGCGAACCGGTCTGCTCCGACGCGACCGGCCACAGCCCGCTGCCCGCGCCGGCCTGGGCCAGGCCGATGAACATGACACCGAACGCGGCACCGGCGCCCAGGCCGTCCAGGAGTGCCGTGCGGGCGATGCCCTTACCACGCCCGTTGGTCGTGACGAGCACGATCGCCGGGAGGGAGACCGCGATGCCGACCAGGGCGGGCAGCGGCGGGCGCTCGCCCATCGCGATGCCCGCCGCCACCGGCAGCGCGGCCGCGGCCACGGCGGAGACCGGCCCGACCACGCTCATCTGCCCACGGGCCAACCCGCGGTACAACGTCAGCGTGCCGGCCCCGCCGCCGAGGCCACTGGCCAGTCCCCAGGCGACCGCGTGGACACTCGGTCCCGGGCCCGCGAACATCCCCAGCGCGGCCCACGCGATGAGGACGGAAGCCGCCGTGCCGACCAGGTTGACCGGGAGGGATCCCAGGCGGCGCGCCGCCAGGCCGCCGGCGAAGTCCGAGCCGCCGTACAGGAGGGCCGCGGCCAGGCCGAGGACGGTACCCATGGTCGTTCAGTCGCTCGCCGGCGTGGAACCGGTGGGGAGGCGGTACGTCAGGATGACGATGCCGGTGTTGAGCACGAGCGTGTCGGCGAGTTCGAACTGCGTCGTGACCGACGGCCGGAACAGCAGGTCGGTGGTTGTCGCGCGACCGACGAACATCGGATGGACCCACAGCCGCAACTCGTCGAGCAGGCCGTGCTCGAGCAGGGCGTACGAGAGCTGACCGAACCCGTACTGCACGATGTCCTGGCCCGGCTGCTCCTTCAGCCGGCGGATCTCCGCGATCGGGTCCCCGCTGATCACCGAGGTGTTGTTCCACTCCGGGTCGCGCAGCGTGCTGGACACGACGTACTTGGCCATGCTGTTGATCCGGTCGCTGTACGGGTCGCCGGACCGGGCCATCCACGCGGTGGCGAAGCCCGGGTAGGTGCGGGCGCCCATCAGCACCGCGTCGCAGGCGAACAGCAGGTCGGTCTGCACCGTGCCGCCGGTGCCGTCCGGCTTGATGCCGTTGTCCGGCCAGTCCTGCGGGTCCTGGATGACGCCGTCGAGGGTGATGTACGTCGAGTTGATGATGCGTCGCATTGAAGTACTCCTTATCGCGGTTGCTGGCTACACGACAACCCTGACAAGAATCGGTCCCGCGGGTAAGGTCCAGACCGGTGGACAGAGTCAGGACCAATTCCGGCGTTCTCGTCGTGCTCGACCACGACGCGCGGATCCCGCTGCACCGGCAGATCGAGGCGTCGATCCGGGACTCGATCCGCGCCGGCCGGCTGCCGCGCGGCTCGTCGCTGCCGCCGACCCGGGTGCTCGCCGCCGACCTCGGCGTGTCCCGCGGCGTGGTCGTCGAGGCATACCAGCAGCTGACTGCCGAGGGTTACCTGACCAGCCAGACCGGCGGGTACACCCAGGTAGCGGTCGGCCCGCCCGCCGCGGCGGCCGGGCTGCGGCTGGCCCGCGCGGCTCCCCCGCGAATCGATCTCAGCTACGGCCGCGCCGACGTCTCCAGCTTCCCACGGTCCGCGTGGCTGCGCGCGATTCGCGAAGCGCTCGGGTCCGCGCCGAACGACGTGTTCGGGTACCTGGCCGGCAGCGGCGTGCCGCAGTTGCGGACAGCGATCGCGGACTACCTGAACCGGGTACGCGGAACGCTGGCCCGGCCCGACCAGATCGTCATCTGCACCGGCTACGCCCAGGGCATCGCCCTGCTCGTCAGCGTGCTCGCCGCCGCGGGCGCCAAGCGGCTCGCGCTGGAGGACCCGTCGTCCGGCGACGACGCCCTGCCCGCGGCGCGGGCCGCCGGGATCGAGGTCATCGGGGTGCCCGTCGACGGCGACGGAATCCGGGTCGACATCCTGAGGGAGACCGGCGCCGACGCGGTCATCCTGACGCCCTCGCACCAGTGGCCCACCGGTGCTGTGCTGTCGGCCGGAAACCGGGCGGCCGTGCTGGACTGGGCCGCCGAGCGCGGCGCGGTCATCGTCGAGGACGACTACGACGCCGAGTACCGCTACGACCGGACACCGGTCGGGGCGCTCCAGGGGCTGGCTCCGGACCGCGTCGTGTACGCCGGGTCGGCGAGCAAGACTCTCGCACCGGGGCTGCGCCTCGGCTGGTTCGTCATGCCGGCACACCTGGCCGGGCCGATGGCGGACGCCAAGGTCGCCGCCGACCGCGGCAGTCCCGCACTCGAACAGCTCGCCCTGGCCGACCTCATCACCCGCGGCGAGTTCGACCGGCACCTGCGCCGGATGCGCCCGGTGTACCGGCGGCGGCGCGACGCCCTGCTGACGGCGCTGTCCCGGCGGCTGCCTGGGTTGGAACCCACCGGGGTGTCCGCGGGGCTGCACCTGGTCGCCTGGCTGCCGCCGCACCTGGACGAGGCGACCGTGGTGGACGCGGCCGCACGCGCCGGAGTCGGCGTCGACGGCGTGACACCGTACCGGATCGGCCACCCAGGCCCGGGCGGCCTCATCTTCGGGTACGCGGCCGTCCACGAGCAGGCCATCGCCGAGGGCGTCGACATCCTGGCGCGTGTCATCGCCGCCCTTCCGGCCGGTTCAGGCTGACGGCCGCCCTCGTTCGGGCCACCCTCGTCCGGGGCTCGGGTGGACGCCGAAGGCGCGGTCACCGGTGATGATCCCGGTGACCGCGCCCCGCCCGGCAGTGGTGTGCCTAGCCTCGCCCCGACATGCCTAGCCCCGCCCTGGCATGCCTCGCCCCGACACGCCTGGCCCCGCCCCTGGCATCAGGCCGTCGACAACGTGCACGACACGCGGCTCGACACGAGGTTGACGTTTCCGACGCGCCGGCAGTAGTCGGCCTTGCCGTCGGCGTTCGCGTCGATCCAGGCCCGCCCGGTGTCGTACCCCCAGTCCAGTACGTTCGACCGGATGGTCGCACCGAAGGCGGTACCCGTGGACAGCGTGCACTCCACGTAGCTCGACTGGAGGTTCACGGTACCCACCGGCCGGCAGTAGTCCGCCCGACCGTCCCCGTTGAAGTCCGCCCACGCCGTACCGGGAACGTAGCCCCAGTCCAGTACGCCGGACGTGATGGTCGCGCCGAAGCCGGTACCCGTCGACAACGTGCACGACACCCGACTCGACCGCAGGTTCACGTCGCCGACCCGCCGGCAGTAGTCCGCCCGACCGTCGCCGTTGAAGTCCGCCCACGACGGAACCTGACCCCAGTCCAACACCCCCGACGTGAAGGTCGCGCCGAAGCCGGTACCCGTCGACAACGTGCACGACACCCGACTCGACTGCAGGTTCACGTTCCCGACCTGCCGGCAGTAGTCCGCCCGACCGTCGCCGTTGAAGTCCGCCCACGACGGGACCTGACCCCAGTCCAACACCCCGGACGTGATGGTCGCGCCGAACCCGTCACCGGGCGCCAGTTCCTCGCCCGCTGCCCCGGCTGTCGCCGCCGGGGCGGATCCGAGGAGTATCGCGGCGACCGTACCCGCGACCCCGACGGCACCGAGCCACCCTCGTAGTCCTCGTCCCCATGCCATGTCATACCCCCGTCCACAAGACGCGAATGTCCGTCACCACTGGCTGAGGGGCGTGCCATCAACGGACGTTATGCCGCTCGCCGGACCGGCAGCCGGAAAGGAGTGCTTTTCACCCGACCTGCTGTGCTGGATCCGCGACGCGGCGCGGCGGCCTGTGCTGGATCCGCGACGCGGCGCGGCGGCCTGTGCTGGATCCGCGAGGTCGTGCGGCGGCTCCAGTTCGGCCGCCGGTGGCGGACCCGAACCGTGATGGCAGGATGTCCGCCATGGACGCCGCCCCGCCGAGTCGAGCTGCCCAGGTTCTCCGCGACGCCCGCCGTGCCGTCATCCTCACCGGCGCCGGAGTCTCGGCCGAGAGCGGCGTTCCCACCTTCCGCGACGACCTCACCGGGCTGTGGGCTCAATTCGACGCCGAGCGCCTCGCCACACCCGAGGCGTTCCACGCCGACCCGGATCTGGTCTGGGGCTGGTACGAGTGGCGACGCGCGCGGGTCCGCGCGGCCGAACCCAATCCAGGGCACCGGGCCATCGCGGCCATCCAGGACCGGATCCCGGACAGCGTCGTCATCACGCAGAACGTCGACGACCTGCACGAGCGCGCAGGCACCCGGTCCGCGATCCACCTCCACGGCAGTCTCTTCGCGCCCCGTTGCGTGTCGGAGGCGAGGCACCCGGCGACGTTTCCGGACGCGCGGGACGGTGAGGTCGCCGGCCCGGACGAGGGGCGCCGGATCCCGCCGCCGCGGTGCGCGACCTGCGGCTGGCTCGTCCGCCCGGGCGTGGTGTGGTTCGGCGAAGCCCTGCCCGAGGCGGCGCTGGCCGCGGCGGTCGAGGCCGCGGCCGCCTGCGACGTGCTGCTCGCGGTCGGCACCTCCGGCGTCGTGTACCCGGCCGCCGCGATCCCCGCGATCGCGGGGGAATCCGGTGCCACGGTGATCCAGGTCAATCCCGAACCGACCCCGCTGGACCGGGTCTGCGACATCAACCTGCGCGGCACCGCGGGACAGATCCTCCCGACCCTGGTCACGGCCGGCTGGGGTGCCGACCAGCAGCCGGCCGGTAGCCGAGGGCGGCAGGGCGGCGCTCAGCCGAGCGGCGTTCGGCCGCTGGTCTCCGAGCGGAAGCTGTGGCCGAGTTCGTCGCCGAGACCGAAGTAGTGCCGGAAGTTGTAGATCAACGGGTTCCAGGCGGCGGGGTCGATGTGGTCGGTGCCCGGTACCACGATCCTTGGATCCGCGTGCACGGCGAGAACCTGGGCCTCCACGATGACGAACCCGTCGTTCGTGGCGGTACGGAGGTGCGTGGCGCGGGCCTCCAACTGCAGTGGGCAGTCCGCGACGCGAGGCGGTCGTACGTGCACGGAGGCCAGCGGCCGGAATCCGGCGGCCTCGAACTTGGCCGGTTCGTACCGGAACCGCTCGCGCTTGTGCGCCGGTACCGGGTGGCGGCCGGTCAGCGGCGCCAGCCGTTCGACGGCCTCCCACTGGGCGGCGGCCGGAAAGTTGATCACCATGTCGGGGCGGGCGGCGAGGTTGCGCGCGCTCTGACCGCCGCCGCCGAGCCCGAGGACGACCACGTGACCGAGCGCCCAGGCGGAGGACATCGGGGCCAGGTTCGCGCTGCCGTCGTCGTTCTCGGTGCTCAGCAGTACCACCGGGGTACCGAAATAGAGGATCTTCGGATTGATCGTCAGGTGGTCGATGCCGTTGGCACCGCTGGTTCTCGGTTTCATGATCGCGGACGGTACCGACCCGACGCTTCGGCGGGCACCGAAGCGGACGCGCGCCACGATGGTCGGTGGCAGCCGGCCGGCGAGCCGGGCAGGCGGGCGCTGGCGCGTGAGCGGCCCGGGCTACGCCGACGCGTCGGGCGCCCTGCGCAGCCAGAAGGTCAGCCCGGTCGTCTCGTCGGTGAAGGTACGGGCGGCCGGCCACGTCGGTTCGCCGGTGGCGTAGTCGGTGGCGAGGACTTCCTCGGCGACCAGGCCGCCGTGCTCGGTCAGGGCGGTCGCGGTGTCCTCGTCGCCGGTCAGGTACCGGAGCTGGATCCGGTCGGACACGTCGAGTCCGCTCGCCTTGCGCGCCTCCTGGATCTGCCGGATCGCGTCCCGGGCCAGGCCGGCCCGGCGCAGTTCCGGGGTCAGGTGCAGGTCGAGCGCCACGGTCGCGCCGGTGTCGGAGGCGACGGCCCAGCCCTCCTGGGGTGTCTCGGTGATGATGACTTCGTCCGGGCCGAGTGCGATCGGTTCCCCGCCGACCTCGATGGTCGCCGTTCCCGTCGTGCGCAGCGCGTCGGCCAGCGCCGCGGCGTCGGCGGCGACGATCGCCTTGGCGACCTGCTGGACGTCCTTGCCGAACCGCTTGCCCAGGGTACGAAAGTTGGCCTTGGCCGTGGTGTCCACGAAGGAGCCGGAGACCGGATCGACCGTGCCGACGTTCAGCTCCGCGGCGATTTCCGCGAGCAGATCCTCGGGCAGGTCGGCGAAGCCGGTCGCCGACGCCAGCGCGCGGGACAGCGGCTGGCGCACCTTCACGCCCGACTCGGCGCGCGCCGCCCGGCCCAGCTCGACCAGCCGGCGCACGATCGCCATCTGGGCGGACAGCTCGGGGGCGAGCAGCGCCTCGTCCGCCTCCGGAAAGCGCGCCAGGTGCACCGACTGCGGTGCGTGCGCGTCGACCGGTACGACCAGTTCCTGCCAGACCCGCTCGGTGATGAACGGCGTGATCGGGGCCAGCAGCAACGTCACGGTGCGCAGTGCCTCGTGCAGGGTGGCCAGGGCGGCCGGGTCGCCGCGCCAGAACCGCCTGCGGCTGCGCCGCACGTACCAGTTGGACAGGTCGTCGACGAACGCGGCGATCAGCCTGCCCGTCTCCTGGGTGTCGAACGCCGCCATCGCCGCGTCCACCTCGCGAACCAGCGTGTTCAGCTCGGAGAGCACCCAGCGGTCGAGCACCGACCGGTCGGCCGGCGCCGGGTCCGCCGCCGACGGCGACCATCCGGCGGTGCGGCCGTAGAGCGCCTGGAAGGCGACGGTGTTCCAGTAGGTCAGCAGGGTCTTGCGGACAACCTCCTGGAGCGTGGTGTGCCCGACCCGCCGCGCCGACCAGGGTGAGCCGACGGCCGCCATGAACCAGCGCACCGCGTCGGCGCCGTGGGTGTCCATCAGCGGGATGGGTTCGAGGATGTTGCCCAGGTGCTTGGACATCTTGCGGCCGTCCTCGGCGAGGATGTGGCCCAGGCAGACCACGTTCTCGTATGGGGAGCGGTCGAAGACGAGAGTGCCGATGGCCATCAGCGTGTAGAACCAGCCGCGGGTCTGGTCGATCGCCTCGGAGATGAACTGAGCCGGGAAGCGGCTGTCGAACAGCTCCCGGTTCCGGTACGGGTAGCCGAACTGCGCGAACGGCATCGAACCGGAGTCGTACCAGGCGTCGATGACCTCCGGTACCCGGGTGGCGGTCGACCCGCACGACGGGCAGCCGAACGTCACCTCGTCGATGAACGGCCGGTGCGGGTCCAGCGCCGAGAGGTCCTCGCCGGCCAGGTCGCCGAGTTCGGCCAGCGAGCCGGCACACGTCAGGTGACCCTCGGCGCAGCGCCAGATCGGCAGCGGGGTGCCCCAGTAGCGGTTGCGCGACAGCGCCCAGTCGACGTTGTTGGTCAGCCAGTCGCCGAACCGGCCGTGTTTGACCGTCTCCGGCTGCCAGGTGGTCTTCTCGTTCTCGCGCAGCAACGCGTCCCGCACGGCGGTGGTCCGCACGTACCAGGACGGCTGCGCGTAGTAGATCAGCGCGGTGTGGCAGCGCCAGCAGTGCGGGTACTGGTGCTCGTACGGCTCGTGCCGGAACAGCAGGCCGGTCCGGCGCAACTCCTCGACCAGCGGCCCGTTCGCGGTGCGGAAGAACTGGCCGCCGACCAGTGGTACGCCGGCCTCGAACGTGCCGTCCGGCCGCACCGGATTGACCATCGGCAGCCCGTACGCCCGGCAACTGGCCAGGTCATCGGCGCCGAACGCGGGTGACTGGTGGACCAGGCCGGTGCCGCTGTCCATGGTGACGTACGACGCCAGGATGACGAAGTGCGCGTCCGGCACGTCGACCAGCTCGAACGGCCGCCGGTAGGTCCAGCGCTCCAACTCCTTGCCGGTGAACGACTCGCCGGTCGCCGTCCAGCCCTCGCCGAGGGCGGAGGCCACCAGCGGCTCGGCGACGACCACCGACTCCGTGCCGTCGGTGGCCACCACGTAGGTGGCGGTGGGGTGGACCGCGACGGCCGTGTTGGACACCAGGGTCCACGGCGTCGTGGTCCAGACCAGCAGCGACGCGCGCCCGGCGAGCGGACCCGAGGTGAGCGGGAACCGGACGTACACCGCCGGGTCGACGTCGGTCTCGTAGCCCTGGGCCAGCTCGTGATCGGACAGCGTGGTCTGGTCCCGCGGGCACCACGGCGCGACCCGGAAATCCTCGACGAGCAGCCCCTTGTCGAAGATCTGCTTGAGCGACCACCAGACGGACTGAATGTAGTCCCGGTCCATCGTCCAGTACGCGTCGTCCAGGTCGACCCAGTAGCCCATGCGCTCGGTCAGTTCCGCGAACGCGTCGGTGTGCCGGCCCACCGACTCCCGGCACTTGGCGTTGAACTCGGCGATGCCGTACCGCTCGATGTCCTGCTTGCCGGTGAACCCGAGTTCCTTCTCGACGGCCAGCTCGACCGGCAGGCCGTGGCAGTCCCAGCCGGCCTTCCGGGCGACGTGGTAGCCCTTCATCGTCCGGTAGCGCGGGAACACGTCCTTGAAGACGCGGGCCTCGATGTGGTGGGCACCGGGCATGCCGTTCGCGGTCGGGGGGCCTTCGTAGAACACCCACTCCGGCCGCCCGCGCGACTGCTCCAGGCTGCGGGCGAAGATGGCGTTCTCGCGCCAGAAACGCAGGATCTCGTGGTCGAGCGCGGGCAGGTCGACTTGGGCCGGCACTGGGCGGTACATGAACTCCTCCGTCGGGCACTGGAACGCGCCGGTCATGGTACCGCCAGGCCGGGTTCCGCCCGGCGTCAGCTCCCCGAAGTCTCCGGGAGTGGCGGCCGGTCAACCGGGTATGGGGCGGTCACGGCCCGTCGCGGGGAAGGGAGCAGTCGTGCGCATCGGCCTGATCTCGACGCCATGGACGCCGCTGCCACCACCCGCGTACGGCGGCCTCGAAGCCGTGGTCGACCACCTCGCCCGGGGATTCGCCGCCGCCGGGCACGAGGTGCTCGTCGCCGCGACCGAGGACAGTACCTGCCCGGTGCCCCTGGTGCCCGGTTGTCCGCCCGCCGACCCCGGGGGCACCTGGCTCACCGAGGCCGAACTGGCCCAGGTGGTGCGCGCCTATCGGGCGATGGACGGGATGGACGTCATCCATGATCACACCCTGGCCGGCCCGCTGTGCCTGCTCCGGCCGCCCGGTGTGCCCGTCGTCACCACCAACCACGGCCCGTACCGGGCGCCGCTGCTCGACATCTACCGGGCCATGGACCGGCACGCGGCCATCGTCGCGATCTCCCACCACCAGGCGTCGACCGCCGAGGGGGTACGCATCGCCCGGGTGATCCACCACGGCATCGACGTCGAGGCGATCCCGGTCGGCGACGGCACCGGAGGGTACTTCTGCTTCCTCGGCCGGATGAGCCCGCGGAAGGGCGTCCGGGAGGCGGCGCTGGTCGCCCGCGAGGCGGGTGTGCCGCTGCGCATCGCGGCGAAGATCCAGGACGGTACCGAGCGGGAGTACTTCGACGACGCCGTGGCCCCGTTGCTGGGCGGCGACGTCGAGTACGTCGGCGAGTTGGCCGCGACGGAGAAGTACGCGCTGCTCGGTGGCGCCACCGCCCTGCTCAACCCGGTGCAGTGGCCGGAACCGTTCGGCCTCGTCATGATCGAGGCACTGGCCACCGGTACCCCGGTGGTGGCCACCGCGTCCGGCGCGGCTCCCGAACTCATCGACGACGGTGTCACCGGTTACCTGCGGGGGGACATCGCCGGCCTGGCCGCCTGCCTGCCCCGGACGCGGGACCTGGACCGGCGGCGCTGCCGCGAGGAGGCGCGGCGCCGGTTCGCCGCGGACCGGATGGTGGCCGAACACCTCGACCTGTACGCCGAACTGCTCCAGGCGCGGCGGGCGCGACCGATCCGCCGGTGAAATCACAGGCGCCATGGTGAACTGACGGCAGTGGGACACGTATGAACGTGGGTCGGTACCGCCGTTCGAAGGATCATCATGAACTCTCGCCCGTTCCGTTTCGGGGCCGGTCTCTACTCTGTCGGCCAGTCGCGATCGGCGTGGCGCGATCGCGCCCGCGAGGTCGAGGACCTCGGGTACGACGTCCTCCAGGTGTCGGACCACCTCGGTGCGCTGGCGCCGTTTCCGGCGCTGGTGGCGGCGTCCGACGCGGTCGGGATCCAGCTGGGGACCTACGTGCTCAACGCGGGCATCCTGAGCCCGGCCTACCTAGCCCGGGACGTGGCCGACACGCACCGCCTGACCGACGGCCGGCTGGAACTCGGTCTGGGCGCCGGGTACGTGCCGCGGGAGTTCGAGGCGGCGGGGCTGCCCTTCGGCTCACCCGGCTCACGGCTGCGCAAGCTCGACGAGCTCCTCGCGGAGACCCAGGGGTTGCTCGCGGCCGAGCCCGACGCGCCGCAGCCACCGATCATGATCGCCGGTGCCGGCGACCGCATCCTCACGCTGGCGGCCCGCACCGCCGACATCATCAGCTTCCCGATCACGGCCGGCTTCGGCCCGGGCACCCCGGAGGAGGCGCTCGGTGCCCGCGTGCGGCGGGTCCGGGACGCGGCCGGCGAGCGGATGGCCGATATCGAGCTGAACCTGTTCGTGGCCGGAGTAGGCCACCGGGTGGCCGACATCGACCTCTCGGTGATCACCGCCGCCAGCGGCAAGTCGGCTGAGGAGCTGGCCGAGCTGCCAGGGGTGCTGGTCGGCGAACCCCGGCAGATCGCCGACACCCTGCTGCGCTACCGAGAGGAGTTCGGCATCAGCTACATCAGCGTCCTGGACGACCACATGCGCACGTTCGCCGAGGTCATTCCGCTGCTCCGCTGACCGCCGGCGGTCGGTCCCGAGTCGAGCTCCGGGCGGCTCGGCGCGGACGCCCGGCCCGACCCTTCACCGCGGCCCACAGCGCCGCCCAGCCCCGGTACCGCTGGAACGGCAGCTCGAACACCCGGCAGAACGCCCACGCGACGGCCAGCGAGACCGGCAGCGCCACACCCAGAGTGACCCAGAACGCCGGCAGGCCGGCGGCGACGTGCGGCCCGGCCAGCTCGCGGCTGACCACCAGCACGACGGGCAGGTGGATCAGGTAGAGGCTGTAGGAGAACCGGCCGAGGCCGCGTACCGGGCGCGTGGCCAGCAGCCACACCAGCGGGGCCGGCCGCCGGGTAGCCACGGCCGCGAGCAGCGCGGCGATCGCGGGGCCGGCCGCGAGGTCGATCCAGTAGTAGTGGCCCACCGTCCAGACCGAGCCGGCGAGGACCATCAGCAGCAGTACCGGGGCGGCGGCCAGCGCGGAAAGCCACTGCCACGGCAGGCCGCGTACCCGCTCGCCGGCGGCCATGACCCCGGCGCCCACCATGCCCACCGCGAACAGTGGTGTGAACAACGGGGTGAGGCCGGTCAGCTGGTTCACCGGGGACCCGGTCGGGTGAAGCAGGCCGATCGCGGCCACCGGCACCGTCACGGTGGCGAGCAGTGTCACCGGGCCGCCCCGTCGGCGGATCAGGAGCAGGAGCGGGAACAGCAGGTACAGCAGGGCCTCGACGCCGATCGACCAGAAGGCGCCGTTGGGCAGCGGCGCCGTGACGATGTCCTGCAGGAGCGGTCCGTAGACGAGCAGCGTCCGGGCGGTCGGCGGCCCGGAGTGCGGCTGGGGCGTCACGGTCCACGCGATCACCAGGCTGAACGCCAGGGCCGCCCAGTACGGCGGCAGGATCCGCCAGGCGCGCCGCCGGGCGAACCGGAGGATCCCGCCCAGCCGCCACCCGTCGCCGGCCGGCGAGATGGCCAGCGAGAAGCCGGACAGCACGAAGAAGAAGACCACCGCGAGGTGCCCGTACAGCAGCCAACCCAGCCATCGGGGGCCGTGGTCGGCCGGGAATCCGGGGAAGGTCAGCAGCCAGCAGTGGAACAACACCACGTACAGTGCGGCCAGGCCCCGCAGGCCGGCCAGCCCCGCCACCCGGTCACGCTGGGGCGCACCGGGTGGCCGGGTGGACTCGACGACGGCCGCGGTCAGTTCTCCAGCCGCAGCCGGACCGGGTACCGGCGCAGCCAGTCGTCCAGGCTGACCAGCAGCTCCATGCGGCGCCGGTTCGGCCCGAACCCGCTGCTCTCCATCCCGTTGTCGAGCATCTCGCGGATCCGCGCGACGTTGAGCAGGTCGACGGTCTGGGAACCGCGGTCGTCGAGGATCTCGTTGACCCGGTCGTGCAGCATCTGCCCGTACCGGGGGTCCTGGGTGGACGGGTACGGGCTCTTCTTGCGCTGCAGCACCGAGTCGGGCAGCAGGCCGGCGGCCGCGCCGCGCAGCAGGCTCTTCTCCCGCCCGTCGTAGGTCTTCGCCGTCCAGGGCGTGTTGTACACGTACTCGACCAGCCGGTGGTCGCAGAACGGTACCCGCACCTCCAGGCCGTGCGCCATGCTCAGCCGGTCCTTGCGGTCCAGCAGGATCTGCACCCACCGGGTCAGGTGCAGGTAGAACACCTCGCGCATCCGGCGCTCCCCCGGGTCGGCGGCCGGCAGGTGCTCCACCTCGGCGATGGCGGAGTGGTAGGTGTCGGCCTCGTAGCGGGGCAGGTCGAGCAGCTTCGCCAGGTCGGGCTCGAGCAGGTCGGCGGCCGGGTTGACGCCGCCGTTGGACCGGTACTGCGAGGCCAGCCAGGGGTACGTGGGCGCGGCCAGCGCGTCGGGATCGTGGAACCAGTTGTACCCGCCGAACACCTCGTCGGCCGACTCGCCGGACAGCGCCACGGTCGAACCCTCCCGTACGGCGCCGAACAGCAGGTACGCCGACGTGATCATGTCGCCCATCGGCGACGGCGCGTCCATGGCCATCATCGCGCTCGTCCGGTGCAGCGGGTCCATCATCGTGGCCACGTCCATCATGACCTCGTGGTGATCGGTCCCCACGTGGGCGGCGGCGGCCCGCGCGAACGGCGCGTCCGGGGCGTCCCGCCACGCTTCCGGCCGGAAGTTCTCGGTCTGCCCCACGAAGTCCACGGCGAACGAGCGCACTCGGCCGCCGCGCTCGTTCGGCGCGGCTGCCGCCAGCGCGGTCACCACGGAGGAGTCCAGCCCGCCGGACAGCAGGGTGCCGACCGGCACGTCGGCGACCATCTGCCTGGTCATGATGTCGCGCAACAGGTCGCGCACGGTGCCGACCGTGGTCTCCAGGTCGTCGGTGTGCTCGCGGGTCGGCAGCCGCCAGTATGCCCGCTCCTGAGCCCCGTTGCGGTCGACCACCAGCACGTGCCCGGGGCGCAGCTCCCGCATGCCCCGGTAGAGGCTCTCGCCGGGCGTCTTGACCATGGTCAGCGCGGCCCGCAGACCGTCCGCGTCCACCTCGGTCGGCACCGTGTGGTGCGCCAGCACGGACTTCGGTTCCGAGCCGAAGACGACACCGGCCGGGGTGGCGTAGTAGTACAGCGGCTTGACACCCATGCGGTCGCGGGCGAGCACCAGGCGCTCCCTGGCGATGTCCCACAACCCGAACGCGAACATGCCGTTGAGCTTGTCGACGAACGCGTCGCCCCACTCCAGGTATGCCCGCAGCACGACCTCGGTGTCGCTCTGGGTCCGGAAGTGGTGGCCGAGCCCGGCCAACTCCTCCCGCAGTTCCCGGTAGTTGTAGACCTCGCCGCTGTAGGTGATCGTCGCGGCTGCGGTGCCGTCGCGGTCCGCGGTCATCGGCTGCACACCGCCGACCAGGTCGATGACGGCCAGCCGGCGGTGGCCGAGCGCGACGTGCTCACCCAGCCAGACACCCTCGGCATCGGGTCCCCGCAGGGCCATCGTGCCGGTCATCGCGAGGATGTTCGCCCGCTCCCCGGCGAGGCTCCGGTCGAAGTCCACCCAGCCGACAACTCCACACATGGAATCCCTCGAATTTCGTCGATGTGAACACGGACGCACGGCCGTAAGCGATCTTATAGCCCGCGATGCTTACTTCTCCATGCCGGGTGCGCCGGCTTCCGCACGCCGGATGCGCCGCGCAGAGACGCCGCGTGCGCGGGACGAGAACCGCCAGCCTCCGTGCCGGCCGCCCCTACGGAACGTCGGGTATCGGTGTCGCGCGGGGCAACAGCCGACGCTCCACATCGGACAGTGCGGTACGCACCGCGCCGAGCGCGGTGGCCTCGTCGCCGAGCGAGGACAGGGCCAGCACCGGCTCGGTGAGGGTCAGCGGGCACAGGTGCCGGCGGATCGCGGCCAGCAGCGGCTCGCCGGCTGCCGACACCCCACCGCCCAGTACCACCATGTCGGGGTCGAGCAGCAACAGCAGCGCGGACAGTCCCCGGGCCAGCCGCTGCGCGACGGTGTCCACCGCGGCGGCCGCGGCCGCGTCGCCGTCGCGGGCGGCGGCGAACACCGCGGCGGCGTCCAACTCCTCGGGCCTGCGGTCGACGCGTGGCGCCGCCGGTCCCGGCGGGCTTCCGGCGGCGGAGCTGATCGCGGCCGCGCCGACCAACCGTTCCAGCGGCCCGAGTCCGGCCGCGTCGGAGTCGATGTCGGCTTCGCCGAACACGCTGAGGTAACCGATCTCGCCGGCCATCCCGCCGGCACCCCGGTGCAGCCGGTCGCCGATGATCAGGCCGGCACCGATCCGGGCACCCCACTGGACGAACACCACGGTGTGCACGCCGACCGCGACCCCACGCCAGCGCTCGGCCAGCACGGCGAGGTTCACGTCGTTCTCCACGTGCACCGGGCAGCGCAGCGACCGGCCGAGCGCGCCGGTCAGCCGGATGCGGTGCCAGCCGGGCAGGCTGGGCGCCATCCGTACCGCGCCGGTGCGCTCCTCCACGATGCCGGGCGTACCGACGGCCACCGACCAGACGTCCTCCCGGCGTACCCGGGCGGTGTTCAGCAGGTCGGTGATGGTCTGCCGGACGGCGGTCAGCACCTCTTCGCCGGAGCCGGCGAAGTGGTCGTCACGGCGGCGCTTGGCGACCACGTCGCCGGTCAGGTCGGCCAGCACGGCCAGGATCTTGTGCGGCCCGATGTCGATGCCGAGCACGTACCCGGCCCGGCCCCGGAACCGGACCAGGCGGGCCGGACGGCCGATCCGGGGCCGGCCGGCCGCGGTCTCGCCGGCACCGGTCTCCTCGGCGTACTCGGCCCAACCGCCCTCGACCAGTTGGGTGACCGCCTGCGCCACGGTCGGCCGGGACAGCCCGGTGCGCGCGGACAGTTCGGTGAGCCGCTGTGCCGGCCCGCCGCGCAGCGCGGTGAACACCTTGGCACAGTTGATTTCCCGCAGCAGCGCGGGGCTGCCGGTGACCTCGGCCGGTCCCGCGTCCTCGCTCACCTGTCCCCCTCCACCCTGCCAGTGCGGCACTGCCAGTGCCGCCCTACCCGGCCCCGCCCTGCCGATCGCCCGCCCGTCGCCGCTTGTCCGCCGTAGGCTACCCGCCCGGACCGCGACCGCTCACCGTCCACTGTGGGCGGTGAGCGGTCGCGGGACCGGGGCGCTGACCAAGACATCCGGCGCGCCCGAGGACCCGGCCGGGCAACGGCTCAGGCCGGGCTGCCGTACACGGTCACCTCGGTCAGGTGGAACGTACTGTTGGCCGAGTTGCTGAAGCCGATGACCCGGACGTAGCGGGCGGTGGCCTCGGTGCCGAAGGTCTCCCCCGCGTCGGTCACCGGACTGGTGCCCGTCCGGCCGCCGAGCGTGAACCAGTGCTCGCCGTCCAGGCTGCCGACCAGTTGGTAGGTGTAGTACCGGGTACCGTCCACGTAGTTGCGCACGTTGATCCGTGACACGCTCGTCGCGGTACCGAGGTCCACCTGCCACCAGGCGGCGTCGCTGGTCAGCGGCCCGCCCCAGTACGGGTTGTTGGACCGGCTGCCGTCGTTGGCGGCACTGGCCGGGTGGCCGTTCTCCGCACCGGACGCGGTGACCGGCTGGCGCAGGCTGCGCACCGTGTCCCCGGAGCCGTCCCGGGGCGCGTACGGCGCCACCCCGAACCCGTCGAACGTGGCGAGCCCCTGCCGGGCGGCGTCGCCGGCGCTGAAGAACATGCCGACATCGGCGGCGTCGGCGGTACCGGGCACCGTCGCGCTGCCCACCACCGTCCAGTCGGTACCGTCGCTGCTGCAGGCCCCGGCGAGGCTGGCCCCGATGCGGCTCAACCGCACGTACGTCACTCCGCCGAAGCCGTCGACCTCCCGGGACGAGTCGAGGCGCCCGTCGCCGTCGGAGTCCCAGCCGAACACGCAGCCGTGCTGGGGGGTGACGGCGATGTCGGCGTACCCGCCGCCGCCCCGCCCCGACAGGTCGGCGCTGGTCACCAGGCCGGCCCGGGAGTTGCCGGAAACTGTGTCCTGGTTGGTGATCCGTGCCTGCACCGCCTGCCCGCCGGCCAGCACGTCCGGCCGGTACACGGCGCCGTACTCGTCGACGGCGCCCCACATGTCGGCCCCGCCGCCAGCGATCCCGACCGTGACCCCGGACTGCGCGAAGGACGCGGCGCTGTTCGACACCGTCTGGTACGGCGCGGTCACGTCGCCGGTGACCAGGACCCGGGTGCCGGACGTCGCCGAGTCGCCGACCCCGCCCGACGACCACGCCGCCGTGGCACCGAACGACGGCACCGCGGCCGGTGGCGTGCCGGCCGGTACGGTGACCGCCCACCGGGTGCTGAACGTGCCCGCTGCGGCGACCCGTCCGGTGCTGGTGGCGGTCAGCGCCCTGACCCGGTAGCCCGCCGGCGCGGACAGCGTGACGGTCACCTTTCCGGTGGGGCGCAACAGGTTCTCGTTGTGGAACGTGGCGGTGACCGTGACCGTGCCGGCCGGTTTCACCGCGGTGGCGTCGGTGGCGGCGCTCACCTCGCCGGCGGGTACCTCGGCCACCTTGGTGGCCTGGTCGTAGGCGCTGCCGCGCGGGGTGGCCGGGTACCGCGTGGACCCGTGCGCCCAGTTCTGCGCGTACGCCGCCCAGTCGGTCGCGACCGGTGCGGCACCGGTCTTCAACGCGGTGTCCAGGCTGTCGAAGAAGGTCTGCCACCGGCCCCCGTAGTAGTCACCGACCAGGCCGTTGAACTCACGCCGGGCGTAGTCCTGCAGGGTGGTACCGGTCGCCCACAGCGTCACCAGCGACTTCACGTCGTACTGCAACTGGGTGTTCTCCGCCGGATCGGCGGCCTGGATCGCGGCCTGTGCCTGCCAGGCGCCGAGCAGGAAGTGGTCGTCGGTGCCGAGCAGCGTGTCCATCAGGCGCACCTGGTCCATCCACTGCCCGGTCAGCTGCTCGAACCGGGCGGTGTCCCTCGCCTGGTACGCGGTGTTGATAGCGGGCAGCATCGTGCGGCTGCGGTTGGCCAGCACCTGCCGGGCGACGTCGACCAGGTCGTAGCGGTACGCGGTGCTGTCCCGCAGTTTCGGGCTCACCTGCAGCAGGTCGCCGAGCGCGGCCTCGAAGGTGGCCGGGTCGTAGGGCAGCGCGGGCGAGGTGGTGGTCAGGCTCGGCTGGTTCTCGTACAACGAGGTCGGGTGCTTGCTGTCGACGCTGGGCGGCCAGTTGTAGACGGTGTTCGCGAGCACCTGCCAGGCGGCCTGCGCGTGCGGGTCCGCGGCGCCGTACCGGGCCTTCGCGTAGTCGGCGAACCACTGGCGCATGTCGACCGGCCCCGGCTGCCAGGGCATCTCGGTGAAGAAGTCGACCGCCGCCGGGTTGTTGTCGATGGCCTCCGGCATCAGCGCGATGCCGTCCTGCGCGGTGCCCGCCTTGGCCTGCCAGGCGTGGAACTTCTGGTTCCAGTCGGCGAGGCTGGCACCGAGGTTGGTGTGGCCGCCGAAGTTCCAGATGGTACCGAAGGCGTACGGCGTGCCGAGCCAGTCGGTGTCGCGGTCGGTGACGTTCGGCTGCTCCGACAGTCCGTCGAGGACCAGCATCTTGGACCGGTCGACGGCCGCCAGGGTGGCCGGAAGCGGGTTCTTCTCCCAGCCGAGGATCGCCCAGATCGCGTCCGGGTGCGCGGTGTTCAGCGCCCGCTGCACGGCCTGGGACGCCGCGGTCACGTTGACGCTGCCGGCCGTGCCGCCCTCGTGCAGCAGGTCCATCTTGTACATCGCGGAGTCGCCGAACAGCTTCGACTGCACCTGGTAGAAGGTGGCGGCCACCTGGGCGAAGTACGGGTTGGTCGGATCCAGCCAGTCCGGCCGCGGCAGCCCGTCCCAGGTGCCCTGCGGCACCGTGTTGGCACCGGCGTTGCGGGCGGCGAACTGCGCCGGCACGGTGCCGTAGTAGCCGGGCAGGACCGGCGTCATGCCGAGCTGGCGCAGCCGGTCGGCGATCTGCCGGCCGAGCCCCGCGCGCTGGTCGATGAGTTGCTGCGAGATCGGCGAACCGACGCAGCAGATGTTCTGCAGCAGCCACCACGACTGGTGGCCGGGCTGCGGGATCCAGCCCCGCATCTCCGCCGCGGTGTACCCGTACTGTTCGAAGGTCTGCTCGTAGACCGCCTCTTGCCCCTCGTACACCAGCACCTCGTTGATGCCGTGCAGGGCCAGCACGTCGATCCGGTGCTGCCAGTCGGCCCAACTCAGGTAGGGACCGGCGTAGCCCTCGTTGGTGTCGTTGAGGGCGAAGCGGTGCGCCACCGAGGAGTCGTGCTCGATCGGGGCGGCCGGCAGGGGCAGCCGGCCGGGCAGGTCGAGTTGCTGCCCGTCGAGCGAGATGTCCGCGTGCGCCACGTACTTCAGGTACCAGCCGAAGCCGGTCAGCAGCACGGCCGGGCTGGTACCGGTGATGACGAGCTGATGGTGTTCGTCGGCGATCCGGAACCGGTCGGGGCCGCTGCCCTTGCTCTCGGCGCGCAGCCGCACCTGTCCCGATTTGCCGCCGACCAGCCGGTGCAGCGCGTCGGCGGCGGGACGGGTGTCGAACGCGCCAGCGGACGCGGTGGGTGGGTCGGATGCCACCGGCGCGGCCGGCGGTGCGGCGGGCGGTGCGGCCCCCGCCGGTGTGGTCGCGCCGACGAGCAGGAGGGACGCGAACGCGGCCACGGCGGCCGCGGCGCGAGGGAGACGGCCGGTTCCGGTGGGCGGCAGCCACCGTCGATCTGGGAACATCGCCAGCTCACTTCCGGGAGGGGGTTGCGTGGCGTGAGGGTCACCGGCCCGCGGACCGGAATAATGTAACGTCCTTTCGAAACCCTCTTATCGATGAGGATGTACCTCTTCCCCCAGCCCCGTCAACACTTTCCGGGTGCCAAGATCCGCCGGCTACGGCATCGGGGCGAGGCGGCGCAGCCGCCGGGTCCACCATCCGGGACGGGTGTGCGCCCGGTTGCGCAGCCGGCGGTGCTCCCAGTGCTGGAACGCGACCAGTGCCGGCGCGAGCGCCAGCATGGCCACCGGCAGGTGAGCCGGGGCGCCGCGCTTCTCCCGCACGACGGCCAGCAGTGCCGCCACGCCCGACAGGTACAGGATGGTGTTGTAGGCGGGCATCATCTCGGCCCCCAACCCCTCGCACTCCTCCAGCCAGGGCAACCCGATCCGGGTGCGGCGGGTGGGCCAACCGCCCAGGTGCGCGGCCACGGCGGCGAGCCCGAAGCCGTTGACCGCGGCCGACACCGCGTCGGCGTACCGGTGGTCGGCGCCCGCGATCCGCCAGGCGCCGCCCCCGACCAGCAGCCAGAACCCGGGGGTGGCCGGTCCGAGGACCGAGGCGAGCGGCATGCCGACCCCGGCGCCCAGCTCGATGGCGACGTGTGCGGCCAGGCTCACCACGGTCAGCCGGGTCAGCGGTCGCCCGCCGTGCCGCGTTCCCGCCATCGACCGGTCCTCTCACCTTTGAGCGCAAGGCTCCCAGGTGATCGGCTCTACCCGGTTCGCGGCCGGACATTCACCGTCAACCGATCGTGAACCGGAGGGCACCGCTTCTGGAAGAACGCGGGCGCGCGTACCCGGGATCGGGTACGCGCGCCCTGACCGGCGTGGCCGGTGCTACGACACGTGCAGGGTCGCCGGGTCGGTCGTGGTGGTGCCGGCGACGTTGACGAACACCGCGCGGTACCCGGTGCCGTCGGCGGACGCCGGTACGCCGGCGACGCTCAGCGTGGTGCCGGTCGCGCCGGGCACGTCGGCCCAGTCACCGCCGGGTGCCATGGACTGCCAGTGAACCAGCGGGCCCGGATCGCCGGTGGCCTGCGCGGTGAACGTCGCGGTGCCGCCGGCCGCCACGGTCACGCCGGCCGGCGCGACGGTCACCGCCGGGGCGGTCGGTTCGGCGGCCGGGCACAGGTGCACCGGGACGACGTTGTCGCCGGTGACGCTCAGCCCGATCCGCCCGATCGCCTGGGCACCGACACCGATGTTCAGGCGCAGGTCGGTGGACCCGTTCTCCCGGTTGGACAGCGCCGCGTCCGGCAGCGGCACGACCGCGGTCTTCCAGGTGTCGGTACCGGTGTCGGTCACCCGTACCGAGTCCCGGAAGGCGTTGTTCGACACGTCGGCGAACGAGTCGTACTGGATGTCCCAGCTGCCGGTGCCGTGGTCGTAGTAGCTGACGTACGCGGTGGCCTGGTAGGTGCCGCCCGGTACGACGGAGTTGTCGATGTCGAAGTACATGTAGAACGAGCCGGATCCGGTGGTCGTCCGGGCGGCAAGGCCACCCGCCGTGGTCGCGGTCAGGTGCCCGTCGCCCTCGTCCCGCGCGGACGCACCGAAGGCGGTGTCCGGGTTGCCGAGGTCGTCGCAGACCACCGCGGTCTGGTCGCCTCCCGGACTGATGCCCAGCCCGAACACGTGCATCGCCGGCCCCTGGGTGACCTGCCCGTTGTCCGTGACGTGCGGCAGGATCACGTACCTGACCGTCTTCGCCGGGTCCAGCGACACCCACGCGGCGTACACGTGGACGGTCTGGTTGGTCCGGCCGGCGTCCGGGCCGCTGTTGATGTACTTCGCGGTGGCCGCGATCGACGTGCCGGTGGCCGCGTTCGCCGACCACCAGTCGCCGAAGGTCAGCGTGTACGGCTGGGTCGTCCCGTCGGCGTACACCACCGTGCCGTTGCCGGAGGTGGTCGCTCCGCTGCTGGCCCCGAGGAAGCCCAGCAGGCGGCCGGAACCGGCGACCGGCACCACCTGGCCGCTGGCCACGATGTTGTCCGGCACGTTCGGACCGGGCCAGGTGAACCCGATCCCGGCCGCGGTGACCTGTGCGCCGGGCGCGAAGCCGGCCGCGGCCAGCGCCTGCGCCGAGTAGCTGAGCGCGCCACCGTCGAACGTACCGGTGAACGGCGCGTTGTCGTTGCTGATGCCCGTGTTGTCGTACGCCGCGGCGACCGAGGCGTACGGCACTTGCACCTGGCCGCTGGAGTCGAACGCCCCCTCGCTGGAGGTCGCGGTGAAGCCGACGGCGTACGTGCCGGGCGTGACTCCGGTGCCCGGGGACACCTTCCAGCTGGCGGTGACCGAGGAGTTCGCGTCCACCGTCTTGGCGCTGGTCGGCGTGATCGGGGTGGCCGTCCAGCCGTCCGGCACGGTGATGCCGAGGGTGAGATTGTGGACCGGCTTGACGTTGCCGTTGGTGAAGGTCGCGGAGACCGTGGCCGTCGCGCCTGCCTCCATAATGGACGGTACGCTGCCGGTCAGCGTGTCCTGCACGACGATCGGCACGCTGCCGGCCACGCCGTTCACGGTCACCGTGATGGTCGCGACGCCGTTCTTGATGGCCCGGACCAGTCCGTTCTTGTCGACGCTGGCCACGCTCGGATCGCTGCTGGAATACTTCACCTTCGCCGTCGATAGGTCCATAAAGGACTGATCGTCGTTGACCGCCTCGACGACCCCGTCGGCCTTGACGGTGAGGTCGCGATCCGGTTCCTCGGACGCCTTGGTGTCGTCGGCCAGCCACTGGTTGCGCCCGGTCAGGTCGAAGGTCTGACCCGCCTGGTAGACGACCGACTCCGGCTGTACGGTCACGTACCGCACCTTCGGCTTGAGTGCGCCGGTGACCTTCACGTCGTTCTGCGCGACGATCGACGTCGCGCTGGTGCCCACCCGGAATTCGTAGTTGCCGTCTGCGACCGTCTCGCGGGAGTGCGCGGTGTCCCACAGCGAAAGGTCGCTGATGTCCACGGTCAGCGTGAGCTTCTGCGACTGGCCCGGCGTCAGGTTCTTCGTCTTGGCGAAGGCGGCGAGCCGGGACAGCGGCACGTCGGCGGTGCCGGCACCGGGTGTCGCGGCGTACAGCTGCACCACCGTGGAACCGGCGGCCTGCCCGACGTTCTTCACCGTGAGCGTGACCGACACCGTACCCGTGGCGGAGACCGACTTCTTGTCCGTGCTCACGTTCGTGACGCTGAACGTGGTGTAGCTCAACCCGTACCCGAACGGGTAGGTCGGCGTTCCGGTGAAGTACTGGTACGTGCGCCCGATGCCGCCGGTGCTGGACGCGTCCAGCCCGTAGTTCATCATCGCCGGCAGCTGCGAGTCGTCGCGGTACCAGGTGAAGTTCAGGTGCCCGGCCGGGTTCTGCGCGCCGAACACCACGTCGGCCAGCGCCTGCCCCTGGGCCTGCCCGTTGTACCCGCTGAACAGGATCGCCGGTACCTTGCCTCGCACGTCCTCGATGGCCACCGGACCGTCGGCCTGGATGACCAGCGCGGTGCGCGGGTTGCCCAGCGCGGCGACCTGGTCGATCAGGGAGTCGTAGTTGCCCGGCATGGCGATCGTCGACCGGTCCTTGCCCTCGCTCGCGTTCGAGCCGGTGGTACCGACGAACTCCAGCACCAGGTCCGCGCCGCCGATCGCGGCCTTCGTCGCGTCGGACAGCACCGCCGGGCCGGTCGCGGTGCTCGAGGTGCCTGCCGCGTCGAACGTCACGGTCGCGTCCGGGTCGGCCGCCTTCACCGCGTCGGTGATGCCCTGCACCGCGCTGACATGCACGCTCGGCTGGCCGGAGTAGCCGCCCAGGGTCACCTGATTGGCCAGGTCGCCGAGCACGACGACGTGTCGCGCCGTCGCGGGGTCGACCGGCAGCAGCGGCGCCGTGGTGCCGGTCACCGCGCCGTTCTTCAACAGCACCAGGGAGTTGTCGGCCACGGTCCGGGCCAACTGCTGGTGCTCGGTGCTCTCGATGACGGACTTGGTGATCGCGGTGTACGCGTTCTTCGCCGGCGGGTCGAACTCACCGGTGGCCATCCGCATGGTGAACAGCTTGACCAGGTCGGTGTCGATGACGCCCTCGGAGAGGATCCCGGCGTCGATGGCCGCCTCGATGTTGGGCAGGGTGGCCTGGTCGCCGGTGCAGTTCAGCGCGGTACCGGCCCGCAGCCCGTACGCCTCGGCGCCGGCGGCGGCCGGGATGGTGGCCCCGGTGGTGTCGTTCTTCCACAGCACCTGGGCGCCCTGCGCGACGGACGTCCAGCCGGGTGCCGCCCAGGCGTGGCCGCCCGGTGGCGGTTGCCACGCGGTCGCGATCGCGTCGCAGTCGGAGGTGATGTACCCGCCGAAGTCGAACGTCCGCTGGGCGAGCTGGTTGACCGTGTACGTGTCGACCGCGCCCGGTGTGCCGTTGATGGCGTTGTACGACGTCATCAGCCCGGCCACGTGGTCGTCCTCGATGAGGCTCTGGAACTGCTTGAGGTAGTACTGGTGCAGATCCGCCTCGGTGGTGACCGAGTCGCCGGACAGCCGGTTGGACTCCACGTTGTTCAGCGCGTAGTGCTTCGCGGTCGCGGCCACCTTCAGGTACGGGGTCATCGGCTGCCCGGCCATCGTGTTGCCCTGGTACCCGTTGACGAACGCGCCGGCCAGCTGGGACACCAGGTACGGGTCCTCACCGAACGCCTCGTCGGTGCGGCCCCAGCGCGGGTCGCGGTCGAGGTTCACGGTCGGCGCCCAGAAGGTCAGGTCGCCGTAGTCGTTCACGTCCGGGCCGAGGTTGTTCTGCCCGGTGCCGAACAGCGACTTGTCCAGGAAGCCGCGCGCCTCGTCGGAGATGGCGGTGGTCTCCTGGTACATCAGGCCCGGATCCCAGCTCATCGACGAGGCGAAGTTCGTCGGGAAGCTCGTCGCGTGCACGTCGTCCACGGCGCCCTGGCCGCCCTCGCCCGCGTCCGCGCCCAGCCGGTTGAGGCCGTGCTGCCCCTCACTCCAGTACGTGTACTGCTGCACCCCCAACCGGGCGATCGCCGGTGCGTTGTTGGTGTGCAGCTGCTGCACCTTCTCGGCCAGCGTCATCCGGGAGACGAGGTCGGCGGCGCGCTCGGCGAAGCTGTGGTGCGTGTCCAGGTAGACCGGGGTCGGTGGCTGTGCCGCCGCGGTCGCCGCCGGAGCGACGGCGACCGTCGCGACCAGGCAGGCGAGGCCGCCGAGCGCGGCGAGCGCCCAGGCTCTGTGCCGGCGGAAGTCATGCGGGGATAAGGCCATGAGGGATGCCTCCAGCAATGTCGGGGACGGTCATCCTGGGCAACGGCAACCGCCATCGGGCGGGGCGGAGCCGCGCGCACAGGATGCTGGCACTGCAGACGACATGCTGTCGCTGGCCGCGACGGAAGTCAAGATCTTACATCGGACGTTTGGCATGGCGCGAGAAACCCGAGATGATGTTGAAGATCTTGACTATGCCGATGGAGTGCACCAGACTCCCCCTATCGGGCACCCGGCACTTCCGTCCCTGAGACCGGCGTCTCAGCACGAAACCGAGGACCCGACTGCCATGAGACACAGCAGAACCGCCCGCCTGCTCGCCGCCGGCGCGGCGTGCCTCGCCCTCGGCCTGACCGCGACGGCCGCGCACGCCTCCCCCGCCGGTACGCCGCTGGTCGGCGACCCGACCGCGCTGGTGAACCCGTGGATCGGCACCGGCAGCGGCGGCGCCACGGTCGGCGACGTCAACACGTTCCCCGGCGCGGCGGCGCCGTTCGGCATGCTGACCTGGAGCCCCGACACCACCAGCCGGCCGACCGGCGGTGGATACTCCTACGCCGACTCGGCGATCACCGGGCTGAGCCTGACGCACCTGTCCGGAGTCGGCTGCCCGGTCGAGGACGACGTGCCGATCCTGCCGACGGTCGGCGCGATCGGCGCCAACCCGGCGGCGGCGCAGCAGCCGTTCAGCCACACCGGCGAGGAGGCCAAGCCCGGCTCCTACTCCGTGACGCTGGGCGACCGGTCTGGGTCGTCGCGCGGCGTCAGACGCGCCGAGCCAGACCGGTCGCAGGCGCAGCCGATCCACCTGGACGTCGCGGCCACCACCCGCACCGGCATAGGTCGGATCACTTTCCCGGCGTCGACACAGTCCAACGTCCTGTTCAAGGTGAGCCAGTCCAAGAACCAGGCCGCGGCGGCCTCGGTCGACATCGTCGGCGACGACGAGGTGACCGGCTCGGTGTCCACCGGCCACTTCTGCGCCACCCGGCAGCAGCCGGTGCCGGTGTACTTCGCCGCGCAGTTCAACCGGCCGTTCGCCGCGACCGGCACCTGGACCGGATCCACCGTCACCGCCGGGGCGACGTCGGCCAGCGGCACGAACAGCGGCGCCTGGGTCAGCTTCGACACCACGGCCGACGACACGGTCCTGATGAAGGTGGCGGTCAGCTACGTCAGCACCGCGGGCGCGCTGGCCAACCTGCGCGCCGAGAACCGTGGCTGGAGCGTGCCGGACGTCGCGCGGGCCACCAGCCGGGCCTGGCGCGACCTGCTGTCCGAAATCCAGATCGGCGGCGGTACCCACGACGAACAGGTCCAGTTCTACACCGCCCTGTACCACGCGCTGCTGACCCCGACCGTGTTCAGCGACGCGGACGGCCAGTATCCGGGGTTCGACGGCAAGACCCACACCACCGCCCGAGGCACGGCGCACTACACCAGCTTCTCCGGCTGGGACATCTACCGGTCGGAGATCCCGCTGTTGGCCATGCTGGCGCCGGAGCAGACCAGCCAGATGGCCCAGTCGCTGCTGGATGACGCCCGGCAGGGCGGCTGGCTGCCGAAGTGGCCGGTGGGCAACGCGTACACCGGCATGATGAACGGCGACGCCGCCGACCCGATCATCGCCGAGGCGTACGCCTTCGGGGCCCGCGACTTCGACGCCCGCGACGCGTTGTCGGCCATGGTCAAGGGCGCCACCGCCGTGCCGTCCGCCGACCAGCTCGGCCAGGGCTGGTACGAGGAACGTCCCGGACTGGCCGACTACCTGCGGCTGGGCTACGTACCCAACGACTCCACCGGTTCGGGTTCGGCGGTCGACAACGGCGCCTCGGAGACGCTGGAGTACGCGACCGCCGACTTCGCCATCTCCCAGCTGGCCTCGCAACTGCACGACACGTCCGTCGCGCAGACCTTCCGGCAGCGTTCGCAGAACTGGACCCGGCTGTACAACACCGGTTCCGGGTACCTCCAGCCGCGTGACCGGGACGGGCGGTTCCCGGCGAGCAACCCGCTGACCGCCGGGGTGAGCGACTTCGGCCAGTCCGGTTTCCAGGAAGGCAACGCCGCGCAGTACGTGTTCGCGGTACCGCAGAATCTCGCCGGGGTCATCTCGGCCATCGGCGGCGACGCCGCCACGGTCTCCCGCCTGGACACGTTCTTCACCCAGCTCAACGCCGGGCCCAACCCGCCGTACTACTGGGCCGGGAACGAGACCGATCTGCTCGCCCCGTGGGTGTACGACTACGCCGGGGCGCCGTACCGCACCCAGGACATCGTGCACAAGCTGCTGTCGACCGTGTACGCGAACAGTCCCGGCGGCGAGCCCGGCAACGACGACCTCGGCGCGATGAGTTCGTGGTACGTCTGGTCGGCCGTCGGGCTCTACCCGGTGACCCCCGGGTCCACCGCCCTGGCGCTCAGCTCGCCGCTGTTCCCGCGGGTACGCCTGAACCTGCCGCACCACACCGTCGACATCGACACGCCCGATGTCTCCGGCACCACCTACTACGTCCAGTCGATGACGGTCGACGGCCGCCCGGCGAACCGCACCTGGCTCGACGCCGGCACGCTGACCGGGCACTCCGGCGCGACCACCCGGCTGCACTACATGGTCGGCGACCGGCCGAACCGGCACTGGGCCAGCTCGCCGGCCGCCGCCCCGCCGTCCTACCCGGCCGGCCCGCTGGCGTTCCCGCCCGGCCTCACCCCGGTCGACCTGGCCTCGTCACCGTCCACCGTGACCGCGATCGCCGGCCAGCAGGTCACCGCGACCGTGTCGCTGACCGTCGGCGCGGGGTCGGCGGCGGCCGACCCGGTCGTTCCGCGCACGGTGCACTGGGCGGCCACGCCGCCGGCCGGCCTCACGGTCACCCCGGACCAGGGCACGGTCACCGTCTCGGCCGGCACAGCCACGGTCTCCGCCGGCACAGCCACGGTCTCCGCCGGCACGGCCACAGTCTCCGCCGGCACGGCCGCGGACTCCGCCGGCACAGCCACCGTGCCGCTGACCGTGACGGCCGCACCGGACGCGCCCCAGGGATTCAGCGCGATCGCGCTGTCGCTGACCTCGACGCCGGCGACCAACCTGCCCACCGTGAGCCTGCCGGTCACCATCATCGGCCCGGGCGACACGGCGACCGTCGGAACCGTGCTGGGCGCCACGAACACCGACTACGGCCTGATTCAAAACGAGGAGGGCGGCGACGGCGCGACCACCCCGGTGACGGTCGGCGGCCAGAGCGCCCGGCAGACGGTCCAGCTCGTGGCCAACGACCTGAACATGTACTTCAGGATCGATCCGCGTATCGCGCACGACCAGACCACGTCCACGACGTTCACGGTCGAGTACTACGACCAGGGCACGAACGGCTGGTCGCTGCAGTACGACGCGGGTACCGGCTCCGCCGCGTACACGACGGCCGTGCACGTCACCAACACCGGTACCGACACCTGGAAGACCGCGACGGTGACCGTGGCCAACTCGGAGTTCGCCAACCGGGAGAACGGCGCCTCCGACTTCCGGATCGCGTCCGGGTCACCCGTGATCATCCACTCGGTGCGGCTGGACGTCTCCGGGCCGGCCGTGCTGCCGGTCGACCTCTGGCCGCTCTGATCCCCCACCGGCCCGACCGCTACCGTGATCCCGGTGGCGCGCCCTGAATGTGAGGCGCGTCACCGGGTGGAGCGTACGGCGGTCCCGGGCGCCTCCTTGTTCCATGCGCACGGCCCGGATCCACCGGCCGCCGCGCCGGTCGCGAAGACCGCACGTCGAGGAGGAGGGCCGCGATGACCGTGGCGGACGAGAGCCCGGCCGGTGCCGACCCGGCCGACCCCGCCCGGCTCGCCGCCACCGTCGCGCGTGCGCAACGCGGTGACCTGATCGCCCTGCACGACGTCCTGGACGCGATCACGCCGTACGTGCGCCGGCTGTGCGGGCCGATCGCCCTGCAGGACGCGCCGGACGCCGCGCAGGAGACGCTGATCGTCGTCCTGCGCCGCCTCGGCGAACTGCGCGAGCCGGCCGCCCTGTTCGGCTGGGTACGGGTCATCGCCGTCCGTGAGGCGGTACGGGTCGCCAAGCAGTCGTCGCGAGCCGTCCCGGTGGAGTCGGTCGAGGTACCCGCGCCGGACGACCCGGCACTGGCCGCCGACGTCCGGGACGTGCTGAACCGGCTGTCTCCCGAGCACCGGGCGGTACTGACCCTGCGGGACCTGGAAGGGCTCGACGAACAGGCGGCCGGACAGTTTCTCGGCGTACCGGCCGGAACGGTGCGGTCCCGGCTGTTCCGGGCGAGGCGCAGTTTCGCCAGAGCGTGGCGTACGGAAGGGAGCGACCGGTGAACTGGCCGATCGGTGAGTTCGACGACCTGCGACGGCTGCGGGTTCTGCACGCCGCGCTGCCCGGCACCATGCTGGCCGAGACGGTGCTGCCGGCCAGCTTCGACCGGGTGTGGTCGGTCCTCGGCGACGTGGAGAAGGAGTTTCCCGGCCTGGTACCCGACGTCCGGTCGATCCGAGTCGTCGAACGCGACGGCGAACGGATGCGGGCGCTCGTGCGGGGCCGGTCCGGGCTGCGCGCGCCGTTCGAGATGGTCCTGCGGCCCGGCTGGTGCCTGATGCGCAGCCGGTTCCTCGTCTTCGGCATGGCCGCCGTACCGGCCGGCGACCACACCCGGTTCGGCTACCTGGCCGGGCTGCGCGTACCGGGCAAGCGCGTCATCGCGCCGCTGCTGGCACCGGCGCAGCGCAGGCTCGCCCGTGCCGTCCTGCACCGGTTCGAGCGGCGGTTCACCCCGGCCGGTCGGTAATGTGGCGCGGCTCACCGGAGTGTTCCCGACCGCGGCCGTCCTCTTGTGTGCATGCAGACCTACCAGCTGGCCGCCATCGCGGCTGCCGCGATCCTCGGCCTCGACGCCCTCATCCACGCCTACTGGCTGACCGGCCGGACCTGGCCGGCCCGTGACGTCCGGACTCTGTCCCGTGCCGTTCTCAACGCCGACGTGCCGTTCACCCCACGGGTACTCGTGCCCCTGATCCTCGTCCTGACCGTCGGGGCGACCGCCGTCCTGGCCCGGGCCGGCCTGCTCGACTCGTGGCTGCCCGGCTGGGTTCCGGGATGGGTGCCGGCGGTGGGGGCGATCGCTGTCGCCGCCGGTGCGACCCTACGTGCCGGCGCCGGCATCGTCTGGGCCCTGGGCGTCGGCGCCGAGCGTGGCTCCGCCTTCTACCGGCTGAACCTCACCGCCTACACCCCGGTGTGCCTGCTGCTGTGCGCCGCCGCCGCGACCGTGGCCGGGCACTGAGCCGACGTGAGGTCCTTTCGCACGACGACGTGAGCGGCTCCCGCAACGCCCCCCGACGATCCGTAGTTGAGTAGATCGTGGAGGACGGGTCGGACGCCGGCGCTCAGCGGTGGTCCCGGTGGCGGGCGCGACACCCGCGGCGTGGTCGGTGGACGGTCGTGCCCGCGCTGGGCGCGGTGGCCACCGCGGGGGCGTTGCTCGCGGGGCTGGCGCTGACCGGCCGGTTGGACCGGATCCCGCTGCTCAGCCCCGCGTTGGCGGACACACTCGAAGCCCTGGGGGCCGGCGCGCTGGTGGGTTCGTGGCTTCCGGGAGGCCGGCTCTCGGCTGCGGCTCGCGGCCCCGGACTCCCGCGGCGGCTCACCCGTACCCTGCCGGTGGTCGCCGGGTCGGCTGCGGCGCTCACCGGTGTGGGCGCCGTCCTGCTCCGGGTCACCGGTACCGTCACCGACCCGTACCCGCTGTCGTTCGCCCTCTGGGCCGGGCTGCTCCTGGCGGCCGCGATCGGGGTGCCGTTCGCCCTGCCGGGACCCGGCGCGGTACGGCGCGGACTGGCCGGGGCCGCGGTACCGCTGACCCTGGCCGGAGCGGTGTTGCTGGTCAACGACGAGTACGGGGTGTGGCCGACGCTCGGGGACCTGCTGGGCCACACCGGGATGGTCGACGCGTCGTCGGTGGCCGGCCGGGCCGCCTCCCACCGGGGCGTGCTCGTCGCCGCCGACCCGCCGGCCCTCCGCTCGCACTTCCGGCACCGGCCCGGCAGCGTGTACCTCCCGGCGGCGTACTTCACCGCGGCCCGCGCCGACCTTCCGGTGATCATCATGCTCGCCGGTACCCCGGGCAGCCCCATCCAGTGGCCCACCTCGGGCGGGGCGGTCCGCACCGCCGACGCGTACGCGACCGCCCACCGGGGCCGCGCACCGGTGCTGCTGTTCGTCGACCAGAACGGCTCCGACACGGACGACACCGAGTGCGTCGACGGACCGCAGGGCAACGCCGAGACGTTCCTGACCGCGGATGTGCCCGCGTACGTCAGGCAGACCCTGGGCATCCGCTCCGACCCCGATCGGTGGGCGGTCGCCGGCTTCTCCGAGGGCGGCACGTGCGCGCTCGACCTCACCCTGGGCCACCCGACCCTGTTCCGGCACCTGGTCGACCTCGGCGGCGACGCGCAGCCCGCGCTGGGCGGCCCGGCCCACACCCTGGCGGCCCTGTTCGGAGGCTCGGTCGCCGCCCGGGACGCGCACCTCCCCACCCGGTTGCTGGCCGGCCACCGCTATCCGGGCGTCACCGCCTGGTTCGGGGTGGGGATCGGCGACCCGGACCGGATCCCGGTCGCGCATCGTCTGGCCTCCCTCGCCGGTGCGGCCGGGATCGACAGCCGGGAGCTGACCGTACCCGGCGGGCACAACTGGCAGTTCGTCACCATCGCATTCGCACAGCTGATGCCCGCGTTGTGCGGCCAGCTCGGGCTCTCCTGACGGGTACGCGGATGCGCGGGGTGAACACGCGGGGCGCGTCCACGGGGCCGGGCGCGACCGGCGGCCGGCAGCGGACGAGAACGCTGCTGCCCGGTGTCTCGCGCAGTTGGCTGCCCACCCTGGTCGGCACCATCTGCCTGCTGATCGGGCTGGTCGACATCGCCGGGGCGATAGCGCCGCGCCTGCACAGCCGCCGGGTGGACGCCGTCGCCGACCTGGTGCCGGGCCTGGTCATCTCGCTGGCCACCGCGGCGACGCTGGTCCTCGGCGTGCTGCTGGTGGTGCTCGCGCGTGCGCTGCGCCGCCGCAAAAGGCGTGCCTGGCGGGCGCTGATGGTGCTGCTCCCGCTCAGCGCCGTACTGCACGTGCTGCGCTGGCACCAGCCGGTGGCGGCGGCCGTGAGCGTCGTGCTGTTCATCGTGGTACTGGCCAACCGCCGCCAGTTCTACGCCGAGTCGGACCCCCGGACCCGGTGGTGGGCGGTGTGGAACCTGCTCGGCATGACCCTGTTCAGCGTGGGCGCCGGTCTGGTCATCGTGAGCGTGCACCCGGACGCGGAGATCGGGCACTACTCCTTCACCGACCGCCTGCGGCACGTCGGGTACGGCCTGTTGGGCGTCGAGGGCCCGGTGCGGTACGCCTCCGACCGCGCCAGCGACCTGGTCTACTTCTCCCTGGCCGGGCTCGGCCTGCTCACCGCGGTCAGCACCGGCTACCTCGCGTTGCGCCCGCCGGGGCCGGCGGTGCCGCTTTCCACCGACGACGAACGGCGGCTGCGCGGCCTGCTGGGTCGGCACGGCGCGCAGGACTCGCTGGGGTACTTCGCCTTGCGGCGGGACAAGAGCGTGCTGTTCTCCCCGAGCGGCAAGGCGGCCATCGCCTTCCGCGTGGTCTCCGGTGTCATGCTCGCCAGCGGCGACCCGATCGGGGACGTCGAGGCGTGGCCCGGCGCCATCCGGACGTTCATGCGGGAGGCGGCCCGGCACGCGTGGGTACCGGCCGTGATGGGGTGCAGCGAGACGGGTGGCGAGGTGTGGACCCGGGAGACCGGCCTGGACGCCCTGGAGATCGGGGACGAGGCGATCGTCGAGGTCGCGGACTTCACTCTCGATGGGCGGCCGATGCGCAACGTCCGCCAGATGGTCAACCGGATCGAGCGCGCCGGGTACGACTGCCGGATCCGCCGGGTCGCCGACCTCACCGAGCGGGAGAAGCAGGAGATCCGGGCCTCGGCCGAATCCTGGCGCAGTACCGACACCGAGCGGGGCTTCTCCATGGCGCTGGGCCGGCTCGGCGATCCCGCCGACGGCGAGTGTGTCGTGGTGACCGCGCACGAGCGCCCGAACGCCGCCGGTACCGGGACGCCGTCGCCGGACGGCGACCTGCGCGCCATCCTCCACTTCGTACCGTGGGGCCGGGACGGCATCTCGCTGGACCTGATGCGCCGGGACCGCGGCGCGGATCCGGGGCTGAACGAACTGCTCATCGTGAAGGCGTTACAGGCGGCGCCGGGCCTGGGCGTCGCCCGGGTGTCGCTGAATTTCGCGATGTTCCGCTCGGCCCTGGCCCGCGGCGAGCGACTGGGCGCGGGACCGGTGCTGCGGTCTTGGCGCTCGGTGCTGCTGTTCCTGTCCCGGTGGCTGCAGATCGAGTCGCTGTACCGGTTCAACGCGAAGTTCCGTCCCATCTGGGAACCGCGTTTCCTGGTCTACCCCACGGCACGGGACCTGCCCCGGATCGGCATCTCGACGCTGCGGGCGGAGGCGTTCATCGCGCTGGACCCGCGCCGCATCCTGCGCCGCGCCGGCCGGCGACGCCGGCCCGTGTGAGTCCGCGCGGAGCGCACACCGAGTGTCCACAGTGGATGGTCATGTTGGACAGGCGGCGACCGCGATGAGACTCTGGTGCGAGTGATTGACATACGTCGATTTGGGGGATCACGCATGCTCACCAGGAAAAGACTCGCCGCCGCAGGGCTCACCACGGCACTCACCGCGTTCACCCTCACGGTGACCGCCTCGCCGTCGTACGCCGCTACCTGCACCACGTCCAGCCACTGCTACGGCGAGGTCGAGTACTACTCGTCCAGCGCCGTCTACGGCCTCAACCAGGGCCTGGACGTCCGCTGCCTCGGGCCGATGGGCGCCTCCACCTCCTCGAACTTCGTCACCGAGGAGATGTGGCTGGCCACCAACAACGGCTCCGGCAACTACTGGGTGGAGACCGGGATGGCGTACGGCGCCCCGCAGGGCTCCACCCGCTACTGGTTCTGGGCGGACAACCGGCCGAACGGCGGCGGCTACCACGAGCACGACCTGACGATCTCGACCGCGTTCGGCACCACGTACGACGACTACATCACCTGGGTCGGCAACAACTCGTGGCAGGTCCGCCGGGACAGCACCACGCTCGGCACCTCGACCGCCAACCCGGGATCCTCGCACGGCGGCAACGCCGGTGAGGAGCTCACCGTCAACAGCGGCTCGGCGTCGGCGATCACCGAGTTCCTGTTCAAGCAGACGTCCAGCGGCGGCATCTGGACCAACAACTGGCCGGGCGCCTCGGTCCGGACCGACAACCCGCCGTACGGCGGCTGGGAGAGCACCGGATACAGCGCCGACTTCTACAGCAACTGCGGTTTCGGGCCGGCCGACCCCGGACCGTCGTTCACGCCGTTCACCGCGGCGGCCGCTCCGACCGCCCTCACGACCATCGTGAGCCAACTGTCGGCCAGCAACGGTGTCGCCACTCCCCGGTCGGTCAGCTACGTCCTGACCACGCGGCAGGCCGCGGCGAAGCTCACCAGCCAGGCCGTCGTCGACAGCGACCAGCCGGTCTACCTGGTCAGCCTGCGGGGCGCGTTCTCCGCCAAGGCGGCCAAGACGCCTCGGGGAGCGGCGAAGCCGACCGGCGAGGTGATGACCGTGGCGATCGACCCGGCGACCGGCCGGATCACCGACTGGGGCATCGAGTCCGCCGCACCCGGCCTCGCCACGCTGGGCGCGGTGCGGCAGCTGAGCTGACTGTTCATCCGGAACGGAGCCGGCCCGGCCACCGAAGGCCGGGCCGGCTCACTTCCGCTGGTGGGCGGCTCACTTCCGCTGGCAGGTCACAGAGACGGCGCTGTCGGCCGAGGCGGTCACCGTGACGTGGGCGTCGACGCACGCGCCGTCGACCCCCTCCGCCGACAGCGTGTACGTGCCCGCCGACAGGGTGAACCGGAACTCCTGTCCATCGGCCACAGTCTGCCGAGCCACCTCGTCCCCGCCGCGCGACACGACGACCGTGCCCGGCGCCCCCGCGGGCGACGCCTGGGACATGCCTCCGGTGAGCACGATCATGCCGTGCACGCTGCCCGTCGGCCCCGCCTGGCCGGCGGACTGGGAACAGCCGGTCGCCGTGAGCACGACCGCCACAACGACGACGATCAGAACCTTACGGACATTCATGTCCGTAAGTGTACCGACTCAAGCCTCCCGCGCGTGGATGACCTGGCCGGTCTCCGGGAGGAGGCGGGGCAGCGCGACTCCCGCCCGGCCGAGCACGGCTCCGGTCATCGCCCGCGGTGCCCTCGTCCACTCCGGCAGCGGCATGCCCGTCGCGGCGGGTTGGATCCCGTCGGGAAGCGTCGCCACGTAACGGACCTCCTCGGCCAGGCCGGGCAGCCGGGCGGGGCCGGGCGGCCAGGTGACCGACCGGCGCAGCGTCGCCACGCCGTACCACGCCTCGCGGTGGTCGGGCGAGACGACGCCGGAGACCCAGATCGCGTCGTCCGGGTGGTCCGCGTTGACCACCGTACCGCCGTGGAGAAGGTGCCGGTGCTCACGGTAGAAGGCGACCCAGGCCGCCAGTTGCGCGAACTCCTCCGGCGAGACGGTACGCAGGTCGATCTCGATGCCGAGATGGCACCACACCGCGGTCTGGGCGCGGAACTGCAGGGTCTGGGTGCGGCCGGTGGTGTGCGACGGCGACGGGCCGACGTGCGCGCCGATCAGTTCGGGTGGTACCAGGAGCTTGAGGTACCGGTTGATCTGCTGCCGCTCCACCGGATCGTTGGTGTCGCTGCCCCACACGCGCTGCACGTGCTCCAGGATTCCCAGGTCGACCCGGCCGCTGCCGGACGCGCAGGACTCGATCTCCAGGCCCGCGTGGGCGGCGCGCAGTTCGTCCATGAGGCGGTACACGGCCAGCGTCTGCCCGTGGATGGCCGGGCGGCCCTCGGGTGCGTGGCCGGCCTCCACCAGCGTGCGGTTGTGGTCCCACTTCAGGTAGGCGATGTCGTACTCGTCGAGCAGCGCCAGCAGCGCGTCCCGGATGTGTGCGTACGCACCCGGATGGGTCAGGTCGAGCACGTGCTGGTACCGGGACGAGTAGCCGACCCGCCCGCCGACGGAGAACAGCCACTCCGGGTGGGCCCGCGCCAGGTCGGAGTCCAGGTTCACCATCTCGGGCTCCACCCAGAGACCGAAGTCCATCCCGCGTTCCTTGACGCGCTTGATGAGCGGGTGCAGCCCGTCGGGCCAGACCTCCGGCGACACGGTCCAGTCGCCCAGGCCGCTGTGGTCGTCGCGCCGCGAGCCGAACCAGCCGTCGTCGAGCACGAAGCGTTCCGCGCCGACCTCCGCGGCGCGGTCGACGAGTTCCCCCAGCACGTCGATGTCGTGGTTGAAGTACACCGCCTCCCAGGAGTTCACCACGACCGGCCGGGGACCGGCCGGATACGCGCGCCCCGACCGCACGTGGGCGTGGAACCGGGCGGCCATCTCGTCGAGACCGTCGCCGTAGGCGCCGTAGAACCACGGTGACGTGTAGCTTTCGCCGCGGGCGAGGACGATCTCGCCGCTCTGCAGCAGCTCGCCGCCGCCGAGCGCGCGGGCACCGTTGTAGAGGCGCTCGGCGTACAGCGACTGGTTGCCGCTGAACGCCACGTGAGCCCCCCACACCTCGCCGTCGCGGAACCCGAAGCCGCCGCGGCCCGCGATCAGCAGGTGCGCGGCGTCCAGCCCGGTACGCCCGCCCCGCTGCTCCCGCGCGTGCAGCCCGACCGGAAACGCGCAGCGCTGCGGCACGCGCTCCATTAGGTGCCTGCCGGTGAAGTCGAGCAGTTCGTCGGCGAGGCTCGGCACCGGCAGCACGATCCTGACGGCGTCCACCCGGTACGCCTCGCCGGTGTTGGTCACGCTCGCGCGGGCCCGCAGCAGACCGGTGGACAGCAGGTCGACGGTCAGCTCGAGGGACAGCTCGGCGTGGTCGTCGCGCGCGACGGCGCGCAGCCGGTCGGCGGTGCGCCCGTCCTCGGTCGGCGCGTCCCGGTGCACCGACGTGCCGACCACCCGGAAGGCCGGTGACCAGTCCCGGCCATCGCGGGAGCCCTCCAGACCGGGGCGCCCGAGCCAACCGGCCTCGAACTCGGGCAGGATCGACACGTTCCAGACCTGGTCGTTGGGATTGTGGTCGAACGGCGGCATCTGCGCGGTCTCGATCGCGCCGAGTTCCGCGTCGGACAGTTCGCCGAGACTCGCGCCCCAGTAGAGCAGGCGGGGCAGCCGGTCCTCGCCGGTGGCGAACACGACGCTGACGCCGGCGGAGTGGAAGTGGACGTGGTTGGGGGTCGGTGTGTCCGCCACGATGGGCCCTGGCTCCTGGAGATGAGGTACGTTGCGCACTGGTCAGCGATCCGCGGCCGCCGGCGGCACGGGTACGACCGCCGCGCCGAAGGCGGGCAGCGCCACCGGGGTGCCGCCCACGGTGGCCGTGACGGGTCCCGGGTGTTCGCTGATCACGATGGCGAAGCGGGCGCCGTCGTCACGGACGAGCGTGTCGACGATCAGCCGGGGGTCGCCGCCGTTGTCGATGGCGGGCAGCGCGCCGGCCTCGGCGGCCAGGGCCCGGTACAGGCGCACGGTGTCGTCCGGGTTGACCCCGGGCGTACGGGCGGCGAAGTACTCCACCGGGTAGCCGAGCAGCACGATCTGGCCGCGGCCGGTGGCCCGGGTGGCGAGGGCGGGCTGCCCGCCGGCGGTCGCGACGGCCACCGCCCCGGCCGGCTCGAACGGCAACCTGCTGCGGCCGGAGTAGCTGCCGGCGGCGCGGAACCGCAGCGTGTCCCCCGGGTTCAGCCCGCCGAACGAGCGGTCGAAGCGCACCTCGACGTCGTCGGTCTCGACCGGGTCGACGAGCCCGTAACGCAGGCCGTGCCGGATGCCGAACATGCCGTCGAAGTCGGGGTGCCAGGGTCCGCGCTGGCCGGGCGTGTCGCCGGAGAAGTACGAGACGTAGACCAGTGCCCCGTCGCGGGCCAGTTGCTCCAGACGTTGCCAGGTCGGCCCGTTCAGGCGCTTCCCGCACGGTACGAGCACGAGCTTCGCGTCCGGGATCCCGTCCGCCTCGCGGACCGGCAGCGGGGTCAGGCCGGCCAGCCGGGCCGACACGTACGCCTGGTGCAGGATCTCGAACTCGACGTCGGCGGCGCCCGCGTCGACGCCCGGAGTGTCCCCGTCGAGCCACTCCGGCACCACGAGGACGGTGTCGGTGTCGGCGCGGGTGCAGCGGGGAAGGTCGATCTCGCGCAGCGTGCGCGCGAAGGCGGCCAGCTCCCGGGCCGCCTGCTTCGGCTGCCGGTCCGGGGTCATGATGCCGAAGTGCAGTTCGAACGGGTGGTGGCTGTACGGCGGCTGGCCGACCAGGTCGAAGTCGGTGTTGTTCCAGGCGATGAAGCCGGTGGCGCCGGCCGCCAGCGCGGAGTGCAGCACCTGGCGGTAGTAGTCGCCCGCGTGCTCCTCCGAGGCGAAGTTGCTGGTGAGACCGAACTCTTCGAGCACCACGGGCAGCCCGAAGGTGTTGGCGAGCTCCAGCTTGAACGCGATGAGCAGGTGCTGGCGGATCAGGTCGTCGCCCATGCCGTACAGGTGCGGCCCGATCCAGTCGACGGTCTCGCGCAGCTGGCGCAGCCGGAACCCGTTGTCCTCGCCGTACAGGTCCACGCCCAGGACGCCGTCGCCGAGGGACACCGGCCCCCGGCCGCCGCCGGCCCGTACCGCCTGGGTCATCAGCTCGGCCCAGGCGCGGATGTTGTCCGGGTCGTCGCTGCCGCCGTAGAAATGCATCTCGTTGCTGATGAGCCAGCCCGCGATGGCCGGGTGGTCGGCGATGCCCGCGGTGACCGTGCGGATGTAGGCCGCCTGCCTGCCCAGCAGGTAGCCGTCGGCGTAGAGGTTCCCGCCGCGCCGCCACGGCGGGTCGAAGTTGCGCCCGGACATGCCGCCGATGATGAAGGTCGGGATGGTCTTCAGGCCGTGGCGCGCGTGCAGGTCCAGGAACGTGCGGAAGTGACCGATCAGCGTCTCGTCGACGCGGTACGGCTCGGGCTGGAAGTCGGGCCAGAAACAGAAGCTCCGGGTGACGGTCAGCCCGAGTTCGGCGAGCGCGGCCAGCTCCGCGTCGACGGTGTGCTCGTCGAACCGGCGCCACATGTACGGACCGCCGGCGGCGCTCCAGAAGTTCACTCCGATCCAGGGCTGGTCGGTGTCGGGCAGGCAACGGGTGGGGCGCGAGACCATGTGCTTTTCCTTGTGAGCTGAGGTGGGTGGATCGGTCGGCCGGGCCGCCGGTGTGCTACTTCACGGCGCCGGCGGTCAGGCCGCGGATGAGGAACCGCTGCACGGCGAGGAACCCGGCGACTACCGGGACGCTGACCACGACCGAGGCGGCCATGATCTGGTTCCAGTCGGTCACGTCGCGGGTGGCGTACTCCTGCAGGCCAATCGCGAGGGTACGGGTGGACTCGGTGGTCAGTACCGAGGCGAACAGCACCTCTCCCCACGCGGTCATGTACGCGAAGATGGCCACCGCGATGATCCCGGGACGGGCCACCGGCAGCACGATGCGCCACAGCGCTCCCCAGCGGGTCGTGCCGTCGACGAGAGCGGCCTCCTCGAGTTCGCGCGGGATGGTGTCGAAGAAGCCGATCAGCATCCAGATCGAGAACGGCAGCGCGAACGTCAGGTACGTGATGATGAGCCCGAACAGCGACCCGGACAGCGGGACACCGAGGTAGCGCTGCAGGTTGATGAAGATCAGGTACAGCGGCAGCAGGAACAGGATGCCCGGGAACATCTGGGTCGACAGCACCGCGAAGGAGAACAGGCGCCGCCCGGCGAACGCGAACCGGGAGACCGCGTAGGCGCCCAGGGTCGCCAGGACGACCGAGATGGCCGCCGAGCAGACCGACACGATGATGCTGTTGAGGAAGTAGTGCGCGAGCGGCACGGTCTGCCACATCTGCACGTACGCGTCCAGCGTGATGTGCTTCGGTACCCAGCTGAAGGTGTTCTGCACCTCGGACAGCGGCTTCACCGACGTGTCGAGGATGATGAGCACCGGCAGCAGGGTGAAGATCCCGATCAGGGTCAGCGCCACGCGCCGGACCCACCGCCCGGCGGTCGTCTCACGCATCGACGGCCTCCGTTCCCGTGCGCGTCGAGCGCAGATAGACGAATGAGATGATGGCCAGGAACACCAGCAGCAGCACGGACATCGCGGAGCCGAGGCCGAAGTTCCACTGCCCGAACGCGTTGCTGTAGATGTACATGCTGATCGGTTCGGCGCTCTTGGGCGGCGCGCTGCCGAACATGACGAACGGGGTGTTGAAGTCGTTGAAGGTGCCGATGCCGACGATCAGCACGACGATGAGGTTGGTCTGGCGGATCTGCGGCAGGGTGATCGACCAGAACTGCCGCACCATCCCGGCGCCGTCCATGACGGCGGCCTCGTAGAGTTCGTCCGGCACGCCCTGCACCGCGGCCAGCAGCATGATGAACGCGAACGGCCACGTCTTCCACACGGACGTGACCACCATCGCCCAGAACGCGTGCGACCCGATGAGCCAGAACGGCCCCGAGTGCAGGACGTGCAGATCGTCGACCAGCAGGTGATTGATCGCTCCGCTGTCCTTCTGGAACATGAACGTCCAGGTCATGATGCCGACGAACGCCGGCAGCGCGTACGGCAGCAGGAACAGCGAACGCAACAGCGAACGGCCCTTGAACTCCACCGACAGGAACACCGCCGCCGCCGTCGCGATGACCCAGGAGAAGGCCAGCACCAACAGTGTGTACGGGACCGTGACGAGGAACGAGTCCAGCAGGCCGCGCCCGACCGGGCCGGAGATGTCGACACTCACCCGGAAGTTGGCCAGGCCGGCGAACGGCGCGTTCGACCAGTTGCGGATCGTGTAGACGGTCAGGTGGTAGAAGGCCATCACCACCCCGGCGACCATCGGGACGATGTGAACGAGCAGTTCGAAGAAGACCGCGGGCGCGACCAGCAGGAAGGGCATCACCTTCGGGTTCTGCCACCACCCCGGCTTCGTGCCCCGCGCCGGCGACAGGCGCGGCAACCGCGTGCGGCGGTCGTCGTCGGTGACCAGGTTGGCCATGGGTCGTGATTGCCTTTCCGGGCTTGCTAGCCGTTGACCGGATCGATGGGCGGGCGCGGCAGGCGGATGCGGCGTGCGGCCAGCGCCGCCGCATCCGCTCCGTGGTCAGGGGTCACTGCCCGCCGGTGGAAGCGATCAGTTGTTTCTGCGCATCCGTCAGCGCGGAGACGATGGCGCTGGTCGAAGGCGCCGTACCGGTCGACGCGGTCTTCGCGATGAGGCTGGTGACCGCGCCGCCGAGCAGCGTCTCCATCTGGCTCTCCGATGGGTACAGCGGCATCGGCGCGCTGTGGTTCTCCAGGATTTCCCGGTACACCTTGGTCGTGTCGTCCTGGAACTGCGGGTCGTCGTAGGCGCTGGTGATCACCGGCAGCGTGCCGTAGATGTGATTGATCGCCACCTGCTCCGGCTGGCTGGTCATGAACTTCACCAGTTCCAGCGCCGCCTTCTGGTGTTCGGTGGACTGCCGCACGACGAGGTTGATGCCGGCGACGTGGCTCTGGATCGGCTTGCCGCCGGCCGGCAGCGGCGAGAACACCGGCACCTGCGCGATGCCGAACTGCGAGGCGTCCATGCCGAGTTGGGTCAGGCTGGTGGCCACGCCCTGCCCGATCGTCATCGCGGCCTTGTTCTTGGCGAAGTCGGACAGCGGCTGGGCGCCGTTCTGCGCGTTGGCCGGGTTGGCGATGCCGTTCCTGCCGAACAGGCCGACGTAGGTCGTCAGCGCGTCCGCGAGCTTCTGGTTGGCGAAATCGGGCTTGCCCGACGAGTTGTACAGCGGGCTGCCCGACTGCTCGCCGAGGATGAAGGCCCAGTGCGAGGCGTCCGTCGCGTTGCTGCCGTCGAGCGCGATGCCGTACCGGCCGGCCGTCGTCAGCTTCCTGCCGTCGGTGATCAGCTCGTCCCACGTCGCCGGTGGCTTGGCGATGCCGGCGGCGGCGAAATCGGCCTTGTTGTATGCCAATGAGTAGGACGTCGCGTACACCGGAACGGACATCGGCGTCTTGTTGGGCAGTCCGTTCTCGGCGAAGCTGGTCTGCACGAACTTGCTCTGGCCGCCGATCTGGTCGAGGACCTTCGGCGTGAACTCCAGGAAACCTCCGCTGGCGGCCAGCGACGGCGCCCAGGTGTTACCGATCTCCATGACGTCGGCGCCGTTGTTGCTGGTGACCGCGTTGAGGATGCGGGTCTGCAGGGTGGTCCAGGGAATGACCTCGAGCTTGACCTTGACCCCGGTCTGCTGGGTGAACTTCTTGAACTCGGCCGTCAGCGTCTTCTGCGTCTGATCGGCGCCGGTCCCCTGCAGAGTCGCCCAGTAGGTGAGCGTCTGCCCGGACACCGGGCCGGAATCGCCCGAGCCGCCGCCCGAACAGGCGGACAGGGCCACAACGGCAGCGGCGGCCACGGCCGTCACGCCCGCCAGGGAGCGCCGCCGGAGGCCGCGCGAACTGATCTTGTCACTAATCATGAGGTGCTGTCTCTCTTCTCTCCACACCTGTCTCTCACACACATGCGGGTGAATTGGTGCGACCCCCGGCGCGCGGTCCCCGCCGCCGGCCAAAGCTGGAGGGATTGGATGCCACCCCAACCGGCTGCGCCGTGTCACGCCAGGACGTTACTGGCGTGTGGACGGCATGGTACATAGAGGTTTCGTCTCCAGACCTGGACGAATCAACGGTCCGCCACCTGCCACTACCATGTCCGGATGCCTCCCCTCAACGGCTTCCCCGGCCAGCGCTTCCGAGTGCTTCCGGCACCACTGACCGCGAAGGCGCTGCGAACCGGGCTGACGTCGCGGCTCCTCGTCACCGACGCCGGCTACTTTCCGCGCGCTCGCGGTCACGGAATGACAAGGCCGGAGGGCGCGCCGACGTCGATCGTGATCATCTGCCAGGACGGTGCCGGCCAGCTCTGGTACGGCGAGCGGAGCTACCGGGTGGAGGCCGGCGACGCAGTCGTCATCCCGAGCGACGAGCCGCACCGGTACCGCTCGGACGACGAACGCCCCTGGACGATCGGGTGGTTCCACGCGGACGGGCTCGACGTACCGGAGCTGACTCAGGCGGCCCTCGGGCCGGCCCGGGTACCCGTCGCGCCGCTCCGCGACGTCTACACCGCGTGGCACCTCGTCGACCGGGTCATCGCCGCGCTGGAACGGGACGAGACCGAGGCCAGCCTGCTCGCCGCGGCCGGGGCGGCATGGAACGTGTTCGCGCAGATCGCCTCGGAACGCCGGCTCGGCCCGGCCGGCACCATCGAACGGGTCAACATCGCCCAGGACTACCTGCGCAAGAACCTCGCGGCGGCGCCGAGCGTCAGCGAACTCGCCCGCCTGGCCGGGCTGAGTACCTCCCACTTCGCGGCCGTGTTCCGCCGCTCGGCCGGCATGGGTGTGCTGGAGTACATCAAGCGCCTGCGCAACTCGCGGGCCAGGGAGTTGCTGATCGCGACCAGCATGCCGATCGCCGAGGTGGGCCGGTCCGTCGGGTACTCGGATCCGTTCTACTTCTCGCGGCAGTTCCACAGCATCAACGGCACGAGCCCCAGCGACTTCCGGGCGCAGTACCGGCAGCACACCGAGCGCTCGGGTTTCGACCGGCCTACCGGCGTTGATGGTGGCGCTCACACCCCCTAAAGCATCCTAGGAAGTCAGGCTGCGCGGCTCACGCCACCCGCCCCGAGACTCACGCCACCCGCCCCGAATAGCCGTCGCGCACGCGGGCGCGGCCGGTCATGCTACGCAAGTGAACCGTCCTACCGACCGCTCGATCGGCGCCCCGCAGTCCTCCGGCTGGCACCCACCCACGTCCCCGGCGCGGGCGAACGCCGCGCTGCTGGCCCTGTCCGTCGCGGCGTTCTGCTTCGTCACCACCGAGATACTGCCGATCGGCCTGCTGACCGTCATCGCGGGCGACCTGCACCGATCCCGGTCGCAGGTCGGCCTGCTGGTCACCGGGTACGCGGCGGTCGTGGTGCTCGCCGCGCTCCCGCTGACCGGGCTCACCCGGCGGCTGCCCCGCCGCTGGCTGCTGGGCGGTACCCTCGCGGTCTTCGCGGCCGGAGCCCTGACGTCCGCACTCGCCCGCGACTATCCCGTGCTGCTCGCGACCCGGATGGTCGTCGCGCTGAGCCAGGCCGTCTTCTGGTCCGTCGTCAACTCCTCGGCGGCCGGGCTGTTCCCGCCGAACCTGCGTGGCCGGACCGTCGCGCGGGTGGGGATCGGCAACGCGCTCGCCCCGGTGCTGGGTGTACCGGCCGGCACCTGGCTGGGGCAGCAGGCCGGCTGGCGCTGGTCGTTCGCGGTCATGGGTGGGATCGGGGTCGTGGTAAGCCTGGCGGTGCTGGCGCTGATGCCGACCATCCCGCCGGATCAGGCCGGTTCGGCCCGGGGTGCCTCGCCGGACCCGCGCCGCTACGCGGTCCTGCTCGCCGGCATCGTGCTGTGCGTCACCGGGTACCTCACCGCGATCACCTACATAACCCCGTTCCTGCTCGACGTGACCGGGTTCGGCGCGTCATCGCTGAGCCCACTGCTGTTCGCCTCCGGCCTCGCCGGCCTGGCCGGCACGGTCATCGTGGGTACGGTCCTGGACCGGCACCCTCGCCCGGCGCTGGTCACCCCGCTGGCGCTGATCGTCGCCGGGCTGCTGGGGCTGTACGCGACCGGCACGATGAAGCTGCCCGCGATCGTGCTGCTCTGCGTGACCGGGCTGGCGTACAGCGCGCTGGTGGTCGCGGTCGGCGGCCGTACCCTCCAGGTGGCGCCGGGCAACACCGATGTCGCCGGGGCGGGCGTCAACTCGGCGTTCAACGTCGGCATCGGAGCCGGCGCGCTGCTCGGCAGCGCACTGATCGGCACGCTCGGTACCCGCAGCATCACGCTCGTCGGCGGCCTGCTCACCGGGGCGGCCTTCGCGGTCCTGGCCGCCGAACCACTCCTGGCCGGGCCGCGCCTGGCAGGACGGCGCCCGGCCGGGCGGGGGTCGCCGGCCGTCGCAGGGCGAGAAGCCACGACGGTGGACGGGGCAGGCGGCGCGGACGGCCCCGGACCGGGGCGGCCCGCGCCGCCCCGGGCCCGGGTCAGCCGGTCGCGCACGGGGCGTCGTTGAGCAGGAATGCCGGGGGCGGCGCGTCGCTGGTCGTCCAGGTTCCCTGCATGCCCATCGACACGCTGCCGTGGGCCGCGATGACGGCGTTCCAGTCGGCGTTGCGCACCGTGACGGCCGAGCCGGACTGAGTGAACGTGGCGTTCCACGAGTTCGTGATCCGCTGGTCGCCGGCGAAGGTGAAGGCCAGCCGCCAGCCGCTGATCGGGGCCGACCCGGTGTTGGCGACCGTCAGGCTCGCGACGAAACCACCGGCCCACTGCGACTGGGTCGTGTAACTCACGGTGCAGGTCGGTGGCTGCGCCGACGGGCTCCGCGACGGGCTGACCGGCGTGCTCGGCGACACGCTGACCGGCGGGCTGGACGGGCCGGTCGGGCGGACGGGAACGGTGTTGGACACCGCCGACAGGTTGCCCGCCGCGTCCCTCGCCCGTACGTAGTACGTGCTGTTGAACGATGCCGGCGGCGACGACGGCGATGACGATGGTGGCGCCGTCACGATCGGCGGCACCGTGTACTCCGTCCCGGTCACCGTGGCCAGCAGCGTCGAGACGAACAGGCCGTCGAACCGGTAGACGTTGTACCCGGTGACGGCCACGTTGTCGGACGACGGCGACCAGCGCAGCGTCGTCGACGGAGTGTAGGTGGCGCTCAGGTTGGTCGGGGCCTGCGGCGGGACGGTGTCGGGGCCGGTGTCCGAGAGCGGGGTGACCACGGTGATCGCCGCACTCGCGGAATAGTGCCCGAGCCCGTCCACGGCGCTGACCTGCACCGAGTACTGCCCGGTCGGGATGATGCCCTCGGTCAGGGTCGCGGTGGTGACGTTCCCGACCGACGAACTGTAGGCGATGTCGTAGAACGCCCGGTAGTAGGTGATCCGGTACCCCTCGACGGCGCAGCAGCCGGGAGTCGAGGCGGTCCAGGCGAGGGTGATCGAGGTCGCGCCGACGTGCGTAGCGACCAGGTCGGTCGGTGCCGACGGCGGGAACGGTGACGTGTTCGGCAGTGAGGGTGTCGGCGTCGTCGCGGGCTGTGCCGCGGCGGGTGGACCGCCAGACGGTACGCCGGCCTCCGCCGCCTTGACGGCGATCAGGCCGGTGCCGATCACCGCGACCGCGGAGACGGCCGCGAGCAGGAATTTGGCTCGCCCGCCGCGGGGCACCGCCGGTGAATCCACGCCTGACATGCCCCAACGATGAGCGAGACATTGATGCTCGTCAAGATGTGTCCCGCCGGCTCGGGCTAGCGCCCCCGGCGCAGACGCCACATCAGCGACATACCGGCCACGGCCAGCACCAGCAGCACCACCCCGAGGATCACCTGCGGGGTCCGCGTGTCCAGGAACGCGCCGGCTCCGGCCGGCGCCACCCGCACCCGCGCGGGCCGGTGCGACCCGCTCGCCGACGGCGGGTTGTGCAGCCGGGCCGCCTCGTCCGCCGTGACGAGGTGGCCCACGCTCGCCGTGGCCGGCAGCCCGAAGCCCCAGTTGAGCAGCGCCTCGCCCTGCTTCTCGGCGCGCGCCGGGACGATCTCGGCACCCATCACCGTGACGACCAGCCGCCGGCCGCCGCGCTGCGCGGCACCGACGTACGTGTGCCGGGCCTGGTCGGTGAAGCCGGTCTTGCCGCCCAGCGCCCCTGGGTACTCGGTCAGCAGCTTGTTCTCGTTCTGGATCTGGAAGCCGTGCGGGTCGCGGGGCGGTTGAGCGGGCCACTGGAAACGCAGCGCCGTGTCGTAGCGGACGAAGTCCGGCCGGGCGAAGTCGGCGCGGGCGATCAGCGCGAGGTCGTACGCGCTGGTGAACTGGTCCGCGGCGTCCAGGCCGGACGGGGTGACCGCGTGCGTGTCGTCGGCGCCCAGCCGGTGCGCCTCCGCGTTCATCGCCGCGATCGTGGCCGGCACTCCCCCGCTCCCGCCGGCCACTCGGGCCAGCGCGTTCGCGGCGTCGTTGCCCGACTCCAGCAACAGTCCATACCACAGCGTGGAGACCGGATAGTGGCCGCCGACGACCATACCGACCGCAGAGGTGACCCGTGGCAGCTTCAGGTCCGCGGCGGTCGCCACGACCACCTGGCTCGGATTCAGCTTGGGCAACGCGGTGTCGGCCAGCAGCAGCTTCTGCACGCTGGCCGGCCGGCGCCGCAGGTGCGGGTCACAGGCGCCGAGGATCGCGCCGGTGTCCAGGTCGGCGACCACCCACGACTGCGCCGACGTGGCCGGCGGCGCCTTCACGGCGGCCGGTGCGGCGAGCCCGGTCGTGGCCAGCCCCGCGCCACCGACGACGGGGGCGGCCGCATCGCGGGGCGGGGACGCCGGCGTGGGCGGGATCGTCGGCGGCGTGACATGCGGGCACGGCACGATCGCCGCCGTCGTCGGGGACGCTGGACTCGCTGTCGGTAACGCCACCGGTGCCGCCAGCAACCCGGCGCTCACCAGTGCGACCGCGACACTCGACGCACTCACCCAGGCAGACTAGCCGGACGGGCCCTACCGCGCTCAACACCCTCCGGAGTGCGCGCCGGGCGGGGCTCACCGAGCTTCACCGCGACGACGCCGGCCACGATCAGCGCGCCGCCGGCCAGCTGGATCGGGCGCGGACTCTCGCCGAGCAGCAGCCAGGCGAAGACCAGGGCGGCGAGGACCTCGAACAGCGCCACGAACGAGGCGAGCCGGGAGCCGAGCCGGCGGGAGGCGGCGATGCCGGCGACGTAGGCGAGCGCGGCGGTGATGACCCCGAGCGCGAGTACCGGCAGCCACCACGGCACCCGGAAAGCGGCGAACGCGACCGAGGTCCTCGACGTGTCCAGCCGCACGACACCGGCGAGACCGGCGAGCATCAGGGTGGTGCCGCCGAGCAGGAGGCCCCCCGCGGCGAGCACGGTGGCGGGCAGCCCGTTGTCCTCCTTGGCGGACAGGACGAAGTACACCGCGGCCCCACCCATCGCGGCCAGCGCCCACCCGGTGCCCACCGTGCTGATCCGCACACCCGACCCGAGGCCGAGAACGAGCACCAGTCCGGTCCCGCCGACCACCGCGCCCAGGGCGGTCAGCCAGCCGGGACGCTGACCGTGCCGCAGCCACAGCCAGCCGATGACCGCGACCGGCGCCGTGTACTCGATCAGGAGCGCGACCCCGACCTGCAGGTGCGCGACCGCGTTGAAGTACGCCAGCTGGCAGCCGGCGACGGCGACCAGCCCGTACCCGACGATCAGCCGGAGGTTGCGCCACACCAGCGACCAGCGGCCGCGCAGCTGCACCACGGCGACCGGCACGAGCACGGCGGCGGCCAGCAGGATGCGGGCCGCGACCGCGGAGGCGGAGGACCAGCCGGCGTCCAGCAGCCCCCGCGCCAGCGAGCCGGACAGGCCGAACGACGACGCGGACAGCAGGGCGAAGCCGAAGCCGGACGTCAGCCGGCTGTCGCGGGTCGAAACCACCATGCGGCCGATAGTAGGCGGCGGTGAGGTAAGGCTCCAAAGAAGTTTCGGTCATGACACGCGGTCTGTTCATGGCGGGCGGGTGTTCGTGGCGGGCGGGCACGCTCGTGGCGTGCCCGCCCGTGGCGGGCGCGCTCAGCGCCGGGCAGTGCCCGTGCGTGTCCCGGATGACGTACCCGTGGTCGGCGGCGACGGCGTGGTCGTAGCAGCTCGCGCCGGACCGGCCGGTGTAGTGCTCGCTGCCCGAGCCGTCGGCCTGGGTCACCACCCCGCTGGTGCGGGCGAGCACACCGTCGGCGGTCAGCTCGTCGTCGACCGCGCCGACCCGTTGCCAGCCCCGGCCGCTGGCGGTCTGATCGTCGAGCCGGCGGACCTGGTTGACCCGGCCGCTGACGGTGAACGTGTCGGGCGCCGTACCCGGCTGGTAGTCGCTGGTCACCTCGATCGGGTACGACCAGCCGGACCGGGTGGCCCGCGGCACGCCGTGCGACGGCGTACGGGTCACCGTCGTGGCGCCGCTGTCCCGCTGGACCATCTGCTGCCGGGTGCCGTCGGCGCTGACAGTGTCCACATTGGAGTACCCGAGCCGCTGCGCGACCGTGGTGGTGACCCGGCCGGCGGACGTGTCGACGTACCCGCGGATAGTCCAGTCCCGGGCCACGGACGTGGTCACCGTGGTCGCACCGTCGGCGGCCGGCGCGCTGCGCGTGTCCACCCGGGGCGCCGTGTCCAGCGTGTCGGACAGCACCGCGCCCGAGGTCTGCGCGCGGGCATGGTCGACGTCGAGGAACAGGGTGCCGTCCACGGTCCAGTTGTCGTTGTTCCCGAAGGGGATCAGGGTGACGGTGTGCGGCCGCCCGTCGACCAGCCGGCCGACGAACGGGGTCAGGTCCACTGTGTACGGCTGGGTGCGGAAGGCGTCGATCGCCGGGATGGGTCGCCACATGAGCGGGCTGATCCCGCCGGTGTAGAGGACCGGGAACGGCTGCGCCAGGCCGGCCGGTACGCCGTCGAGCAGGACCTGGACCTCACGGTACGATCCGCCGCCGCACAGCGTGTCCGGATGCGCCGCGGCGAGTTCGTCGGGTACCGCGGTGAACCACTGCTCGTCGCAGCCGCCGCCCCGGGCGTACACCTCCATCACCGCCCGGGTCGTGTTGCGCGGTACGGCGACGCTGCCCTGCGCGGTCTGCCCCTTGCCCAGGATCCACCAGCCGGCGTCGCTCGTGGTCGCGGACACCGGTACCACCACGTCGTCGTGCGGGGCCGCCGGGTGCGCCCGGTCGGCCTGGTAGTACGTGATCGTCATGGTCATGTGGTAGATGCCGGTGTACGTGGCGTCGACGATGTTGCCGAGGTCGACCACCAGCGGTTGCGGCGTGCGCAGCAGCGGCGCGAACCGGCTGATGTCGGTGTCGACGTGCCAGTCGATGCCGTCCGGGTCGGGCTCCGGGGTGCTGGTGCGGAACACCTCGGCGCCACCGATCCACACCCCGGCGAGCCGGTCGTACTGGCGTCCGGCCACAGAGCCGGACCAGTCGAGGACCACCTTCGACCACGGCCCGGCGCAGCCGGCCGGCGGGCTCAGCGTCGCGCGGTACGGCTGGCCGTAGGAGTTGGCGAAGTCGTGCCGCATCACGGTCACCGCGCAGTGCCGGGTGTCCGGGCGGTCGACCGGTGGCAGGGCGGTGACCGGGTCGGCGTAGTTCACCTCGACCGGTGGGGTGTCCGCGCGCGCCGGTGAGCCGGCGACACCCACCACCGCGACTGTCACGGCCGCGACTGTCACGGCCGCGACTGTCACCGCCGCGACGGCCATTGCCGGCACCGCGAGCGCTTTCAGGAAAGTACGTCTCCACCTGGCGGTGGGGCGGAGCGAGGCTGTACGCATCGGTGCTCCTCTCGGGCAGTGCCGTTCACCGGGCGTCACGCGTGCGGCGTGATGCCGATGCCGTCGGGTGCGTTGCCGACCCGCACGTGGCCGGTGACCATACCGGTGGCGACGTCGAGCGTGGCGACGTCGTTCGCGCCGGTGTCCACCACCCAGGCGGTCGCCCCGTCCGGGCCGAAGCCGATGGCGTAGGCGCCGGCCCCGGTCGGGATGAACGCTCCCGGGGCGCCGCTGGCGACGTCGATCGGGGTGACGCCGCCCGACCCGGAGTCGGCGACGTACAGGGTGCGGTGGTCGGGTGTCAGCCGGATCGCCTGCGGGCCACCGCCGGCCGGGATGGTCGCGGTGGCGGTCCAGGTCGCGGTGTCGACGACGCTGACCGTGTTGTCCGCGGTGTTGGTGACGTACGCGTGCGCCGCGTCCGGGGCGAACGCCACGTCGAACGGCTGCGCGCCGACGGTCACCGTGTGCGTGACCGCCCCGGTCGCCGTGTCGACGACGCTGACCGTACCGCTGCCCTGGTTGGGTACCCACAGCTGCGAGCCGTCCGGACTCAGGGTGAGCCGTTGCGGGTTGGCGCCCACCCGTACCGGCGCGGAGGCGGTGTGCGTCGCGGTGGCGATGGACTGCACCGTGCCGTCACCGAAGTTGGACACCCACACCGTCCGGCCGTCCGGCTGCGCCACGACGGATGCCGCGATGGAGCCCACCGGCACCGTGGCGGTGACCGCGTTGGTCGCCGTGTCGATGACCGTGACGTCGTTCGAGTTGTTGTTCGCCACGTACGCCTCGGCACCGTCCGGAGTCAGCGCCACGCCGTCCGGTCCGCTGCCGACCGGGATCGGCGGACCGGCGGTGTGCGTGCCGACGTCCACCGGCGTGAGCGTCGCGTCGCTGTAGTTGGACACGTACGCGGTCGGGATCCGCTGCCCGGCCGCGGCGACGGTGACGAGGATGCCGGTCCGGGCGAGCACCGCCCCGCCCGCACCGGTTCCGGTGACCGTCGCCGAGTAGTAGCCGGCCGCCAGGTCGCTTCGCGCGCTGACGGTCACCGGAAGGCTCGCTGCGGCGCCGGCCGCCGCGGTGACCGTGGCACCGGTCGGGGTGACGGTCAGCCCGTCGGGTGCCGTGACGCTCCAGCTGACCGTCGCCGCGACGGTTCCCTGCGTGTTGTCCACGACCACCGAGCCGCTCGTGGAGCCGCCCGGTGCCAGGCGCAGTTGCGCCGGGTCGGTACGCAGGAACGCCCGGGTGGCCGCGGGGAACCGGACGGGACCGGCCGGGTACGACGGCGGGCGCGCACCGGTGGCGGTACCCCAGTGGTGGTCCGGAGCCGGCGACAGGTCGAAGGACAGCGTGGTGCGCCCCTTGCCGGGCAGGGCGATCCAGGTGCGCTGGGTGGCCGCGCCGTTGACGCGCAACCCGTGCACGTACGGGTTGGCGGTGGCGGCGGCCGGCGCGGTGACGCTCAGCTCGCGGCCCGCGCCGAGGTCGACCTCCGCGCGCGGGAACAGCGGGCTGCCGACGACCAGTGCGGGTACCCCGGGGGTCTGCGGGTACACGCCGAGCGCCGACCAGACGTACCAGGAACTCATCGCTCCGCAGTCGTCGTTGCCCGGTTCCCCGCCCGGAGTCGGCGCGTACAGCTGGGTCTCGATGCGCCGCACCGTCTCCTGGGTCTTCCAGGGCGCCCCGGCGGCGAGGTACGCGTACGGGGTGCCGAACGTGGGCTCGTTGCCCTGCCAGTGGTACGGCCGGTCCGGCCCGGCGTTGAGCTGGGTGAAGTAGTCGTCGAGCCGGGCGATGGCGGCGGCGTCCCCGCCGATGCCCTGGATCACTCCGCGCAGGTTCTGCGGAACCATCCAGGTGTACTGGGCCGCGTTGCCCTCCTGGAAGCCGTTCTGCCCGAACCCGCCGGTGTCCTGGAAGCCCGGCCCGGGCGGGAACGCGCCATCGGCGTCGCGCGGGGCGGCGTAGCCGGTGGCGGTGTCGAAGACGTTCGACCAGTTCTGCGACCGGGTCAGGTAGCGCGCCGCCGTGGCCCGGTCGCCGACCGCTGAGGCCAGCCGGGAGATGGCGAAGTCGTCGACGGCGTACTCCAGCGTCTCAGAGGCGCCGTTGGGTAGCGGGCTGATCGAACTCGAGCCGGTGTTGGGCACGTACCCGCGCTCCAGGTACTCGGGCAGCGACGGCCGCTCGACGTACCAGCCCTGGCCGGGCGGGCTGGTGGTGTCCTCGGCGCCCTTGCGCATCGCGGCCAGCGCGGCGGCGGTGTCGAAGCCGCGGGCGCCGAACGCGTACGCCGACGCGATGATGGCACCGGCCGGGTCACCGTTCATCACACCGGTGTAGCCGGCCGCGACCGGCCACTTCGGCAGCCATCCGCCCTGGGCGGCGTCGCGGACCAGCGAGGAGACCAGTTGGCTGGTCACGTCCGGCGCGATCGCGGCCAGCAGCGGGATCTCCGACCGGTAGATGTCCCAGCCGGAGTAGTTCGCGTACTGCGCCTGGCCGCGGGGCAGGGTGTGCACGGCACCGTCGAAGCCCCGGTACCGGCCGTCCGCGTCGGAGAACACGGTCGGCATGAGCATCGCGTGGTACAGCGCCGTGTAGAACGTGCGTCGCTGGTCGGCAGTCCCGCCCCCGATCCGGATCGCCCGCAGCCTGGTGTCCCAGTCGTGCGCGGTCGCCGCCGCCTGCCGGTCGACGTCCCAGGTGCCGGCCTCGGCGCGCAGGTTCGCCTCGGCACCGGCGACGCTCACGTAGGACACCGCGACCCGCACTCCCACCACCGGATCGTTCCGGGTGTCGAAGCTGACGTACCCGCCCGCGACGGTGCCCGACGCCGTGTCGCCCGCGGTCGTGTCGCCCGCCGCCGTGTCGCCCGCCGCCGTGCCGCCCCAGGTGCCATGGGCGGCGAACGGCCGGTCGAAGCGGGCCGCGAAGTAGAGGGTGTAGCTGTCCGGCTGTCCGCAGAACCGGCCGCTGCTCACCTGGCCGGTGACCTCCCGGTCGCCGGCCACGGCGAACGTCGCGCCGGCGCCGCCGTTGGCACTGCCGGCCACCTTGACCAGCAGGTTGGCCCGATCGGTCCGCGGGTAGGTCAGCTCCCCCAGGCCGGTGCGCGCGGTCGCGGTGAGGTCGGCCGTGACGCCGTTGTCGAGACCGACCCGGTACCGGCCGGGGCTGGCCGACTCGTTCGCGTGGCTGAACGCGACGCTGGCCGAGCTGGGGTCGGCGGGAAGCACCCCGACGGTCGGCAGGAACGGCACGTCGCCCGCGATGGAACAGCCGACTCCGGACAGGTGGGTCAGGCTGAACCCGGTGATGCTGGAGTCGGTGTACCGGTAGCCGCCGCCGGCAGGCCGCCCCGGCGTGTCCGGGCTCCACTGCACCATCCCGAACGGCGCGGTCGCCCCCGGAAAGGCGTCCACGTCGCCCACCACGTCGCCCCCACTGCCGGTACCGATGAACGGGTCGACCAGGGTGACCGGGTGGTCGACCAGGGCCGCCGCGGCACCGGTCGCGGCCGAGGCCGGAACCGCCGGGGCGGCGAGAGCGGCCACCACGGTGAGGCCGAGCAGGCCGGCACCGGCGCCGGTTGAGGCTCTGCGCGTTCTGCCGAACACGGACACGCGACGGGTTCGGGACATCGGCTCTCCTGTCCAGCGGCTGGTGCGCCGGGCGGCTGGGCCGGTGGCGCCCTTAACTGGATCTCACTATCGTCGATGGCCGATGTCAACCGCTCCCGAGCGCGCGAGCCCGGGGACTCGCTCAGTCGAACAGCTCGCTCAGGAAGCCGCCACGGTGGCGCTTGTCGTGGCGGCGGTCGTCGTAGTGGCGCTCGCGGTGATGCTCGGGACGGCGGTACGAGTCGTAACCGGCCGCGAACTGCGGGTCGGTCGACGGGTAACCGGCCGCCGGGTGGCTGTCGGCCTCCGCGTCGATCAGGCGGTCCAGCTCGCCCCGGTCGAGGAAGACGCCGCGGCACTCGGCGCACTGGTCGATGTGGATGCCGCCGCGCTCGTAGGTCCGCATGGTCGCGTGGCACTTCGGGCAGATCAGATCCACCGGCTCCTCCTGGTGTAGGTGACAGACGCCCCGTGGGAGGGGTCGGCGCGCCCCACCGCGCCGACCCCTCCCGCCGCCGGTACGGCGGCGCGCCTGCCCCGGGGAGTAGGCAGGACTTCCGCCGGCGGTCAGGTTCGAGGCAGGAGCCCGGCCTGGCCAAGGATGACCCGGGCCCGCTCGGCCTGACCGCCGGTCGCGATCACGTCGTAGTGCGCGGCGGCCAGCGACCGGACCGCGGAGAAGTCGCGGCGGCCGCGGGTGACCGCGTGTGCCAGGAATCCGAACAGCGCCCCCCACACGGCACCGACGAGCAGACCGGCCGCCACCATCGCCAGCCACCGGTGCCCGGTGGTGAACAGGCTCAGCAGGATGCCGACGAAGAGGCCGAACCAGGCGCCGGTACCGGCACCGGACAGCGCGGCCCGGGCCCTGGTGAGCCGGCCGGTGACCTTCTCGACCAGCCGCAGGTCCGACCCGACGATGCTCAGCTCGGCGACCGGGAACCCGTCGTCGGACAGCCGGTCGACGGCCGCCTGCGCCGCCGCGTAGTCGGTGTAGCGGGTCACCGTGTTCCACGCCATCGACGCCTGGTTGAACTCGGGATCCGCCACCGGCATCATGATCGGTCAACTCCTCATCGGCTGGCGTGCCGGCCGGTGCTGCCGACCGGCACGCCAGCAACTCTGCACCGGCTGTGTTCAGGGCAGCCGGCACGATCCGTGAAGAAACGATGAAGACGCCCCACCCGGCTCGGGGACAATGTGCCGATGGACAAGGGCGACCCCGCCGCGCGGGTACTGGTCGTGGAAGACGACCCGCTCCTCGCTCAGCTCGTCATCAAGTACCTGGAGCGGGAGGACTTCGCCGTCGAGCACGCCCCGGACGGCGTCGAGGCGGTGACCCGGGCCGGCCACTTCGCTCCCGACGTGATGGTCCTGGACATCGGGCTGCCGCGGCTCGACGGCCTGGAGGTCGCCCGGCGGGTGCGCCGGTTCAGCGACTGTTACATCATCATGCTCACCGCTCGGGACGACGAGGTCGACAAGCTCGTCGGCCTCGCGGTCGGCGCCGACGACTACCTGACCAAGCCGTTCAGCCACCGGGAGCTCGTCGCGCGGGTCAAGGCGATGTTGCGCCGGCCGCGCCACGCGGATCGCGCGGACGACGACGACGCCCTGCGCGTGGGGCCGCTGCGCGTGGACCGGGCCGCCCGCGAGATCCACCTCGGCGACCGGTCGATCACTCTGACTCCCCGGGAGTTCGACCTGATCGCCACGCTCGCCGCGAACCCGCGCCTGGTGCTCTCCCGTCGGCAGCTCATCGACGCCGTCTGGGGTACCGGCTGGGGCGGGGACGAGCGCATGGTCGACGTACACATCCGCAACCTGCGCCGCAAGCTCGGCGACGACGCCGCCTCGCCGCGCTTCGTCCGTACCGTGCGCGGTGCCGGCTACCGGATCGGCACCGGGCGGTGACCGGCGCCGTGCCCCGCCAGGCGACACTGCGTACCCGACTGGTCGTCGGCAACCTGGTGCTCATCGCCAGTGCGCTCGCCGTGACCTGGGCGGTGGCCACCGTCGCCGGCCCGCCGCTGTTCCGCGACCACATCGAGCAGGACCAGGCACTCCCACCCGGCCTGCTCGACCGCGCCGAACAGGCGTTCCACATCGCCAACCTGCTCCAGGTGCTGCTCGCGACCGCGATCGCCGCCGCTCTGACGGTCGGGTTGAGCCTGCTCATCACCCGCCCGATCAGCCGCACCATCACCGCCATGGCCGCCACCTCGGCCCGCCTCGCGCAGGGCGACTACACCGCCCGGCTGATACCGGGGCGCGCCAGCCGGGAGGTGCACACCCTCGCCGGCACCATGAACACCCTGGCCACCAGGATCCAGAACACCGAAGCCACCCGGCGGCGCCTGCTGACCGATCTCGCCCACGAGATGCGCACCCCGCTGGCCGCCATCGACGGCTACCTGGAGGCGATCCACGACGGCATCGAGACCGCCGACCCGCCGACCATCGCGATCCTGCGCGGCCAGCTGCAGAAGCTGGTCCGGCTCGCGGACGACATCAACGCGGTGTCGGCCGCGGACGAGCACCGCCTGAAGGTCGCCGTCCGGCCCACCCCGCTGGACGTGATCATCGAGGACGCGGCCGGGTCGCTGCGCCCGGCCTACTCCGCCAAAGGCGTCACGCTGGGCATCGCGGGCGCTCCCGGCACGCTCGTCGACGCCGACCCGGCCCGGATCGGCCAGGTACTCGTCAACGTGCTGAACAACGCGCTCCGGCACACTCCGCCGGGCGGCCGGGTCGACATCGGCACCGGTGCCGGAACCACCACGGTGGAGATCACGATCAGCGACACCGGCGAGGGGATCGCGCCCGAACACCTCCCGTACCTGTTCGAGCGTTTCTACCGGGCGCACCCCTCGGGCCGCCATCACGACCAGGGATCGGGCGTCGGCCTGACCATCAGCCGCGCCATCGTGGCCACGCACGCGGGTTCCATCGCCGCCGACTCGCCGGGGCCCGGACGCGGCACCACCGTCACCATCAAGCTGCCGGCCAGCAGGCTCTGACGCGCCGGTGCGTCGCCCCGGTACGTGGCCTCGGCGCGCGGCCCCGGTGCGCGGCCCCGGTGCGTCACCCCGGAAGTCCGGCAACCGGGGGCGAGGTCCCGGAGCGGCGACGGGCCAGCCGCCGGGCGAGAGGTTCAGCGGTACGAGCGAGCAACGGCCCAGCGACCGCGAGGATGAGCACGTAGGCGGCCGCGAGCGGGCCGAGCCGCGGCTGGACGCCGGCGGTGACGGCCAGGCCGGCGATGACGATGTTGAACTCACCGCGCGGCAGGAGCGCCGCGCCGGCACGGGCACGGCTGGTACGGGACGCTCCGGCGCGCGCGGCGGCCACCCAACCGGTGGCGAACTTGGTGACGATGCCGGCCAGGGCGAGCACCGCGGCGGCGCCGAGAACGGGCGGCAGGTCGGCGGGGTTGGTGCGCAGGCCGAAGAAGACGAAGAAGACCGCGGCGAACAGGTCGCGGAGCGGGGTGAGCAGGCTGCGGGCTGCGTGGGCCAGCGGTCCGGACAGGGCGATACCGACCAGGAAGGCCCCGACGGCGGCCGAGACCTGCAGTTCCTCGGCGACACCGGCGACCAGGATGGTCAGCCCCAGGACCTTGAGCAGGAGAACCTCGTCGTTCGGGCTGGCGACGAACCGTTGCACGATGCGACCGTGACGCAGCGCCAGATAGAGGATCGCCGCCACGGTCGCTATCGCGATGGCGAGCGCGCCCAGGCCGCCGAGCAGGCCGACGCCCGCGAGGAGCGCGGTGAGGATCGGCAGGTAGACGGCCATGGTGAGGTCTTCCATGACCAGCAGCGACAGCACCGTGGGAGCCTCCCGGTTGCCCAGCCAGCCCAGGTCGCCCATCACCTTGGAGGTGATGCCCGAGGACGTGACGTAGGTGATCCCGCCCAGAGCCACGGCGGCGACCGGCCCCCAGCCCAGGATCAGCGCCGCGGCCACGCCTGGAGCGGCGTTGAGGAGGAGGTCGATCAGCCCACCGCCGCCGGAGGTGCGCAGGCCGGCGGCGAGCTCGTCGGCGTTGTACTCCAGGCCGAGGCTGAACAACAGCAGGACGACACCGATCTCGGCGCCGGTGGAGAAGAACTCTTCGCTGGCCGACAGCGGCCACAGCCCGCCGGCGCCGAACGCGAGCCCGGCCAGCAGGTACAAGGGAATCGGCGAGATCGAGAACCGCACCGAGACGGCGCCGAGCAGCCCCAGGCCGAGGATGACCGCGCCCAGTTCGATCAGTAGTACCGACGTGTGCATGAGCCGCTCAGCCGGTACCGGTGAGGATGTCGGAGACCGTGGCGGTGCCCTCGGCGGTACCGATGGCGACGACGACGTCACCGGCGCCGAACACGAAGTCCGGGCGAGGGCTCGCGATCACCTCACGGCCGCGGACCACCGCCACGATCGACGCGCCGGTACGCGTACGTGCCCGGGTGTCGCCCAACGACCGGCCGTCGAACGGCGACCCGTCGGCGATCGGCACCTGGACGCTGACCAGACCCTCAACCTGCCGGTGCAGTTCGGCCAGGCGCTCCACGACCCGGGCCGCACCGAGCAGTTCGGCCAACGTGTTGGCCTCCTCCACGCTGAGCGCGACGGTGTCGGCGGCGCTCTCGATGTCGTCGCGGCGGTACACGATCAGGTCCCGGCGGCCGTTGTGGTGGGACACCACGCCGACCCGCCGGCCCCGGGCGGTGGCCAGCACGTGCTTGAGACCGATCCCCGGCAGCGGTACACGTTCGACGTCCACGAGCCTGTCTCCCTCTTCTCCGGGTGCCACCCGGGGCACCGCACTGGATTTCCTTTCCTGACTGCCACAAACGGCGGCGGGCCGGGGATCGCGGATCCGCGATCCCCGGCGAAGCCGCGGCCGGGCGCCGGCCGGTGCAGCCGGCCGGCGCCCGCTGGGCTCAGACGCTCGCCAGAGCGCCGTAGACCGATCCGGGGATGCCGGCGATCACCAGCAGCCCGAGCCCGACGACGCCCAGAGGGGGTTCGTCGCGTCGCAGCATCGCGGCCATCAGAACGATCCCCGCCGCGACCAGGAGCAGGGTGAAAACGAAAAGAATGATCAAGACAAGCCTCCGTGGCCAGGTGAGACCCCTCGGCGCCTCGGCGCGAGGGGGTACGGGTGAGGACCCCCACCTGAGGTGGGGGCGATCGACACCACGCCTCAACCGGAGGCTCACCGACGGCACCGACCGCGCCGTCCGGTGCGGGTCAGCGGCCGGTGGCTTCCCGGGCGTGGACACCATCCGCACCCACCGGTGGCGGAGCGCGTCCCCGCCGCACGGCCAGACCGGCCGCGGCCGGCAGTGTCTCGGGAGGCCGCGCCGGCAGCCACCGGGCCACCCGGTGCGCGGCGAACCCGGCGGCCAGCACCCCGACCTCGAACAACCCGAGCCGTAGAGTCCGGACCGGAAGGTGCCGCAACGGGCGCACGCCGACCACCGCGTCGGCGTCCGCCGGCGTCGCGACCAGCACGACCATGCCCGCCGTGGCGGGCCGTTGGCCGGCGACCTGTCCCGTGGCGGCCCGGTCGGTGCCCAGCAGCCCGAGCGCGAGCAGCACGGCCAGCAGCACGGGCAGCGCCCGCACCGCCTTCCGGTGCCGCATTCCGGTCACGTCGCCTCCGGCCACTCTGGGTTCCTCGACCCTACCGTGCCGCCGGTTACCATCGGCTGGTGATCCACGTCGAGTTGGACGAGCAGACCGTCGCGCGTACCCGGATCGCCATCAGCCCGCTGTGGGAAACGGTCTGCAGCCTGCACCTGTTGGCGCGCAGTCCGGGTACGGTGCCGTGGCCGTACACCGCCTGGGCGCGGCACGCCCGCACGGTTCTGTCCACTGTGGACGCGGTACAACCGGTGCGGATTCTGCTCGGCGACTGCGGCCGCTCCTCGCCGGACTTCTTCAGCCCCGTCCCGCCCTCGGCCACGCCCAGCCTGGAGGAGGAGTTGGCGGCGCTGGTCGCCGTCGACTCCGACACGATCGACGCCCAGGTCGCCAAGCACTACGGCGACGACGTGCCCGATGCGATCGCCGAGTTCCGCGACCGGCCGGGGCCGGCACTCCGCCGGTTCGCCGACGGCATCGCCGCCTACTGGGACGCGGCGATAGCCGACCGCTGGCCGGCGATGCGGTCGTCGCTGGACGAGGAGGTGCTGCTGCGGGCGAGGGCACTGGCCGCCGACGGTCCGGACGCGCTGCTGTCCGACCTCCACGAGCGGGTGCGCTGGCAGCCACCGGTGCTGACCCTCGTCAAGCCGAAGGACTTCAGGATCACCGCGCAGAACATGCGGCTGGTCCTGATCCCGCTCATCTTCTCGCAGGGTGCGCTGATGTGTTCGACCGACGATCCGGCCGTCGTCGCGGTGTCGTACCAGGCCCGCGGGGCGACCGCGCTCGCCGACGGGCCGGCGTCGGTGTCCCCGGGTGCCGACCGGCTGACCGTGCTGCTCGGGCGGGGCCGCGCCGCCGTCCTGAACGGGTTGGCCGAGCCGAGCACGACGGCCGGGCTCGCGACCCGGCTCGGGCTCGCCCCGAGTACGGTCTCCGAGCACCTCGCCGGGCTGCTGGCCGCGGGCGTGGTGCATCGACGCCGGATAGGTCGACACGTGCTGTACGAGCTGGAGCCGGCCGGGGTGGCGTTGGTGAGCCTGCTGCGATGAGGCCGGACACGGCCTAGCATTAGGCGGATCCCGAATCGATTCCGCCGCACGCCGGGCCCTGCCTAGCATCGCCGTCGTGTTGCAGTTCACCATCACCGCCGAGGTCGCCCGGCAGCGCAGGCGCGACCTCCAGCGGGAAGCGGACGACTATCGACGCGTCCGGCAGGTCCGTTCCCGGTCGCGGTGGACCTGGTTGGCGCGCGTACTCCGGTCACGCGCCGGCTCGACGCCCACGACGGAACGGAACCTAGGCCGGCTTGACCAGCGGTGCGTCCCGGGTGAACGGCCGGAACCCGACGCCGTAGTACAGCCCCCGCGCGTTCGGGTGCCCCGGCGCGCCGAGACACGCGACCGTCGCGTGTGTGGCCCCGGCGTCCCGCGCGAGGCGCATCCCGTGCAGGAGCATCGCCGTGCCGAGCCCGCGGCGCCGGTAGTGCGGGTGCGTCCCGACGGGTTCGAACTCGACGGTCTTGTTGACCTCGTCGAACCACATGATCGTTGACGCCGCCATGGTGCCGTCCGGCGCCTCGACCAGGACGTGGAGGTCGCCGCGGTACGCCGCCGTCCGCCGGACGCCCTGGTAGCCCTCGGCCGTGTACGTCGCCGGAGCCCAGGCGTCGATGTGGGCCCGTACCGCGGCCTGGGGCCCGGCCTCGTCGGCGGTACGGAACCGGAACAGCTCCGGGAGCACCGGCCGCGCCACGTCGACCAGGTCCCGCTCGTTGAGCTGGGTCCAGGTCCCGGTGTCGCCGAGCGACGCGGGGTCGGTCCGGTACCCGTGCGCCTCCCACCGCGGCAGCGCGAACTCGTCGGTGGCATTCGGCAGCACCGTACGCTCGAGGCCGGCCGCGACCCGGTCGTACCAGTCGATCACGTCGTCGACCAGCTCCGCGTGGTCGGGATGGACCTGGTACCCCAGATAGGCGCCGGTGATGTCCTTCTCCGACCCGTCGCTGCGCCTCACCCGGTGCGGCAGGTATGCCCAGCCCCAGGCGACCAACTCGCCGTCCGCGAACCACAGGCGACGCGGCCAGGTCGCGCCGTCGGAAGCGTGTCCCTTGCCCCAGATCCAGGCCAGCTCTCCGAAACTCGCGTCACTGTTGATCAGGTCCGGACGGACGGCGGTGACGCGCTGGGCGAGGCCCTGCATGAGCTGTACGTCCCCGGCGGTGAGGAGGTCGAGGTCACCCATGCTGCGCCACCATGTCAGGGACCCGGATCGGCGTCCAGCCATTTTCCGCGCGGCTTCCCCGCGTGCCATAGGCTGGTCGCGTGCCGGGCCGAATCGTGTTGTACGGAGCCACCGGCTACACCGGAGGTCTGACCGCGCGGTCGATGGTCGCCCGCGGGCTTCGCCCCGTCCTCGCCGGTCGTGACCGGGACCGGCTGAACGCGCTCGCCACGCGACTCTCCCCCGCCGGTGACGGAACGGCGCTGGAGACGGCCGTCGCGGACGCGGATCCCGGGCAGCTGCGCCATCTCATCGCACCCGGCGACGTGCTGGTGTCGACCGCGGGCCCGTTCGTCAAGGTCGGCCGGGCCGCCGTGGAGGCGGCCGTCGAGGCCGGTGCGGTATACCTGGACTCCACCGGCGAACCACCGTTCATCCGCCAGGTGTTCGAGGAGTTCGGCCCGCGTGCGCGGCGGTCCGGCGCGGCGCTGCTGACCGCGTTCGGCTACGACTACGTACCGGGAAACCTCGCGGGCGCCCTCGCGTTGCGGGACGCCGGCCCCGCCGCGACCGGAGTGCGGATCGGCTACTTCGTCGACGGAGCCATCCGGGGAGCGGCCAGCGCGGGTACCCGCGCGACCGTGGCCGGTCTGCTGCTGGAACCCGGGTACGCCCTGCGCGCCGGCCGGATCGCGACCGAGCGTACCGCCGCGCACGTGACGTCGTTCGAGGTGAACGGCGCCAAAAGGCAAGCCTTCTCGATCGGCTCCTCGGAGCACTTCGCGCTGCCGAGGCTGCGAGCGGAAGCGTCCGGGGCCGGCGGCGGCGAAACGCCCGCACCGCTGGCCGAGGTCGGTGTCTATCTCGGTTGGTTCGGCCGCGCCACGAGGCTCGTCCACTACGGTTGCGCGCTCGTCACGTCGCTGGACCGGGTGCCCGGCGTGCGCCGCGCGCTGGACGCCCAGGCGAGGCGGATTCAGCGCGGGAGGGCCGGGCCCGGCGCCGCCGGGAACCTCCGGTCGACGGTGCTGGCCGTCGCCGGTGACGCGGACGGCAGGACTCTGGCCACGGTACGCCTGACCGGGCCGGAACCGTACTCGTTCACCGCGTCGGTCCTCGCCTGGGCCGCGGATCGGGCGGCGACGCACGGTGTGCCGCGTTCCGGCGCGCTCGGTCCGGCCGAGCCCTTCGGGCTCGACGCGCTCGAGGACGCCTGCGCCAGCGCGGGATTCCGTCGCGAACCCGCCGGCGGTCAGCCTCCGCCGGAGCCACCCTCACCGGTCTGAGTGCGGCAGGCGATCCCGCGAGTCGGCGCTAGGGGGCAGCCGTTCGCAGGTTCTGGACCGCGAGGTCGGCGGCGTGCTGGACGAGCCTGATCCCGGAGTCCTGCGTCGCGTTGTCGTTGGACAACACGACGATAAGCCAGTCGTGCCCGGGTTCGACGATCCGGCCGATGCTGTTGATGATCCACCTGTCGTCGTCGGTCGTGCGCGCCAGCCAGCCGTTCTTGACGTACACCTCGGTCGCCCGGCCGGCGGCCGCGTCCGGTACCCCCCACCGCTGCTCACCGTCCACCTGACTCATCAGGCCCAGCAGATAGGCCCGGCTGTCCGCGTTGAGCGGCCCCGCCGGGTCGGCGATCAGCTCGAGCAGCCGGAGCTGGTCGGTCGCGGTTGTGGTGGTCAGCCCCCAGTACCCGTTCGTCCCGGGTGAGGTCTCGGTCAACCCGAACACGGCATCCGCCTGGGCCAAACCGGACTCCTCGCCGATCTGGTTCCACAGGGCACTGGCCGCGTCATTGTCGCTCTCGGTGATCATCTTGGTTGCCAACTGCTGCTGGGCCGGGGACAGGCCCGTACCGGACTGCTGCTCCTGCCAGAGCAGAGCGGCCAGGATGTCCACCTTGACGATGCTTCCGGTCTCGAACGCGTGGCTCTCCTGGTAGAGGATCTTCTCTCCGGTGACCCGGTCCAGCAGGGCGAAGGACGCGTGCGAACTGTACTGGGCCAGGTAGGCGGCCACCTGGGCACGGGCGGCCACCGCGGGGTCAACAGGCGGGCTGGGAGATCGGGACGGGGAACCCGACGGGGAACCGGACAGTGAGCCCGACGGGGAGCCGGACGGAGAGCCGGGTGCGGACGGCAGGCTCACGACCGACCGGCCGGAGGCGCTCGAACGGTTCGCCACCGCGTACATGGTCAGCATCGCGGCCGCGACAACGACCGCCGCGCTTGCCGCGCCTATTGTACCAATTCGCCCCATTTTGCGCATAAGGCGAAGTATTGACGAACACCCGTCCCGGGATCGCCGCAGTCCTTTCGCCGTCCCCCTTTCGGGTGGACGGCGCGGCAGCGGCGACGGGCATCGGCGACGAATCCGCGTGAATCGGCGCGCGGCGACGTCGAACCGTGCCGATCGGGCCGGCCGGGACCGACTGGTCTGGGTCGTTGCGCGGCGACAGAGACGCGCCGAGCCAGACGCGCCGAGCCAGACTGGCCGGATACCGTCGGGAGGCTCCGGAACCGCCGGGTTGCCCCGCCGTCGCGCCGGAGTGAACGATGAACGCGTGGTGACGATCGTTGACGCGGACGCACGGCGTTGGGATGACCTGGCCGAGCTGATCGGCGAGCGGGGCGACCCGTCGCGCTGCTGGTGCCAGTACTACCGGTCGCCGGATCGGTACGAGCACGGCGACCGGGACCGGAACCGTGCCGCGATGCGGCAGCAGGTGACCACCGCGACGGTGCCGCACGGCGTGCTCGCCTACGACGGGGAGCGTCCGGTCGGCTGGTGCGCGGTCGCCCCGCGCGGCGACTACCCACGGCTGGAGCGCATGCAGGGGGCCCGGGCGACGTCGGACGAGGACGGGCTCTGGTCGGTCACCTGCTTCGTGGTGCGGGTGGGGCATCGCCGGCAGGGCGTCGCCACCCAGCTGCTGCGGGGCGCCGTCGACCTCGCCCGGCGGCACGGCGCGCGGATCGTCGAGGCGTACCCGATCGACACGTCGCGGCGTCCGGCCGGAGCGGCGAGCCTGTACCAGGGGCCGCTGTCGCTGTACCGGCGGGCCGGCTTCGTCGAGGTCGCCCGGCCGACCGAGAGCCGGGCGATCGTCCGCCTGGACCTGTCCCGGTAGCGGTACCCGCCGGCGTTCCGGCGCCGACACGATCTCCCCAAAGGCCGGCCCCTGCCGGGCTTTGCCCCGGGCGGACGCATACTCTGGTGCCTTCACGTCAGCCGACCCGGATCGAAGCGGGAGGTCCGATGAGGATTCTCGAAGAGGTGTCGCGCACCCTCAACGAGTATCTGCTGGTGCCCAACCTGACCACGGCCGACTGCACCCCGGCCGCGGTCGATCTGAGCGCGCCGCTGGTACGCCACCGGGTCGGCGACCCGTCGGCGATCCGCATCGCGGTCCCGCTGACCAGTGCGATCATGGGCGCGGTGTCCTCGCCCCGGTTGGCCATCGCGCTGGCCCAGTGCGGCGGCCTGAGCTTCATCCACCAGAACCAGCCGATCGAGTCCCAGGCGGCCATGGTCGCCGCGGTCAAGCGGCACAAGGCCGGATTCCGGTTCTCCGACACCAATATCAAGCCCTCCGCGACCCTCGGCGAGCTGACCACCCTGCTCGACGCGGCCGAGCGGGACTTCGCGGTCGTCACCGACGACGGCTCCGCGCACGGCACCTTCCTCGGGCTCATCTCCACCCGCGACTTCCATCCGCAGCGCCACGGCACCGGCGACAGCGTCGAGTCGCGGATGCGCCGCGCCGCCGGCCTGGTCACCGCGCCGCCGACCGTGTCGCTGTCCGAGGCCAACACGCTGATCTGGGACCACCGCCTCGACGTGCTGCCGGTCGTGGCCGGCGACGGCCGGCTGGAGTCGATCGTCCTGCGCCGCGACTACGAGCTGCACAAGCGGTTCCACAACGAGTCCATCGACGCGGAGAAGCGGTTCCGGGTCGGTGCCGGCGTGAACACCCGCGACTACTCCCAACGCATCCCGGCGTTGGTGGAGGCCGGAGCCGACCTGCTGTGCCTGGACTCCTCCGACGGGTACTCGGTGTGGCAGCACGACACCCTGCGGTACGTCCGCGAGACCTACGGCGACCGGGTACGGGTCGGCGCCGGCAACGTCGTGGACGGGCGGGCGTTCCGCTACCTGGCCGACGCCGGGGCGGACTTCGTCAAGGTGGGCATCGGCGGTGGTTCGATCTGCATCACCCGCGACCAGAAGGGCATCGGGCGCGGGCAGGCGTCAGCGCTCATCGACGTGGTCGCCGAGCGCGACGCGTACGCCCAGCGGACCGGCGAGTACGTTCCGGTGTGCTGCGACGGCGGGCTGCTCAGCGACTACCACATGGCCATCGCGTTCGCGCTGGGCGCGGACTTCGTCATGCTCGGCCGGTACTTCGCCCGCTTCGACGAGAGCCCGTCGCCGCTGGTGCGGGTCGGCGGCCAGCTGTTCAAGGAGTACTGGGGCGAGGGCTCCAACCGGGCCCGCAACGTCAGCCGGTACGAGCACGGAGACAGCCAGCAGCTGGTGTTCGAGGAGGGCGTCGACGGGTACGTGCCGTACGCCGGCAGCCTCTACGACAACGTCGCCACCACGATCGCCAAGCTCAAGGCGACCATGATCAGCTGCGGCTCCACCGCCCTGCGGGCGTTCCACGACAACGCGGTGCTGGTACCCGTCTCCCACCAGAGCTACCTGCAGAACACCGCCGAGGTGCGGCTGCGCGACCGGCCGAGCGACCCCGGGCAGTAGGCCGTGACGCCCGGGCTGTAGACCGTGACAACCCGGGCGCACCGGGGCCGGGCGGATCCCGGCCCCGGTCTCACAGCGCCGGGCTCACAGCCAGCGTGGCAGCTCCGGCAGCTCGGCGGCGTCCAGGTCACGGCCGTCCGACCGGCCGGTCAGCCAGGCGGCCAACGCGGGCGGCGTGCCGCCGATCGACGCCGCCGGTGCCGGATCACCGAGGGTCCACTCCCGCCCGGAGCCCTTGGCGGCGAGCCGCAGCACGGGTGCCCCGGCCGCCTTCGCGAAGAAACCCAGGACGTCGTCGATCAGTGTCTCGCTGAAGTCGTCCGGCAGTTGCGCCACCGAGACTCCGGTGCCCAGGTCGAGCGCGTGCAGCCAGACCTCGCGGGCCCGCATCCAGGGCACCTCGGCGGCCGGGATGTCCCGGCCCTGCGCGGTACGCACGGTCGCGCCCCACTGCTGCGGGGTGACCTCACGGACGTGCGCGTCCAGCGCGGCGGCGGTGCCCGCCAGGTCGCGGCGCAGCGCGTCGGGCGCGTCCGTCGCCGACCGGGCGATGTCGTCGTTGCGTTGGGTCTGCGACGAGTACATCGGTGTCTCGACGCCGGTCTGCGCCCAGCGCAGCAAGTTGCCCAGGGCCGTGGCGTTGTGCGCCAGGTGGGCCACCAGGTGCCGCCTGCCCCATGCGGGCAGGCGGCACGGCTCCTCCAGCGCGGCGTCGTCGAGCGCGTCGACCTGGGCGAGCAGCAACGCGGTTCCGCCGGCCATCCAGCCAAGCGTCACCGGGATGTCGTGCCGGTCGCTCACCGGTTCGCGCCCGCGCTCTTGTCCAGAACGCACCGGTTGACGCACTCACCGATGCCGTCGATGCGGGTGGTCAGCGTCGCACCGTCCGCCAGGTAACGGGCCGGCTTGCGGGCGTGGCCGACACCGCCGGGGGTACCGGTCGCGATCAGGTCGCCGGGCATGAGCGTGACGATGGTCGACAGGTACGCGAGCAGGTCGGCGGGGCCGAACACGAGGTCGCCGGTGTCCGCGCTCTGCACCCGCTCGCCGTCGACCTCGCAGGACAGCGGGTACGCCGGCTCGTCGGTCCCCTCTGCGGTGACCAGCCACGGCCCGACCGGCGTGGTCGCCTCGAACGTCTTGCCCTGCAACCACTGCAGCGTGCGGTACTGCCAGTCGCGGGCGGTCACGTCGTTGACCACCGTGTATCCCGCGATCGCGGCCCGGGCCGCCTCGGGAGTGGCCCGCCGCAGCGGCGCGCCGACCACCACCCCGAGTTCGGCCTCCCAGTCCATCGCGGCCGACTCTGGAGGCAGTACGACGTCGTCGTACGCCCCGACGAGCGACCGCGCGTACTTGGCGAACAACGTCGGGTGCTCGGGAAGCTCGCGCCCCATCTCCAGGATGTGCGTGCGGTAGTTCAGGCCGACGCAGATGACTTTCTCCGGGCCCAGCACCAGCGGCGCGTAGTCCAGCCCGGAGACGTCGTGCGCCGGGCCGGCGGCGGACGCGGCGGATGCCCGCCAGCCGTCCTCGCGCAGCAGGTCGACCAGGTCGGTGTGGCCGGTCTCGACGGCCCGGTCCGCGTCGACGCGAACCACCCGGGTGCCGTCCGCGGTGCGGATCGTCGCGAGCCTCATCGGGCAACCTCCGTCTGCGTGCGCGCCAGGCCGAGAGCTTCGTAGACCGGTTCGTCGCTGAACCGGAACGCGTCCAGGGCGCTGCCGGCCCGTACGCTCACCGGCGCCCAGGACGGCACCGCGAACAGGTCACCGGTGCCGACCTCGTACCGGCTCTCGCCCACGCTGACCGTGCCGGAGCCGGAGAACACCTGCCAGACCGAGGAGCCGACGTGCCGGGTCGGGGCGGTGACCGTACCGGCGGCGAACCGGTGCATCTCGGTGCGGATGGTGCTCAGCGCGTCGCGCCCGGTCAGCGGGTTGCTGAACCGGACCGCCGCGTGACCGGGCTCCACGGTCGCGTCGTGCCCCTCGGCGGCGCAGGCCAGCTGCTCGCGCAGCGCGGCGTCGGTGTGCTCCCAGCGGTAGGCCATCAGCGGCGACGAGGCGCGCTCCGGCCGGGCCACCGGCACCAGGCCCGGGTGACCCCAGATGCGCTCGTTGTACGAGCGGTCCGGAGTGGCCGTCGTGGCGAGCTGGTCCGGGCCGAACTCGAAGAAGCCCGCGTCGAGCTGGTCGACCAGCGGGATGTCCAGCCCGTCGATCCAGGCCATCGGGGTGTCGGTGGTGTTGTGGTGTTCGTGGAAGTGCCAGCCCGGAGTCAGCAGCAGGTCACCTCGGCGCATCGCGACCGCGTCGCCGTCGACGTTGGTCCACACGCCCTCGCCCTCGACGACGAAGCGGAACGCGGTCTGGGTGTGCCGGTGTGCCGGCGCGGTCTCCCGCGGCCCGAGGTACTGGATGGCCGCCCACAGTGTCGCGGTCGCGTACGGCTGGCCGGGAATGCCGGGGTTCGCCAGCGCGATCGCCCGGCGCTCACCGCCCCGGCCAACCGGAACCAACCGGCCCGCCTCGGCGGCCAGCGGGTAGAGCGTGGACCACCGCCACAGCGCCGGTACGCCGGAGGGCTGCGGACTGGCCGGCATCAGGCCCTCACGCTGCGTCCACAGCGGTGTCAGGCCGGCGTCCGCGAAGTCGCGGTACAGCCGTGTCAGGTCCGGATCGTCCTCGACCGGTCGGGTTGTCTGCTCCGCCTGCGTCATCGAGGCGCCCTCCTCGGGTGTGGTCTGTGCGGTGCGCCGGCGACCTCGCCGCGCACGGCACCATTGCGGTCACGTCGAGGCTAGAACGGCCGGCGGACGCGATGGAATCCTCGCGTTCCGACATTCCATGGAGCAGAATATCGGCGTGACCCCGCAGCCCCCCGTCGGCACCGTCGGCGCGACCCCGCAGCCCCCCGTCGGCACCGTCGGCGCGACCCCGCAGCCCCCCGCCGGCACCGTCGGCGCGACCCCGCAGCCGCCCGTCAACTCCGTCGACCGCGCCCTGCGGCTGGCACGGCTGCTCGTGGAGCGGCACCGGCTGCGCGTGCACGAGGCCGCCGACGCGCTGGGCCTCGCGCCGTCGACCGTCCACCGGTTGCTGACCGCGCTCGTGGCGCACGGGTTCGCCACCCGCGACCGGCACCACGTGTACGCGGTCGGCCCGTTCCTGCGGGGGCTCGCGGTGCCCGCGCCGGCCAGCCCCGACCTGACCCACGTCGCGCACCCGCACCTGGTGGCGCTGTCCCGGCTGACCCGGGAGACCGTGCACCTGGTGATGCTGGAAGGCAACGGTGTCCGGTTCGTCGACGGGGTGGAGGGCGGGCAGACCATCCGGGTCGCGTCGCGCACCGGCATCGTGCTGCCGGCGCACCTGACCTCCGGCGGCAAGGTGCTGCTGGCCGAGCTGTCCGCCGCCGAGCTCGCCGGGCTCTATCCGCGCGGGCTTCCGTTGCGGGCCGGCGCCGCCGGGCCCGACATCGGGGAGCTGCGCCGCGAGCTGGGCAACGTACGCCGGCGCGGATACGCGGTCAACGCCGAGGAGACCGAGCAGGGGGTGAACGCGCTGGGCGCGTGTGTCCACGGGCCGGACGGCGCGGCGCTGGCCGCCGTTGTCGTAGCCGCGCCCAGCCAGCGGGTCAGCCGGCGCGCGCTGTCCGATCTGGCGCCGGCCGTGCTCGCCGCCGCCGCCCGGATCTCCGACGAACTCAGCTGAATCCCCCTGGACGCCGGCACGCGGCCCACAACGGCCCGGAACGGCCCGGCGGAGCCCGTGACATAGTGAGCCGCATGGCACGCACCCTGTACCGCGACGCGGCGCTCGCGGATGGCACCGGACCGCGGCTCAGGCTCGGCGTGAGCCTGCTCGTGGACGACGACCGGATCGAGTGGATCCGCCCGACCGGCGACGAACCGGACCCCGGCCCGGACGTCGAGGTCGTCGACGCGTCCGGGTGCACCGTCGTGCCCGGCCTGGTGGACAGCCACAGCCACCTGACGATGCCGGGCGGGGCGCACTGGATCGACCGCGGCTTCGATCCGGCCGACCGGCTGCTGCGGGTCGCCGAGGACAACGCGCGCCTGCAACGGGCCGCGGGCGTGCGCTGGGCGCGCGACGTCGGCTCGCCGGTGAAGACGGATCCGGTCGACGGCCGCACCCGCGGGCTGGCCCTCGGGGTACGGGACCGGTGGGCGGGGCACCGCGAGTACCCGTACGTGCGGGCGGCCGGTACCTGGATCGCGCGCGCCGGGGGCCTGCCGTCCGGGCTGGGCGTCGAGGTGTCCGACGGCGACGGGCTGCTGCGGGCCGCCATGGGGCAGCTCGACGACGGGGCCGACTTCGTGAAGCTGTACCTCGACGGTCCGGACCGGGAAACTTCGCCGTTCACGGTCGGCGAGGTACGGGCGGTGGTCGACGCGGCACACCGGCGCGGCGCCCGGGTCACCGCCCACTCCGGCATGCTGCCCGGTGCCCGGATCGGTGCCGAGGCCGGTGTCGACTCCCTGGAGCACGGCTTCCAGCTGGACGCCGACGTAGTGGCCGCGATGGCGGCGAACGGCGTCGCCATGGTGTCGACGCTGGCGGTGCTGGAGTCCTGGCGCTCGTTCGCCAGCACCACGGCCCTGCCTCGCTTCGCCGAGCCGGCCGGCCGCTCGCAGATCGCCGCGCGGCGCGAGTGGGCGCACGAGAGCGTACGGCTGGCGGCCCGGGCCGGCGTACTGATCGCGGCAGGTACCGACTTCGGTGGCGGCTCGTTGCGGGCCAACCAGTTGGCCTGGGAGATCGAGTGTCTGGTGACCGCCGGCCTGGAACCGTGGCAGGCGCTGGCCGCCGCGACCCGCAACGGCGGCGTCCTGCTGGGCGAGCCGGAGGCGGGCGTCATCCGGGAGGGCGGGCCGGCCGACTTCGTTCTGGTGCACGGCGATCCGCTATCGGACCCGGCCGCGATGTGGCGGGTCTGGCTGGTTCACTAGGTCCCGCCCCGCCGATCGTTCGCCGGCCGGCGGGGAGCCCGTGCCGTCGCTAGGGCTGGCAGGCCGGGCACCAGTAGGAGTTGCGCCCGGCCAACTCCGACCGCAGGACCCCGGTGCCGCAGACCAGGCACGGCTGGCCGTGCCGGCGGTACACATACACCTCACCGCCGTGCCGGTCCATGCGCGGCGCCCGGCCCATCGCCTCCGGCGTGTGTCTACTGTGGACGGTGTCGATCCGCCCGCGCTGCACGCCCTCCTTCATCAGCGCCACCAGGTCGGCCCACAGCTCGGTGAACCCGTCGGGGCTCAACTCGCGACCGGGGCGGGTCGGCGGGATGCCCGCCCGAAACAGCACCTCGGACACGTAGACCAGCCCGGCACCGGCCACAATGGACTGATCCATCAGCAGGGCCGCGAGCGGGGCGGCCCGGCCGCGGATCCGCGCGTAGGCCGCGGCGGGGTCGGCGTCGTCGCGCAGCGGATCCTCGCCCAACCGGCCGCGCAGCGCGTCGACCTCGCCCGGGCTCAGCAGCTCGCACGCCGACGCGCCGCGCAGTTCCAACCAGTGGCGCCGGGTGGAAAGCCGCAGCCGGACCTGCCCGACCGGCGGCGGGGCGGCGCCGGTGCCGTCGGTGAAGGCGCCGTAGAGCCCGAGGTGGATGTGCACCGAGCGGCCGTCGTAGTGGTGCAGGAGATGCTTGCCGTATGCCTCGGTGTCTCGCAGGACCGCCCCGGACACGGCCGCGGCCCCGGCTGCGAACCGGCCCTGCGGGCTGCTCGCGCTGACCCGCTTGCCGGCGAACAGCGTCCGGTGCCGGTCGGCGAGGCGGTGGAGGGTATGTCCTTCGGGCACACTCGAGCCTAACGCGTGGACGGCACCGGGCCGGGGAGGGGCACGAGACCCCTCCCCGGCCGGTCCACCGGGTCAGCTCAGTCCTTCGGGTCAATCCTTCTTCAGGGCGTAACTGGCGGTGGTGGTCGTACCCTTCGTGATCTTCACGGTGCGGACCTGCGGCTGGTAGCCGTCCTTGGCGACGATCACCTGCAGCGGGTTGTTGCGGGTGTCCAGCCAGAGGGCGTACTGGCCGTTCTTGTCGGTTTTCAGGGTGTAGCTCGTGGCCCAGCTGTCGATCTGTACCGTCGCGCCGGCCAGGACGGATCCGTCCGCCGCCGAGGTGACCGTACCGGTGATCTTGCCCCAGGTCTTGGGCGGGTTCACCGTCATCGACACCTTGACCGCCGGCACCGGGTACGGCGTGTCCGTGGACAGGGCCACGTTCGCCGCGTACGTGCCCGGCTGGGTGATCGCGGCCACACTGGCGTCCACGGTCACCGTCACCTTCGCGGTCTTGCCCGGCGCCAGCGTGAGGCTGGTCGCGTCCTCCGACAGCCACGGCACATCGCTCGCACCGCCGCAGTCGGCGAATCCGGGCAGCACCGAGCTGATCGGCAGCGGCGGCGCGAACGCGCCACCGGGGTTGCCGCCGACCTGGTAGAAGCCGCAGGCGCTACCGCCGCGGTAGAACGCGTTGTTGGCGTTGGGCAGGGCGCTCCACGAGTCGCTGCCCGGGTCGTACGCGAAGCCCTGGTTGGTCACCGTGAGGCTGTTGTTGGTGACGCCGGCCGAGACCAGCAGCATCCCGTTCGCGACCGTGTAGTTCGAGCCCCACATGTCCATCGGCAGGCTGGCCACCGGCGACCAGGAGTCGGTGCCCGGGTCGTAGGCGTAGGCGTGCGCGATGCCCGCCCCGCTGTTGACCGTGCCGCCGGCGCAGTAGAGCTTCGCGCCGAGGCCGCCGCACGACTCCCAGGACACCGTCTCCGGGTACGCGGCGGCCGGCGACCAGGTGTCCGACACCGGGTCGTAGACCTCCACGTCCGTGTTGCCGCAGGTGCTGGTGCAGCCACCGACGACGTACAGCTTGCCGCCCAGCACCGCCGCGCCGGAACCGGCGTACGGCTTGGGATCCGGCGCCCCGGTCGTCCACCCGTTGGTGGCCGGGTCGTAGATTTCCAGCTTCGAGTCCGGGTTGCCGTTGACGTCCCAGCCGCCGGCCACGTAGAACTTGCCGCCGATGAACGCGGCGGCCGGCTTCTCCCGGGTGTCCGCCGCGCTGGCCAGCGGGCTCCAGCTGCCGGTGTCCGGGTCGTAGACGTACATCGCCGCGGTGTCACCGTCGCCGGTGAAACCGAACGCCGAGTACAGCTTCCCGTCGTTGACCCCGGCGACGTTGTCCTGGATCGGGGTCGGGTAGTTGGCGATCGCAGTCCACGGCGCGTCCGACGGCGTGTTGTCCGCCGGCGCGGACTTCGCCGCCGGTGCCACCGGCTTGCCGCCCGCCATCAGCGCGTGCGGCGAGTACTTGCCGTTGACCCTCTGCACCGGCGCGCCGCTTTGGGCCATCAGCGTCGAGCCGCCGTCCTGCTCGCCGATCGTCACGGTGGCCGGTGCGGTGCCGGTGTTCTTCAGGGTGACCGTGGCGCTGGCCGTGCCGCCCCAGCCGACCGTCTTGTCGATGCTCGACGTGCTGGCCGTCACCTGGCCGGCCTTCAGCGAGAAGTCCGCCCGGGTGGCGTAGTTGGCCGCCACCTTCGGGGTGGCCGTCGCGGTGGTGTACCGGCCGGCCGCGGCGGTGAACTGGTGCGCGCCGGTGGCCGGCGAGAACAGCCAGTAGAAACCGTCGCCGAGGTTGGTGTCATCCGGCGTGGCGGAGGTGGTGGCGGTGACCCCGGCGGAGTCCACAGCGGACACCAGCGCCCCGACCACACCCTTGCCGGTGTTGGCGTCGGTCACCTGGCCGAAGACGATGCCACCCGCGATCGTCGGGTCGCAGGTCCGGGCGCCGATGAACACGTTGTCCAGCTGCCACCACCAGCCGAAGCTGCCGGTGAAGTGGAACCGCACCAGCACCGAGGACTTCCCCGCCGCCTGCGGCACCGGGATGTCGACGTGAGCAGTGCGCAACGCGTCGGCGGTGTGGCGCCAGACGTTGCTCCACGTCGTGCCGCCGTCGACGCTCACGTCCACGTCGGCGGTCTGGCCGTTGTAGGGGTCGTAGTCGGTGTCGAAGCTGACCGACGGGCTGGCCACGTCGCTGAAGTCCGCGGCCGGCGCGGTCAGGGTGGTGTCCTCCGTGTTGGCCGAACCGGCGTGGTCGCTGTCCACGATGGCGAAGCCACCGCTGCCGCCGGTGAGGTTGCCACGGTCACCGTCGTCGGTGAACGCCCAGCCGGCCGTGCCGCTGCCGTTGTCCACCGTCCAGCCGGCCGGCGCGGTGGTGCCGTCGAACGGCTGCGTCGTACCGGAGTAGTGCACCTGGTAGCCGGGCGCGTCACAGGCCAGCGTGTCGACCGGTACCGTGATGTTGCCCTGCGCCCCGGAGTCGCCCACCGTGACGCGGGTACCGCCGGTGCTGTACCCGCTGTAGGCCGGCGTGGCCTGCAACTGGTAGGTCTCGCCCTGCGGCAGGTCCATGCTGTAGTGCCCGGTGGCCGGGTCGGTGAAGACTCCCCCGCCCGGTACGCCGGCCGCGGTGACCCTCGCGTACAGCGGCCAGCCGTGCCCGGAGCCGTCGGTGACCGTGCCGCTCACGGTCGCGTGCGGCAGCGCGGTCAGCGCGAAGTTCTCCGTCACCGAGGCACCGTCGCCGACACTGACGCCGGTGACGGACGCGTCCTTGTACCCGTACCCGTGCACCGTCACGTCGTAGCTGCCGACCGGCACGTGCAGATCGTAGTGCCCCTGCGCGTCGCTGGTGGTGTTGGTGTCACCGGCCGACACGGTCGCTCCGGCGACGGCCGCCCCGGTGCCGGCGTCGGTCACCGTGCCGGTCACGTCGCCGTGCGGCCCGGTGGCGAACGCCGCGATCCCGTTCGGGGTACCGAGGCCGGTCGGGCCGTCGTACCCGGCGCCGGCGGTGCACAGGTACGCCGGCGTACAGGTGCCGTTGTTCCCCGTCGTCACGTCGTTGAGCGACCCGGTCTTCGCGTACGGGTACGAGTTCGGGTACGTGCCGGTGACCGGGGTACCCGCGTCGGCGTACACCGAGGCGATGATGGGCGATGCCGCGCTGGTGCCGCCGTACACGCTCCAGCCGGTGTTGCCGTAGGTCTGGTACACCGCGACGCCCGTTGCCGGGTCGGCGACCGCGGACACGTCCGCCTCCGCCCGGTTGGCGCAGCCGGTGTCCGTCTGGAACGACGGCTTCGCCTCGTACAGCGAGCAGCCGCTGCCCGGAGCGCCGAACGAGTCGTTCCACACCGACTCCGACCAGCCGCGGTCGTTGCTCGCCCGGGTCAGCGCGGTGCCGCCGACCGCGGTCACGTACTGGGACGCGGCCGGGTAGCTGACCCCGTACCCGTCGTCGCCAGTGCTGGCGACGACCGCGACGCCGGGGTGGTTGAAGTGCGGGTCCGACGCGGTGGTTTCGGTCGGGTCCTCGCCGCTGCCCGGGGTGCTGTCGTAGCCGCTGCCCCAGCTGTTGGACACGTACTTCGCACCGAGCGCGACCGCCTCGTCCTCGGCGGCGTACAGGTCGGTGTTGTTGTTGGTGTCCGCCTCCACGAGCACGATGTGCGCCTGCGGGGCGACGGCGGAGACCATGTCCAGATCCAGCGAGATCTCGCCGGCCCAGTCGCCGTTCGGGGTCGGGTAGTCGGTGCCGCCGCGCTGGTTCACCTTGCGGAAGCAGCCATTGTCCGTGGTACAGGCCGGCAGCCCGTACTGCTGGCGGTACACCGCCAGGTCGGCCTCGGCGTTCGGGTCGTCGAAGGCGTCCACGATGGCGACCGTGGCACCGGCTCCGCCGTCGGCCGGCAACGCGTAGGCGCTGCGCAGGTCTGCCGGGCCGTAGCCCTGCGGGGTGGTGTCGGCGGGGCGCACGCCGCGCGTCCCCGCGATGTCGGTGCGGCGCAACGCGAAGCAGGCCGACTGGCCCTTCTTCGCGGTACCGCAGACCGCCACGACGGTGTGCTTCGCCGAGGCGGTACCGGCCGCGGTGGCCGGTCCCGCCTTGGCCGGGGCGGCGGTGGCCGCGGCCGGTAGGCCGAGCACCGCGGTGGCGACGACGAGAGCCCCGGTCAGGAACCAGGTTCTGGCTCTGGCCGGGATTCGTCCGGGATGGGATTGGTGCATCAAGGTCCTCCAGCCTCGTTGCACGGACGACCCTTGTTGGGGTCGACGACAGACGATCTTCGCCCGCCGTTTTCCCACCATGCGAAGGCACACTTAAATGTGTCAACGCATTCACGGAGGGCAACATGGGAAGCGACTCATATGCGCACCGCCTGCGTTAACGCCCCAACGTGGCCCGCGGCAGGATTGAACAGCGACACCTGCCGATGGCACGGCCGCCAGCGCCGTCCGGCGTGAATGCGTCACGGCGGAAAGCCGCCACCCGGCCGCGTTGATTTCCGAAGTACCGCTGGTGAATCTCTTCTTGCCAGCGGATTCCCCGGGCTCACCGTCGAGCTGCCCGCCTGGCGCCGACCGCGGCTACCCGACTGGAGCATCCGTGCACTTTCGACCACCCCTCCCCCGGCGCGGGCGTACCGCGCCGGTGACGCGCCTGATCGCGGCGGCCGCCGCGCTGGTGCTGGCCACGCTCGTGACCCAGGTGCCGCGCGAGCTGGCCAGCGCCGCGCCGGCCGCCGGCACCCAGGTGGCGACGCAGGCGCTGTGCGGCCCACCGGCGCCGGGCCGGTTCACCTGCTTCGCGCTGCGGCGCACCGACGTCACCCGCACCGACGCGACGAAGTCGGCCGGCGCGCAGGCGCGCGGCACCATTCAGGCGGCACCCGACGGGTACGCGCCGGCGGATCTGCGCTCCGCGTACGGGCTGCCGGCCGACGGCGGCGCCGGCGCCACGGTCGCCATCGTGGACGCCTTCGACGACCCGAACGCCGAGGCCGACCTGGCGGTGTACCGCCAGCAGTACGGGCTTCCCGCGTGCACCACGGACAATGGCTGCTTCCGCAAGGTGGACCAGCAGGGCGGCGCGGGCTACCCGGCACCCGACGACGGCTGGGCCGGCGAGATCTCGCTGGACCTGGACATGGTCTCCGCCGTCGCCCCGCAGGCACACATCCTGCTCGTCGAGGCGGACGACAACGGCACCGACAGCCTGGGTACCGCGGTCAACACCGCGGTGGGCCTCGGCGCCCGGTACGTGTCCAACTCCTACGGCGCCTACGGCGACGACCCCAGCTCGCCGGCCTACGACGAGGCGTACTTCGACCACCCCGGCACGGCGATCGTCGCCAGCTCCGCCGACGACGGGTACGGGGTGGCCTACCCGGCCTCCTCGCCGTACGTCACCTCGGTCGGCGGCACCAGCCTGACCCGCGACGGCAGCGCCCGCGGCTGGTCGGAGACGGTGTGGAACAGCGTGGCCAACACCGCGGACGGCCCGCACTGGGGAGCGCCCGGATCGGGGTGCTCGCAGGTCGAGCCGAAGCCCCAGTTCCAGACCGACGCCGACTGCCCCGGCCGCTCGGTCGCGGACGTGTCCGCGGTCTCCGACCCGGCCACCGGTGTCGCGGTCTACAACAGCTTCTCCGACGCCGGCTGGAACGTCTACGGCGGCACCAGCGCCGCGTCGCCCATCATCGCGGGCGTGTACGCCGACGCGGGCACCCCGGTCGCGGGCAGCAACCCCGCGTCGTACCCGTACCTGAGCCCCGGCGCGCTGAACGACGTGACCACCGGCGACAACGCCAGCTGCTCGGACCGCTCGCTGTGCGGCTTCGGTACCACGCCGGACTGCACCCCGCGCTACGAGTGCGTGGCCGGCCCCGGGTACGACGGGCCGACCGGCCTGGGTACCCCGAACGGGCTGGCCGCGTTCCGGCCCGGGGCGCACGGCACCGTCGCCGGCACCGTGACCGACGCGTCCACCGGCCGGCCGGTGGCCGGGGCCTCGGTGACGCTGGGCGCCTACCACGTCACCACCGACTCGGCCGGCGGCTACCAGTTCGTCGTACCGGCCGGCTCGTACCCGCTGGCAGTCACCGCGTACGGGTACGCCGACCGCAACCTCGGCGACGTCGACGTGGCCGACGGCGCGTCCGTGACCCGCGACGCGGCGCTGACCCCGGTGCCGACCCAGACCATCTCCGGCACCGTGCGCGACGGCGGCGGCCACGGCTGGGGCGTGTACGCGAAGGTGACCGTCGACGGGGTGCCGGGCACCGCGTTCACGAACCCGGCCACCGGCGCGTACACGGTCAAGGTGCCGATGGACCACCCGTACACGGTGCATGCCACCGCCCTGTACCCCGGCTACCAGGCGGCCAGCGCCGACGTGACGGTCGCCGAGTCCGGCGCCACGGCGAACCTCACCCTGCCGCTGTCCACCACCGGGGCGCTCGCCCCCGGGTACGCCATCGCCTACCACGGCGGCGGCCTCCAGAGCTTCGACACCAGCACGACACCGGACGGCTGGACGGTCACCAACCACACGCCGGCCGGCGGCTGGCAGTTCGACGACCCGCTCAACCGCGGCAACTCCACCGGCGGCACCGGCCACTTCGCCATCGTGGACGACTACGCGCTCGGCTGGGCGCAGGCGGACACCGAACTGGTCAGCCCGAGCTACGACTTCACCGCGGAGAAGACGCCCGAACTGGACTTCGACACGGCACTGCCCTCGCTGTACCGGCTGGACGACCCGACCGCCGACGTCGACGTCAGCACCGACAACGGCCAGACCTGGACCACGGTCTGGCACCACACCGACGTCATCAACGGACCGGCGCACGAGGTGGTGCCGCTGAACGCGTTCGCGGGCAAGCCGTCGGTGCGGGTGCGCTTCCACTTCACCGGCGGGCTGACCGGCACCTGGCAGCTGGACAACGTGGCGGTCGGTACCCGCAGCCTGCAGACGCTGCCCGGTGGCCTGCTGGTGGGCCGGGTCACCGACGCCAACACCGGAGCCGGCGTGCTCGGCGCGACGGTCAGCGACCCGACGGCGCCGGCCGGCGCCGGGCACAGCGTCGCGACCCCGGGCGACCCGGCGCAGCCGAACGGCCTGTACTGGCTGTTCTCCGGCGGCACCGGCAAGCGGCAGTTCACCGCCGGCCTGCCCGGCTTCGGGTACCCGGCGGTGACCGAAAAGGTGTCGGTCGCACCCGACGCGGTCACCACCGCCGACTTCGCCCTCCACCCCGGCAAGCTGCGGGTCAACGAGAACGCGGTCGGCGACAGCGTCGCGTGGGGCGCCTCGAAGACGGTCAGCCTGACCGTGAAGAACACCGGCGGCTCCCCGGCGACCATCACCCTGGGGGAGCAGGCGACCGGCGGGGCGCCGAGCCCGGCGGCGGGTGCCGCGCGGCAGCGGGTGAAGTCCCGCGTGACACCGCTCTCGGTGGCCACCGGCGCCTCGGGCACCGCACCGGCCGCCGGCGCGCCCACCGACCAGGCGTGGCAGCCGGTGACCGACCTGCCGACAGGCACGTACGGCGGGATCGCCACGGTGATCGGCGGGGTGCTGTACGCCGGGCTGGGCGAGGCACCCGGTGGCCAGTGGAGCAACGCGCTGTACTCGTACGACCAGGCGACCGCGAGCTGGACGGCGCTGGCCAGCGCGACCACCAAGCGGTTCGGCCCCGCGTACGGCGTCATCCGGGGCAAGCTCTACGTGACCGGCGGCCGGGACGCGGCCGGCAACCCGATCGTCGGCGGTGAGGTCTACGACCCGGCGGCGAACACCTGGTCGCAGATCGCCGACGCGCCGGTGGCGTACGGCAACGAGGGTTCAGCGGTACTCGGCGACAAGCTGTACGTGATCGGCGGCTGCGACTGGGGCGGCTGCGGGTACAACGCCGTGCAGGTCTACGACCCGGCGACCGATACCTGGTCGGCGGGCAAGCCGTACCCGGCCCCGGTCTCGTTCCCCTCCTGTGCCACGGTCGACGGCACGCTCTACTGTGCCGGCGGCGCGTACGAGCCGGCGAACGCGGTGGGCACCGACACCGCGGCCGGGTACAAGCTGGATCCGGCGACCGGGGCGTGGACCCGGATCGCGGACGCTCCGGTCGACTTCTGGGGCGCGACCGCCACCGCGGCCGGCGGGCGGCTGCTGACCGCGGGCGGCAACGTGCTGTCGGCCGGGTCGCTGACCAACGAGGCGTACGCCTACGACCCGGCCACCGACGCCTGGTCGGCGATGCCGAACCTGCCCGCCCCGGTGATGGAGGCGGCCGGCGCGATCGGCTGGTACGTGGTGGGCGGGCTGAACGGGTACGGCGTGCCGCAGGCGGGCGCGCAGAAACTGCCCGGGTACGACGCTCCGCACGCCGACGTGCCGTGGCTGGCCGAGAACGCGGCCACGCTGACGATCGGGGCCGGGAAGTCGGCCACGGTCAAGGTGACGCTGGACGCCACCGCGATGGGTCCGGCCGACGCCGGTGACCACCGCGCGAACCTGCTCATCGACACCGACACGCCGTACGGCTCGGTGGCGGTGCCGTTCACCATGACGGTCACCGCCCCGGCCGGCTGGGGCGAGCTGACCGGTACGGTCACCGGCACCGGCAGCCCCGCGGCACCGCTGGCCGGCGCGACCGTTCAGGTGGACACGAAGAACGGCCACACCACGCTGAGCACCGACGACAAGGGCCAGTACCGGCTCTGGCTACCGGCGAAGGACAACCCGTTGACCGTCATCGTGGCGGCGACCGGGTACCAGCCGGACACCAGGACGGTGAAGCTGGTCAAGGGCGGGGTGGTCACCGCCGATTTCGCCCTGGCACCGCGCTGACGGGGACCGACCATCCCCTCAGGCCAACCCCGGGCGAGCCGGCCGCGATCCCGCGGCCGGCTTGCCCGGCACGGGCTCAGCCGGCCTGCTGCTCCGGCTGCTCGGCCGGCTTCCACCAGCCCCGGCTCGCGGCCAGGACGCCGGCCTGGAACCGGCTCGTCGCGCCGAGCCGCTGCAACAGCGCCTGGACCCGGCGCTGGATCGTGCGGTGGCCGATGCCCAGCTGCCGCGCGATCGCCTCGTCGGACAGGCCCATCGCGAGCAGCGCGATGATGCGGCGCTCCTCGTCGCCGAGCGCCTCGCCGCCCCGCGCGGTGGCCTGCTCCGGAATGAACGGCTGGGCATGCCGCCACAGCGTCTCGAACAACGTGGACAGCGCGTCGAGCAGGGCCGACGGGTACACCAGGATGCACGAGTCCAGCACCTGCGGGGTAGCCAGCAACGGGATCAGGCCGGCCTGGTCGTCGGCCAGGATCATCTTCATCGGCGCCTCGGGCAGGAACCGCACCTCCTCGCCCGCCGCGATGTCCTCTTCGATGCGCTGCGCCCCGCCCGACGTGACCAGCGCCCGGTGCGCGTGGATGAACCGGCTGCGCACCCGACGCCCGCCGATGTTCACGCTGGAGTTGACCCGTTCGCCGTCGCTGGCCTGCGCGTACGGCGGGGCGTCGATGCCCCGGATCTCCCGCTCCGCCCGGCGGAACAGCTGCTGCCCGCAGCGTGCCACGCCGTCCGGCCCGGTGATGACCTCGATCAGCGAGGCGGAATCCCGGCCCACCCGGGCCTTGCGGTGCCGCTCGGCCAGTTGCTGGGCCAGCGCCCGTACCCGCTGGATGTCCCGTTCCCTGGCCAGCAACAGCACTTCGAGGGCGTGGTCCGGCGGCAGCGCGGTGTATCTCGCCGGGCGGCCCGGCATCCGGGCGACCAGGCCACGATCCTCCAGCCGGACCAGCGCCCCCTTGAGACTGTCGTGGTCGATGCCGGTACGGCTGGCCAACTCGTCGACCGTGAGCGGCGCCCCGTCGACCAGCGCCAGGTACGCGCCCTCTCCCCAGAAGTCGACACCGAGAACCTCAAGCACGCGCACCTCCGGGACGATCCTGCCGGCGGCCAGTATCGCCACACCGGTAGCCGTGACGCAGCAGAAACGGAGCGTGGTATCGATCTCAGTCGGCCCGGCAACACCCGCACGGCGATCCGCTGCTACGGTCGTCACGCGATGATCACGCAACGAGGGGCGCGGTGACCGTGCCACAGCCCAGCAACCAACTGGGTGCCGTGGGCGTGAGCCCGCCGCACGAGCAGGTCTACCGGTACCTGATCCGGGCGGGGCACAGCCACACGGTCCGCGAGGTCGCCGAGGCCCTGGGCCTGTCGGTGCGGGCCGCCCGGGACCTGTTGCGGGTGCTGGAGGATCAGGCGCTGGTCACCCGGGTACCGACCCGCCCGCCCGGCTACTCGCCGAGCCCGCCCGAGCTGGCGCTGGAGACTCTGGTGACCCGGCGCAGCGAGGAACTGGCGCAGATCCGGCTGTTCGCGAAGGAACTGCAGGGCGAGTTCCGCGAGGCGGCCGAGGACGGCAGCGCCGCCGATCTCATCGAGGTCATCGTCGGGCGCGAGCAGTCCATGCGGTACTTCATGCACCTGGTACACACGGCGAAGTTCCAGTTCGACTCGCTGACCAAGCCGCCGTACGTGGCCATCGACGACCCCACCGACGTCCTGCACGCCGAGGACGCGGGCATCCGCCGCGGCGTACGGTCCCGGTCCGTCTACGAGAGCGGGGCGCTGGACGAGTCGCTCACGCTGGCCGTCGCCGAGCACAGCATCGCGATGGGCGAGGAGGCGCGGGCCGTCGGCAACGTACCGATGAAGCTTGCCCTGTTCGACGGGCGCATCGGCTTCGTCCCGCTCAAGGTGGACGAGCCCGGCCTCGGCGCGCTGGTGGTGCACCCCTCACCGTTGCTGGACGCGCTCATCGCCCTGTTCGACAGCATCTGGGCGCGGGCGGTGCCGCTCCAGTCCCTGCGCGACGGCCCGCCGCCGGAGGAGTTGAACGAACGCACCCGGCAGGTACTGCTGCTGATGTCGGCCGGGTTGAAGGACGAGTCGATCGCCCGGGTGACCGGGATGAGCCGCCGTACGGTGCAGAAGCACGTCACGTCGGCGATGACCATGCTGGGCGCCCGCACCCGGTTCCAGGCGGCGCTGCTCGCCCGCGAGCGGGGCTGGGTCGGCAGCGCCCTGTCCCATCCCGAGCCGGGATCGGCCGTGTCCGCGTAGTAGGGCAGCCGTACTCCGGCAGGCGTGCGATCACGCCAGATGCGACAGCAGCAGTTCGACGAGCTGTTGGGGACTGCGGAGCGGCAGGTAGTGGTCGGCGTTTGAGACGACCACTTCGCAGGCGTCGGGGATGCCGGCGACGAGCCGCTCGGCGATCGCTGCGATCTCCGGGTGGTCGTGGTCGCCGTGGACGACCAGGGTTGGGGCGGCGATGTCGCGCAGGCGCGATTCGGCGTCGCGGTTCGGGAAGTGTGCGAAGAATGGTTCGCTGGCGACTCGGCGTTCGGCGTTGTCCGCCACCATGGCCTCGATGAGCTCTGCGCCGGGTGCCGTGCGGCCCAGGGATGCCCAGATCGACAGTTCCAGCGCGGCCAGGGCCGCCGCATCCCGTTGTCGGCGGGCGGTTGCGTAGGCCGAGGACTGCGCGTCCTCCGGCCAGACGTGGCCGCTGACCGACGCACCGACCAGGGCCAGCGCGCTGACCCTCTCGGGGTAGGCGAGCGCGAAATCCAGCGCTGTCTCCCCGCCCATGCTCAGCCCGACCAGCGCGGCCCGGTTCAGGCCGAAGTGGTCAAGGACGGCGCCCAGGTCCTCGACATCGTCGAAAGGCCGGTCCGGCAGGCTGGAGCTGCCCAGACCGCGGGCATCGTAGCGGACGACGTCGTGGTTGCGGACCAGCTCGGGAACAATCGCATTCCACAGACGGGCATCCATGCCCGCGCCGTGCAGCAGGACGACGGGGCTGCCGGTGCCGCTGCGTTCGGCCCTCAGCCAGCCGCCGCCCGGCGCGGGAACATCGACTTCGACCGCGCCGGGGGGATCCGGCCTGTTGGTGTTCGATCTCATGACGCGATCATCTCAGAACGCTCAACGAGGATCCCGCGCTCGAAGCGGGCTCCGGCCCTCACGAGGGCGACCAAGTGCGGGGCGTTGACCGCGCCAACGCTCCCGGGCGGACTCGATGAGCCTTGAACGTCGTGGCCAGAGCGGCCGGGCGAGAGCAGCGTCCAGAGGTGGCGCGGGCGACCTCAGCAGTGCCAGCGCACCACGTCGGTGCCGGTCGGGCCGAGCGCCGCGCCGATGAGTGTCCTGCCGTCGTCGCTGATCCACGTCGCCCAGGCGGTCGGGCCCTGGTAGCGGCCCACCGACAGGTTCAGCGCCCTACCGTCCCGGATCGCCGTGTCGCCGCCCAGGCCGTGCGCGGTGACCAGGTCACCCCGCGCGTTGACTCCGCGCGCTCCGGCGCGGGTCAGGCCCGGGAACGTCTTCACCGCGCCGGTGCGCAGGTTCCACCGCGCCGGCGTCTCGGCGTCGACCAGCTGATCCGTGATGCCGACCCACCCGGCGGCCCAGTCGCCCCGGACCGCCAGGGCACGGCCCTTCTTCACCTCGGGGTCGGGCGGCAGAGCCAGTGCGTGGCCGTCGCCGCTCGCGTTCCAGACCCAGGGGACCCCGGCGCCGCCGGTACCGACGACCGTCCCGTCGTCGCCGATCGCCGCCGCCGAGCCGGGCGCTGAGCCGATCCGGCGTACCGCGCCCGGCGCCTCCGCCGGCCAGATCACCGGTACGTCGCCGCCGGCCCCGGACGCGTCGCCGACGATGTCTCCGGCCGCGTCGATGCCCTCGGCGTCCGAGTCGCCGTACCCGGGCAGTCCGGGCAGCCGGGTCGTGCTGCCGTCCCGGTAGACGAACGCGGACCGGTGCCCACCGTGCGAGACGGTCCCGACCGCCGTACCGCCGGCGTTGACCGCCGCCATTCCCACGTCCTCCGGGCCACCCGCACCGTCCGGGAGAGGAATCGGCACCGCCTTGCCCCCGTGCCACAGCACGGGAACGGGTCGGCCGTCGTCCCTCGGTTGCTCGGTGACGACGTACCCGCCGGACGGGTCGACCAGGACCCACTCCGGCGACCGCTCGCCCAGTGCCAACCCGGAGAGCGGCTCCACGGTGCACTCGACGGCGGTCCCGGCGGCCGACGCGGGCGGTCGCGACGGTGTCCCGTGCGTCCGGTCGACCGCGACGACGGTGCCCACCGCGGCGATCGCCACCAGCGCGACCCCGCCCAGCCACCACACGGTACGGCGGCCTCCGATGCTGCCCTTCGGTTCGCGTTCGTCACTGGACATATGACCCGGCAGGCTACCAATCACCGGCAGATACGGCCACCCCGCCTCCAATCACCCGCGAACGCCCGGATCGCCACATCCGACACTGCCGTCCCAGCGCTCACTACTTGCGGCGTTGGGCTGCGCGACCACCGGCTGCCGTCCGATGCTGAGCGTGCCCGGCGCCACTGCGGCGGGACGGCCGCCTGGGGTGGGGGAAGCGGCATGGCGACGTACGAATACCGGTGCCCGACCGACGGCGCGTTCGAGGTCCGTACCCCGATCGGCGAGGCGGCGCCCAGCGTCCGCTGCGGGGCCTGCGACGGCCCGGCCGCCCGGGTCTTCTCCGCGCCCCTGCTGGCCGTCACGCCGCCCGCGCTGACCGCGGCGATCGACCGGGCCGGGCGCAGTGCCGAATCGCCGGAGGTGGTCTCCCAGATCCCGAGCCGGCGGCCGGCGCACCGACGTTGACAGGAGGTGGCGATGCCCGAGGTCCTCTTCTCCCTGGATTCCTCGCGGAAGTTCCCGGACCAGGACGTGGTCGGCCACAACAGGTGGCACCCCGACATCCCCGCGGTCGCCTCGGTGCGTCCCGGCCAGTCGTTCCGGGTGCACTGCCGGGAGTGGTTCGACGGTGAGATCCACAACGACGACTCCGCCGAGGACGTGCGCGACGCGCCACTGTCGATCGTGCACGCGCTCAGCGGGCCGTTCGCGGTCCAGGGCGCCGAGCCCGGCGACCTGCTCGTCGTCGACATCCTCGACGTCGGTCCGATCCCCCAGGAGACCGGGCCGCTGGCCGGTCAGGGCTGGGGGTACACCGGAATCTTCGCCAAGCAGAACGGCGGCGGCTTCCTCACCGACTACTTCCCCGACGCGTACAAGGCGATCTGGGATTTCAGCGGGCAGAAGGCGACCTCGCGGCACGTACCCGGAGTGTCGTTCACCGGGATGGTGCACTCCGGGCTGATGGGCACCGCGCCGTCGGCCGCGCTGCTGGACAAGTGGAACAAGCGCGAAGCGGCGTTGCGCGCCACGGATCCCGACCGGGTGCCGCCGCTGTCCCTGCCGCCGCTGCCACAGGACGCCATCCTCGGATCGCTGACCGGCGCGGACTTCGACCGGGTCGCCGCGGAGGGGGCGCGGACCGCTCCGCCCCGGGAGAACGGCGGCAACCAGGACATCAAGAACCTGACCAAGGGGTCGAGGATCTTCTATCCGGTGTACGTCCCGGGCGCGAACCTGTCCATGGGCGACCTGCACTTCTCCCAGGGCGACGGCGAGATCACGTTCTGCGGTGCGATCGAGATGGGCGGGTTCATCGACCTGCACGTCGACCTCATCAAGGGCGGCATGGACACCTACCAGGTCTCCGAGAACGTCATCTTCCTGCCCGGCAACAACAATCCGCAGTACTGCCAGTGGCTGGCCTTCTCCGGCATCTCGGTGACCACCGGCGGCGAGCAGCGGTACCTCGACTCGCAGCTGGCCTTCCAGCGCGCCTGCCTGCACGCCATCGACTACCTGACCACGTTCGGGTACAGCCCGGAGCAGGCGTACCTGATCCTGGGCGCGGCGCCGATCGAGGGCCGGTTCTCCGGAGTCGTCGACATCCCGAACTCCTGCGCCACCATCTACATCCCGACCGAGATCTTCGACTTCGACGTGCGCCCGTCGGCTCACGGGCCGGTGAAGATCAATCCGGGCAAGGGCGCGCCGACCGCGAAGTTCTGAACACAGCGGCTCGGCCGGCTCAGCCGGCCGGCTGTGGCTCGGTGGACAGGCCGGACGCCGCGAGCCGCTGGTACATCCGGGCCAGCCGGTCCGGATGGTGCCGGAAGTCCTGGTTCACCCACCAGACGAGCAAACCGAGCGCGGCGCTGGCGTAGAACTCCACGACGACGTCTACGGCCAGGTCCGATCCGGCTGCCGCCAGGTGCGGGCGCAGGTGCCCGTGGAGCAGGTCGCTCACGAGCTGGTGCAGGTGCCGCTCCACGAGGCTGCCGCCGCGCCGTCCACACAGCGCCCGGTACAGGTCGCGGTGCCGGTGCGCGTGGCCGAAGAGGATCGCCGCCGGCCCGGCCGGGTCGACGTCGGCGTCCGGCGTCATCGCGTCGAATTCGCGGCGCAGGTCGTCGCGCAGGTCGTCGAAGCACGAGACGAGCAGCGCCTCCTTGTCCCGGTAGTGCGCGTAGAAGGTCGACCGCCCCACGTCGGCCCGATCGAGGATGTCCTGCACGGTGACGCGGTCGTAGCCCTTGTCGAGGATGAGCGACACCAGCGCTTCGCGCAGGATCCGTCGCGTGCGCCGCACCCGGCGGTCGGGTTCGGTGCCGCGTCGGTCCTGAATGGTCATGCCGGTGCCCTCCCGCGTCTCCGTTGCCGAACAAGTTGCCGAACAATCGGCCGCGCTCCGTCCGGTACCGGACGGTCGCGGCGTTCTGGTTGTTGACCCGCCGCCACCCGGTCGCAGCATACTCGAACACGATGTTCGGCAATGAACATCATGTCTTGGACGATGCCCATCCCCTCACCCCCTCTTTCCGTTGCCGACTAAGGAGACTCTCGACATGCCCAGGGTCTACGACCACCGCGCCAACATGCTGAGCCTGTTCACCAACGCCGGCCGCTACGACCGGCTGACCACCCGGCTGTTCGGCCGGGTACACCGACGCGTCGCCGCGGACGTGGCCGCGGCCGGACTGCCGGCCGGAAGCCGGGTACTCGACGTGGGTACCGGCCCGGGCCGGGTACCGCTGGCGATCGCGGCCGCCACGGCGTGGCTCACCGTCGACGGGCTCGACGTGTCCCCCGCGATGATCGAGTACGCCCGGCACGCCGCCGCCGAGGCCGGCCTGGCCGACCGGGTCACCTTCGTCGTGGGCGACGTCGCCGAACTGCCCTACCCGGACCAGTCGTTCGACCTCATCGTGTCGACGATGAGTCAGCACCACTGGGCGAACCCGCGCGCGGGACTGCGGGAACTGCACCGGGTGCTGCGCCCCGGCGCCCGGGCATGGATCTACGACGCGCGTCCGGCGCTCCACCGGGCCACCACCGCCGCGCGGGGCGCATTCCCCGAGGGGAACATACGCCGCGAACCCGTTCGCACCGGACGGTCGCCTGTCACGTTCACCGGACGGCTCGTCGCGCGGCGGCCCGCCTGACCCGATCCTCCACTGTGGACATTCGGTGGGCATCCAGTGGGCATCCGGTGGGCATCCGGTGGGCCCAGCCGCGCTGTCGCGGCGGCCCCCGGCGAGCTCCGGGCAGCGCGCCGGCCAGCGCTCCGGCCAGCGCTCCGGGCAGCGTCCGGCCGTCACCGTCGGGGGCATCGGGTAGGCTGGCCGGGTGATCCCGCTGGAGGCCGTCGCCGCTGCGTACGCCCAGTGGATCGCGCCCGACCTGCCGCTCTACGGCAACGATCACGAACGCACGGATTTCGCTCCCTGATCGGGCGGCCGCACCCGTCGCCACCCGTCACCCTTCACCCGGAGCGTTTCCGTCATGCCCACACACCTCGACGCGTCGGCCGGTGCGGCCCGCGATCCCGACACGAGCGACGCCGCCAGCGTGACCGACACCCTCGGCGTCAGCGACACCGCCGGCAGGACCGACACCGCCAGCGAGACCGACACCGCCGGCAGGAACGGCACCGCGAGCGAGACCGCCGACACGAGCGACACCGCGAGCGACACGACCGACACGAGCGACACCGCCGGCACGAGCGGCGTCGCCGCGGTGCTGCGCGCCCCGCAGGCCGTGCGGGTCCTGGTCGCGAGCCAGGTCGGCCGGCTCCCCCTGTCCTCCGCGCCGCTCGCGCTGCTGCTGTTCGCCCGCGACGCGATGAGCATCGCGATGGCCGGGATCCTCGTCGGCGGGTACATCGCGGGTACCGCCGTCGGACAGCCGCTGCTCGCCCGCGTCGCCGACCGGTGGCGGCAACCGCCGGTGATGTGGGCGGCCGTCACCGTCTCCACCGCCGGCTTCGCACTCGCCACGCTGCGCCCGCCTCCGGCCGTCGCCGTCATCGCCGCCGTGCTGGCCGGCGTCGGGGCGCCACCGTTCGAGTCCTGCCTCCGGGTGCTGTGGCGGGACCTGATCGCCGAACGGCTGCTGCAGGCGGCGTACACCCTGGACGTCGCCCTGCAGGAACTCATCTTCATCGTCGGCCCGATGGTGGCGCTGGGCGGGTACGCCCTCGCCGGTGCCCGGGGCGGGCTCATCGCGACGGCCGTCGCTCAGCTCGCCGGTACCGTGCTGTTCTCCACCGCGCCGGTCGTGCGCCGGTGGCGCGGCACCCCGGCCCGCCGTCACTGGGCCGGTCCGCTGCGCTCGGCCGAACTGCGGCTGCTGCTGGCCGCCACCCTCCTGGTGGGCGCGGCCGTCGGCGGTACCGAGGTGGCCGTCGCCGGGTACGCCGACGCACACGGCTCCCGCTCGTGGGCGGCCTGGCTCCTGGCCGCGCAGGCGGTCGGGGCGCTGACCGGCGGGCTGCTCTCCACCCGGTACCCGCTGAAGGATCCGCGCCGTGCCCTGCCGGCCCTGGTCGCGCTGATGGCCGCCGGGTACCTGCCGCTCCTGCTGGTCGCTCCGCTGCCGCTGATGGCGGTGGCGCTCGCGGTCAGCGGGCTGATGCTGCCACCCGCGCTGACCGCCGTGTTCATCACCGCCGACGGGGTGGCTCCGGCGGGTACGGCGGCCGAGTCGTTCGCCTGGGTGGCCACCGCGTTCGCCACAGGCAGCGCGGTGGGCTCGGCGGTCGACGGCGCGCTGTGCCAGGCGGTCGGCGGCGTCGCGATCGGCTTCCTCCCGGCTCCCGCGATCGTCGCCGCGGCTGCGGCACTGCTGTGGTACCGGCGCCATCGCCGCCAACTCGGGGCGGCGCGACCCGGCGTGGTCACCGCCGGCTGACGCGCGTCGCGGGATGCCTGCCTCGGGTCGGCGCGGTCCCGCGCGATGTTCGCCTCTGCCCGGTTGGCCTCTGCCCGGTTCGCCGCTGCCCGGTCCGCCTCTGCCCGGCGCAGGCCACCCCGCACGGTGGGCCGCCGCGGTTAGACTCGGCCGATGGCAGTGCTGGACTGGGTACTCAACTCCGACCCCGCCATCCGCTGGCAGGCGCTGCGGGACCTCGCCGGCGCACCGGCCGACGCCGTGGCCGCGGAGCGCGCACGGGTGACCACCGACGGCTGGGGCGCCCGGCTGCTGGCCCTCCAGGGGGAAGACGGCCAGTGGGACGGCGGCGCGTGCTTCCCCGCACGCTGGGGTGAGACCGCCGACGGCCAGTCCGGCGAGGAGGCGGGCCAGCCGTGGACGTCGACGCTGCCGACCCTCCAGCTGCTGCTCGACTTCGGCATCGACCCGCACGACGACCGCGTGCGCCGGGCTGTCGGACAGGTCCACGAGCATTGCCACTGGGAGCACGCCGGGCAGCCGTTCTTCGACGGCGAGGTGGAGGCGTGCATCAACGGCAGGACCGTCGCGCTCGGTGTCTACTTCGGTCAGGACGTCGAGGGGGTGGTCGCCCGGCTCCTCGGTGAACAGCTCGACGACGGCGGCTGGAACTGCTGGACCGAGTTCGGCTCGGTCCGCTCGTCGTTCGCCAGCACGATCTGCGTACTGGAAGGGCTGCTGGCGCACGAACGCGCGACCGGCGGCTCGGCGGAATCGATCGCGGCCCGGCGCCGGGGCGAGGAGTACCTCCTCGAACGGAGCCTGTTCCGCCGCAAGAGCACTGGTGAGGTGGTCGACCCCGCCTGGCTCCGGTTCTCGTTCCCGACGCGCTGGCACTACGACGTGCTCCGCGGCCTGGAATACTTCCGGGCGGCCGGGGATCCTCCGGACAAGCGGGTGGACGAGGCGGTGCGGTTGCTGGAGTCCAGGCGGCAGCCCGATGGCACGTGGCCGCTGGAAAACACTCATCCGGGCAAAGTCCACTTCGCGCTCGAAGACGGCGACGGCCGGCCCAGCCGGTGGAACACCCTGCGGGCGCTGCGCGTCCTCGACTGGTACCGGTGACCGGCCGGCTGCTCCGCGGAACTGTTGACGAAGTCGATCATCGGCGTACGCTGTCGGCGTGTTCGCAGGCATGAGATCGAAGTACCCCTCGTCCGCGGTCAGGCGCCCGCGACTGCCGGCCATCCTGACCGCCGTGGCGGCCGGGTTCGCGCTGATCGGGGCGCCGGCAGCGGCGTCCGCCGCGGCGCCGATCCCGACCGCGCGCTCCTTCACCGGGGTACCCGGCGTCGGCGCGCTGTTCCTGAACGGAATCTCCCAGCCGCACTCCTGCACCGCCGACGTGGTCAGCAGTCCGAGTCGCGACCTGGTGCTGACCGCGGCGCACTGCCTGTCGGGTGACGGAAAGGGCGCCCAGTTCGCGCCGGGCTACCACGACGGCCAGACGCCGTACGGGGTGTGGCAGGTCAGCGCGGCCTACGTGGATCCGCACTGGCTGTCCACACAGGACCCTCAGCACGACTACGCGTTCCTGCGGATCGCGCCGCAGCGGCGGGGCGGGCGCCTGGTGCGGCTCGGCGACGTCGTGCCCGGGTACCAGCTCGGGTTGGCCCCGCGCCCCGGTGACCGCGTACGGGTCGTCTCGTACCCGTACGGCATCGACGACAAGCCCATCACGTGTACCGTGCCGACCTACACGTCCACCGGCTACCCGGCGTTCGACTGCCACGGATACGTCGGCGGCACCAGCGGCTCGGGCTGGCTGGCCCGACGCGGCCGGTCCCAGGTCGTGGTGGGCCTGATCGGCGGCCTGCACCAGGGCGGCTGCGTCGAGTACACCTCCTACAGCCCCCGCTTCGACCGCGACACCCTCGCGCTGTACCTGCGGGCGGCGCGCGGCGCCGCGCCGGACGTCCTGCCGGAGCCCGGCAGCGACGGCTGTTAGAACCTGACCCGCACGACGGTGCGCCGGACCCCTTGGGATCCGGCGCACCGCTCATTTGGCGCCACCACTCATTTGGCGCCACCGCACCTCCGGCACGCCGTACCTCCGGCACGCCGCCCCGCGCTCAGCCCCGCAGGTCCTTGAGGGCGACCCGGGTGAACGTGAGGTTCTCGTTGGCGCCGGCGTCGCCGGTCTCGTACAGCACCCCGACCGTGTTGTTGTCCAGCTGGACCAGGTCCGAGTAGGCGGCCGGCAGGCCGGTCAGGTCGTACCCGGCCGACCAGGTGACGCCGTCGTTCGTGCTCGTCCGGATCGCCATCACCGCGCGGCTCGCCGGGTCGGCCGGTCCGGAGTAGAGCAGCGTCGCGTGCGGCCCGGTCACCTGAAGCACGCTGCCCTCCACCACCGGGGTGGTGATGGTGTCCTGCGGATGCAGCGGCCCCGCGAGCGTGGTACCGCCGTCGGCGGAGTAGCCGTCCACCCGGTTGCCGGGGCCGGTGCCGTTCTGGTCACGGCTGTTGACGTACAGGCGGCCGTCCGGCAGCTGCGCGATCGTGCTCTCGTTCGGGTTGCTGTACCCCTCGGTGGTGTCGTCGGTGTACCCGATGTGCCAGGTGGCACCGTGGTCGTCGCTGTACAGGTCGTTGCCGCCGTAGTACTTGCTCTCCGCACCGGTGTCCGTCGAACCGGCCGCCGGGGCGACCGAGTTGTTCGCCGGTACCACCAACCGTCCCTTGTGGACACCCTGGGTCAGCGCGATCGCGTGCCCGGGCCCGGTGGCGTACCAGCGCCAGTTCGGCAGCTTCGCCTGGTCGGTGATCTCCCGGCGGGTCGACCAGGTGTGCCCGTCGTCGGTGCTGGTCTGCACGAAGATGCGCCGGGTCTGCGCGGCGGTCACCTGCCCGGCGAGGATCTGCGCCTCGGTGACGTTGCCCGCGTTGAAACAGGTGACCAACACGATGTCGCCGGTGGCCGGATCCACCACCGGCGCGGGGTTGTCCGCGGTGTCGGTGCCCGCGTCCGCCACCACGGACAGCGGACCCCAGGTGCAACCGCCGTCGGAGGACCGCTTCGAGACGACGTCGATGTTGCCCGAGTCGGAGGACGAGCCGACCCGGCCCTCCGCGAACGCGACCAGCGTGCCCTTCTTCGTGGTCACCACGGCCGGGATGCGGAAGCTGGAGTACCCCTCGGTACCGGAGACGAACGGTACCGATGAGGCGCAGGTTGCCGTGGCTGGCGCGGCCGTCGCCGTACCGTCGGGCGCGGCGAGCAGGTACCCGCCCGCCAGTACCGCGGTGGCTGCGAGCGCGCCGCCGACGATTCTCGACCGTCTTGAGGTCAGTGACATGGATGCTTCTCCTTGACGTCGGTGGGGGGACGAATCAGGACGGTGCGACGGTGGTGAAGGGCAGGCGGAGCACGAGACCGTCGGGGAGGTAGACCCGAATCGGACATCCCACGTAGGATGTCCTCGACACCGTAATCACCACCGCCACCTCCTGGCAAGAGCGCGCGACCGCGACGGGTGCCGCGGACCGACCCGTACCGTCCATAGTGGACGGAGCGGATCGGGGGCCGGTACCGCGAAGACGCGGACCCGGCACCGGCCCGGCGGGTACGATCCCCCACAGGCAAGAGGTGCGTGAGGTGGGGAACGCGGTGGACGGACCGATACCGCCGGACCGGCCGATCGCACGGTGGGTCCTGATCTCAGCGGCGCTGTGCTCGATCGTGCTGACCACCGGATGGCTGATCGCCGACGCCGTGCAGCCGGCCACCTACAGCCCCATACATCAGACCATTAGCATCCTCGCCGGGCATGCCGGGGCGCACCGGTGGATCGCCACCACCGCGCTGCTGCTCGTCGGCGCCTGCTACCTGGCGACCGCGGCCGGGATGACCGCCCTGCGACTGCCGGGCCGCATCGGCCTGGCCGTGGCCGGCACGGCCGCGATCGGTGTGGCGATGTGCCCCGAGCCGGTGGTCGGCACGACCACCCAGCACATGGCGTTCACCACGGTGGGCGCGGCGACCATCGCGATCTGGCCGGCGCTCACCGCCCGGCGCGACCACGGTGGCTGCGCGGTGCTGAGCGTACCGGTCGCCGCGACGGTCACCGTCGCCTTCCTGGCGCTGCTCGCCTGGCTGTTCATCGAGGCGCAGACCGACGGGAGGGTCGGCCTGGCCGAGCGGATCGACTCCTCGGTCCAGGCGTGCTGGCCGTTCGTGGTCGCGGTCGGGCTGCGCCGATCCGCCCGTACCGCGCCGGCGCGGCCGGTACCCGAAGACGCCTCACCTGCCGAGGTTGGCTGAGTAGGCGCACATCACTCGGTGGCACGCAAACCCAGCTCCCGAGCGGTTCAGGTTGTACCGTGGCCGAATGACCCACGGAACGACACGGCGCTCTCTGCTCCTGCTGGGCGGCGCCGCACTCGCTTCGACCGTCGCGGGCTGTAACCGGGCCGGCAACTCGACCGCCGCCAACTGGATGGAGCCCGGCGGGAAGGTGCCGGGCACCAAGCCGTCCCCGAGCCCGTCGCCGTCACCGAGCCCGGTCGGCGACCCGGTACACGTGTCGCTGCTCAACGGCGACGGGGACGTCCGCGGCGTCGGCATGCCGATCATCGCGTTCTTCAATGCCAAGCTGACAGACGCCAAGGCGTTCAACGCGGCCACCAAGATCACCGCCAACGGCTCCCCCGTCCAGGGCAACTGGTACTTCGAGGAAACCGCCCGCGAGGGCGCGGCGATGGAGGCGCACTGGCGCCCGGAGACCTACTGGCCGGCCCACGCGAAGATTCACATGGACCTGCCGGTCAAGGGTGTGTCAGCCGGCACCGGGCTGTACTTCGACGACAGCCTGACCCTGGACATGTCGACCGGCACCGCGTATATCGGGACGATCGACGCCAGCACCCTGAGGATGACGGTGACCGCCGACGGCGCGCAGTTCGGGACGTTCCCGGTCAGTCTCGGCGCGACGAACACGCCGACGTCCAGGGGTGTCAAGGTCATCATGGAGAAGGGGCTGGACATCCCGATGCGGGGGCCGGGATATTACGACCCGCACGTCCAGTTCACCCAGCGCCTGACGTACGGCGGCGAGTATCTGCACTCCGCGCCGTGGAACGTGGCCAACATCGGGCACCGCAGCAGCTCCAACGGCTGCACCAACCTGCTGCCCGCCGACGCGCAGAGGCTGTACAACACGTTCGAGATCGGCGACGTGTTCACCTACCCGAACGCCAACGGGCCGGCCATGACGATCGGCATGGGCTACGGCGACTGGAACGTCCCGTGGAGCGAGTGGCAGACGGGCGGCGCGCTGCAGATCTGAGGCGCGTCAGGTCCAAGGTGCGTCAGGTCCAAGGCGCGTCAGATCCAAGGCGCGTCAGATCTGGGGCGCGGCCGATCTGACGAGCGGCCGATCGGACCGGCAGGGCACCCGGACCGGTTCAGGTCCGGCGCAGCACGACGACGGCGATGTCGTCGTCCGGCTCCGCCGGGGCGACCTCGGCGAGCAGCCGGTCGCAGAACCGTTCGAGGTCCGCGTCGACCGGTACCGCCGCGCGGGCCAGCAACGCGAGGCCGTCCTCGATGTCCTCGCCCCGGCGCTCGACCAGTCCGTCGGTGAACAGCACGATCGCCGTACCCGGGTCGAGCGTGAGGGTGGTGTGCGTCGCGCGCAGCCCGGGCAAGCCGAGCAGGCGCGAACGGTGCGTGATGAACCGGGTACCGCCCTCCGACACCAGCAGCGGGGGCGGGTGGCCGGCACTGGCCAGCCGGACGGTGCCGGTGGCCGGCTCGACGTCCAGCAGGCAGATGGTCGCGGTCTCGTCCGGGATCAGCCGTACCAGCAGCTGGTTCAGCTGATCGAGCACGGCTGCCGGCGGGTGCCCCTCGGACAGGTACGCCCGGGTGGCGTGGCGCAGCTCGGCCATGACGGTGGCCGCGTGCAGAGAGTGACCGGTTACGTCACCCACCGCGACGGCCAGACGCCCGTCGAGCTGGCACAGCTCGTAGAAGTCGCCGCCGATCTCGGCCTGGTCGCTGGCCGGCACGTAGCGCACCGCGAGTTCGTACCCCTGGACCTCCGGCAGCCGGGCAGGCAGCAGGCTGCGTTGCAGGGTCAGTGCCAACTGGTGCTCCTGCGCGTACGCCCGGGCGCCCTCGATCGCAGCGACGACCGTCTGCCCGATCTGGGTGAGTACCGGTACGTCCTCGAGGTCCCGGTCGTGCGGCACCACGACGAAGACCGGCGGTCGGTCGGTGCGTGGACGGGCGCCCAGGATCCGCACCGTCGGCTCGCCGCCCCAGCCGGATCCGGGCCACCCGGTGGCCGGTTGGTCGCGGAAGATCGAGCCGACCGGTACGTCGAAGCCCCGACCGGCCCAGCTCTCCAGGGTCGGGGTGGGGTCCGGCCGGTCGGTCACCGCGCACAGCCGGCCGCCGTCGGGTGTCTCGGCGCACACCGCGGCGGGCCCGCCGAAGATGTCCGCGGTACCGGCGGCGGCGGTGCGCAGCAGGTGGCGCAGGTCCGTCGCCGTGTTCAGGTCGACCGCCAGCCGGGCGAGCTTCCCCAGCCGGGAGGCGAGCCGCTCGGCCTCCTGGCGGGCACGGTAGTAGCGCAGCACGGCCTGGGCGGTGGCCAGCAGCTCGTCCGGGTCGATCGGCTCGACGAGGTATGCGTCCGCGCCCCGGGACAGGCCCTGGGTCCGGTCCACCGACTCCACCTTGGCCGCCGACACGTGGATGACCGGGGTGGCCGCGTGCGCCGGCTGCGACTTGATCCGCTCGCAGACGTCGAACCCGGTCATGTCCGGCAGCTGCACGTCGAGGACCACCAGGTCGACGTCCACGGCGTCCACCTGCCGGAGCGCCTCGCCGCCGGTCGCCGCCTCCAGCACCGAGTAGCCGGCCCTGCGCAGCCAGCTGGACAGCACGTACCGCTTCGACGGCGAGTCGTCGACGACCAGGACGCTGCCGGTCTCGCTCATCCGGTGCCCGTCCGCAGCGGCAGCGTCACGGTGAACGTGCTGCCCTCGCCGACCGTACTGGCCAGCGTCAGCTCGCCGCCGAGCAGCGCGGCCAGGCGCCGGGCGTACGGCAGCCCGAGTCCGGTGCCCACCGTGCCGGCCTGCACCTCGCCCCGGATCTGGTAGAACTCCTCGAACACGTGCTCGTGCTCGGCCTCGGGGATGCCGATGCCGGTGTCCGAGACCACCAGGTCCAGCCGGTCGTCGTCGCGCAGGCGGCCGGCCAGCCGTACCTCGCCGCGCACGGTGAACTTGATGCCGTTGGTCATCAGGTTGCGCAACACCTGGATGAGCATCGTCTCGTCGGTGACCAGCGCCGGCAGCCCGTCCGGCTCCTCCACCACCACGGTCACCTCGGGGCGGGTGGCCAGCGAGCGCATGGTGCCGGCCAGCGCGTGGAACACCCGGTGCAGGTCGACCTCGACCGGTACCGGCTCCAGCCGTCCGGACTCCGCCTTGGCCAGGTCCAGCAGTTCGTTGACGCGTACCAGCATGTCCTGCGCGGAGTCGCGGATCAGGTCGAGCTGGGTGCGCTGCTCGGCGGTCAGCGGGTCGGAACCCGGGTCGGTGACCAGCCGGACCAGGCCGAGCACGGCGGTGACCGGGGCGCGCAGCTCGTGGCTGACGTTCGCCAGGAACCGGGTCTTCGCCTCGCTCGCCTCCCGCAGCTGGGCCGACTTCTCGTCCAGCTCCGCGTAGAGCGCCACCACTCCGCGGTTGGTCGCCTCAAGCTCCTCGGACAGCTCGTTGTACAGCGCCAGGACGCCCCGGTTGGTCTCCTCCAGCTCGGCGTTGAGCCGCAGCAACTGGTCCCGGTGCGACTGCACCTGGTCCAGGGTGGCGAGCAGGTGCTGATTCTGCACGACAAACTCCTCGACCGGACGGCTCGGTACCAGCACGGCCAGCTCCCCGCGCAACTCCTCGATCCGTGCGGGGGTCAGCGCCGGCGCCGTGGCCGGAAGCGTGCGCCCCAGGGTGATGACGACCTGCCCCGACTCCTGGTCGAGCTGCCACGTGTCCACCAGGCGCTGGGCGACCGCGACCTCGTCGGCCAGCGCGTCCACCTCCCCCGGTTCGCCGGCCAGCCGCGCGGTCGCGGAGACCACCAGCCCCGGTGAGGGCCCGGTGTCCGCGTCGAACACCACCAGTACCGGGCCGAGCCGGGCGAACAGCTGCCGGCCCACCTCGCTCAGCGCGGTCGCGACCCGGATCTGGTCCTGGCTCTCCAGGCCGATGGCGCTGGCCACCTCGCGCCCGCGCTGCCGGACGACGAACACGTCGTGCTCCTCGCCGATCGCGGTACGCAGCAGCTGCACACGGGGTGTCACGACGGCCCCGCCAGCCGGGCCACCAGGACCCCGGCGTCGTCCCTGCGGATACCCGCGTCCCGCAGCAGCATCGCGGCGATCACCAGCGGGCTGCGGCGCAGCAGTCCCGGGTACCCGGACACGTCCCACCGGTCGGTCAGCCCGTCGCTGTGCAGGACCACGACCGCGTCACCGGCCAGCGGGTACTCGTACTCGCGGACGGTGCGCCGCTGGCGGTCACCGACGAACCCGGGTTGGGCGGTCAGGCCCCGCCGGCCGGTCGCGCCGACCACCCAGCCGGCGATGTTGCCCAGCGAGGCCCAGCGCACGGTACCGGCCGGGTCCAGGTCGATGACCGCGGTCACCGCGCCGCGGGTGTGCGAGACCGACCGGTGCAGGTGCTCGATGACCCCGGCCGGGCGGACGGGCGGCGCCGTCCGGAACGCGGCCGTGATCGCGCGGCTCGCGGTGGCGGCGAGCGGACCGTGGCCGAGACCGTCGCAGAGCAGCGCCTGATGCCGGCCGTCGATCTCGCGGAGCTGGTAGCCGTCGCCGCTGACCGTCTCGCCGGTGATGGGCCGGGTCAACCCGGCCGACCAGGCGTCCGGTGGCGCCTGCTGGCCCCACACCGCCGCGGTCAGCACCGTTCCGCTGCCCGGCCGGGAGTACGCGTCGACGGCGGTCGCCTTCCGGACGATGGCGCCGAGGCCGATGCCGAGCGTGCCGACGGTGGAGTGCCCGTCGCGCATAGACTCGCCGAGGTCGGTCATGCCCGGCCCCGAGTCGATCGCGATCAGCTCGATGCCGGCGTCGGTGTCGCCGCGCAGAGCGCGTACGTTGATCACGCCTTCCTGGGCGTGCTTGTGCAGGTTGCTGGCCAGTTCCGAGGCGACCAGCGCGAGGTCGGCGAGGCGCGGCTCGGGCAGCCCGAGGTCGCGGCCGTGGTTGGTCGCCGCCCGGCGGACCGCACCGGCGGTACCGGCGTCGGACACCGCCCACCAGCCGAGGTCTTCGGCATGGACCGGCGCCGGGGCGCTCATCGCGACCACTTGGTGACCGTGACGCGGGTACCCGCCCCCGGTCCGGTGTCGATGTCGAACTCGTCGACCAGCCGGCGCGCCCCGGACAACCCGAGGCCCATGCCCGTGCCGCTGGTGTACCCGTCGGTCATCGCCAGGTCGAGGTCGGCGATGCCCGGCCCGTCGTCGGCGAAGTGCACCCGGATGCCGTTGCGCCGGCCGTTCGTGACGGTGCTCACCTCGGCCCGGCCACCGCCGCCATGTACCAGGGTGTTGCGGGCCAGCTCACTGGCCGCGGTGACCAGTTTGGTCTGGTCGATCAGGGAGAGCTTCGCCGCCACCGCCCGCGACCGCACCAACTGCCGGACGCGTACGACGTCCTCGTCGGCGGTGATCGGCAGAGCCTCGACGTCTCCGCCCGAGTCTGCGAGTGCCATGACCGACGGTCAGTCCGATACCGGTCGCGGCAGGGCCGCACGGGAGCCGGCGTCCGGCGCGGGCGAGTCGCCCGTGCTGTCCGCGTCGCCGTACCCGTCCCCGTCGCCGTACCCCGCCTCACGCGGGCCGCCCAGGGCGAGACTGGGCGTGCCGTTGAGCATCCGCAGCCCGTGCTCGACGGTCAGCGCGGTGCGCACGCCCTTCAGGGACAGCCCAAGTTCGACGAGCGTGATGGCCACCGCCGGACGCATCCCGACCACGACGGTCTCGGCGTCCAGCACCCGGGAGATCGACGCGATCGTCGACAGCATCCGCCCGATGAACGAGTCGACGATGTCCAGCGCGCTGATGTCGATGATGACGGCGCGCGCGCCGGTGGCGACGATGCGCTCCGACAGGTCCTCCTGCAGCCGCATGGCGAGCTGGTCCTCCAGGTCGACCTGGATCGAGACGAGCAGGACCTCGCCGAGGGTGAAGATGGGGATCTGGTCCATCAGTCCCGCCGCACCGCCCGCCGGTTCAGCTCGAACCCACCCGCGCGCAGGGTGTGCATGAGCGCGTCGGCCAGGCTGGCCTTGGTGACGATGTCGCCGAACTCGATACCGAGCGCGACGATGGTCTGGGCGATCTGCGGCCGGATACCCGATATGACGCAGTCGGCGCCCATGAGCCGGGCGGCCACGACCGTCTTGAGGATGTGCTGCGCGACCTGGGTGTCCACCGCCGGTACCCCGGTGATGTCGATGATCGCGTACGGCGAGCCGGTGTCCACCAGCGTCTGGAGCAGCCGCTCCATGACCACCTGTGCCCGAGCGGAGTCCAGCGTGCCGACCAGCGGTACGGCGACGACCCCGTCCCACAGCTTGACCACCGGCGTGGACAGCTCCAGCAACTGCTCGGCCTGTTCGGCGATCAGCGCCTCGCGGGTCCTGGAATACGCCTCGAAGGTGAACAGTCCCAGCTCGTCGACGAACTGCGAGACGGCGACGAACAGGCGCAACGAGCCGGATTCCCCGGCGTCGAGCACGCCGAGCACCGCTTCCTTGAGCGCGAACACGCTGATCGCGGTCTCCGTGGCGGTGAACCCGTGCAGGGCGCGCTGCCGGGACAGCTCGCCGAGCACCGCCCGCAACTCGACCGCCGCCGGCGAGTCCAGCGTCAACTCACCTTCCGTGACCACGGTGCCACGCAGAGCGTCGTACAGCTCGCGAATCTGGCGCGCCAGTTCGGCCTCCGCCAGCCGGCCGCGCAGCCCGGTGCCCGCGTTCGCTGTCCACCGCTTCAACAGCTCGTCCCGGTGGTCCCGCAGCAGCCCGGCGAATTGGGTGGTGGTGCCGATGTCCATCGTCGCGCCCTCCGGTCGCGCAGTGATTGGTCCCGAAGGGATCTTCGGTCGCGCCGACTGTATCACCGGCTGTAGTGGTGCGCTGGTTTCGCTAAAACGCGCACCATCGCTGGGAATCCCCTACGATCCAGGCAGCAACGCCAGGTCGGTCGAGGCCGTGAAACGACACGCGCCGGGGGTCGGCGGGGCGGATGGAACAGATAGGGATCGGTCGTCAATGTCGCTAGCGATTGCCGTCAACGACGAGGGGACGCCGGCCGTGATCGCGGTCGGTGGCGAACTCGACATGAACACGTCGGGCGAGTTGTTCGACGCCGCCGCCGCGCTGATCGACGCCGGCCGGCGTCGGCTGGTGCTCGACCTCGACCAGCTCACGTTCTGCGACTCGGCCGGGATCACCGCGTTCGTCCGGCTGACCAAGCGGGCCGGCGAGGCCGGCGGTGCCCTGGCCCTGGCCCGGCCGGTGCAGATCGTCGAGTCCGTGCTCAAGCTCACCGGCCTGGTCGAGGTGATCCCGGTGTTCCCGACGGTGGAGCAGGCGCGGGCGGCCCTGGCGACGTAACCCCTAGCGACGCGACACGGCGAGCAGGAACGCCGCGGCGGTCCGGACGCCCCGGTCGAACGCGCGGACGGACAGCCGCTCGTCGGGTGCGTGCATCCGGTCGTCGGGCAGCGCGAACCCGATGAGGACGGTGGGTACGCCGCGCCGGACCGCCAGCTCGTACACCGCGGGGATGGTGCCGCCCGCACGCAGCAGCACGGGTTCGACGCCGAAACCGTGCCGGCAGGCGGCCCGCGCGGCGGCCACCACCGGCCCGGAGACCGGCAACTCCACCGGCGGCGCGGCGGAGGCCACGGTCAGCTCCGCCCGGGTACCGGGCCGGGCCAGCGCGCGGATCCGTCGGGTCAGCTCGGCGTGCATTCGCCGCGGATCCTGACCCGGCGCCAGCCGCAGGTTGAGGTGAGCGCGGGCTTGGGCCACCACCACCGCCCGGCCCCGCCCTCCGGTCAGCCCCGCGTCCAGCGCGGACACCACGAGCGCCGGGCGTACCGTGCCCCGCTCGTACGCGGTCCATCCGGCCTCGACCGTGCCCGGACCGGGTACGGCGGCCCGCGCCAGCGCCAACAGCTCACGGTCGGACGGGTCGCCCGGGGTCCGGCCCGGTCGCGGCCGGGTACCGGTATCCAGGCCGGCGCGCAGCCGCCCGTACCGGTCGTGCAGCCCGGCGACGATCCGGCACAGTTCCCGGGCAGGGTCGGCGACCACCCCGCCGTACGCGCCGGAGTGCAGGTCGGTCGCCGCGCCCCGGACGGTGAGCCGGCAATGCAGCGAGCCGCGCAGCGACACGGTCAGCGCCGGGGTGTCCACGTCGCGCATGCGGGTGTCGCTGACCACCGCCGCGTCCGGCACCCGGCCAGCCCACACCGTGTCGAGCACCCGGGCCAGGTGCGGGCTGCCGACCTCCTCCTCGCCGTCGAGCACCACGACGACGTTGACCGGCAGGGCACCGGCGACGGCAAGCCACGACTCGATCGCGGCGAGGTGCGTGAACAACTGGCCCTTGTCGTCCGAGACGCCCCGGCCGATGAGCAGGTCGCCGCGCAGGGTGGGCCGGAACGCACCGTGGCTCCACGCGGCGGCCGGCCCGGCCGGCTGGACGTCGTAGTGGCCGTACACCAGAAGGGTCGGACGCCCGTCGCCGGGACCGGCCCGCCCGACCACGGCCGGCGCCCCGGGAGTGCGCACCAGGCCTACGTTGGCCAGGCCGGCCGCGCGCAGCCGGTCGACCAGCCACCGCGCGGCCCGGGCGACGTCCGCGCGCCGCGCCGGGTCTGCGCTGACGCTCGGGATCGCGGCGAGCGCCGCCACGTCGGCCAGGTACCGGTCGCGGTGCGCCCCGGCGTGCGACAGCACCGCGGCGAGCACCTGGCGCTCCGGTCAGGGACGCTTGCCGTTGGCCGACATCGCCGACCCGCGGTACGTGCCCAGGCCACCGCGGCGCGAGTAGTTCGGGCCGCGGCGGCGCGGACGGGGTGCGGCGACGCCCACCGGGCTGTGCCGGTCCCAGGGCAGGACGCGTTCGGTCTCGCTGCGCTTGGCCAGACCCAGCGACTGCGCCGACGTGATCCACTCCTCCGCCGGTTCGGCGATCTCCAGCAGCAGCGCCTCGAACTCCGCCCGGGTCGATTCCAGGATGTGCGGTGCGCCGAGCCAGCGCAGCACCTGCCGGCCGGTGACACCCATCCGCTGGCGGGGCGAGGTCACCAGGCGCTCGTCGAAGTAGCGGATCAGAACTTCGTCGACCACGTCCCAGGCGTTCGCCGCCCCGAACAGTTCCTTGATGTCGGGGGCGTCGAGGATCCGGTACGCCTCGTCGAGCAACTGCATCAGCTCGACGCGCAACACGTTGAGGTGGCCGTACGAGGTGAACTTCAGGTTGTTGCGCAGGTCGAGACCGGCTCGCCGGACGATCGCGATGCTGCCGAAGCTCGGGTCGTACGCGCGCATCCGGATCACGTCCGAGATGCGCTTGTCCCGCCAGAACAGCGCCACCTGGTTGGAGAAGTGCACGAGCAGCTTGTGGAAGTCGGTGTTCGGCCGCGACCCGGCGGCACCACGCCCCGAGCCGTACCCGAGCACCCGCCGGTACGCGCCGATGCGGTCGTCCTGCGTGTACCGCAGCACCTCGCGCCGGTCGAACTTGTAGAGCCCGAACGCACCCGGGCCGTCGGACAGCCGCACCGCGCCCTGCTGGAACAGCTGCTGCAGCTTGTGCACCACCTTGAAGACACCGATCTTCTCGTGCTGGTACACGTAGTACAGGTCGCCGACGGCCAGGATCCGCTCGGAGGCGACGGTCTCGTCGTACTCCTTGACCCCGCGCGGCATCCGGGTCTCGCCCAGCACGGTCGCCGCCTGCGGACCGACACCGGCCAGCTGCGCGAGGCCGCCGTCGGGGGGCGGCGCGGCGGCCAGGTCGGCGGCGTCGATGACCGCCTGCATGTCGTCGAGCTGCTTGTTGATGGCGTCGGCGAGCTGCGGGTCGACGGACAGCTGGGAGGCCAGGCCGCTCGCCACCTGCTCACGCAGCGCCGCGAGCCGGTCGTACAGCTCGTCGTATTCCTTCTCGGTGCTCATCGGTCACTCCTGTCCAGCGTCGCAGCGCCCGTGTCCGCACTCTGGACGCGGATCCACTCGTGGTCCTCGACGCGCCACCGGTCTGGCTGGCCGGCCGCTCCGATCGCGCGGATCTCCAACGCGGTCGCGGTGGTCACGTCGTGGCCGTCGCTCTCGAACCGCAGCTGCCACACGCCGCCGCCCTGATCCACGGCGTGGTCGCCGGTCGCCACGACCAGAAGGCCCGGGCCGGTCAGCACGAACGCGTGTGCCGAGGGGTCGAAGTTGCTGACCGTCACCTCGAACGGCTCGCCGTCGAAGACGATCTCGGGTACGGTCCGGAACAGCACCGCCCGGAACGTGGCCCGCGCCAGCCGCGCGGTGATCCGCAGAGTACGCAACAGCTCGGCCGCCGCTGCCTCGACCCGCGCGGTACGGAACCCCAGCGGCAGGTCGCCGCGCACCTTGATCTTCAGGCTTCCCCGTTCGCACACCGGAACCAGCAGGTGCCGGGCGGCGTCGCGGAGCGCCTCGACAGTCGGTACGAACGCCGTCTCCACCGCGTCGCGACCGCCCACGTCGATGACGGCCTTCCCCTCGCTGCCGGCGAAGGCGCGCACCCACTCCAGCAGGCTGTCGACGAACAGCGTGGTGCCCGGTACCCGGACCGCCTGCCGCTGGCCCTTGTCGATCAGCACCGAGTCCAGTGCCGACTCCAGGTCGTCCACCAGGTCGTACAGCGCGGCGAGCTGGCCGCCCAGCACGGTGAGGGTGTTGCCCAGGAACACCCCGGAGCCGGCGAACACGTCGAGTTGCTGCCGCTGCGAGTCCCAGCTCATGACCAACCCCGCGACCCAGTCCGACAAAGTGATGAACGTGGTCTCGATGCGCTCGTCGGCCAGCGTGTTGACGCTGCGGTTGTCGGCCTGCAGGAAGCCGAACTGGTCGCGCACGCGACCGAGGTGCCCGCCGATGTGCCGCGCGTCGAAGTCCGTCGTGCTGAACCCCACCCGCGGGTCGTACGCGGTGAGCATGCGGAACAACAGATCGATGCGCTCCTCCCGGAGTACCGGCGAGGCCAGTTCGTACCGCAGCTCCTCCAGGTCATGACGGACCAGGCCGCGGAAGGCCGCACAGTCGTCCGGGTCCGCGTCGGGCAGCAGCGGCACCAGCGAGTCCAGCAGCGGCAACGCCTCGCGGACCGTGCTGGCCACCCGTGCCGCGAGCGACGCCTGCCCGCCGGTCACCTGGCCGAGGTCAGCCTGGACGGCGAAGCCGCGCGGAGTCCAGGTCAGCTCGTTGTGCCCCTCCACCCGCTTGATGGCGAAGCTGTTGGTGAGCGCGGCGAGGAACGCGGTCGGATCGTCCGGGCGCCAGCGCCAGCCGAGCGTGTCACTGATCCGCCGCAGCGCGGTGATCCCCGGATCCCCCGGGACGTCGCCGGCCGTGGTCGAGGCGACCTCTTTGGTGAGGATCGGGAACGGCAGGTCGGGCACGCTGGACCCGGGCGACGGCGAGTGCCCGTTGGACGACGTGGACCCGCCCAGCGCCTGCTCGGTCGGCACGGCGCCGTTGCCGTCCCCGCCCGTGCCGCCGCCACGTGTCTGGCCGGGCGTCGGGCGTGGGTCCGGCTTGCGCCTCGGGCTGGTTGGCATGACTACCTCCGTGGTGGCGATGTCTCAGCGGCTCGTGGTCAGGCGGACCGTCGGGACGGATTTCTGTTCAAGTACCTCGCGCCAGCAGCGCAGCAGGATCTGTTCGGCGTCGTGGAGCGGTTGTTCGCACCGGTCCAGTCCGGTGTCGACGGCCTGCCACCAGGCCCGCCAACCGTTGCCGTGGGGCGCCAGCGCCCGGCGCAGGGCCGTCGTCGCGGCATAGCCGCGCAGCTGCCGCTCGTACCGGGTGCGCAGGCCGTCGAGCGCGCCGGCGACATCGGCCAGCGCCGGGTCCTCGCCGAGGCCGGCCAATGCGGCCTCGATCTCGCCCAGCCCGTCGGTGACCTGTTCGCTCAGGCCGTCGGCGGCGGCGAGGTCTCCCGGGCGGTCCTCGGTCACCGTCACCGCCAGTTCCCGCCACGCCTGGCGCAGCCGCCGCAGCGCGGCGTCGAGCGCGGCGGTCTCGGTCGCGAGACTCATGACTGTCACCGCCTCGCCAGTTCGAGGAAGAAGTTGCGCATCAACGTCTCCGGATCGGCCCGGCCCTGCTCGACCGCGACCCGGACCGCGCCGATGAGAAACCGCTCGGGTACGACGCCCGGGTCGACTCCCCGGGCGAGCCGGTCGGCGGCCTCCTCGACCATCGCCTGCTCCTTGCGCTCGAACCGCAGCACCTGGCTCAGGGTGCGGTCACCGAGGCTGGGAAAGCGGGTCCCGGCGATCGCGTCGACCACCAGCGGCACGGTTCGGCTCGCGGTGCGCAGGACGACCGGCGGGATCGACGATCCCCGCGCGTTCGGGTACAGGCTGCGCCACAGCCGCTCGTACCCGGTCGCCTCGTCACCGAAGCCCATCCGGCGCAGCAGGTGGATGGACAGGAACGCCCGCAGGTACGGGGTCGGGTGCGGCCCGTCCGGCGAGTAGTGCAGCGACATGGCCGGGTCGCGGCCGATCACGTCGAACAGTGAGCCGACGAACGCCGGACCGCCCAGCAGCAGACCCGACAGGTCGGCGAAGCTCTCCCGGTTCCACCGGGTCCACACCGCCACCACGTCCCGGGGCAGCCGCGCGTCGAGCAGCCGCCGCGCGATGCTGCGCGGCACGGCCCGTTGCAGGCCCAGGTCGTTCTGCAGGTTGTGGCTGATCTCGTGGAGCACCGCGCCGAGCGTCCACGGGTTGACCAGCCGGTGGTACGGCAACTGCACCAGCGGGAACGGGTTGAGCTGCCGACCCAGCCGGCGCAGCGGGATGCCGCGGCGGTAGGTGGCCGGCGAGAACCCGGTGCGCATGTACGAGAACGGCGGCGGTGCAGGGATCGAGCGCGGTACCCCCAGCCCCAGGTACGCGTACTGGTAGCAGTCCAGCGCGATGCGGTCGCAGCCGAGCAGCCAGTCGGCGTACTTGGACTGGCGCTGGCCGAACAGTTCGAGGTAGAAGTCCCAGACCCGTTCGGTGGCACGTACCCAGTCGTGGGCGCGGGACTTGACCTTCAACAGTTCGACCAGGCGTTCCTGGGTCGGCGACTCCCCCGCGGCCTCGGCCGCCAGCCGCACCGCGCCGGTGACCGCGCGCAGTGGCCGGCGCAGCGTCTCCAGCAGCCGGTTGACGGCCAGGATGTGCCCCTCGGACGGGGTGGCCGCTCCCGCGCCGAACTCCGCGCGGGTGAACGGTCGCAGCGCCGCGAGGTGCCGTTCGACGTTGGTCGCCTGGCTGGACACCCAGGGCCGCAGCGGCGCGACCCTCCGACCAGTCTGGCTCGGCGCGTCTGTCGCCGCGCCACGACCCAGACCAGTCGCGCCCGGTTGCGCCTGCCTCGGGGCGCCCGCCGGACGCCCGACCGCGCGCCCCGGCGGGCTGCGGCGGGGCGGGGCGGGCGCGACACCGAGGTCAGCGAACACGGGAGCGGACTCTCCTCGATCGGGCCGCCGAGCGGATCGGGCGGCGGGCCGGCCGGCGGTAGGTGCCGGTACGGCGGCGGTTGCGGGCGTGCCAGCGCCGGTCGAACACGGCGACGGCGTTGGTGGCGCGGCGCGCGCTGTCCGGGTCGGACAGCACCCGGCTGGTCATGTCGCCGAGCGTGCGGAACACCGAGTTGCCGGTGATGTCCCGGCCGCCCGCCGCCTGGTCTGCCAGGCTCTGCACGGTGCGCTGGGCGATCACCGGCAGCGCGGAGACCAGCTTGCGGGTCTGCGGGTTGCTGCGCAGTTGGCGTACCACTCGGGTGGCGCCGCGCACGAGCGTCGGGGCGAGCCTGCGCACCAGCGGCGCGGCGCGCGGGATCAGCTTGGCCGCGAGAGGCAGCAGCGCGCCGATGAACGCCTCGGCCTCCGCCTCGCTTTCCGCGGACGCGGCCGAGTGGGCGAAGTGGGCCATCAGTTCGGCGTCCGGGTAGATGCGCCGGACCGGGTTGACGAAGTCCTCGCTCTCGCCTTCGGCCTCTAGCTCGGCCTCGGTTTCGAACTCGAACTCGTACTCCGCCTCTTCCTCGCCCTCGTCTTCGTACTCGTACTCGCCCTCGAGCTCGTCCTCGAACTCGGATTCGGCCTCGTAGGCGCTCTCCAGCTCGTCTTCCAGCTCACCCTCGATGGTCGGGTATCTCGTACTCACCGGTCCTCCTTCGGCTCACCTGGTGTGTCGCTGCCCCACGCGCGTCACTGTCGCGGTGCGGGCGGGTGTCGCGCCCCGGGGGACGCGCACGTCGGTCACCACCCGTACGGTCCGCGCGGGCTGCCCGGGGCGTCCGGGTACGCGTACCGGCGTGACGACACGCATCGTGCTGCTCCGCCGGGCTGTGTTCAGACCAGTTCCGTGACCGCCAACGAGCCGGTTGCGCACCGGGTAGCCCCGGACGGCGCGCGCACCGTGGTGGCGCGGCCGGCCGCCGGCGTACTGGTACCCGCCGCGGTGACCGTGGTGCGGGCCGTGGTGCGGGCCGTGGTGCGCCTTGGCGTACCGGCGCGCGCCGACGACGTTGCGCGCCAACGCGTGCCGGCACCGGCGGTGGCTGCCCAGCACCCGGGCGGTGTGCCGGGCCATCACCCGGCCGGCGTGGGCCGACGTGACCGGCGCGCCGGAGCTGGCCCGCCGGGTCAGCGTCTCCGCCGTGTCGCGCACGATCGTGGGTACCGCCCGCACGAACTCCCGCGCCTCCTGCGTGCCGTACAGCAGCCGCGTGATCACGGCAGAGCCGCGGACCAGGCCGGGCAGTACGCGGGCGAGTGCCCGGCGGTCGCGTGCCGACAGCACGGTCAGCGACGCCGCGCCGGCGAGTGCCTCGGCTTCGGCCTCACTGGCGGCCTGCGTCGCCATGGCGGCCAGCGCCTCGGCCTCGCACTGCGCCGCGGTCAGCGGCCGGCCGGTCGCCGCGCGGTGGTCCGCCTCGAGCTCGGACTCGCTCTCGCCCTCCGCCTCGCCCTCCAGCTGGCTGGTCAGGGCTCGCGCCGCCATGCCGGCGATGGGACCACCGACGGCGGTGGCGACGAGCGGTCCGGCGGTCTTGGCGAGCGTCTTGAGCATGGGCGCGGCTTTGCGTAGCAACCCGCCAAAGCGTTTGCGCAGACCCTTGAAGAATTCTTCGCCCTCGTCCTCGTACTCGGCTTCGTACTCGTCCTCGAATTCGGCCTCGTCCTCGTACTCGCTCTCGTACTCGCTCTCGCCGAGCAGGCCGCCGACGACCTTTCCGAGACCGCCGAGGAACTCTTCGCTCTCGTCCTCGTACTCGGCTTCGAGTTCGTCTTCGAATTCGCCCTCGAACTCGTCTTCGTACTCACTCTCGAACTCGTCCTCGAACTCGCCTTCCAGCTCGTCCTCGAACTCGTCCTCCCCCTCGCCGAGCAGACCGCCGACGAGTTTGCCGATGCCGCCGAGGAACTCCTCGCCCTCGGCCTCGCTCTCGTCCTCGCCCTCGCCGAACAGGCCGCCGACGATCTTCCCGAGGAACTCCTCGCTCTCCCGGGACACCGCGAGGTCGTGCTGATGTGCCATTGCCGGCTCCTCCCTACACAAGGGCTACCCGTACCAGTGCAGGACAGTCGACGCCGGCGCGGTAGTCGCCAGTGAATGGGGGCTCGGGCGTGTTGCCCTTCTCAAGCTGCCCTTGTCGAGTTGCCCGGACCGTGCTGCCCCGGGTGAGGCGCCGCGGGTGGGCTAGCTCGTTTGTGCGTCGGCCGGACATCCCAATGGCGCCTCGTGTCGCGCATCTGCTAGAACGACGACTTGTCGTCCTGGATGCTGCCCATGGAGTGTTGCCTCGTTCGGCGCGCTAAGGGGGCTCGATGGACGCGACGGCTCAGTACGTCACCGATCCACGCGCCGATCCCGGGCCCGACGAAACCCTGACACTGGCGCACGAACTCGTTCGCCAACTGGTGGAAGCGACGGGCAAGCCGACCGGGTCGAGTGAGGTTCTGCTCGATTGCACAATAGACGGCGTTCATTACCGACTGATCGGTTCGCCGTGCCCGGCACCGCAGAACGGTCGGCGCAGCGTGCCTGGCGTCCGCGGACTCAGCCCGCGCGAACTGGAAATCGCCCGTATGGTCAGCCTCGGCCACACCACCAAGACCATCGCCGACGTCCTCGACATCAGCCTGTGGACCGTGTCCACGCACCTGCGCCGGGTCTTCGCCAAGCTCGGCGTGTCGACCCGCGCCGCGATGATCGGCGTGCTGTCCGGAGACCCCGAACTGGCCGCCGTCACCGCGGACACGCCGCCCGGTCGGGTGTGACCGTCGGCTACCAGAGTTCCGCGCTGGCCCGCTACGCCCGGCACCGGGAGTTGATCGGGGAATCGGAATGGTGCTATGCGTTACCAGTCAGGCGGTTGGTTCCTCTTCGCACTCTCCACGACCGGCATTGCCGTGCGTCGCCGGCGACCTCATCCTGTGCGTGGCACCGGACGTGCGATCGGGAGGACACATGGCCAAGGAGAAGTTCGAGCTCGCGTTCCTCGCCGGGGGCGCGATGCTGGACGTGTTGAACAAGCGGCTGCGCCGCACCCCGGCCACGCCCCGCGAGGAGGTCGGCGCCGCCGCGTACGCGGTGAGCCGGGTGTTCGAGGAGCAGCGGGACCAGTTGACCGACGCCGACGCGGTGGCCCGGCAGATCACCGCGATCCGCGAGGAGCTGACCGCGTCCCGACCCAACCGGTACCTGCTGGCCGGGTTCGTCGACGAGCTGGCGTACCTGGTGCGCGACGTGGCCGAACTGGGCGCGACGGTGGAGTGCCTGCGCACCGCGATCGCCGGGTACCTCGACTGACAGATCCGATACCGCGGACGATCGCGGGTCGCCGGGCGCGCGGGGTGCCCGGCGACCCGTTCGCGTGTCGGGCCGCACTACCCGTCGATGGCCGAGCGCAGCTCCCGCAGGATGCGGGCGAGGGCGACGCGGTCGTGCTCGCTGAGTGTCCCGAAGACGCGGTCGGCCTCCGCCTGGCGGGCGACCCGGATCGCCTCCCCGGTCGTCGTGCCCGACTCGGTGAGCGCGACCAGTGTCACCCGCCGATCGCGGGGGTCGGCACGCCGCTCCACCAGGCCCAGGCCGGACAGGTCGTCCACGACCTCGGTGGCCGACCGGGGCGCGATGCGCAGATGGTGGGCCAGGTCGGACAGGCGCATGGCGCCGTGGCGCAGGACCGACTCGATCGCACGGGACTGGGACGGAGTCAGGTCCCAGGGCGTCAGGGTGAGCCGCGACTGGTGGCGTAGCGCGCGGGCGACGCTCCAGAGCGTCTCGGACAGGCTCTCGTCCTCCTGGGGCGGCTTCACGGGAAATACGGTAGCACCTGATCTTGTTGTTACCTCATAATGAGGTAACCTCAGCATATCCCGATCAGGAGGCTCATTTGGCATCGGATCTCCCCAGTCGCGGCCACGGAGAAGGCCGCTCATCCCGTCGCACCGTCACCGCCGCCGAGAAGGCTCAGGCGAAATCGGTCTCCCTGCGCCGTATCGGGCGCCTGTTCGCGCCGTACCGCGGCCTGCTCGCCATCGTCATCTCGATCATCGTGGCCTCGTCCTTCGTCTCGATGGCCTCGCCGTTCCTGCTGCGTGCCGTGATCGACCGCGCCCTGCCGGGACGCGACCTCCGGCTGCTCGTCTGGCTGGTGATCGGCATGGTCGCCGTGGCGGCCGTCACCTCGGCGCTCGGCGTGGTCCAGACCTGGATCTCGACCCGGGTCGGCCAGCAGGTCATGCACGTCCTGCGTACGTCGGTCTTCCAGCACCTGCACCGGCAGTCGATCGCGTTCTTCACCCGGACCCGCACCGGTGAGGTCCAGTCGCGCATCACCAACGACATCGGCGGCATGGAGTCGGTGGTCACCTCCACGGCCACCTCGATCGCCGCCAACCTGACCACCGCGGTCGCCACCGCCGTGGCGATGGTCGCGCTGTCCTGGCGGCTGTCCCTGGTCTCGCTCGTGGTCCTGCCCCCGGCGATCTACCTGACCCGACGGGTCGCCCGGATGCGCCGCGCCATCACCGCGGCCCGCCAACGCGAACTCGCCGACCTCAACGTCACCATCGAAGAGGGCCTGTCGATCAGTGGCGTACAGCTGTCCAAGACCATGGGCACGGGCGGCTCGCTCATCTCGCGGTTCACCGCGTCCTCCGCCCGGCTCATCGACCTGGAACTGCGCTCGGAACTGGCCGGACGCTGGCGGATGGCGTCGATGAGCGTCATCTTCGCCGCGATCCCCGCCGTCATCTACCTGGCGGCCGGACTGCCGGTCAGCGCCGGCACGATGACCATCGGGACCCTGGTCGCTTTCACCGCGCTGCAGTCCGGACTGTTCCGGCCGCTGACCGGCCTGCTGAGTGTCGGCGTGTCGCTGACCAGCTCGCTCGCCCTGTTCGCCCGCATCTTCGAATACCTCGACCTGCCGGTGGAGATCGACGACCCGGCAGACCCGGTCGACGTCGATCCGCCGGCCGTCGCCGGACACCTGCGGATCGAAGACGTGACCTTCCGGTACGCCGGCAACGACCGGGACGCGCTGTCCAGGGTCACCCTCGACGTGCCGGCCGGCACCACGCTGGCCCTGGTCGGCGAGACCGGCTCCGGCAAGAGCACGCTCGCCGCGCTGGTCGCCCGGCTCTACGACCCGACCGCCGGCCGGGTCACCATCGACGGCATCGACGTCCGCGACCTGCGGCTGACCGACCTTGCCGCGATCGTCGGCGTGGTCAGCCAGGAAACGTACCTGCTCCACACGACCGTGCGGGAGAACCTGCGGTACGTGAAGCCGGACGCGACCGACGACCAGATCGAGGACGCGGCCCGGGCGGCGCAGATCCACGACCTCATCGTGGGCCTGCCCGACGGGTACGACACGGTCGTCGGGTCCCGGGGCCACCGGTTCTCCGGCGGCGAGAAGCAGCGCATCGCGATCGCCCGCACGCTCCTGCGCGATCCGCGCGTCCTGGTGCTCGACGAGGCGACCAGCGCCCTGGACACGCAGACCGAACGCGCGGTGCAGCGGGCCTTCGAGGCGCTGGCCGAGGGGCGGACCACCATCACCATCGCGCACCGGCTGTCCACCGTCCGGGGTGCCGACCAGATCGCGGTGCTGGACCACGGTCGGGTGGTGGAGACCGGCACGCACACCAGTCTGGTCAACGACAACGGCCGCTACGCCGCCCTCGCGGCGTAGCGGATCCGGGGTCGCACGATCCGAGCGGTCGTGCCCCGCAGACGCGGGCCGGGAAACGGATCCGCGATTCCGCTCCGGGGCGCGGGGTGAGCGAAGAAGATAGCCGTATGTGGCGCATCTTCCGGTCTCCGCCCGTTCTCACCGAGGAGACCCACCGCGCCACCTCGTTCGAGGTCTTCTTCGATCTCGTGTTCATTTTCGCTCTCACCCGGATCATCGCGTTCATGGGGCATCCGCCCACGCCCCTCCGCATGGCGCAGGGGCTGATCCTCCTGCTGCTGCTGTGGATGGCCTGGACGACATACACCTGGCTCGGCAACCAGGCCAGAGCCGACGTCGGCCTGGTGCCCGCCGGTACCGTCGCCGCGATGGCCGCGCTGTTCGTCACCGCGCTGGTGATACCGGACGCGTTCCAGCACACCCACGGGGACATCGACCCGCCGCTGACCCTGTCCGTCGCGTACGTCGTGCTGCGGGTACTGGACATCGCCCTTTACTTCCACATCGCCGCCGGCGACCGGCAGATGCGCGTGACCCTGCGCATCTTCTCGGTTACCGCGGCTCTGGCCTGCGCGCTGCTCCTGGCCGGCGCCGTCGGCGACGGCCCCGTCACCCAGACCGCGTTGTGGGCAGCCGCGTTCGTCATCGACTTCGGCGGAGGCTTCCTCGCGTCGACGTTCAGCGGGTGGCGGCTGCGCAGCCCGAGCCACTTCACCGAACGGCACGGCCTGGTGCTGATCATTTCCCTGGGCGAGTCGCTGATCTCCGCCGGGTCGGGGGCCGGGGCGGCGGTCACCCACGGGTACGTGCTACTGGCCGCACTGCTCGGGTTCGTCACGGCCGTCTGCCTGTGGTGGTTGTACTTCAAGAACTCCGCGGCCCCGGCCGGCGAGGCGTTGGGCAGGGTGTCGACGGACCAGCGCGGCCGGGAGGCGAGCAACGCGTACAGCCTGGCGCACTTCCTGTTGATCGCCGGGGTCATCTACACCGCGCTCGGGATCGAACAGGCCCTCGCGGATCTGGCCCACGACATTCCGCGCGACAACCGGCAGCCGTGGCTCGGCTGGACGTCGGTCGTCGCGCTGTACGGCGGGGTGACCCTCTACCTCGCCGGCCGGGCGCTGTTCCTGCACTTCACCGTGCGATCGGTGCCCCGGACACAGCTCGTGGCGATCGCGGTGTCGCTGGTACTGCTACCGGTCGGGCACAGCGTGCCGGCGCTGGCCGCGATCGGGCTCCAGACCGCGTTTCTCGTCGCACTGGTCGGTTACGAATGGCAGCGCCGGGAGCGTCCGGAACCTCGACACGGAAACGACGCGCCGCTCATGACGAGCTGACCCCGAAGGTACCGGCAACGATGGGTACCAGCTCGTGAAGTGAGGCGATCACCGGCAGTGCGCCGACCGACCCGGAATCGCCCGGCCGAGTGCCTTCCGGCTGATCCTCGCGTGCCATGACCACGCCGCGGTACCCGAGACGCACGGAGGCCGCGACGAGTTCCGGGTCGTCGTCGATGAACAGGCACTCACCGGGATCGAGGCCGAGCAGGTCGCTGCCGGCCGCGTACATCCGCGGATCCGGCTTGCGGCAGCCCAGCACCTCGGACATGACGAACCCCGCGAAGTAGTCCCCGATGCCGGCCTCGTGGAGGACCGCGTCCAGCCCGGCCCAGGTGTCCGACACCACCGACATGGCCACTCCGAGCGTCACCAACCGGTCCAGCACCGGCCGCACGTCGGAGAAGACCTCGACGGCTGGTTTGGCCGGCGGTGCCTCCAGTTCACGCAGCAACGCCGCCGACGGCCGGTCGATGCCGAGCACCCGCAGGATCGCCCGGTGATACTCGGTGCGGTTGACCGTCGTCGTACCCGCCGCGGTCGTACCCGCCGCGGTCGGCACGCCCGCGTCGAGCATCCGCTGGCCCTCGGCGATCGCCTCCGCGAAGCGGTCCGCCCGCACCTCCGGGTGGTGCGCCGAAACGATGCCCTCGAAGTCGTACCGCGGGTTCCACCGCCCGCCCACCGGGCCGATCAGGACCCCGCCCGCGTCGAACAGCACGCCGTTGACTCGTCCCCGCATGACTCACGCCGCCAGGGTGCGGGCCAGCCAGGACGTGATGAGTTCGAACAGGCCCGGTGCCCGGCGCGGAACACCGGTGGCCGGGTCGGGCAGCATGATGCGGTGATCGGCGCCCGGGAACACCACGATCTGGTGCTGCCGGTGTCCCGACCGGGCGAACGCCGCCTCGTACGCCTCGACGCTAGCCCGGGTCGGTACATGGACGTCCCGCTCGCCGAAGATGGCCAACAGCGGGCAGCGCAGCGCCTCCAGCGCGGGTACCGGATCGTAGTCCGCGATCCGGGCGAAGAACGCCAGGTCCTTCACGTTGGTGACCTCGGCCAGCTCGGCCGCCCGGGTGCCGAGCAGGTGAACCTCACCGGCGAGGACGTCGGCCGGATCGTCGCCCGCCCGGAGCCGGTCGAGCACCCGGTGGAACAGGGCCAGGGCGGTGGAGATCTCCTCCTCGGTGTACCCGTCGTGCTCGCCCTCGGCGCGCACCTGGTACTCCTCGGACTCGGCGACGGTGACCCCGGGACCGGAGAGGGTCACCACGGCTTTGACCGCGTCGGATTCGACGGCGGCCAGTGGCGCCACCCAGCCGCCCTGACTGCCGCCGAACAACGCGATGCGGTCGGCGTCGATGTCGGGCTGTCCGGCGACCGCCGCGACCGCGGCCAGGGTTTCCTGCGCCCGCCCGTGCAGGGTCAGCCGGGTCCAGTCGCCGGTAGACTCGCCGCAGCCGGGCTTGTCGTACCCGAAGACGGCCAGTCCGGCGGCGGCCATGCGCTCCCCGGTGCTCTCCCAGTTCCTCGCGTACTCCCCGGACGAGGGCCCGGAACCTTCCACCATGACGACGGCGGGTACCGGCGCGTCGGACGAGGCGGTGGGCGGCAGGTGCAGGTCGCCGACGAGTCGATGGTCTCCATGCTGGAAGGCGAGTTCCCGGCGAACGGGTACGAACAGCATTCGCGAACCCTACCCCTGCAACGGGTCCCAGTGCGCCGCGTAGCGCAGCAGCGATTCGGCGAGCTCGGGATGGTCCTCCGCCCACAGGTCGTCGAAGACGAACCACTGCTGGAATCCAAACGCCTCACTCAGGTGCAGGCAGAGCTGAGCGAGGTGCTCGTCGACCCGAAGGAGCGTGCGGTCCGGGTCGCGGCCGGCGGTGTACCCGTCCGTCGCGTCGAGCACCTCCGTAGCGGCGGAGTGGGCGGCCGCATAGTCGTCCGGCAACTCGTACGACGGCGCGTTGAGGTCGAATCCCGGCCACCGGTTGCACCGCCCCAGAGCGGCGTCGATGGTCGCCTCGGTCGGCGCGACGAGAGCGCGCAGCACCCGCAGTTCCCACGGCCAACCGTCGCGCTCGCCGACCATCGGGCGTGGCATCGCCCGCCTCAGTACGGCGGCGAGATCGGGCAGTCGCACGCCCGGAAACACCATCGGCAGCGGGTTGAGGAACGACTCGCCGCTGTCGAACGTCAGGAACACCAGGTAGGTGCGTCCCACTCCACCCGCGTCCGGGGCGCCCGTCTCGACCGGGATTCCGTCGGTGGTGAATCCTCGCCCGGTGTCCGTCGCGTCGGCCGGCAGCGGCCACTCCGCGTGCAGAGGGTACGCCCAGCGGTTCGGTGCCGCGGCGGCGGAGGCGTCGTCGACGAACAGGTACGCGAGGTCGACCTCGTCGTCGTCCGTCTTCACCCGCAGAGTGCTCCCGTCGAAGCGGATGTTCTCGGCCGCGTCACCTTCGACGTACAGGTGCTCGTCGAGCAGGGCGCGCAGTTCCTCCGTGGTCTCCGGCATCGGAAGCTCGTGCTCATGCGCGGCGGCGAAGACCGACCAGAGCCCGTACACGTCGCCGCCGAGTTCCCGGTCGGCCCACGCGTCCGGGTCGGGTTCGTGCCAGCCACGCCGGAACCAGTCCAGCACACCGCGGTCCGGCAGCCGCCGCACCCGCCGGCTCAGCGGCCCTTCATAGTGCGACCGGTACACGAAAAGCACCGACGAATCCTAGCCTCGCTGCCGGCGGCTGAATCCACCCGAACTTTTTCCCTCCCGCGTGTCGATCGGGGTCCGGCGCTTCGTCGTACTCGTGGACGGCGTCCGACCTGGGCGCCCGAGCAGAGGGGGTACCGGCATGGGAAGGACCTCGGCCGTACGGGCACGGTGGGCGGTCACCACGGTCTTCGGCGGGAACGGGCTGATCATCGCTAGCCTCGCGGTGCGCACGCCCTCGCTCAAGCTCGACCTCGGCCTGTCCCCCGGCCAACTCGGGTTGGTCACCGCACTGTTCGGCATCCCGGCGGTGCTGGCCATGCAGACCGTCGGCGGGCTGGCGGCCCGGGTCGGCAGCGCGTGGATCGTCCGGGTGGCGATGCTGGTGCTGCCGATCGCCCTGGTCGGCGTCGGGTTGGCGCCCGGGCTCGGCTCGCTGGTGGCTATCCAGCTGGTGTTCGGCGCCGTACACGGGACGCTCGACGTGACGATGAACGCGCACGCGGTGGCGGTCGAGCGCGAGTTGGGCAGGCACATCATGAACAGCTGCCACGCCGCGTGGAGCATCGGATCGGTGACCGGCGCGCTGCTCGGGTCGGCAGCCGCCCAGCTGGGGATGTCACGGCCGGTGCACTACACGATCCTCGCGGCCGTGCTCGTACCGGTCGGGCTGCTGTGCGGTCCGGCGCTGCTGCCGGCCACGGTCGACCGGCACGCGGCAGATTCGCCGGCCTCGGTCGACCGGCACGCGGCAGACTCGCCGGGCGCGGGTACCCACGCGCGTACCGGCTGGCGGGCCGGCTGGACCCGGAAGATCGTGCTGTTCGGCGCGATGGGCGCGACCGTGCTCACCGGTGAGGCGGCGGTCGCCAACTGGAGCGGCGTGTTCCTGCACGACCACCTCGGGGCGTCGCTCGGTCTGGCGGGGCTCGGCTATGTCGCGTTCACCGGGTGCGAGACGGCCGCCCGCCTGGTCGGCGACCGGCTGCTGACCCGGGGCTCGGCGGCCTGCCTGCTGCGCGTGGGTACGGTGACCGCGGCCGCCGGGTTCGCCGTCGTCGTCGCGAGCCCGTGGCCGGCGCTGGGCATCGTGGGCTTCGCCGTGGTCGGGCTGGGGCTGGCCACGCCGCTGCCGGTGCTGTTCGGAGTCGTCGGTCACCTCGGCGCGGACGGCAGCGGTACCCGGGGGGCCGGCGCCGCCGCCATGGTCGCGCGGTTCAGCACCATGACGTACAGCGGGATCCTGCTCGCCCCTGCGGTGATCGGCTGGGTCACCGACCTGGTCGGGCTCACCTGGACCCTGGCGGGCCTGATCCCGTTGCTGGCCGCGGTCGCGTACGGGGCGGGTACCGCGACCCGGCCGGCGGTCACCGAGCGGACCGCGACGGTTCCGGTGGACGCGCCGCGGCCGGCGTAGCGACTGGTCTGGCTCGGCGCCTCTGGCGTCGCCCGACGACTCAGACCAGTCGGCCACTCTGCTGCCAGCAGATTGCCTTGGTACGGCGCCCGGAGGGACCACATGATCGGTCGTGACGCCGGGATCCCTCCGGCGCCGGAAGAGAAGGAGTGCGTCATGGCCGTTGCCGAACCCGTCAGAACCGGAACACTCGACGACCAGTTGGCCACGAGGCTGCTGCACCAGCGCATCATCGTGCTCGGCAGCGAAGTCGACGACCAGGTCGCCAACCGGCTGTGCGCGCAACTGCTGCTGCTGTCGGCGGAAGACCCGCGCGGCGACATCAGCCTCTACATCAACTCCCCCGGCGGCTCGGTCAGCGCGGGACTGGCCATCTACGACACGATGCGGCTGATTCCCAACGACGTCAGCACGCTGGCGGTGGGGCTGGCCGCGAGCATGGGGCAGTTCCTGCTGTGCGCGGGTACCCCGGGCAAGCGGTACAGCCTGCCGCACGCGCAGATCCTGATGCACCAGGGTTCGGCCGGATTCGGCGGTACGGCGGCCGACGTCGAGATCTACGCCGGACAGCTGGAGCGGATCAGCGCCACGCTCACCGGGCTCATCGCGACGCACACCGGACAGCCCGCCCAGACGGTGGAGAACGACAGCAGGCGCGACCGCTGGTTCAGTGCCGAGGAGGCCCGCGACTACGGCATGGTCGACCAGATCGTGGAGCGCCTGGAGGACGTGCGCCCCGCGGCAACCCGCCGAGCGATTGGACTGTGACGATGGCCCAGTACACGATTCCCACCGTGGTGGAACGGACCTCGACCGGCGAGCGGGCGTTCGACATCTACTCGCAGATGCTTACCGAGCGCATCGTCTTCCTCGGCACCGAAATCGACGACGGCGTAGCCAATGTCGTGATGGCGCAACTGCTGCACCTGGAGTCGGCCAGCCCGGAGTCCCAGATCCGGCTGTACATCAACTCCCCGGGCGGCTCGTTCAGCGCCCTGACCGCGGTCTACGACACGATGCAGTACGTCCGGCCGGACATCGCGACGTTCTGCATCGGGCAGGCGTCGTCCGCCGCGGCGGTGCTGCTCGCCGCCGGTACGCCGGGCAAGCGCTCGATCCTGCGACACGCGAAGGTGATGCTGCACCAGCCGTCGAGCCAGGCCCAGGGAACCCTGCCCGACCTTGCCATCCAGGCGAAGGAACTGGCCAAGGTACGCGCCGAGATCGACGAGATCCTCAGCCGGCACACCGGCCACCCGGTGTCGAAGATCCGGGCCGACACCGACCGGAACCGGACATTCAGCGCCCGTGAGGCGGTCGACTACGGCCTGGCCGACCACGTCATCACGAGTCGCAAGGCCAGCCCGGCCGAGTGGGTCGGCGCCCGCTGATCACGCGGCGAGCAGGCAGGTGACGTTGCCCGGGCCGCCCGGGCGGGACGGCAGGACCGCGCCGGAGCGGCCCTGCCCGAACGCCGCGCGGCGGCTCCGGACGGCGTCCAGCCGCACGACCGCGGCCCGCTGGGCGCGGTCGTCGACCAGGTCGCGCCGGACCTCGGCGAGTACGTCGGACAACTCGATCCGCAGCGCGTCGCACACCGAGGCCAGCACCTCGGAGGATGCCTCCTTGCGGCCGCGCTCCAGCTCGGACAGGTACGGCATGGAGACGTTCGCGGCGTCGGCCACGTCGGCCAGGGTCCGGCCCTGCTGCCGGCGGGTCCGCCGCAGCACGTCGCCGAGGACCTTTCGCAGCAGCGGTCGCGGCTGCGACTGCGGATCGCGCGGCTGCGGATCGCGCGGCCTCAGGTCGATCGTCGTCGGATCCGACATCGCTCATCCCCTCCGGGCCGCCGCAGTGCCTGTCCAAAGCTGTCCGTCCAAAGCTGTCCGTCCAAAGCTGGCCGTCCAGCGCTGCCTGTCCAAGGCTGGCCGTCCAGAGATGCCTGTCCAGAGCTGCCTCTGTCCGAAGCCGTCTCCGTCCGGATACGTCGCACAATACCGGCGGCCGAACGGCCGGGGGTGGTCGTTTCGCCACCGGCGTAAGGCGTAGGCAGGCACTCGGTCCCCTGGAGAGGAGACTTACGGCCGGGCAATCCAGCGATCCGCCGCGCTCTCGATCTTCCTCCGTCGCGACGATGGCGCTATAACTCAGAGATGCCCAGTCAGGACAACGTCATCGGCGAGGCGGCTCTGCCTCGAAGCACACCCGCCGATCAGGGCGTCGACGGCGCCGGAATCAGGGCCTTCATCGAGGCGGTGGCACCGATGAAGGGCGTGGAGTTGCACAGCCTGATGGTCGTGCGCCACGGCCACGTCGTGGCGGAACAGTGGTGGCGTCCCTACACGCCGGAGACGCCGCAGCTGCTGTACTCGCTGAGCAAGAGCTTCACCTCGACCGCGCTGGGGTTCGCCGTGGCCGAGGGCCTGGTGGACCTGGACGCCACCGTGCTGTCCTACTTCCCGGAGTACGAGGACGCCGTCGCTGACCCACGCTCCCGTTCGATCCGCGTCCGGCACGTGGCCGCGATGGCCAGCGGGCACGAGAACGACACGGTCGACCAGGCGATGAGGGTCGGCAACGGTGACCTGCTGCGCGGCTTCCTCCTCATCCCGCCGGACCGGGAGCCGGGCACGGTCTTCGCGTACAACCAGCCGTGTACGTACGCCCTGTCCGCGATCATCCGGAAGGTCAGCGGCGAATCGCTGACCGGATTCCTGCGACCGCGGCTGTTCACGCCGCTGGGCATCGACCGGGTCGAGTGGCACACCGACTTTCTGGGTCGCGAGTTGGGTTTCACCGGGTTGCACGCACCGACCGAGGCCATTGCCAAGCTGGGCCAGCTCTACCTGCGACACGGTGAATGGAACGGCCGCCGCCTGCTGCCCGCCGAGTGGGTGGCGGAGGCGACCCGCTCCCACATCCGCACGGACCAACCGGACATCGACTGGGATCAGGGCTACGGATTTCAGTTCTGGCGCAGCCGGCACGGTTACCGTGGTGACGGCGCGTTCGGCCAGTTGATGGTGATCCTGCCGGAGGCCGACGCGGTCGTCGCGATCACCTCGCAGAGTCCCGACATGCCGGCTCTGCTCGAGGCGATGTGGACCCAGCTGCTGCCCGCGTTGACCGCCGGCCGCGGCGGTGGGTGGTCGCCGTCCTCACCGAGCCTGCCGCTGCCGACCGACACGGGGCCGGCCGGGGTACTCGTCCCGACGACGTTCCTGCCCGGCCCGGACAATCAGCTCTCCACCCTGCGTACCGTGCGGGTCCGCGCGGACGACCTCGTCCTCACCGACGGCGGCGGGCACCTGACCGCCCGGCTGGGCGAGCCGCATGCCTGGTGCACGACCGGATCGGTAGCCACCGCACACGGCTGGGCAGACGGCCGGCTGCACGTGGACATCGTGTTCCTCGAGACCCCCCACCGGTTACACGTGATCCTGGACCCGGCGACGGAGAAGTTCGACGCTCGCTGGCAGACCGTACCGCTGCAGAGACCGCTGTTGTCCGTCTCCCACCTCCCCCGCTGACCGGGTCTTCGCCGGTTCCCCAGCGCGAAGCGTTGATCGGCGCTTTGTCGGACATAACACCCCAAACGGAGAGCCTCGTCCTGCACAATTTGAGGGGCGGGCTGCACCGGAGGGAGCGGCGGCATGGAGGAGGAAGCGCGCGAGCGGGCGCTGCTCACCGCCCTGACGACCGAGCACTTCGCACTCGAGACCGCCCGCAGCGCCACGGTCACGGAATCCGTCGGGCGGGCGACGGTGTTCCTGACGCTGCTGTCCGCCGCGCTGATCGGGCTGGGCTTCGTCTCACGCGGCGCCGATCTGATCAAGCCGTACCTCGGCTCGGTGCTGCCGACCCTGGTGATCACGGGCCTGTTCACCTTCGGTCGGCTGGTGCAGAACCTGAGGGAGAACTCGCTGCACCTCAAGCGCATCCAGCGCATCCGCGCCTATTACCACCGGCAGTTGGCGGGCGAGCACGACTTCTTCGCCGACGCCCTGGCCGGCGAAGGCGACGACCAGGCGATCGCCGCCGCCGTGGGCACCAAACCCACCCGCACGGATTAGACCGCGCGAGCGAGGGATCGCGCCGTGCTCCGGGAACACCGCGACGCCCCGGTGGTACCCGACAGCGCGGGCATCACCGGGGCATCGCCGTCCGTGGCATCGCGGTCCGGCGTTACCCGTGCAGCGCGGCGGCGTCGACCGGACGCTGGGTCTGCTCCGCCTCCCCGACGGCGGCCTCAGCCTGGGCACGCGCCTGGTTGCCGGACATCATCCGCAGCGGAACCTCCTTGAGGCTGGCCGACAGGATGACCGCGGCGATCAGCAGCAGCGCCACCACGCCGAACACCACGTCGCCGGCGGCGGAGAAGCCCGCGAAGAACGGGTGGCTCAGAGGCTTGGCCAGTCCGGTCAGGAACGAGGTGTCGTTCAGTCCGCCGCTGAGGTGCTGCTGCAGGGACGCGACCTGGTCGGGGTGCGCCGCGGCGGCGGCCCGGAAGGCGGGATCGTGCGCCGCGGTGGTGTAGTTCTGACCGATCCTGGTACCGGCCGCCGAGAACAGGATGGACAGGAAAATCGCGGTACCGAGCGTGCCGCCGACCGACCGGAAGAACGTGGAGGCCGCCGAGGCGACGCCCATGTCCTTCGCCGGTACCGAGTTCTGCATGGCCAGCACGAGGCTCTGCATGTTCAGGCCGAGACCGACCCCGAAGACGACCATGTAGATGTCCGTCTGCCACAGAACCGTGTCGGCACCCACCCGGGTCATCAGGGCCATACCGATGAGCATGAGAACCGAACCGACCACCGGGAAGATCTTGTACCGGCCGGTACGGGCGATCAGGCGGCCAGCCCCCAGCGAGGCGGTCATCATGCCGGCGACCAGCGGCAGCACCAGCAGACCGGACTTGGTCGGCGAAGCGCCCTTGACGATCTGCAGGTACAGCGGGATCACCGAGAGCCCACCGAACATGGCCATACCGATGACAGCGACCTGGGCCGAGGCCACGGAGAAGGTGCTGCTGCGGAACAGCCGCAGCGGCAGCAGCGCGTCGTCGCCCATCCGCCGCTGGATCCAGATGAACGCGACCAGCCCGGCGGCGCCGACCAGATAGCAGGCGAACGCCCGGGCCGACGCCCAGCCCCATGCCTCGCCCTGCTCGGCGATGAGCAGCAGCGGTACCAGGCCGATGGCCAGGGTGGCCGAGCCGTACCAGTCGACGCGACGCTCACGGCGTACGTGGTCGATGCGCAGCACCCGGGCGATCACGACGAGAGCGACCGCGGCGATCGGAACGTTGATGTAGAAGATCCACCGCCACCCAGCCGCGCCGAGGAAGCTGTCCGTACCCGAGAACAGGCCGCCCAGGACCGGGCCGAGCACCGAGGCGCTGGCGAACACGGCCATCATGTAGCCCTGGTAGCGGGCGCGCTGGCGGGGCGGGATGATGTCGCCGATGATCGCGAGTGCCAACGGCATGATGCCGCCGGCGCCGATGCCCTGGAATGCGCGGAAGCCCGCCAGTTCGTACATCGAGTTGGCCAGGCCGCACAGCGCGGAGCCGGCCACGAAGATGACGATGGCGACCATGAACAGCCGCTTGCGGCCGTAGATGTCCGACAGCTTGCCGAACAGCGGCGCGGCGATCGTCGAGGTGATCAGGAACGCGGTCGTCACCCAAGCCTGAGCCGACAGGTCGTGCAGGTCGTTGCCGATCGTCTTGATCGCGGTGGACACGATCGTCTGATCCAGGGCGGCGAGGAACATGCCCATCACCAGGCCGGACAGGATTGTCAGGATCTGGCGGTGCGTGAGCGCACCGTCGGAGTGTGTGCCGGTCGGGTGGTGTGCGACGGTCGTCATACAGTGGTGCCTTCCGGATCGGTGCTGCGGGGCGAATGGCGCGGGGCAGGCCCGCCCATCCAAGCGGTGTGGGTCTGGTCGTAGGCGGTGGTGAATCTCTGCAGCAGGCGGGCGAACTCGCCCAGTTCCCGCGGGTCCCAGCCGGCCAGCACCTGAGCGAAGAACGCCGCCCTGGCCTGCGCGTGCTCGGCGATGACCGCCTGGCCCGCCTCGGTGACCGCCAGGAGGCTGGCGCGCCCGTCGACCGGGTCGGCGCGGCGCTCCAGCAGGCCGTCGGCCACCAGCGCGGTCGTCTGGCGGCTGACCGTCGACAGGTCCGAATGCACGCTGGCGGCTAGCGCGCTGGCCCGCATGGGGCCCTCCGCGGCCACGGTACGCAGCAGAATCTGCGTCACCGACTCGACCTCGTTGCCGGTCGCGGCCAGCAGCTGGGCCTTGGCCCGGCGGACCGTCCGCAGGAGGTCTACCACCGAATCGGCCACAATGGCCACACCGGCGTCGTCGGTGACGTGTGTCCGGTTCGGCGGCGCACCCGGCGGCGACGCGGCCGAGCCCGGTTCTGCGATGACTTGCGCACGGTCGGCCACCGGACGTTCTCCCCCACTTGCTTGTACTCACCAACTACTTGCCTCATACAACAATCCGCGCGGGTGGGGGCAGCGCCAAACCCTGCGGGCGTGATCCGCATCGCACCCGCAGGTCACGAGCGGTCTCGGTAGCCCGCGTGGTGTCAGAAGCCCCGCTCCAGACGCGCCGAGCCAGACCGGTCGGTCCCTACGCGGCGGCGGGACGATTCCCCGGACGCGGATCCGTTTCCGCTGGCGGACCTTGCCCGGGCGATCGAGAGTTCGTTAACCTTACGAATGTTCGACGGCCTCAAGGCGATGCCCGACTGGTCCGGGCCGCTGCGCGGCGCCAGACGCGCCGAGCCGGACGGGTCGAACCCTGCACGCCCCGGAACACCGCTCCGGAACACCACCCCGCCTCGCCGGCTGCCTGCCGGCGCCGAACCATGCCTCGCCCGACCGATCGAGGGTGCCCGCACCGGCCGCCGTACCCGCGCGCCGGCGCGGCTGCCGCGCGCCCGGCGGGATCCGAGGCGCCGATCTGCATGGGAGCCAGGTCATGAGCCAGCAGGACCAACCGTGGAGCAGAGCCATCTACACCGCCGGGACGTTCCAGCCGCCGGCCGGCGGCGGCGTGCTTCCGGTACGGGACAAGTCGACCGGTGAGGTCTTCGCCGAGGCCGGCCGGGCCGACGCGAGCGACGTGGACGCGGCGGTGACCCGCGCCGTACCGGCCCAGCGGGACTGGGCGGCCCTCGGGTACGCCGAACGCGCGGCGGTACTGCGTCGGGTCGCCGCGGCGCTGGAGCGCGACGGCGCGATGCGCGAGCTGATCGTGCGGGAGACCGGTTCCATCCCGGGCAAGGCCGACTACGAGATCGGCGCGGCGATCAGCGAGCTGACCGAGGCCGCGGCGCTGGCCTCCCGCCCGTCCGGCGAGGTGCTGCAGACCGGGCACGCGGGCCGCACTTCCATCTCGGAACGGTTGCCGGTGGGCCTGGTCGGGGTCATCACTCCGTGGAACTTCCCGCTGGTACTGGGCATGCGGGTCATCGCACCGGCTCTCGCGCTGGGCAACGTGGTGCTGCTCAAGCCGTCGCCGGAGACGCCGCTGTCGGGCGGGCTGGCCATCGCGCGGCTGTTCGTGGAGGCCGGCGCGCCGGCCGGCATCTTCCAGGTGCTGCCCGGCGGCGAGGACGTCGGCCGCCGCCTGGTCGAGCACCCGGACATCCAGATGGTTCACTTCACCGGTTCGACGGCGGTCGGCCGGCAGATCGCGCAGACCGCCGGCGGCCTGCTCAAGAAGGTCTCGCTGGAGCTGGGCGGCAACAATGCCCTGGTCGTCCTCGACGACGCCGACATCGAGCAGGCCACGATGATCGGCGCCTGGTCGAGCTTCCACTACCAGGGGCAGACCTGCATCAGCGCCGGGCGGCACATCGTCGACCGCGCGGTGGTGGACGAGTACACGGCCGGCATCGTGGCGCGCGCCGCCGCCATCACCCTGGGCGACCCGGCAACCGAACCGGTCGGGTTGGGCCCGGTCATCAACGACGCGCAGTTGGCCCGGGGCAAGCGACTGCTCGACGACGCGGTGGCTGGGGGCGCCCGGGTGCTCACCGGCGGTACCGTCGAGGGTCCGTTCTTCCGCCCCACCGTGGTCGTGGACGTCGACCCGGCCTCCGCGCTGTGGACCGAGGAAATCTTCGCGCCGATCGTCGCGATCGTCGCGGTGGACGGTACCGAGGAGGCGGTCGCTCTGGCCAACGACACCCGGTACGGTCTGGTCTCCTCCGTACTGGGTGCGGACGTGCACCGGGCGACGACGGTGGCCCGGCGGCTCAATTCCGCGATGGTGCACGTCAACGACGCGACCCCGCAGGACGAGGCACTGGCGCCGTTCGGCGGCGTCGGGCAGTCCGGGCTGGGCGGGCGCTCGGGCGGCGACGCGAACCTCGAGGAGTTCACCGAGCGGCGGTGGCTCACCGTCTCCTCGGTGCCGGCGCACTACCCGTACTGACGCGCGGTGGCCCCGGCCGCCGACCGGCCGGGGCCAGAGCCCATAGACCGCAGGCTCAGCGCGCGAAGAAGGTCCGCAGCCGGTACCGGCCGCCGTGGTACGTGATGGCCGACGTGAACACCGGTCGGTCGGACGCGTCGAGCACGGTCTGCTGCATGACCAGCACCGGTTCCCCCACCGCCAGCCCGAGCCGGTCGGCCAGCTCGCGCCCGGCCGGCATCGCCTCGATCGTGCACTCGGCCCGCGAGATGTCCACACCGGCGTCGGTGAGCTGGCGGTACAGCGAGCCGGTGGTGAAGTCGATCCGGTCGAAGCCGGGGGCGAAGACCGTCGGTACGGTCGACGAGTCCACCGCGGTCGGCACCCCGTCCAGCAGCCGCACCCGGCGCAGCTGGAACACCGGCGTACCCGGGGCGATGGACAGCTTCTCCGCCTCGTCGAGACTCGCTGGTACGGTCTCCTGCCGGGTCACCTCGGAGGTCGCCGTGAGCCCCATGCGCTGCGCCGTCTCGGTGAACGACTCCAGGCTGTTGGGCCAGTCGCCGCGCCGCTGGCCGGTGCCGGCGATGTACCAGCCGCGACCGTGCGACGACGTCACCACGCCGTCGTCGACGAGCCGCCCCAGCGCCTTGCGCAGCGTCACCCGGCTGATCCGCAGGCGCTGGCACAGTTCCCGTTCCGGGGGCAGGCGCATGCCGGGCCGCAGCACCCCGTCGGCGACGTCCCGCATGATCGCGTCGACCGCCTGGCGCCACAGCGGCTCCGGGTACTCCGAGGCCAGTGGCGCCGGCGGCGGACCGGTACGGACCGTCATCGCTTTCCGTCGGCGGACAGCAGTACCGGCTCCCAGACCCCGGAGGTCATCGAGCGGTAGCAGGCGTCCAGGACGCAGTTGACGATGTGCCCGTCCTCGAACGTCTCCATCGGCGCGACGCCCTTGGCGAAGCAGTCGACGAAGTGGCGCATCTCCTGGGAGAAGCCGTAGGCACGCGCCTCCTCCGGCACCGGGTACACCCAGCCGGTGTCCGCGTCGGCCTTCTCCACCAGGTATCCGGCCGGGTTCTCGATGAAGCCCCAGACCGGGGTGGAGGAGGTGTCCGTGACGAGGCGGCCGGCGCTGCCCACGAGTTCGTGGCGCAGTTGCATGCCGCCCTTCTCGATCCAGGACGACTCCACCGTGGCCAGCTGACCGCCGGCGAACTTCAGCAGCGCGATCGCGGTGTCCTCGCCGGTCGTCTTGTCCGCGTGGGCGAGCGTGGCGCCCCAGGCGAACACCTCGGTGATCGGGTTGTCCTTGCCGAAGAAGTGCCGCGCGGACTCGATGGTGTGGCAGCCCATGTCCAGCAGCGCACCGCCGCCCGCGGTCTGCGCGTCCCAGAAGTGCGGCGCGTGCGGGCCGGAGTGCGCCTCGCGGGCCCGCATCGTCAGCACCTTGCCGATCGCGCCGGCCGCCACCATCTGGTGCGCCTTCGCGATGTTCGGCGAGAAGACCGAGCTTTCCGCGTACCCGTGCCAGACGCCCGCGCGCCGGACAGTGTCCAGGATCTCGGCCGCCTCCGCGCCGTTGCGCGCCAGCGGCTTGGTGCACACGATGCCCTTGCCCGCGGCGGCCGCGATGCTCACCGCCTCGGCGTGCACCTCGTTCGGCAGCCCGATGACGACGAGGTCCACCTCCGGGTCGGCGCACAGCTTCGCCAGGTCCGTGTACTGGCGGTCGATCGGGCCCCACTTCTGCGCCAGCTCGGCGGCCCGGGCCGCGTCGCGCGAGTAGTTGGCCACGATCCGCGCGTCGCGCACGTCCTGCAACGCGTCGGCGTAGGTGTCACCGATGAAGCCCGAACCCAACAGACCGACGCCGATCACCGTTCAACCTCCATGCTCGTCGATGGCGTCCGCGAATCGCGCCGCGGATCACCCCAGGCGAACCACAAAATACCACATGAGACCCGCAAGGGAACCCGCGCGATCCGCGGGCGCGTTGCCCTCGGCGACCCGGAAACCTCTTACTCCATGGGCATCCGTCGCCGGCAGCGGCACTCGTCGCGAGCCTGGCGAGGTCGCGCGAAAACCAGACAGGGTCTGCCAGTGGACGTGTTTTGGACTCCTTTGGTAGCGTGCGGTCTATGCCTGTCGCCGATGTGGTCTGCGTATCCCGCGGCACGACCTGACGGCGACGCTCACCCACCACCCGATCCGCAAGGGGGCATCCATGCCAGGCGATGTCAATATCGCTGTCCAGCTGTTCAGCGTGCGCGACCATCTCGGACCGGAACTCGGCGAGACGTGCAAGCAGCTCGCGCAGATCGGGTACAGCCACATCGAGCCGTACGACATCATCGGCGACACCCCGGCCCTGCGGCGGGCCATGGACGACAGCGGACTTCGGGCCGCCTCGGCCCACGCGAACGTGCTCACCGACAACCGCGACCGCATGATCGAGGCGGCCGGGCAGCTCGGCATCGGTACCCTCATCGTGCCGTGGGTCGAGGCCGCCCGGTACTACGACGACCGGGCCGGCATCGAGGAGCTGGCCGCCGGCATCAACGCCGCCGCGCGGGTGGCTGCCGACCACGGCATCCGGATCGGCTACCACAACCACGAGTTCGAGTTCGACCACCGGGTCGACGGGCGGCCCGGCTACGAGCTGCTGGTCGACCTGCTGGACGACGACGTCATCCTGCAGGTGGACTGCTTCTGGGCGAGCGTGGGCGGCACCGACCCGCTGGACCTGCTGCCCCGGCTCGGCAAGCGGGTGCGGTACCTGCACGTGGCGTACTCGCCGGTACCCGACCCGACGAAGCCCCCGCTGCTCGGCGGGGACGGAACCCTGCACCTGCCGGAGATCATCCGGGGCAGCGCGGACAACGTCGAGATGTGCGTCGTCGAGGTGGTCACCGAGCGGCCCATCTTCGACGCGCTGCGGGAGAACTACGAGTACTTCCGCGGGGTGCTGGTCGCATGACGGGCCCGGTGAAGGTCGGCGTCATCGGCGCCGGCAACATCTCCGACCAGTACCTGCGCAACCTCGTCGGGTACCCGGACGTCGAGGTCGTCGCGGTCGCGGACCTGGACACCGCCCGCGCCCGCGAGCAGGCGACCACGTACGGCGTCCCCTCCGCCGGTACGGTCGACGAACTGCTCGCCCGGCCGGACATCGAGCTGGTGCTGAACCTGACCATCCCCCGGGCGCACGCCGAGGTGGCGATGGCCGTCGTGCGGGCGGGCAAGCACGTGTGGGGCGAGAAGCCCATCACGATGGACCGGGCCTCGGCCCGCCGGTTGCTGGACGCGGCCCGCGAACGGGGCGTACTGGTCGGCAACGCGCCGGACACCGTCCTCGGCGACGGGATCCAGACCTCCCGCCGGCTGCTCGAGGCGGGCCGGATCGGCACCCCGCAGACGGTGCTGACCATCATGCAGGGACCCGGGCCGGACGCCTGGCACCCGCGCCCGCAGTTCCTGTTCGCCCGCGGCGCCGGGCCGCTGTTCGACATCGGCCCGTACCACGTCGCCACCATGGTGCACCTGCTCGGACCGGTCGAGGGAGTGCAGGCGTCCGGGCACCGGGCCCGGGCGGTGCGCACGGTCGGCTCCGGGCCGGACGCCGGCACCACGTTCCCGGTCGAGGTTCACACCCACGTCAGCGTGCTGATCCGCTTCGAGTCCGGAGTGGTCGGCACCACCCTGCTCAGCTTCGACTCGCCGCTGCGCCGGCAGACCTTCGAGATCACCGGATCCGAGGGGACGCTGAAGGTACCGGTGGACAGCTTCGACGGCGCCAGCGAGATCATGCCGGCCGGTTCGGCGGACCAGGTCTGGGAGCGGGTCGACCCGGACGGCGAGCCGCGCGGGTTCGGTGTCGGCGCGCTGGAGATGGCCCGCGCGCTGCGGTCCGGGCAGACTCCGCGGGCCAGCGGGGCGCTGGCCTACCACGTGCTGGACGTGATGCTCGCGGTCGAGGAGTCGATCGCGGCCGGCACTCCGGTGAAGGTGGACAGCAGCTTCGAGCCGACCCCCGCGCTGCCGGCCGGCTGGGACACCCGCGAGCGCACGCTGTGAGCGCCACGGCACCCCGGGGGGCGGGGACCGCCGAGTCGACGGGCGCGGTCGTGCGCGGGTACATCACGTACGCCAGCGCCCGGCACAGCCAGGCGGACACCCTGGAACGGGTCATCGCGTCGGTACGCGCCCAGGTGTCCGCGCGCCAGGCCGCCGGCGAGTTCACCGGGCCGGGGCCGATCTTCGTCGGCATCGGCAACAGCTTCGCCGCGGCGTGCGCACCGGTCTGGGCGCTGCGCGGCAGGGGCATCCACTCCTGGCGGCTGGCTTCCGGCGACTACCCGGTGCCGTTCCCGGACAGCGCGCACCCGATCATCGGCATCTCGCAGAGCGGCCGCAGCCCGGAGACCCTGGCGGTGCTCGCCGGGGCGGCCGGCCGGCCGCGGTACGCGGTGGTCAACAACGACCCGTCCCCGATGACCGCGGTGCTGCAGGACGTCGTCGGGCTCGGCAACATCGCGGACAGCTACGCCTCCACCATCGGGTTCACCGCCACGGTGGCCGCGCTGGGACTGATCGCCGACGCCTGGGACGGCGGCGCGGTGGATCCGGCGTGGGACGAGCTGCCGGCGCACTTCCGTGCCCTGGAGCGGCGGCTCGACGAGCAGCTCCCGGAGATGGCGGCGGCACTGGTCGGTGCGGGCTACGCCGACTTCGTCGGCGCCGGCCCGTCGCTGGGCTCGGCGGAGTGCGGCGCGCTGCTGCTGCGCGAGGTGGCGCGGGTGCCGGCCACCCCGATGAGTACCCGGCAGTACCTGCACGGTGCCATGGAGTCGGCCGGCGGCGGCGTGCACGTGCTGCTCGGCGACGAGCGTGAGCTGGACCTGGCCGATACTCTCGCCGGGGCCGGACATCCGGTCATCCTGGTCACCGGTGCGCAGCGCGTGCCCGACCGGCCCGGGGTCGGCGTCGTCCGGCTGCCCCGCGTCCCGGTCGCGCCGAGGGCCATCCTGGAGGCGCTGGTGATGCAGGCGTTGGCCGGCGAGGCGGCCGACCGGCGCGGCATCACGATCGAGGAGTTCGTGTTCCACAACAGCGACACGAAGGTCGCTCCGGAAGCCGGCACCCCGGCGTGACCGGACCCGCCGACGGCACTCCGGCGTTCCCGGACCGGACCGGTCCGGGAACGCCGGGCGTCACGTGTCGGCCGGGTCAGTCCGCGGCCGCCTGGCGCGGGCGGGACGGCGCGGCCGAGCGGGCGAAGAAAGTCCGCAGCCGGTACCGCTCGCCGTTGTACGTGATGGTCGACGCGAACAGCGGCCGGTCGGTGTCGTCGACCACCAACTGGCGCATCACCAGCACCGGCTTGCCCACCGCGAGGTCGAGGTGCCGGGCCAGCTCCCCGTCGGCGGGCCGCGCCTCGATGGTCGAGTCGGCCCGGCGCAGCTCGACACCGGCCGCCGACACCCGGTCGTAGAACGATGCCGTGGCAAAGTCCGCCTTCGGCAGGTCGGGGGCCAGCGACAGGGGGATCCGGGTGAGGTCGACCGCGATCGGTACCCCGGACAGCAGCCGTACCCGCTCCAGGTGAAACATCGGCGTACCGGGCGCGATCGACAACTCCTCGGCCTCGTCGAGGGTGGCCGCGACCGTTTCCGCGCGCAGCACCCGGGAACTGGCGACCAGCCCCATTCTGCTGGCGGTCTCGGTGAATGACTCGAGGCTGTTGGGCCATTCCTTGCGCGGCGGCGTGCCGTTGACGTACCAGCCGCGACCGTGCGAGGAATTGACCATGCCCTCGCGGACCAGTTCGCCCAGTGCCTTGCGCAGGGTCACCCGGCTGATATTGAGCTGGAGACACAGTTCCCGCTCCGGCGGCAGCCGCATGCCCGGGCGGAGGTTGCCCCTGGCGATCTCCTCCTTGACCAGGTTGGCCGCCTGAATCCACAGCGGATCAGGGTAATCGGGCCTGATCGACGTCATTGTGTCGTCGTCGACACTCATTTCGGCACGGCTCCCACCTGCTCTGGCGACGGTCAATGGTACTCATTGTGCCGTCCCCGCTCACTCAACCGATCCGACTGGCCGCAATCAGTCGACCAGTCGATCAAACGGCCAGTCGATCAAATGCGGCATCCAGGTTCGCGTCGACGCGCTTGCGGGCCGGGTCGGCGTCGTACCACTCGACGATCTGTCTCGCACCGGCCGAGAACGGCACCCGCGCGGCGAATCCCGGTACCAGCCGCTGAAGCTTCGTACTGTCGAAGAACAGCGAGTGCCCGAAGTCGTGCCGCAGGACCGGTCCCCAGTTCGGCACCTCGGTCTCGATGGACTCGCTGGACCGGTGGGCCAGCAGCGCCGGCACGCCCGCCGCTGCGGCGAGCGCCTGGTGGATCTGATCCCAGGTGAGGATCTCCCCGCTGGTGACGTTGACGCTCTCCCCCACCGCGTGGAGGTTGCCCAGCAGCGGCACGAACGCTCGGGCGAAGTCCTCGCTGTGCGTCAGGTTCCACAGCGAGGAGCCGTCGCCGTGTACCACCGCGGGGCGGCCCCGGCGCATCCGGTCGATCGCCGTCCAACCGGCGAGGACCGGCACCACCGTACGGTCGTAGACGTGCGCCGGGCGCACGATGGTGACCGGGAAGTCCCGCTCCCGGTACGCCGCCTCCAGCAGCGTCTCGCAGTCCAGCTTGTCCTTCGGGTACGGCCAGGCGTTGTTGCGCCGGGGGCTGGACTCGGTCACCGGCAGCTGCGGTACCGGCCGGCTGAACACCGAAGCGGTGCTGATGAACACGTACTGGCCGACCCGGCCCGCGAACATGTCGACGTCCGGGGCCAGCTGAGCCGGGGTGAACCCGACCCAGTTGACCACCGCGTCGTACCCGGTGGCGCCCAGCGCGATACGCAGCGCGGCCGGATCGCGGACGTCGGCGTGCACGTGCCGGGCACCGTCCGGCACCGGCCACCTGCCGCCGTCGGTACGGGTGACCACGGTCAGGTCCACACCCGCGCGTACCGCCTCGGCGGCGCACGCCGAACCGATCATCCCGGCTCCGCCCAGGAACGCGACTCTCAGGGCCATCTCAGCGCTCCGATCCGGCCGGGATCCGGCCCCGCGACAGGCCGTTTCCGACCAGGTACTGGTAGCTCTGCTGGAGCGCGGTGAACATGTCCATCCGGGACCGGTCCAGCTCGACGATGTGCCACCGCACGGACTCGCTCGCGCGCAGCGCGGCGGGGATGTCCACCGAGCCCTGGCCGACCGGGACCATGTAGTCCTCGTTGGTCTGCGCCGGCCCGTCCTTCACGTGCAGGAACCGCACCCGGTCTCCCAGGCCGCGGATGACCTGCGCCGGGTCGGCTCCGCCGAGCTGTGCCCAGTACATGTCCAGCTCGATGACCACCCGCGGGTCGAGCAGGTCGAGCAGGATGTCGTACGCCGACTGTCCGTTCGACCAGTCCGGCTCGGCGCGTCTGGCGCCGCGCGGCGACCCGGACCAGTCGCCAAAGACGTTGGCGAACTCGGCGAAGTGGTTGTGGTACCCGATGGTCATGCCGTACGCGGCGGCCCGCTCGGCGCCCTCGTTGATCCGCTCGACGCCACGGGCGATCGCCTCGGGGCTGTCGAACTCCTCGCGTTCCAGGCTCCACACCAGGGTCGTCGCACCCAGTTCCGCGTTCTCGTCGAGGATCCGGGTGGCGTCCGGGCCGGCCGGGAACGGCGCGTGCGCGCTGGACAGAGTCATTCCCAGCGAGTCGAGCAGCGCGCGCACCTTCGCCGGCTCGCGGCCGTGCAGGCCGAGCGGTTCGACCGCCAGGTACCCGAGTTCGCTGATCCGGGTCAGCACGCCCTCGAGGTCCTTGGCGGCCAGGTCGTGGAACGTCCACAGCTGGGCTGCGATGCCAGGCGGCATGGGGTTCTCCCTCACTTCTGTTCGGACTTGCCGGCCCAGGCGACGGCCTGGCGGACGATGCGACGGAACGGCGGCTGGCCCCAGGCCCGCATGTCGTGGCCGAGCGCGAGGTAGCACACCCGGCCCGCGCCGACCTGGCGCGCGTACAGCACCGGGATGACCCGACCGTCGTCGCGCTCGCGCTCGGCGAGGACGGTCACGTTGTCGTCGGCGAACTCGAACTCGTAGTACTCGTCGAACAGCTCGAAGTCGCTGACGCCGTCGGTCACCGGGTGGGCGCCGGTCATGCGTACCCGGAACTGTCCCTCGTGGTGGCCGGGGCCGTGCGACAGGTACCGGTTGCCCAGCAGTTCGTACATCGGCCGGTCGGCGGGGTCCAGCCGGTCCCCGACCGTTGCCAGCACGTTGGTGGCGTGGACGGCCACCACTCCCTTGCCCGCGGCCACCAGGTCGGAAAGCGCGCTCTGCTGGGCGGTGGAGAACTGCCCGCCGGAGGTGTAGAGGAGGTAGACGTCGGCGTCGGCGGTGACCGGCGTCGGGTTGACGAAGCGCTGCATGCCGGCCCCGCGCCCGGTGACGAACCCGGCCTCGGTCCCGAGTGTCTGGAACACCGAGACCGCGCTGATCAGATCGTGGTGGATGTCGTCGCCGTTGACGATCGCCAGGGCCCGCTTGGCCGCTGCGTTGTTCACGATGATGCCCTACTCGAAGATCGGGGGGTGCCGCCGTCGCGACCCGGCCGGGTCGCGACGGCGGCACGTGACAGTGCCGTTTCCCAGGCCCGGCGGCCTACTTGCCCGTCGGCTTCAGGTTCAGCGCGACGACCTCGTTCGGCTCGGCCGTCCAGTACGGGTTGGAGTCGGTCGGGAAGCCGGTCACCTTGGTGCTGTTCCAGTCGCCGTAGCCCTGGTAGTAGCTCAGCACGATCCACGGGATCCCGTCGACGAACCGGCCCTCCAGCCCGGCGATGGCGGCTTTGCGCTGATCGTCGGTGGTGGCCGCGATGTAGTCGGCGAAGTACTGCGACGTCTGCGGGTCCTCCCAGCGCTCGATGTTCTCGTCGGTCACGATCGGCTGCCCGATCGGCACCGAGTACTTCGGGTTCATCCACGCGTCGTACAGGCCGTAGGCGGTCTGGAACTCGGCGATCGGGTACCCGATGGTGGCCTGGTAGTTGCCCTTCTGGGTCAACGCGTTGATGGCGTCGACCGACACCCCGTTCACGGTCACCTTGATGCCCGCCTGCTTGAGGTTGGCCTGAATGACCTGTGCCGCGCCGACCTGCTCGGTGTACGCCGACGGGATGGTGATGCTGAACGCCAGCTGCTTGCCGCCCTTGGCGAAGTACCCGTCCGCACCCATCGTGTAGCCGTCGGCCTGCAGGATCTGCTTGGCCGCGTTGACGTCGTAGGTGTACTTCGAGTCCTTGTACTGCGGCGCGATCGAGTCGTTGAACAGCGGCAGCGGGAGCCCGATCGGGTTCGTGGCCGGCGGGCGGTTGGCCGACGCGGCGACCTGCGAGCGGTTGATGCCGTCGCTGACCGCCTTACGCACCTGCAGGTCGTTGAACGGCGCGGCCGCGTCGTTGGTGATCAGCCCGTCCGCGCCGATGACCGGCCAGAAGTGCTGGAACTGCTTGCCCTTCGCGGTGAACGTCTGGTCGATGTTGGCGATGTACGCGCTGGACCAGTCGACGTCACCCTGCACCAGCGCGGCGGCCACCGCGGTGTTGTCCTTGTACGTGACGAACCGCAGCCCGCCGATGGCCGGCTTGCCCGCCTGCCAGTACTTCGCGTTCTTCAGCAGCGTGTACCCCTGCGGAGTGAAGCTCTTGGCGTCCAGCGTGAACGGGCCGGTGCCGACCGGGCTCGGGTCCTGGTAGGTGGTCGGGTCGGACACCTTGGACCAGACATGCTCCGGCACGATCTCCAGCTGCACGATGGTGTCGAAGTTCGGCCGGGCGTTCTTGTCGAACGTCATCACCACGGTGTTGTCGCCCTGCGCCTGGATCGAGCTGAACTCGATGCCGTTGAGGTTCAGCGCCGGGAACTTCTTGACGAGGTTGTAGCTGAAGACCACGTCGGCGCTGGTGAACGCCTGGCCGTCGGTCCACTTGACGCCCTTGCGCAGTTGCAGGGTCAGGGTCTTGCTGTCCGACGACCAGCTCCACGACTCGGCGAGCCAGGGTTTGTAGGACTCCGCGCTGATCTTGCTGACCTGCACCAGCGGCTCGTAGATCTCGAACTTCGAGCCGACGGAGTAGGCGTTGATCGGAAGGTACGGGTTGAAGACGCGCTGGACGGCGTCTCCGGTGTGCGCCAGGTTGAGGATGGGCGCGCCGTTGTTGGACGCCGACACGCTGCCGGTGCAGGCGGCGCACAGCGTCGTCGCCAGCGTGGCCACGCCGGCCAGCGCGAGCAGCCGCGCTCTCATGAATCGCATCTGCGCATTCCTTCCGTGGAGGGTGGGGTGGGGTGCATCGGGTTCGCTGGGTGGGGTCACGGGTTCTGGCTGGCGGCCGGTGCGGCCGGATCCTTTTGCGGGGGCCTGTCGCGGCTGGGCCCGTTAGGGGTGGGCCTGTTGCGGCTGGGCCTGTTGCGGCTGGGCCTGTTCGTGCAGCCAGCACCGGGCCCAGTGCCCGTCGCCGAGGTCGAACCGGGGCGGCGCCTCGGCCGAGCACTTCGGCATGGCGAACGGGCAGCGGGGATGGAACCGGCAGCCGGCCGGCGGATCGATGAGGCTGGGTGGGGACGCCTTGTCCGCCGGCCGGGGCGCGGCGGCGTCGCGGTCCGGATCGGGTGCGGACGCGATGAGCAGCTGGGTGTACGGGTGCGCCGCCCGTTGGGTGACCGTCTCCGCCGGGCCGCCCTCAACGAGCTGGCCGGCGTACATGACGGTGGCCGTGTCGGCGAAGTACCGGGCGGAGGCGATGTCGTGGGTGATGTAGAGCAGCGCCAGGTTCCGTTCGGCCACCAGCCGGGCGAGCAGGTTGAGCACGCCCAGCCGGATGGACACGTCGAGCATGGAGACCGGCTCGTCGGCCAGCAGTACGGCCGGGTCGGCCGCCAGCGCGCGGGCGATCGAGATGCGCTGCCGCTGCCCGCCGGACAGCTCGTGCGGGTACTTCGCGGTGAACTGCGCGGCCGGGGTCAGCCGTACCTCGGCGAGCAGGTCGGCCATCGCCTGCTCCACCTGCGCCGAGGACTGGCCGGGGCGGTGGATGCGCAGCACCCGACCGAGGTGGTATGCGATGGTGTGCACCGGGTTGAATGACCCGAACGGGTCCTGCAGGATCAGCTGCACCTGCCCGACGTACGCGCGCAGCCGCCGGCCGCCGGGTGCCCGGACCGCCTTGCCGCGCAGCCGGATCTCCCCCGACGTCGGCTGGTACAGCTGGGCGAGCAGCCGGGCCACGGTGGACTTGCCGGAGCCGGACTCGCCGATGACCGCGGTGACCTGACCGGCGTACAGCGCCAGGTCGACGTTCTCGACGGCGTGCACCACCCGGCGCCGGCGGTCACGCAGCCGGCGCCGCACCGCGAAGTGTTTGGTGACGCCGACCATCTCCAGGACCGGTTCGGCGCGCCGCGTGGCGGGTGCCGGGGTGACCTCGGCCGTACTGTCTACTGTGGACACGATTCAGCTCCTGTCTGCCTCGGCCGCGGCCACCGGTTCGGAGTTCTGGTAGAGCAGGCACGCCACGCGGGTACCGGGCGATGTCGCGTCCACTGCGGGCGTGGTTGGCTCGCCGACCCGGGGCAGCGGCAGCAGCAACGGCTCGCGGACCCGGCACTCGTCGGTCACCGACGGGCAACGCGGGCTGAACGAGCAGCCGGTGGGCAGCGCGCGCAGGTCGGGCGGCGATCCGACGATGCCGGTCAGCTCGCGCTTGGAGCCGGACAGGGTGGGGAACGACCCGATCAGCCCGCGGCTGTACGGGTGGCTCGGCGCGCGGTAGAAGTCCTGCGCGCTGGCCTGCTCCACGATCCGGCCGGCGTACATGATGGCGATCTCGTCGGCCAGCTCGATGAGCATCGACAGGTCGTGGGTGATGAAGATGACCGAGAAGCCCAGCCGGTCCTTCAGCTCCATGATCTGATCGATGATCTGGCGCTGGATCACCACGTCGAGCGCGGTGGTCGGCTCGTCCATCACGATGATCTCCGGGTTCAGTGCCAGCGCGATGGCGATCATCACGCGCTGGCGCATGCCACCGGACAGCTCGTGCGGGTAGGCGGTGGTCCGGTCGGTGGAGATGCCGACCATGGTCAGTAACTCGGCTACCCTCTCCCGGCGCTGCCGCTCGCTCATCGACGGGCGGTGTGCCGCGATCGCGTCCTCGATCTGCACACCGATCTTGAGGATCGGGTTCAGCGCGTTCATCGCCGACTGGAAGACGATGGCCAACTCCTCCCACCGGAAGTCGGTCAGCTCCCGGTCGGACATCCGCAGGATGTCGGTGCGCTTGCCGTCGGCGGCGGTGTAGAGGATCTGGCCGGTCGGGATCTCGGCCGCGGACTCGTGCAACCGGGTGATGGCGTAGGCCAGCGTCGACTTGCCCGACCCGGACTCGCCGGCGATGCCCAGCACGGTGCCCCGGCGCAGCGAGAGGGACACGCCGTCCACCGCGCGTACCGTCGAGTCTCCGGACAGGTAGTCGACGCGCAGGTCTTTGATCTCCAAGACGACGTCGCCCCGCGCGGCCGCGCCGTCGCCGGCCGCGGCCGGCTCCGCGACCGGCCGCGCCGGGCGGCCGGTGCGCGACCGGGTTCCGGCCGCGCGCTTCCTGGCGCGCTTCGTCGCGATCCCCGCGGAGCGCAGCCGGGGGTTGATGAACTCGTCGATCCCGAAATTCATCAACGACAGGCCGGTGCCGATCAGGGCGATGCTGAGCCCCGGCGGGACGAACCACCACCAGGCCCCGTAGCTCATCGCGTTCTGGGTCTGGGCCCAGTACAGGATCACGCCCCACGACCAGTCGGTGACACTGGTCAGGCCGAGGAACGCCAGCGACGCCTGGGTGAGGATCGCGCCGATCACGGTGGACAGGAAGGTGGCCGCGACGATCGCGGTCTCGTTGGGCAGGATCTCCCGGAAGATGATGCGGAAGGTGCTCTCCCCGGACGCCCGGGCCGCCTCCACGAAGTCCCGCTTGCGCAGCGAGAGGGTCTGCGCGCGCAGCACCCGCGCACCCCAGGCCCACGCGGTCACCGCGATCACGATGACGATCGCGAGTTCGCCGGCGTTGGGCATGGTACCGGTCAGGATGACCACCAGCGGCAGGCCGGGGATCACCAGGAAGATGTTGGTGATCAGCGACAACACCTCGTCGGACACCCCGCCGAGGTAGCCCGCGGTGAGCCCGACCACGAGCGAGAGGATGGTCGCGAGGATCGCCGCGACGAACCCGACCACCATCGACACCCGGGTGCCGTAGATCATCTCCGCGAAGATGTCCTGCCCGTTGTGGGACGTACCGAGCAGGTGGTGCGCGGACGGCGCGTGCAGGATGTCGTTGCTGACCGCGGACGGATCGGTCGAGACCAGCAGCGGACCGAAGATCGCCACCAGTGCGAACACCAGCACGATCACCAACCCGACGATGACCTTCACCGACCGGATTCCGCGCAGCCAGCCGAACCGGGTGGCGCGGGCCGGATCCGCCGCGGCCTCGGTCGGCTGCATCGCGGCGTCGTGTTCGAGGGTGCCGGTACTCATCAGGCAGCCCGCCTTGTCCGTGGGTCGAGGAGCACGTACACGAGGTCGGCGACGAGGTTCGCGCCGAGGACCGCGACCGTGATGATGAAGAAGATGCCCTGCATCAGCGGGTAGTCCTGACCGCCGATCGCCTGGAACAGGGTGTAGCCGATACCCGGGTAGTTGAAGACGACCTCGGTGATGATCGAGCCGCCGACGATGAAGCCCATCGACAAGGCGAACCCGGCCAGCGACGGCAGCACCGCGTTGCGGCCGGCGTAGGTGTTCATCACCCGGCGCCGGGAGAGCCCCTTCGCCTTGGCCAGCAGCACGTAGTCCTCGGCCAGCGTGGTGACCATCATGTTGCGCATGCCCAGCAGCCAGTACCCCACCGAGGAGACCACGATGGTCAGTGCCGGCAGCATCGCGTGTTCCAGCACGTTGTCGATGAACGCGAAGTTGAAGCCCTGCTCGATCCCGGGCGTGTACCCGCCGGCCAGCGGGAACCAGCGCAGCTCCACGGCGAACAGGTAGACCGCGATCAGGCCGAACCAGAAGTACGGCACCGAGGTGAGGAACGTGGTGACCGGGATGAGCCCGTCCACCCAACCGCCGCGCTTCCAACCGGCGACCGTGCCCAGCGCCGTGCCGATGACGAAGCTGAGGATCGTGCAGGCGCCGATGAGCCCGAGGGTCCACGGCAGGCCCTGACCGATGATGGTGGTGACCTTCGTGGGGTAGTTGCTGAACGAGACACCGAAGTCGCCGTGCAGCAGCCGGCTCCAGTAGTCCAGGTACTGACTCCACAGGCCCTCGTTGGTCTGCCCGTACAGCGCGCGCAGCGCGAAGACCGCGTGCGGGTCCAGGTGGCCCTGGAACCGTTGCAGCATCCGCGACACCGGGTCGCCGGGAATCATCCTGGGCAGCAGGAAGTTCAGGCTGAGCGCGACGAAGGCGGTTACCAGATAGAAGAAGGCTCGTCTCAACAGAAGCGTCATCCGCACTCCCTGCCAGTGCATGCTGTCCGACTCGTGGACCGGCTGCGGCTAGACCTCGACGAAATCACTGCATACCAATAATTGGCCGGAAGGTTACCGGTGCGCATACCACTTGACAAGACCTTGACGCCCCGCGCACACCGCGTCAGGGCCGAGTAACGGCCGGATACCACGAGTGCGCGGGGCTTCCCGCGGGCGAACCTTCTACAGTCCACAGAGGCCATGCGGTATCTTGAGGCATCATCGCCGTCAAGCACCGTCGTCGCCCCTCGACGCTCTCCGAAAGGTGCGTGCATCGCATGCGGTTCAGCCAGGTCATCGGCCCCAGAAGCTCCGTGGTCCTCGACGCGCCGGACCCGTCCCCAAGCGCTGGACAGGTGCTCGTCGACGTACTCGCCTGCGGCGTCTGCACGTCGGATCGGCGCGCCTGGCGTGAACAGGCGACCGCGGAGCGCCCGATCCGGCTCGGTCACGAGATTGTCGGCCGGATCGTCGAGGTGGGCTCGGACGCATCCGGCTGGCGCGTCGGCGACACGGTCACCGGCCTGGGCGGCGAGGGCTTCGCGACGCGGGCGCTGCTGGACGCCCGCAGCATCCTGCCGGTACCGGCGGGCATCCCACCGGAGCTTGCGATCGGCGAACCGCTGGCCGTACTCGTCGAGGCGCTCGGTCGCACCGGGATCCGCCCCGGCGACCGGGTCGCGATCGTCGGGCTCGGCTTCATGGGCCTGGCACTGGTCCAGCTGACCCGGCAACTGCTGCCCGCCACCATCATCGGGATCGACCCCGATCCGCATGCCCGGGAGCGCGGCGAGCGGGCCGGCTGCGCCGAGACGTTCGCTCCGGACGACATCCCGGCGCACTACCGCGAGGCCGGGCCGGCTTCGGAGGACCGCCGGATGGACGCCGTCCTCGAGGCGGCCGGTGTGGACAGCGCGCTGCGGGTGTCGGCCACGCTGGTCAAGCCGCACGGCGTGGTCAACGTGATCGGGTACCACAGCAGCGGCACTGCCCAGCTGGACCTGGACCTGTGGTACAAGGGCGTGACGATCGTCAACGGGTTCTCGCCGCAGCGCCCCAGGGTCATGGCCGCCATGGCCGAGGGGCTCGACCGGATCGCCCGACGCCAGTTCAGCTTCGCTCCGCTGGTCACCGACCGGCTCGGCCTGGACCAGGTGGACGAGGCGTTCGCGTTGATGGAGCGGCGCGAACCGGCCTTCGTCAAGTCGGTCATCGTGCCCTGACCGGTCCCGAGTTCCCGTCTCCGGCCGCCGGCGCCGCCCCGCGGGGGCACAGCGCCGGCGGCAGGCGTCAGCGGGCGTCGTGGCCGGCATGTGCCGAGCCGCCGTGCTCGTGGCCGGCGCCGTGGTCGTGGCCGCCGTGGTCCGAGCCGCCGTGGTCCGAGCCAGCGTGGTCCGAGCCAGCGTGGTCCGAGCCAGCGTGGTCGTGGCCGCCGGTGTGGCAGTGCCCCCCGGCCGGTGCCGGGACGTCCAGGGTCGGGTTCCGGTCGAAGAAGCCGACCGGTACCAGCCGGAAGCCGCAGCGTTCCACCGGCATCACCGGCCAGTCCTCCGGGCGCGGGAAGTGCGTCGGGCCGAACGTGTGCCACAGCACGATGTCGGCGCCGTCGATGTCCCGGTCGGCGGCCACGTACTCGGGCAGCCCGGCACCGCCCGGGTGCTGGTTGACGATGTCCCCGGCCGGATACCGCTGCGCCGGGTCGTACGCGGTCACCCACAGGTGCCGGGTCGCGAACCGGGCCCGGTCGTACACGGTCGACGACGGGTCGGCCAGCAGCGTCGGCGCCGGCTGCGGGTGCAGCACGAACGACACGGGCTGACCGAGGCGGTTGCGCGAGTCCGGGTTGACGACCCGCCAGACCCGGCCGAGGTCGGGCGCCGCCAACCGGGCCGCCTCGGACTCCCGGCGCAACCGGGTGACGTCGCGGACCAGCGCGTTGCCGTACGGGTTGTCCGGCCCCACCGGTACGCCACGCACGTCGACCTCGTCCACCGCGTTGGACAGCCCGTCGACCATCATGTCCAGCCGGGCGCTGAACAGGTGCTGGTGCGCCGGACCGCCGAGGCCGGGCGCGACCTCGGGCGCGTACGGGTAGTCGCCGCCCGGGTGGCTCGACGTCCAGATGACGCCGGTCAGCTTGACCTCGAGTTCGATCGAGCCGTCCAGGTACAGGTACCAGTAGAAGCCGTAGTCGTAGTTGCCGACGGTGGCGAAGAACGAGATGACCAGCCGGCGCTGGCGTCGGGTCTGCGCCGAACCGCTGAAGATGTCGGTGTGCTTCCACAGCACGCCGAAGTCCTCCTCGTGGACGCAGATCGCGTTGCGGATCACCCGCGGCTCGCCGTGGTCGTCGGCCACCGTCGCGTCCAGGTACGTGATGTCGCCGAGGCAGTCGCAGCCCAGCTCCAGCGAGTTGGCGAACTTGCCCACCAGGTACTCGCCGGTGTCGAAGTAGTTCTGGAAGAACCGGGCCGGGGTCGGATCGCCGTACGGGACCACCATCTCGGCCACCGAGGCGCGGTAGAGCACCGGGCGGCGGCGTCCGCCGTCGTCGTAGCACACCTGGTGCAGCGACAGCCCCTCCCGGGCGTCGAACCCGATGCGCAGCGACCAGTTCTGCCACTCCAGGTAGGTGCCGTCGAGGGTGAAGCTCGGGCCCTCCGGCTGGGTGATCTCGATGGGACGCAGCGTGGTACGGGGTGGTCCGGCCACCGCGGGGTCGTCGTAGTCGCCGGACTCCCCCGGTACCGGCAGGTCCTGCGCGTCGACCACGTCGAGCACCCGCCGGGCCACCAGGTCGACATAGGCCACCACGCCGTCCACCGGGTGCGCCCAGGCCAGGTCCTTCTCGTGCTCCTGCACGAAGGCCAGTACCCGCACCAGCCGCCGGCCCGCTTCGCCGTCCAGCCCGTACGAGCCGGCGGTCAGCGGGCAGGCACGCACCTTGCCCAGGTCGGTCAGGCCGCGCCGGGCCATCGCCGCGCCCCATCGCGGATCGGCGCGCACCACCTCGTCGGCGGTGACGAAGTCCTGGTCCAGGATCGGCGCCTGCCCGTCCCGTACCGGGTCCAGCCGGCGCTGGGAAACCACCTCGCCCCGGTCGAGGCTCACCACGACGTCGTCGAGGTCCCCGGTGGTCACGTCGATGAGAAACGCCCGCACGCTGCGCGCGACCGGGTCGCCGGACTGGTAGGCGAGGACGTCGCCCTTGTGCGGTTCGTCCAGACCGGCGTACGCGAACCTGGTCGCGTCGCCGAGCAGTCCCGCTGTGCGCAGGATGTCCCGGGTGGCCCGGTACTCCTCCGCGCTGACCGGGTCGAGGGGGTGGGTCGCGGTCATCGGATTCCTCCGGTTCCAGCCGGTTCGGCGGCCTCGGTACCGTCCCGCCCCAGGCGGCTGGCCAACTCCAGCGCGCCGAGGACGGGCGGGCGGTCCAGGAATTGCAGGACGCTCGACGGCTGGTGCTCGCGCACCGCGTCGAGAAACGCCCGGCGCAGCCGGGGCTGCACCAGGATCACGGTGCCGCCGGCGACGATCTGGGCGGCCGCCGCGCCGCGCCCGGCCAGCCGGTCGACCAGCAGGGCGAGCTGCTGCCCGGCCTGCGTGACGACCCCGGCGGCCAGCGCGGAACCCTCGTCGGCGGCCAGGAACACCTGCTCGGCGTGGCTGCCCAGGGACGCGGCCGAGTCGGCGGTCGACACCGCGAGAGCCAGCTCGGCGCCCTCGGTGACGCCGAACGCGGCCATGAGCCGGCGGCCGAGCGGGTCCAGGGCGCCGCCCAGGTCCAGTTCGGTGAGCACGGCCCGGGTGGCCTCCCGGATCAGCCCGGCCGAGCTGCCCTCGTCGCCGAGGATCCAGCCCCAGCCGCCGGCGGTCAGCAGCTCGCCCCGCGCGTCACGGGCCACCGCGATCGCGCCGGTACCGGCGATGACCCCGATACCCTCGGTCAGGCCGGTGGCCGCGGTGACCAGTTCGGCGTCGTTGACCACGCGCAGCGGGCCGGTGAAGTACCGGCGCAGCTCGGCCGCGAACGCGTCGCACTGGGCCGTGGTGTCGCACCCGTGCGCGCCGACGGCCATCGGCCAGGCCAGCGCGTCGCTGCCCAGCCACTCGACGACCAGCCGGTGCACGCCGCGTGCGTTGTGCGGAAAGGAGTGGGTGCGCCATGAGGTCGTGTCGACGTACCGCTCGCTCCGCAGGATGTTTCCGGCACCGAGGGCGAGGTGGGTCTTGGTGCCACCGACGTCGATGCCGATAGTACGGGGCGGGTCCGGTTGAGCGACCGTCATTGTTTTTGTCACCGAACTTCTACTCGGAGGGACAGTGGCGCGCCCGGCTCGCCGGGCCATGCGGAAGGGCTGTTCAGGCCGGAGAGAGGTGCCGAGGGGTCGGTCGACTGAGGCCGCCCAACGTTCGGAAGGTTAACGAACTCTGGTCGCGAGAGCAATGGCGCGCGGCTTACTATGCTTACCGTGGCAAACGACCGGTCCGGGTCGTGGCGCGGCGCCGGACGCCGGGCCGGACCGGTCGGATGGGCGACTGGTCTGGGTCGCGGCGCGGCGACAGACGCGCCGAGCCAGACTGGTCGGAGTCAACCTCTCCGGCCCACGAGGAGGATCATGAAGACGACTGCGCCGCGGACCGACTACGACCTGGCGACCAGCGCCCGTGCTGTTCTGCGCGCGCTGGCCACGGCCGGACCGGCGACCCGGCCGCAGCTGGGCGACGCGCTCAGTCTCTCGAAGCCGACCATGTCCACGGCGATCGCCGAGCTGGCCGACTACGGGTTGGTGACCAGCCAGGGCTCGACCCGGGGCGCGACCGGTCGCAGCGCGGTGCTGTATTCGGTCGCCCCGGCGGCCGGCCACGTGCTGGGCATCGAGGCGGGTTCGACCCGGGTACGGGTCAGCGCGCACGCCATGGACGGCCGGCAGATCGCCACGGCCGAGGAGCGCATGTCCAGCCGGGCCCGCCGGGTCACCCCGACCGTGGTCTCCGCCGTGCAGCGGATCAGCGAGCGGATCCGGGACGCGGTCGGCGACGACAACGGCCCGCTGCGCGATGTGGTCATCGCCGCGCCCACGCTGCCCTCGACCGGCCGGGACACCGGCCTGCAAGCCGACGGCGTCGAGCGGCTCGACCAGCTCCTGCCGCTGCCCGGCAGCGTCCCGGTGACCATCGAGAACAACGTCAACTGCGCGGCCGTCGCGGAGCACCGGGTGGGCGCCGCCCGGGGGCACGACAACTTCGTCTACCTCCAGGTCGGCGTGAAGATCGGCCTCGGGGTGGTGGTCAACGGCGCGCTGCTGCGCGGTTTCCACGGCGCCGCCGGCGAGGTCGCCATGCTTCCGTTCCCGTGGTCGCGCGCGGACACGCCGCGGCGGGCGGAGCTGGAGGGATACCTGGGCTCGGCCGCCCTGATGGCCCGGTGCCAGCGCGACTGGGACGACAGCCACGGGCCGGCGCCGCGCGACGCCGAGCGGTTGTTCGCCGCCGCGGCCAGCGGCAACGAGGCGGCCCGGCGGATCGTGGACGCGCACGGCCGGGACATCGGGCGCCTGGTCGTCGGCGTGATGGGCGTGGTCGACCCGGGGTTGGTCGTGCTCGGCGGCGGCGTGGGACAGAACCAGCTCCTGCTGCCGGAGGTGCGGCGCACCATCGCCGAACTGGCCTGGAACACCGAGGTCACGGTCGGCGCCCTGGGCGACTACGCGACGGTGCAGGGGGCCGTGCACATGGCCATCGGCCGCGCGCTGGCCCGGATGGTGTGACGGTGCCGGATGGTGTGACGGTATGACCAGCCGGTAGTTCGATGGTCTGGCCGGCCGGGTACCAGATCTGACCACGGGCGGGAGCGGAGGGCGCGGATGGCGGCGTCGCTGGAGTTGCGCTGGCCGCTCGCGCTCGCGTTCGCCGCGCTCGGCGGGTACTGCCTGGTGCGCTGCGTGTGGCCGGCGGCCCGATCCGGGCACGCGGTGTGCGACCGGGTGTCCGACGCCGCGCACGCGGCGATGAGCGTCGCGATGGTCGCCATGCTGTGGGCACCGCGACCGGGCGACCGGTGGGGCCTGCAGCCGGCCGCGTTCGCCGTGCTCGCCGGCTGGTTCCTGGTACGCGCGACCGGCCGCGCCCACTCCCGGAGGCACCGGATCGGGCTGGTGCACCAGGGGGTCGTGATGGCGGCGATGTGCTGGATGCTGCTCGCGGCGTCCCCGGTCGGCTCGTCCGTCTCCGGCGTGCTCGGCGGCGGTTCGGCGACGATGCCCATGCCCGGTGCCGTCGGGCATGCAACCGGGGCAGTGACGACGGGGGCGGTGACGAGCGGGGCGGTGACGACTGGCGTACTCGCCGGGTATCTGGCACTCGCCGCGCTGTGGTGGCTGCGGGCGGCCACCGTCGCCGGCAGCCCCGCACGGGCGTCCACAGCGGACGGTCGGGTGCTCTCCGGGCCGGCGCTGTCCGGGCCGGTGGTGTCCGGGCCGGTGGTGTCTGAGCCGGTGGTGTCTGGGCCGGTGGCCTCCGGGTCGGCGCTGTTCGGGCCGGCGGTCTCCGGGCCGGCGCTGTCCGGGGCGGCGCTGTTCGGGGCGGCGCTGTTCGGACCGGTTGGCGAGAACACCTGCCAGGCGCTGATGGCCACCGCTATGGTCGTGGCGCTGCTGGCGTCGCTCTAGAGTTCCTCACGAAGTTGCCCAGAGTGCCTGTTGTCCTATATGGACGGCCGTCGATCGCGAGGAGGGGCGAGCAGCCGCCATGGATCGGCTCGGACGGGGCTGTGGCAACGCATCGAGTGGGGCGTATGGAGTTGGCTGCTTGCCCGAGAACCCGGTTGAGCACGCTCAGGCCGATCGACATACTCCCCGAGTGACCAACACCGGGGTCGAAGCCACTGAGCAGGGTTGGGATGGACCCTGGTACCGCGTCCGCACAGAACGGTTCGAGGCGTCGTTTCTGCCCAGCGCGGGCGAGGATCTGGATGCCGTTTGCAACGTCGACCTGGAGGTGCGGCTGGCGGCGGACGGCTCGCGCTGGAGCGCGACCGTCTTCACTGTCGCCGAGGTCGGACGCCTGATGGACAGGTGGTCCCAAACCGGCGAGGAGTGGGGCGGCCGCTACTTCTGGTGTTCAGACGGCCTGATCGTCAGGGATCCCGGCATCGGCAACATGACCGAAGCGCTCTCCGGCCTGCTCGACGCCGGAGAACTCACGCAGGTCCTTCGGCGACTCGACGACTAGTAGCCGCCAGCCATTCTGGAACGATCAGTTATTCGCGTCGGTGATAGTTGTTCCGGCGGGGTTGCCGCTCCGCGTCGATGTAGGCCGTCGGTGGCGATCCTGACCTTCCAGTTGCCCTGATGAATCACGCGGTGATGGTG
>NZ_BONZ01000039.1 GCF_016862975.1 Rugosimonospora africana
CGACGACCAAAGCGTGTGTTTCCCTCGCCCGGCGGCCGCCGGGCACCATACCGGGCGACACCTGAGAACCAACCGAGAACGGGATCCACGTCGGTCGGGCCACCGCTTGAGCAATCAAGGCCGGGCTGATGCCGCACCCGCATCGTCGAGCGACGGACGACAGTGGCGAACTCCCCGTATGCGCCGTACTCCGAGGGGGATCTCGGCGAGGGATGGCAGCACGATGACGGCGATGCTGTGACACCGCTGGTGGCCCAGGTTGCTCGCGCCAATGACGCCCAAAATCCTTCCGTCCGGCGGGCGACCAGCAAGCGGGTCACCCTCGGATCACAGTGCGAAGGAGGTTCCGGGGTCGCAATCGTTCGGCGGAGATGATGAACGGGACGCGGCACACGCGGCGTGAGTCCCCGCGCAGACCCGTGAATCTCTCGGTTTGCGTCATCGATGATTCCTCATGCTGGCGAACGAGGAACAACTGGCGTCCCACGCGTATCGATGGACACCAGCCCCGCCTCTGCAGGTCACCCTACACGTTGTAGTGTAGCGGTCGAGCCGGCGAACCGGACCGCACCCTCGACAAATTGAGAGCCGGGGCCTGAGGCCGACTACGGGTGATCGGTCCGACGTGTCAGCCGGCGATCGGTCGCGCCCGGACCAGTCCGGCATGCACGCAAGCCGGGAAGATCTCCCCTCGGATTGTTACTGATCGCCGGGTGTGTGGCCGTGGCCGTAGTAATACCGCGTTACCACACGAGTAATGCCGCGTCACCGCACAGCATTGATTCTACTACAATGCAAGTAGTAGCTTGGCCGGCGAGGAGGTGGATATGGAGCAGCGGCGCGGCTACGGCGATCTCGGCCAGGAGATTTTGACCATGATCGGTCGGGCTGGCACCCCGATGACTCCCGCGCAGGCGCGTGACACCCTCTACCGGCAACTGGCCTATACGACCGTAATGACGGTGATGGCCCGGCTCCACGATCAAGGTCTGCTGACTCGGAAGCGAGCGGGGCGAGCGTTGGCGTACACCATTCTCGGCGACCCGGCCATGGTCACTGCCCAGCGGATGCGCCGCCTGCTGGACATCGACCAGGACCGCGCCGAGGTGCTCGCTCGTTTCGTTGCTGGATTGAACGCCGATGACGAACGTCTCCTGCGCGGCCTACTTCACCGGATCACAGCAGGCAGAGGCAACTCGACCTCGGCCGACGGCCACGGATCGTGCACCGGGGAGCAACCGTGAATAGTGCAGTCATCGCATCCTTCGCTGCGTGCCTGGTTTTCGCCTTGGCCGGTCCCCACCTGACGCGGGCGCTACCACCCCACCTCGCCGTGCGACTGCTGGTGCCCAGCGTCCTGCTGGCCGCAGGAACCTCGGCGTTCGTCCTGGGCACAGTGGCATTCACCTGGGTGGGCCAGCTCGCTGAGGTTGCCGAGGTTGGCACCTGGTCGCCAAACAGCCTTCATCTACTCGACCCAATCCCCACGACGCTCGCGGCAGCGACGGGCGTGATTCTCGTCGCCCTAGCGCTGTGGACCCTACGTAGCGTCCTGCACACCGGCTGGGCGCTGCTGTCCGCCTCCCGCGCCGTGCGGCATCTCAACCCTGGTGTTGATACGCCATTCGTGCTCGTGGGTAACGCCCGGCCGGAGGCGTTCACCACCCCGGGACTGCGCCCGCTGACGATCATCACCACGGGCATGTTCGAAGCCCTCGACGGGCCGGGCCGGCAAGTCCTGCTAGCTCACGAACGCTCCCACCGCATACACCGCCATACCTGGTGGGCCCTCACCGCCGATCTGGCCGCCGCGATCAACCCGCTGCTGCACCCCACCGCGTGCGCCCTCCGCGAGGCGACCGAACGGTGGGCCGACGAAGACGCTGCCCTAGTCGGCGGCCGGCGCCTGGTCGCCGAGACCAGCGCGCACATCGCGCTGCTGGGTCGACACCCGCTCGCATCCAATGTGTTCGCGAGTGCCACCGGCGGTCTGGTACCCCGTCGGGTCATTGCGTTGCTACAGCCGCCGCCACGTGCCCGCGCCCGCCACCTCGCTGCGGTGGTCGCGCTGGCATTGGCCGTCACGCTCGGCGCGCTCGATGTGGAGCACATGGGCGAGAACCTCTTCGAGCATGCCGAGGCGGCGACAGCCGCCAATCACCTTGTCCACCAGTCCCCCCATCGTGCCGAGTCACCTTGTGATACCGAGGTAGGTCACCCGCACCTCATCGGCGGCATTTGATGAGTCTGCTACCCACAACCGAGTCTTCGCGCCCACTCGCGAGCCGGCGTCGGCGGTACTGCACTGATCCGGCCCGACAACACTGCCTGAGCATCCCATCCGTGACCGCTGGAAAGCGACCATGAAACACCTGACGTTGCACAAGGTGGGTTGACCGCAGTTCCCGTTAGGCAGACGAACGTCCTCCGTCTGCCTAACGGGAACTGTCCTGACAGGGCAACCGGCCGCGCTCAAACCGATCGAAGGAGAGAGAGCGTTGGTGATACATCACTCGTGCCCACCGACAGCAGCTGTCGTCCACGGCCGATGACGGCCTCGATCCAGCGCGGGCCTTCGTGGATCGCTCGCCATGCGCGCGGTATTCGCATGCTCGTCCAAGTACTCACGCTCGTCCTGGTGACGTGGCTCCTGGTCCTCCCACAGCTACATGGGTCGTTGAAGTCCCTACACCTACTGTTCCGCGTCGACGACTCATGGGTGCTGCTGGCACTCACAGCCGAGCTCGCCTCACTGAGCTTCTACACGTTGCTGACACGCGCGATGCTTCCTGAAAACATCCGCCCCCCGCTACACCGGGTCGTGCGCATCGATCTCAGCGCCATCGCCCTGGGCCACTGCCTACCAGACGGCGGGGCGGCCGGCACCGCGCTGTGCTGGCGACTTCTTGTCGCCGAGGGCGTGCCATCCACGACGGCGGCCTTCGCCAAACTCGCGCAGGGCCTCGGATCGGCAATCGTCCTGCAAGGGCTGCTACTTGCGTCCTACGCGATCGGATCCACGACAAGTGGAGCCTCGCGCTGGGAACTGCTGCCCGCCGCCTGTTCGACGGCAATCCTTGCGATGATTGGCCTGACCCTGCTGGCTGTCCGACGAGTCGGGGTCCGCCGCCGCGTCGGCCGACTGGTAAGCCGAATCCCCTGGTGGGGGCCGAAGCTTGCCCAGGTCCTGTCGAATTTCTACCGCCGTCATCTCGTTGACCAACTGCGCTCCGTGCTCGGCAGCCGACGCGCCTTGCTGATCACCGTAGGGTTCGCGGGGGCGAACTGGGCATTCGACGCGCTCGCACTGTGGGCGTCGTTGCGGGCTTATGGTCCCAGCATTGGCCTTGAGCCGTTGGCCATAGCGTTCGGCATTCAAGCGCTGGCCGCCTGGTTGCCGATCACACCGAGCGGACTCGGAATCTCCGAAGCCGCAATAATCCCGGCACTGATCGCGTTCGGCTCGTCGCGAAATGCCATCGTGCTCGGGATCCTCACATGGCGGGTGATCGCCTACTGGCTGCCAATCCCTCTCGGGGCCTTGGCCTTTGGCTCTCTGCGTGCCTTCAAACGGTCGGCGGTCAAGCTCCCGCCTGGCGTAGCAGCACAAGCATTAACACGACCGATGCGTGAGCTGCCGGGACCACGAGCCGAACCCGTTCCTGCTGTCCCGGATTCAGATCCGAAGCCAGCGCGACCGTCGGGAGGTCCGCAGCTCAAGCAGTGCAGACGATAATCGAAGGCGACTGCACTCACCGACCTCGTCCTCGCACACGCCACCACGCTGCGGGACCAGACACTGATCATCCCTTTCCGGCTATCACGCGCTGGACGACAACAGCAGGACGGGGTGTCTGAGTCCCTGAGCCTGAAGTGCCGCAGGCCCCGCCCACGGCCGCGGCGAGTAGGCCGAAGACAAGCGCCAGCAACGTGCTTCCCGGGCTTAGAGAGCCCGGCAGTAGGCGTCACTTCAGGCCCTTGGTGATGGGTCGGCTGTCCCAGCGGTAGCGTGGTGTCGCACGGCGGATCAGCATACGCAGTGTAACGATTGCAGCGGACAGGTAGAGGTAGAAGTCGACGACAAGGCTGCGCTTTTCGCTGCAGCGCCGCAGCTTGCCGAATCCGTTCATCCACGCGTGACTGCGCTCGACCACCCACCGTTTGCCAGCCTGGATCGGGGCAGGGACGGCCTTGCGGGCGATCTCGCCGGTGAAGCCCAACTCCGCCAAGGCGCACCGGGTCTTGTCGCTGTCGTAGCCTCGGTCCAGGTTCACGTTGACTTGGTCGGGAAGCTCGCCAACCTGCTTCATAGCGGCTTCCAGAGTGGGCACAAGCAGCGGGGAGTCGTGGCGGTTGGCCCCGGCCGAGACGATGCCGAGCGGAACACCCCGGGCTTCGGTGGCCACCGAACGCTTCAGTCCCTGCTTGCCCCGATCGACAGGCGAGCGCCCGGCGGCCTCCCCGCCGCACGGGGCCTTGGTGATACAGCCGTCCACGGACAGTTCGTCGAGCTCCAGGCCGATCATGCGGTCGTACGCCTGCAGGGCGAGCGCGTGGACCTGCTCAGAGCCATCCCCAACTGAGCCCAGTACTTGACGCGTCGTCTAATCGTGCGGTCCGAGCAGCCGGGGCCGGCGGAGCGCTCATAGCCGGAGCCGTGCACCAAGGCGGCGATCACGTGCTCGAAGACCACCCGGTCCGAGACGCGTGGGTTGTGACAGCCCAGCGGGTGCGTGTCGACGTGCTCAGGCAGCAGCGCCGCGAACTGGTCCCACAGGGGTTCGAGCAGGCATGACGGCAGGACGGGCACGAACTCTCCGGGGAACGGGAGCGGGGGACGTAGAACGGTGCCCATCCGGTCGTGTTGCCACCGCTAATCAGACCGCCTGTCAGAGCCCGGTCCCGGTCCGGGGTCAGCAAACCGGGGTGAGGGCTGGACTCCTCGTATGTGGTACCGGCTGCACCGACCGGCGCGGGAGCCACCGATGGTCGGGCGGAAGGTCCCTGGGTCCGGGGGTCTGCAGCCCCCCGGCGGGTGAGCGGTCGGTCAGCTCAGCCGGGCATCGGCGTAGACGGCCATCGCATCGCGCTGGTACTCGGCCAGCCCGGCAGCGACCTTGTCATAGGCCGAACGAAACTGCGGGTCATCAACGTAGGTCTGGCCCAGTCCCTTGTAAGCGGCCGCGTTCGGGGTCCAGAACTGGCAGATGCCCCGGTAATGGGCGTCCACCTCAGTCAGCACCGCCGGGTCGGACACGGGTGTACCAGCCGCCATGAACTCCGCCATGCGGACCATCTGCGCCGTCGTCTCGCGCTGCATCCGCTCCTGGTCTTGGGCGGTGAGCGTGTCGGTAAACTGCCGGGATTGCTCGTACTCGTGCGGCCACCGCTCGCGCGCCTCAGCTTCGTAGCGCGAGGCGTCGAATCCCTCGAACAGGTTCTCCGGCCTGTTAATCTTTGTCATGTCGCCCTCGTCCTTTCCTTTCTCCAGTTCGGCGATGGTGCGGCTGACCGTGCGCGCCAGCGTGGCCAGCCGGTTCTGCTCCACCAGCAGACGTCGGTGGTGCTCCCGGAGCATGGCCACCTGGTCGACCTGGCTGTCCAGGACCGCTGCGATTTCGCGCAGTCCCAGGCCCAGTTCCCGCATCAGCAGGATCTGCTGCAGGCGCAGCAGATCGGCCTCCTCGTAATAGCGGTGCCCGTTGCTCCCAATCCACGCAGGCGGGAGCAGACCGATCTCGTCGTAATGCCGAAGCGTCCGGGACGTCACCCCGGACAACCGCGCTACGTCCGCGATAGACCAGGCCATTGTCATGCCTCCCATCGCCTGGCCGGTTTCTCCGGCCACACAGACGACCCTAGGAGTTGACGCAGCGGAAACCGCAAGCCCAAACTCCGCCCGGAGCGCCATCACGCGCGGATACGCACAGTGAGCGCAACCACACGTGTGGACCCCGATACTGATGCTGACTGCCAAAGACGGCGGATACGATCAGGCCGATGCCCTTCCTCCCGGGCCGCCAGTGGTGCGGCGACACTGGCGGCGAACAGTCGCCGCGAGCACTACCCGGGCACGAAGCATGTCGCGGAGGAGAGAGTTGAACGGGTTGCTCGATCATGTGGCGGACAGGAGACCGGTGACCAGCCCGGCAGCCAACAGCGCGCCGAGCGCGACTCGGTACCAGACGAATACCACAATCGAATGCCTCGACACGTAACGTAGCAGCCAGGCAATCGACGCGTAGGCGACCACGAAGCTGACGATCACCCCGACAGCAGTCGGACCCAATCCGACAGTCGATGCCACGTCCTTGTGACCCGATAGAGCTTCAAGGATGCCGGCGGCAGTCAGGGCCGGGATGCCGAGGAAGAACGACATCCGGGTGGCGGTGACCCGGTCAAGGCCACGCAGGAGACCGGCCGAGATCGTGGCACCCGAGCGGGATACCCCTGGAACCAGCGCGATGCACTGGACCAGGCCGATGATCAGGCCGTCCTTGGCCGCGACCTCGCCTTCGCGACGTCTCTGGGTGGCCACCCGCTCGGCGACCACCATAACCAGCGACCACAGCAGCAGACCCGCTGCCACCCACCACAGGCTGCGCAGCGTCGTCTCGATCATATGCTTGAAGACCAGTCCGATCACGGCGATCGGGATGGAGCCGAGCACCACCGCAACCGACAATCGCCACTCGGGCCGTTGCCGTTCGGCCGCGCTGAAAAGACCCGTCGCGAACGACACGACGATACGCACGATGTCACGCCAGAAATAGATGACGGCCGCGGCGATCGCCCCGACCTGAATGATCGCGGTGTACGCAGTAACCCCGAGATCACCGGTCCCGAGATGCATCAGGTCTTCAGCGATCGTCAGGTGCCCGGTCGAGGACACCGGAAGAAACTCCGTCAGCCCTTCGACGACGCCGAGGACAATGGTCTGCCACCATTGCATCAGATCGACCTGCCAGTCCTGATCGCTGAGACACCTGCGCCGCCTGGCAACAGACCATGGCGACTGGCGCGAGGGAAACCAACGACGAGGCTGGCCTGTAGCGCCTCAACTCTGTTTTTGAGGATGGTGACGTCGGTCAGTGGCCCGGATTCGGCGAAGACCACCGCCGACACGCTGACCCACTCGAAGATCGAGGCCCGCGAGGTTGGGGCAAGACAGCCCGTGGAGGGCATTCGAGATACTCCTTCGTTCACGCTTCAGTCGGTGAAGTCGTCAGATCAGGTGACGCGTCGACTCCGGCACGGAGCGCGAAACCAGCTGCTGCGCGGCACCGAGTGGACCACGGCAGCCGCAGACAACCGGACTGGGCTAGACGCGTATCGCGACGCAGATTAGGCGGGCGAAGCTGAGAAAACGATGAAGACGGGTATCCGTGCCTCCACAACGGCGACGCCCACGAAACGGGCCAGCGCCGACGCCAGGTCCGCCGCCCGCCTCCCACCACAACGTTTGGACTCCAGGAAATACCCGAACCTGAGGATCCTTCGGGGACATCGAGGATCCACCGGCTCACTCGGGCAACACGGCTGGCTCTTCGCGCGGCAACACTGCGCGCCGCCGGGGTCGCTTTCGACCATGCTCGAATCGCTGCGCTCGCTCTCTCTCGGGGCGGCAGTCGCCAGACCGCATCCGGGGTGTCTGCGGGATTCATACGTACGTTTCCGGCCCAGTGCAGGGCGGCACCGCGATCACCTCGGCCCAGCGCGTGGGCGTCAGTACCGCATCGGGCACTGACGCCCACCAGTGACCGCTCTGGGGAAGACGGTCAGCTAGGACCCTACACTCCGTAGGAGATGTCGGGTAAGAGGTGGACGGCGCGCCGGCAGCCCATCGAAATCCAGGACGGGCGTGTGCGTTGCTCGAGCGTTTCGATCCGCCACGGGGCTTCGATCTTCCGGCCCCGCATTGCGACTGTGATACACCGTCGACGCGGCCGGTCAGGCGGAGTCTGCGGCTTCACCCATGGGGATGAGCTGCATTGATTGTGGGTGGTGCCGTGTCCATGCGCCCCCGGCGTCGGTGGCGACACATGCCAGCCAAGGTCACGGTTTTGGGAGACTGCAGCCGACCGAGAGCGGGGGTCTGCTCACTCTGCCACTCGTGAAAACCTGCCTGTATCTCTGGGCCCGATGCGGCGGCTCGATCTGCTGACCGACTCGCGGGGTTCTGCGCCGCAGCGAAGCCCGCCTATCTGGTCGGCTTCATGGCCTTCGACGACGGGGCCATCCCGTCGCCCAGCAACACTTTCACCGTCTCAACGAAGGCAAAGATCCGACTGCGGCTGTCCACGAGCCGGCCGCCCGACACAGCAGGCCATCACCCTGAGCCATCTCTGACATAGGTGGGCGCGCACTCCCACGATGCCCGGCAAAGGACCGAGCCGCGTCCCTCCGAGAGGGCTCTAGCAATCCTACGGCTTGTAGTAGGGTTGCGGGGCTGATCAACGAGAGGGCGGAGTTCGATGCGACCCAGCACCACCGTGACCGGTACAGGGCGGTTAGCGATGCGGGCGAAGGTACCGGAGATCACCGCCATGTTCTGGCTGATCAAGGTACTGACCACGGGCATGGGCGAGGCCGCCTCCGACTACCTCGGCACCGTCAGCCTGGTACTGGCCGGCGCGATCGGGGTCATCGGTCTCGTCGTGGCCCTGGCGCTGCAGTTACGCGCCCGCCGGTACATCGCGCCGGTGTACTGGTTCGCGGTCGCGATGGTGGCGGTGTTCGGCACCATGGCCGCGGATGCGCTGCATGTGGCATTGGGCGTCCCGTATGCCGGCGCGACCGCGTTCTACGCCGTGGCCCTGGTCGTCGTGTTCGTGCTCTGGTATCGCGCCGAGGGGACGCTGTCCATCCACAGCATCGTGACCCGGCGTCGGGAGATCTACTACTGGGTGACAGTGTTGGCCACCTTCGCCCTGGGAACCGCGGCCGGAGACCTGACCGCGGCCAGCATGCACCTGGGTTACTTCCCCTCGGCCGTGCTGTTCGGCGTGCTCATCGCGCTGCCCGCCATCGGCCGCCGGCTCGGGCTCAACGGCATCGCCGCGTTCTGGATTGCCTACGTCCTGACCCGCCCACTGGGCGCCTCGGTCGCCGACTGGCTCGGCAAGCCGCACCACCCCGATGGCGGGCTGGGCTTTGGCGACGGCACCGTGGCGGGCCTCGCGACCCTCGCCATCGTCGCCCTAGTCGGTTACGTGACTGTCGCTCGCACCGACATCCAGCCGGAAATCGGCACACACCCTGAGCCTGTTGCCGCCGAGGCCTGATCCGACGACGGCCTCCGTCATCCCGACGCGCTCCGCCGTAATGGTCGGCTCCAGCCTTCTGCCCCCTGCGCACCGGCAACGGTGTGGGCCCTGATCGTCGTCGTCGCGCCATTGACGACCGGTTCGAGCACGCACAGCGTTGACCCGGCCGGCGGTCACTGCGCGCTGCGGTGCCGCGCGAAGTCGCTCAGCCTGCTGATCGTCTCGATCCCGCCCGACTCCGGCCTGAACGCCGGCCGCGCTGACCACAGTCCAGATCTGATACCGATGATCACCTAGATCCTTACCGTCGGGCTGGTGACTCTGTCCGCGGCGTTCCTCGGGTGCGCTGCGCCCACCACCGATCGCCTTGGCGTCCAACAGCGCGCGCCGACCTGCCGCGTCGGGTTGTCCAGTGCCGCGAACGGCCCGCCGTTGACAGTCACGGCACCGGAGGTGGGCGCGTCCGTGCCTACCAGGGCCGGCGTGGGGTCACGGTGAGCGGCCCACGCCGGCGAGCGCATCCGTTGGCTTCCCGCATTTTGTGCTGAGTGGCCCGTACGGGTCGGCGCGGACACCTCAGGGCAACCACCCAGATCCGCGCCGACCTGTCGCGAACTGTCGACGCCCACTCCATCGACGGTGGCCGAAGCGCGAACAGCCGGCGATCCACATATTCGCCGAGGTCATAGCGGAACCCACAAACGCCACGATCGGGCGACAGCAGCTAACGACCGGCACCCTGAATCGGCTCAGGGTCGCCGCCCGTGCTCGGCGATTTGCGTTGTCCGACAACAGCTATACCCAGTATCATCCTCCGCATGATATCCGGTTTGGTACGGTCATGAGCGTCCGCCACGCGCTGCTGGCGCTGTTGACCGAGGGTCCTAAGTACGGCCTTCAACTGCGCGAAGAATTCGTCGCGAGGACGGGCGAGGTGTGGCCGTTGAACGTCGGCCAGGTGTACACGACACTGCAACGGTTGGAACGCGACGGTCTCGTCGAGTCCGACGACGCCGCTGAACCCGGGCCACAGAAGGGCTTCCGCATCACCACCGACGGCGAGCAGGAGCTGTCCGGATGGCTGCGCACCCCGCCGGACCTGACCTCGCCTCCGCGCGACGAGCTTGTCATCAAGGTCCTGGTGGCGCTGCGGGTACCCGGGACCAATGTGCACGAGGTGATCCAGGTACACCGCAGGTACCTGGTCGAGCTCATGCAGCAATGGACCCGGTTGAAGGAGGACGAAGCCGACTTCGATCTCGGGCTGGCGTTAGTGGTGGACGCGGAATTGTTCCGGCTGGATTCGGTAATCCGGTGGTTGGACGCCGCCGATGGTCGCCTCAAGCGCGCCGCCGCAGAGCCGGCCACACCGGACCCCGCTGCGACACCGCGGATTCGACTGAAGGTGGGGGTACGGCGGTGACACTCTTGGAGCTTCGCGACGTGTCGAAGGTCTATGGCACCGGACCGGCGCAGACCCACGCGCTGGACACCGTGAGCCTGTCCGTCGAGGCGGGTTCGATGGTGGCGGTGATGGGGCCGAGCGGGTCCGGCAAGAGCACGCTGCTGACTATCGCCGGCAGCCTCGAGGATCCGACCGACGGCGAGGTATTCGTTGACGGCGCCGCTCTGTCGGGGATGTCCCGCGCCCAGCGCGCCCAGCTGCGCCGGCGCTTCATCGGCTTTGTGTTCCAGGACTACAACCTGCTGCCCGGCCTGACCGCGGCCGAAAACGTCGCGCTGCCCTTGGAGTTGGACGGCACAGCGGTCCGCAAGGCGCGCATCGCCGGAATGGCCGCACTCGATGAACTTGACCTCGCCGACCGGGCGGACCACTTTCCTGACGAGCTGTCCGGCGGCGAGCGGCAACGGGTGGCCATTGCCCGCGCCATGGTCGGCCAGCACCGGCTCCTGCTGGCCGACGAGCCCTCCGGCGCACTCGACTCGGTCAACGCGGAGTCCGTGATGCGCCTGATCCACACCGCCTGCAAGCGCGGCATGGCCGCGGTGGTGGTGACTCACGACGCGCAGCTGGCCTCGTGGGCTGACCGGGTGGTGTTCCTGCGCGACGGACGGGTAGCCGACCAGACCAGGCCTACGCCTGGACCCGAAACGCTGCTGACTCCGGGACCGGGCCGATGAGCACCGTACTGCTGGAACGTCCGGCCGAGGCACACGCTACGGACGGCGGAGCTGCTGCGCGCCGCGCCGTGGTCCGCTGGGCATGGCGGCTGTTTCGCCGTGAGTGGCGCCAGCAGCTGCTGGTACTGGCGCTGATCACCGTCGCGGTCGCGGCGACCGTTCTCGGCGCCGCCGTCGGGGTGAACACCCCACCGCCTCACAACACCGGGTTCGGCACCGCCGACCATCTCGTCACCCTCCCCGGCGCCGACCCGCACCTCACCGACGACATCGCGGCCATCCGGCAGCGCTTCGGAGCTGTCGACGTCATCGAGGACCAGTCGATAGCCACCGGCATGGTGCAGGGAGCCCGGCTGCGCGCCCAGGATCCGAAGGGCCCCTACGGTTCTCCGATGCTCGACCTCGTCTCCGGCCGCTATCCAGCGGGAGCCGGCGAAGTCGCCCTGACCGGCCCGTTGGCGTCCACCCTCGATCTACGCGTCGGCGCTGTGTGGCACGAATCCACGCGCGCTTTGCGCGTTGTCGGCCTGGTCGAAAACCCGCAGAATCTGCTCGACGAGTTCGCTCTGGTCCCGCCGGGACAGCTCAGCGCACCGGATCGGGTCACCATTCTGTTCGATGCGGCACCAGCGCAGGTCGCGGCGTTCACCTTCCCAGCCGACGTGCAGGCCCAGGTCCCCCGTGCGGCGCAGGGTCTCGACCCGGCCGTCGTCGTGTTCGTCGTCGCGATTTTTGGGCTGGTCTTCGTCGGCCTGGTGGCGGTGGCCGGATTCTCCGTACTGGGCCAGCGCCGGATGCGCGCGCTGGGCATGCTCTCCTCACTCGGCGCCACCGACCGCAATATCCGCCTGGTCATGGTCGCCAACGGCGGCCTGGTCGGTGCCGTCGCCGCGCTGATCGGCACGGTCGTCGGCATCGCCGCCTGGATCGTGTACGCCCCGAACCTGCAGAACAGTGCCCATCACCGCGTGGTCTGGTACGCGCTGCCGTGGTGGCTGATCGCAGCCAACGTGGTTCTCGCGGTCCTGACTCCGGTGCTGGCCTCCGTGCGGCCCGCCCGCGCCGCAGCCAGGCTGTCCATCGTGGCGGCCCTGTCCGGACGACCGACACCACCGAAACCGACGCACCGTTCAGCGGTACCCGGCATCACGCTGCTCGCCGGCGGCATCCTGCTGCTCGCATTCTCCGGCGGCTGGGGCGGCTCCGGCGGCAAGGACCTGCTCTTCGAACTCGGCGGGCTGCTGGCCACCGCCGCCGGTCTGCTGCTGCTCGCCCCGGCCGGTACCACGATCCTGGGCATCATCGCCCGGCGGGCACCGCTGCCGATCCGGCTAGCGCTACGCGATCTCGCCCGTTACCGCGCCCGCTCCGGCGCAGCCCTGGCGGCGATCAGCTTCGCCGTCCTCATCGCCGTGATGATCTGCCTGATCGCCACCGGCCGCTACGCCGACCCGGTCGACTACTTCGCACCCAACCTCGCGGCCAACCAACTCGTCGCGTACGTACCAGGGCCCAACCCGGCGAACAACGGCCCTGGACCAGTCACGCCAACACCGCTACCCAGCGCCACCGCGCTCCAAGCGAGCGCGGACGAGATCGCCGCCGCCGTCGGCAGCCGCAATGTCTTGGCCCTCGACACCAGTGACGCAAACCTGGGCAAGATGGTCCCCAACCGGGGAGTGTTGGTGTATTCCGGTCTTGTCTACGTCGCCAGCCCGGCGCTGCTGGCCCACTACGGAATCGATCCGAACACGGTCGACCCGACCGCGATGTTTCTCACCTCACGCTCAGGCCTGGACCACACCCAGGGACTGCAAATGTTGTACGCGCCACCTACGGCGCCCGGCTGCAATCCCGATAGCTGCATCGCGGACCCGAAAATCCAGGTAATCCCAGGCCTACCAACGGATTCCTCAGCGCCCAACCTCGTGATCACCACCCACGCCCTGCAGACGCTCAACCTCAAAGCCACTCCTGCGGGCTGGCTGATGCAGACACCACAACCGTTGACGGCCGGGCAAATCAACGCCGCGCGGCAGGCGGCGGCCGCCGCCGGGATGACCATCGAGACCAAGAGCGACGCCCCCTCGCTGTCGCAGCTGCGCAATTACGCCACCGGGGTGGGCATCCTGCTCGCCCTGGCCGTACTGGCAATGACGGTCGGGCTGATCCGCAGCGAATGCGCTGCCGATCTGCAAACGTTGACCGCGACCGGGGCCAGTGCCCGGACCCGGCGCACCATCACCGCCGCCACCGCCGGTGCGCTCGGCCTGGTCGGGGCACTGCTCGGCACGACCGTCGCATACCTGGCCACCGTCGCGTACTTCCGTAGCCAACTCAGCCAACGCATGAGCAACCCACCAGTCCTCGACCTGGTACTCATCGTCATCGGCCTGCCTCTCGTCGCGACGATCGGGAGCTGGTTGCTCGCCGGCCGGCAACCGCCAACCATCGCGCATCAGCCCATCGGATGACCGCGGGTGGCCCCGGTTGCGCCGTCACGGCCAATCCGGGGCCGCCCGGCCACGGCCCGCAGCGAACAATGCGCCGACGGCCACCCGCTACGGATCCTCCTGAGACCCTGAGCGCGCGTGACGTTCCCTCATCCTGTGGCGTCGCTGGCCACGACACCATCGGAAGGCGAACAAGGTGCGGCGACTGGGATTCCCGCCCCGTCTACCCCCTTCAGAATGGTGCGTAGTCAACGCCGCAGTGCGTCCCGGCGGGTGGTGCCTGGGCGGACAGCAGGTACTGGTTTTCTGCCGCCAACGCACACGAGCTTCCGGCATGGATCGACATGTGCCCGTAGCCGTCGACGGTGAGAACCCGCGCGTCACCCAGTTCCCGGGCCGCCTGCTCGCCGCCCGAATAGGGCGTGCTCGGGTCGTCGGTCACGCTGACGAGCAGGATGGGCGTACCCGTGTGACGGTTCCATGGCCCGGTGTAGCGAGCAACGGTCCTCGGCCAAGTGGCGCAGGGCATCTCGGAGTACAGGCGTACCGGGCTCATCAGCGGAGCCTGCTGTGCTATCCGATTCTGGATGACGGGCCACGCCGAGGGGTTGCGGGGCATCGCCGTGTCCGCGCAGAAGACCGCTTGCGAGGCGTCGCCGGTGTTGTCGTACTCCGCTGCCGGCGGCAGCGCCGCAGGTGGAATGCCGATGGCTTGCAGGGCCCCCACTCCGCCGGGGTCGCCGGTCGTCAGAGCCTGTAACGCCTGAGCGAGGTTCAGCCAGCTGCCCGGTTCGTCCATCGCACCATCGATCCCACCGACGAGATCCTGGTACGTGATCGCCTGTGGTGGTTGGCTGCCGGGTACCGTCAGCATTTCCTGACGGGCCCGCGCGAACAGCAGATCCAGCTTCCCGTGCAAGGAACCGTCCGGCTGGGCGGAGGTGTCCGCGAACGGGCAACGTGATGCTCCGGCGGCCGCGCAGGTGGTGAGGAACGCGTCGAGGGTGTGCTCAGCCGCGACGGCCTCGGAGGCGAGCAGGTCCACGGTGTCGTCGGCCCAGGCGTGGGGGTCGACGACGCCGTCGAGCACCATGGCCCGCACGCGTCCCGGGAACATGTTGGCGTACACCTCGCCGAGGTAGCTGCCGTAGGACAGACCCCAGTAGTTGAGGGTGGTGTCGCCGAGCGCGGCGCGTAGCAGATCCATGTCCCTGGCGACGTCCGCGGTGGTCACGTGCCGCAGCAGATCACCGGAGCGTTGCTCGCATTGGCGACGGTACTCATCGGCCGTGGCTGCGACGGTGCGCTCCTGGTCTCTGGTGATCGGGAAGGTCGGTGTCCCCGCCCAGAATGCCTGGGCCTGCGCGTCGGTGGCGAAGCACTTCACCGGCGTGCTCGCACCGACCCCGCGCGGATCGAACCCGACGATGTCATATCGGGCGCGAACGTCGGCGTTGAAGATCTGCTCCGCGCCGCGAGCCACCCCGATCCCGGATATACCGGGACCGCCGGGGTTGATGAAAATCGCGCCGGCACGATGGGCCGGATCGCTGGCGGGCAGCCGGATCAGTGCGAGGTCGATCTGTCGCCCGCGTGGTTGCCGGTAGTCCAGCGGTACGCGGGCGGTGGCGCACTGGAACCCGTCCGAGCAGTCGGTCCAGGCCAGCGTGGGTGTCGGCGGAGTAGGCGTGGATGCCGCCAGCGCGGGCTGTGCCGGTGCGCTCACCAGCCCGGCGGTCAGCATGGCGAGCACGGTGGCAGCAGACCAGCGCCAGCGGGCGGTACGGCGGGCGGAGGGCACGGTACCTGAGGTTTGGGTGTTGAAAACCTTCATGCCACGCATAGTACGCACCGCGTAGTACGCCGCGCGTAGTACGCGGCACGTAATAGTCTTCAATCGGGAACACACAGCACCTGATGCAAGACAGGGCACGGCGGCGGCCGAGCGCTGCACCGCTGCCGCGACAGGCTGGCACTACCCATCGCCGAGGCCAGCAAGCTGATGCCGCACAGGTCGCGCAGCAGCCTGCGGTCGCCGGCGACCAGGCCGGCCCCGGCCACCCCGGCGGCGAGTGCCCCGTATCCGCAGTAGGTCAGGGCGAGCGAGGCGGCCGGCCGCAGCAGGGGCAGCCGCCGGCCGGCGGCCCGCTCGGATTCACCGAACGGGGGGTGACCACGCCGGCACAGCCACAAGGCGGCCCGACGGCCGGCAATCTGCCACAGCCAGCCGCCGGGACCGGCCACCCCGGAACCCCCGGCACCAGGCCGCAAGGAACGTCTCCTGTAGCACGTCCTTCATGTCAGCGGCGGCGCAGCCGGGCAGCCAGCCACGGCGCATGCCGCGAAAACAGCTCCCGCAGGGCCCCCGTCGTCGCCCGTCATGGCAGCGATCGGCTCATCGTCGTCCATCGCCTTCTCTGTTTCGTCCGACGCCGATTGGTTCGCTGAGGCCGGGCAGCGTCGTGGCCACTGGCGGCCCTACCGCGTCGTCCAGGTCGTCGTACTCCGTGTTGACGGGCCCCGTCGTGAGAACATCGCGTTCGAGGCCGCGAGCCTGGCCGACGACGCGGATGCCATCAAGGACGCGCCAATGCTTCGGCCATGTGAGAGGGCTTTGCGAGGGGATCGTTGAGGCGCCGCGCGGCGGCAGGCGGACTCCATCGGCCACGGTGTCGAGTTAGCCGGTCCCCACCGGCGGGGCCTGCCTCGCCGAGGCGGTCGGTTCCGCGTGCTCGAACAGGTTCTCGCCGGTATGTGCCACCGCAAGTGCGCCAGCGGCGACCGCGAGTGTCAGAGCGACGAGCGCGGCCAGATGGCAGGCGCGGGTGCGGGGTGCGGGCTGCAGCAGCGCGACGACCCGGCGAGTGACCTGGCCGCCGGCTGCGGCGGCGACGACGTTCGGTGCCGGTGTGTGAGTGCCCATCAGTGCGACCTGAGCGATGGTGGCGGCGACCTGTCGCCGATCGCTGCTGCGTGCGGCGTCTTCGTCGGCCCACCGTTCGGTGGCTTCACGGACGGCCCGCGCTGTTGGGCGTAGCAGCGGATTGACCGCCGCGGCCAGGTCGGCGGTCAATGTCCAGCAGGTGTGGCGATGATCGCGGTGGGATCGTTCGTGAGCCATCAGCACCCGCCGCCCCGGTCCGTCGAGCGCAGCGAGCATGCCGGTGGTGATGACGGTACGAGGGCGTAACCCGGGGGTCGTGAACGCCTGCGGCTGTTCGCTGTCAACGATGACGAACGGGGAGCCGTCGGTGTTGTGAAGGTGTCGGCAGGCACGGTGTACGGCTAGCAGCGCCCGGCCGGTGTGCACCGCGTTGCCTAGGGCGCACAGTGCCACGGGTACCAGCAAGGCCCCGGTGGTGACCGCTACGGGGGCGGGGATCGGGTCGAGCAGGCGCAGTGTGTGGGGGGACCAGGTGCCGTACTCAGCGACCTCGGCCAGTTGGCCGATCCAGGTGAAGGCGACCGTACCCAGGACGAACACTGTGGCGACGGCGGCCAGCAGGGCGCTGGGTACCAGCAGCCGGACCGCAAGATGTGGTGCCATCGCGCGGGTCAGGTGTGGGCCGGCCAGCGCGAATGTCAGGCAGGCCATCAGGGAGGCGATCACGGCGATGTTCAAGGCCGCTCCCGGCGGGACGAACCGCCCTGCTTCGGCGGGGTCGGGGTGTCCTGGTCGGCGGTGATCTGGTCCAGTAGGCCGCGCAGTACCTGTTCGTCGTCTGCGGTGAGCCCGTCGACGAAGCGTGCAAGCACCCCGACACGGTCCTGTTCGATGTCGAGCAGACGGTGCATCCTTCGGGCGGTGACGTTGGCCGGGTCGCCGATGGCGGTGTAGGCGAACGCTCGACCGGCGCGTGTTCGGGTCAGCAGGCCCCGCTCATGCAGCCGGGCCATCACGGTCATCACCGTGGTGTAGGCCAGTTGCCTGTCGAGAGCGTCGCGCACCTGTGCTGGAGTCATCGCCGTGTCGGCCTGGCCAATCAGCTCCAGGATCGCCTGGGCCAGGTCGCCGTGGCCGCGTCGATGCTCCATGTGTCCCGCCCCATCCTGCCTACCTACTACATTATTTCGTCGTAATATGCTGCCTACGACGTGAAAGTGTAGTAGACATGGAACGGCGCGGCCACCAAATGCGGATTAATCCCGCCAAGCGGATCGCCTCGCCAACCCGAATCACACAACCACTGCGAGAGGCCCAACATGACGATGTCCCCGCCCGCCTTGTCCGGGCAGAGCCACCGGATGTTGAACAAGGTGCCCGAGGTCACCATCTACTTCTGGATCATCAAGGTTCTGTGTACGACCGTTGGGGAGAGTTTCGCCGACTACATCAACGAAACCCTGGGCTTCGGGCTCACCAACACCACGCTGCTATTCTGCGCTGCGCTGGCTACGGTCCTGGTCGCCCAGTTCAGGCTGCGCCGGTATGTGCCTGCGGTCTACTGGCTCGCTGTTGTGCTCATCAGCGTCGTCGGCACGTTGCTGACTGACCAATTGACCGACGGTCAGGGCGTCCCGCTGTGGATCAGCACCACCGTGTTCGCCGTGCTGCTGGCTATCGTTTTCGCCGTCTGGTACGGCCGTGAACGCACTCTGTCGATTCACTCCATCAACACCAGGGCCCGCGAATCGTTCTACTGGTTGACCGTCCTGGTCACCTTCGCACTGGGCACCGCTGCCGGTGACTGGACCCTGGATCTGACCGGTTGGGGCCCCGGCCCCTCGGTGCTGCTGCCGGCAGGTCTGATCGTCGCTGTTGTGGTGGCATGGCGGTTCGGCGCCGGCCCGGTGCTGTCCTTCTGGCTGGCCTACATCCTGACCCGTCCGTTGGGAGCCAACATCGGCGACTACCTCGCCTCCTCGCGCGACGAGGGAGGACTGGGCCTGGGCACTCTGGGCACGAGCGTCCTGTTTCTAGCCGGGATCCTGATCGCCGTCGTCTACCTCACGAAAACCCGCAAGGATCGGACCGAACTGGTCTACCACGGTACCGAGGAGACCCAGTCGATCACGTGACGAATCACGCCGGTCGGTCCGAACGCAGATTTCTCTACCGTTCGGCAAGATGAGGAGGGCCGTGGCCATCCGCTGCGGCCCTCCTCCACGCCTAGGCCCAGCCGCTGGGCGGCCGTCGACTACCGCGCTAGCAAATGAGAGATGCCCACGTCGCCCTGCGGACACGACTACATCGCCACGCTGCTGCGTAAGCGAATGGGCGCCGAAGTGTTGTTCTCTTACGAGGCCGGTCGGACGCCGCTGATTGAGCCCACCATCACGCCCAGGACGGCGACGACCATTTGGCTGATGGACACCGGCCCGGCCAGGACGATCTCCAACGGATGCACCCACGAAATCGGCCCGTCCACCTGGATCGAAACGGTCCCAGCGGCGCTACATCGCCCAGGCGATCAGGGAAACCTCGCCGACCCGCCGCTTCGGTAGGTTGTTGGTCTGCGCCAGGCACAGCAGGTGGTGGTACGCAGAACGTCCACCATGGATGGCCTTCGCGTCCAGCAACGCACCAACCTCCCGCATCGGGTTGTCCAGCTGCCGGAATGGCTTGCCGCCAATGGTGACCCGGCCGCCGGTCGGCGTGTCCAGACCCAGGATCATGCGCATCGTGGTGGACTTCCCGGCCCCGTTGGGCCCCAGGAACCCGGTCACCTGCCCAGGTCTGACAGTGAACGACAGCTGATCGACAGCGACCCGCTCGCCGTACCGCTTGGTGAGGCCAACAGCCTCAATCATGACTACAGATCCCCTCGATCTCGGGCACGGCGACCGTGCACCAACGATGGTTATGACGACCAGAGACGTGCTTGCGCTCGCCTCGCGGCATCGCGCACCGTACCGGCCCATTCCTGAGAACCGACGAGAAAGCGACGCCGCACCCGGCGTGGAGCCGTAAGCCCCACGGGCTGTGTGCATCGATTCGTCCTACATGGATGACCGAGGCCCGTCGCGTCCGCCACCAAGACCCTACAAGATGTAGTGTATGGGTTCGGCTAGCGGGCGAGGTCGGCATCACCGAGACGGATATCAGCCCGATTCATGCTGTTTGGCCCCACCAGTCCCCCAAACCGACAACATGGTTCACGTAGTACGATCGAATCTACTACGATGGAATGTAGTAGATTCAATATATGGGGTGGACGTGAAGCAGCGGCGTGGCTACGGCGATCTGGCCCAAGAGATCTTGGACCTGGTCGGGCAGTCCGGCACGCCGATGACTCCTGCCCGGGTGCGTGACGCCCTCGACGGGCGACTGGCCTACACGACCGTCATGACGGTGATGGCCCGGCTCCACGATCAATGCCTGCTGGCGCGCGAGCGGGCCGGACGGGCGTTCGCGTATACCGTTCTCAGGGATGCGGCCATGGTCACCGCCCGACGGATGCACCGTCTGCTGGATATCGAGCAGGACCGAGCCGGAGTGCTCGCTCGTTTCGTCGACGGGTTGAACACCGATGACGAACGGCTTCTGCGGGGGCTACTTCAGCAAATCATCGCCGAACGAAGCGGCTCGACCTCGACCGACGAGTACGGTTCGTCCACCGGGGAGCAGCGTGAATAGCGCCGTCATCGCTTCGTTGGCCGCGTGTCTGGCCTTTGCCCTGGCCGGTCCGTACCTGGCACGGGAGCTGCCGCCGCACCTTGCCGTGCGGCTTCTGATGCCCAGTGCGCTACTGGCCGCAGGCACCTCGGTTTTCGTCCTGACCACCGTGGCGTTCGCCTGGATAGGTCAGGTCGCCGAGGTCGACACCTGGTCTCCACAAACTCTGCATCTACTGGACCCGATTCCCACGCCTTACACGGTGGCGACGGGAGTGTTGCTGGTAGCCATAGCGCTGTGGACCCTACGCAGCGTGGTGCGCACCCGCTGGGCAATACTGGCCGCGTCTCGTGCCTGGCAACACCTTGATCCCGGCGATGATGCACCCCTCGTGCTCGTCGACAGTGTGCAGCCGGAGGCATTCACCACCACGGGGTTACGCCCGCGGACCGTCATCACCACCGGCATGCTCGCGGCCCTCGACGGGCCGAGGCGGCAGGTCCTGCTGGCCCATGAACGCTCCCACCGCCTACACCGCCATACCTGGTGGACCCTGGCCGCCGATCTGGCCGCCGCGGTCAACCTCCCTGCTGCGCCCCACCGCGCGGGCCATTCGCGAGGCGACCGAGCGGTGGGCCGACGAGGATGCCGCCCGGGACAACGACCGGCGTCTGGTCGCCGAAACCATCGCCCAAGTCGCGCTGTTGGGGCGAGACTCGCCCGCGCCCGGCGCGGTCGCCCGCGCCACCGGCGGTCAGGTACCTAAGCCCGTGATCTTTAGCTGAGCAGGACTGGCGTGGCGCTCCCGCGCGAGCCCTCGTCGGCGATCCTCCCCAACGTGTGCGACGCCGAAACACTGCCCGAGCCTCTCTCGTGACCCCTGAAGGGCTGACCCATGACACACCTGACGTATCTGCAAGCCATCTTCATCGGCGCATTGCAAGGCGTCACCGAACTCTTCCCGGTCTCCAGCCTCGGTCATAGTGTCCTCATCCCGGCACTGATCGGCGGTTCCTGGGCGGACAACCTGAGCATGACCGCCACGGCCTCGCCATATCTCGCTTTCCTCGTCGCAGTACATGTCGCCACCGCCATAGCTCTCGTGATCTTCTTCCGTCATGACTGGGTCCGCATCATCATCGGCTTGGTTACCTCCATTCGCGATCGCCGCATCAGCACGACCTATCAACGACTGGCCTGGCTGCTGATCATCGCGACCATCCCCGTCGGCATCGCCGGTATCGCCTTGGACCACCTGGTCCGCACCACTCTCGGCAGACCCGTACCAGCAGCGACCTTCCTCATCATCAACGGTGTTGTCTTGCTTGCCGTGGAGCGCCTACGCGGGCGCCGCGACTCCACCGTCGCACGGCCGGTTCCCGTCGGTAGCCGGGCACACGGTGGTGGGCTTGGTCAGGTCTACGCCGCCAGCGGATACATGGGCGCGTCGACTACCACGTCTGCGCACGACGGGACTAGCAAATCCCCGATCGATTCTGACGAGCGTCTGGCCCGGCTGGGCTGGATCGAGGGCACCGCGATCGGGGCCGCGCAGATCCTGGCTCTGCTCCCAGGCATCAGCCGATCGGGTTCCACCATCGTCGCCGGGCTGATCCGTGGCCTGACTCACGAGGACGCAGCCAGGTTCGCCTTCCTCCTCGCGACTCCGGCCATCGCTGGCGCCGGCGTGTTCAAGCTTCCAGAGCTTGCCGGGCCGACCGGCCACGGCATCCTCGGTCAGGTACTGGCCGGCAGTCTCGTTGCCGGCGTGGGTGCCTACCTGTCGCTACGATTCCTCACCCGCTACTTCCAGACCCGCACGCTGACCCCGTTCGCGGTCTACTGCATGGTCGGCGGCATCGCAAGCCTCGTCTGGCTCATCGCTACCTGAGCATCGGCAGATCGTGCCGAACGTAGGGGCGACCGAACGGGGCCTTCCCGCGCTCGGCCTTTACCCTGTGATGTTCCGCTCGCCCGGCCGGACCAGTCCGTATTCATAGGCGGCGATGACGAGCTGCGCGCGGTCGTGTGCGTCGAGTTTGGTCATGCCGCGGCTAACGTGGGTCTTGACGGTGGCTGGACTGAGTCGCAGGTGGGCGGCGATCTCGCCATTGGTCATTCCGCGCCCGACCAGGCCGAGTACCTCGGTTTCCCGTTCGGTGAGGCCGGCCACTGTGGCCGGGAGCAGACCTGGGCCGGCGGGCTGGCGGGTGTACTGATCGATCAGCCGGCGGGTGATGTTGGGGGTGAGTAGTGCGTCCCCTTCGGCCACGACATGGATGGCCTTACGGAGATCCGCCGGGTCGGTGTCCTTGAGCAGGAATCCGCTCGCGCCGGCGCGTAGCGCGTCGAAGATGTACTCGTCAGTGTCGAACGTGGTCAGCATGATGACGCGGAGGTGTGCGGTGTCTGGTGCCGCCAGCAGTTGGCGGGTGGCCTGAATGCCGTCCAGTCCGGGCATCCGGATGTCCATGAGCAGGATGTCGGGCCGTAGCGAGGGAGCCAGTTGCACAGCATGCTGGCCGGTGACCGCCTCGCCGACCACGGTCAGGTCGGGGTCGCGGTCGACCAGGACGCGCAGGCCGGCCCGAATCACGGCTTGGTCATCGACGATCATCACCCGGATGTTCATCGACCGGTTCCGGTATCCATACCGATGGGAAGGGCTGCCACCACCTGGAAGCCGCCCCCGGAACGGTCGCCCGCGAACAGCTGACCGCCCACCGCGGCCGCACGCTCGCGCATGCCGAGGATGCCGAAGCCGCCTTCTGGCGTGGACTGATGCGGGCGTCGCACGTTGGTGCCACGGCCGTCGTCGAGAACCGACACGACAATCTCCGCGGGCCGGTAAGCGAGGTCGACGCTGACGGCTCGGGCTGCGGCATGCTGAACGACGTTGGTGAGTGACTCCTGGAGGATGCGGTAAGCGGTCAGGTCGACCGCGGGTGGCAGCAGGTACGGTTCGCCCTGGCGGGTCAGGTCCACCTGCAGCCCGGCGCGCCGTGCCGTCTCGATCAGCGAGTCCAGCTGCGCCAGGCCGGGCATCGGGGCGCGGTCGGCAGTCCTACGCCTGTCGGCGAGTGGGGCGGCCCGCAGCACCCCGACGGTGGCAGCCAGCTCGGCCCTGGCCTCACGGCACGAAGCACGGACTGCCTCCACGGCCTGGAGCGTGGTGGCCGGGTCGTCGGTGAGAGTGTCGGCCGCGACCGATGCCTGGATGGCGGCGCCGGCGAGGGTGTGCGCCAGCACATCGTGCAGTTCCCGCGCGATACGCAGCCGCTCCTCGGTGACCCGGCGATCGGCCTCCCGCTCGCGGTCGAGGACTGCGTACCGGGCCGCCGAGTCAGCCTCGCGAGCCAGAGCGCGGCGGCCGCGTATTGTCTCGCCGAGCAGAACCAGCGACCCCAGCAGGGCAGCCTGCGGCAGCAGCTGGATAGCTGACACAGTCACGCCGAGGTGGTCCTGGAACACGGTGAACAGCTCGGCCGTCGTCATGGCGAGGATGGCCGCGGAAACCGCCCACCGCAGATGACCGGCGACCGCCGCGGCGTACAGGGGCACAGCCAGCGGGATTACCGGCGAAATCCCCGGGTTACCCACCGCATGGTAGATGACCAGCAGGATTATCGAGGCGAGCAGCACGCCGAGCGGTGTCCGGCCGCGTAACGGCAGCAGCGCCGCGATAAGCACAGCGAACAGATACGCCGGCGCCCCCGGCGGCGCCCCTGGCTCCGCCGACACGAAAATGCGCATGCCGATGGCCAACGCGACCACCGCCGCCAATCCGCACTCGGCCAGCACACCGAACACCGACCGGCCCGGGCCAGCTACCCCCACGCCGTCCATGGTCACACAGTAGGGCCTGGTCGACCCTGACGCGTCGACCAACTGGGGTAGCCGCACCAAGGCGCCTACCCCAGCCAGGGTAGGCGCAAGTGCCATCCGCCAGGCGACGACCGGACGGAGCGAACCGGCAAGCCTGGCAGCATGAACACCCCTACCGACGCCGACCGACCCGCACAGGGTCGCCCGGCCCCGATTCCGTCACCGGAACCCGCACCACCGCACCTCCCCACGGCGCCACGGGTCGGACCGACGTTCTGTGCGTGGTGGCTGTTACGACTGTGGGTCACCCTCCAGGCTCTGGACGCCTTCCTGCAGCCAGTGTTCGAAGGACGATTCCTGTCCGGCGACTACGCGATGCTCAGCCTGCACCGGACGAACGCAACCTACGTCGGGGTCCTGTCGGTCAGCCTGCCCGTCGTCGCGGTCGTCGCCTGGCGGGTCTCCCAGGTCCCCGGGCGCATCGTGCTGGGCATGGCGGCGCTCGCGCCGCTCGCGGCGCTGCAGATCGTCCTGGGCTTCAGCCGAACACTGGGCATCCACGTACCGCTCGGCGTCGCCATCCTCGGGCTGTCCGGCTGGCTGACCGTGTGGATGTGGACCCATCACCCGGCCGGGAAGCGGATGGCTACCACGCCGGGGCAGCGGTGAGCGCCCCACCCGGCGAACGCCTGTCACGGCGCCGCCTGCTGGGCCTCGCCGGTGGCGCCGGGATCGCCGCCGCGGTCGGGTTCACCGTCCCGATCCTGTCCCGACAGGACCAGACCGGAAAGCTGCTACCCAGCCAGATCCCGCTGCCGCGGCCATTCCAGGTACCGCTACCCGTCCCGCCAATGCTCGCGCCGGGCCGGCATCCGGACTTTCCCGGCGCGGACTTCTTCGAAATCAGGCAGCTGGTCACCCGGCAGGAGATCCTGCCCGGGGTACCGACCGAAATCTGGGGCTACAACGGCACCTTCCCAGGCCCCACGCTCACGTCCCGCTCCGGCGTGCGTACCGTGGTCCGCCACCACAACAATCTGAACGTACCCACCGTGACTCACCTGCACGGCGGCCACACCCCGCCAGGCAGCGACGGCTTCCCCACCGACCTGCTCTACCCGCAGACCCACCCCGGCCTACCCATGAACGCCATGCCCGGCATGGCGACGATGGGAAAACCGGACCCACAGGCACACACCACGACCGGAAAACGGGACTACCACTACCCGATGACGCAACGCGCGGCCACACTGTGGTACCACGACCACCGGATGAACTTCACCGCGCAGTCGGTCTACCGCGGACTCGCCGGCTTCCACCTCGTCCACGACGCCGAGGAAGCACGCATCCCGCTGCCCGACGCCGACCGCGACATCCCCCTCATGATCGCCGACCGGTCATTCGCCGCCGACGGCTCGCTGCTCTACCCGGCGCTCGACCCGACAACCCTGACCACGCCCGGCACCACCGACCCGTACATGGGCGGAGTACTCGGCGACGTCATCCTGGTCAACGGCGCACCATGGCCAGTGCTGGACGTCGCCGCCGTCCGGTACCGCTTCCGGCTGCTCAACGCCTCCAACGCCCGCCGGTACCAACTGACACTGTCCCCACCACCGGCAGACGGCACAGCGTTCATCCAGATCGGCTCGGACGGCGGCCTCCTGGCCAACCCGGTCCACCACACCACCATCGACATCGCCCCTGCGGAACGGTTCGACGTCGTCATCGACTTCTCCCGATACACCACCGGACAGGAAATAACACTCACCAACCAGCTCGGCTCCGAGACCACGGCACGCGTCATGCGCTTCCGAGTGGCCCGCCGCGAGGCCGACGGAAGCAACGTTCCCGACCAACTGTCCACAATGGAGCATATCCCGGTCAGTCAGGCTCAGCAGACTCGTAGCTTCAGCTTCCAAAACCACGACCGCCGCACCTGGACCATCAACAGCAAAGAATTCGACCCAACGCACCCGATCGCCACACCACGGCTCGATGCCACCGAGATCTGGCGGTTCACCACCGACCTCCATCACTCGATACACCTGCACCTCGTCCAGTTCCAGGTCATAGCCCGCAACGGGAAGCCACCCGGCGCATACGACGCAGGCTGGAAAGACACCATCGACCTCAAACCAGCCGAGGAAGCCGCCATCATCGCCCGGTTCACCGACTACCCCGGCAGGTACGTGATGCACTGCCACAACCTGGAACACGAGGACATGGCGATGATGACGACATTCACCGTCACCTGACTTCAGCGACAGTCTGGGGCAGCGGACGCCGCGGCCGGAATGACAATCGAAACACAGAGCGGCGCCCCCTCACCGTCCCAGCCACGCAACTACACCACCGGGTCGGTATCCTCCTCGCTCCTCGTCGGGGCGGCACTCGGTACCGGTGTCGCGTACCTGGCCACTGTCGCCTACTTCCGCAGCCAACTCAGCGAACGCATGAGCGACGCACCGGTCCTCGACCTCGTACTCATCGTCGCCGGACTGCCTGTCGCCGCCACCGCCGGAAGCTGGCTGCTCGCCGGACGTGAACCACACCGGATGGCCCGTCGACCCATCGGATGACCGGGGGTGGCTCCGGATAAGTTCTTATTGCCGCCGCCATCGCCAGCGTCGAGGCACGAGAGGCCAACCGGCGCCCGCCTACACACCGAACTCGCCGACCGGAAGGTCAACCAAGTCAACACCCGGCGCGAATTCTTCTACGCCACCCCAGCCGAAGTCCGTGACATCCTCCAACGCATCGCCGGCCAGCACCTACTTGAGTACCGCGAAACCCCCGAGGCTGTGGGGTGGCGCGCGAGCCGACGCACGGAGATCCCGCGCGCAAACAACCTCGAGCCCGATGCGCAGAGATGATGCGATGACAGGACTCAATCCAGGAGCGCGGTCGGCCAAATAGAGCGATGTCGCTGTCATCTTGAGGCAGAGCCGGAGGCTGCGATGACGCGGGCTTCGGCGCAAACGGCGCCCGGCGCACTCCCATGCCAGAAGAAACCGCACGGTCAACCTCCGGGCCCGGGGTCTGGGCGGTCTGAACGGGCGCCAGCTGCATGGCGACCAGCGCGAGGCAGGGAGCCCGCCACTATCGGAGATCCTTGGACTGCAGGCGCGCGGCAGACAACGGCCCCGGTGAGGTCCACCGGGGCTGATGTCTAGACGTTTCCTGGCGTGAATATCAGGCGGGGATGGTTGTCAGGGCAGGTTCATCATCGCCGGCATGGCGGAGCTCGAGGACCCGTGAGGTCAGAACTGTCAGAAGCGCCGCCTGTCCCCGGGTCGGCTGAAGGCAGAGGGACTGTAGTACCGCGTGACGGTGCCATTCGGAGCGACCTCCCAGCTGTAGTGCTTCAGGAAGTCCCACAGCAGGGGCGGCTCCTCGCACGTCGTGTTGTGCGATCGGTAGGCATTTTTCGTCACCTTGAATATCGGGACGTGGCTGCCCGGGTCGTACCACGTCCAGGTCTGGAAGCGGTCGTGGAAGCCACTGCGCAGTCCGGCGGCTGTGTCTACATCGGACAAGGCTAGTCCGTCCACGCCAAGGTGGTACTGCGCCCAGCCGTCCGTAGCGTTTTGCGTGTCGTCCCAGAGCGTGCCCACGAACTGCTGGATGTCGCCGTAGCCGTAGATCATGTAGTTGGGAATCTTTTGCCCGCTTGCCGGGTACGCGACGCTGTCGATGCTGATGGTCCCCGCAGGGTTCGGGGCCACGGGGAAGGACGTGGTCGCGACTGCGGCGAAGTACTCGGGGAAGGCAATCGCGAGGTTCTGCGTGACCTGGCTGCCGGCGGAGTGCCCGGTGGAGTAGAAGCGGGTAGGGTCGACATCGTACTGGGCGGTGATCGTGTCGCGCAGCTGTCGGAACAAGACCAGCGAGTCGTGATGGCTGACCACCACCGAAGTCCTGCTGTATTGCTCGCAGATGACGACGAGGATGAACCCCTCGCGCTCAGCGAGCTTCCACCACTGAGTTGCGTCCACGAACACCTTGTCGGTCTGGCTGTCGCCGGGCCAGACGAACACGACGGGTGCCTTGCGCCGGGCGGATCGGGGTACGTACACGAGGTATTCCCGAACGAAGCCGGCGACCTGCATGGTGTGGACCTCGATGCCGAGACTCTTGTAGTCGGCACGCTCGTAGAGTGAGTTGCTGTACGCGAAGAAGTTCTCGTACCGGGTGTAGGCGGTGAGGAACTCGACGATCTGGCGGGTGACCACACTGCTGCGTCGGTTGACCGGATGGGTCTGGACCGCGACCTTCGAGATCGGTCCGGCGTGCGATGTCATCCACCGGTCCGAGCCGGGGCGCTGGTGGTAGCCAGTGCCGAGGAATCCCTCACTGATCCCCGTGGCGAGCGTGTCGTTCGCGTGCTTCCAGTACGCAATGCTGGCCGCGGCCGAGGTCGCATCGGGATGGATGTACCAGGTCGGGACCACCACCTCGTCGTAGCGGATGAGACGGAAGTCGGGCGGGAAGGTCACCGGCGAATATTGGGTGTGGCCGTCGAACTCGCGCGACGCGTACGTGTCGAGGTACGCCGCGCTGAGGCCGGCGGAGTCGACGTATGCCTGAGCGATGACGAGCAGCGGGTTCGCGACGGCCCATGCCTCCACTGCCGGACCGCCACCGCCGTACCCGACGAGATAATGCTCGCCGAAGATGGAGAAGTAGTTGTTGCTCTGGAAGAAGGTCAGCGCCGCCTGGACGTAGGCACCCTCGGCCACGGCGTCGCCCCAGCCGTCGAGCCCTGGCTCGAGGACGAACAGGCCTTCGTCCCGCTGGTCGGCCACGTCCCGCCACCCCGACGTCTGCAGGAACTCGGCGGTGTCGGCACCGTCCGGCACAGCGATCACCGTGTAGTAGGACCGGATCGGTGTCTCAGCCGCGATGTACACCTTCGCGGTCCGGGTCGTACCGGCGACGTCGAAGGATTTAGTCCAGTACCCGGTCATCTCCCTCGGCAGCTTGTTGGCGCGGGTGTAGTCGTACGCGGGGAAGGGGCGGCCGTCGAGGGGCTGAGCTTGCCCGAGGTCGCCGGGCCGGTGGCCGGCCGCGTAGGCCGGAGTCGTAAAGGCTCCGGTCGTGATCGCGGCGGTCATCGCTACCGCGGCGGTGCCTTTAAGAAGCTGGCGCCGGTCAATGTTGGTCATAGCCGCGAACGTAACAGGGTCCGCTTCGCGGTTCATAAAGTCCGCTAGATAGTACGCGATGCAGAGAAACCGGTGCTTGCACGTGGAAAGTCCTGCTCTCTATATTGATGCTGGATCCGAAGTCGGTACGACAGGTCCGCCTGATGGATCGCCATGAACGCGCGCGAGTCGTGCCGTCCCATCCGAGATGCCTACGCGCGCGGCCGAGGGTGGGCTTCCCACCCCCGGCCGTCACAGGACCTCATCGACCTAGGTATCGGTCGGCGTTTGTCGGGCTTGCTCAGTAGACCTCGACCTTGCCCGTGGGGCGCGGGCTGTAGCAGTCGTTGAAGAAGTACTCGCCGCGCTTGCGGAAGGTGTACCGGAACGACTCGCCGGGCTTGAGCTTGACGTCGAAAAGCCCCTCGAAGAACTGGGTGGCACCGTGGACGTTCACGTTGTCCGCCGGGTTGACGAACGTGACCGTGGTGCCGACCGGTACCCGCAGCCAGGTCGGGGCCATCCCGTTGACCGCCGTTGACTCCGTGGTGCCGACCTGACCCGTGGTGGCGTTGTAGGTACGGGCCAGTACCACGGTGTTGTTGACCGTGCTGCCCTCCACCGCCGTACCGGAGACCGGACGGCGGACCACCGGCGGTGCCGGTGTCGGGGCCGGGCGGACGTTCCCGCCAATCTTGAACGCCCACAGGAAGTCGCCGCGCGGCGCTGAGCTGCCGTACGGGATGTCGGTGCCGCCGGCATACACGGCGAGGTACTGCTCGCCGTCGACCTCGTACATGAGGGGGCTGCTGCTGATCGCCGCGCCGGTCTGCCACTGCCACAGGCTCTTGCCGCTGTGCGCGTCCAGGGCCAGTAGGTTGCCGTCGGGCTGGCCGATGAAGAGGATATCGCTCGCAGTACTCAGGACGCCGTTGCCGTGGGCCAGCGAGTACGGCATCCGCTTCTTCCACCGCACCAGATTCGTGCTGGGGTCGACGGCGACGATGCCGCCGGTCTGGTACTCCCCCGGCGGGCGCAGGCCGTTGCTCGACTCGGTGAGCGAGTGCGCCGCGGCGACGTACCCGAAGCCGGTGTAGACCAGCCCGGTGCTGTGGCTGTAGGAGTGGTGGTTCCAGCAGGCGCCGCCGCCGTGCCCGGGCGTGGACAGCACCGGCACGTCCCAGTGCGGCGTGTAGAGGGACGCCTGGATGTAGTTGGGCACGGCTCGGTTCGGGTCGCCCGGCACCTCGGTACCCAGCGGCTGGTTCACCACCCGGTTTTCCGTCCACCCGCCCTGGCGCGGGAACGGCTGCGTGGGCCAGGTCTTCTGCCGCGCGTCCTGCGGTACCGGGACCTCGTCGATACCCAGCGGCGCGGAGCCGTCGGTGCGATCGAGGATGAAGTACATGCCGGACTTGCTACCGTAGACGAGTATCTTGCGCACCCGGCCGTGAATCTTCACGTCCGCGAGCACCGGGGGCATGACGTTGTCCATGTCCCAGATGTTGTGGTGCACCGACTGGAAGTGCCACCGGTACTCGCCGGTCTTGAGGTCCATAGCCACGATCGAGCTGGAGAACAGGTTCTCGCCGGCCCGGCCGGAGCCGTCCTGCGAGGAGTTGTTACCGCGGGCGTTGCCGAAGGTCCAGTAGACGAGACCGAGTTCGGGGTCGATGGCCGGGTGCTGCCACGGCGTCGCACCACCGGTCTGCCAGGAGTCGCCCTCCCACGTGTCGTTGCCGAGCTCGCCTTGGCCGGCGGCGCCCCAGAAGTGCCACACGAGGTCACCGTTGCTCGCGTCGAGGGCGAGTGCGGCGGCGCGGTCGCTGTCGTGGGTTCCAACGTAGAGCATGCCGTCGTGGTATGTGACGGCGACCTTCTCCATGGTGCCGTAGCCGAGGATCTGCCGCTCCCACACCACGGCACCGGTCTCCTGGTCCAACGCGATGATCCAGTTGCCCTTGCCGTGGGTGAAGACCATGCCCTGACCGACGCCCACACCCCGCCGGGTGACGGTGCCCCGGGTCTGCGTGTACTGCCACTTGGTAACGCCGGTCCTGCCGTCGACGGCGAACACGTTGCCCAGCGCGGACTCGATGTACAGCACGCCATCGACGGCCACCGCCGTGCTCTGGTTGGTACCGGTGGTGATGCCGCCCTCGATCCGGTTGACCCAGGCGCCACCGAGCCGGCGGACGTTGGCACGGTCGATGCCGGACAGCGCGGTGTAGTTCTGGTTACCGAGGTTTCCCCCCACCTTGGGGAAGTCCTTGCCGCCGGGCGTGGAGAAGGTCAGCGGGGGCCGCGCCGGTTGACCGGGATGCGCGCTGGCCGCGGTCGACTCCGTCTCGACCAGGGCGGTACCGACCGCTGCGACGGCCGCGCCCTTCAACAGCTCTCTTCGTTGGATCGGCATGCTGTCCTCTCTCCGCTGAGCCTCGGGGTGTGAGCCTTCCGGTCATGTCAGGGGCGAGAGCGGGACTCCGGTGAAGTGTCCGTCCACAGTGTCCTCATCTCGCTGCGGGCGGTGTGCTCGCGCACCGCTGGGTGAACCGGCATCGGCGATAGGTGAGTGTGGTCCGCTAGGCGGATCCATCGATCCGCAAGATGGACGAAACATAATCCGCGGCCGGCCTCCCCACAACCCCCGGACGGGAATCCACATACGACCCGGCCCCATGGGTGTTGTGCGCGTGACACCCTTGTCCGCCCGAGGGGCCGAGCGTATGTTGAGTCAGACCTCTAGATGGATCGACCGGTCCGCATAGCGGACCGCATCCACTAGCCGTCCACGATGGAGGGACACCGCCCATGACACGCACCGAGACATCGCCACCGCCAAGCGCACCGGCCGGCTCGACCCGGCGCAGCTGGACCCGACCACAGGTGCGCGGCTTCGAGACCCGTCCCGAGGTCACCGCGTACGCCGGAGCCGACGGGCCGTGGAACAACCGCTGACCCCGGCGGAGTTCACCGCCGCGCTGCGCGGGCTCCGCCACCGGTACTGGGACCGCCACCCGTTCCACGTGCGGGTGCATGCCGGTGAGGCCTCACCGGAGGACATCCGCAGGTGGGTGGCCAACCGCTGGTACTACCAGCGGTGCCTGGCGCAGAAGAACGCGGCGATCATCGCCAACTGCCCCGATCCGGAGATACGGCGCCGGTGGCTGGAGCGGATCAGCTTCCATGACGGGCACAGCGGCGGGGAGGGCGGGCTGGGAGACTGGCTCGCCCTCGGCGCCGCGGTCGGACTCGACGAGACGGAGCTGCTCGACGAGCGGCACGTGCTGCGCGGTACCCGCTTCGCGGTCGACGGCTACCTCACGTTCTGCCGCACCCGCCCGTGGTGGGAGTCGGCGGCTGCCGCGCTGACCGAACTGTTCTCCCCGGAGCACATGAGCGACCGTATCCATGCCTGGCGCGAGCACTACGACTGGATCAAGCCGGACGGCATGGCGTACTTCGAAAAGCGCATCCCGCAGGTGCGCGAGGACGCGTCCTACACGCTGGGCCTGGTGGTGCGGCACTGCGTCACCCGCGAACAGCAGGAGACCGCGATCGCGGCGCTCGCGTTCAAGTGCGACGTGCTCGGCGCGATGTTGGACGCGATCGACTACGCGGGGCAGCGATGAGCACGCCGACCGCAGCGGTCGAGGCTGATACGGCTGGGACCGGCGGTGTGCCCGGTCTGCGCCGCCGCGTTCGGCTGGTACACGATCCGGTGCGCGGAGCGCCGGCTCTGCTGTACCCGGAAGGCGTGCTGCTGCTCAACGAGACAGCGGCCGCCGTACTCGGCGAGTGCGACGGGGTACGGGGCACCGACGCCATCGCCGCCCATCTGGCCGAGCGGTACGACGGCGTGTCCCGTGAGGACGTCGCCGATCTGCTGGCCGATCTGCACCGGCGGCGCCTGATCGGGTGGGGCACCGACGGGCACTCGGTGGTCGCGCCGGTCGTCCCCGAACTGCCGCCAGCCGCGGCGCCGCGCGCACCGACGCCGCTCGGACTGCTCGCCGAGCTCACCTACCGCTGCCCGCTGCACTGCACGTACTGCGCCAACCCGATCAATCTGGCCGGGTACCGCGACGAGCTGGACACGCGGGCGTGGTACCGGGTGCTCGACGAGGCGCGGGCTCTCGGCGTCCTGCAGGTGCACTTCTCCGGCGGAGAGCCGCTGCTGCGCCGGGACCTGATCGACCTGGTCCGGCACGCGCACCGCCTCGGCATGTACGTCAACCTGGTGACCAGCGGCATCCCGCTGGCGGCGGGAGCCCTCGCGGGCCTGGCGGCCGCCGGACTCGACCACCTTCAGCTGTCCATTCAGGACGCCCGGCCGACCGAGGCGGACGCGGTCGCCGGTATCCCGGCGGCGCATGCGCGAAAACTGGCGGTGGCCGAACAGGCGCGCCTGCTCGGCCTGGCACTGACCGCCAATGCCGTGCTGCATCGGGGGAACGTCGGCCGGCTGGTGGACATCGCCGCGCTGGCCGCGGCCATGGGCGCCGACCGGGTGGAGCTGGCCCACACCCAGTACTACGGCTGGGCGCTGCGCAACCGGGCCGCACTCATGCCCACCGCCGAGCAGGTGGCGACCGCCCGGAGCGATGCGGCGCTGGCCCGGCAGCGCTACGGCGACCAGCTGGAGATCGTGCACGTACTGGCCGACTACCACACCGGCACCGCGAAGCCGTGCATGGACGGCTGGGGTACCCGGCAGCTGGTCGTCGCGCCGACCGGCGACGTGCTGCCCTGCCTGGCCGCCGCGCAGCTGCCCGGCCTGGTCCCCGTCAGCGTGAGGGACCAACCGCTGCACGACATCTGGTACGACTCGCCGGCGTTCAACCGGTTCCGCGGCACCGACTGGCTGCCGGAGCCCTGCCAGAGCTGTGCCCTGCGCGAAGTCGACTTCGGCGGATGCCGCTGCCAGGCCTACCAGCTCACCGGCGACCCGGGCGCCACCGACCCGGCCTGTCACCTGTCCCCGCACCACGACCGGCTGGTGGCACTGTCCACCGCCGATCCGGCTGCTGTCGCGGTACCCCGGCGGATGCGGTGAGAGTCCGCGTCCTCGGGACCGCCGCCGGCGGCGGTCTGCCGCAGTGGAACTGCGCCTGCGACGGCTGCCGGCAGGCCCGGGCCGCCGGCGTCGACCGTACCCAGGACTGCCTGGCCGTCAGCGGCGACGGACGGGCCTGGTACCTGGTCAATGCCTCCCCCGACCTGCGCACCCAGCTGCTGCGCACGCCGGAGCTGGCGCCGGGGCCGGGCCGCCGGGACACGCCGCTGCGCGGCGTCCTGTTCACCAGCGCCGAACTCGACCACACATTCGGGCTGTTGAGCCTGCGGGAAGCCGGCCAGCTGACCGTCCACGCCACTGCCCCGGTGCGCCACGCCCTCCGCGGGGCATTCCCGCTCGAACCGGTGCTGGCGCGGTACACCCGCACGCGTTGGGAGACCGTCGTGTGTGGACAGGCTATCCCGCTCGACGGCGGGCTGAGCGTGACCGCCATCCGTCTGAGCGAAAAAAGCCCCCGGTACGCGGAGCCACACGCCGGCGACGACTGGGTCATCGGGTACCGGATCGACGATGTCCACAGTGGATCCACGCTGCTGTACGCGCCGTGCCTGGCAGCATGGACCGACACGCTCTCCACCGCCGTACGCGACGCCGACGCCGTCATCCTCGACGGCACGTTCTACGGCTGCGACGAGATGGCCACCCGCACCGGTCTCGACCGCCCGGCTGCCGGCATGGGCCACCTGCCCATCCGCGACTCGCTGCCCCACCTGGCCGCCCATGCCGGCCCGCGATACCTCTACACGCACCTCAACAACACCAACCCGCTGACCCACCCGGACGCGCCGCAACACGCGGCACTCGCCGAGGCAGGCGCGGCCGTCGCGACCGACGGTCAACTGCTCTCACTCTGACCCGCTCTCATCCGTCGCGACCCGCGCCGGATTTCCACACCCTGGAAGGAGCACAACCTCACCGTGAAAAGACACTGGTCGACCATCGTCACGGCGTCCGCGAGCGCCGTCGTGACAGCCCTCGCGATGGTCGGCGTCATGCTGGCCACCGGCCTGCCCAGCGCGGCGCACGACAGCAAGGTCAAGAACACCGGGGCGCAGAACCTCGGCGACCCCGACTACGGCGTGTGCCGGGGCACCAACCCGGCCTGCTACCACGACTGGGGCAACTTCGACCCGGCCGACGGGTACAAGGTGCTGCTCTACACCGCCACCGCCGGACCCCGTCACGCCGACCTCGGGCCGGCCCTGGCCCCCGGCATGGACCCGCCGCTGGCCGCGTCCAACGTGGTACAGAACGCCGTCATCAAACTCGGCCAGCAGAACGGCTTCACGGTCGACTGGACCGAGGACGTCAACCAGCTCGCCTCGCCCAATGACCTGTTCAAGTACAACGCGGTCATCTTCTTCAGCACCTCCCGGGACAACCTGAACCTGGCCGCGCAGACGTCGCTGCGTCAGTACATCCGCGGCGGCGGCGGATTCGTCGGCGTGCACAACGCCTTCGGGACCGAGTACAACTGGCCCTGGTACGAGGGCCTGCTGGGCGGGGCGAACTACTACGACCACGGCCCGGAACAGACTGGCACGGTCGACATCGTGGATCGCAAAGACGTGTCCACCTCCGGGTTGCCGTCGACGTTCACCTTCAAGGACGAGTGGTACAACCTGGTTCCGTTCCCGTCCGGTGTCCGTTTCCTGGCGACGGTGGACGAGAAGACACTGCCCAACGGCGCCAAGGGTTCGATGGGCGACCCGGGTGCCGGCGACTTCCACCCCGTCGCCTGGTGCCAGTACTACGACGGTGGCCGGGCGTTCCTGACCACACTGGGGCATGACGCCGGCGACTTCTCCACCGACGGCTCGTTCCCCGGCGCGCAGGACTTCCAGAAGCTGCTCGTCGGCGGCATCAGGTCCGCCATGGGGGCCGCACCGTTCTGCAAGTGACGCGCTGACGCCACCGGGCCCGGCATCTCGCGATGCCGGGCCCGGTCTCTGTCCGTGGCGGGGGCGGTGACCGGAGGGCGCGTCACCGCCGCCGGCCGGTCGCTGTCACCGGGCCGCCGGCTCCGGCCTGAGCACCAGAGCCAGCCCGGCGACGGTGACCAGCATGCCGACCAGGCTGACCGATGGGATCGGCTCGGCCAGCAGCGCCCAGCCCCAGCCCACGCCGAACACCGGCACCAGGAGGTTGACGTTCGCGGCCCAGGCCGGCCCCTCCCGCCCGATCAGCCAGTAGAACAGCAGGTACGCCAGTGCGCTGCCGAGCAACCCGAGCACGGCCAGTACGCCGAGGTCGCTCGTATGGATCCGGGCGGTGGGAGGCACGATCGGGAGCACCGCCAGCAGGAGCGCGCAGCCGGCCAGTTGCTGACCCGCCGCGACGGCCAGGGGCGGCACCTTCGCGAACCGGTCGGCGGCGAAGAACCCGGCGTACGCGAACACCGCCGCCCCGGCCAGCCCCGCCGCGACACCGTCGAAATCCGACGTGGACAGGCGTAGCCCGCGGGCGCCCATCACAGTCAGCACACCGGCGGAGGCGAGCCCCAGGCCGGTCAACTGCGCCCAGCGGGGCCTGCGGCGACGTCGCACCGAGTCAATGAGCAGGGCGAACATCGGCGCGGAGGCGTTGAGCACCGCCGACGTGCCGGCACCCAGGCGCAGCGTGGCCACTGAGATGAGGCTGAACGGGATCGCCGCGGACAGGGCGCCCAGCATGAGATACGCGAGCGGGCCCGGCCCGCGCAGTGACTGGCGGCGGGCACGGGCCAGGGCGAACAGGGCGGTGCCACCGACGAGCGTGCGCCCGACCGTGACGCCGACCGGGCCGAGTACCGGGGCGACCAGCCGGACGAGGACGTAGGACAGGCCGAACAGGGCACCGCAGCAGGCCAGTGCTGCGAGGGACCGCGTCCTCATCCGGCGCGGTCCCTCGCCGTACCGGCGGTCACAGTCCGAGGTAGATGCGCCGCACCCGGGGATCGTGACGCAGCTCGTGCGCGCTGCCGGTCATCGCCACCTGGCCGTTCTCCATCACCAGGCAGTCGGTGGTCGCCTCGAAGGTGAGCTTCGCGTTCTGCTCCACCAGCAGCAGGCTCATCCCCTCCCCGCTCAACCGCTGCAGCACCGCGAGGATGTCCTCGACCAGCTTGGGCGACAAGCCCATCGAGGGCTCGTCGAGCAGCAGCAGCCGGGGACGGGACATCAGCGCCCGGCCGATGGCGAGCATCTGCTGCTGCCCGCCGGACAGCGCCCCGGCCAGCCGGGCGCGCATCTCGCCCAGTACCGGGAACAGCTCGTACACCTCGGCGAGGCTCTGCTGGCTGTGCCTGCGCCATCCCCGCGCGTACGCGCCGAGCATCAGGTTCTTCTCGACGCTCAAGCCGGCGAACACCTTACGTCCCTCGGGCACGTACCCGACGCCGTGCCGGACCATGTCCCGGGCCCGGACCCGGGTCAGGTCGATGTCGCCGAGGCGCAGCGCGTCCACGGCACGGGGCACCAACCCCATCAGCGCCTTGAGCGTGGAGGACTTTCCGGCGCCGTTCGCGCCGACGATGCCGACGGCCTGTCCGGCACCGACGGTGAAGTCGACCGACCGCACCGCGCAGACTCCTCCATAGTGGACGGTCAATCCGCGAACCGACAGAGTCAGTCCGGAGCCGGTAGTGGTCGGTGCGGGCGAGGTCTGCGTCACTGGGCCACCTCCGTGGCGATCACCGGGGGAACGTCCTTGCTCATCGCCGAATCGCCCAGGTACGCCTCGATGACCCGCGGGGTTGCGGCCACCTCCGCCGGGCCGCCCTCGGCGATCACCTCGCCGCTGGCCAGCACGGTGATGCGCTCGCACAGCGACATCACCAGACCCATGTTGTGCTCGATGATGACGACGGTCACTCCGCTGTCGCGGATGGATCGGACGATCTCGCCGAGCTGCCGTACCTCTTCGCCGTTGAGCCCGGCGGCCGGTTCGTCCAGCAGCAGGAGCCTGGGCCCGCTGACCATGGCCCGGGCGATTTCCACCCGGCGCTGGATGCCGTAGGGCAGCGATCGGGGCAGCGCGTCGGCGAAGGCGCTCAGCCCGAACTGGTCGAGCATGGCATCGGCCCGCGCGCGCAACGCCCGGTCCCGCCGCACCACGCCGACCTGCCACACCGCGTACCGCCAGATCCCGCGGGTACGGCTGCGGTCGGCGGCGACCAGGACATTCTCCCGCACCGTCAGGTTGTTGAACAGCCGCAGATTTTGGAAGGTCCGGGCGAGGCCGGCGTGGGACAACTGGTAGGGTCGGCGGCCCCCGACCGGCGCGCCGCCAAGCCGGACTGTTCCACCGCTCGGCCGGTAGAGGCCGCTGATGACGTTGAACAGTGTGGTCTTGCCGGATCCGTTCGGGCCGACGATGCCGCGGATCTCACCGGCCCCGACCGACAGCGAGACCTCGCGCAGCGCCCACAGGCCGCGAAACCGCTTGCTGATCTGCTGGACCTCCAACAGCGGCCCCGGCCCCACCGGCGCGGACGCCTGCGGCGCGGCCGGGAACGGACGGAACGGTCCGAGCACGGCCGCGCTCGCACCCTCGCCCCGCCGTTTGCGCCAGCCCGAGCGCAGCCGCGCCGGCAGGCCGGCCAGCCCGGTCGGAGCGAACACCACGGCCAGCACGACTACGACGCCGTACCCCAGTTGGGCGTACGTCGACGCGTCACTCAGCGCCTCGCGCAGCAGGGACAGGGCCAGCGCCCCGACGACACAGCCGACCAAGCTCTGCCGGCCGCCGATGATGACCATGGCGAGCAGCAGGAACATGTTTGTCATGCTGAACGTATCCGGGGACACGTACCGGATCAGCCCGGCGTACAGCACGCCGGCCAGACCGCCGTACACACTGGCCAGGCCGAAGGCCGCCATCCGCAGCATCGGCACCTCGGCACCGACCGCGCCGGCGGCCAGCGAGTCGTCGCGCATCGCGCGCATGCGCCGGCCCAGCGGGGTACGCACGACGAACAGCCCGAAGGCCAGCGCGGCGGCGAACACAACCACCTCGACATACCAGTACAGGTAGTCGGAGGACAGGTCGACGCCGCCCAGCGGTGGTACCGGGATCCCGGAGATGCCCGACGCGCCACCGGCGAGGGCGGCGTTGGTGACCCAGTTGGTGAACGCGACCGCCAACCCCAGCGTCACGATGCCCAGATAATGCGACTGCACGCGCAGTGCCGGGGTGCCGACCAGCAGGCCGATCACCACGGTCGCCACCAGCGACAGCAGCGCCGCCGGCCAGAATCCGTACCCGTAATGGGTGGTGAGGATCGCCACGGCGTACGAGCCGACTCCGAAGAAGGCCACCTGCGCCAGGTTCACCTGACCCGCCACGCCCATCGCCAGGCCCAGCCCGATGGCCAGCACGGCGAACACCAGCGCCACGTCGGCCACGTGCATGGCGTACAGGTTCAGTCCGTACGGCAGCCCCCACGCGACGACGGCGAGCAGGGCGACCAGACCGATGCGGTACCTCACGCGCGGTTCACCGTCCTCTCGCCGAACACACCGGTCGGGCGGACCATGATGATGACGGTGAACACGAGGAACGTCACCAGGTCCGAGTAGCCCTGGAAATGCCCGGCGCTGAACGAGTCGAGCACGCCGATGGCAAGGCCGCCCAGGATCGCGCCGGGGATGCTGCCGAAGCCGCCGAGGATCGCCGCGGCGAATCCCTTGATGCCCAGGGAGCCGCCCATCGAGGCGTTGACGTACAGCAGTGGGCCGACCAGGCCGCCGCCGAGCGCGGCGAGGCCGGCGCCGATGGAGAAGGACAGCGCGTTGCTGCGCCCGACGTGGATACCGACCGCGGTGGCGGCCTCGTAGTCCATCGCGACCGCCTGCATGGCCGCACCCCGCTTGGTGCGTTGCAGGAAGAGCACCAGGGCGACCATCGCCAGTGCTGCGATGGCCAGCACGACGAGGTTGTAGGTGCGCACCCGGATACCGAAGATGTCCAGCGGTGCCGCCGGGACCGGGGACGGCACCGCCCGGCCGGTCGCGCCCCAGATCAGGGTGGCGACCGCCTCCAGCACGATGCCGAAGCCGATCGTACCGATCAGCATCAGGTCGAAGTCCTTGTTCTCCAACGGGCGCAGCACCCGTTCGATGATGACCCCGATCAGCCCGGTCACGACGATGGCCGCGACGATGGCCAGGGCGAAAGGCAGCTTGGCGGACATGTAGAAGGTGGACGCGACGTACGCGCCGATCATGACAACGTCGCCGTGCGCGAAGTTGACCAGGCCCATGGTTCGGTATACGAGCGAAAAGCCCATGGCGACCAGCGCGTAGACCGCACCGAGGCTCAGCCCGCCGATGAGCGTCTGAAAGAAGACTTGCATGGCTCCCCCTGCCGCGACGGCGCGACGGCGACGGTAACGGGTACCCGGGCCGGCAGAACTGCGCCGGCCCGGGAGGATGGCTGCGTCAGCTGGCCACGGCCAGCCGGCCGCCGGCTCAGCTGGCCGCGGCCAGCTTGCCGTTGCTGATGACGCCGATCGACGTGGCGAAGATGCCCACGCCGGTGCTGTCGAACGCGAAGCTGCCCAGCAGGCCGTTGTACTTCGTGGCCCGGATCGCGTCGGCCAGCTTCTTGCCGGTCGCCACGTTGCTGGTCTTCAACGCGGTCAGCACGATGCTCGTTCCGTCGTAGGCCTTCGCCCCGTGCAGCTCGGCGTCGTCACCGTACGCGGCCTTGTAGGCGGCGGCGAACGTGCGGGACGCGTCGCTGATGTCATTGCCCAGGTACGGCGAACTGACGATGGTGTTCTCGACGTTGGCCGCGCCGGCGGTCTCGGCGAACACCGGCGTGCCCTGCGGAGCGCTGCCGGCGAATGGCACGGTGATGCCCAGATCGCGGGCCTGCTTGACGATGAGCCCCGCCTCTACCTCTTCGGAGCCGATGAAGACCAGCTGCGGGTTCTTCTGCCGGATCGTGGTCAGCGCGGCGCTGAAGTCCTTCTGGTCGGTCGTGACCACCTGGTCGGTCAACGGGGTGACGCCGCGCTTGGACAGCGAGGCGAGGAACGCGTCATGCTCGCCCTTGCCGTACCCACCGTTGTTAGTGATCATGGCGATGCTCTTGATGCCCTTGGTGTCGACAACGTACTTCGCCAGCGTCTCGTCGTAGGTGGTGCTGGTCGGCCCGTTGAGGAACAGGAACGGGCTGCCCAGCTTCACCATCGAGTCGGCCTGGCCGGAGGTGATGTTCGGGATCTGCTCCTGTTGCAGGATCGGAGCCATCGCCTGGGTCACCGCGCTCTCGGAGGTGCCGATCATCGCGATGTACCCGTCACTGGCGATCTTCCTGGCCAGATTGGTACCCACCGTCGGGTCGCCCTGGTCGTCGAACACGTCCAGCTGTATCTTGCGGCCGTTGATGCCGCCCTTGGCGTTCCACTGGTCGACGGCGAGCTTCGCGCCGTTGGACTCCCAGTGGCCGAGCGAGCTGAGCTGGCCGCTCTGGGCGTCGACGACCGCTATCTTGATCGGGCCCTTGCCGCTTCCGGACGATGACGTGCTGGACTTGCCGGGGGCGCTGCACGCGGTGGCGAGGATGGTGGTGAGGACGGCGGCGCCGATCAGGGCGCCGCGGATGTGCCGTGGGGTGTGCATCACGATCACCTCGAATCAGGGTATGGGTATGTCGTGTTGCGGTGGTTCACTCGAAGACACCGTGGTAGATGTCCTTGATGTTCCAGTGACCCGGAGTGGGTACCGGCTCGTTGACCATCGGTACGTCCAGCACCGCCGGGCGGCGACGCGAAATCGCGGTACGCAGCGCGCTGGCCAGATCCTCGGCCCGTTCGATGAGGTAGCCGTCGGCCCCGCAGGCGCGGCCGAGCGCCGCGAAGTCGGGGCTGTACGGACGGCCCTGCGGATCCACGAACTCGCAGCCGTAGCTGGCGCCGAAGTTGGCGGCCTGCAGGTCGGCGATCGTCCCGTGGGCCCGGTTGTTCATCACCAGGAAGATGACCGGCAGGCCCTGCTCCACCGCCATCGGCACGGCCGGCAGCTGCGCGCTCATCCCGCCGTCGCCGACCAGGGCGACGACCACCCGGTCCGGCTCGGCGATCTGCACGCCCAGCGCGGCGGCGGGCCCGAAGCCCATCGTGGAGGCGCCACCCGGGGTGATGAAACGGCCCTGCGCCGGCAGCGGATAGCACTGCGCCACGCCATTCTTGTTCCAGCCCACATCGGTGACGAGCACGGCGTCCGGTGGCAGGACGTCGCGCACGTCGGCCAGGATGCGCTCCGGGCGCAACGGGAAGTCCGCACTGCGGCCCCGTTCGCGGCTGCCCTCGAACAGTCCGGTGCGCGCCGCGTGGATCTGGTCGCGCAGCGCCTGGCGCACCACCGGCTGCGGCGCCCGCTCGCGTACCGCCGCGTCGATGGCCCGCACCGCGCGGGTCGCGTCGGCCACCGCGCCGATCTCCACCGGGTAGTTGCGGCCGATCTCGGCCGGGTCGATGTCGATCTGGATCAGCCGGGTCGGCGGGAACTGCCAGGTGTAGCGCGGATTCCAGGAACTCGCGTCGGTCTCGGCGAACCGGGTCGCCACGGCCAGCACGAGGTCGGCCTCCAGCGCGTAGGTGTTGGTCACCTCCAGTCCCCAGAACCCGGTCATGCCCAGCACCAGCCGATGCTCATCGGGCAGCGTCCCCTTGGCCATCAACGAGTGCGCCACCGGCAGATCGAGGTGCTCTACCAGGGACGCGAGCGCGGCCCGGCCCTCCGCGCCGTGCAGCCCACCGCCGACGTACACCAGCGGGCGCTGCGCGCCGATCAGCGCCCGGGCGATGTCCGCCGCCGTGGAGGCCGGCAGGTCCGGCGCCGCGCTGTGCGCCGCCAGCGGGTACGCCGAGGCGAGGCGGGCCGGTACCGTCCGGGAGAACAGGTCCATGGGGACGTTGAGCAGCACCGCTCCCGGGCGGCCGGAGGTCGCCGTCCAGAACGCCCGCTCGGTGAACCGCGGCAGGTCCTCCACCCGGTGCACGTGCCAGGCCCGCTTCACGAACGGCCGGTAGATCGCGGTCTGGTCGGCGTCGGCGTGGAGGTTGACCTCCTGGTGCGGGTGGCGCCCGTAGAAGTAGGACGGGATGTCACCGGCGATGGCGATCAGCGGCACCGAGTCCAGCGCGGCGGTGGCCACGCCGGTGACCGCGTTCATCATGCCCGGCCCGACGTGCAGCAGTACGACCCCGGGCTTGCCGGAGGCTCGGGCGTACCCGTCCGCGGCGTGCGCCGCCGCCTGCTCGTGCCGGGCGATGACGAACCGGATGGTGCTGCGCCCCATCGCGTCCAGCAACGCGATGTTGGTGTGCCCGCAGGTGCCGAACACGTACTCGACCCCGTAGGACTCCAGCTGGGCGACCAGCGCCTCGGCGGCCGAGCGCTCACCGGCCCCGGCCGCTCCCGTGACCGTTGCCGCCGGTGTTGCGTCGACTGTCATCGTGGCTCCTCCTCTACGTGCGCGGTTTCAAACGGCTGCGCTGCCGCCATCGACGGGTGCGCTGGCGCCGCAGCCGGCCGCGCTGCCGCCGAGGGCGATTGCGCTGTGACCGTGGACGATTGCTGCGGGGGCGCCGGCGGTTGCTCCGAGCGCGGCAGCGCGATCCAGGACTTGCCGGCCACCTGGCCCGCCTCGCGCAGTGCCCGGGCCGCCTCCGCCAGCGGGTACCGCGCCCCCACGACGCTGCCCGGCCGCGCCGGAGCCTGCGACAACGCCCGGATCGTGCTCGCGAAGTCGTCCGGGTGGTCGTAGATCAGGCAGCCGCGCAGGGTCAACCGGCGCTGCACGATGGGGAAGCTGGCCAGTCGGGCGGGTACGCTGCTCTGCCCGATCAGCGCGACGCAGCCGTCCGGCGCGGCACGGAACACGGCCAGCTCCAGCGCCTCCGGCGCCCCGGATGTCTCGATGACCACCGGGAACATCGCCGCGTCGTCCAGCTCGGCCAGGTCGCGGGCACCCAGCCCGCGGGCCAGTCGCGCCCGGCCCGGGTTCGGGTCCGTCACGTACGGGACGGCTCCGGCCGCCAGCAGGGTCTGGCAGACCAGCAGGCCCTGCGCTCCGGCGCCGACGACCAGGCACCGTACGCCGGCCCGGGCTCCGCTGCGGACCACCGCGGAACGGGCTACCGCCATGGGCTCCACGCACACCAGATCCTCGTCCGGCCAGCTCGCCGGTACCGGCCAGGCAAAACGCGCGGGCACCGCGAGCCGCTCGACCAGCGCGCCCGGTTCGGAGATGCCCACAGCGCGCCGCCGCGGGCAGGTCGCGGTCGCCCCGGCGAGGCAGGAAGGGCAGTCCAGGCACGGGTAGTTCGGCTCGACGACGACCCGCTGCCCGACCTCCCGGCCAGCGACCCGGTCGCCGACCGCGACGATGTCCCCGACCGCCTCGTGCCCCAGCACCCAGGGCAGCGTGGGCACCGCCCGCTTGCCGGTGAACACGGCCAGGTCCGAGCCGCACAGGCCGACCGCGCGTACGGCGACGATCACCTCGTCCGGGCCGCAGGACGGCTCGGGCCAGTCGTAGCGCACGTCGACGGCACCCGGCTCGCGCAGCACCGCGGCCATCACGACTGGGTCCCCCAGATCGACATGCCGCGCAGCATCAGCGTCTTGACGACGGTGTAGTCCTCGATCATCGGGCGCGGCGACTCTCTGCCGAATCCGGAGTCCTTCACCCCGCCGAACGGCACGTGGTCGAGGCGGAAGTTGGACGAGCCATTGACCACCAGACCGCCGACCTGCAGGTCGCGCCACGCGGTGAGGATGCGGGCGATGTCCCGGGTGAACAGTCCGGCCTGCAGGCCGTAGTCGCTGGCGTTGCAGGCGGCCACCACGTCGGCGAAGTCGTCGTAGGGCAGCACCGCGACCAGTGCGCCGAATACCTCCTCGGTGACCACCCTGGCGTCGGCCGGCGGATGCGCGACGATCGTCGGCGCGACGGTCGCGCCGTCCCGGGTACCGCCGATAGCCACGGTCGCTCCGGCCGCCGCAGCTTGCTCGGTCCACGTGACCACCCGGTCGGCGGCCTGCTCGTCGACCATCGACCCGACGTCGGTGGCGGGGTCCAGCGGGTCGCCGACCTTCAGCGCGGCGACCGCGTCGGTGAACCGGGCCAGGAACTCCTCGAACCGCGACCGGTGCACGTAGACCCGCTGCACGGAGATGCAGCTCTGCCCGGAGTTGCTGTACCCGGTGCGGGCGCAGATCCCAGCCGCCTCGGCGACATCGGCGTCCTCGCACACGATGGTGGCGGCGTTGCCGCCCAGTTCGAGGACGAGACGCTTCGCGCCGGCCGCGCGAGCCACCGCCGCCCCGGTCGCCGCGCTGCCGGTAAAGCTGATCACGCTGACTTCGCGCGCCGCACACAGCGCCGCGCCGACCTCGCCACCGCCGTGCAGCAGTTGTACCGACTCGACCGGCGCGCCCGCGGCCAGCAGCAGAGCCACCACGGCCGCCGAGGTCGCCGGCGCCTGTGGTGGCGCCTTGACGATGGTGGTGTTCCCGGCGGCGAAGGACGCGCCGAGCTTGTGTGCCAACAGATTCGCCGGAGCGTTGAACGGCGTGATGGCAAGCGCCACTCCGGCCGGGGCGCGGTAGGTCAGGGCCGTGTTGCCCACTCCCCTGGACCAGCCGGCGACCGGCAGCACCTCTCCACCGATCTGGCGGGCCTCGGCGGCGCAGACGTGCAGGGTGTCGGCCACCCGGTCCAGTTCGCCGCGGCCGTCCTTGAGCGGCTTGCCGAGTTCCCGCGCAATCATGCGCGCGAAGTCGTCGCGGTACTCCACCGCCAGGTGGGCCGCGCGGTCCAGAATTTCGGCCCGGGCCGCAGGCGCCAGCGCGGCGATGGCGGGAGCCGCGCGGCGCGCGTACGACGCGACCGCGGACACGTCCGCCGGTTGCGCCTGCGGAGCCCGACTGACCACCCCACGCAGGTACGGTCCGAACCGTTCGGCAGTGGTTCCCCGATTGGACCAGGCGCCGGCGATCAAAGCAGGTGCCTGTGCCACTGCCCCGTCAGCGGAAGACCTGAGGATGGCATCGAGCATCACGCGTTCCTCCAACGAAACCGCTTGATGGTACATCTGGACCGCTCTACGGACTGGGTGTAACGTACGGGCGTCCCACAGCTTCTGGCAATAGGCGGCGTCGAAGAAGTTGCAGACACACGAAGCCGGCGGGCCGCGCGAGAATCGGCGACCAGAAGCGGCACGGTGGTGAAGACGAACATCGGCCACCCGGACACGACGGAAAGAGGAACCGCGATGCCCGCGAGCAACCACAGCAAGCGCACCGAGGCTGTTGCCGCCCCCGCCGTCGACACCGGGGAGTCGCAGGGAGTGCGCAGTGTCCAGCGGGCATTGGACATCCTGTCCCTGCTGACCGAGGAGCGACCCCTGGTCGCCATCCGGGACATCGTCGAGGCGACCGGGCTGGCGAAGACGACGGTCATCCGTCTGGTGCAGACCCTGGAGCAGAGCGGCCTGCTGTGGGCCACCTCCAGCGGGTACATGGCGGGGCCGGGGCTGTGGCGCTGGGCCCACCTGGCCCGGCGCAGCTGGGAACTTCCGCCCGAGACCCAGCGCCTGATGCGGGAACTGGCCGCCCGCCAGCGGGAGACGGTCAACCTGTACGTGGCGCGTGACATCTACCGGGTCTGCATCGCCCAGCAGGAGAGCCCGCAACCGCTGCGGCACGTCGTGCACATCGGCGACGAACTGCCGATGTGGGGCGGCGCGTCGGCCAAGGTGCTGCTGCGCGACGCGTCGACGAGCCTGCTTGCCCGGGTGGCCCGCAGCTCGCCGTACGGTGAAGGGCACCTCAAGCGGCTGCAGGAGTGGATCGACGAGGCGGCGCAGAACGGCTTCGCGGTCAGCCATGGCGAGCGCGAGGACGGGCTGACGGCGGTCGCGGTACCCATCACAGGCCGGTCCGGCGCCGTGGTCGCCGCACTGTCGCTCAGCGGGCCCACCATGCGCTTTCCCGACCAGCGCATCGCCGAGTTCGCCGCCGACCTCGCCAGCGTCGCGAAACACATGTCCGACCGAGGGTTCGACCATCCCCTCGGCTCCTGAGCCACCGACCCCGGACCGGCGCCGCACGCGACGCGGCGCCACAGAAGGAGTAGGCGAATGCACGACCGTCCGCTCACCGGCATCCGTGTACTGGATCTGACCAACGTTCTCGCCGGGCCCTACTGCAGCTACCAGCTGATGCTGCTCGGCGCCGAGGTAATCAAGATCGAGTTGCCCGGGCACGGTGACCTGGCCCGGCACCTCGGTCCCGACCCGGAACTGAACGACGCCGGCATCGGCGCGTCGTTCCTGGCGCAGAACGCCGGGAAGATGTCCGTCGAGCTGGACCTCAAGGATGCCGGCGACCGGGCCGCCTTCGAGAGGCTGCTCGGCGACGCGGACGTACTGCTGGAGAACTTCCGGGCGGGGGTACTGGCACGCATCGGCTACGACTGGCCCCGGCTGCGCACGCTCAATCCGGCGCTGGTCTACTGCGCCATCTCCGGCTTCGGCCAGACCGGGCCGATGAACCAGGCGCCCGCCTACGACCAGATCATCCAGGGCCTGTCCGGGATGATGAGTGTCACCGGTACCCCGGAGACCGCGCCGCTGCGGGTCGGTTTCCCGGTCAGCGACAGCGTCGGGGGATTGTCCGCCGCGCTGGCCATCACCGCCGCGTTGCACGCCCGGCATCGGACCGGCGAGGGTTGTTTCCTGGACGTGTCGATGCTCGAGGCGTCGATGTCGGCGATGGGCTGGGCGATCTCCAACTATCTCGTCAGCGGCGTGCCCCCGGAGCCCATGGGCGACCAGAACGCGACCGCCGCCCCGTCCGGTACATTCCACGCCGGCGACGGCCCGCTCAACATCGCGGCCAACCGGCAGGAGCAGTTCGAGACCCTGTGCCGGCTGATCGACCGGCTGGACCTGCTCACCGACAGCCGGTTCGCCGACCGGGAGGCACGCAAGCGCCACCGCGACGAACTCAACCACGAACTCAACGTGGCACTGGGCGGCCGTACCGCGCTGGAGTGGGAACTGTTGCTGTCCCCCGCCGGAGTACCCGCCGCACGGATCCTGACCGTGCCCCAGGCCGTGGAGTCCGGCCAACTGGCCCACCGGGGCTTCTTCACCGACCTGCCGTTCCCCGACTCGTCGGGCCGGGTACTGCGCGTCAGCGGCAGCGGCGTGCTGTTCAACGGGACCCCACTCAAACCGACCACCACGCCACCCCTGCTCGGCGAGCACAACGCGCTGGTGCCCGAGCTCACCGAGCGCTGGCGAAGCGCTGGGTACCCCGCCGACTCGCGGCTCGCGAGCCTGACCCCAGCCGAGGAGCGCAACGCATGACCGCCTCACCGCCCAGCCCTGAAGCGTCCGCGGCGCCGGCTGTCCGCACCCTGGGCGAGACCACCACCGCCGACGTGGCCGACTGGTGGGCCACCGGCGTGTCCCGGATGGCACCCGGCGAGCTCGAACTGCGCGGCCGGCCGGTTCAGGAGCTGATCGGCACCACCGGATTCGCGGCAACCATCTGGCTGATGTTGCGCGGCGAGCTGCCCAGCCCGCAACAGGCGCAGCTGCTGGAGGCCGCCCTCGTCGCCTCCGTCGATCACGGTCCACAGGCACCCTCCATCGCGGTGGCACGAATGGCCATCACGTGCGGCGTCGGCCTGAACAACGCCATGGCGACCGGCGTCAACCTGCTCGGCGACGTGCATGGCGGAGCCGGCCAGCAGTGCGTCGAACTGCTCACCGAAATTCGCGACCGCGGCGCCGAGAACGGCGACATCGATGTGGCCGCCACCGAGGTCGTGGCACGGTGGCGCGCCCAGTCCCGGTACCTACCGGGCTTCGGACACCGGTTCCACCCGGTCGATCCGCGCCGGCAACCCCTGCTGAGCCTGGTGGAGACCGCCGTCGCCGCCGGGACAGTGCCCGGCGAACACCTGCGGGCCGCGTACGCCATCGAGAACCTCCTCGCCGGGCGCAGCCGCCCGGTACCGATGAACATCGACGGCGCGACGGCGGTCATCTACGCCGAACTCGGCTTCCCGGCCCCGCTCGCTCGCGGGCTGTTCGTCCTGAGCAGAAGCGTCGGCATCCTCGCCCACGCCTGGGAGGAGAGCCAGCAGGGCCGGCGCAACAAAGGCCCCATGCCACCGGCCATCCTGCCCAGTTACGTCCCACCCGCTGCCGCTGGCTGACCCCCCAGCAAGGACGCCAGCCGCGCCGGGGCAACACCGCCATGAGCGCGGCCCTGCCGGCGTACCTACTCGTGCCACCTCGCGGGCGAGTTCGCTAATGAACGAACTGGTACGTTCGTTAGGATACTCGCCGTGCCCTAGAGGGCAAGGGCCTCATCCGGGATGGCGGCAACGTGCGGCGAGATGGCCCAGCACGGCCCGCTTGAGGTTTCATAGTCGTAGTCGAGGAACAGGAGCCCACCGGTGACAACAGCTGATCGGATCGCTCAATCAGCGTTCAGCGACGCGCCGGCCAAGCAACGGGACGCGGACCGCACCCGCGCGCAGATACTCGACGTGGCCACCGCCGACTTCGCGAATCTGGGCTACGACGGTGCCCGCGTGGACGATATCGCCGCGAAGACGAGCACCACCAAACGCATGATCTACTACTACTTCGGCGGCAAGGAAGGCCTTTACATCGCCGTGCTCGAACGCGCCTACGCGGGCATCCGGGCGCTGGAGGCGGGTCTGGACGTCGAGGGCCTGGAGCCGGCCTCGGCCATCCGCCGGCTGGCCGAACTGACCTTCGACCATCACGACAGCCATCCCGACTTCGTCCGGTTGGTCGCGATCGAAAACATTCATCGAGGCGAGCACCTGCGCCGCTCCACGGCGCTGGCCGGACTCGCGACGCCCGCGCTCGACGTGCTGAGCACGATCCTTGAGCGCGGGCGCAAGGCCGGCGTCTTCCGCGAGGATGTCGACAGTCTCGATGTGCACATGGTGATCAGCGCGTACTGCATCTTCCGGACCGCGAACCGGTACACCTTCGAGGCGATCTTCAACCGGGACCTCCTCGATCCCCGGCGCCGCGCACACCAGCGCCGGCTGCTCGGCGACCTGGTACTCGAGTTCCTGACCGCACCGGCCTCCGCCTGAGGAACTCCTTCGGCTCCGTGCTGCCGGAGTCGCCTCACCGCGACGGCGGAACCCTCGTCGCGGGGAGGCGACCACCCTTACGTCACTTCAGCGACGACAGCGGGACCCTCGCGAGGTAGGTGTCCTCGACCAGCGCACCCGGGCTGTATGGGAACGCGATGTAGGCGTACTCGCGGTTGCCGGTGATCCAGGTCGTGAAGTCACCCGCGCCGTTGCCGTCACCGTAGTTGCCCAGGTACGTCAGCGGTGGGTACACCGAGCGCTCGGGACTGACCTTCACCGTCGTCCCCGCGTGGCCGTTGTCGACCAGCGCCGCGTACGTGTCGAAGGCACCCTGGTCGCGGTGGAAGCCGCGCCACACCACGAGGACGCGACCGTCGGCCGTGTAGCCGACGCTGACCTGGTTCGCGTTGACCACCGGCTCGCCGGCCGGCGTCCTGGGGGTGACCGTCTTCCAGGTGCGGCCGGCGTCAGTGGTGATGTATACCCGGACCGACAGGTGATCGGCGGTGTACGCCACGACCGCGAAATGGCCGGCGCGCGAGCGGTCGGCTGCGGCCACCGGGTACCGCGTGGTGCCGGTAGTGCTGAAATCGGCCGCCTGCGCGATCAGGTGCGCGGTGAATGTCTTGCCCTCATCGGTACTGGTCGCCAGCGCCAAGCACGGACAGTGGGTGCCGGCGACGGTAGTGGCGCTGGCAACGAACGGCTCGGCGAGGATGCCCGACGCCGCGGTCATCGTGCCTCCGGCCGAACGTGGCCAGCCCGCCACGTTGGGCTGGTTGACCGTGCCGAAGGTGCCGGCGTGGTCGTCGGACGCGACCACGTAAACGCCGGCGGTCGAGTAGAACGTGCCGGTCGTCGGGTCCGTGAAGCCGTTCGAGCCGTCCCATGGCGTGTCTTGCGGCGCCATGCCGCCGTTCAGGCCGGTCAGTCCGGGTGCCAGCTTTGCCAGGTCGATGCCCCAGATGCCCTGAGCCCAGGTGGTGCCGTTGTCGGTGGAGACCGTGACCATCGCCCGGCCCTGCTTGGGCAGCGCGCCGGTTGTGCCGTTGGCGGTGAACACCGAGCCGCCGGCGTAGATGCGCCCGTCGGGGCCGAACGTCACCCAGGGCGCATTGCAGTAGTACAGGCCGAGGGCGGTGGCATCGGGGTCGGCCCGGAAGTACGGGGTGATGTCGGTGTCCTTGAACGTCCTGCCCGCGTCGGTGGAGACGGACACGTGGCACGCGGCCGTCCGGGCGTCCTTGGGCGCGTTGGTGTCCACCGGCAGGGTGTACTGGCGCCATGCCACCGCTACCGTGTCGTCATCCACCGGGCTGACGGCGACTTGCGGAAACACCGAGCCGAACTTCGCACTGTTTCCACTGATGTTGACCAGCACGTTTTGCGCGGAGCCGTGGTCGCTCGCGGTGGCCACGGTGGTGTGAGTGCCCACGCCCAGCGTCGTCAGGGCGACGGCAACGCCCGCGGCCACGGCAAGCGGGGTCGGTCGGATGAGCCAGCGTAGTGCTCGCTGTCTGTCCACACAGTCCTCGTTTCGGTTGGGAGCGGAGCGGACCGGAATCGCCGTCGAGCGGGTATCAAGGCAACGAACACGCGGTCCGTCAGATGGATCGATAGGTCCGCACTACGGCCGAACCATAGTGTCCAGCTGGACGCCGCCACAAGGCGGAAACGAGGTTCGACGGCCCGGCATTCAGAAGCTGAACGCCTCAGCGTCGCCGCATTGTCTCGCTCGACTACGGAGCCTATGCTGCGACGGACTATGTAAATGGTTCGATCGGTCCGTCTAGCAGATCAGCAGACCTCAACGGAGCAGCGGAACCCGATCCTGACCCACCCCGGGATGGCCCGCTCGATCGGGCTGTCCTCCGTTGGTCCGGCCCCGAGATTCCCAGGCGAGCCGCCCGGGCGCCTTCCCCTCGGCGCCCGGGCGGCGTATAAGTAACTATCTAGTTCGTTCGTAGACGCGCCTGGAGTTGTGCAGGTTCCTCTGAGCCGGGCCGCATCCTCGCCGACCCGATCGAATCGGGACCGGTCCCGGCTGTTCTCCGGTCTCAGGTCCGAACCTGACCGGGTGCTGCGCAACGTCGACGCGTGTCCGAGAGCACGAAGGGCGGGATGTTCATGCGCACCACTGACGTCATGACCGCTGCCGATTCCGGCGAGACGCCGGCGAATCCGCGCTTGGGCATCGCGACCGTCTGTCTGTCGGGCACGCTCGAAGACAAGCTCGCCGCGGCATCCGCGGCTCGGTTCCAGACCGTAGAGATCTTCGAGAACGACCTCATCGCATCGCCGTGGCCGCCGCGGCAGGTCCGGGAGGAATGCGCACGCAGGGGCTTGACGGTTGACGTCTACCAGCCGTTCCGCGACTTCGAAGCGGTACCGCCCGACCTGTTCGCGGCCAACATGCGCAGGGCTGAGCGGACGTTCGACGTGTTGGAACAACTAGGCGCCAGCACGATGCTGGTCACCTCGTCGGTCTCCCCCGATGCCGTGGACGACGACGACCTCGCGGCCGAGCAGCTGCATGCGCTAGCCAGCAGCGCCGAGCGCCGCGGCCTGCGAATCGCCTATGAGCCCCTGGCATGGGGCAGGTTCGTCAGGACCTGCGCACATGCCTGGCGCATCGTGCGACACGCCAACCACCCCGCACTCGGTCTGTGTCTGGACAGTTTCCACCTTCTGTCCGGTGGGGACGATCTGGCGAGTATCGGTGTGGTGCCCGGGTCAAAGGTGTTTCACGTGCAGTTGGCCGACGCGCCGCGCCTGAACATGGACCTGGTCGAGTGGAGCCGACATCACCGGTTGTTCCCCGGGCTGGGCTGCTTCCCACTCACAGAGTTCGTGAGCCGCGTGCTGTCCACCGGCTATGTCGGGCCCTTGTCGCTCGAGGTCTTCAACGACGTCTATCGTCAGGCCGACCCGCGACTGGCGGCAATCGACGGGATGCGTTCGCTTCTGGCTCTACAGGAGGCGGTCAGCGTCTCAGGCCCACCGGCCGTGCGGGAGCGCCTGCAGACGGTCGGCTTGCCGCCGGCACCTCGACTCGGCAATCACGCATTCACCGAGCTCGCCGTGGACGATCTGTCCGGCCCGGTCGTGGCGCGTGCGTTGAGCGCGCTCGGCTTCGTCCACACGGGCCAACATCCGTCAAAGCCGGTACAGCTATGGCAACAGGGCCAGGCCCGAGTCCTCCTGAACTTCGCACCACAGACGACCGTCGCTCCAGGTACGGCCGCAATCTGCGCTCTCGGTGTGGAAAGCGCCGACCCGGCCACGTCCGCCCAGCGGGCAGAAGCACTGCTCGCACCTGTATTGCCGCGCACCCGCCAGTCGGAGGAAGCCGACCTCACGTCCATCGCCGCGCCGGACGGGCTGGCGGTGTTCCTGCTGCGCGGCGGAGCCGAGCCCAACACCTGGTTGAAAGACTTCCGGCCCACCGGCACGAGTCCCCGCCCCGACGGCCTGGTGACGAAGACGGACCACATCTCCCTCACCCAAACCGTCGACGACTTCGACGAAACGGCCCTGTTCTACCGGACGGTTCTCGGCCTCCAGATGGACGAGACCACCGAGATCGCCGCACCGTTCGGTCTTGTCCGAAGCAGAGCTTCCGCCGACCCATCCGGTGATTTACGCATCACCTTCAACACCGCTCCGCTGCGCCGCGGGGACTGGGCACCCGCGGTCCCCAGCCCCCAGAACGTCACGTTCACGACGGACGACGCCATAGCCAGCGCCAGGGCGATGCGCTCGCTCGGCGCGCCGGTCCTGAAAATCCCCGACAACTACTACGTTGAGCTCGACGCGCGCCTGGCCCTGCCACCGCAACGCCTGGCCGCGCTGCGGGAGTACTCCATCCTCTACGACCGGGACGAGCACGGCGAGTTCTTGCACTTCTACACGGAGATGCTCGGATCTCGCGTGTTCTTCGAAGTCGTGCAACGCGTCGGCGGATACACCGGCGTGGGCGACCCCAACAGCGCTCCGGTCCGTATGGCCGCTCATCGTCAGCGACGACTCATCAACCTCCGGAACGCGCCTGCGCCCGTAGGAGAACTTCGGCATGACTATTCACTGGCCCACCTCACCGCGCTGAGCCTGTCACCGCCGCAACTCGTCGACGCCGCGGCCGATGCCGGCTACCGGTACGTTGGGCTACGGCTGACCCGGGTAACGCCCCAGGAACCCCACTACCCGTTGGCCACCGACCCAGCGCTGATGCGCACAACCAAGGTGCATCTAGCAGCCACCGGGATCGAGGTGCTCGACGTGGAACTAGCCCGGATCAGCCCACAAGACGATCCACGCGACTTCCTCCGGTTCTTGGACGCAGCCGCGGAGCTAGGGGCGCGCCACGTCATCACCCAACTGCCCGACCCTGACCGGGTACGGAAAATTGATCGATTCGCGCAACTGTGCGAGATGGCTTGGCCACTCGGACTCACCATCGACCTGGAGTTCCCGTCCTGGACGGAGACACCCGACCTGGGTGAGGCCACCCGTGTCCTTCGCGCGGCGCAGCAGCCCAACGCGGGCATCCTGGTCGACGTGCTCCACTTCGCCCGCTCGGGATCGAGCGTGGCCGACCTCCGCCAGCTACCCAGCGAGTGGTTTCACTTCGCCCACGTGTGCGACGCCCCCGCCGGGGTGCCATCCACCAATGAGGGTCTGATCTACACGGCACGGTTCGAACGACTCTTTCCCGGAGAGGGCGGTATCGACGTTCATGGCGTCCTGGACGCACTGCCTGCCGGAATCCCATACGCGCTGGAGATCCCTCGTGCGATGCTTATCGCCCAGGTTGGCGCGAGGGAACATGCTCGATTGGCGATAACTGCCGCCCGCCGCTTCCTCGATCACGCGCCCAACTCGTCATCGACGACCGCTGCGGCCTAGCCGGTCGGCATGTCCGGGGCCGGATCGGGGCAGCGGAAGACTTCGGAATGCACCAGCTGGGCTGGGCGGTAGGCCCGGTGGCTGCCGTTGACTCGGACAGCGAACTGGGAGGGAGACCGCGTCCGCAAGTCCACTCGAGGGTCGGTCCCTGTGCTTCGCGCCACCGAAGTCGACGAATCGCCAGGCAATGGTCGGCCCACCAGGAGTTCGATGAGCTCGGGAAGCACGGCCGCTGGTGACGTCGAGAGCGACGCCGTTGGGCGGAAGAGCGCGAACTCGCTCGACATGCCGGCCCGATGCGCCGCCGTCGAGAAGCAGCAGGTCGCGTTCGCGGCAATCGGCCCGCAGTTGCTGGGCGGTGCTACGGAAGCGAAACGAGTTCGGCCGACCACCGGACCGACCGGACGCACAACGGCCACGACGACAACGACAGCGCGAACGGGTGCGGGTGCCGGACGAATCCGGCACCGCCACCCCGGGTTCATCGGCCGGGAATCAGGCGTCCCGGTCGGGGGCCGTCAGGGCGCTCCACTCCTCGGCGGAGAGGTCCTGTCCGGCCACCAGGTAGAACGGCCGGCGTGGCGGGTCGGCCACGGCGTGAACCCACGCTGGGTCACTCCAACCCGGAGAGTCTGTTCCGCCTGGCTGGTGGCCGTGCAGTTGCAGTGACGTAAGGAGGGCCGCAAGTTGGGGGTCCGCGTCGAAGCTCTGTCGGTCCCGGGGGCCCGACACGCGCGACCTCGCGACATGTGCGTGCGCCCCGGCGGGTAGGGCCGCGTCTCAAGACCCGCACCACCAGCTCGTCGTACGCTTCATGTCGTGGTCCCTGCCAGTGCTGCCGGAGTCGGGGCCGGGGTGATGTTGTGGTTGACGTGAAAGAAGTTTGTCGGGTCATATGCTCGCTTGACTCCTTGCAGCCGGCGCAGGTTCTCCCTCGTGAAGGCGTCCTCAACTCGTGACGGGTCGCAGAGGAAGTTGTAGAAGACCGCACCGATACCGGTTGGCAAGTTGCTGCCCGGGTTGTCCAGCGTGACGGAGAAGGGGGCGCCGCGATGCCCGGCCGGGCCGGCGTCGGCTGCGGCGGTGGCGATAGCGCCGCCCCAGTGACGGATCTCCACCGTCGTCCCGTTCTCCCGATGGGCCGCAACGATGGTGGCGATATCCCCGTCGGTGAGGTGCTGGAAGAAGTCCTGATACCTCGGCGAGATCCCGCCCATCTTCGCCTTGGCGTAGCTCGCGACCCTCCGGTCGATCCGTGCAGCGCCCCGCCAGAGCGGACGCAGGGCGCGGCCGGTGAGGTCCGTGGACATCGCCTTGACCACGACACCCTCGCTGCCCAGCAGAACGGCGGTGCTCGCCGAGTCCGGCGCCGCGTCCGCCCAGCCGCGATAGTGGTCGAGCACGTCGGCCGCAGCCTCGATCGGGAACGTCGCCACGGCGGTGACCACCTGCGATACCGGGTAGAGCCGGAACTCCAGGCTGGCTACCACGCCGAAGTTGCCGCCGCCGCCGCGAACTGCCCAGAACAGGTCGGGGTGCCGATGCGGTGTGACGGTGACGGTCTGCCCGTCGGCGGTGACCACCTCGGCTCGCAGCACGCTGTCCGCGGCCAGACCGTAGCGGCGGGCCAGCCATCCCATGCCACCGCCGAGGGTGTACCCGACAACCCCGACATCCGGCGAGGAGCCCGACAGCGGCGCCAGGCCGTACGGGGCCGCCGCCGAGAGCACTGCGCCCCAGCGCGTGCCCGGCCCTACGGTCGCGATGCGGCGATCCGGATCGATCAGGACATCTGCGAGGCTACCCGTCTTAAGCAGAACACCATGGTCAACGGGCTGCCAGGTGCCATGCCCGGTGGCCTGCACGGCGAACGGTAGGTCGAGGTCGCGGGCAGTGGTCACGGCCAGGCCGATGTCGGCCGGTTCCATCGCCTCCATGATCATGGCGGGACGGGAGTCCACGGTGGGTGACAGTGCGGCTCGATGCAGGTCGTAGCCGGGGTCACCGGGAAGATGCAGCTTGGTCGTCATGTGATCGAGCCTCGTCGCGTACCCGGTGGTCGACATCCGTGGAAACCACGTAGCCTCCACGGGTCCGCAGCACGTAGGTATCCTCAGAGCGGTGGCACCGCATGTGGAGATCTCCGAACGGGAGGCCGAGATTCTGCAGGCCCTCCGTGACCGGCTGACCAACGCGGAGATCGCCAAGAAGTACTTCATCTCGGTGCGTACGGTCGAGACCCACGTGTCAAACCTGCTGCGCAAGTACGGTGTCGCCGACCGGCGGGCGCTGGCCGGGGTCGCCGTCTCCGGCCCGCATACCGCGACCGTTTCGCCCGGATTTCGCGGTCTGCCGATCGCCCGTACACCGCTGATCGGCCGCGGGCGGGAACTGGACGCGGTCGACGCCGCCCTCGCTGCTGCGCGGCTGGTGACCCTGGCGGGTCCGGGAGGTGTGGGAAAAACCAGGCTCGCCACCCAGCTCGCGCTCGGCGCGGATGACGGAGCATTCATCGATCTGGTGCCGGTCAGCGACGCCTTCCTGGTCGAATCCGTCGCCGCGGTCCTAGGTGTATCGCAGTCGCCGGGCCAGGCGCTCGACGATGCGGTACTCGACCACCTGAGCCGCCGCGAGACCCTGCTCGTCCTCGACAACTGCGAGCACGTCATCGACGCCGTCGCCCGACTGGTCGAGCAGGTCCTCAATCGTTGTCCGGAAGCGAGGATCCTGGCCACCAGCAGGGAACAGCTCGACGTCCCGGGCGAACAGGTAATCCCGTTAGGACCGCTGCGCCTAGCTTCCGAGGCCGAGGAGCTGTTTGTTGCGCGGGCCCGGGCGGCCGACCCTGACTTCATCGCCGATCCCACTGTCGTCGCCGAGATCTGCCAGCGCCTGGACGGTCTGCCGCTGGCCCTTGAGCTGGCCGCCGCCCGCAGCGCATCGCTGGGCGTCCCTGGGCTGCTCGCCGCGCTCGACGACCAGCTGCGGTTGCTCCGCGGCGGCCGCGGGGGCGACGAGCGCCACCGCTCGCTGCGCGACGTGATCGACTGGAGCTACCAGTTGCTCGACGACGACGAACGGAGCCTGTTCCGGACGCTGGGTGTGTTCGCCGGAGGCTTCGACCTGGCTGCGGTGATCGCGGTGGCCTCCAGCGAGGACCGCGCTGCGGTCATCGACTTGTTGGGCCGGCTGACCTCCAAGAGCCTGGTCACCCGCGAACGGACCGGGCATGCCCGGTGGCGGTTGCTGGAGACGGTACGCGTATTCGCCGCGGACGAGCTGCGTACCGAGGGCGAATGGGAAGCAGTTCGCAGGCGGCACCTACACTGGGCGGCCGGTACCGCGTCCCGGCTGGGGTTGACACAGGTCGGGTCTGGCGGCACCGATTCCGGCTGGCGTGACGAGTTCGACCTCGTGGTTGACGACCTTCGAGCGGCGCTCACCTACTGTCCACAGCAGACAGACGCATCGGCACACCGGCTGGCACGTACACTTGGCGCGCTGACGTACGCCCGCCGGTTCCTCAACGAGTCGAGCGCCCACTACCGCCGCGCGGCCGCGCTGGCCCCGGATGCGGCACAGGCCGCCGCCGACCTCGACCACGCGGCCGCCGGCGTGTTGATGACTACGAACCTCGGTGTACGTGCCGCCCCGGTGCTCGTCGAAGCCGCCGACCGGGCGCGGCAGGCCGGTGACGGCACCGCCGAAGCCATCGCGCTCGGGCGGGCCGTCGAAGTGATCACCAGGTTCTCCGGCGGCCTGCCCGTCGACACCGAGCCGCAGTGGCGGAAGGACCTGCTGGCCAGGGCCGCCGGCGCTGGTAACCCGGCCGACCCGCGGGTGGCCGCGCAACTGGCCATCGCGGCGGCGTGGGATCGGCGCGGTCGGCGTCACGATCCCGATCCCGAGCTGGCAGGGCAAGCGCTGACCGCGACGCGGGCCAGCGACGAACCGCTGCTCGCCAGTGCCACGCTGGATCTGATGGCGACCGTCGCAGTCAGTGCGGGCAGGCTGCGGGAAGCACACCTGATCAGCACGGAGCGCGCCAAGGTGTTGGCGCACCTGGACCGCGACGACCCGCTTGCCGGGCCGGAGATCGTGGACGGCCTACACATGGTCGCCGTCTACGCCATCGCCGCCGGCGACCTGCCCACGGCGCTGAGCGCCGGGTGGAGCGTTCGCGACGACAACCTCACCGGCGGGGACTACTCCTCGCCGAGCAAACTGGTCATCGCCCTGGCACTGACCGGCGACATAGCGGCGACGCGGCATCAAGCCGCGGAGATGCACGCCGGCTGGAAACGCGCGGGAACCCCGCGGGCACCATGGATCGCCGCGGGGATGCTCTCCGCCGGACTGGCCGAGGGGCTACACGGTGATCTCGAGCGCAGCCGGTGGTGGCGCGAGCAGGCCCTGATCGCCGCCGGTGACGCCGCGGCGCCCAGCTACGCCTCGTTCGCCGCGTTCGTGGAGGCCCGCCTGATCCTCCACATCGGACAGTTCGCGGACGCGGCCGGGGCGGTCGACCGGGCGTTCGCCGGCTTTCCCGGCGGCCGCAACCAGACGTACGCCCAAGCGGCCGGTGCCGAACTCGCCGTCGCCGCCGGTCTGCCCACGGCGGCCGCCCTGATCCGCCGGGCACGGTCGGCAGCGTACGAGAACCATTGGGCCGAGGCGTGCCTGGCCCGCGCCGAAGGCCGCCTGGGCGCCGACCCAGAGCGCCTGGCCGAGGCGGTCGCGGTGTGGGAGCGCATCGAAGCGCGTGCCGAGCGCGCCCTCACTCTGCTGCTGCTACCCGACCGCGTGGAGGAGGGCCGAGCGGAGCTCGCCGCGATGGACATAACTCATCCTCAATAGCCAGGCCAACCCAGTGCGCCGAGAGCAGACGACCTATGGGCGCGCAGAGGTCTCACGAAGAGCCTCGACATCCCAACGCATTCGAACTCATCCAACGCAACCGGGAGATCCCCGATGCCCAGGATCCGCAGGCATGAGCGCAGGATTCGGCGGGTACCGCTCGAAGATTGGCGGCGCGAAGAGGCTGGCAGGTGACCAGGGCGCGCCCCGCAGAAAGGGAGCCAGGACCTCCCGCGGTGCTTCGACGGCGGTCGTGAGCCGACCTGGCGGCCGACCTCCCGCAACGAGAACCTCGCAGATGCTTGACGACCAGGGCGTGTCACGTCAGGCCACCGCGACGCCGTGGGAACGAACAGGGGATCCGGATCGACGAGAAGTCGCCCAACCACCCTGTCGAGCACGTCTCGCGGCGGCTTCTCCCGTCGAGTTTTTCCGGGGTTCCAGTCGAGCAGGTAGGCCGCCTTCCGGCGTCGCTCGAGATCGTAGCTCGCGAGTTCCGGCAGAAGGTCGTCGAGGGTGAGCTTGTGGAGCACGGCGAGCGCCCTGAGCCCGATCGGAGTGCGCGATCTGGCGTACTGTGCGACCTTATCCGCGGCGGCCTCGGGATGCTCCGGCCGGCGTTGACGGTCATAGCTCTGCCACGTCAGCTCGTGCAGCAACTCTGCCCGCACGTTCGGGTCGATGTCAGTGGCCACGGCACGAGCCAGAGCCGTCCACGCGGCGTCGCTGACCATCGGCAAGGACAGCAGGGATTCCCCAGCGCGGGCACCCCGCTGCGGCGACGGATCGTCGGCGAGCACGGCGATCAGCGTCGGTTCGTCCAGCGGCAGCCGCTCACCGAACCAGCCGCAGTCGTATCCGGCGACGGCCTCGTCCAGCCACCGCTCGTACCAGGCCAGGAAGTCGGAATCCTCAACCACGTATGGCCCGACCGGTCCTTCATCGTCGAGGTTGAACAGTCTGCCGCGCGCCGGTCCCGTCACGACCAGCTGCGTGAACAGCGAGCACCCCTGATCGGCGATTCGCAGAGTGCCCCCTAGGAAGGTGCGATCTGGGCCGGGCGGTTCCTCATACCGCTGTTCCCAGTCATCGAGGTAACGAGGTCCGAGAAGGTACTGACTGGCTTTCGCCAGGTGCCCCGGCCGGCAGACGCCGCCACACGAATCGGCGAGGCGGCGCAGCTTGTAGCCGGGCCCGGCGCCCCCGTCCCCGAGCTCGGTGAGAAACCACCGACATCCCCGTGGGAGCGTAATCTCGTGCCTCGCCTCGAACTCTGCGACTACGGTCTCGGACAACGGCGCCCCGAGTTCGAACCCGTGCTCCTGCACGTCAAAGGGCCTCGGTGGAACAGTCCGCCGTCGCGACCACCGCATCAAGAGGCGACCGCACCTTCGACTACCTGTACGGCGAGTTCAGCGCCCAACACCGGATCGTCGGAATGTCCGCGCCGCTGCCCCTACCGGAAACCGGGCGGCCGCCGGCCGTCGCGCACGCTCATCGCACCCGCAGTTCACCACTGCCGCTGACGATGCCGGAGCCGGACAACCGGACCTGGCCACCGTCGACATCCACCCGGACGCGGCTCGGCCGTCCGAGGGCGCGACCCTGCTCCAGATACACCGGCCGCCCGGCGGGCACCCTGGCCCACTCGACGAGAGCGGCGGCGAGCGGGCCCGCCGCCGTGCCGGTGGCCGGATCCTCGACGATGCCCACGGTCGGGTTGAAGAACCGCGCGTACGCGGCGACATCATCGCCGGTACCCCCGGAGAGGGTGTAGAGGTAGCAGCCCTCCGCCGCCGCCCCGGCCAGGATCGCGGCGAGGGCGCGCGAATCGGGCTCGGCCCGGTCCACCGCCTCCCGGTCGACCAGCGGCACGTGCATGTGCGAGACGCCCGTCGCTATCGCCTGTGCCGGGCCGGCCAGGTCGGCGACGGACAGCCCGAGCGCCGTAGCGAGCGGCGGATCGGCCTCGACGAGTCCACCGAACCGAAGGCCGCCCTGGTCCATGACGACGCGGACCGGCCCACCCGGCGCGCGGACCACCTCGACGGCCAGCAGTTCGCCACCGATCTGTTGGGTCAACCGGCTCGACGGCCCGGTACCGGCGAGCCCCTGCCCGTCGAGCCAGAGCCAGGCACCGAGAGCGTTGTGTCCGGCCCCGCCCACCTCGACGCCGCGAGGCGTGAACGAGCGCAGCCGCCAGGCCGCGGCCGGATCGGACGGTCGGCAGAGGAACGTCGTCTCCGACTGGTTGAACTCCCGGGCGATCGCACGCATCTGCTCTTCGGTGAGCTCGTCGGCGTCGGGTACCACGGTGAGGGGGTTGCCCGTCAGCGGCCGCTCGGCGAACACGTCGACGAAGAAGAACCTGATGCTACTCACACTGCTCCTTGAGGCTGGGAGCGGGCACGGCCGGGGTGCCCGCGACGCACGGGTCCGCCGAATGTAACCCAGACGCTGTCAGCTCTGGGCGTTGAGATAGGCCAACACGGTGAGTACCCCGGCGGTGTCCACTGTCGGTGGGGGCGAGGCCGAGCTTGCTGAAGATGTTGCCGATGTGCTTGTGGACGGCGTTGTCGGTGATGACCAGCCGGGAGGCGATGGTGGCGTTGCCGTGCCCCTCGGCCATGAGCGCGAGGATTTCGCGTTCGCGGCGGGTGAGCGCGGCCAACGGGTCACTGCGGTGAGTCAGCAGCCGCACGACCACCTCCGGATCGAGGGCGGTACCGCCGGACGCGACGCGATTCAGCGCGTCGACGAACTCGTCCACCCGCCTGACCCGATCCTTCAGCAGGTACCCGATCCCGCTGGGCTTTTCGAGCAGCGCGGTGGCGTACACCACGTCGACGTACCGGGAAAGCACCAGCACCGGCAGGTCGGGGTGGTCGCGGCGAGATGGTCCACGAGGTCTTCGGCTGGGACGCGGCACCAGCGCATGAGGTCCCCGATCGGGACGGTGCCGCTCATCAGCGCACGTCCGGCAGCCACTGCAGTGTGAGAGCAGTGGTGGCGAAGCGTGTCTGGACCACCGAACGTTCATCGGCGAAAGGCAGCGCGATGACGCCGTCCGCGGCCGCCGCTACCGGACCATCGGGGACCGCGGTGATCAGGACAGAGCGCGGCGTGGCCGCGGCTCAAGACGTTCGCGACCTCTGATGTCATGCCTGAGCGGGAGATTGCCACGATGACGTCGTAACGGCGTGCGTGCGGCATCTCGGCCGCCGCGAACGCGTCGGTCCGGCCGTGCCCGGCAGTCTCCCGCAGACTCGCCGCCGCTTGTGCCATGTACAGCGACGTACCGCAGCCGACGATGAACACGTCCTGGCCAGGTGCCGGCAGTAGGTCCGCGACCTCCTGCAAGAGCCGCCGGGCGCGGCGCCAGAGTTCGGGCTGGGTTGCGATCTCATCTGCCGTGGTGCTCATCGCAAGACACTGGGACGGTGCTTCGTGCGCTGTCAAGCGTTTCTTCTAGGCATTCACGCAGATTCGAGCAAACCCGCGCAGTATTTGTGCAACATGAGCGTGTCGCGATGCTCATGCGGTGGCCGACTTCGCCAGCCCCTGCCCCACGACACCCGACCCGAGACAGTGGACACCTCGCGTACCCCGGCTGGCCGGAGGCGGGATTGTTCGCGGCCGGTGTCGCCATGACTGAGCCCCCGCGCGGACCTCGCCGTCCTTGAGACGCTGGCCGCCGCCGACGTCGACACCACCGCCGTGCGCATCGCCGACGACGTCCCGACCGGCATCAGCGTGGCGCTGGCCCGCCCCGGCAGCCGAGGCTGCGAGAGGGTCTACGACAGCTCGTCGCGCGCCCACGCGGCCGGCGCGACCGTGTCGCTGGATACCGGATGAGACCCTGAGGAGCAGTGGACTCCCGTCGCCACCGTTGTAGGCATTGTTGACGTGCTGCTGCCGAACACGCAGGAGGCAGTTCGGCTGGCCGCCGCAGTGCGGCGGCCGACCGGTTCTCCGGCACCGCGGAGGCGGCCGGTGACGACTGCCGATGAGCAGCCCGTGGCGGCGGCGAGAATTCTCGCCGATCACGGCCCTTTGGTCGTCGTGAAGAACGGGGCGGACGGCGCCGTCGCGGTGCACGACGGGACGGTGGTCCGGAGCGCCGCGTACAGCGTTCAAACCGTGGACGCGACAGGCGCCGGTGATTCCTTCGACGGGGGGTTCCTCGCCGGCTGGCTCGGCGGGGCAGATCTTGCATTCTCGCTCGCGCTCGGATGTGCCTGCGGCGCTCTGTCCACGCGCCGTGCTGGGTGGCACCGCCGCACAGCCGACGCGGGACGAGGCTGAAGCGTTCATGGCGACGATGTCATGATCCCCAATGTCATCTCTCGCGTCGCTCAGGCGCCACCTCGAGCCGCCGTGCCCGACACTCTTTGGACACCCGAGCGGCGGGTTGATCATAAAGTTCGTGTTCAGCGCGACTCGGAGGTGGCGACCGTGACGGTGACTCCGGCAGCGGAGATGGCGGCCAGCGCGGCCGGGTCGGCGCTGGCGTCGGTGACGAACTCATCGATGTCTTGCAGCGCACAGATGCGGGCGAGGTGGACGCGGCCGACCTTGGAGCCGTCTGCGACGACGATGACGCGCTGCGCCTGGCGGATCATCGTGGCGTTCGTGTTCGCCTCGATGTCGTCGTGCGTCGTCAGGCCGGCACGTGCGGAGATCCCGTCCACCCCCACGATCGCCACCTCGATGTTGAGCCCGCCGAGGGTGCGGTCGGCGATCGGACCGACCAGTTCGTAGGACTGCGTACGTGAGACGCCACCGGTCATGACGAGCTTCAGCCGAGGACGTAGCGCCAATTCGGCCGCGATGTTGAGCGCGTTGGTGACGACCGCCAGATCGAAGCGGTCGGCGAGCAGGCGCGCCACCGCGTGGGTGGTGGTGCCGCCGGTCAGTCCCACCGTGAGCGGCCCGTGCGGCAGTCGGGAGACGGCCGTGGGCGCGATCGCCAGCTTCTCTTCCCGGTGCTGACCGACGCGGTAGCGGACCGGCAGCTCGTAGCTGACCGCGGCCGCGATGGCACCGCCGTGCGTGCGGTTCAGGAGCTTCTGGTCCTCCAGCGTCTGCAGGTCGCGGCGGATGGTCGCGACCGAGACGGCGAACTCCTTCGCCAGCGCCCGAGCATCGACGGAGCCGTCGCTCGAGATGCGGTCCAGGATCGTCGACACCCGGTCGGCGCGACGCAACGTGCTAGGAGCCATGCGAACTCCCTGCCAGTCATGAACACAAACGCGCAATCAAGATAGTTCATTTACGCGCGTTTGAGCAAGAAAGGCTTGCCAGGCCGCTCGTGCAGGCAGAAAATCCACAGATGGCTATATCACACCTTCCTCGGCGCACCCGGCGCCCGCACCGACCCCGATGAGGCGGCCGCCTACGTCGAGGCCACCGGCGTTGACGCCCTCGCCGTCGCTGTCGGCTCCAGCCATGCCATGACCGACCGCACCGCCATCCTCGACCACCAGCTCATCACCGCACTGCACCACGCCGTCAGCGTGCCGCTGGTGCTGCCCGGCTCCTCCGGCTGGCATCCAGCCCGCGGGGCCTCTGATCGCTGACAACCCTGCTGATGGCCGCGAACGTCGTCGCGACCGCTCCGTTGATCGCGTTCTTCCTCGCGGCGCAAGGGCACGACAGACAAGCGGAACCTCAAGGCGTGTGAATGCCCGACCCGGATTAGAGCTAAGAGGAGAACGTCATGAAAAGACGGATCAGATACCTCCTCCCGTGCGTGGTGGCTACGGCGCTTTTGTTGACCATGAGCGCAGCGCCAACGTCGGCCGCGAAGTCGCACGTGAAGGATCCGACAGTCGCCCTGAAGGCGAAGATCAACGAGCTCTATGCGAGTGGACCCGGCTTGGTGGGCCGCACCCATAAGATGCAGGCGTTCATCATGGAGCTCGCACTGCACGCGAAGACGCGAAACCCCAACTTCAAAATCATTCCCCAGGATGCGGCCGCTCTGGCCTTCGTTGACGGCGACGTGAACAAGGGAGTGCTGCCGGATCTCATCTCTCTCGTCGATGGCTGGGGAAAGGAGGGGCTGCTCCTCAGCGGGAACGGAGTGACTCCGACCTCGGAGCAGGCGGCATACATCGCGCTGGCCCAGCAAGGCCTGATGGTCACCGAGACCTCGACCGTCAACTCGGTCGCCCAGCTTCAGGACTACTACCGCCGAGCCGAAAACTGGGGCATCATCCCCTACCCGCGCATCGGCGGGACACTGGCTCAGCAGCTGTTCCCGGGCAAGCGCTGGGCGCCGAACGGTGACTACTTCTGGGTCGAGGACCCGGCGACGATCGGTCTCGGCGGCAGGATTGACGGCACCAGGAACGTCCGCAACCTGACCGACGCCCGGAATTATCTGTACAACATCAACGGCCGGCCCTTCGACGCCTGGAGCACGTGGGACGACGAAGAGGCCGCCGCTCTCGCGGAGGGCGAGCCCGACAGGACGAGGATCACCGACTCCTACGGAAACGGTCTGCTGGTTCCGTCCCCAGGTGGTCCCTACCGGCCGGCGGGAGACGCCGCCGTTGTGCAGAGCGCGATAGCTCAGTACGGCGACGAGTGGGACTGGTGGTGGCGGGCCGCGGGTCTCGACGAGAACGCCGGCCGGGAGACATGGCTCAACGCGCTGCGAAACTCCGACTACGACGTGATCTACATCGACTCCTTCTACAACCACCGGGCGCTGCCCGCGAACCAGACGCCGCTGACGCGCGCCGAGATCGAAAGCCTCAAGCACAAGCCGGACGGCGGCAGGCGGCAGGTCATCGCGTACCTGAGCGTCGGCTCGGCGGAGCAGAACCGTTGGTACTGCCAGGACGACTGGGTCTGGATCGACCCCACCAACCCGAACACCGAACGGAGCATGAAGTCCGGCAAGATCGTCAACAGCGTCTATTCGCCGCCCGAGAACGCCCCGGCGTGGCTGGCCCTGGGCTACGGCGGCAACTACGCCGAAGAGGCCGTGGTGCAGTGGTGGAACCCCGAGTGGCGCGACATCATCATCAACGGCGGCAGCCCGTACGCGAACATCGCCACCGGTGACAACACGTCCTCCATCGACCGGATCATCAGCCAGGGATTCGACGGCGCGTACCTGGACAACGTCGGCGTCTACAACCGGACGAGCGGCGGCGGCGGGTGGAACGCGTTCGAGGCGTACTGGCTTGCTCACGGCGGCATTCCTGGTGAGGATCACCCGTACATTCCCGTGGGCACGGTCAACCCCGGCAACCGGCAGGCCCACCTCGACTTCGCGATCGTGTCGGCGAACGGGAAGGGGTATTCGGTCTACCTCAAGAAGGCCGATGCGCAGGGGCCGTTCACCCCTTACGGCAACGTCAACTACGACGCCAAGGGCGTGCACATCAAGGGCCTGACCAACGGCACGCAGTACCTCGCCTACGTGCAACGCAACGCCGGCGGAAAGATTTCGAGAACCGAGACCGTGAGCTTCACGGCCGGTTCCCACTGACGTGAGCGCCGCGGACTGAAAGGGATCCACAATGCAAAAGAAAATGACGCGGGCACTCTCTCTCCTGCTGACTCCGGCGCTACTGCTGACCATGACCGCGTTTTCTCATGGGGGAGTCCCCCGTGAAGGTTCCTCGGCGCCGCTGGTGCCGCAGGGCCTGAACTACACGGAGAACCCGGTCGACGTACCGAACCCGGACAGAGGGTTCTACAGGGCCAACGACGGCATGGTGGTGCCGGTCACCGGCCAAGGCTCCGGAACCGTCAATGTCGGGAACAGCCCGGTGACCGTCGGCGGCGCCGTCGTCAACACCCGCATCAGCCACATCTACTTCGATCTGAGGAACTACTCGAGCAATACCTTCACGTCGCGGGGCACCAGATATACCGCGAGCTATCGTGCGCCTGCGAATGTGTCGATCCAATCACGGCCCGGTGACTCGCCGCCGTACGCCTACGCGACTCATTTCGACTACTGGCGGGCAAACGTCTTGCCCACGTGGCCGCGCGGCACGTCCCAACCCTTGACAGCGGATGCCCTCGCCTACATCAGGGCCAAGCTTCAGGAAGTCAGGAACGGCAACGGGGTAGCCATGGTCCGCTTCAACTACGACGGCCAGGGCTACAGCTGGGTCTCCGTTGAGCATCCGCAGGACGGCTACATGGACCGGTCCGTCGCGGACATCGAGCCGGACAAAGCGACCGTGCTCCAGCACATCGCGCAGCTCAAGCCCATCCTGCACGAGTTCGAAGACGTCATCATGGGTGTGGACGGAGGCTTCTTCGGCCCATGGGGCGAAGAGCACTCGACGACCTTCGGCACGAGTCCGCAGGCGTACGCCTGGCTCCTGAACGCGTTGCTGGACGCCGTCCCCGACTCGCGCTCGATCACCGTCCAGGGTGGCGCGTTCCTGTCGTGGTACAACGCGAAATACCACACCCACTACACCTTCGAAAACATCGACAAGATACCGCCGCCGAAGGCGGGTACCCCAGAGGCGCGGTTCGGCTTCTTCAACGACAGCTATGCGTATGGCGAGGACGAAGGGGACAACTATCCCGACGATTGGGGTTCGCTGTCCGAAGGGGCCGGATGGCCGGGTAGCCCGCTGGGCGACGCGGACTCCTATGACCGCGGCCGGCTGATGACCTGGATCAGGAAGCAGAACAACCTCTACGGCGGCGAGGCGCAAGGCGATGCGACCCGTTGGAACACCTATCCGTTCGTCGCCTGGGAAGCCGCGTATGCACAGACCGTTTACCTGAACGCGGACTACGAGGACTCCGTTCACGACAGATGGGGAGACTTCACGTACACGAAAGAGAACGTCATGCAGAAGATGACGAACGCGTACGAGGAGCCGTACCGGACGGAGTACGCGACCTTCGACCCCGTGTACGACGGCAGAACCGGAGCGGAGTACTGGCGCGACAGACTGGGCTACCGGTTGGTGCTGCGTGACGCGAACGCGAGCGGGTGGGTCAAGCAGAACGGCACCCTCGAGTTCGACGGAAGCATCCAGAACGTCGGCTTCGGGAACATCGTCAACAAGAAGAACGTGTCGGTCGTCCTGCGGTCCAAGGCGGATGGCAAGTCCTACACGGCGCTGACCAAGCTCGACGCGAGAAACTGGCGGCCCGACCTGGACAGCAGGGCGAGCAACACCGCCGCGTACCGCGATCTGAGCTTCGCGATCGACATGCACAAGTTCGGCAAGGTGCCCGTTGGCGACTACGACATCTACCTGAAGATCAACGATCCCAAAGAGACCACCCCCAACAAGCGCAGCATTCAGTTCGCGAACAACGGCGAGGGCATCTGGGACGCCGACCTCGGCGCGAACCTGATCGGTTCGACAACGGTCAACGCCGCCAACGACATCCCCATCACGCGCATCAAACCCGGTAACGGCCAGGTGGGCCTTGACTTCGCGATCGCGTCGGCGAACGGGAAGGGGTATTCGGTCTACCTCAAGAAGGCGGCTGCGCCAGGGCCGTTCACCCTCTATCGCAACGTCAACTACAACTCGAAGGGCGTGCACATCAAGGGCCTGACCAACGGCACGCAGTACTTCGCCTATGTGCAACGCAACGCCGGCGGAGAGATTTCGAGAACCGAGACCGTGAGCTTCACGCCGGGTCACCGGTGACGTGAGCGCCGCCCTGCGAAGGGCGACGAGGTAGTCGAGGTCGGCCGGTCGTTCCGGCCGGCCTTGGCCCTCCCAGGTGACCTCTTGGCCCGTCTCTGTGATCAACAGAGAGGGCGGCGTGGCTTTGGGTAGTGACGTTGTTTTTGCGGCTTTCCGATATGTCTTTCAGGCAGGCGTGTGCGGCGTCGGCCCGCAGGGTAGCCCCGCAGGGGCTTGGCCTTGACGGCGTCGTCGTGCTCGCCAGCGCGACCGCTGCCGGCGAGCGCCTCGGCGAACCGCCGGGCGAGCCGGGTGGTCCGCTCGACCAGGTCGGCGACGCCATCGCGCCCGAGCGACCGCAACGTGGCGTAGACCGGCACTCCGCGGGCGCGCCGGGAGAACTCCGGGCCCCAGTCCAGCGGGTCGCAGGCTCCGGTCCCCTGCTCCAGGTAGGCGGCCTGAACACTCATCGCGGCACGGTGCGCCGCAGCGTTGCGGCAGATCGCGATGCCGCAGGCTTTCCGAGAGCACTGACCGCCTGTCCTATGCGGACTCCCGTAACTGGAGTCACGTGCCATCTCATCGCCGCTTCCGCACCGGGCGATACAAACGACCGTCGGATCAAGGGTGTCGCAGGTTCGGCGTCTCGGCGGCGGCGGTGGCCGGGGTTTGGTCGACGATGGCCGATAGCCGTTCGCTGAGCGGTACGTTCTCTGGTGCGCACTCCACAGGGTGGCGGCCGCGCCCGAACGCGTCGATGTGTCCCCACCGTCCTGGGATGTCGAGGAGCTCGATCTGGCCGATGGTTTCGGGGAGGAACGGGTCGACGACGAGGTGATCGCCCGAGGGTTCGAGGCCGAGCATGGTGCGCATGAATAGCAGCGGTGCCCCGGCCGACCAGGCTTGGGGGATGCAGGCTGTGGGGTATTCGACGGGGAATTTGGTCAGGTTGCGGTCGTAGCCGGCGAATGCTTCGGGTAACCGGCCGCCGAAGAAGCTGGCTGCCTCGAACATGCCTTCTGCGAGGACGGCGGCTTCGTGGCGGAAGCCGTAACGGCGCATTCCCCAGGCGATGATGGAGTTGTCGAACGGCCAGACCGTGCCGACGTGGTAGCCGATGGGGTTGTAGCGCTCGTCGCGCAGGGACAGGGTCCGCACCCCCCAGCCGGAGTAGAGCTGTGGATCCATCAGATGGCGCACCACCTCGCCGGCCCGGCAGTCGTCGACGATGCCGCTCCACAGTAGGTGTCCGATGTTGGAGGACAGTGCGTCGACTTTGGTGCCGTCAGCGTCGAGGGCCAGCGCGTAGTAGCCCTCGCTCTCGATCCAGAAGTCGCGGTTGAACCGCTCCTTCAGCTCGCCGGCTTGCCGCTCCAGCAGGTCAGCGTAGAGGGCATCGTTCCAGAACAGGCGGGCCAGCCGTGCGCCGCGCATCTTCGCGTCGTAGGCGTAGCCCTGTAGCTCACAGGTGGCCCTGGGGAAGCCGGGCAGGTGGCCGTCGCGGTAGGAGATGGAGTCCCAGGAGTCTTTCCAGCACTGGTTTTCCAGGCCGCTGCTCTCGTTGCGGCGGCGGTAGGCGAGGTAGCCCAGGCCCATCAGGTCGGCGTACTGGTCGATCCAGTTCAAGGCGGCACGAGCCTCGAACTCGAAGTCGCGGACGAGCTGGGCGTCGCCGGTCCACCGCTCGTACTCGTCGAGCAGCACGACGAACAGTGGGGTCGCGTCGGCAGAGCCATAGTATGGCGACTGTGGCCGCTCCTCGAAGGCCGCCATCTCACCCATCCTCAGCTCGTGGATGATCCGGCCGGGGTCCTCCTCGCGGAAATCGTCGGTCCGGGTGCCCTGGCGCAGGCCCAGCTCGTGCAGGGTCGACACGGCCAGCTGCGGCAGGAACGGCAGTGCCTGCAGGCTGGTGAATATGCTGTCGCGACCGAAGATGGCCATGAACCAGGGCAGCCCCGCGGCGGGAAGGCTGCCCCCATCCAACGCGGCCGAGGGGAACCGCAGCGCGGCCAGGTCGATCAGGCTACGGCGGTAGGTCGTGGTCAACGGCGCGTACTCGCACCGCACGTGGGGCGCCTCGTGAAACCAGCTGTCCAGGCTCTCGTAGGACTCGGGTCCACTGCCACCACCGTAGATGTCGGGCAAGGTGGCCAGCGAGACCTTCCCCTCTGACAGGACCACCAGCGGCTCCACTCGTAGCTCCGTGGACCAGTCTTGCCGGGGTTCCAGGCGGACGGTGAACGTCAGCCCGTGCTCATCGAGTTCAGCGGGCATGCTCGCGGAGATTGCCGTCTCCCGACGGAAAGCCTCGCGGCGGTACCCGAACACCAGCGTGTCTTCCGCCACACACTGATAGTGCGAGCCCTTCTTCGGCAAGAGATCCTTGATCTCGAACGAGTCGGCGAAGTCTGCCGCGGCGTCCACCCGGATGCTCAGGTCGACGGACCTCGCTCCGTGATTGAAGATAGTGATCTTTTCCCGGAACCCGTTGGCGACCGCGCGCTGCCTGATCACCGACAGCTTCGCGTCGACGTATACCGTTCCGGTACCCGGAACCAGGAAGAAGCGGGTCTCGAAGTAGCGCAGGTCGTCGGTGGACAGTGCGGTGAGCCGCTCACCGTTGATGCTCAGAATCCACTTGGACAGAAACCGGGTGTCGATCGCGAAAAGCCCCACCGGATGCGGCCCGGCCGCGTCGATGTCACCACCGGTGTCACTGACAACGAATGTCGTGCCATTCAACACGTTGACCAGAGGAGGCTTCATGGCTGCCGTCGACCTGCCGCCGCCACGAGTCTGCGGTGCGCGGTCCCGGGCCGGGCGGGGAACAGCCGCACGAGCTGGATCAGCAGACGGGAGTCGCCGCGCACGGTGACCTGGCCGCGGGCGATCGCCGCGGTCGCGTTCATCTCACCGCTCGCGATCTGGTCGAAGCTCGCGTGGTCGGCGCGCAGCACCGCGTCCACAGAGGTGTTCTCGCGCGAGGCGGAGATATCTCCCGCGTTGATCGTGATGAACCAGCTCTCGACGACGGAGTCGCGGGTCAGGTCGATTCGCACGGTACCGGTGGCCTTCTCCAGTAGCCTGTCGTGACCCAACCGGTTGATCTCGTCGAAGAATTCCCTACCCGGGCTCGTCATGATGCTCCATCGTCACGTGCGGTACGGTCAGCCGAGACCGGCGACGGCGTGCTCATGTCAGCTGTCCCTTCTCCTGCGATCGCCGGGCCGCCGATCACGACACGGCCGGATGCCGCTTGCTTTCGAGCTGCTCCAGGGCGGTCAGGATGCCGTCCGCCCCGGGGTTGACGTCGCCGGCGGACAGGTAGTTCCAGGCCACCACACTCTCGTGGTCGAGCACGAACAGCGCCCGCATAGCGGTACCCGCGTCCACGTCGTAGACCCCGTACTCGCGGCAGACCTGCCCCTTCGGCTCGAAATCGGACAGCAACGGGTAGCGGATGCCCCGACTGTCGGCGAACGCCCGGTGGCACCACACGCCATCGACCGATATCCCCAGCACGGTCGCTCCGAACCGGGAAAATTCCGGCTCGACCGCCTGGTACAGCGCCATCTGCTCCGAGCAGGTCGGGCTGAAGTCGGCCGGATAGAAGGCCAGCACCACCGGGGCGCCCCGCAACGCGGTCAGGTCCACGGACCCGTCCGGGCCGCACGGCAGACGGAATGCGGGCGGGGCCTGGCCCGGCGCTGGCATCTCCGCCTGCTCCGACGTGCCGATCCCGGTCACGGTGCGGTCCGGCACCTTGACCGGCACCGGCATGCTGGTACGGGCGCGCTGCTCGGCCTCAGGCCGGTCCGGGCGTTCGATCACCCCCGCATCGTCCCGTCGGCCAGGATGAGGGGTCATCACCCCGCCGGAATGACATCCCGCCCGGGCAGCACCGCCATCGTCCACGACACCTGTGCGGCACCAAGGGACCACAACCGACGATCTCAACCGTCGGCAGCACCGTTTGACAGCGCCCGGCGTCGAGATTGTCGGGGAGCCATGGACGATCACCCCGTAGGAGACACTCGGCCCGTTCACCTGCATGATCGGGTTAAGGGCTTCGTCCTTACCGGCCTACCCCACTCGCGAGCCTGCCCGTAGCGTTTCAGCGTGGCAGCCGAGACGCCCAAGATGCCGGGACCGCAATGGTTCGCCGATCCCCAGAATCCCGCGCAATGGCGCTGGTGGGACGGCACACAATGGACCGACCACTACGCGCCCCGCGAGACCCCGCCCGGCACCCAAGCCCGCGCACACGTGCCCCGCATCCACGAGACGCCGACGCCGACCGTGGTCCTCGTCGTGTTTCGCCAGCTCGGCCAGAGCGACGCCCTCGCCCGCTTCAGCCGTGAACATGCCTACGCCTACACCTGGAGCCTCAATGATCCGCCTCAGATCGGCCAATGGATCATCGTGCCGACCTACGACGGCCACAAGCACGCGATCATCGGCGCGATAGGCGCTCCTGCCGACGCCCAGGGTCACACGCTGAAAGCCGTGGCGTCGCTGGTGTCGCAAGCCGAACTAGACAAGGTGGCCGCTGAGAAGGGAGAGCCACTGGATGCCTATGAATGGGTCAACGTCACAAGCGTAGGTGACTGCCAAGAGGTGCTAGACAGAAAACTGCCCTACGCCGTACAGGTCGAGCTCTTCCCGTGGGAGCGTGGCAACTCCGTCACGGCACGAGTGGACGGGCAGCGCGTAGGCGAGCTACCTGCCAGCGTGGCCACTCGGCTTCATCCGGTCCTACACGCGCGACGCAAGGCAGGGATGCCGCCCGTCATGGTGCGGGGCGAAGCGCGGCGGGGCGATTACGTCCCCGTCTACCTGGCTGTGAACATCCCGCACCGCGACAAGTTCGCGGGTTGGATCGCTTCCGTCACACCGGAAGGGTTCACGCGTCCGAGACCGAAAGAGGAAGACGTCAACCTTCACGCTCTCAACAAGTACGACGAAGAATTAGCGGCACTGTTCGAGAAGTACGGCGCGAGGACCCGCGGCATCGAGGCTCGGATCGAGTGGACGACCACCCCGAGCGGGAAGTACGCCGGGCAACCAATGGGCATCGTCTCTCTCGACGGAATTACATTCGCAGAGCTGCACGCGTCACACCCCGACAAGTGGCAGGCGATCTACGACGACCACCAGACGGAAACGCCGGGCCGGTTGCTGGTGAAGTTCTGGGAGCACGAAGGCAGACACGGTGCGTTCGCCGTTTACAAGCCGCCCCAACCATCGGAGAACCAACGATCAGCCGCGGGCTAACTCACCTCCGTACTGTTGCAACGCAGGCTGCGGCGCAAACAGCTACTCACCTGGTACTGACGGGGTCACACGCGCCGACAGTTTTCGGTCGCCGTCACGACCCGCTGAAGCGGTCTGCGGCGGCGAGCGGGTGTGGTTGGCCGGTCATCGCGGCAAGCGCTGCCACGACGGCGTGCAGGTCGGCCTTGATGTACGTGGTGGTGGCTGGGCCGGTGGAGTCGGTGTGGCCGGCGTAGGCGCGGGCAATGCCGTAGCCGAAATGCCGCTCAACCCACGTCAGCGTCGTATGACGCAGCCAATGGGTGGAGACGCCCTGGGCGGCCACCCACGGCACCTGCCCACCGACGCGTTTCCAGAGATGGTCGTAGCGGCGACTCGTGATCGGCTGCCCGTTGCGGTAGCGCAGCAGCCGATCGGTGGGCAAGACCGCGCCTCGGGTGCGGGCGTGTTCGTCGAGGTGGGCGGCGAGGTCGAGGGTGATCGGCTGCCAGCGCAGCGTGGCCCCTTTTCCGTCAGCCGCACGAGTCCGCGGGTGGGGTCGAGATCGGCCAGCCTCAGCCCGAGTGCGCCGCCGCGCCGGCACGCGGTCTCGGTGTGCAGGCGCAGCAGGAGCGCGTCGAGGACCACATCATTGCCGCTGGTTCGGGCGGCCAGGTTGATCTCGGCAAGCTCGTCCGGAGCCAGAGCACGGCGGGTGCTCGGAAGTCGGCGGGGCTTGACGACCCGGTTGGCGGGGCTGGCGGCGGCATCAATGAGCCCATCGGCGATCGCCCGGTTGTAGCGGGCGCGCGCGGCGGCGACGACATGCTCGCCGGCGTGACGGCCGCTACGGCTGTTGCTGCGCGACCGGGTAGTCGCGGCGATCTGCCGCTGCATGGCCTCGATGTCGCTGGCCGCGATGGCGTCCAAAGTCCGCTCGCCCCATGCCGCGGCCATCCGGTTCCAGTAGGTGCCATACGTCCGGCGAGCACCGGACCCCGCCGCCGCAATAACGCGAGGTAGATACTCAGCCAGCGTCGGCGGTCATGAACCCGGTCCGGCCTGCAGATCAGCGAGACTGACACCGAGGTGCGCCAGCAGCTGCCGGGCCGTGGCGACCCGATCGGGATCAGCCGGCATGACGGCTTCCGACGATCTCAGCGTGTAGGTCTGCCAGCAGCCGTGTGACGGTACTGGCCAGGTGGATCACCAGCAGGTCGTGGGCGACCAGGGCGACCAGCAGCAGCGGCCGACCGGTGGCTATGGCGCACATCTGCCGCGCGTAGTCCCGGCTCTCACTCCACACCTCGCCGAAGGCGTTGACCCGCCCGGCCAGCACATGCACGTGCTGGGCCGCCGTGGCGCACCGCCACCCACGGGTGCGGTCAGCTTCGCAGGTAGGTCAGGACGGCGAGTACCCGGCGGTGGCCGTCGGCCTCGGGGAGGTCGAGTTTGGTGAAGATGTTGCCGATGTGTTTGGCTACTGCGGCGTCGCTGATTCCGAGCGTTCGGGCGATGGACGGGTTGTTGTGGCCTTCGGCCATCTGCCCGAGCACCTGCCGTTCCCGTGTGGTCAACCGGTCGAGTGGGTTGGTCGTGCGTCGGCGGTTTAGCAACTGCCGTACCACGTCGGGGTCGATGACGGTCTCGCCAGCCGCGACCCGCGACACCGCGTCGGAGAAGTCGGCGATCTCGCCGATGCGGTCCTTGAGTAAGTAGCCAACTCCGGCCCGACCGGACGGGCCGAGCAGTTCAGCGGCGTACGCGGTGGCCGCGTACTGCGACAGCACGAGGACCGCCGCGCTCGGGTCGCTGGCGCGGAGTGTCACCGCCGCGCGCAGCCCTTCGTCGCTGAAACTGGGCGGCATGCGGACATCGGTGATGACCAGGTCGGGTCGGTGCTCCCGGGCGGCCGCCATCATCGAGTCACCGTCGCCGACCGCCGCCACCACGGTGTGGCCCAGTCCTTCGAGCAGGCTGACGAGGCCGGCCCGCATGAGCGTGGCGTCTTCGGCAAGCACTATTCGTAGCGACACGGCAGGTCGATCCGCACTGTGGTGGGTCCTCCTTGTGGGCTGCTGATCTCCAGGGTGCCAGCCACGACAGCCACTCGGTCGGCCAGCCCCCGCATGCCCGTGCCCAGTGACGGTTCGGCGCCGCCCCTACCGTCATCGACGATTGTCAGCGCCAGCCGGTGCTCAGCGAGTCTGCCACTGATCTGGATGCGAGTGGCTGCAGCGTGTCGTACCGCGTTGGTCAGGGCCTCCGAGACCACGAAGTAGGCGGTGGACTCGATCTCGGGCGGCAGCCGGCCGGGCAAGACGAGGTCGACCTCGACCGGAATCGGACACCGTTCGGCGAGTTCGCGTACCGCCTCGGTCAGCCCGAGATCGGTGAGGATCTGAGGATGTATGCCGCGGATCTGGTCCCGGAGGGTCGTCAGTGCCAGCCGGGCCTGCTCGTGGGCCTCGCCGACGAGTTCACCGGCGCGTCCGCCTGCGTCGGCCATATACCGCTCGGCCAGGCCCAACTTCATCGTCAGGAGTACCAGGTGTTGCTGCGCGCCATCGTGCAGGTCTCGCTCGATCCGACGGCGTTCGGCCTCGAACGCGTTGACCAACCGGCTGCGCGACCCGGCCAGCTCCTCGACCTGACGGTTTACCTCGGTGCCGGTGGGCGCGAGCAGCCACTTGGCGAAGGCTGCCTGGGCACCGCCGAGCACGCTGATTCCGTACAGGGTGACGACCGTCGCGGGCACCCCGACCAGACCGGCGACGGCACACGCCCGCCCGACGGTCTCGACCGTCCAGGTGCCCACCGAGAAGTGGACGTCCGCGCCCAACCCAACCAACAGCGGCAGCGCCACCAGGAGGAGGCAGATGAACAGGACGAACACCGCGGCGAGGTCGAGGAGCGCAAGCACCGACAGCAGGCACGCGCAATAGCCGAGTTCGCGCCAGGTGGCAGCCTCGGTCACCCGCCGCCGCACCCACGCCCAGCCGCTCGGGGGCGCGGGTGCGTGCGGGTCGCGGACCGCCAGCGGCTCCATGAAGCCGAGCCGGTGGCGCTCCAGCGCCCCGATCGGTATGCCGACGAGCAGCAGCAGCGGCGGAAACAGCAGCAGCGGCAAAACGGCCAGCCAGGCGATCGAGGCGACCGCCACGCTACTGACCACATAGGCCAGGCTGCGCCACGGCCATCGCGACAGGACGAATCGGACGGGGTTGCCCGCCATCGCCTGCCACACGCTCGTCGCCACAGTCACGACCCTACGACGCGAGCGGTGTCAGCCCGCACCGATGATGCCGAGCAGCGAGGTGGCGGGTTCCAGCGCCGAGAGTGCACTGCCCGCTGTCTCGAGTAGCAGCAGACATGCGGTCAGGGCCGTGATGACACCGAGTGTGCTGTGCATGAATCTGACGCGGGTGGCGCTCGGGTCGCCGGTGATACGCCGCTTCCAGAAATGGGCGCTCGCCAGGCCGGTTGCCACCATCAGCGTGGCGGAAATCGCCGCCGTGACCCAGTAATATCGCTCGACCTCGCCGAGCAGCACCGTCAGCGCAGGGGATCCGGCGTGCGGGCTGGCCGATTTCGTCAGCCCTTCGCGCATCTCACTCAAAACCTGTGCGAGTTTTCCCTCGGCGGCTCTACCGGGTAGCACCCCCAGCAACGGGATCAGAGGTAGGGCCGCCACCTGGATGTTCACCGATAGCACCCAGATGACGAAAACCGTCGACACCGTTGCGGCCGTGGCGACCGCCGCGTACCAGCGCCGGCCACGCAAATATTTCTGCCACAGCCCGGTGGTGAGCAGGGCCAAGACAATCGCCAACAACGCGCTGTTTACCACCTTGATCGCATGCCATTGGAACCAGTAGTCGACCAGCGACGTCAGGTGGGCGGGGAGCGCCCGGGATTCGCTTCGCCAATACTCGACGAAAGCACGCCCGAGGGCGTCGTGCAGTTTCGCGTCACTGTAAGCCCCGAAGCTTGGCCTCAGGAGGACCCTGGGGGCGAGCTCGAATGCTGCCCCCAACGCTGCGCCGGCCACCAGCAGCAACCCGATCACGGACTTCGAATGCAGTCGAACAGTTTTGCGGTCGGAATCTGGTGTTGGTTCGGCGGTACCAGTTGTCGTGATCGATCGAAATCGCATGGGAAGACAGTAGAGAAGGGCCGCTCGGAGCACGATGGCACGTGAGCTACCACAACCGGGTGAGGCTGCACTACCCGTGCGGTATAGCTGGCTCTACCTCAGAGCGATCAGCCGGGAGCTGTCTCACCTCCCGGCTACCCCAGATCTGGGCGTAACAGTCTCCCGTTGCCTAGCTCCTGTCACCACCACACACGCACACCCTGCCTGCCGGGCGAGGCGGACCCACACCCCCGTGGTGCTCGGCGCCGTTGGATTGAGCGTTAGCAGGATCGAGGCAGACTTGAGCAGTGAAGTCATCGACGCGTTCTGGTCCGTGGCTGCCTCCGAAGTCGGCGTTCGCCGGGTTCCGGTTCCAGCCCGAGGTGATCGTCGTCGCGGTGCGCTGGTATCTGCGCTTCACCCTCTCGTACCGCGACGTTGAGGAGTTGCTGGTCGAGCGCGGCGTGGAGGTCGACCATGTCACCGTCTATCGCTGGGTGCAGCGGTTCACGCCGTTGCTGGCCGATGCCGCCCGATTCTGCCGCCACGCACCAAGCGAAAGGTGGCACGTCGACGAGACGTGCATCAAGGTCAACGGAGTCTGGCGGTACGTGTACCGGGCGGTCGACCAGCACGGCCAGGTCATTGACGTGCTCGTCTCGGCGCGCCGTGATGGCGACGCTGCCCGGCGGTTCTTCCGCCGGGCGTTATCGACGTCGAAGGTGACACCCAGCGAGATCGTCACCGACGCCGCCGCGGTCTACCCCGGCGTCCTCGACGAGCTGATTCCGCAGGCGTGGCACCACCTCGAGCGATACGCCAACAATCCGATCGAGGCTGATCACAGCCGGCTGAAGCACCGGTTGAGACCGATGCACGGGCTACGAACGGACACGACAGCACAGGTCATCATCGCCGGACACGCCTTCATGCAGAATCTGCGCCGCGGACACTACGAACTCGCCGTCGACGTCCGGCCGGCTACGCAGGTCGCCGCTGCGTTCGCCGAACTCGCCCGGGCGATCTGACCGCAGACCCAACAGGGTTCAACACGTCCGCCGATCTCACAACGCAACAGCGCCCTCGCACCACCAACATGCCATCGATCACTTACCCGGTTCCACCGCTGACCGTCGTCGTTCGACAGAATGGAACGCCTTGTCGAAGCGTCGACCAGTACGGTTGTTCAGTGGAGGTGGCTATGCCGATCGGACCGTTCGTCGGGATCGACGTTGGAGGCACCGGCATCAAAGGAGCTCCGACCAACCTTGACACCGGCGGTCTGCTCCGGGAGCGGATTCGGGTTCCCACCCCGCAGCCGTCGACCCCTGCGGCTGTGGCCGACGTGGTCGCATCAGTACTGGAAAAGATCCAGGGTGACGGTCCGGTCGGCGTGACCTTGCCCGGCGTGGTGACCGGCGGTGTGGTGCGCACGGCCGCCAACATCAACAAGGAGTGGATCGGTGTGAACGCGATCGACCTGTTCACCGAGGCCACCGGTCGGCCGGTGACGGTGGTCAACGACGCGGATGCCGCGGGCCTGGCCGAGGTGCGTTTCGGAGCGGGCACTGGTCGGCGAGGCACGGTCATCGTAGTCACACTGGGCACCGGTATCGGCAGCGCACTGTTCGTCGATGGGGCACTGGTACCCAACACCGAATTCGGGCATCTGCACCTGCATCACGGCGACGCCGAGGACTGGGCCGCCGAGTTGGTGCGCGAACGCGAAGGTCTGTCCTGGGAGCAATACGCCCACCGGATCGAGCAGTACTTTCGGCTTGTCCAGCGGTTGTTCTGGCCCGACTTGATCATCGTCGGCGGCGGAGCGAGCCGGAAGGCGGAAAAGTTCCTCCCGCTCGTGAACGTGGACACCGAGGTGGTGGCCGCCGCCCTGCAGAATGATGCCGGCATCGTCGGCGCGGCCCTGCTTGCCGCCAGCCACCTGCGGGCCGGCTCAGCGTCGAGCGCTGGTCCGGGCTTCGGCACGGGATGAGGTCACGATGCGGCGGTACCTCGGGAAAGCGTCGGTAAGAAAGGGAATGCCTCCGACGCCAACGAGACATGGCCCTTCTGCACCCCGGGGATGAGTTCCCTACCCTGACCCTGACCCTCGTCGGCGGCAGCACCCTTGACGTGCCGGCGGCTCTCGCTGGCGGTTATGCCGTTGTTCTTTTCAACCGCGGCTCGTGGTGTCCCTACTGCGTGGCTCAGCTGCGTGCTTTCCAACGGGCACTGCCGCAGTTCGAGGAGGCCGGCATCAAGGTCGTTTCGCTTTCCGTCGACGACGAGCCGGCCGCCAAAGGGATGATCGACAAGTACCAGCTCACTTTCCCGATCGGCTATGGCGCGGACGCCGACGCGATCGCCGCGGCCACCGGCGCGTTCGTCAACCCGAAACCGCACCACCTGCAGTCGACCGGCTTCCTCCTGGACCCAGACGGCCGGATAGCGCTGAGCGTCTACTCGAGCGGAGCGATCGGCCGCCTGGTCCCCGAGGACGTTCTCGGCTTGGTCCGCTACCTGCGCCAACACTGACCAGTGACGTGCGGCGGCGGGCCACCGTTCGTCTCGCCGCCGCAAGGTCCGGCGAGGACCGACCGGCTCCGCCCGATCTTTGATCGTCGGACCCGACACGGACCGCCCTCGACCGACGTGAGCCTCCTCCTCTGACCATCGAACCGTCGATCCAACAGGTACGGGCGCACCTACGGTGCGGTCCGTTCGCTGACCATGGCTTGTGCTGTATAAGGCTCCGTCGAATGCCCACGGAACCGGCCGGGCTGCGAGGTGATCGATATGACGACCGTGCTGGACTCGGCATATCGATGCCCAGCGTCTCCACGGCGCCCCCTCCACGCCCGGCCGGGCAACGGGCCACAGGCCCAGCCGTGCACCACCCGACAGCCGCCACCGCAAGCGGGAACCCGCCCATTTGTTCGAGCCTTACCTGGAGGTGCTGGTGGCTCCGCAGCCCCCGAACATCCTGAACGCCGGTCACACGCCGCCCGCCCAGAGCCAGCCGGTCCGACCCGCCCAGCGGTCCCGCCTGTCCTGGCTCCGCGTCCTGCCCCTGCTCGCCCGGCCCCTCACCCAGACAATGCCCTGGGCAACGCTGCTCGCCGGCTGCCTAGCCGGCACCGTCTACCTCGCCATCCTGGCCAGCCTCACCAGCAACTCCCAGCCGCTGGACCAAGGCAACGTCCGCCTCGCCTTCCTTCCCGCCGTCGCGGCGCTGGCATTCGTCCCCCACGCTCCGTTCCGGCCACTGACCCAGACCACCCCTGTCCCCGCCTGGCTGTCCCCGGTCGGCCATCTACTGCTGGCCGCCCCCATCGTGGCGGTGGCCTGCTGGGTGCAACTGCGCATCATCGCCCACACCATCCCCCCGCACACCATCGGCCATCCGCCCGCCATTTACCCGGTGATAGCCCAGCTCACCGGATGGTGCGCAGTCGCCGTGGCCGCCGCGGGCTGCGTCGACCGGTCCCGTTACGCCGACCTCGGCGGGGCCGTCGCCGCACCCGTCAGCTTCGCAGCCATCGCACTCGCCTGGTACGCACCCATCATCAACGGATTCTTCGCCGAACCGCCCGGCACTCCGCACGGCGTCACCATCGCCTGGTACGCCGTCGCCACGGCCGCATCAGCTCTCACCTGTGTGGCGATGCGGGACCAATGGCACCGCTACTCACGCCGCCTTCATCGACCGCCCGCTGAGCACAGCCCTTCGTAGGCGGCCACATTCCGCGTAGCCGGTCGGCGACCAGGCCGCGGACAAACCGGCAATGCGGTGGGCAGAGCCACCGAACCGGGCTCGCCTCGGACCAACCGACGGTCGTGGACGCAGGTGCATCTCTGCCGCGGCTTCCTGTTCCGCAGCGCGCCGTCTCTGTTCGGCGGTCCAGTGATCACCAGGTCAAGATGTTCGATGGCCCGTGCCTTCATCGGGGCGAGGCGCCTGCCTTCGTCGCCTTCAGCGATGTGGCCACAGATGACCTTCGTGGGCTTCGGGACGGTCGGAAGGCTGCCATCTGCCGGTCTGAGGTGGCGAGCGCTCGATCGGTGGACGCGTCTTGCCTGCGGGTCGACTGGATTTCAAGCCGGCCGACGAGGTTGCGGACGCACAGTTGCTCATGCGTCGCGCTGGCGAAGCAGTAGTCCGCCGGTCAGTAGGGCGCCCGCGGCCCACGCGGCGAGTACGCCAAGGCCCGCCCACGGGCCGATGGGCAGGCTGCGCAGCCCGGTTGTCGCCTGGATGGCAAGGCCGGCGGTCATCGGCCCGATCTGCTGGACATGCCGCGCCGCGCCCTGGCTGCCGGCGACGGTGGCGATGATCGGGAACAGAAAGAGCAGCCCGAGTACGACCCCGATGGCCGCGGCGGCGTCCCGCACGGCCGCGGCGGTGCCGAGACTGAACAGGCCGATCAGGGTGAGGTAGAGGACCGACCCGACGGCGGCGCGCAGCACCGGCCCGTCGCCGAGGGACAGCGCGGGGTAGCCGTGCGCCGGGTCGATGCCGTGGCCAGGGAGGATGAGCCGGCCGGCCAGCAGTGAAACGAACACCGCGACAGTGCCGGTGGCCAGGATCAGTCCGGTGAGGATGACCGCCTTGGTGGCCAGGACGGTGATCCGGCGCGGGCATGCGGTGAGGGTGAGGCGGATCATCCCGGTGCCGTACTCGCCGCTGACGGTCATCACCGCGAGGACCGCGACGACGACCTGGCCGAGGTAGATCCCGGTAAGGCTGATCTTGGTCGGGTCGTCGGGGCAGCCCCCGGAGGGGCACCGGGTGGCCGTGGCCGCCGCGGCGCTGACGGTTGCGGTCAGCGCCGCGGCGGCCAGCAGTAGCCAGAAGGTGCTGGCGAGGGTACGCAGTTTCGTCCACTCCGCGTGCAGTGCGGACCTCACGCGTCCCTCCTGCGCAGCAGGACGGCGGCCAGGGTCAGGGCGAGTGCCGCGTACCCACAGGTGACGGCGAAGCCCGCCCAGGGTGCCAGCGGGAAGTAGCCCTGGAATGGTGCGTAGCCGCCGTCGACCTGGGGGTACTGCGGGATGACCTGTTTGATGGCGAAGCCGGCGGCGGGGGCGACCCGCAGCAGCCAGTTCGCGGCGGCGGTGGGCAGCACGGGGAACGCGGCGGTCAGCAGGTAGGGCAGGATGACCGCGGTGAGGACGGCGGCGACCGTCCCGGCGCCGCGCCGCAGTATGGTGCCCACGCCGAGGGCGAAGACGGCGAAGACGGCGACCAGCGCGGCGGTCCCGGCGATGACGCGGACCTCGGTGAGCGTCGTCATCGGGTAAATGGGGCTGCCGTTGGCGCGCAGCAGCGGGGTACCGATCAGGATCGCGCCCCCCGCCCCGATCAACCCGGCGGCGAAGGTGACGGCGCCGAGGACGATGGCCTTGGCGGCCAGTACCCGGCCGGGCCGTGGGCTGGCGGCGAGCGTGACGCGGATCAGTCCGCGCCGGTACTCGGCGGTGATGAACAGCGCGCCGACCACGATCACCGCGATCAGCCCGATGAACATGCCCGCGAGCGTCTGGTCGATGGACGAGGCGCCGTTCACGCCCGGTGCGATGTCTCCGGAGCCGGTGACGGTGAAGGTGCCGCCGGCCTGGTGGTATCCGCCCGCGACCGCGGCCGGGTATGAGATGGAACTGCGGCCGCCGTTGACGGGCGTACCGGTCCAGGAGTTGCCGGGCCAGCCGCCTTCCAGGTTGACGCGATCGAAGGTGGCGGTCGCGTCGGTGGGGGCACCGCCGCTGGATCCACCGGTGATCTGCTGGCTCGTCTGCTGCGTGTATCCCGGGGACGTGGCGAACAGCCCGGCCTGGACGGTCAGCGGCAGCCCGGGCAGGGTGACGGTGTCGATCATGCTCCAGGTGGTGCCGTCGGCGGAGTCGTAGCCGGTGATGACATCCCCGCTGCGGGTCAGGCGCAGCCAGCGCGGCGACGTCGCGGACGCGCCGCCGGCCAACCCCGGGCTGTCGCCGGTGTAGTTCCACTGCATCCGGCTGCCGTGGCTGCCGGTGACCACGACCGCCGCGTACGACGATCCCTGGGCGGCGCCCGCGCTGATGATCAGCCCGGCCTTCGACCACGGCACCAGGGCGGGCTGGGTCTGTGCCGTGCCCTGCGGGGTCATGGCCGTGTCCATCACCTCGGTCAGCGAGGTCACCCGCACGGTGATGCTGCCGTCCGCGGCCAGCGGCCGGTGCACGAAATAGTAGGTGTCGGTCACCGCCTCCCCGCCCGGCCCGGTCGGAATCGTGAAATGGCACGGGCCACCGGGGCACCCTTCCTGGCTACGGGCCCCGGTGTACACACCGAGCAGCAGGGTCACCAGCCCCGCGACGGCGATGGCGACGACCCAACCGCGGACCGTGCGGAACTTCGTCCACTCCGCGTGCAGTAGGTGCATGAAGCCGTCGCGCCCGGCCGCCGCGCCTTGCCGGGGCGGCGTCAGCGTGGCGGCGGTCATCGTACGATCTCCGTTGCGGGCTCGGCGCGGTACTCGACCGCGTCCCGGGTCAGGTTCATGTACGCCTCCTCGAGGGTCGCTTGGTGTGCCGATACCTCGGAGAACGGCACGTTGCCCTGGCCGAGAACGGCCACGATCCGCTCCGCCGGCAGCCCGGAGACGGTGACGGTGTCGTCGCCGGTGGCGGACGCCGTGGCTCCCGCGTTCGTGAGCGTGGTCATCGCGTCCCACCGGGCGCTGGTACGCACCGTGACCCGATCCCCGGAGGCGGATGCGATCAGGTCCGCCACACTGGTATCGGCGATCACCTTGCCGCGACCCACGACCACCAGATGGCCGGCGGATTCCTGGAGCTCACTCATCAGGTGGCTGGACACCAGCACCGCCCGGCCCTGCGCGGCCAGTGCCCGCAGAAACCCACGCATCCACACAATGCCTTCCGGGTCCATACCGTTGAACGGCTCGTCCAGCATCAGTACCGGGGGGTCGCCCAGCAGCGCCGCGGCGATGCCGAGCCGCTGCCGCATGCCCAGGGAGTAACCGCCCGCCTTACGCCGGGATGCCTTTGCCAGCCCCACCTCCGCGATGACCTCATCGACCCGGCCGGCACCCAGGCCGTGGGAGTGCGCCAGCCACAGCAGGTGGTTGCGGGCGGTCCGGCTGGGCTGCAGCGCCCCGGCGTCCAGCAGCGCCCCCACCCGGGTCAGCGGGTGCCGCAGGCTGCGGTACGGCCGGCCGCCGATCAACGCGTGCCCCGCTTCCGCCGCGTCCAGGCCCAGGATCACCCGCATCGTGGTGGATTTCCCGGCCCCGTTGGGGCCGACGAACGCGGTGACCTTCCCCGGGTTGACGGTGAACGTCATCCCGTCCAGTGCCACCGTCTGACCGAACCGCTTGCGCAGCCCGGCGACCTCAATGGTCGTGTTACTCATCCGATTGTCCTTCTCCGTCGGCGAATTTCCGCTTCGACGCTCGTTGTACGCCGGTGCCGGTATCGGCACGGTGCGCGCGGCTGATACCTGCCTGAGACCGCCGGCCTGGCATGCTCAAAACAGATCAGTCGCCTGGTGAAGGAACGTGCCCGGTCATGAGAGTGCTGGTGGTTGAGGACTTCGAGCCCATGGCTCGGGCGATCGTGACCGGGCTGCGGCGCGAAGGCATGGCGGTCGACGTCGTGTACGACGGCGTCGCCGCGCTGGGCCACCTGGCACTGACCCGATACGACGTGATCGTGCTGGACCGGGACCTGCCCGGCGTGCACGGAGACGAGATCTGCCGCCGGCTGGCCGCCGAGCGCGCACCGGGCCGGATCCTCATGCTCACCGCGGCGGGTGGCCTGCGCGACCGGGTGGAGGGTCTCGGCATGGGCGCCGACGACTACCTCGCCAAGCCCTTCGACTTCCCCGAACTGATCGCCCGGGTGCGTGCCCTCGGCCGCCGCGCCGCGCCGCCCGTACCACCGGTGCTATGCCACGGCGACATCAGACTCGACCCCAGCAGCCGCGCCGCGTTCCGGGCCGGGCAACGCATGACGCTGTCCGCCAAGGAGTTCGCCGTCCTGGAACACCTGCTTGCCCACGCGGGCCGGGTCGTCTCCGCCGAGGAGCTACTGGAGCGGGTCTGGGACGAAGCCGCCGACCCATTCACCACCGCCGTCAAACAGACCATGTACCGGCTGCGCACCAAGCTCGGCGAACCACCCGTCATCCATACCATCCGCGACGGCGGATACCGGATCGGAGACCCACATGCCAGCGCTGCCTGAACCGGTGTCCGTGCCAGATTTCCATCGCCCCACCCTGCGGGTACGAATGGCTCTGCTGTACGCCGCCCTGTTTTGCACCTCAGGCATAGCGGCCCTGGGCGTCACGTACCTCCTCGCACCGGGCCTGCTTATCCGGCGGGCATGGCGAGCGGCACCGGACCAGGTGCCGCACGGCACCGGCCCGGTCACCACGGCGCATTCGTCCGGCATCCTCGCCGGATTCATCGGCTGGGAAAAGATTGCCAGCGGCACGCTCGTTATCGCCATCATGGCGGTGGTCTCGCTCGCAATCGGCTGGCTGATCGCCGGCCGATTCGTCCGGCCGCTGCGCACCATCATCACCACCGCCCGGGACATCTCAGCCAGCAACCTGCACCGGCGCCTGGGGCTGGCCGGCCACCAGGACGAGTTCACCCAACTCGGAGAGACCCTCGACGACCTGTTCGCCCGCCTCGAAGCATCCTTCGAATCCCAGCGCCACTTCATCGCCAACGCCTCACACGAACTCCGCACCCCCCTGTCCGCGGGGCGAGCCCTGCTGCAAGTCGCCATCACCGACCCCGCACCCACCGTGGAAACGCTCCGGGCAACCTGCGAAGAACTGGTCCAGCTCGGCGATCAACAGGAACGCCTCATCGCCGCACTGCTCACCCTCGCCGACAGCCAACGCGGGCCCCAACGCCCACAACCGCTGGACCTCGCCGACATCACGCGGACCGTACTCCTGACCCGGCAGCATGAAGCCAAACGCCGCGGCATCCGGCTTGACGCCGCGCTCGACCCGGCCCCGACCACGGGCGACCCGAGCCTGGTACAGAGCCTGGTGACGAACCTGGTCGACAACGCCATCCGGCACAACGTGCCCGGCGGCCACGCCGACATCACCACAGCGTCGGCTACCACCGGGGCGATCCTGTCGGTCGACAACACCGGGACGATTGTTCCCGCGGGCGAGGTGGAACACCTCTTCCAACCGTTCCGGCAACTCGGCGCCGAACGGATCCGCCACAGCGAAGGATACGGACTCGGCCTGGCCATCGTCCGCGCTATCAGCGACGCCCACAGCGCCACCCTCACCGCCCACGCCCAGCCGGAAGGCGGCCTCCACATCGAAGTCACCTTCCCGCCCACCGCGCAACTGATCCCTCCGGGAGATGGCGGGAAGCACTGAGGTGCGGCGGGCGAACGGGACGACGGTTCTCAGCTGGTAAGTCTGGCGGACAGTGTTACGGCCCGCTGCCACGGTCTGCCACAGCGAGCGGATGCGATTGGCCAGTCATCGCGGACAGTGCCGCCGCGACGGCGTGCAGGTCGGCCTTGATGTACGTGGTGGTGGCCGGCCCGGTGGAGTCGGTGTGGCCGGCGAAGGCGCGGGCAATACCGTAGCCGAAATGCCGCTCAACCCAGGTCAGCGTGGTGTGCCGCAGCCAGTGAGTGGAGACGCCCTGAGCGGCTACCCACGGCACCTGCTCACCGATGCGTTTCCAGAGATGGTCGTAGCGGCGACTGGTGATCGCCTGCCCATTGCGGTATGGCAGCAGCTGGTCGGTGGGCAGGACCGCGCCCCGGTCGCGGGAGTGTTCGTCGAGATGGGCGGCGAGGTCGAGGGTGATCGGCTGCCAGCGCAGCATGGCCCCTTTCTCGGTGAGCCGCACAAGGCCGCGGGTGGTATCGAGATCGGCCAGCCTCAGCCCGAGCGCGCCACCGCGCCGGCACGCGGTCTCGGTATGCAGGCGCAACAGGAGCGCGTCGAGGACCACATCGTTACCGCTGGTTCGGGCGGCCAGGTTGATCTCGGCCAACTCGTCCGGGGCCAGGGCACGGCGAGTGCTCGGTAATCGGCGGGGTTTGACCACTCGGTGGGCTGGGCTGGCTGCGGCGTCGATAAAGCCCGTCGGCGATGGCCCGGTTGTAGATCGCGCGGGCGGCGGCGATAACGTGCTCGCCGGCATGGCGGCCGCTGCGGCTGTTGCGCCGCGACCGGGCGGACGCGGCCGTCTGTCGCTGCATGGCCTCGATGTCGCTGGCCGCGATAGCGTCCAACGTCCACGCGCCCCAGGCCCCGGCCATGCGGTTCCAGTAGGTGCCATACGTTCGGCGGCTACCGATCCCTGCCGCAGCGACAACGCGAGGCAGGTACTCGCCCAGCGTCGGCAGGGCCGGACCCGGCTCGGCCTGCAGATCCGCAAGGGTGACGCCGAGGTGGGACAGCAGTTGCCGGGCCGCGGCGACGCGATCGGGATCAGCCGGCATGACGGCCTCCGATGATCTCGGCGTGCAGGTCGGCCAGCAGCCGAGTGACAGTACTGGCCGGGTGGATCACCAGCAGGTCGTGGGCGACCAGGGCGGCCAGCAGCAGTCGTTGTCCGGGGGTGATCGCGCACATCTGCCGCGCGCTGGCCGGTAGCGGCAGCTCCCCTCGGCTGCCCACGACGTCCCGCCCCGCCGTCGCCGACGCAATCACCAGCATCTCGCCCTGCGACCGGATGTCGATGCGGTGGCCCGGCGACCAGCGGAGTGCGCGCAGCAGGCCCCGTTCAGTGACCCGGCCGGAATGGTCCGGACGAGCCAGACCGATCAGGACCCCGTCCCTGGACATTCTGGTTGGCGGACGAGGTACGGGCAGTGCCGGCATCGGCGCTGGAGGCGGTAGCGGTCGGCCGGGAAGCGGGACCGGGACGAGCACGCCGATGAGCTGCTCACGCTGGAGGTGAAGTGAGGTCATGTCCAGTCCAACCGTGGACACGCCACCACCCGCCGGGCACCAGGTCCAGTTCCCTGGCGCCGACGATCATCAACTACAGCAGATGCATTTCGGGCGCACCCATGCGGGACCGATCCATGATCGGTGAAACTTCACCCATACTGGTGTCCGAGGCCGGATCGATACCGGAACCCCACCCGCGCCGGTGCACGACAGCGAGATCGTGTTTGGCACCTGACGCCATGGGGTTCGTGTCGGAAGGGCAAACAAACCAGTGCCCAACGGCCGGCTGCCCTGCCGGCGGCACGGCCATCCATCGAGACGGCCGTACACGCTGCGGGTCGGGCCGAATCTCTCCAGACGTGTGTTGGCATCGCCTGGATGAACCACCACCGACGGTCGACCGTCGAAGACGGCTGAAGCGCGGGGGCCGTGTACCTGGACTTCCTCCTCCGTCTGGCTAGTTCCGGACAGCGTATGGGACCGTGACCAGCCGTCAGTTCTGGTATCCGTGATGGCATGCCGATCGGGTCATTGTTGAAGGGGCTGTCGGCCGGCGTCCGGGCGGTTTTCGCCGGTATCGATGCCTCGGGCGACCGGGTGCAGCAATGGCTGGACCGGACTGCCGAGGGGCCGTGGCGGGTGTGGCTGCGTCCGGTGCTGGTGTCGCTCGCCGCGACCGTGGCGACCGTACTGCTACTGCGGCTGCTGCTCACCGGGCTTGGGCACGTTGGCGGTACTGGGCGGTGGGCTGGGGCGGCGCTCGCTATGGTACTGGCAGCGGTACTGCTCATTGCGGTGCTGCGGAACGTGATGGTCGCGGTGGTCCAGCCGGACCAGCGTCGGTACTTCCTGATCGCCGTGCTGACCTCGGGTGGGGCGCTGCTGCTCGGTGTGGAGGCGTTCGCCTCGCTGAGCATCGCGCTCGCCGGTCACGCTGGTCAGCTATGGACCGCTGAGCGGTACTACCTGCGTCAGCTGGTACAGGCGGTGCCGCTGCTGCACATCGCCGACCGTCTGGAGTGGACGGAGCGGCCGGTGCTGCCGGGCCTGGGCGGCCGGGTGCTGACACTCGCCTTCACGCTGCTGGTCATCCCGCCGTTGCTGCGGGTCGGACTGGCGCTCTACGAGTACGTGGAGAAGCACACGCAGGACCGGCGCGATGCGAGCGCGATCGCCGACCGGGTACGCGGCGTCGGCACCGGCCTCGGAGACGAGGGCGTGCCTGTGGTGATGATCTTCGCGGCCGGCGCCGGCGCGCTATGGGGCGTGCTGCACCTGGGCGCCCAGCGGCCGACGCTGTGGTCGCTGGGCGGCCTGGCCGCCGCGCTCACCGTGCTAGCGGCACTGGTGGCCGGCGTCCTGGCCACCCCGCTGCTGCTGACTCTGCACGACAAGCGGCACCTGGTAGCGGTGCTGCCAGCGGTCGGTCTGGTCTGGTTCGACAGCCCGTACCGTCGGATGTTGTTGCCGGCCGCGGCCCACTGGGGTGCCTGGGCCCGGCTGCTGGCCACCGTGGTCGCCTTTCTCGTGCTGCTCGTGGTACTGAACCTGTTGTGGGCCGACCCGGAGTTGCCGGACGCGGTGGTCGGGCTGGCCCTGGTGCTGGGGTTTCTCGGCGCGGATGCGCCGGTTACCGGCTGGCTGCATACCCATTTCACCTGGCAACCCTGGGGCTTCCCGATCGACCGCCCACTGGGGACGGCGGCGCAGTGGTTCACGGTCGCGTACCTCCACCGGGCGGTGGCGCGGTCGATGACGCGGGTACCCGCACTCGGCCGGTACGACGTGCCGGACAACGGCGACGGGCTGCGCCAGGATCTGCGCGGCTACGCGATGGTCGCGGTGCAGCTGGTGGTCGCCGCGAGCGCCGTGCTGACCCTGCTAGGGGACGCTGGGCTGGCCACCGCCCGTGGCGGTGGTAGTTGGTCGCAGGCGACCCAGGCACTGGACGCGGCGGCCTGGCAGATCGTCAGCTCGCTACCCGGCCCGGACGTGTCCGGCATCCTCGGCTGGCGGCCGGTGACCGACTTCAGCGGCCGGTGGGTAGGGCTCGTGCTCATCATGGCGATCGTCGCCACCATGGTCTTCGCCGGCCTGCCGCTGATCCGTACGGTCCTGGTCTGGGCCCGGCTGTCTGGTCAGCGAGGGCCAGGCGGCCGGCTGGCTGCGCTGCCGGCGATGGTAGAAAAGGATCTGCGGGCGGTCGTCGCGTTCCTCGCGACCGAGCCGCAGAACGTAGGCCAGCACCAGGTGTTCTGGCGACAGACCTGGGCCGGGAACTTCCGGGTTACCCTCGGCCGCTCCGTACTGGCCGCCGAGCGCCGGCTGGTGCGGGCCGTTGCCGACCTGTCCAGGATGGCCGACCTGTTCGGTACCGGCTCACCGTGGTATCAGGCCGCGGAGCTGGCCGTCGCGCGTACCACCGACGCCTATCGCGCCTTCCTCGAAGCGAGGGGACCATCGCGTGGCGAGGCCAATCCGGAGGCGATGGCGGCAGCCCGTGCAGCACTCGACACATACGCGCGTGTCGTCGAGGGCTGGCAGGCGCTGCTCGACGCCGACCCGGTGTCCACAATGGAGTGATGAATCCCCGGCCAGCTGCGGGTAGAGGCCGGATCGATACCGGAACCCCACCCACGCCTGTGCACGACAGCGAGATCGTGTTTGGCGCCTGACCGGCGATGGGGTTCGTGTCTGAGGGGTAATACGAACCAATGCCCAACGGCTGACCGTTCTATCGAGATGGCTGCCTGCGGGGCCGTCGCCGTTGCATGCTCGCCTGGTTCCGAGGCCGACCGCAGCACCGCCAGCAACGGCGACGGCCGCACTCAATGCTCCCGAGCACGCGGCGGCCGTCAGCTATCGGACATCCTTCTGGTCCCACGCTCGTGATCTTGAGCTTACCGCTGCTGGACTCCCACCCCGGTCAGCATGCCCACCCTGGTGCAGGTGGCGGGCATTCGGTGGTGCGTGGAGGAGTCCATCCAAGCAGTCAAAGGGCACGTCGGGCTCGACCACTACCAGGTACGCGGGTCGACGCCCTGGCACCACTTCATCACCCTGGCCATGCTCGCCTTGGCCTTCCTGACCATGCTGGCCACGACCGCAGCCCCACCGGCTGATCCCGACCCGCACCATCCCGCCCGAGGCCGCGATCCGATCCCACGAAGCGTTGTGCAGCAACATCACCACCGCCTGCCCGGATCGACCTCGCCCAGCCCACCGTGGCCTGGTACGTGGTCGCTTCGGATGGCGGCGAACACGTACCGCTGCAGTAGCAGTCGTGTTCCAGCGGACCATACCTGCGGGCTGCACGCGGTGGTGTAGCCGGTGGGGGCGCCGACGCGGTCCGCTGGCCTGACACAGCGCCACGCCCGGCTGGACGGCCGTGGCCCGCATTCTGCCGGCCCTCGTCCGCCCGCTCGTGCTGGCCGGTCCCCTGGGACCAGGTCGACCGCGTTCTTCCAGCATGTGGTGCTCGCCTGCGAGGAACCGCTGGTACAGCTCGCAAGTCCCGCCGAGACACGACACCGTCCAGCATTTCGTCCATGGTGGGCCGCGGGCCGCGTGGCCGGAAGCTGCCACTGGCTGGTTCGCTCCTTGTGTCGCCGTCCGGCGGTGATCATGCTGGTGGCAACGCGCCCAGCGTCCGATGCGGGGGTAGGCGTTCGGTCCTGAGAAGACGGCCGGACACCCAGTCACCCAGGTCGGTTCAGGGATATACCTGCATAAGAATCGTCGCCCCGAACTCTTCGTTGGTGGAGGAAGCCGTGCATATCCGTCGAGCACTCGCCGCCTGCCTGCTGGCCCTGGGGGCGGTGGTCGCCGTCAGTCTCAACGCAACCAGCGCGAGCGCCGCCGTCCCGTGCCCGAGCGGCACCTCCGGTCCATACGGCGGCGGCCTCCAGCTTGGTACAGTCACGTATTGGTGCGACAAGGAAATTGACGGGCCGGGCAGCGCCGGGATCAGCGTCAAGTGGGGCTTTGACTACAACCCGACCACCAACCACCTGCGCGCTTTCGCGGACGTCCTCCCCTTCCAAACGTATTTTACGATCAGTGACACCCCGTTGAACCTCGGTGACCGCAACGGTGTCCTGAAGTCCCTCACCCTCCCGCACGCGGACGACGCCGGGTTCGTCGAGACCGACCCGATAGCCTGTCACAAGACTGCGAGCGCGTTCTACCTCGCCAACCTGCACCTCACAGTGATATGGCCGAACGGTCAACACGGGTTTCCCCAGACGGGCGAGATCGGTCAGAGCAGCTCGGTGCTCTGCCGAGGTTAGCGACAGACGGTCGAGCGATCCAGGCCGTAAGGGCTCGCGAACTTTACAGACAGGCCGACTCTCCAACGTCGGGCGCTCCGAAGGAGGGTGACTGCCCCGGGGTCGAACCGGGACGACCTCCAGGGTCACAGACTGGCGTGCGTTACCGGTACACGACAGCCGCCGTGGCCGCACCAGGGATCGAATCTGGGACCTCCGCCTTGTGAGGGCGGCGCTCATCCCGCTGAGCTATACGGCCACAGCGCGGAGGGAGAGGGATTCGAACCCTCGGGGCACCTGTCGGGCCCGCGCTGTTTTCAGTGGCGCTTCCGCAACCACCGGCCCTCCATCGCTCCGCTGGGAAGAATCGAACCCTCCATCGGTGACTACCCGCCTACACCAAGGACTGGACAATGGGGATGAATCTCCAGGCCGTGATGGAGCCGCTACTGACGAAGCTCTGGCAGGCGGCCGACGACATGTACGTGGGTCAGGCGATCTACGATCCGACCAACCCCGGCGAGGTCGCGAAGGTCGAAGAAGGGCGGAAGTATCTCCACAGCGATCTGTCGAGCCTCATCGCCAGATTCCGCGGCTACTACTCGTTGGACGGCCATGATCTGGATCCCGTCGCGGATCAGTTCGCGGGTCAGTCGGATCGGTGGGAAGCGCCGACGGGTAGCTCGGTGTACAGCTCGGTCGCCCGGGCCGCCGGCGATGTCGACGATGTCGCGAAGTTGATCCACACCGAGCAGTGGCAGGGCAAGGCAGCGATGGCGTTCCACGACAGGTTCCTGGTGCCGTTCAAGACCACCGCGGTGACCCACTGTGAATGCGCGCGTGAGATGGCGATCGGCGCAAAGGCTCTCGCCGGAGGGGTTGAGCGGGCCAAGGAATGCGTCGTATGGGTGTGCAAGGACGCGATCAGCCGCCTGGGTGGGGGCGGCGATCCCGGATCGCTTCCCGGCGAGGAGGGGGAAGGCGGCACGAAGCATGCCGCCGGGTTCGCCGCGATCCTGGCCGACGCGGTCGCGTTGTTTCTCGCGCTGACCGGTCCCGAGGGTGACCTGCTCGATGCGGCTCTGGCGGCGACCGGGGTAGGTGGCGGTCTGATCGCCGAATCGAACACGCCATCGCATGAGCGGCCGATAAGCGTGAACTCCTCCCTGTCAGCCATGTCACTCGTTCACAACACGTGGACGGCGTTGACCAACCTCGACGCGAACATCTTCGAGTTCGACGAAAAGATCGGCAAGGGACTCGACACGGACTTCGACGACTCCGGTCCGTTCGGCAGCCCGTTCGCCCGGATCGACAACCCGGACCTGAAATCGTCGGCGTACCATAGATTGACATTCCGGGGCCCGGCGCATGCCGCCACGGACGCCGATGACGGGGTCATCACCAGCATCGTTCGGCTGTACTACGCCGGCTACCGGACCCTGCCGGCCGCCGCTGAGCAGTATGAGGACGGCGCGAAAATCTGTGCCGGGGCGTACATCGACGGCGTGCAGGCCCAGTTCCCGCAGGCGGTTCGGAAGTTCAACGAGGGCGCGCAGACGTTCGGGAGACTGCTGGGAGCGGTGGGCGACGACCTGACCAGGTCCGGAAAGTCGATCGTGTCGGCGGCGACGGACTACGAGTCGACCGACGAGTACGAGGCCAGTGAGATCCGGAAGCTGGAGAATCAGATCCCGCCGCCGGGCGACTCCGCCGGCGCTCAGCACTACGATCCGCCGCCGTGGCTGAGCCCGTAAGCCTTACAGCGCGTTAATACTCCATCGCCGCCATCCTGGCGCTGATCCGCGCAACCGCTGAAGCGGTGGACAGCCCCTCACGATCCTGACGAAGGACGCCTCACGCCTACGACGGCACCTCGACTCTCCTGTACCCATTCAACGGGAGCAGACTCCGCTACCTGGAGGCCGACCTCTGGTCCACCGTGACCGCGTCCCAGTTGAACGGGGTCTCACAGCCGACAGTTTTCGGCGAGGACGCAAGTGACCGGCTGCCGCCACCGCGTGGCATCTTTCTCTGTGAGCCGAACGAGCCCACGGGCGGTATCACGGTCGACCAGCCGTAACCCGAGCGCATCGCCACGCCGGCACGCGGTCTCGGTGTGCAGGCGCAGCAGCGGCGCGTCGAGGACGATGTCATTGCCACTCGTTCGGGCAGCCAGGTTGATCTCGGCCAACTCGTCAGGCGCCAGGCCGCCGCATGCTCCCCGCCACCGCTGACCCGATCACCAGCATCTCGCCGTGCGCGTGGATGCCGATGCGGTGGCCCAGCGACCACCCCAGCGCGCGCAGCAGGGCCCGTTCGGTCACTCGACCGGAACGGTCCGGACCTGCCACACCGATCAGGACCTCGTCCTCCGACAGATCACTGGGAGGCCGGGGTACGGGCAGTGCCGGCATCGGCGCCGGACAGGGTCCCGGTCGATCGGACAGCGAGGCCGGGACGAGCACGCCGATGAGCTGTTCACGGTCGCGGCGGTGAGGTGATGTCATGGCCGGTCCAACCGCCCACGCACCACCGCGCACCGGGCACCAGGTACGGCTCCCCGACGCTTATGATCATCGATTACGGCAGATATGTCAGGTGCGCGCGAAACCGCGACAGGTCCACCATCGGTGAACTTCTACCAGAACCGGTGTCCGAGGCGCGAGTTGACCTCGAACTACATGGTCGTCCTGCGCGAAGAACTACTGCTGCGCTAGCCCCTTTGCAAGGGATCCCACGGTCATTGCGCGTTCGGTTGGTGGGTGCTTGAGCTGAGACTTGCGGGGTGAATGGCCTTCGGTGGAGGCGAGCGGGACGGGCGGGCCTGTTGAACACCGCGAGGACCGGGAGCAACAGGACCGCTCCTGTCAACGAAACGGCCCACGCCGGCCGGGCCCGCACAACGCGCAGCAAGGCCCAGCCCACCAGCGGCAGGGCACATACCCAGATGAGTACCAGGTCGATCGCCGGGCCGAGCCCGTCCAGTCCGGGATTTGGACTTGTGATCCCCTCCGGCCCTTCGTCCGGTTCAGGTGTCCGTTCCAGCAGGTCCTACGACAGGATCCCGTCATCCGCCCATGCAATCAGACAAGACTGTGGCATCGCCGCGATCCAATGTGGACTGGATGAGGTGATTGACCTCGCCTAACCGGCGCTCGTCGGTATCTTCTCTGAGCGTGAGGTGCAGGATCTTGGGCGAGTTCCGCGCCGGGCGACCGGTTGGCCCAGCCACACGCGATGCTGCTGTCGGTGACGACTGGCAGCTTCGGGTGGACTGGAGCGGGAATCCCGAGCGCCACGGTGCGGATCGTTTCCGGTGCGATGGCCAGCCGGTCGAGGAGGGCGCGGACGAGCTTGGCGGTGTCGTCGAGGCGGGCGTCCACACGGTTGACTTGCCCGACGCGGACCGCCCGCTGTGCACGCTCAGCGAATGCTGGGGCCGGGCGCGCCGTCCTGGTCGCGGAGCACCTGGGTCAGCTGCCGCCGCGAGGTGATGCCGAGCTTCCGGAAGACCTTGTTCATGTGGTACTCGACAGTGGAGTTGGTGATGAACAGCCTGGTGGCGATCTCGGCATTGGTGGCGCCGGTCGAGGCGAGGCTGGCCACCTGGGTCTCCTGCGGGGTCAGTCGGTGGCTGTCCGACACCGTGCGCTTGCGGGCTCGCTCGCCGGTGGCGAGCAATTCCCGGCGGGCCCGCGCGGCGAACAGGCCGGCGCCCATGTCGGTGAACATGTCGTGGGCGATCCTGAGCTGGGAACGCGCGTCCGTGCGCCGCTTCTGGCGGCGCAACCATTCGCCGTACAGCAGATGGGTCCTGGCCAGCTCGGTGACGATCTCGGTACGGCCGAACTCCTCGACCGCGGTGACGAAGAGCGCCTCGGCGGACTCGCCGGCCAGTAGTGCCTCGCAGCGGGCGAGCAGGCCCGCCGCCCAGGGCGTGGCGGCCACCTCCGCCCGTTCGCGTAGTCGGGCCAGGGCGCGCTCGGTGAGGTCGAGGTCTTCGGTTCGGGCGGCCGCTTCAATCAGCTCCGGCAGGATGTGGTTGCCCGAGCCGAGCGGGTCCGTGTCGAAGACCCGCACCGCCCAGCCGACCGCCTCCGGATAGCGGCCGAGGCTGTTCTCCAGCAGGGCGAGGTGCAGGTATGCCTGGGTGGACAGCGAGCCGATGCCGAGCTGGCCGACCCACAGCGTCAGGATGTCCTCGGCGCTCGCGCGGGCCAGCTGCTCGTGGCCCTGCCAGACGACAAGACCGATGCGGTGGGAGGTGTCGTCGGGCAGGCCGATCGCCCGGGTGATCTCGCTCGACTCGATGTATAGGGCCTCCGCCTCGCTGAACCGGCCGGCCCACACCTCCCTGCCGGCCAGGGTCTGCAGCGTGACCCGCAGCGCCTGGCTGGCGCCGTGCTGGCGGTCGAAGGTGATCAGGCGCTCGAGAGCGGCGCGGCCGCCGCGCTCCTCCCACAGGTCGTCGCTGGCGAACGCGGCGTAGACGGCCAGCGGCATGCCGAACTCGGCCAGATCCTGATCGTGCAGCAGCGCGGGCAGGGTCGCACGCATCAGCGGCTCGGCCGCGGCGTGCCCGGATACGATCCGGGTCGCGAAGGCGTCCAGCAGCAGGTCGGTCAGGGTCGGGGACCCGCCGGGTACGGCCGGGGTGCGCAGCACGGCCCGGGCCACGTCGGCGGGTCCGGCGTCCGAGGCGGCGTCGGGGTAGGCGAGGACGGCCGCCTGCAGGCCCTCGAACAGCATGCGGCGGACCATCGGCCGCTCGAGTCCGTCGATCGTCGCGATCGCGTTGAGCATGATCGGCGCGACGGCGACCAGCCGGGCGAAGAAGATCTCGATCGTGCCGCGCAGCAGCTGCGCCTGGGCTCGCAGGGTGGGCGTGGCCAGGCCGGCCGCGGCCTGTTCGAGCAGCGTCTGTGCGGCCACCGGGTCGCCGGACGCCAGCCGCGCCTGGGCCGAGGCGAACAGGCGGCGGGAGCGCTCGTGCGGGTCCGGGGTGAGCCCCGCCGCCCGGGACAGGAAGAGGGCCTGGGCTGTGTAGCCGCCCCGGCCGCGGGCGCGCTCGGATGCCTGCTCCAGTTCCTGCGCCACGCCCTCGTCCAGGCCCGTGGCGGCCTCGGCGAGGTGCCAGGCCCGGCGGTCCGGGTCCACGTCGCGGTCGATCACGGCGGCCAGCGCGTCGTGGGCGGCCCGCCGCTGGGCGGGCGGCGCGCTGGCGTACACGGCCGAGCGGATGAGCGGGTGGCGGAAGGCCAGGTCGCCCTGGGCGGACAGGACCCCCTCGGCCAACGCGGGATCGGCCGCGGTGGCCGGCAGCCCGAGCCGGTCGGCGGCCCGCCACAGCACGACCGAATCGTCGGCCGGCGCCACCGAGGCGATCAGCAGAAACGATTGGGTCGGCGCCGGCAGGGTGCGGATCTGGCGCAGGAAGTGGGCCTCCATGCGTGGCCCCATGGGCAGCGGTTCGGGCAGTACCCGGCCGCCGGCCAGGTGCTCGCTGGACAGCTCGCGGGACAGCTCGACCAGGGCCAGAGGGTTGCCACGGGTCTCGGCGACCAGCCGCGTCGCGACACGCCCGTCGAGCCGGCCCGCGCTTGCCACGGCGAGCAACTGGCGGGCCTCGTCCTCGGGCAGCCCGTCGAGTTGCAGCGCCCGCAACCCCTGCAGCGGCGGCAGGTCACCCGGGCCGCCCCGCACGGCGAGCACCAGTCCGATGCCGTCGGCGTGCAGGCGGTGACCCACGAAGGCCAGTACCTCCAGCGACTCCCGGTCGAGCCAGTGCGCGTCGTCGACCAGGCACAAGAGCGGCTGCTGGCCAGCTACGTCGGCCAGCAGCGTGAGTACGGCCAAGCCGATCAGGAAGCGGTCGGGCGGCGGGCCGGCGACGAGACCGAACGCCGCGCCGAGCGCGTCGCGCTGCGGTCCGGGCAGCCGCGGCAGCCCGTCGAGGAACGGCAGCAGCAGGCGGTGCAGCGCGGCGAATCCGAGCTGGGTCTCGACCTCCAGGCCCACGACCGTGGCGGTCTGCAGGTCGGGCGTGGCTGCGGCGAGGTAGTCCAGGAGCCGGGTCTTGCCGATGCCGGCCTCGCCGGTCAGCACCAGGCATCCACTCAGGCCCTCACGGAGGGTTCCGGCGAGTTCGTCCAGGGCCTGGCGTTCCGGTTCGCGGCCGAGCAGCGGCGGTGACCAACTCGTTGCGTCGGCCATTCTCTATCCTCGGTTCGTCGGACGGCTCCCTGGCCGCCACAAACCGTAATGATGACCCGGTGTCGGGGCAATGGTCAAAGAGTTGTGATGAGGCCCCCGTCAACGGTGTAGTCGGCGCCGGTCACGTTGGCGGCGCGGTCGCCCGCGAGATATACCACCAAATCGGCGACCTCGTCCGGTCTGGTGAAGCGGCCGGTCACCGAGCCGCCAGCGGCCTGCCGAGCGACGTCGTCGGCCGCGCCGCCGCCGTTGCGGGCGATCGTCGCGGCAACCCCGTCAGGGCCGAGCCACAGGTCCGTGCTGACCGGGCCGGGGCTGACCGTGTTGACCCGCACGCCCTGTGGCCCGACCTCCTTGGACAGCGACTTGCAGAAGTTGGCCAGGGCTGCCTTGGCCGCGCTGTAGTCGATCACCAGCGGGTCGGGCAACGCGGCGTTGACCGAGGCGATCGTGACGATCGAGCCCGCGGCGGAGCGCAGCAGGTGGGGCAGCGCGGCACGGGTCGAGCGCACGGCGGCGAGGAAGTTGATGTTCAGGGCGGTCAGCCACTCGTCGTCGCCGACCGACAGGAAGCCGCCGGTGCGCGGCCTGACGCCGCCGACGTTGTTGACGAGGATGTCCAGGCCGCCGTAAGCGGCGACCGCGGCGTCCACCGCCGCGGCCGGGCCGTCGGGGGTCGACAGGTCGACGGTGACGGGCCGTACGTCGGCCTGTTCGGCGAGCTTGGCCAGCTCGACGGTGACGCTGCGGGCGGCGGCAGCCACCCGGACGCCCTCGTCGGCCAGGGCCTGCGTCACGGCCAGGCCGATACCCTTGCTGGCGCCGGTGACCAGGGCCACCCGGCCGGACAGATGCATCTCCACAGTGGTTCCTTTCCTGGATCACGCCCGGCGTGGTGGTCGGGCCGCCACGCCGGGCGCACCCTGAATTAGTCGGTGGCGCGGGCCGCGGTGAGGATCAGGTCGGTGACGGCGTCGGGCTTGGAGAGCATCGCCAGGTGCGAGGCCGGCACCTTGGTGATGTGGCTGTGCGCCCGCTCGGCCATGCTCAGCTGCAGCGCCGGCGGCAGGATCGCGTCCTTGGTGCCGACCAGGTACCAGCTCGGCAGGGTCTTCCAGGCCGCGCCGGCCGACGGCTGCGACAGGGCGCTCAGCGTGACGGGGCGCTGCGAGGCGGCCAGTTGCGCCGCGGTGCCGGCCGGCAGGTCGCCGGCGAACAGCTGCGGGAACAGTGCGGTCTTGATGTACAGGTCGGCGTCGCCGGCCGGGGCGCCGGGGTAGGCGACGAAATCGAACAGCGCCGTCGGGTCGCCGCCGCCGCCCTGCAGGCTGAGCACGGAGTCGCCGACGTCGGGCACGAACGCGTCGACGTACACCAGCGCCTTCACGTCCGCATCCGCGGTCGCGGCGTTGGTGACGACGGCTCCGCCGTAGGAGTGCCCGACCAGGACGACCGGGCCGCTGGTGTGCTGCTGCAGGAACGCCGCCAGATAGGCGGAGTCGCTACTGAGGCCGCGCAGCGGGTTCGGGGCGGCCAGCACGGTGTACCCCTTGCGCTGCAACCGGGCCGTCACCGGTGCCCAGCTTGATGCGTCGGCCCAGGCGCCGTGCACGAGCACGATGGTGGGCTTGGGTTTGCCGTGGCCGGTCCCCGTGCTGCCCGACGCGGTATTGGCCGGCAGCGCGATGGCAAGGGCGCCCAGGACCGCTACCACCAGCATGGCGTGGACCCGCCGGCCGACGCCGCTCACGCCGATACCGCCAGATTGCGGTCCAGCCAGCTCAGCGTGGCCTCGGCCACCTCACGCCAGCCGTGGTCGATCGTCAGCGAGTGCGCCCGGTCGGCGAACTCCATGATCTCCGTGACCGCGTCCGAGTGGCGGTACTGCTTCAGCGTGGCCTTGGTGACCGCCTCCGGGACCGTGTGGTCCTTACCGCCCATGATCAGCAGCAGGGGGCCGCGCATCTCGTTGGCCGTGTCGACCTTCGCCGGTGAGTGCGGGTCGAAGTTCGCCGCGGCCGCCTCGAACAGCGGCCGGCCCGGTGCGGGGATCGCCCACTGCTCGAACAGGTCGTTGGACTCCTGCTCGTCGATGGCGTTGCCGAACGCGAACCGGAACTGCTCGGCCGTCAGCGATACCGCCCGGTGCTTGTTACCCGGGTTCTTGAACACGGGCAGGGTGGCCCGCAGCGCGGACAGCGGCAGCGGCAGCACGCCCTTGATCTGCGCGGCGTCGATGGCGACGGCCGCCGCGGCGAGGTCCAGGCCCAGCAGCTTCTGCGCGATCATGCCGCCGAAGGAGTGCCCGACCAGGACCGGCTTGACCGGCAGCCCTTGGATGATCTTTGCGAAGTGCTCGACGACGTCGTCGATGCCGTGGTCGGCGATGCTCTCCGGGTTGGCGCGTGCCTCGGCCACGGTGTCCGGGTCACCCGGCCAACCCGGGGCAGACGGCTCGTAGCCTGCCTCCCGGAACAGCTCCACCCAGGGACCCCACGACGTGGCGTGCAGCCACAACCCGTGGATGAAGATGACTGGATTCGGTGGTGTCATGACGGTTCCTCCGCTCAGCGCGTTCGGTCAGTCACAGACCACCATGGCCAGGGTCGCGTTCGAACCGGGGAAACACCCCAGTCCCCAGCGCCACCCCGAGGATCCGCACACCGGCTGGGTGGGTGCCGCTACGCGGCGAGGTGCGCGACCGGGCACCGTCGGGGGCTCCGGGAACCGACCGATCAGGCGGAGGTGAGGCAGGTGACCATCAGACCCATTCCTGCCGGTTGCGCACTGAATACTCATCCCCATCTATAGTTCACGGTGAGTGTGCAATTGACAACTCCTTGTGCCCATGTGAAGACATGCCGAAGGGCTCAGGCCGCAAGAGATCGCGGTCGACCGACGGAGTTCGACCAGCTCGTCACACGGTGAAGCGCACGGTCGTTGGACCGGGTGAGCTACTGCGGCGAGGTGGTCAGCATGAGCAACACCACGAGCATCGACGACGCCGGTTCGTTTTCCGGGTGGCTGCGCGTCACGTCGGCTCGCCAGAAGGGCCCCCGGCATAGTGTGTCAGCCACTGTTGGCGAGCTGCGGTTTGCGTTTTACGGTCGGATATCCACCGGCGAGTATCAGGACGCGCGTCATCGCGGGCCTGGCAGCTCGACTCCGCGAGACAGGCGATCGCCGGCCGCGGCCGCATCGTCGTGGAGTACTTCGACGTCGGCTGCTCCCGCCGCATACCTTGGCCGGAGCGACCGGAGGCGGCCGCGCTGCTGGCCGCCGCGAGGAATCCGTGCCGACCGTTCGACGCGGTGGTGCTCGGTGAGTACGAGCGCGGTTTCCACGGCGACCAACTCACCCACATCGCTGCCATGCTGACCTCATACGGCGTGCAGTTATGGTTGCCGGAAACGAACGGCCCCGTCGACCTCGATAGTCCCGCCCACCAAGCGCTGATGATGCTGCTGGGTCACCAGTCCAACCGGGAGATCCTGCGAGCCCGGTTCCGCACCACCATGGCCATGACCGCCCAGGCCCGAGACCAGAGCCGGCACCTGGGCGGCCGACCACCCTACGGGTACCGACTGGTCGACGCCGGTCCACACCCCAACGCGGTACACGCCCGGTGGGGCCGACGGCTGCACCGGCTCGATCCCGATCCGGTCACCGCGCCGCATGTCCGGTGGATCTTCGCGCAGCGCCTGACCGGGTACAGCACGGCAGCGATCGCCCGTGCGCTCAACGAGCGTGGCGTTCCCTGCCCGTCCAGCCACGACCCGGCCCGCAACAAGCACCGTCACGGCGACGGCTGGACGCTGCGGACCGTCGCGGAGATCCTGGCCAACCCGCGCTACACCGGCCGGCAGGTATGGAACCGACACCGCACCGACCACCACGAGACCATCCCCGGCGACACGCGAACCGGCCGCCCGCAGCGCCACCTTCCCAATCCCAAAGACCAGTGGGTGATCTCCAACCGGCCCGCGCATCCCGCGCTGGTCAGCGAGCAGGACTTCGTCGCCGTGCAAGCCATCAGCGCCACACCGCGGCCGGACACCGACGAGACTCACGTCTACTTGCTCGTGGGGCTATTGCGCTGCGGACTTTGCGGTCGCCTGCTCGAGTCGCATTGGGTGTACCGCAGCCCTGGCTACCGCTGCCGCCACGGCCACACCAGCGCCCGTGGCCCCAGCCCGGACCGGCCAAAGAACATCTACGTCCGGCAAGACACCGCGATCACCTACGCCGCCACCCAACTCGGCATCCCCGTCAACAACCCCGAACAGGTCGCTCACCAGATCCGCACCACCCACTGGACGATCATCTGCACACCAACCGGAATGGTCATGAGGCAGGAAGGTGAACGCCTGACCAAAACGTGAAACCCCTTGATGGGGGTTAACGTGTCCGAGGGGGGAGTTGCACCCCCACAGTCGGTTCCTATGCGCACTATGAGTGCGCATACCCAGATACTAGCGCATCTACTGACCGCGATGCTGGAAGCTGTTGAGCCAGTCGGCTCTTTGGGCCGCGGCCCCTCACAACGCCGATCGCCCTTAGCGGCTGGTCTCCTCGGTTACGGGGGCAGTTTGGACCACGGGCAGCGCGGCCGCCGCCCTTTCGCCTGCACTTCGGCGGAGTGGCAAAGACTCCCGTCACCTACACATCTGCCACCCGCGGATCCTCAGCTGTAGTCAAGCTCGGCGACGCCTGCCTCATCCAGCATGGAGAAGAACGTAGCGATTCGACCGGTGCGAGCGAACGGGCTGGTAGTCGTGAAGATGATCCGCTGGGCGGCCCGGGATAGCCCTACAAAGAAAGTTGAGGTCGACTCGATGGGGTCTCTGTTGTGGGCCCACCATTGGTCGTCGTCGAGGCCAAGGAAGATCACTGTGTGGTATTCCAGGCCCTTGCTGCGGTGCGCGGTCAGTAGCACGACTGCGTCTACGCACTCAAACCGCTCCAACGTATCGGTCCAACTGGTACTTGCCGTCGCGACAGCGGCAAGCCGCGCCTCGAACGCGCCCGTGACGATCTCAAGCTGCTCGTCTGGCGCTGCCGACCTGACGTACCGGCGGACCGCGGCGGTATCAAGCAGACTGAGCACGTAGTTGACGGCGTCCCGGGCTGGTGTGGAGTTTGGCGCATTCGCCCTGAGCCACGAGCGCAGCTCGACGGTCAGCTTCGACAGATCGTCGCCAACCCGCCGCTGCGCCACCTCGTCGCCCATAGCACCGTGCACCCGGGTGAGCGTCGCCAGCACTTCGCGCCACTCCTTGGGTAGGCCGCGTGGTTTGTCGGCGAGCCGCAACAGGCCCAGCAGCAGTTGAGCGATCTCGTGTTTCAGCAGGTCCTGTAGGCGCATCTTGCCGACGACGGCGTCGTCGTTGCGCACCTTGATGTCGTGGCGAGCCAGCTCGTCGCGGAAACGTGTCTCGAAGTCTGCAATCCGCTGCCTGGCGAGTAAGGCGAAGTCGGCTGGCACACGTCCGAACGTGGCAATGTCGGCTGCGATCCAATCGGCGATGACGGTGGCCTCCTGGTCGAGGCTGGAGAACATCCACACCTCGGCGGGGTTACCGTCGATGTCGGAATCCGCCTTGGAGATCGCTGGCGCGGCGCCGGGGTCGAGGTTGGTTGCGATTACGTGCTGGATCTGTACCAGGGTGCTGCTGGAGCGGAAGTTCCATGTCAGGGAGTAGGTGGTCGCGCCGAAGGCGTCGGCGAATCGTTCGAGCGCTTTGGGTAGAGCACCGGCCCAGCCCATGATCCGTTGTTTGCCGTCTCCGACGGCGGTGGCCGTCGGTCCGCCGCCGAACACGGAAGCGAGAAACGAGAACTGGGCGCTCGTGGTGTCCTGGAACTCGTCGACGAACACGAACGGGTACGTCATACGTAGGGCACGGCGCAGCTTCGGCACGGAACGCACCAGCAGTTCAGCCAGCCGGTTGAGCATGACGAAGTCCACTCTCGCCTTGCCATGCCCGAGATAGCGATCGCGCCACCACTGCAGCGCGGCGTAGCCGCTGACGTCATCCGGATCGCCGACCGGCACCGTGATTGGCAGGTCCCAGCCTCCGACGGTGTCGGCGACGAAGCGGCCTGGTCGCAAAGTCAAGACGTGGGAACGAATCAGCGCAGGGGCGGCAGGGCTAATGTCGCCGAGGAAATCTTGGACGTACCTCTCGGAGGGGAAGTCGATCTCGTAGCCGTTCGTTCTCCGCCAGCCTTGGGGCAGGGCGGAGGCGAACCGGTCGACTAGCCCCTTGGTGAACGCGTCGAATGTCATAGAGACGAAGCGGTCGCTGTGCTCGGGGATGCGGGCTGCGACCCGCCGCCCGAGGTTCGCGGCGGCGTCGCGCTTGAACGAGATCGCTAGGATGCGTTGCGGCCAAGGGCAGATGCCGGTCTGTAGCAGGTAGGCGGCCCGCTGCGCGAGGAACTCGGTCTTGCCGGCGCCAGGGCCAGCCACGACCGCCGTGTTTCCGACGTGCCGCAGCGCGTGCCAGGCGGATGGTTCGAGATCGTCGATATCGATTGGTCGCCAGTCTGCGGGCGGAATCATCGCGACAGGGCGCATCGGAGATGCACCCAACTCGTCGAAGTCGTCGAATCGGCTCACAATCCCACCTGTTTGCGGATGTGACGGTTGAGAGCGGTGATCACCTTCGGCGCGCGCGCCCGCAGATCGTCGTCGGTGAGGCGGCTCAGCGCCCGCAGATGGCTGCTCGGCTTCGAACGGCTCAGGAACAGGTAGCGATACCAACGTAGGCGGTGGGCACGATGTGGCGCCTTCCAGAACTCCTCATCGCTACTTTCTTCACCGATAACGGCGCCCAAGGCATCCGTCTGGCGTGGCCCGGCCTCGCCCCTCTCGCGCTTCGTGTACGCCGTGTGAAAGCGTTGGAGCATGATGTAGTCGAGGTCGAGCGGCTTGGCAAAGAAGATCCCGAACCTGCGCAGATGCTTGATGATCGGCCAGAGGTCGGAATACTTCAGGCCATCATGGATGTCGTCGACGTTGTTGTAGTTGGCCAAGCCCTCCAGCGGACTGATGCCGTTGTCGACGAGCCGCTTGCACGCGTCGCGCAGCCTGGCGGGACCTGCGCCGGCGCGGCCGTAGTCGAGGTCTAGTAGCGTCGCGTGCGGGATACTCAGGTCATTGAGCAGCTTCCACATGTGGTTCGTGTGCCGGCCGCCGAGCGGGACCACCGCGACGAACGACGGGTCGAGGTCGACGCCCTGAGCCTGCGCGATCCGCGGGATGACGAGCTGTTCGGTGTCGCCTTCGCCGAGCACGACGAATTTCGCGAAGTACAGCTCGGGGTGCGCGCGCACGGCCTCACGGACATACTTGCCCGCGGAAGTCGCGTCCGCGGGCAGCGTGATTGAGCGCACCGAAGCTGTCGCCGTCATCGGATCGCTGCGGAAGTAACGCAGGTCGTCAGGCTCGATACGCGTCAACACGCTGGCGGAGTGGCTGGACAAGACGGCCTGCGTCGCGTCGCCGGCGGCGAGCTGCCGCAGCTGGCTGACGATCCGGGAGAGGAAGAACGGCGACAAGTTGTTCTCGGGTTCCTCGACCGCGATCAGGGTCAGGTTCGGCAGCTGAGCGGCGTCCAACGTGAAGTCCGTCGGGTGCAGCCGATCATAAACGGCGGCCTCAACGTCCAGGGCCGCGGCAGTTAGTGCGAGGTGCAACAGCGACCGTTGTCCGTCGCTGAGCAGGCGAGCTGGACGCGCCCGTCCGGCGTGGTCCGGCTCGAAGACCAACTCGGTATTGCGCACCAGCTGGTCGAAATCGCCGTCGAGCAGCCGCAGCCTCGGCGACGCGTGTGTGCCAGCGTCGTGCAGTTCCTGCCACCGCGCGCTCAAGGCGCCCTCGACAGCCTTGACGACCGGCTCATCGTCGAATTGGTCTGCCACCTGGTCGGCGTGCTCGTTAACCATTACGCGCAGCTCATCCGACCACTGCGCGGCCCGCCATAGCCGGCCCCGCAGGAACGCGGTCACCTGACGTGCACCGTCCCGCGACGCCGGAATATAGATCATCTGAATGCGGCTGCGCTCGGCTGCTGGCAGCGGTGCGTAGTCCTCGTCGCCGTACTCTTCGGCCATGGTGCTGACCACGATGCGGGTCTCCGTGATTGTGCCGTCCACGGTGCCGTCGTCTTCCCACGTCGCTTTCAACACGATCCGGACCTTGAGTTCGCCATCGCCGTCGGCGGCCATGCGTGAGAAGAACTCCGGCACCGCCCGAGGGCTGACTGCCAATGGCTCCGGAATTTGATCGTCTTGGTCTTCGTCGAGATCGTCGTCGCCGATTTCCTCGTCGTCGCCGAGGTCGTCGTCTTCTTCGTCTTCTCCGCCGCTCTCGTCCGGCTCGTCGGCGTCTTCACCGCCGGCGTCCTGGGTGTCGTCGAGTTCAGAGAAGGCGAGCAACGCCTCGATCGTCAACTCACGGGTGGCCGGAACATGGACTTCATCGACCGGGATATGGAAGTCTTCCGCGCGTACTGCGCGGTCCTGCCCGGTAATCCCGAAGAGTCGCAGCAGCGCCTCGCAGGCGGCGGTCTTGCCTGTGCCGTTGGTACCGATGAAGGCTGTCAGTTCCGAGCCGAGGTCGATCCTGGTGCGTCCCGACCCGAAGCACTTGAAGTTTTCCAGCACGAGCGTCTCGATGAACATTCCCTACTTCCCCGTACATGCGCATGGGCGGGCTTCCGCGTCGAGTGCGGTATCGGACCTACGAGGTCGCGATCATCCTGCCATCCACTGGACCAACCGCCCATCACCCAGTCATCCATCCCGCACCGGATCTGGGTTAGCGCGATTCGAACCAAGGCGACACGTCGTCCGCCTCTTCCCGCCACGCAGGCGCGACCGGACTTTCGACGGAGCCGTTTAGGTGGAACGCGGGCTGCATTTGGCGCTCACCAATGGCACGACTAGCCAGACTCTGGACAGCCTCGAACCGTCCGCCGGCGGACGAAGTCGGCCGCGTCAAGCCGATGTTCACATCTTGCGCGCGATGGCCGGTAGAACCTTTCGCTGATTCAGGCATCTGATCGTCTTCCACTTTCCGCGTTCAATCGGGCACACTGCGTCTATGTCGTTGGATCATGTCGCGTCCAAACCAGCACAGGTGCGGCTCGCAGTGGCAGGCCCGGACGATAGCTCTGCCATCGAGGAGGCCATCCAGCTCGGCAACTCCGCCCGCGCATCGTTGGGGCTTATGCGCGTCGCCGTCTATCACGAGGCCGCGATCAACGGCACCCTTCTACTCGCCTACTCGGCTGACCGGGTCGTAGGGTACGCGCTGTACGCGCTGGCGCGCCGCCGAGTCCGACTGAACCATCTGTGCGTGGACAAGGCGTTCCAGAAGGAAGGGATCGCTCGCCTCCTTGTCGATCATCTGAGTGAGCGTCACGCCGACCATCTGGGAATTTCGGCGCGGTGCCGCCATGACTACAACCTCGGCGCGTTCTGGATCAAGCTGGGCTTCACTCAGATCGGTGAACGCCGAGGACGCAGCAGGGACGGCCACATCCTCATCGACTGGTGGCGAGACCATCACCATCCCCACCTATTCACCGCCGACGCCGAGACCGTACTTGTACGTGCCGCCGTGGACACCATGGTGCTCCGAGATCTGGCGGAGCGCGGACGGACGGACGGCGAGGAATCACGGGCGCTCTTGGAGGACCACCTGGTCGGTCTTCTCGAACTGGTCCGAACTGCGGCGCTCGATGCCGAGATCGACCGCATGCAGGGAGCGCTCCGTGCCCAGTGCACGCGACGGGCCCAGCCTTTCACTCCAGCGCGCGGTGAAGCCGCCCACGTCGCTGCCGCGACGAGCGAACTGCTCACCATCGCGCGCAAGAGGTACCCGGCGTATCCTGCCGACGATCAGGATGTACTTGACCTTCAGCACGTGGCAGAGGCCATTGCCGCCAAGCTCAACGTGTTCATCACCCGCGATCGCCGCCTCACCGAGGCCCTCAGCTCAGGCGCCGAATCGCACGGGTTGAGAATCATGCGTCCCGCCGATGTCATCGTCTACATCGATGAACTTGTCGATGCCGAGTCCTACCGACCGGCCGAGTTACTCAACACCGCGTACGAGCTGCGCCAGGTGGGAAGCGGGCAGGACGGTCAGCTACTCACGTTGACGAGCCGAGCAGCAGATGAGAAACCTCGACACCTTGCCGAAGCCCTGAGACAGCTAGCACTTGCGGGCCATGCCCGGATCGCCCTATACGGGCCGTCCGGCGAGGTCGTCGCGGCCTACTGCGCGGTTCCGTCGGACGGCGTCCTTTGGGTGCCGCTGCTCCGCGTCGCCAACGCTCCGGTCGCCGACACGATGGCACGACAGCTACTGTTCCATCTACGCAGGTTGGCACGCGACAGCGCAGCCTCCATCATCCGCATCGACGACTCCTACAGATCACCGCAGGTGCGGCTCGCCGCACTCAACGACGGCTTCCAGGAAACCGAGACCGAGCTGTACGGATATGCCGTCCCCGCCATCGGCTCAGCTGCAGAAATTGAACACCACGTAGTGCGCGTCGCGCGCCAGGCGAAGGTACCCGAACCGCCAGCGCTAAGATCAGGTATGCCCGCTGTCGTCGCTGCTGAGCTGGAACGAATCTGGTGGCCTGCGAGGATCACGGACAGCCAACTACCCACCTATCTCATACCGATACAGCAGGCATTCTCAGCCGATCTACTCGGCGTCCCGACCGGACTCCTGCCACGAAGCGACGCGCTTGGCCTCACCCGCGAGCATGTCTACTACAAGCGTCCAGGCGGCAATCAGGTCACGGCACCCGCACGCCTACTCTGGTACATGAGTCAGGGAGGCACGACCGTCCCGGGCCCCGCCGCGGTCATCGCATGCTCCCAGCTTGACGCCGTGGTCACCGCGACTCCCGACGAACTCCACAGCCGATTCCAACACCTCGGCGTGTGGGATAAAAACACCATCCGTAAGGCCGCCCGCGGCGATCGCGTCCAAGCACTGCGCTTCAGCAACACGGAAGTCTTCCCGACCTCAGTTCCTCGCCACCGCATGCGTGCATTGGCGCAACGCTACGGCTTGCCTGGCCATGCTCCCCAAGGCCCCCTCCGGATCCCTACGGAGCTGTTCACCGCCATCTACGAGGAAGGCCGCGTCAAGTGACAGTCCAACGGACGCTCTTGCTCTCACTTCGGCCTCGGTTCGCCGACGCCATCCTCAATGGCACCAAGACAATCGAGATCCGCCGCCGTCCCGTGAACACCGCCTCGGGAACACCCATCATCTTGTACGCCAGCTCTCCGATGATGGCCGTCGTCGGGACCGCGCAGCTCGCCGGCGTCGACGTTTACACGCCCGAGACCGCGTGGCGAAAATATCGCCGGACGTTCGGACTCACCCGAGCAGAGTATGACGCATACCTCGACGGCAGCGACGTCGCTTACCTGCTAGGTCTCCACCGCGTGAACTCGCTCAACGAGCCACTGCCTCTACGACACCTGCGCGAGGAAGGTCCATTCAGACCACCGCAGAGTTTCCGCTACATCGCGGCATCCGACCCGTCCCGCCTCAAAAACCTTGTGCCTGCCTGAAACGAGAGTCCGCAGCCGTGATCCTGGTTTACCCCGACGCGAATGCCCTTCACGGGGACCCCCTGCTACTCAAACCGCTCGGTCAACAGTTGGTTGACCTCGTTGAAGCCGGTGCCTGCGCGCTCCACTTCTCCCCGGTTGTAGTGGCTGAACTTGACCGCACTACGGGCGATGACCTCGCTGGCGAGCACGCCGCTCTCGTAACGCGTATCAGGAACATGGGTCAGCGCTACCACGGATCTGTGGAAGACCTCCTGACCAACTTAGAGTCGATGAAGTCGGATGCGCGGGATCGAATCGTCGCACGTCGTCAGCAACTCGCCGGCACGCGCGGCGTTCTCGTCGAAGAGTGGCCGACCAACTCAGTGCAGGAGATCGTTGAGCGAGAACTGGCACGCCGACGGCCGTTCATCGACAAGGAGAACGTCGGCACGATCGGCCACCGAGATACCGTCATCTGGCTTGGTTTGCTGGCGTTGGCCGTCACTCGCCCCGATGACACCGTCGTATTCGTCACCAAAGACAAGGGATTCCTCGGTAGTAAGGGTGACCTGCATTCCGATCTTGAAGCAGATCTGGCTCAGCACGGCGTCCAAGCTTCCCGCGTCAAGGCGATGCCCGATCTCTTCTCGGTCATCAACGTACTGCGTACCCAGGTCGAGGCCGACCAGCGGCGAGCTACTGCACATGCGGCGATTCGACAGGCGTTGCATGAGTACAACAAGGAGCTGATGGCGCTGCAGTGGGGTTGGGAGTTCGATCTCCGCGACGGCGGGCTAGCCAGGCCCGACATCGACGCGGATCTGCCGCCCGAGATGGAGACGGTCACCGTCAGCTTCATTGAAAGCGAATTCGACGTCGCCGTTGAGCCAAGCGTTGCAGAGAACGACAAGCCGCTCCGCTGCACGTACAAAGTGGACATCAGCTTCGACGGTGTCATGACCAAGAGCGAATGGTATGGCAACGACTACTCGCGCCTGGAGCTGTGGGACTCAGACCTCAACGATCAATACGTAAGCGTGGAGGCATACAGGGTCCTGGAACTGATCGCCGAGGTGACCTACGACCCAGCGGTCGAGGAGGCGCACGTCGATCACATCGTTGGCAGTCATGTCGTCAGCGACTCATACTAGGACGATCATTTTGAAATCCGCACGCCGTGGCTGAGTGCGTAACCACTCTGGTGTGACCCCGCTTGACAGGACCAGAGACCCTCCAGCCGAGCCGACCAGATCGCTGTCAACGCCGGCCGAACCTTGACCACCTAGTGCCGGTTGAATTCTGACCCCCTGCATGTTGGTTGATCTTTATTCGTCGGTTGTGGTTGCGGCTGGCACGCGACCGAGGTCGCGGTCCTTGAGCCGGTAGCTGTCGCCTTTGAGGGCGATGACCTCGGCGTGGTGGACGAGACGGTCGATCATGGCGGCTGCGACGACGTCGTCGCCGAAGACCTCGCCCCAGCGGCCGAAGACCTTGTTGCTCGTCACGATCAGGCTGGCTCGTTCGTAGCGGCTGGAGACCAGTTGGAAGAACAGGTTCGCCGCCTCGGGCTCGAACGGGATGTAGCCCACCTCGTCGACGACCAGCAGCGGATAGCGGCCCAGTCGGGCGAGTTCGGCTTGTAGCCGGCCGGCGTGGTGAGCCTCGGCGAGGCGGGCCACCCACTCGGCCGCAGTCGCGAACAAGACCCGGTGGGCGGCCTGACAGGCCCGCATCGCCAACCCGATGGCCAGGTGAGTCTTGCCAGTGCCGGGTGGGCCGAGGAACACGACATTCTGTTTCTCAGCAACAAAATCGAGGGTGCCCAGGTGAGCAATGACATCACGTTTGAGTCCGCGGGCGTGCTCGAAGTCGAACTCCTCCAACGACTTCCGTGCCGGGAACCGGGCCGCGCGGATCCGCCCCTCGCCGCCGTGCGATTCCCGGGCCGAGACCTCCCGTTGCAGACAGGCAACCAGGAACTCCTCGTGCGACCATGACTCGGCCCGAGCCCGCTCCGCGAGCCGCGACACCGACTCACGCAGCGTCGGCGCCTTCAACGCCCGGGTCAGAAATACGATCTCAGCGTTCAGGTCGCGATGAGTGGCCTTGGCGGTGACCATCACGCCACCCCCTGCTCGTCCAGGCCCAGCGCGGTGTCGTAGTCGGCCAGGCACCGGGTCTCGACCTCATGCTGCGTCGTGGGTCGTGCAATGCCCAGCCGTTCGCGACGCAACGCCTTCGCCGCGGCGACGTGCTGCGGATCGGACACGCTCTGGTGCCTGGCCCATAGACGGGCATGGTCGGCGACCTGCCGCCCGTCGCAGAAGACCCGCACCTGGACCAGGTCCGCGATGACCTCGACCCGGCGGCCGATGACCGACGGGTGCACCGAGTAGTCGTTGCTGTCCAACCGGATGTAATGATCGCGGGCCAGCCTCGTGCTGGTTCGCCATCCCGTTACCGGCGGCACTGGCGGTAGCGCCAGCATCGCGGCCCGGTCCGCGGCGATCCGGTCGCTGGGCGCGCATCCCAACGCCCGACGGACCCGCCGATTGGTCAGGTCCAGCCATGACTGGACCTGCGCATTGAAGTCCGCCGGCGAGGCGAACATGCGGCCGGGCAGGAAGGACCGTTCCAGGTAGTCGTGGGCCCGCTCGATCAGGCCCTTCGCTTCCGGATCGCCGGGGCGACAGACCAGCACCTTGACGCCCAGCGTTCCCCGGAACGCCTGGCAGTCTCGGGTCAGCTCACTGCGGCCTGCACGCCACCGTCCGATTGCGCCCTCACCGTCCCAGACCAGGACCCGGGGCACCGCCTGCAACCCGGCCAGATGCTGCCACCAGCCGGCGAACAGGTCCTCCGCGCTACGGGTAGGGATCAGCAGCGCCGACAGCCAGCGGGAGTACCCCGTCACCATCGTCAGCACCGGCAGCTGCGTCGCGGTCCGCGTCTGCCCGCACCCGACCGGCACCGCGATGTCCGGAAACCAGAAGTCGCACTGCGCGATCTCACCGGCCGCATAGCTCGTGCGGCTGGCCGGATCCGGCGGCAGATACACCGTCCGCAACTCCCGCACCCGATCGGCGAATACCGTCCGCCCACGAGTCCAGCCCACCCGCTCAGCGATCACCGTCGCCGGCATCGTCGGGTACGCCTTGAGTAGCTCTCGGATCTGCGACTCAAAGGCGTCAACGATCGATCCAGCCGGCTTCCGTTGGTACTTCGGTGGCCTATCCGCCGCCAGCGCGGCACGCACCGTGTTCCTCGAAATCTTCAACACCCGCGCGATCATCTTGATCGGCAAGCCCTCTGCCCGATGCAACCTGCGGATCTCAGCCCAGTCCTCCACGGACAACACCCCTTCACCTCCCGGCTCGGCACGAGCCAGGAGAACTGGCAGGGGGTCAAAATTCCGCCGGTGGCAAGGGGTCATTTTTCACGCGACGCCGACAATCGCTCGGCTCGGGTTCCGCGCTTGGGCGTCTTCTACGCGTCGAGACGGTACCCGTTGAGCTCGCGTCCGCTGGTACCACCACCCGAACCGGGCTCACATGACCAGGTCTCGAACTACGCCTGCCCTAGCAGGTACCGGGCCTACGACGCGTCAGCGGCCGGGGCCGCCAACATGCTCGTCGTGCCTGGTCTGGGCCAGGAACCCTCCTGTCACTGCGATGCCAATGGTGTTCGCGGTTTCCGCAAGGCCCCGAAGGACCCGCTTAAGACGAACCATGCGTCCCCGCCTCCTTCCGATGCTCTTCCCCGGCGTATGAGGTCCTGTCTCATTCGATTCGTCCAGGAACGACTTCAGGAGAGTTCCACACACAGTCACACACATCACAGTCAAGCCGACTCGAACGGACACGCCCGACCCAGGCCACGCACGACGTACCCGGCCATAATAGCCGAGCCATCAGCCGGTTTCGCCAAGGCAAAACGCTGTACCGTCCCCTGGTCACCGCTGCGCCAGCAGCCCGTTGGTGTGTCTGGGTAGTACCTGTTGCCACGTTTCTTGATCGACTTTCATCTCTGGAAGCATGGCAGATACCGCAGCGTCTGGGTTGTCGATGCCGCGCTGGCGCAGCGCTCCGACCAGGGCGTGGAAAACGAAGGGTGGCGACGATGCGAGGCCGGTGGCGGTCGCCTCAGCGAGTTGGCCAAGGTAGTTGTCGGGAACAGGTGTACCACCCTCGTGAGTGGCGCTGCGTGCTGACGAGTAAAGACAACGGCCGCCCCTGGCCAGGTCCGAGATCAAGCGTGACCGGCAGCTCGCCGTGCGGACTCCTCTGCCAATTGCTTGTTCAGCTGCTCAACGTCCTCGGCTGCCGGTTGCCACGGGTTTCCGTCCCTGTCCACAACACTGGCGACGCTGCTCGGCTGCACTTCGATGGTCAAAATCGGCCAGGGCGTTGCCTCTTTGCTGATCCCGCCCGCGAGCAGCATGTGACGGATGCTCGTGCCGACAAAAAAGCCTCGCTCGGCCAGCCGGCTAACGTAGCGGCCCAGGGTCTTCTCGGCGTCACGCTGCTCCCGGACGCTGTCGAGGTCCTCAGCGATATCCAGATAGTCCTTAACCAAGTCGAGGAACTCGACGATTAGGTCCTCGTCTTCGTCGCCTAGATGATCAGGAAGTGCATATTCGAACGCCACGACTTCCTTGATCATGGCCCACAGGACGTGACCCCTGAAGACGATCTTCAGGTGCTTCGATTGCGGATAATTTGGGTCGGGGACGAGCCGCGTCGGGCCGGGTTCTTCGGTCCCGAGAGAGTTGATCCACTCTCTGTGGGTCTGCTTGAGGACACGCAGTCGTTCAATCGTGTAGTGATTGGGCTGGTCATCAACCCGCTTGTGGTGCTCACTGCACAGCAGGATCAGGTTCTCGTGGCTGTCAAGTTTGTCCGCAGCGAGCGCTCCAGCTCGCGGGCCGCCGCTGGAGCGCGCAACAATATGCGCCTCCTCGCCGAAGATCGACGGGTCGTCGGTTTCGGTACCCTCGGTAAGTACCTGCCGCCGACAGATCGCGCAGCGCCCGCCAGCCTCAACCCAGATGATCTTGCGGGTTTTCTCTGACACAGCCATGACTGAGACTCTAGAACCAAGAGATTAGCCCGAGCGACGGCCGCGCGGGGTGCCGTGGGCCGCCGAACGGACCCGATGGTCCTACAGCCGGCAGTCCGGTCGCTGTCATGGCCCGGTGACGCGGTCGGCAGCGGCGAGCGGGTGTGGTTGGCCGGTCATCGCGGCCAGTGCCGCAGCGACGGCCTGCAGGTCGGCCTTGATGTACGTGGTGGTGGCCGGGCCGGTGGAGTCGGTGTGGCCGGCGTAGGCGCGGGCGATGCCGTAGCCGAAATGCCGCTCGACCCAGGTCAGCGTGGTGTGACGCAGCCAGTGGGTCGAGACGCCTTGCGCGGCCACCCACGGCACCTGCTCACCGATGCGTTTCCAGAGGTGGTCGTAGCGGCGGCTCGTGATCGCCTGCCCGGTGCGGTACCGCAACAGCCCGTCGCTGGGCACGATCGCGCCTCGGGTACGGGCGTGTTCGTCAAGGTGGGCGGCGAGGTCGAGGGTGATCGGCTGCCACCGCAGCGTGGCACCTTTCTCCGTGAGCCGCAGGAGTCCGCGGATGGTGTCCAGGTCGGCCAGCCTCAGCCCGAGCGCCCCGCCGCGTCGGCAGGCGGTCTCGGTATGCAGGCGCAGCAGGAGCGCGTCGAGGACGACGTCGTTGCCGCTGGTGCGGGCGGCGAGGTTGATCTCGGCCAGCTCGTCCGAGGCCAGGGCACGGCGAGTGGTCGGTAGTCGGCGGGGCTTGACCACTCGGTGGGCGGGGCTGCCGGTGGCGTCGATGAGCCCGTCGGCGACGGCCCGGTTGTAGAGGGCGCGGGCGGCGGCGATGACGTGCTCGCCAGCGTGGCGCCCGCTACGGCTGTTACGCCGCGACCGGGCGGTCGCGGCGACCTGCCGCTGCATCGCCTCGATGTCGCTGGCCGCGATAGCGTCCAAGGCCCGCTCCCCCCAGGCCGCGGCCATGCGGTTCCAGTAGGTGCCATACGTCCGGCGCGCACCGGCCCCGGCCGCCGCGATCACCTGCGGCAAGTACTCGGCCAGCGTCGGCAAGCGCAGGCCCGGCTCGGCCTGCAGATCAGCGAGGGTTACGCCGAGGTGGGCCAGCAGTTGCCGCGCCGTGGCCACGCGAGCGGGATCAGCCGACATAACCGCTCCCGATGACCTCGACGTGCAGATTAGCCAGCAGCCGCGCGACGGTACTGACCGGGTGGATCACCAGCAGATCGTGGGAGACCAGAGCAGCCAGCAGCAGCGGCTGACCGGGGGCGATGGCACACATGTGGCGCGCGCTGGCCGGTAGCGGCAACTCGCCCCGACTGCCCACCACATGCCGCCCCGCCACCGCAGACGCGATCACTAGCATCTCGCCGTGCGGGTAGATGTCGACGCGATGACCCGGCGACCATCCCAGCGCGCGCAGCAGGCCCCGTTCGATTACCCGACCGGAAAGATCCGGGCGAGCCACTCCGATCCGGACCTCGTCCACCGACAGGTAGCGGCAGAACTCTAGGAACTTCGACCGGTTCCTGGTCTCTTTGACGTGGCCGTAGAGCTTGTCTTTGCCCAAGTCGTAGACGGCGGACAGGTGACGAGCCCGTGCGGGCGGGTGTACATCGCCCGCCGTCGAGGCCGTGGCTCGCGATCAGAGTCCTTGCCTTTGCCGCCGCGTTCGGCCCACTGCCGGCCGGGTGCGGCTAGAGGTTCGGCGGCCCGAACTCGTCCAGGCAGAACACTGCCTCCGGCTCGCCGTCCTCAGGTATGACCTCGCCTTCGGCGATCGCGTATAGCTGCTCCACTCGCGCCTTCTTGGCCGCGTAATCCCGATCGCGAGAGGTCTTCCACGTCTTCATGCGTTGAAAGGAGACGCCTTCCTCGCGGAGCAGGATGCGCAGGCCCTCGTGGATGATGTCGTCGACCACCCTCTCGGGGACCAGGAAAGCAACGTATCGGTCACGCGCCAGAGGGTAGACCACATGGTCCAATACGAAAGGCCTTCCTTTTGTCCAAGGGATTGGCCGCTTCAGGCAAGGTGGTGACGAACCTGAGCGAGCGGCGAGAATTCCGAAGCGGCAGGTTGATACAGCCGCTCCCGGCGCAGCAACACACCCCACGCTCCGGCCTCGGTCAACCGGTGGTGTAAGGAAGCCACCGCGCGCTGGTGGTCTTCAAGGCTAGAAGCATCGGCAACGTCCGCACGCACGGCATGGTCCGACGCCGCACTCGTCACACTCGTAGCTGCCGGAAGCGGCGTTATTGCCGCATTTCGAGCACGTGTACCCAGGTTGGGTCGGCCACAGCTTCGGATCGAGGGCGTATGTCTCGTCGGGGTCGCCCTTGATGTCGCTGCCTGCGCCTGAGGTATCTAGCAGGATGGCCGTCGTGCGGCGAGGGCCGGCGACAGCATCGACCTGTAGGAGATTTTCTGCGTGATAGGACGGCGGACTCGCCGCGGGGTGTCCCGTGAAGGCAAGACGGAGGTCCGGTGTTACCCAGCCGATCCATCTCTGTCGCGTTCCGAGGTCTCGGAGTGGGTGTCGGGCGGGGACGGCGAGGCCGCGGGGAATCCGTAGTGGTGGCCAACCGCTGCTGGCCGCGAAGGCGACGGTTGCGGTCCGGCGTCGGATGAGCACGAAAGCGCCGCGTACGGGCAGGCGAGCCGCGAGCGCGATTGCGCATACCTCCTCGCTGGCTTGGCTGGAGGCGTGGAGCTGGCGAAGGTGGTCCACGGTCGGGGCGGCTCCGGCCAAGACCTGGTTAATGGTTGGTTCGGGTAACAGAATCTCGGCTGCGATGGCATCGCAAAGCCGTTCCTGATCGCGGTCTGGATCGGGTCGGTCTGACAGCCAGTCGAGCGCGGCGTCGTCCTCGTTCACAAGGATGTGGCCGAGTTCGTGCAGGAGCGTGAAGTTCTGCCGTCGTGAGCCTCGTGACGGCGCGTAGCAGACGATCTGATCCGTCGTGAAGGAGAGTCCGTCACACCAGCCTCCGGCGCCCCGGCTTTCGCGTAGCTCCTCGACGGGCACAACCCGGACGTCGAACTGCTGAGCGAGTGCTGCGGCGGGGTCAAGCGCCAGCGCCTGCCGGGAACTGTGGGGTATCGCCGCAACCAGCCGGCGCGCGTGGAGCTTGAGGGTCATTCTTGGCTTATGCGCTCGTGACTGGATTCTCAGGTAGCCCGCGACGGGCGCGTTCGCTTACGAGCATCACCCGCACGACGGCTTTCCATTGACGCGGAGTGAGGGTGCGCTGCCCGCGGTAGGCGACATTGCTGAGCCTGCGCTGCAGGTCCTGGCGAGCTGCGCTAGGGCCGAGTTCGAAAGCCTGCGCCCACTGCTGGACGACCTCGTCTAGTTCATCGCTGTAAAGCGCCTGGAGCAACGTCTGTGCGGCGTGATCTGTTTCGTCAACCCCGACCACGGTTGCGTCCCGCGCACGCACGATCAGCGAGTCGGTCGAGACGTCGAGAGCTGACGCAAGGTCAGCCAACAATGCGGGCGGGACGTCCTGCGTGCCGCGTTCCCATGTGAATACCTCGCCGGTGCTCGTCGACCAGCCTCTTGCTCGTAGCGCTGCAGCTACGTCCGACGGGCGCAGCTTCTGGCGTTGGCGCGCTTGACGCAGGGCTGCCGGGTCGAGTGGCGCGACTGGTACTGCGCCGAGCGCGATGGCCGTGGGATCCGAGTCCAGCTCGGGCAGCGGCGCGCCTGCAAGGAGCCGATCGACGGTACCCCACGCAGCCATGACCTGCGCCCGTTGGTCGTTGGTGAGGTCGTCGAGCTGCGGTAGGTCGTCCTTGCTCCCGCTCAGTACGTCGAGGTAGTCGAGCGTAAGTTGCGCTAGTTGATCGCCTTCTTGTGGGTTGCGCTCCTGCGACTGGACGGAGCTGGGTTCATCGGACACGTCCAAGCTCCTTTCATGCGGTGAGCGATGATCATTACTCATGATGCTCGGTGGCCTCGAACTGTATTCGGTGGTGCTGTTCCCTGCCGGCAGACCCGGTTTGCTGACACTCAGTTTTCATCGTCGTTGTCCTGTAGCCGATTGGGGGTATCGACCGGCAGGGGCGATGCCGAGTTCGGCGAGCAGGTCGGCGACGGGGTTCTTCAGTAGCTGGCCAACGCGTTGCCCGCTGAGATTGAATACAGCCCCGATGTCGGCGCGAGTATGGCCGTCGAGCAGCAGCGCGAGCATTTTCCGCTCGCGGTTCATTAACCGGTCCATGGCGCGTTGGACGGCTTCTCGCACCTCCATACTCCGCTGTCGCTCTATGATCACGTCGACGATGTCCGGACCGGTGTCGACGATGTCGGCCAGTGCAGGGAGAGGCCCAGCGAGCGCAGGTTGGACGCTGCCCTCCTCGGCCTGTCGATGGCTTCGCCGACGCGCAGAGGCCCTTACGTGGTCAAGGGCCGCGTTTCGAACGGACTGAATGAGGTAGGCATCCGGTTCGTCGGGGACGTAACCGGCGGCGAAACGTGCGGCGACCTTGACCACGGCCGTCGACACGGCATCTTCCGCGTCGTGCTGGTTGCGAAGGATGGCCCACGCAGCCCGCAGCATCGCCTCCCGGTTCCGCACGTATAGTGCCGCGAGGGTTGGTCGCTCGTCGTCCCTGGACAAGTAATGGCCTCCCGCCGGCTGCCGCCCGACTGGTGCAGAGTCGCTCCGAAGGGAGACGTTAGCGGAGCCCCTTGCGAAAGCCGGCCCGATCAGCGCGCCCGTTCGTTCAGAAGCCCCAGTACTATTGGCCATCGATGGCCAGGAGGCGTGTTTCCGCTGGTTGGAGGTCTGCTTTGATAACCTCCGGGCGGGTGGCGGGTCGGCCACGGGTTGATCTTCGCCATAGGGCAGGATCTTCTCGATGAGTGACGAGGCGTGGCAGAGGTACAAGCAGGCGTTACCGGCGACGGTCTGCGATGTCGCCCGGGCAAGCCTGCTGCAGGAATACGCCTCGGTGATGAAGGATCGCCTTGATCTTGGCCGTCACGCAGGCGTCCTGCCCCGCGCGAAAGAGCCCGTGTATCGGTGGGCTCGCTACAAGGAGGCGTACGCGCCTCTCCTGGTTCGAGAGGTACTCGATCAGCTTCTCCCGAACCAGTCCCGCGTCCGGGCCGAGACCCCGCCACTTGTATACGACCCCATGGTGGGCTCGGGCACATCGTTGTTGGTAGCGGCGGAACGGGGCCTTTCCGCGCTAGGCGCCGATCTCCTGCCATACGCCACCTTTCTCGCGTCAACACTCACCCGGTGGCGGCACGCCGATCCGGACGGGATCAGACAGGTCGCCAACGACGCGCTCTCCGGGTACGCATCGCTGCCCGGAGAGAGCCAGCTGGACGTGCCCGCAGCTGATTGGGCATTCGCGCCCGCGGTAGCAACGACGCTGACGCAGTTGATCAACGCGGTCGATCGCGCTCCGGCGGGAGTAAACCGAGACCTGGTTCGACTGGCTGTCCTCTCGGCCGTCGAGCAGGTCAGCTACGCCGTCAAGGACGGGACGTCTCTTCGGCGACGGTTGCCCGACGGCCCGGCACGACCGGGCCGGCCAGGTCAACAGCGCGAGGCGATGGACGTCGCCGACGTGATCGCAGGCGTCCAAGCAAGGGTCGATGCGATCATCACGGACCTTGAGCGGACCGTCTCAGCCACTGACGCAGCGTCGGTTGATCGCGAAAGCGTCGCTGACACAGGTTTCGTCCCTCGGCTGTCGCCCTCAACGTGCGCGGCCAAGCCAGCCTCCAGAAGCGTCACCGTAGTGCGGGCGGATACCCGCCAGTGGCGACCCGCAGCTGAGTCGTGCGCAGCGGTGGTCTTCAGCCCGCCGTACCCGAACCGCTATGACTACTCGGCCGTGTACCAGCTGGAGCTGGCGTTGGGCGCGTTCGTCTCTGATGCTGCCGGTCTACGTCGCGTGCGGAAGCAGTTGCTGCGCTCACACCTTGAGGCGCCGCCACGAGACGAGTACCGCGTCGAGCATCCGGCATTGCGGGAGTTCTTGGCGGCTGTCAATGGCAGCCGCACCACGGGTGACCAGGCAGGCCGCGTCCTGCGGATGGTGGCAGGATTCTTCGAGGACATGGCTGATGTGCTCGCGCGGGTGGCAGAAGCGTTGCAGGCGGGCGGTTCTGTCGGCCTCGTCGTCGGCACCCAGACGTACTATGGTCAACATCTGCCGACCGACCTGTTGTTGGCCGAGCTAGCCACGACAGTTGGCCTTGAGGTCCGCGAACTATGGATCGCGCGGGCCAAGGGCGTCGCCTCGCAGCAGCGCGGTATGACCGGTCTGACCAGTCTGCCAAGCCGCGAGACCGTACTGATCTTGCAAAAGCCGCCGTCAGCGCCTCGACGCGGCCGACGATCGGCGGCTGCTGGAGCCTCACCCTCCCGCACGCCGCGCCGCCGTGTGTAAGAAGCCCTCCTGAATGGCGAGGCGTCCCCCACCCACCAAGTAGGCCCGGTCCAGGCCGCGATTGAACCGCTCGCAACCGAATGCCACCGCCAGGCATTTGTGGCAACCGCCGCGTTCTGCCAGGCAAACCGGGTCATGTACGCAGCTGGCCGCCGCCTCCGCGGCGTCGCTCAGCCACAGACGCAGATGTTGTTCGGCGAGGGCGCCGAGCGCCCCGAGGTTGAAGGCGTTGAACTTCGCGACGAAGATCAGGGTGCTTGCGGTTCGTTCGAGCAGGTACTCACCGACGGAATTGGCGGAGAAGCTGGAGTGGTAGGCCAACGCGTGCATCAGCAGGTGCGACCACACGTGTGTGACGCGCCGAATCGCGTCGGCGGCCTCGGTCGGCACTGCCGCGTAGGTCATGTCAAGCACCCAGGCTCGGGCCTGCTCGGTGGTGGGCCCGTCGGCTGTCGGCCAGGCTTGGGTCCAGCCGTTGGAACGGCAGAAATGCCATAGGACGACGGGATCGCATTCGACCAGCAATCCCTCGGTGTTGGCGTCGACGGCCACGAGCGGCAGCTGTTGCGTGTCGCGGGTCGGGTCGAGGGGCGACAGCCGGGCACGCTCGTCGGAGTGCACACGGCTGTAGCCGTAACCCACCAAGGCGATTGGGAAGTCCCGGACAAGGGCGACGCGACTCAGGCCCAGCTGGCGCGCCGCCGCAAGGCCGGTGTGAATTCTGTCCGCCAGCTCGGTGCTCCCAGCTGTTGTGAGCGTAGCTGCGATGTCGGTGAGGTTGTCGACGGAGTGCCGTGCGTGAAGAAACGCTCGTTCGAAGATCCGCCGGTCTGAGGTGGCGGCGCCGACCGTGTGCGGTTGTAGTGCGGCTCGTGTTCGTTCGAGGGCTGGTTCGTCGCCGCGTGTCGCATCGACCATGGCCTGTGCCTGCTGGACTGCCTCGGTGTCATGTCCATAGCGCTCCCGGATCATTTCCAGCAGACGCGCCGCCTCAGCGTTGGGGCTAGCGGGCCCGGCACCGCGGCCTGCCGCGAGCATGCCGGACAGGTCGCCGACGGTGTCCATGTAGTGCCCGAGGGCGTACACAGCGGCGCGGTCACTGTTCCGGACGTCACGCAGCTGTGCATCAATGTTGACCAGCGTGAGGCGGTGCCCGTAGTAAGCCTTTGCGTCGCGGGCGGTGACCAGCGTGAGGGTTCGTGCCCGGCTGGGGTCGCTCTTTGCCCAGGCGCAGTCGACGCAGGTCGCGAACCGCATAGGTAGCCAGCGTCGACAGGTGGGACGACTGCACCGGAAGCCGGCGGTGACGAACGAACCGGTGTCCTCGAACGTGCGGTCGTCGGTGAGATGATCAGGGCACTGTGGCACCTGCAGTTGCCGCCGCTTACCACAACCGTGTACCTGGTAGTACGGTAGCTGACGGTAGGCACCGGTGCGGCATCGCCGACAGCGGCGAGACTCGGGGATTCCGGTATCTGCCTGTCGGCCGGTGCGCAGGACGAGAACGTGTCCGCACTCTCGGTTGCCGCAGAACAGGAGAACCGGCCACACGTCCCACCTGACCCACTCCGGCCGCACCAGGCGGAACGTGTCGGCGTGTTCCAGGAGGTTGTTGGGAAAGCTGGGTGCGTCGCCGCCGTTGGCGCGCCACTGCGCCAGCCTATGGTCGAGCGCTTCGAGTACCTGTTCAATGGGGATATCGGGACGACCGCCGCTGATGTCGCGAACGACGCAATAGATGCCGTCGACCTCGTGCTCGAAGACCTGACCGGGTAGATGTCCGTACTGGACGGTGACGCGGCTGCGCTGCACCGGATTCCTCCAGGAGGCGTGGTAATAGGGCGGGTCGGACGTGCGGTGTTGCTGGTCAGGTGTTGCCGGCTTCGTCAGCCATCTCGGGTAGGTCGTCGTTGCCGTCGTCGACGCCGCCGAGCATCGCGAACATCCGCGCCGCGATGGCTCCGTTGGCGCTGAAGTCGGCCGGGGCGTCGATGTCCCTGAAGCTCGTGGGTGGACGGGGTCGTAGCCGCCTGGTCAGTTGCGGCTCCGTGCCCGACAGCGAGGGCAGTAACGCGTCCAGTTCGTGATCGACCCTATTGCGGAAATTCTCAGCGATGACCGGATCGAGGACGTTGCTGGAGAGTCCGAAGGCGTCATGGATCGACGAGCGTAGCTGCCGTTCGGCGTCGCCTCCTCGCGCGGCGAGCCATGCTGCGGCGATTTCCGCTTTGCCGAAGTCGATTGGTGCGCTCCCGTAGGGGGCCAGAGCGTCCTGGCTACGGCCGATCTCGTTGAGCAGTAGTGCAGCGAGCAGCCCACTCGCAGTCTTGCGGGGTCCGTGGAGGCTGAACCGATTGAGGGCAACAGGTTCGACGAGTGCGTTGACGTGTCGATGTGTTGGCTCGAAGAAGTGAAAGACGCTGCGGTCACGAAGGTGATGACGGCCGAGTGCGGTGACGATGAGTCCCACTTGTGATCGGCCGGCCCGGGACGTGGCCTGCACGTAGTAAGCCAGCGTCGACGGCATGCCCAGGATGAACTGGACATTGAGCCGGGCGAGGTCAACGCCGTGGCTGACGAGGCTCGTTCCGGCGATCGCGGCCAGACGCCGTCCTGCTGGGATGTCGAGAGTCTCACGTTCGACCCGTCGGATAACGTCGCTAATTTCCGCCAGTCGGTTCGCGCCGGTGAGCCGCTGGGCCTCGAAGGGGGCTGGACTACCGCTCTGCCCAACGCGTGAGGTGTGTGTGAGGACGCGGTCGGCGTCGGTCTTCCGATTGACGTAGTACAGCTGAAGTTCGTAGGCGAACAGCCATTCGTCGACCTGGTCGCCTGTGACGCTGGTCAGGTCCAGGTCGGCGATGACCTCGTGTGGGTCGAGCGCACGGAGGCGCTCCAGCTCGTGGCGGATGGCGTCGCCGCAGGCGAGGGAGAAGCTGGTGGTGTCCATGAGGGACGGTAAAGCGCCGACGAAGAGTCGGCGGGTGAGATCGTCGTGGCGTCGGGCGTAGAAGGACTGTCCGTCGAGCCAGCCTTCGCTCGGAAACCGGCGAGGCTGGAGCGCGTAGAGTTGGCGGACCTGGTTGGCGTAGTCGCTGATCGTAGCGGTCGCTGCAAGAGTCTTGCTGGGTAGCTTGGAGCCGGTGCGGCACAGGTGCTGCCAGAGGGTTTCGTAGTGGGCCGCGAATGTGCCCAACTCCTCGGCGAGCAGGTGCAGCTCGTCCTGGATGACCAATGATGGTGCCGGATCGTAGGCGATGACGGCTGTCCACTCGCGTGGGTTGCGAGCACAATACTGCCGGGCGAGGCAGTGGGGCTCGCTGCGCGTTCCCTGTCGGAAGGTGATGAATCCGTGGTCGGGGCAGTGGTTCGCCGGCCCATGGGTGAGATGCGAGAAGTGCGGGTTGAATGCGACCGTTGCGAGCTTGTCGACGGTGGCGACGAGGATGCTCGGCAAGTACCGGTAGACCTCATCGTCTGTGATCGACACAGGCAGGTCTCGCGAGCAGTCCGGGCAGGTGTGTCGTAGCCGGACGCTGGCGACGTCGGGACGGAGAGTTACCCGTTCGCCGCCGCAGTAGGGGCAGGTCGGCAAGACGACACGGTCTTGGCACCAGGACGCGTCCTGGCGAGCCATATTCGCGATGTCTCGCCACTTGGTGTCAGCCGCGTCGGTGAGGCGGTTTGGGGTGTTATTGCGGCCGACAAAGTAACCCAGTTCGAAAGGCTCGCCAAGATCCCAGGCTTCGCCAGCCTCGCCAGCGTTCTTCGGCTGCCCGTGATGGGCGGATCGAACCAGCTCGCAGCACACGACTAACCGCTGAATCCGGTCCAGTTGCTGGACGGAGAGCATACGCAGCGGAAACCGGATGATGCTGGTCGTGCCGAAAGTCTTGCCGCGCAGGCGGTCGTAGAACATGGCCACTGCGGTGATGCCGTAGAGAGCAGCGCTCTTGCCCCCTCCCGTGGGGAACCACAGTACGTCGGCGTGACTCAACTCGTCGCGTAGGTGGGCCCCGGAGGGTTCGCGCGCGGCGAGGGCAGCGAGTTGGACGACGATGAACACAATCTGGAAAAGACGCCATTTGCGTACCCGCGGTGGGCCGGTGGGGGCGTACACGCCGCCGGGAGCGTCCATGCGTCGCATGGCCTGGTTCATCCAGCTGAATGCGAGTCCGAGCCCGCCCGGGTTGGGGCTTCTCAGATCGACCTCGATGAGATCGATCCCGACGATGAAGCGCCGACGTTCGTCGTCGAATGTCTCTCTGTCGGCCCGGCATCGGGCGAGCGCGTCCGGTGGTAGAGGCGGCTGACCGTCGAGGTAGGCATCCCACTGGTCGAGGAAGTCTTGCATGTGCTCGGCGATGTCACGAAGGAGCGGGATCGGGTCGCGGGCCAGGTCTACGAAGGTGGGTTCCAGGTCGGGGCGTGACTCGTAGACGGCCTGCCGGAAGACAGGGAACGCGGTGGTCACGAGGCGGCCGGCGGCGGGATCTGACGCGTCTTCGTCCAAACAGCAGAAGCGCCCGTGGGCGTAGACCTCTGGCTTGATGCGATAGTCCGTATCGACGATCCGGTAGCCCATGTTGACCAGGCCACCGCCCAAAATCGTAGCGTCGAAGCCTGCATCGTAGATCGAGACCTCTGGCAGGAATCCCCGATCCCTAGGCTGGCGAACGGCGGCGTTGGACAACGTCAACGCCAGGCGCACCCGACCCGCCGGATCGCGATGCGTCGTGGCCGTGAACTGCGGCTCGGCGACCGGCGCCGTCCAGCCCGGTACGGCGTGCGCCGCAAGCCAGGCGTCAAACGTGTCTCCGTCAGCCATGGCTTCGCGCGGAATCCGCTGACCGGCGCTGGCGAGCAGCCGATACCGCCCGCCTGCTGGGCCGGCATGTGCCGCCAGCGCGGACGTGGCTGGAGATTCGAATGCCCTCAACGTCGCCGACTGCAGGGCTCCCTCATCCTTCACGGTCACAGGGATGCTACTGCCCGGCAGGGGTACGGTCAGCTGTAGCGTCGTCGCGACTTCGTATCGCTGGTACACCAGCAACGTCGGGTCCGCCGCCTCGCGCTTGCCCCGCCGAGCCGCTGGACTCTTGGCTGCGTTATCGGGACCGGGGACCTTCATCTGGCGAGAGTCGACCTCGCCCACTGTGACAGCGCAGACCTCGGCGGTGTTCAGACCGTCGTTGTCATCGATCGCCCCGACCTGTCCAACACTCGGCTCGTCTGCTTCCTCATGCACGCCAAGGCTTGAACCCTCGACTGAGTCCGCCACCTCCTGCGACCGCTCCTCTTCTTTTCGGGCAAGCAGAGCGGCGTGCTCCGACTGCTCCTCGAACGTCGGATAATGTTGCCGATAGACCGCGAATCGTACGTTTACGTCGACCGTCAGCTGCTCGTCCTTCGGCTCAACCAGACAGGTCAGCCCAAACTCACTGGCGGGAAGCTGATCGACGGGAACCCCTGGCTCGACGGGCAGGTCCCCGGCGCTGACGGACAGCTCCGTCGCCGGCGGGTCCTGGGGCAGCAGGACACCCAGCACGACGCGTTCACGGGGCTGACGGCCTCGCAGGCGAAAAGACTCTCTGTCCCGGCCCGCCAGCCGCTGGTGAGAGACATCAATAAAGCGCCTCACCAGCCGCTCCTGATCGGCGTGGGCCGCGACTCGCCGCGCATGCTTGTCGTCGCCGCCGTCGTCGCTCAGGATCGCTGACCCATCCAGTCTGGCCTGTGTAGACGTGGCTGATGACTCATCCTGCGTGTCTGGTCGCAAGTCGCTTGGCGTCGTGCTAGATACACCGGGTCGTCGATCCATGGACACAGTTCGGGCTCCAGAGCGTCAAGTCCTATGCCGTTGTGGCTGCTGAGAGTAGGGACGTCAGCGGGCGGCGCCGCGAAAGCCGACCGGATGTTTGCCGTCGGTACGACTCGACGTGTGACGCCTGCATCATGGGGTCTCAGCAGCGTCAAGTAGGTCCAATTGATCAACCGGAGTATTGATCTCGTCGTTATCGACGTCGCGCTGGGCACCCGATCCCGCGGAGGCGTCGGACGCTGGCTGGACGACACGGGTCGCCTCGGACGGAGTCATCGGCCGGCGCAGGACCGACGCGGGTGCAAACGCCGGGTCTCCGACCGCGATGACTCGCCACGCGGTCAAGTCCGCCGCAAGATCAGTGATGTCGGCGCCCAGCGCGTCGACGGACCGTTCGAGGGCTGTGGTGTCGCCGCTCGCATGCCACGCAGCGAGCTTGCCCAGAGCGTTCCCGACCGCCGCGTGATGGGCGCGCGCTGCCCGCATCACGGCCGCGATGCGGCCAGCTTCACCCACGACCACGGCGTTACCGGCGACCCTGCCGACGCGCGCAACGTTGGCCGGATCTTCTGGTCCAATGCGGGTAGAACTGTTCCATTGCCTGACCGCGGCGTAGCTGACGTCAGCACCCATGTCGGCGAGGCGCCCGGTCAGCTCCGTGACTGATCCGCTGACGATGCACGCGTCGTCAAGTGCGATCCTCCATAGCTGCAGCAGGAGACGGGCGACCTGCGGCCTCTGCTCGACCAGGTACGGCCGGACGCGGTCGAACAGTGTGCGGCGTTCTGGCTCCGAGATACCGATCAGCGTCACGCCCGCCGTGATGTCGGCGACCGGGAGCAGCCGTACCTCGTCGTCGCGCAGCCGCTGCACCCGGCCACCCTTCGGCAGCAAGAAGACCATAGTGGGGGCGCCGTGCTCGTCGAGCGGAGCGGTCGACTGCGCCACAACCGGCACCACTAGTACCGCTCTGCCGTGCGGAGGTGCATCAACGCCGAGGGGATCTTGTGAACCGCTCGGCTCGCCCTCGAGGTCGGTCACATCGAGGTCGACACTCGACGGTTCAGACATCGCCGCCGTCAGCAGAGCGCTCATCGCCGGCAGCTTGAACTGCATCTTCTGACCGCGCTCGGTCGCCTGCATCGTGACCGCGACCGGAATATTATTGCCGTCGAGCTCGTCCTCATCGGCTCGGGCGTCGGTGAGAGCGGTCAGGGTTGCGCAGCGGGTACGCCGGGCGATCTCCCTGCTTGGCTCGCTGTAGGCCCTGAGCAACGCGCGGTGGACGAGCGGCCGGTCTCCGGGCGCAGCGACGACGGTGAGCTGGCCTAGGTCAGCAGCCGTGAGGCGGTTTCGCCAACGGGCAGCAGGCGGCCCGACCAGCAACGTGTTCTGATGTGCACCGGCGCTCTCGATGCTGCTGACACTGCGGATGGTGACAAGTGGCGTGTCCTCGATCCGCAGGGCACCGTTGCTGAGGAGCCGGCCAGTCAGGGCGTCCCGCGCGGTACGAGAGCCGCAGATGATGTCGAGGGGCTGTCCACGGCGGTAGGCGTCCTCGGCGAGATCTGCGACGACGTCGGCGAGCGGGTTGCCCTCCGTGCGAGCATCGTGCATTGCGGTCAGGCCCGCTCGCACCGCCCCCCAGTCGGCGGCCACCCGAACCCGCCACCAATCGGGGAAGTCGTTGCGGGGATCAGCGTCCATCACGTCGTCGAGAAGTCGGCGCAGGGTACGGCCACCGTAGCGTGGCGCGATGCGGTCGTAGTCGCCGGTGCGGGTCGGCAGCTCGGCCAGCAGCCGGGTAAGGCGCGCTGCTCGACACACCGGCCAGGGCGGGGGACGTCCACCTGGGTCGCGGAGCCGGGCAAGTCGCTCCCGGACATCCGCGATACCGGCCAGGCCCGGGTCGTCGACAGCGATGAGATGGGCCGTCGCCCGGATCTCCATGACTCCGCCGTGTTCGACGTCGCTGGCCGGCGTCGGCGTCATGGGCAGTGGCTCCTCATTGCGACGCAGCCATGGCCAGTCGGCGATCCAGCAATTCTCGCCGTCCGTTTGTTGCGGCGTCGTGGTGGCGACGCTCGTGGCATTTGAGTCTTGCTCGTCTTTCGGATCAGCGACTCGAAGGGTTTTCAGCTCCTCGTGCAGTTCGGTGAACGTGATGACGACGCTGGCGTGCTCTGCGGCCCATTTCCTCGCGTCGGACAGCCAGGCGGGTTCCACATCGGCCGCGGAGTCGATTACCACCACCCGGGGCGGAACGCCGAGGACCGGCGGAAACCCGGTTGTTGGTGACACGAACAGCAGCCGGCCGGAACCGGTTACTAGCCGCGGCCGGCCACCTCGCACAGGTGAGGCAAGCCCATCTCCACGGAGCCGGTGCGGATGCAGCGCCGGCGCGACCGGTACCGACGCCGCGTCTAGCTGATCGAGTTCGCTGCGGCGGATGAGTCGGGGGGTCACCAGTGCTACCGGTCCAGGTGGAGCCTTCGCGCCTACAACCCGATTCAGCTCCGCTTCAGCGACGCTCAGCGTGTCGGCGGCGATCATTACGGCCGCAAGCAACGGGAGGCGGTGCAGGCCGCCAGGCAGCCGGACAAGCAGATCCGAGCCGCGGCGCACGCTTAGTTCCACCATGGTGAGCAGGTCACGTTCCGCGGTGAGGAGAGCAGCACGGTCGGGGCCGGCGTCCGTCCAGGCTTCGAGCAATGGCACGAAACGGGCAAGGCGACGCGCTCGCCTCAACGCTGTTTCGGCTGGCGGCGTCCATGCCCGTGTTCTACCGGCGTCTGCGAACTCGTCGTCCTCCGCTAAGAAGGCCCGCTGTCTTCGCGATAGGTCGAAATCCTCCGCGCCGCCGATCATTCCGAGCCGCTCCACGGCAGGTCGTTGCGCACCGTGCGTCGGCCGTGCGCTCGCTCCAGGGTCTCTCGGTACTCCTTCTGGTCACGTCCGAGGCCGTGGACGAGCATCGTTTCCTGTGGGGAGAGTTCGTCGATGATCTCGCTCAGTCCGTTGCGGTCGGCGTGGGCGCTGAGACTGTAGGTTGCCACGCGGGCTGCTACCGGGACAGCTGTCGGGCCAGTCTCGGTGTACAGATTCAGCGTTGCTGGAGCGGTGGGATCGTCGCGCTCGGCCAGCCGTTGAAGAGCGCGGCCAGCGGACTCCTCGTCCTGGTATCCACATACGAACAGGGCTGCGTGCGCATCCGGCAGAATCTGCTGCGCCCACGGGACCGCGAACCCGCCGCTGAGCATGCCGGATGTGGTGATAACGACTCCGGAACGGAAGGTGCGCATGAGTCTGTACCGATCCCGATTGTCGACCCGCTGAACCTTGCCACCGAAGATGTCGAGGCCGGCCACCCGCTGGTATATCTCGCTGATTGGTCTCGCGAGGCCGTCGATGAGTACCGGAGCATCGTGCAGATGCTCACGCAAGATCAGCGCAACCTCCTGAGCCCGACCAAGACCGAACGCGGGAACCAGAACCCGGCCGCCAGCCGCAACAACCTCCTCGATCGCGCGGACGAAATCTGTTACCTGGCTGGCGCGGTCACGATGACTACGTTGGCAGTAGGTTGACTCGATCACCAACAGGTCAGCCTCACGAGCCAACCGGGGCGGCAACTGCGCGGCGCCGACGGACAGTTGGGGAAGGTTGTAGATATCACCGGTGATCACGACTCTCTGGTCGCCCGCGCTCACTACGACACCGGCTGCCCCGAGGATGTGGCCCGCGTTGAATAGTTGCACGGTCAGATTGCCCGCGTTTCGGGCCCGACCGTACGGCAGCGGTTGCAGACTCCGCTCGGCCGCCTCCACCTCCGCCTCGCCGTAGAGTGGTGCAAGCCATCCGTACTCGGCCGCGTCATCCGCCTGCTGTGCCATCACCCGCCGCGCATCCGCCCACATCTCTGGCAGCAGAGCCGCGGTGGCCGGCGTGCAGATCGTGGACGCGTGACGCTGGTCATCAAGCAGCTTCGGCACGAAACCGGCATGATCGTTGTGACCGTGGGTCACTACGATCGCGTCGAGACGCCCTTCAAGGGCCTTCGCTATCAGGGGTGGTGCGGCACGGCGAGGGCTGTCCGCATTGGGGCGGACACCGGCGTCCACCAGTATTCGACTACCCCCACCCTCAACGAGGACGGCTGAGCCTCCAATCTCGCTGCCCCCGCCCAGTACCTCCACACGCAAGGTGCGTTCCGCACTGGCGTACGCCACCGGTCGAAAGTCTGCGGCGCCGGAACTGACGTTCTCAGGATCTTTCTCGGCGGCCTCGGTCCTGGCGGGCCTCTCCGTACCGTTCGTCGGAGGACCGCTCACTCGCATCGTCCTGCTGTCAGCATTCTCATCGAAGACCGAGTTAGGTGGTAGGACTCTGTCGATGTGTGCCGACAATTCGCGCAGCTGGTCGATTTCCCGTTCTACGCGGCTGCGGGTCTGGTTGCGCGCTAGCGCATTTGCCTCTACTTCCAGCCGAGCAATCCGGCCCCTCAGCAGGTTCTGAAGGTAGTGCGCACGGCCGGGAAGATCGCCCAGAGCCATTTCAAGCCGATGGCGTGCGTCGTTTGCCCGGTCACGCTCCACTTCAGCATCGTGAAGAGCTGTCCGCAGGCCGGTCATGTCCGCCTCGTATCGCCCCACGCGTACCTGATGGTGCTCCCGCAGTTCGTCCAACCGGTTGCGCGCATTCTTCAGATCGGCGGCCAGCTGCGACGCGTTCTCCAACTGCCGGCGCCGGCGTCGCGATGGAAGGGCCGCCAGTGCCTGGTCTCGCTGGGCCGTCAGCTGCTCGATCCGCGTTCGGAGCGCCTCGACCTCCGACCTAGCAGTCGTAAGCTCTTTGCGCGTGCGGCCAAGCTCGGCGGCGGATACCCGAGCCTGGCGCTTGAGCTCAACAACATCTCGGGCATCTGCACGCCCGGAACGGTTGGTCTGGCGATTGCCGCGGTCAACGGGTTGACCTGTGCCTATGGGTGCCTGTTCGGCAATGCCGTCGACACTGTCCCGCCCTGGCCGTACGACTGCGACCTCTGCACGGCGTGGTATTTCGTCGGCAAGCCGCGCAGCCCTCGCAGCAAGCGCATTGGAGGGAGCGACCAGCGCACGCGCGATCAGCGCCCGCGTAACGGTACCTTCGCGGCCGTCGGATCGAGGAGGCCGTGGCCGATCATCGCGGTGCTTACCGGCATCTCGCTGGATCTCAACGGAGCGCTCATGGCCTTCGAGCAGTGCTGTTTCGACTTCCGAGAGCGCCGGCAGTGCCAAACGAGCTCGTACGTGGTTGCGCAGAGTGCTGTCGGCAACCAGTTCGCCTACCAACCGTGAGCCAAGACGGGCGAGGACCAGACCGGAAGACCACGATGGCGCCAGCCAGGATCGCGCATAACCGGGACGGCGGGCCGGAGGCATACTCCGCCACGCGTTCAACACCTCTGCCGCGGCAAGCACCACTCGATCTACCGGGTCCGAGCGCCCCCCGTGCCCACGAATTGATCGCCTCTGGCCTGTCCGACCGTCGCCACGTCGACTCTTCATGCTCACACTCGACGAGACGATGACCGACGGAACCGTGAAAGCGATCGGCCATAACTGGACTCAACGACGGCGATCAGTGGAAGGGGCGGGTATCCCTCGGCGCTCATCCCGGAACCGCGCGAACGACGCGCACGACCGACCAGCGTGCCACTCCCCAGTGTAGAGGCGGCCGTCTTCGAAAGGCGTAACTGGTTCATCACGGAGTCCTCACCCTGCGTCGTCCAGCCGTAGCCAGACCATACTCCCACCGGTCTCGAGCTCCCTCCGCCGAACGTTCCGGCGTGTGCCCAACTAAGGATCGGCCGCCCGTGCCCGCCCGGCGAAATCCTCACCCGAGTGTGTGAGGCGAGGGCAAGACTTTAGGTCATCAGTGTCTGACGGCGCCCACTCGAAATTGACGATGCCGATGGCGCTCGAGAAGGTTCCCCGAAGTCAGAACCGTTTGCCCGTGCCACCCAGTTTCCGAGGTTCAGTTCGAGTGAGAGCAGCAAGATCATCTTTCGACATACCAACCTCATCTGCCACCGCGCGATGCAGGTCAGATTCGATGAAGCCAAGGTCGAAGAGATGGTGCTGGTCAGCGCCCGGATGGGTGCTGGGCCACAGTCCATCAACCACGTCATTCGCCCAATGCAAGATCCAGCTGTAGACAGCGTCAGCGAACCGTACGGCGTCTTCCTCGTGAACCAGGCGGAAGCGCGTAAGAACCGCGTTCGCCTTCGCCGCAGCAGCCTCACACGTCACTACCGCAGGATCCCGTTGCGCTTCGTCACTGTCTGGATCTACATCGATCATCTCAATGGTGCCGATTGCGGACGCCCAGCGGTCGACTACCTCGGTGAAGTCGATGTAGGTCGTCAATCGTTCGGCATTGAGAAGCCGCGCGGAGGATTCTCGCTGCCGCAGAGCCTCCTTGTACAGCCGCATCGCCTTGCGATCTATCGCGCCATGGTCATAGCGCGTGACACGTCGGGCACAACGCAATAAGATTCTCGAACTTATGCTCTTTGACGATGCTCCAGTCCGTGATGTGCGCTATCTGAATAGGCGTCGCCTGGCACGTGGGGATAGCACACCGGTGACCGGCCTCGATCAACACCCGGCGCTGGAGATCACGAGGAATCGCGGGCCGACCATCAGGCATGCTCGGATCATACGCGGCGAGGCCGCCGTCGTCGGACTCGTCAAGTGACAAGCCGACAACCGAAGTCGTCATTGTCCCGCGCCTGGCAGGGATCACCGTAACGTCGCACTCTGCTGCCACTGTTGGAGCACGTCTCGCCCCAAGATACTCGGAGCGCCAGCGCGCAGCGTCCGCCCGGCCGCGAGCTTGTCACACATCTCCCGCAGCCGCCGTGCTCCTCGGGCCGGCCATCCATGCGCGAGCACCCAGCTGTGCACGGCCGCGGAATCCAGCGGGTAGCCGCCATGATGCAACGTCATCAGCACGTTGACGGCATCGCGCTTGTCGAGGGCTCCCGCAAGGTTGTTGGCGTGGTTGACCATCCCAGTCAGCGCTTCGAGGCCCCGCTCCACCACCGGATCGAGCGTCGCCACCTCGGGAAGCGATCCTGCCGTCCCCAACCGGACGGCGCCGGTTCTGGCTGCCCATGCGGCGACCTCGTCCAGCGTGCCGTGCGGGATGACACACAACGCGCTCACCCGGCGATCCTCGGCCAGCTCGTCGAGAGCATCGGTGTCCGGCCACCCGGCCAGCATCGGCCCGCCCGACCATCGCACGTTGCTGCGGGTCTTCTGGGTCATCGAGGTGTGGGCTCGGGCGAACACGACCAAGTCCGGATGCTCCATCAGCGCCGGCCTGTTCGGAGTCCACACCAGGACCTGTTGGCCGGGCTTCAACTGTCCGTGCACCCAGTCAATCGCGGCTTGGATGGCCTGCGGGTCCTGCTGCGAGGGTGCCGCCAGCGCCGTCGGATACCTACCATCTGTCATGCCCGCCATGATGCCGCCACCTGCGACAAAGTCAGCGGGTCGCCCGCCGCTTCCGGTACATCGTTGCCCCGCGCTCGCGCTCGGTCGGCTTCCCACTTGCGCTCGGAGCGCTGACATCGCCGGCCGCCCGGCCGGGTCGTCCTCCCCGACTCCAGCGGTGATCCGTCCTCTGCGACAGAGTTGCTCCGGTCGGCGGGGATCCCCAAGAGCTGCGCGGCCCGTACGGAGATATGCTATGAGGACCTCGATTTGCAGCTGTCGGGATCCGTGTCAGCGAGGTCGATGGACCGGCCCGGTGCGCGAGATGGTGTCATTCGCGTGTGAGTGACCGCTCCTGGCTTGATGAGGCAGGAGCCGCGCCGAAGATGGCTTCCTTGGCCGCTTGAGCGAGCGTGGCCTGGGTGATGGCGGGTAGCCCGGTTCGGTTCCAGTGGAAAATGATGTGCAGCGCGATGACTGCGCGGAGTCCGCGTGTGAGCGTGCCTGTTTCCCGTAGGCTTCGCAGGCTCGTGCCGGCGTTGATGAATGCGATGTGCCAGTCGTCGGTGGTGCGGGCGGTGCCGAGGAGTAGGCGGCGAACGTCGGCAGTGAACGTCTCCCAGGTGCGGGGATCGGATGTCGGAGGCCGATTGAGGTCTTCAGCTCGGTGCTGAAGGACTTTTGCCCAGACGTCGCCTTGTTCGTTGGGGTCCAGTGCTGCCGCGCGCATCAGTGCGGTGCACAGGATGAGTGAGCGTTCGCGTCGGTCAGTTGGGTGTTGGTGGAGGTGGGTGAGGAGGTGGCGGCTGTCGTGGTGGAACAGGGTGTGCGCGGTGGTCATGGCGTCGGTGCCGCCGAATGCGTGGGTCTCGGGTTCGTAGATGTCGCTGGTCCAGTTGGCCCCGCCGGTGAGCATCTGGTGGGCCAGATCTCGGCTGTGCTGTTTCCCGGTGAGTTGGTAGCGGATGCGCCAGGCGCCCTTGCGGATGAACCACCAGGAGGTGATCAGGCCGGCAGTCTCCGCGGCGGGAAGCACCCGGTTGAGATGCGCGACGGCATGCTGTTCGTGGTGTTGCCGGGTCTGGCCGGGGTACGTGATGTTGATCTGTTGCCACGGGTTTTCGTCCACGGCGGACCCTTTCGTCAGGTGAGCAGGAGGCAGGCGTCCCATGAGGTTGTGGTCACCGTGGTGACGAGGTCGGACCCTGTTGCGCCGTCGAGGAGCCCGTTGGATTCGTCGGTGGCCGGGGTGGTCTGCCGATGGAGGACCTCAATGGTGGTGAGGGGTGTCGGGGTGAGGGCGTCGGCGGCGATGCGCCGGGCGGTGGCGAGTAGGCCGGCGGTGCCGTGGCACAGGCTGCGATCGATGAGGCGCTGAATCTGTGCGGGGTCGGAGACGCAGCTGGTGAACGCGGCTTCGGCGAAGTGCTGGCGGGCGGTGTCGTGCAGGGCCTGGGCGGCCAGCTGCTGGGCGCGGGCGATGCCGGGGGTGCCGTAGCACCAGGACGGCCGTAATGGTGTCTGTTGGATTGGTGTGCCGTGGTGCAGTTCGGTGCGGGTGAGGGTTTGCGGCCACCAGGTGATGCCATTCGTGTGTTGTTGCCAGGTGTCTAGCCATCGGCAGATGCGGGTGACCGCCGTGGTGTGTCCTTGGACGGTGATGCCGTCGCGGAGGGTGAGGGCGAGCAGTGTAAGGGGGCCGGTGATGCCGTGGGCCATGCCGAAGTTGGCGTGGCCGCCGGCCGGTGGTTGGGTGCGGTCGGGTCCGTTCCAGCACCACCAGCCGGGCAGGGCGCCGAGTGGTTCGGTGAGCCGGACGAGGTAGTCCAGGACCTGACGGAGCAGGTCGTGGTCGCCGATCCGGCGCAGGGTGACGCCGAGACCGGTCAGCCCGCGGATGAGGTCGTACTCGGCGTAGTGCGGCCACTGGTGCTGGTCGATGCGGCGGTGCGCGGCGTCCAGCCGTCGCTGGGTCACCCTCGCGGTTCCGTCGGCGGTAATGGCTTGCGCCTGCGCGAGACCCGGGTGGTCGGTGGCGGCGAGGACGTACGCGAGTGCGGGGGCGCCGTAGAAGAGGCTGGCGCCTGCGGCGGTGCTGACGCCGCCGGTGGTGGCGCGGCGCAGTGCCTCGTATGCCTCTGGCCAGTTGCCGGTTTCCAGGTGCAGAAGGGCGATGCCGGCCGCGCCGGCGGCGAGGGACTGTCCCAGGGTCATGGCGATCGCCTGGCCTGAGCGGTGTGGGCGATGGTGCGGGCGAGACGTAGGCAGTGTTGTTCGGAGGCGGTGTCGACGCCGATCATGCGGGCGTGGTGCAGGTGCAGCAGATCAGCCAGGATCTGGTTGGTGTCGAGTCCGTCGCGCTGCAACATGGCTCGGTAGTTGGCCAGCGTGGCCGCGAGTCCTTCGTCGCGGAAGGGGACGCGCGCGAGGTCAAGCTGGGCGGGGTTGAGACGGAGGCCGGTGCGCTGCGGCACCTGGGCGGAGAGCCAGCGCAGACCGTCTGCGGTGAAGCCGTTCGCGATGGCGATCATTCCGGCGGCCGTGGCGGCCTGCCGATCGCCGGTCAGCCGGAACAGGGTGGCGTGGGAGTCGGCCGCGAACACCGCGTGCGCGGCGGTGAGGGTCGCCCCGGTGCCGTGTCGGGCTTCGGGCCGGTAGGGGTGCAGGCTGTAGTCATGCACGACGGCGTCATGGTGGAGGTCCTGCACCCAGCCGGCGAGACGACCGGCGGTGTCGGCGAACCTGTCAGGGTCCGGGAGCGGGATGCGCAGCCGCAGGTGGGGTCCGGGGTCGGGGTACCGCAGGAACCACCAGCCCGCCGGCAGGTGGTCGGTGGGGCGGTCGGCGACGTCGGTCAGGATGTCGTCGAGACGGCCGAACAGGCGTGCCTCCAGCCACGGCGATGACGGTCCGGGCCAGTGCTGCAGGGTGCCGGCGGCTCGAGCTGGTCGGGCGGGCCGGGTGTGCGGCGCCGTATGGGTAAGGGTGAGTAGGAGTTCGGCGGGGCGGCCGCCGATCCAGCCCGCCGGACCCGGCGCTTCGGTGATCACGGTGCGGGGATGCCGGTCGAGCTGGCCGCGTAGCACCGCCAAATGGGTGTGGTCGTCGAGGTCCAGGCGCAGGCGCACGTCGTCGTCGCCGACCAGGATCTGCTGCGGGAGCCGCTGCTGGTGGTGGTGTCGCTGCCAGGCGTCGCGCCATTCGGGCCAGGCCGTTGTGGGGGCGGGAAACGCTGTTCGGTCGATGATCCAGCGGGCGGGGTGCAGGATGGTGCGTCCGCGCCGGACGCGGGGCAGGAACGGCAGACCTGCCGCGTGTCCCCAGTCGAATCGGGTGCACGGCGCCGTCCACCCGGTCCAAATCTCGGTGAGGAACCGCATCAGCGGCTGCTGCAGAGACGACAGCAGCACGCTGTTGAACAACAAAGGTTCGACGGGCCGACCGGTGGTCCGCGACACGAGCCACAGTCGGCGGCCGTCGCCGGTCACCGCTAGATCGTCCAGTGTCCATGGTGGCTGCGGGTGGAACTCGCCCAGGGGCAGGACGGGGAGCAGCTCGGGGGCTCGGGCCACCGCGGTGAGGCGAGGGTCCAGTGGCGGGCCGGACAGCTGGATTGTGTCCGCGCCGGGCAGGGCGGTCGGCAGGTGCTGGTAAACCTGCTGGAACGATGCGCGCTCGGCGGGGGTGAGCAGGTGCAGGAACCGGGCGGCGGCGACCCCGGCGTGGCGGGAGCCGCTGATCACCGTCAGCGTGAACGTGCCGCGGTCCAGGTCTGGCAGGGTGTCGGCGGCGAGGGTGAATCGCAGTTCGGTGTGCGGGATCGGCGGCCGGTCGTCATCCCCACGCAGCCGGCCGATCAGCTCGTCGTCGAGCTCCACCTCGGCGCACCTATTTAGCGCGGACTGCTGCGCGAGCTGTCCGAGCAGCCGATCACGGGCGGTGAATACCGCCGGAGCGCGTCGGTGGGATCCCCGGTAGCCGGCCGGGAACCCCAGCGCGTTGAGCACGTCGCGGACCGGGACAGCCGTCCCTGGCCCCCACCGCTCGATGAACGTGTGGTGGTACTCGTCCCACCCGGGTAGATGCGGCGCTACCGCGACCAACGTTGACGCGGCCCGGCTCGCCTCGTGGAATACGGCTGGGGGCAGCGTCACGGCGATGTCGGCGCGCAGGTCGACGGCGATCTGACTACCGGGAGGTGGCATGGGGTGATGACGGGTTGCGTATGCAACTGGATTGGTGATGGTCATCGCCGGCCGCAGCGCTGACAGCAGCGCCCCGATGTGTACCAGTTCGGCCAGCAATCGCTCGGCCTCGGCCAGGCCGGCGAATCCGCCGATCTTCGCAGCGAGTTCGGCGAAGCCGATCGGGGAACGCGCTGCCTGGATCGCCGCTCGGACCGGGCCGGTCAGGCGGATCTCGACGTCGAAGCGTCGGTCGCCGTCGACGCGGGCGCAGGGCAGTGTCCACTTTTCGCCGTGCTGGTACCCCAGTGAGTTCGTCATCACCGCTGCGGTCCGCAGGAGGGTGAGGTCCTGCTCGGCCCGCGTGAAGTGCTCGGCGATGAACTGGCCGTCCGGCCGGACGACCACGCGATGGGCCTCGCCGAGGCGAACCGCTGCGTGGGCACCGAACTGGACCGGGGCCGCACCGGCGAAGGTGCCGAACGGAGTTGCCCGGGTGGTCCACCGCAGCAGGTACCGAATCGCGGAGTTCACCAGGCGACGTAGCCGCTGTCGTGGTAACGGCTCGCCGGCCAGAACCCGGTGGATCTGTTCGGCCAGTTGCGGCGCTGCGCCGGTGACGGCCGTCGCGAACCCTGGCAGCTGCCACGCGGCGCCGAGCCACTTCCGCCACTGTTCGGGTTGATCGGATGTCAGGTCGGGCCAGGCTGGCAGGACCAGATTGTTCGGATAGGCGGCGACTCGGACCAGTGTCGCACCAGCCGCGGGAACCATGATGCACCACCGAGTGTTGGCGGGCCCGGCGCGCTGCACGCCGGGCCCGACATGTGAAGGGAGGCGAAGCGGCTAGAAGCTGCCGTCGCAGCGGGTCGTGCAGGCGTTTGAGCCGGTGTTGCCCGAGCCGCAGTTGTCGTCGGTGTTGGTGGCGTAGCCCGTCGAGGCCGGTCCGGCGTCGACCAGAGTGACGTCCAGCTGGAACTCCGAGACTTCCGTTTCGTCCACGTGCTTGCCCTTCCTATGCGGGGGTGAAGGTGAGGACCAGGCGGCTGTGCCGCTTGTCCAGCACCGTCCCGGCCGGCAGGTCGCCGTCGGGAATACCAGAAGGCAGGACGTACAGCACCGGTGAGGGGCTGCCCGCGTCCAGCCAGGCACGCATGTGCTCGACCATCCGCTCGGCCGCCGCCGCGGCGTCGGGCCCGTGCGCAACGGCGCCCAGATCGAACATGTCGTCACTCCATCGCAGCGCCGACCGGTAGCAGAATGTGCCACCGTGAAGGACAGCGGGCGTACCGAAGCGCCATGCTGGCACGACAACACCGGTATCCACGGCATCCTGCTGAGCGGTGAGGACGACGAACTGTTTCCCCGTACCGGTGATGCGGCTTGCCAGCCACAGGTCCAGGTCGGCCAGGACGGTACGTGGCGGCAGACTTACCCCGGCCCACGCCTGCGTCGACGGTTGCGACAGCAGCTCGCCGACGATCTCCGGATCGATCTGCTGGCCCTCATCGAGCCGCAGATGCACACCCGCGGCGACGTCGACGTACTGCATGTCATGAGCCCCAGCACCGCGCATCGGCACGAACCCGCATAAGCGCTGGCTGAGGCTGACCAACCGGTCGTCCTCTCGGCGCAACGCCCACGACCGGGTCATCCCGAACGTGCGCAGCGGCACCACCAGCGTCCCGTGCTCGGCCAGCTGCCCGGCCCAGGCACGAGGGATGTCCCACGCCCCGACCGTCACGATGATCAAGTCATAGGAGCGGCTCGGGTCGATCGGCTGCTCGGCATCCATGCAGACCACCATCACGTCGTCGTAACCAGCGGCCGCTAGGCACGCTGTGGCCCGGTCAGTCACGTCGGGGTCGATGTCCACGGTCGTGACCGAACCCGCCGGCCCCACCAGCTCGCGCAGCAACGCCGCGTTGTAGCCGCCGGAACCGATCTCCAACACATGCCGCCCATGTAACCCGCCGTCGACCGAATCGGCCGCCTGACCGAGCATCTCCGCGATCAACCACGGCGCCGACACCGAGCTGACGGCCTCGTCACCGACTCGCTTGGTAATCACCGCCTGGTCGGCGCGATATGCCTCCTCCAACCCAGCATCGGGCGTGAACAGATGGCGTGGAACGGCCCGCAGCGCCGCCTCCACCTCGGGCCGCATCGTCAGCCCCTTGTCCGCGTGATCAGCGACCAGCTGATCGACCATCGCGGCACGGAGGCTCTCATCGCTTACCGTGTCGACGCTCATTCCAGCTGCCACTCTCCCTATCCATCAGAGTCGTCCGACCGAACGACCCGCCGTCACCGCCATCTGCCCCAACGCCGGTGGCCACCGGATCAGCACTGCCGGTCTGGCGAACCACGATCCTTGGCGCAGTGATCACCTGGCCTCGACATCGAAAAGAATCCGGACCGCTGCGCCCGGTGGCCACTGGCCTCGTCTCATCAACCACGCTGCTGCCGCGGGAACTCAAGGTTACAACGTATCTACGTAGGACCTATAGTCAAGCCCATGACTGGTCCCTTGAATGGCTGGCGCACGCTAGCCGAACAGATCTCTGAACAAATCAGCTCGGGATGTCTCGCGCCCGGCCAGCGACTGCCGAGCGAGGAGCAACTGCAGCAACGGACGGGACTGAGCCGTACCACGGTCCGCGCGGCCATCGCTGAGCTGCGGAGACTCGGCCAAGTCGAGACGCGGCATTCTGCCGGGACTTTCGTTCTTGGCGTCGGTGACATGTTTGGGCTACGGCCGGGCGAGTCCGTGACTGCCTCTGCCGCGCTGGTCGTCACCGGCGTGGACGGAACGACTCGGACGTTGCCCGCGGGTACGCGCATCGTGGTCGCCCCCGCAGAACCTCCCGGTAGCTGAGCGGCGGCGAGGACGTTCATGCTTGCAGGTGGCAGCCTCTGTCCTGGATGGTTCGGGCCCGCGACGGGGCCGCAGCCATCCAGGGCGTGCATCGGCCGGACCTGGGCCTGTGCCACCAGGTAGCGGCCGAGGCTCTCGATCATGGGATTCTCGCCCTTGTCCATCCAGGCTATCGTGATCAATGTCTATGACGCGTTCACAGCGCTACGCCTGCGGCGGCCAGACCTGTCACGTGGTCTCGCCATACCGCCCGGTAGTAGCCCTCGACGTCGAACGGTCCCGGTCGGTCCGGGCAGAACTCTGGTCGGAATTCACCAGTGCTTGGAGGTGGTGGATGCTCCACCCGGTCGGCGTACTGGTTCCAGAATCCGTCCGGGCCGTCGAGCGTGTTGGGAGTAGCGTCCGGGTCGCGCTCCTGCCAGCGATGCAAGACATCGGCTATGACTAGATCGATGGACTCGTCGTCGTCCAGGTAGTCGCGCACATCTTCGAACACCACCCGGTTGACCGCGAGCAGCAGCCTCAGGCGCGACAGTTCCTGCTCCGCTGGATCAATGTCGCGGTGTTCGGCGTGGTCTTTCATAGCGTCTCCGTTTCACGGTGCGGCTCGAGTGCTGGCACGCATGGGTGTGCCGTGTTCTGGGGTCAACGATGGGTCCGGCACGCGCCTGACTAGGTCAGGGAATTCGTGCGAGGGCGGCGTAGGCGGCGGCCTCCATCGGCGTGGGCTGCGGTTCGGGTTGTGGGACGGGTCGCCACTGCGTCGTGGTCACGATGCCCGGCTCGACCAGATCGAGTCCGTCGAAGAACCGGGCGACCTGCTCACGGGTGCGGGCCTGGAACCGCTCGTGTGCGGTGGCGGCGTCCAACGCGGCGATCGTGTCTGCTGGCATGAAGTCGTAAGTGGTGTGCGATACCGTGAGGTAGCTGCCGGGCGGCATTGCATCAACCAGGTGAGCCACGATGCGGTACGGGTCATCGGCGTCGGTGAGGAAGTGCAGGATCGCGATCAGCATCAACGCCACCGGTTTCCCCAGGTCCAGCGTGTGGGCCAGGTCGGGGTGATTCAGAATCTGATCGGGATCGCGCAGGTCGGCATCGAGGTAGGCGGTGGCCCCGGCTGGGGTGCTAGTCAGCAGCGCGCGGGCGTGCGCCAGCACGATCGGGTCGTTGTCGGCGTACACGACCCGGCAGGTGGGGGTGATGCGCTGAGCGACCTCGTGAGTGTTGTCGGCTGTTGGTATGCCGGTTCCGATGTCCAGGAACTGTGCGATGCCTACCTCGCCGGCCAGGTAGGTGACGGCGCGGTGCAGGAAGCGGCGGTTTTCCCGCACGGCGGTGCGGATGTGCGGGAACGCTGCCGCGATCGTGTCTCCGGATTCCCGGTCCGCCGCGAAGTGGTCTTTCCCGCCGAGCCAGTAGCCGTACCTGCGGGCCGAGTGAGTGGTGGTGGTGTCGATCCGTGACGCGAGCGCGAGTGCGGGCACATTGGCGCTGGGTTGGTCGGCGGCGGGGTCAGCTTCGGGTTTCATGCGGGATTCTCCGACGGTGGGGCGGGTGGTGGGCTGCCGGGTGTCAGTGAGCGGGATTCGGTGAGCTGCGTAGCCCTTGCGGCGGTTGTCGGGCACGGGGCTGGTCTTCGGGTCTTGAATGCCTGCCCTCCGTCCTTTGGAGGGGCAGTCGGGGCGTTGGGCAGGCAATCTCAGGGCCGCGTGATCGGCGTCGACGGGTGGTTAGCCGGGGCTTCTGCCGCAGGTGGAGTACATTGGGTGTCCCTGGAGAATCAGACCGGGATCGTCGAGAAGTGTCTGCACGCGGGCGAGTTGCTCCTCGCTCTGCCCCGTCGTCAGTAGTTGGGGCCGGAGTTGTTCGACGGTGGCCTGCATCAGGCGGGCACCAGCGGTTCCACCGGGCCAGGACTCCGCGTGAATGACGGTCTGCACGTCGAGTAGGCCGGCGTCCAGCATGGCCTGGTGGATCTGCCGGCCCCAGGCCCGATCGGAGCCCGCAGTGGCGAAGACCCGGCTGACGGCTTCCTGGAAGTGCAGGTAGAGCCGTTCGGTGTCCTGGTCGGGGGCGACCAGGACGGCGTCCAGCCGCGGGGTCCAATCCTCCACCAGCAAAATCCCGTCCGGAGCCAGCCGAGCGGTCATGTCCTGCAGGATCTGGTGCCGGTTGGGCATGTGTGACAGCACGAGTCGGGCGTGCACGAGATCCCAGGGGCCTTCGGGTAGCGGCTCGGTGGCCAGGTCGTGGCGCAGTACCTGGAGGCGATGGTTGCTGGGGATCAGTTGTGGGGCCAGGTCGGTGGCCAGTACCCGGCCGAACGGGCCGACCCGCTCGGCCAGCCACAGCGCGATGCTGCCACCACCGGCCCCGACCTCCAGACACCGTTTGCCGTTCAGCGCGAGCAGGTCAGTGATGCGGCCCGTGGTGAACGGGTCGAACATCACCGACAACGCGTCATGATGCATCGGGGCATCGGCATGCCGGTTGTCCAACGCATACACCGACGTCATTGCTCTGGTGGTCATCGGCTGGTCCTGTCCACGTTCGGGTCGGCGGGGGCCTCACCCGGCGACGACGGGACCGTGCTGAAGTCGACGAGGACCGTGGGGTTCAGCCCGCTGGGATACAGGCCGATGGCTTGCAGGCTGGTGATCGCCTGCTCCACCCGGGTCTCGGTCATCGTGCCGACCGGATGAGTGGCCACGTACGGGGCCATCGCGGTGATCTCGGCGGTAGCGGTGGCCGGGTCCGCGGCCGGGACCGCCTTGTGGAGTATCTGGCCGGCTTCGTCGGGGTGCTGGATGGAGTAGTCGAGGCCCTGCATCAGTGCTGTGGTGAATCGGCGGGCGATGTCGTGATGCTGGGCCAGGTAGGTGTTGCTGGCCACGAGGACCGCGCCGTACGGGTCGCCGAGGTACCGGTCGAACGGCAGCACCACCGCGCAGTTGGCACCCGTGCCGCCGGACAGGGTCGGGCACCCGGCGGCTTTGTTCACCCCGGAGGCACCCATCAGGTACTGCACGACCGCATCGACCTTCCCTGCCGCAAGCAGCCCGGGTAGCTGCTGTGGTTGGCCGTAGACCCAGTTCTTCTGGCTGGCGTCGATCCCGGCGAGGTGGGCGTAGCCGGTGAACATGTCGTTGAGGATCGACCCTTGCACCGTGCCGATCCTCTTCCCGACCAGATCCGCCGGGCGAGTGATGTGTGTCCGGCCGAGCGTGATGATCGAGGCCACGGTGCGCTGCTGGACCGCCGCGAGAACCTTCAGATCGGTGTCCTTGCCAGTGGCGACCTGAGCCGCGGCGGTACCGAAATCGACCGTCGCGAACTGCGCCCTCCCGGCCGCCACCTTCTGAATGTTCGCCGCCCCGGCCGCACCGGGCTGAATGTCGACGTCGAGGCCGTTGGCGCGGAAGAAGCCCTTGTCCCGGGCCACCCACGCGTACCCATCGCGTCCGTTGGTCCCGAACGTGGTCATGTAGGTGACCTTGTCCAATCTGCTCGGCGCCGCGGCATCCCGGTGAGTGCTGGCACAGCCGGCAACAGCGACCACCGTCAGCACCGCCACCGGCATCGCCGGATGCAGCCACCTTCGCAAACGTTGCACGTCACATCCTTCCCATTACCTGATGCTGGATATTCGGTGGCCGCCCCCGCGCCCCTGATGGCCCGGAGGCGACCCCCTGGGGTGTTGCTCGCCGCAAACGAGGACACCCCGTCCCGACCGGCGGGAACCCATCAACTGCCAGCCGGGAAGCCTTCGGTACTAAACGGCGAGACCGGCCGCGTCCAAGATGAACGCCGACCAATCCGCATGGATGAACACGACCACGATGCCGTCGGAGTCGATGGAATTACGCACGGCGACGAGCTCCCGCCGGTAGCCGCAATCGATGACGACTCCCCCATGACAGTCGTTTTCGACGCGCAGCACGCCATGCCCTGCGGATCTACGCCAGGTCGGTCCATTAGCCACGGGAGCCTCCTGGCAGCGGCTCCTGACGACCATCGGCGATGGCCTGAATGAACGTTGTGCTGGTCGCAGCGTCCAGGGCTGCGCCGGCGAGCCGCGCCCACGCCCCGTGGTAGTCGGCGATCTCGTCCGGACCATCCAGAAACTGGGTCCGCGTCAGGTACTCGACGTAGACGATGCCCGGATTGCCGACCGGGTGTGGGTAATCCAGCATCACGAAAGGCACGGCCAACGCCATCCCCACCGGCTGGGTGGCCCGCAGGACCTGGATGGTGACATTGGGAAGCTCGGCCAGCTCCAGCAGCCGCCGGTACTGGCCGGCCATGACCTCCGGTCCACCGATCAGCCGATGCAGTGCCGACTCGCTGAAAACCGCATGTGCCACCAGCGGATCTGATGCGGTCAGCCGATCAGCGCGTGCCATCCGGGCATTGATCGCCTCCTCCAGCTCGGCCTTACTCGCCCACAACACCCCGCTCGTGACGGCTGTCGCGTAGTCCCAGGTCTGCAGGATGCCCGGCACGATGCTGGGCTGATACATCCGCTTCCTGACCGCCGCAGCACCCAACGCCAGATGCATCCGCTCGTACTCCGGAACGCCACCGGCTTGGCGGCAGACGAACGTCTGTGTCCAACCCCGCAGCTGATCGCAGGGGTTGTCGTCCTCGCCGACAAGCAGGCCGAGCAGGTATGACCGGTAGTCCTTCCCAGTGATGACCAACTCGTCCAGGACACGGCGCAGCACTAGCCAAGACACGCGTCGCTCGCCGTTCTCAGTCTGCTCCCAGGTCTGCGGGTCGGCGCCCAGCAGCATCCTCGCGGCTTCCGGGATCGACAGGCCCGCCCGTTCGCGCATCAGCCGCAGCTCAATCGCCACGCGCCGCTGTCGTACCGTCGGCGCGGTAAGTCTCGTGGGAGCTGCTACCGGCATCACGAGGCCCTATCAGCGTGTGGAGAGGACTGCCGGGCCGGTTCGCGCCACATCGGGAACAGCGACTCGCCCTGGTAGGGCAAGTCCAAGGGCGGGGCGCAGTCGCGGTACCCGGCCCGGTCGTACAGCTTGCGGCTACGAGCGTTGCTGGCCTCCAAATACGCCGGCCGCCGCTGCCGGTCCAGTCCGGCGTGGTGGTGCTCCACCAGCGCTGAACCCAACCCCTTGCCCTGGGCGGACGGCATGACCGCGAGGAACGCGAGGTAATCGTGCGGGCCCCGGTCGTGGGGGTGGGCCTGGTACATCTGCTCGTCCAGGTTCTGGAACCGCGCAGTCCACGGGCCGCACGCCGCTGCCAGACGGGTGTCGTAGCCGGCAGGGTCGGGAAACGGGCAGGACAGCCACACGGCGACCGCGTTGAGGTCGGTGGTGACGTGCACGGTGCCCTGCCTGAACGCGTGGTCGGTGATGATGCGGAAGTAGTCCGACAACCGGGCGGCGCGTTCCCGCGGATCAGGGATCAGCCACTGACACACATCCAGGGAGTGGAAGGCGGTGGCGACCACGTAGGCAACGGTGGCGGCGTCGGTCACGCTGGCGGTACGGATCGTCGGCGGGCTGTTCATCGGGGGCTCCTCGTTGCGGTTACGGGTTTGGCCGGGGCGGTGTATGCGGGGCTGGTGTATTCAGGCAGGTCACTGGTGCCGAGCCCGATCGCCGCGTACACCCGCGGACGCACCCTACGGAGGATCAACGCCCAGACCAGGCCGGCGAGGGCGAAAACGGCGAACACGATGGGGAAGGCGTACCGCAGCCGGGAGGTGGGATCCACGCTCAACAAACCGGCGAAGTTGTGCAAGATCAGGTAGACGATCACCACCAAGCCGGCCGAAGCCACCATCGGAGCGACCAGCCGCTGCCACACGCTCTCGCCAGCGGGGTGGCGGTGCAGGAAACCGATCACAGAGATCGAGGTACCGGTGATCAACAGCAGTACCCCGAAGCCGCCGACGGTCCCGAACCAGTAGAACAGCTTCACGACCGGGTCGGCGCCGCTGATCGCGTACACCGCGATGAAGAACAACCCGGCAGTGCTCTGCGTCATCGACGCGAACGTCGGCGCCATACTCCGCACCCCAGTACGACCCAGAAACCCCGGCAGAACCCGCTCGCGACCGAGGGCGAACATATACCGGGCCACGGTGCTGTGGTACGACAACGCCGCCGCCAGCAGCGAGCTGATGAATAGCAGCTGCCCCAGGTCAACGAGCAGGTTGCTGCCTAGGTGTTGGGCGACGATCGTAAACGGCAGATTCGTGCCCTCCTGCTGCGCCGCCTGATGGAGGTTCGCCGGACCAATCGCGACCGACATCGCCCACGCCGACCCGGCATACAGCAAAGTCATCAACGCCAGGGACAGGTAGGTGGCCAACGGCACCGTGCGATCGGAGTCGCGAGACTCCTCGGAGAAAACGGCGGCAGCCTCGAACCCGATGAACCCGGTCACCGCGATAGCCAGGGCCACCCCCAAACCACCACCGGCCAGGCTGTGCGGAGTCAACGTCGAAACACTCAGGCGCCCGCCGGAGCCGTGGGCCAGGTCGATCAGGTCGTACACCACGACCAGCGCCACCTCAGCCACCAGCGCCGTGGCCAGCACCCGGCCATTGAGTTCAACCTTGTTGACACCCATGACCGCAACGAACGCCCAAGCGACCAGGGCGATCAACCACCACGGCAACGAGGTACCGGTCTTGTCCCGAATGAGAGTGGCGGTCGCCGGGCCGAGCGCCCCGTAGGTGGCAACCTGCATCATCCCGTAAGCGACCACCGCCACGAACGACGCACCCACCCCAAGCGGCTTACCCAAACCCCTGGCCACATACGTGTAGAAGGCACCGGCGTTGCGAATCCTGCGGGCGACCGCAACGTAGCCAACGCAGAACAGGGCAAGCACCACCCCGACCATCAAGAACGCCAAGGGGATGCCTTCGATTTCGGTGACCGCCCAGCCGGTGGACACGATCCCCGCAATCACAGTCAGCGGCGCCGCCGCCGTCGCAACGAAGAAGACGATGTGCCGAACCCCTAGCCGATTCTTCGCCAGGGTTGCCGCAACGACGCTGGATCCTGTGCCGGGCGCGGACAGGGACATGATGGGACGCTCCCGATCAGGTTGGAGGACTAGCAGGGTGTGGATCGTCCATCGATGAATTCGCAGTCAGCCCCGGATCGCGAGAACCGCGTCGCCAACCAGAGTCGCGACCTGCGCGATGATCTCCCGGAAGGACCGGTCCGCGCTCATCAGGCGTCGGCGGAGCACAGCGTCAGCGGTCGTAAAGTCTTCGAGCAGCACGGCGCGGAACAGGCCCGTGGAGAAGACGAGCCCAGCCAGGACGACGTCCTGCCGGTCCGACTGCACTCGACCAGCGGCCAGAACCTGTTTGAGCCGGGCCGAACGCCAGAACGCGAACGACATATCCACCGGCCGGTGCACCATCGCGGTCGTGAACACTCGACGCTGGGACTCACGCGTAACCAGACCCGCCCGCAACAGCCGCACGGCCACCGTGTCCTCCGCACTGTGACTCAGGTACGACAACCAGGTCCGCACGTCGTGTTGCGGCTCCGCGAGCATGTGCTGCACAATCGCCTGGCAATCCGGATCCCGCAGCGGTCTCGCATTCAGCACAAGAACCCGGCCGGAACTCACTGCAACGGATCCGGACAAGACAAGCTCGCCGATCAACGCCCCCGCCAGCCCAAGGCCCAGAGCCATGGTGCCGAGCCGGGATCTACCGCTGGCGTCATCATGCGCCACGAACCAGAAGTCATCCGCCAAGCGCAGCCGCTTCGGCCACGCTCGCGTGTCACTCACCCGACCCATCCCGGCCCCCTCCGTCGCCAACGCGTCGCCCGCTCATTGATGGCTGCTTTGTTGTTGCCCTCGGCCAGTTCACGTCAGAGCGGCAGCTTTTGGAGTGCACCGCCAAAGCAGCACGGTTCGGTCGGCGCACTCGGCGCGGTGCAGCGCGCCGCCACACGGCGCACCGCCGGCCAATCCCTTGATCGTCCGCATGCCTCCAAGGAAACCGAGCAATATCGCGATCAAGGCAGTAAGGGCGTATCCCCAGGGCATGCCGAAGCCCCTTTCAAAATCAGCGGCGTACGTCTGCCGTGACCGTAGGGCTACGCACAGCCGATGACCAAGCATGTAGCTCGATGTTGCTCGAAGCGACATGTACGAGTTGACTACAGCCCGTTCCGACTCTCAGCGGCCAGCTTCGACAGTCAAGGACCTTGCGCCTTGACCAGACAGGGTGCGGGCGGGAAACATCAGATTCAGGCAACACCACGCTACGGATGCAGGGGGAGGAAGATCATGCAGTTAACATTCCTCGGTAAGGACACGGTGAACGGCGGCTCGCCGACGCTGTTCGCTACCGATCAAGACAGCTACGTTGTGCAGGGCTGGAAGGTGCCAGGTGACGCAGAAAGCGTGGAGATCCCAGGCAAACTGCTCGCGTTCCTGGAGAGGGGCACGAGACTTGACGCGGTGCTCCGCGAGACGGCGTTCCACACCTACCGTCTCTCCGGGACAGTGGTGACCGACCCAAACGTTTTGGCGCAGATGAACATGCCGGGCCATGAGATGGCGGTTCTGGTTGGCAAAGTTCGAGAGGAAGGCACGCATGGATCTGTTGACGGGTGAGAATTTCAACCAGCTCTTCCGCGACTTCACACGCACTGCCTTCCATCTAGAGATGCAGGACGAGTACACCGTCACCGAGGAGGCCGAGCCCTTCCGCAAGTGGCTAAACGACGAGCCGGACGACTACGCCTGGATTCGTGAGTGGCACGAGCTGATCAAGTCCGCAACAGCAGCCGGCAAATCCGTCTCCCGCGCGCGCGTCGTCACAGAACCGGTCACCGACTACGTTCGCTTCGAGCACGCCATGGCCCGCTTCAACGTCGCAGCAGGCGAGCATCTGTACTGGGTGCCGCGGCGCGTCACCGACCACATCAAGTTTCCCGAACACGACTTCTGGCTGCTCGACGACAAGACCCTCGCCTTCAATGTGTTCACCGACGACGGGAGTTCGTTCGGGGCGAAGCTCGTCACCGATCAAGCGAGCATCGACCAGTGCTGTCGCGTCCGCGATGAAGTTCTTGCAGTCGGTATCCCGCACGACCGTTACGTCCTTCGTTGAGCAGTACCGCGCAGGAAGCCAAGGAAGCTCTTGGCGCCAGACTCCGTGAGATCCGGAAAGATGCAGGGCTGTCCGGGCGAGCGCTTGCCGCGCTCGCCGGATGGCACTTCACAAAGGTCTCAAAGCTCGAAGCCGCACGGCAGAATCCATCAGACGACGACATGCGTACGTGGTGCCATCATTGCGGCGCCGAGGACCAGGTCCCCGACCTGATCGCCACGCTTCGTAACATCGAATCGCAGTACATCGAGTGGCGCCGGATGTTGCGCGCGGGCACGAAACGCCGCCAGGAGATCCAGCGCAAATGGGAGCATGAGGCGCAGCTCCTGCGCATCTATGAGCCGCTGCTGATCCCCGGGCTCCTCCACACCGCCGCGTACGCCACGAAGATCGTCAGCACAGCGGTCGGCTTCTATGGCATACCCGACGATGTCGAGCAAAGCGTCGAAACTCGACTCGATCGCCAAGATGCTCTCTACGCTGGCATCCGCCGCATCCACATCATCATCGGCGAGCAGGCGCTCAAAACGCGGCTGGGCGACGTGCAGATTTTGCAGGGACAGCTAGGACGAGTGCTTGAGGCATCAACCTTGGCCCGACTGCGGCTAGGTATCATCCCCACAGCAACGGAGTACGAGGTCTGGCCGATCCATGCGTTCCACATCTTCGACCAACGCATGGTCCGGATCGAAACCTACACCGCCGAGCTGACCGTCACTCAACCTCGCGAGATCGCCCTCTACTCGAAGGCATTCGAGGGGTTGGCGCGGTCTGCGGTGTACGGGCAGGCTGCTCGTAACCTCATCACTCAGGCGCTCAACGATCTGTCCGAGAGCGGGAATTAGCAGCCGGATGATCCTCCGCGATACGAGCAGCGAGGAATTCACGCTCGGCCGTGGCGCACGGGTATGGACAGGGCGCCGCCCGCTACAGCGACTTCGTCGGTCGTCTTGAGCCTGACCTCCTGTAGGAGGTTTACGTTGCGGCTTGCTGATGGCAACGGGCACGACCAGGCGTTCGCGACCACCGCCGACGGTGCGCACCATCAACTCACCCAGCGTTCTCCCACGAGATTGTCCCAGTCACTCGTCACGAACTTCCTGATGCGTGGCACGGAGCGCTTCCTGCCGTTGAGCCGGCAGACCAGCCTGATTCAGGCGCTCGACGAACCGGACGAGCACGGCAACAGCCACGGACACGTCGGTGGGGACTCCGGCTTGCTGAGCCTGTGCCATGTCGCAGCCGGGTTCATCGAAGCGGTCATCGAATTCGCGAAGGGGTTCGCCATCTGGGACCTCGCTCCGGGCCACGACATCCTCAACGCCGTCGGCGGCACCTGTATTGGATCTCACTGGCAAGCCAGTTCCCCTGGGCTATCGCCTCGACTCCCTGGAGGACATCGCCGATGCTATGAACCCTCGCCAAACGTTCGTCGCAGCAGTCAGCGATGACCTGGCGTGTGAGATCCTCTCTTCGCTCGATCTGTGAGACAACCACCGGTTGAGTGGTAGACCATGGCATTACCCAGGGGCGCTTAGGCCGTTGTCGAGTCACAGTCAGCCACGTGCCTCGCACATTCTCCGAACACGCCGACGACGAGCCGCTTGGTCGCGGGAACGGCCACGCGACCGGTGCCGTCGGTCTGTACCGACTCCGATGCCTGACAACACAGGCCACCGCGTCCCGTAGATGCCGTTCGGCAGGCGTTCAGCCCGAGGGCTTGCGTCTGTGCAGTACTGCTGATGCGGCGGCCATCAGAAGTTCCTCGGCGACGGTCTCGACGTCTAGAGTGCCATCGACAATGACGGCGCCGTGTCGCCGCCACGCCGTGACGAAGGGCATGTACGAGGCGAGCGCGATAGAGAGGCTGTCGCCCACCCGGCCGAAGTCGTTGCCGCGTGACGCGTTTTGAACCCGAGTGATCATCGTCTGCTGGTCGACCTCGAGCAGGATCGTCAGGTCGAACCGGTCAGCGAACTCGGCGGCGTTCGCGGCTTGTCCGAACAGCCACAGTGGATCATCGCTCTGGTTGGCCGCGTCGGCGATGATCTCGTCGAGATGGCGCGGGTTCCAACGCCACTCGTGCATCGTCAACCAGCTCGCGTCGGGCTCGGCTGGGCGCTGCACTGGGCAGCCGCTCGAATCGCTCCAGTAGCACAGTCGAGGGTCCGCGTCGGTGCTGACCGCCCGGTGACCCCAGCTGGCCATTGTCCGGGCCAGCGTCGACTTGCCCGAACCCGATACGCCGGTGACGAACACTACGAACATCGATGAATCCCGTCTGGCGTGCGGAGTGTTATGAGGGACGTGCCCGGATCGCCGTAGCCTCCAGCTGCGCTGACCGCCGCGGATAGGTCGCTCAGATCACCGGCCGAGCACCTGGTACTCATGACGACGGAAGCTTCTCTACCACCCCCGGAAGGGCGGCAAGCTGTCCAATCACCACGTCTGCAGCAGCCAGAGCATCTACGTCATGCGTACTGGAAAGCCCTACCACAACTGCACCCGCGGCCTTGCCCGCCGCCACGCCCGCCGGCGAATCCTCGACCACCACACACGACGCCACGTCCACCCCAAGCCGCCTCGCGGCCAGCACGTACCCTTCCGGATCCGGCTTGCCAACACACACATCCTCGGCAGCCACGAGAACAGAAGGAACTGGCAAGCCCGCTCCTTGCAGCCGCGCCGTCATCAGCGGCCGCGATCCCGACGTCACTGCCGCCCAAGGCTGCCCGTCCAAACGACTCAGCACCTCTACGGCACCAGGAATCGCCCTCACAAGACCCGTATAACCCAACTCCAGTTCGGCGATCTGCCGCACGACCGCCACAGCCGACTCCACGGGGAAGAACTCAGGCACGACATCCTCATCACGGCGGCCATGACATACCCGGAGAATCGCATCCGCATCGGCTCCGTACCGACCCGCCACCTCGCGCCACACGGTCGTGACCACCTCGGTCGAGTCGACCAGCGTCCCGTCAATATCGAAGAGAAGCGGCCGGAACATGCGTCACCAAACTTCGGTCGTAGTGTCATTGCCTGAACGGAGCTGCCTGGTCTCGGATGATGCTTGACGAAACGGCGTCACCTGACGCTTGACGCCCTGGTCATGATCTCACGACTGAGAGGTGGTGCTGCAATGGTAGAACCAGGGGCAGATTGGATCACTGCTGCTGCAGCGCCGCCGGCGCGCCGTGCGACCCAGCTCGAAGGAGGGATTCTTGCTGACCGGTGCGGTCGAGGTCTACGCCAACCATCCTTCCGTAATCATCGGTTCGACGTCCTGGCCCGAGCTCGACCGGGGCGATGGGCCCGCCGTCGCCGATGGGCGACATGTGGAGGTCCGCACGCGCGGCCAGAGGGCTCACACGCGGGTGTCGGTATGGTCGCGCACCATGCCGCTCGTCGGTACGGTCGTCTTCGACGGCAAACTCGATCTTGATGACTACACGATCTGTGTGGGCGACATCGAACGGCTCGGGCGGTGGACCCTGCGGATCGAACAGACCGGAGTCCAACGGGTGGTCGTGCTGGTTGACGACCCTGGTCACGCGTCTCGCGTGAATGTGGGACTCGGCATCGGGACTGAGGTACGGGCAATCCCGTCGATTGATGGACCTGCGTTGTTCAACGTCCTCACGGCGCAGCCCGAATCGTTGCCGGGGTCGAACGAGCGAGGTCTTGTCCTCGATGGTCACGACTCGCCGCATGCCCGGTTGTCGGCCGCGATCAGGTTGTTGTCCGAGTCGGATCCCGCGAGGCCGTGGCTTGAGCAGTACGAGGCCGAAAATATCGCAGAATGGATGCGGTGGCTTGGCATCGAACTGTCCCGGGCCAGGGCACAGGAACTCGGGGCTGAGCTTACCCGACTCGTCGACGCTGCCCGCAGCACCGCCGGCTCCGATAGCCACGGTGGAATCCCGCCACAGGCCGCAGACCACATCGCCGCGACCCTGCTCGCGGCAATCACGAAGTGAGCCCCGTCGACACATCTCGCGGCCTGGCCGACTGGTGAGCGCGCCTGGTCATGTTCGTCTCGTCTGCTCGTGGTGGGCTTTGGTGCGGTTGAGGTTGGCGGTGCTGCGCCGGGGGACGGCCTTAATTGGGACGTTGTTGTCATGGCCGGTGACGGTGTGGTCATCCAAGGACACGGGCACGAGTTTGCGGGGCATGGACATTGCCCACTTGGATCCTTTGCCCGGCGACTTGGATGCCGCCGTTGATACACACGACCCGCTCCACGTTGAGGGCGGCCGCCGGTGTAGGGATGGTGGAGGCGGGTCGGGCGTCCCGTCGAGGTCGTGGCCGGGCGGCGGCGGGGCAACAGCTGCGCCGACGGGCCGCGGTAGCGCCGGAGGAACGTCATCGTTCGCACGTGGTGGGGCCAGGCTCCGAGCCGCGTGCTGCCGGAGCGGCGCGTTCCGGAAATAGGCGCCCATCTCACCCTTTCCAGACCGCGACCCATGCTTGCTCCACTCGATGTTGCCGCACGAGAAAGCCCGCGAGCCGAGCCCTCACGCTCGTGATCAGATAGGCGCCCTCGGCCAGGAGTTGCCGTTCCAGCCGCATGAGTCAGCCTGTCGGCATCTCGCGCCAGTTGTCGATCGTCGAGTCGCGGGTCAGTAGGCCGACGTGTCGTACGGCGTCCGGCTCGCAGTCGAACTTCCGGCGGATCGGCGTGCCCTCGGACCCGCCTTCACGGGCCTCCACCCACCACAGCCCGGTCTCATCATCAAGGCTCAGGAAGACGTCCCGTCTGGCGATGCGTCCCCACTTGCCGTTCCACCAATGCCTGCGCCGTCGCTCCACGGCGACCAGAATCGCACAGGTGTTCGAGATCGTCGAGCGTGACGACTGGGATCTACCGTCCTTCGGGGACGTACCGGGCCGACGGGTCGTCGTTGCATCGTGGCTCGTTGACCAGCCAGCCAGCCGAGACGCGACGCGCCAGCGGCGGCCTACACGTCGGGGGCGGTAGTCGGCTGCGGCTGCAATCGATCCGCCAACCTTTCGAACGTAGGTATGTGCTGATGATCAATGCGATGAGCGATGAGCCACGCTGGAAGCAGGTTGCCGACGCGCTGCGCGTCGACATCGTGATCGGTCGGACCAAGCCTGGTCATCGATGCCTTCGGAGCCGAACATCCATCGCAACAGACAGGGTTGAGTCGGACCACCGTTCACTGGCGATCGTCCGAGGATCGGGATGAAGTCGTCCGTGCGGTATTGACAACGTGGGGAGATCGGTAAGGTCACCTCGACTGGTTCCCACGGGCGAAGTATCGTCGCCGCCGAAGACCAGTGCGACTGAGTCAGTGGGTCATGGAACCCGCGCTACGGCGCCGTAGCAACCGACTTCGATGGGGGCGGGCCGGGATTCCGGCTCGTCCTCCGACCGCCACTCGGACACCAACTGAATGCCGGGGTCCACGAGTTCGAGCCCGTCGAAGAATGTCGCAAACTCTGCCTTCGAGCGAGCGTGGAACGCCTCTGCGTTGACTACCTGGTTGGCCTCGACCGCCGCCGCTGGCGGCAAGAAGTCATAGGTCATGTGGGACAGAGTCAGATAGCTACCCGGGGCGAGGGCGTGGATCAGCGGCGCGATGAGTTCCCGCGGGTTGTCTGATTCGGGAATGAAGTGAAGTACGGCGATCAGCGTCAGGGCGACCGGGCGGGACAGATCGATGGTGCGGCGAAGGTCGGGGTGGGTCAGGATGTCGTTCGGCCGGCGTAGATCGGCATCGACGTAGGCTGTGGCACCCTCGGGCGCGCTGGTCAATAGAGCGCGGGCGTGGGCTAGGACGATGGGGTCGTTGTCCACGTAGACCACCCGGCTTTGCGCTGCGATGTCTTGTACGACCTCGTGGAGGTTGGGGCTGGTTGGGATGCCGGTGCCGATGTCGAGGAACTGGCCGATCCCGGCCTGCCCGGCCAGGTACCTTGCGGCCCGATGCATGAAGCGACGGTTCTCCATGGCTGCGGTACGGGCGGTCGGGAACGCAGCGAGGATACGGTCGCCAGACGCCCGGTCAGCAGCAAAGTTGTCCTTACCGCCGAGGAAGTAGTCGTAGCGCCGGGCCGGGTGGGCGATCGTAGTGTCGATCCGCAAATTGCCAACAGACTCGCCTTGCGGACTATTCACGTGGGAGCCTTTCAAAAATGATGTCGCCGCGTTGGCGACGTCCTCGGCTTGAACCGCCGAAATCATAGCCTCCCGCTGAGGTGCTCGCGATCGCCGCTGGTTAGCCCGCTTAAAGTCGGTGGCTGCTGGACGCCCTCGTAGTTCCTCCCGGCTCCCTGCGCCAGTAGAGACTGGGTCTACGTGGACTTCCCCAGACCGTTGTTGGCCTTCCAAGTCAGCGGCTGCAGCTTGTTGTCGGACGTGTGCCAGCTCCGCCGTCCATGCAGTCGTCTCCATCAGCCCGATGAGCGCGCCTATCTTGATCGCCCTCTCGCGTCCACTCGGAGTCAACTTGTACAGGCGGCCGCGACGGTTGCCCGAGTCGCTCGCGTGAACAAGGCCGGACCTGCGCAGCCGACCCAGCGAGCGGGTTAGGTCGCTGTCGCTTCGTCGGCGTCGTTGGCGGTGCTGGTCGACAGCAGCTCCAATGTCGCTGTATCGCATCGGATGCTCTGTGGTGAGGAGACAGTGCAATATTGCCGCATCCCACATGTGGAAGACCAGGCCGTTGATCTCTTCCAGACAGTCGATTTCCGGTACGTCATCCGCCGCTGGCACCACGACGCGACCTCACCCTTCAGTCCGTGAATGGGGGATTCGGTTGGGAAAGCTCCACTTCATCGGTCAGCACGGAGTGTGTCAAGGTCTTCACGATACCTGTGGATAGATGACCATCGACGGCGCCCCATATGACCGAGGCGCCCTAATTGAGGTTCTTGCGATGTGCTCCCTCATGAGTCAGGTCTCTCGGACGGCCACAGTCAGATGGGCAGCGACAAGACCGCCACTGACGTGGGCCGGCTCGACATCGTTAGTCACTAATGCCGGCAACCGGTTAAGCGGGCATTCGCACTCGACTTGCTCGCCTGAGTCAACGCGCACTATGCGCGTGCAGTATGCGCGTCATAACTGCTCGTAGCAGAGACAGACGAACATGGGGTATGAGTTATTTCGGTCATTCGCGGGGAGGACTTTCTATGACCTCGATGCGGCTCGTGAACGGGCGCATGGCAGCTGTGGTAGTAGCTACGACCTTGACGGCGACGGGCTGCGCCGCCGGCTCACCCCCGTCGTCGGCGCGTGATAGGCCGTCTATCTCTCTGTCGGGCGTGCCCACATCCCCGTCGCCCTCTGCCAGTAGCGCATCCGCTGTCCAGGCCGCAGTCGCCACCTACCGTGGGATGTGGGACGCGTATGACGCGGCGGTGCAGGTCCCGGATCCGAACAGTCCGGATCTGCGGCAGTACGCGACGGGTAGCGCTCTTCAGGATTTGGTGAAGGGGCTGCAGTCGGTCAAAGACCAGCGCTTGAAGGGCACAGGCCAGATCCGGCTCTCGCCGCAGGTCGTCGAGATCTCTCCGGCGTCTACGCCGACGAAGGTCGGCATCAAGGATTGCTTCGACGACAGCGCTACGCACTTGGTGCGGGTAGGGCCGGGATCGACATACCACGACACAGCCGGCGGCCGCCGGCTGTGTACCGCGACGGTGGTGCTTCAGGCAGACGGGAGCTGGAAGGTGACCGTATACGGATTGCGAGATCCCGGCACATGTTGAGAGCTACCCGCCGCCTCCTCCCACTGGTGCTCGCCTCAGCAGTATTGCTGCTCGGGACTCCAGCGTGGGCTGGTGTGGGCGACCCGGTAGGAAACTGCACCGAGGACCCCACAAGTTGCGAGATCACGGTCACGGCTCCGGGTTCCCCGGGACAGGACGGCACGTCAACAACGGGCACCTGTAGAACCAATGTGGGTGATCCGGTGCCCTGTTACGTGCCGGGCAGAGGTTGGTGGGGTGGCGACGGCTGCTGGTATCAGCTGGCGACCGGCGACGATTTGGCGACGGCGATCGCGGTGGGTGGTACGCCGACGCCGCCAGCGCAGTGGTACGTGGGCTCGTGCGGAAATCCGGCGGAGAACTACTGGCCGATCACCATATTCAAGCTCTTCGCCAACGGGCCGGCTGTGGAACTGCTGGCACACGAGGCAGTGAAGGCCCTACGGATGCCGTCGCCATTGATCCGGATCAACCCGACCCCACCAGCGGCTCAGCTGGTTCGTGTGCCGACCTGGATGTGGGTGGACTCCTCGACGTGGGGCACCCGCACAGCCACCGCGTCAGCCGGTGGTGTTTCGGTGACCGCGACGGCAAGAGCCACCTCGGTGACCTGGGTGACCGGTGACGGCACGACGGTGACCTGCCGTGGACCGGGCCAGGCATGGACGCCGAACAACGATCCGGCGAAGAGCTCGTCGTGCTCGCACAGCTACTCCGCAGCCGGTTCCTACACGTTGACCGCGACGGTGACCTGGGAGATTTCGTGGGCCGGCGGTGGGCAGACCGGGACGGTTCCCGCGCTGACGACGACCGCATCGATCGCTGTGCCCGTGCAGGAAGCCGGCGCGTTGAACACGAACGGGGTGTGAGAAATGACGTTGCTCAATGCCAACGGGCGTCCGGCCGGAGCGGTTCTCGACCCGTCCGGGGTGCCCACGGCCCCGCTGGCCGGTGGGCTGCAGCGGACGCGCAGCCCCCGGTTCGTCCTTGTCGGGGTGCTGCTCGTACTGGCGGGTGCGTTGTTGTTCTACGTGACCTCGGTGCGGGTCGATCCGCGCACGCCGGTGCTGGCGGTGGCGGGGTCGGTACCCGTCGGGCATGTGCTCACGGACGCGGATCTGATGGTGGTGCGGATCGTGTCGGACCCGGCGTTGGGTGCGCTGCCGGATTCGCAACGCTCCTCGGTGGTGGGCCGCACGGTGCGTCAGCCGCTTGCCGCCCACACGCTCTTGTCGCAGGCGATGCTGGGTCCGGCGGCGTGGCCGCCGGCGGGGCAGAGCCTGATCGCGGTGCCGGTGAAGGCGGGTCACGCGCCGACTGGTTTGGCGGCCGGGGCTCAGGTGCTGGTGTTGGTGGTTCCCTCAGCGTCGGGCGTGGGTTCGGCGAACTCATCCAGCGCCACGCCAGTGGAGGTCGTGCAGGCGTTCGCGGCAGTGGTGTCGGTGGGCGCCCCGGACGGCACCGGCGGCGTGGTGGTGTCGCTGCTGGTCGCCTCGCCAGATGCGGCACGAATCGTGAGCGCTTCTGGGGATGTGTCCCTGGTCGAGCAGGGCGGGTGACCGGCGTCATGCTGGTGGTGATCGGCTCGTTCAAGGGCGCTCCGGGGGTGACGAGTCTGGCCGTAGCCCTGGCGGCCCGCTCCCCGCTGCCGGACTCGGTGGTCGTGGAAGCCGACCCGTCCGGTGGAGATCTGCAGGCTCGGCATGGTGTGCTCGGTGAGCCGGGATTGTCGGATCTGGCTGCGGACACCGCCACCGGTAGTCGGGACCTGGACCTGGCCGCGTATGCCCGGCGGCTGGACCCGTTGGGGGTGCGGGTGGTGTTCGGCCCGGCCGACGAGTACCGGGGCTCGTCTGCCGATGGTCGCGGCGACGGCGCCAGGCGGGGCGAGTCGGATCTGGTCGTGAGCATGGTGGCCGGTACCGGGCTGGACGTGCTGCGTCGTGCTGCTGAGCACCGCCTGGTGCTGGTCGATGTGGGCCGGTTGGGCTGGACGTCGCCGGCGCTGCCACTGGCTGTCGGAGCAGACGTGCTGCTCCTGGTCGCGCACGCGACGGTGGAGGGGTTGGACGCGGTGCGGGTGCGCCGGGACAGGTTGCTGACGCTTCCGGGTATGCGCGCCCCGGTCCGGTTGGTGCTGCGCGGGACGCCCCCGTACTCGGTGCGGGAGATCGTTGATGCCGTGCGGCTTCCGGTGGCCGGGGTGATCCCTGACGACCGTCGGGGTGCGGCGGTCCTGGCCGGTCGGGCTCCGGCCGGGTGGGGTTGGACCCGTACCGAGCTGCTGCGCGCGGCCCGGGGTCTAGCGGCGTCCTTGACCGAGCAGCCCGGATCACCAGTGCCGCCGGCCTCGCCGGTGATGCGGGCTGCGCAGTTGCGTTCGCCGCTGGAGGCGGATAGGTCATGACCGAGGTGCTACCACGGCCCGACGCTGACGCGGGCGTTGACGCGGATGTCCGGGAGACGGTCGCGGTGCTGCGGCCGGAGTTGGAACGCCGGCTCGGTGGAGTGCACGATGCGGGGCAGCTGACCGCGACGCAGTATCGGGAGCTTGTCGAGCAGGCCATCGTCACGGCCCTGGTCGGCTACGGGCGGCAGCTGGTGCGCGCCGGCCGAGGTGTGCTGCCCGAATCCACCCTGGCCCGGGTGCGGCAAACGCTGCTGGACACCTTCACCGGCTCCGCAGGCCTGCAGCGGCTGTTGGATGACGAAGGCATCGAGACCATCAACATCAACGGCCACGACAACGTGTGGGTGCAGCGGCGCGACGGCACCAAGGTTCGGGTCGGGCCGGTGGCCGCCTCCGAGGCGGAGTTGCAGGCACTGATCCGCGAGGAAGGCGTCGCGGCCGGACGCCGGGGCAGCCACTACCGCCGCTTCGACGCCGCCGAACCGGAACTGTCAGTGCAGCTCGCCGGTGGGGGTCGGCTGCATGCGCTGATGGATGTCACCGACCGTACCAGCGTGTCCATCCGGCTGTTCCCGGCCAGGAGCGACACCCTCGACGAGTTGGTGACCTTCAAGTACACGCTGACGCCGACGATGGCGCGGTTTCTGCGCGCACTGGTGGAGGCCCGCCGCAACATCGTGGTATCCGGCGGCCCGGCCGTCGGGAAGACCACGCTGCTGACCGCGTTGATCGACGCGATCCCGCCGCAGCGGCGCATCATCGTCGTGGAAGACACCCGGGAGTTGCTCGTCGACGGCGACCGGCACCCGGATCTGGTCCGGATCCAGACCCGGCAGGCCAACAGTGAGGGTGCCGGGGAATGGGACATGAGCCGGGCGCTGCGGGCCAGTTTGCGGATGACGCCGGATGTGGTCGTGGTCGGCGAGGCCCGTGGCGCCGAAGTGGTCTGGATGTTCAAGGCCATGTCGATGGGCGTCGACGGGTCGATGTGCACCATCCACGCGTCCTCGTCCGGTCAGGCGCTGCTGAAGCTGGTCACCTACGCGATGGAGCCCCCAGCACGGTATCCGCGGGAGGCGGCGGTGGCCGCGATGGCCTCGGCGGTGCACTTCGTGGTGCATCTGGAGCCCTCCGGCGGCCGCCGGGTGGTCTCCTCGATCCGCGAGGTGCTGGGCAGTGACGGGGATCAGATCGTCTCCAACGAGATCTACCGCCCAGGCCCGGACAAGCGGGCGTTGCCCTACAGCCAGCTCAGCGCGGACACCTTGGACCGGCTTGCCGCGGTCGGGTTCGACCCGGCCCTGCCGGATGCGGACCGGTGGTGAGCATGCTGGGCATGCTGTGCGGGGCCGTGGTCGGGTTGGGTGTGCTGCTCGTGGCGGACGGGCTGCGGCGTGCGCCGCGGCCGGTCGCAGCCATGGGGCAGGGTCGGGTGATGCAGTGGGTGCGAAGCCGCGGGCCGGTTCAGGTCGCCACCGCGGTGGCCGCGGCGGCGCTGGTGGGGTTGGTGACCCGCTGGCCGGTCGGGGCGCTGCTGGCAGGCTTGGCGGTGTGGACGCTGCCGGGGATGCTGCTGGGCGCGGAGCGGGTCCGCCAGCGCCGCCTGGAGCGGCTGGACGCGATCGCCGCCTGGACTGAATCATTGGTTGCGACCCTGGCCGGTGCGGCCGGGGTGGAGCAGACGATCATCGCCACCGCGCGTAATCCCCCCGCCGCGATCCGCCCCGAGGTGCAGGCTTTGTCGGTGGCGCTGCGTGGCGGGGTGCCGTTGCCGGCCGCGCTGCGCGGGTTCGCCGCCGATCTGAGCGACCCGGTCGCCGACACCGTTGTGGCGGCGCTGATCCTCGCCGCGAGCGAGGGAACCGGCCGGCTGACCGAGCCGCTCAACCTGCTCGCCGAGGCGGCCCGGGAGGAGGTTGCCGCCGCCCGCCGGGTGGAGAAAGGCCGCGCCAAGGCGGCGTCGGATGCGCGGATCGTCATCATCACCACGCTGGTCATGGCGGTCGGTCTCATCGTGTTCAACCGCGGCTATCTGCAGCCCTACTCCACGACGGCCGGGCAGGTCGTGCTCGCCGTCGTCGGTGGGCTGTTCGCCGCAGGATTCCGGTGGCTGCACCGGCTGTCCCGCCCCGCGGAGCTACCGAGACTGCTCGATCTGAGTGCCGACGTGGCGCTCTCATCGATGCCGGCAGCTCAGATCGTACGAGGAGGTGAGCGATGATCGCCGCGTTGGCAGCCGGGGCCACGTTCGGACTTGGGGTATCGGCCATCGCCTACGGGCTGCGCCCGCCGCGGCCACCCCTGGCCCGGGTACTGGACGGGCTACGCCGCCCGACACCGGCTCGCCCGGCCGGTCGGGCCCGCGCCTACGAAGCGGTCGCCGTCCCGGCCCGCTGGCTGGGCCTGCCCCGGCCCCGCGTCGCTCTGGACCTGGCGACGATGCAGAAAGATCCCACCCAGCATCTGGCCGAGCAGACCCTCGCCGTGCTGGTCGGTGCGCTCATCATCCCGCTGGCTGCGGCGGCGGCCGGCCTGTCCGGACAGGTGCCACTGTGGCTGGCGCTGTTCGGTGGCGCCGTCGGGTTCCGGTGGGCCGACACTCAGCTGCGCCAACAGGCGCAGCGCCGCCGCGACCAGCTGCGCCACACCCTCGCGATGCTGTTGACCCTGCTGACCATCAGCCTGGCTCGCGGCGCCGGCGTCGAACAGGCGCTGGGCGAGTCCTCTTCGGTATGCACCGGCCCCGCCGCGGACCGGCTGCGCCAGGTGCTCTCCGCCGCCCGGATCATGCGGCGCCCGCCCTGGCAGGATCTCGGTGAACTGGGCGAGGCGACCGGTGTTGTCGAGCTGGCTGAACTGGCCGCCGCCATGGGCCTGGCCGGCACCGAAGGTGCCCGCATCCGCGCCTCGCTGGCCGCGCGGGCAGCCGCGATGCGTCAAGCCGCCACTGCCCGCGCCGAAACCGAGGCGGACAAAGCCAGTTCCCGGATGTCGGTGCCGCTGCTGCTGCTCGGCCTCGCCTACTTGATCTTCCTGTTGTACCCGCCGATCGCGTCGATCGGCAGCAGCCTCTAGCCAGCGGCGAGGCGCCCGATGCCTTCGAAGGAGACCACGTGACACTCGCACGGCGCTGGCTCCAAACCCGCAGCACACCCGTCGCCTATGCGTCGCATTCCACATTAGACGAACCAGTTGAGGGAGTTGTCATCATGCGCATCTCGCCGAGTCTGCGGCTAGCGACCTGGCTGCACTCTGCTCTCGCCGACCGGCTGCGGCGGCTGCGCCGCTCGCCGGATGCTGGCCTGGAGACCGCCGACAAGATTCTGTGGGCGGCCGGCATCATCGTCATCGCCGGCGCTGTCATCGGTGTCTTCAGAGACGACATCGAAACCTACGCCACCAGCGTCATGGCCACCCTCGGCCTGTAGCCAGATACTTCCCAGTCGCCCACGACGACCGCCTGGAGGAACCAGGGCGCCATGCTCACCGAACTATCCGCCCAGGACACTCGCACGTCACACAGTGCGCACGGACGCTCCGAGCCGCCGGTTGAACAGCATGGGCTGGCGGCCGTTGGGCGCGGTAGCAGGCAGGCCGATGATCGGTTCCTGCGGGTCGCTCGCGGGGCGCACGACGTGCTGGGTTGGCTGCTCGCGGCCAGCGCCACCGTGCTGGCCTCCAGCGGGCAGATCGGCTACGCCGAGTCGGCGGACATCACTGACGGACGCCGGTTCCTGGTCCCCGCAATCCTGGAGATCGCGGCGATCTTCCTGATCCTGGGTGGGTACCTGCGCGCCTGCGACGGTGACAGCCCTGCTTTGCTGTGGCTTCTGGCCGGAACCGTCACCGGTTTCGCCACCTGGACGAACCTGACCCACGGCGGCTCCCGCGCCGGGCGTATCTTCGCCGCCGCCACCGTCCTGACGTTCGTGCTGTGGCTGCTCAAGCTCCGCGACCGGTACCGAGCCGCGCGCCGCGCCAGCGGCCTGATCGACGGCCCCACCGCGAAATTCCGGGCCGTGCGCTGGCTGGTTCAGCCCCGGCTGACGTTACGGGCCTGGCTGCTCGCCGTCGAGTATGGGCTGCGTGAGGCGGACCTGGCACGCGAATGGGCGCGGCTGTGGCACGACACCGCTCAAGACGTCTACGAAACCACCACCGGCACCCGCCGAACCCGGCGCCGCGCTGCCCAGCGTTCCGCTGACCTCGCTGTACGACGTGCCCACCGCGCCGCAACCGGTGGCCTACAGCAGCCGGTCGCGGCGCCAACGGCCGAGCCGGACGCCAACGACACAGCGCACACCCTTGCCGCGAGCGTCCCACCGGGGATGACACCCGCCGACCCGGACCAACACTCCAGCACGAATGCGGTTGGGCCCGTCGACGAGCCATTCCGGCCGGGCGAACCAGCGGAGGCAGGCGAACCCACGGCTCGGGCAGAGACGCCGACGCCAGTGCTGAAGCTAGCGGCGTCGACGACGACTGCGCTCGACGTCCCGGTCGGGGGTCCCCCCGTGCCCCCGGCCGGGACCAACCACCCGGCGACTGACCAGACGGCCGCCTACGAGCCGGTATCCGAGGAGGACGCCGTCATGTACGAAACCTGGCGGGCCGGTATCGCCGTCGGACAGGAGCCCACCGGGGCGGATCTGGCACGCGCCGCTGGTCGCGCCGACGACGCCACCGGTCTGGGCCGCAAGGCCGCACGCCGCTACCGCGACGCCCACACCGCCCACCGGATTGCCGCCGACCCCACCAGCCACCCCGACGAACCCGGGCTGCAAAAGCTGAACGGACACCGGTACCCGCAAACGGCAGCCACACCATGACCCGCGCACGCACGGAGCGGCGCGGACGCCGCCGACTGCGGTGGGAGCCGGACCGGGGGTCAACCACCCTGGAAACCGTGATGCAGACCAGCGTCTGGCTGCTGTCCCTCCTGCTCGGCGTGCAGGTGGCGGTCTGGGGGCTGGCCGAGCTGGCGTGCTACTACGCCGCCAACCACGCCCTGCAAACCACCCGCGTCCAGGGCGGCACCGCCGACGCCGGGCGGACCGACGCCATCACGGTGATCGGGTGGCTGGACGGGAGCCTGCTGACCGGCGTCCAGGTGCAGGCCGATCGCGGCGCGGCGACCGCCACCGTCACGGTCAGCGGGACCGCAGCCACGGTAGTGCCGTTCCTTGCCTTGCCCGTCGGGGTCACCGCTACCGGTCCGGTCGAGACCCTGAACCCCTGACCAGAACAGGCCACCACCATGACTGCCCGCCTCAGACTGATCCTCAACGGATGGATCCATCGCGTTCGCCAGAGCCCGGATCGCGGATCGGCCACGCTGGAAACCGCCAAGGTCGTGCTGCCTCTCACGGCGCTGATGGTGCTGTTCATCATCCTGTGCCAACGGGTCGTCGGCACCAACATGGATATCAACTCCACCGCCTCGGCCGCGGCCCGGGCCGCGTCCCTGGCCCGAAGCCCCCAGGAAGCAGTCGACACCGCGCAACAGACCGCCGCCGCGAACCTGGCCAGTCACCATCACACCTGCGCCACCCTGACCGTCACCGTCGACACCGCGGCGTTCGGCCCCGGTGGGCAGGTCGGGGTGACCGTGACCTGCCGCATGGCCACCTCGGACCTGATCGGTCTGGGTCTGCCCGGCACGGTGTCCGGATCGAGCACGGCCTACGCCGTGGTCGACAGTTACCGCGACGTGGCAGGTACCCCATGAAAGTCGCACGCCGACATGCCGCAACACTGCGAGCCGCGCTGATCCGACGCCGGCCCGACAACGGCTCGGGAACGATCTGGGCCATGGCCATCGTCGTGGTGTTGCTGCTGCTCGGCGGCGCTGTCCTCGACGGGGGCAACGCGATGGTCGCGCACATGAAAGCCCTCGACCTGGCCCAGGAAGCGGCCCGTGCCGGCGCCAACCAGATCGACCTCGCCGCACTACGCAATCAGGGCGTGGTCCGCCTCGACCCCGCGCGGGCACAGGCTGCCGCGCAGCAATTCCTCGGCCACGCCGAGGTCACCGGAACCGCGACCGCCACAACCCAGCAGGTCACCGTCACCGTGACCCGCAACCAGCCCACACTGATCATCCAGGTCCTCGGCATCACCACCATCCCGGTCTCCGCGACAGCCCAGGCCATAGCCCAAACCGGGCCCTAGACACACGCCCACGGAAAAGCGCAGAACGAGGTGCTCGCGGATGCGGTGGATATCCCGCGTCGCCGGATGGATCGGCCAGCTGCTCGGGTGGCTGGTCAAGACGCTCATCCTCGCCGCCATCCTCGTCGGCATTCCCGCCGGGCTGCTCACCCAGATCGGCTCGCCGCTGCCCCGCACCCCACCCAGCGTCAACCAGATCAACCACCTCCTAACAACCCCGGTCACCGACGGCCTGGTCCTCGACCTGCTCGCCGACGCCCTCTGGATCATTTGGGTCGCGTTCGTGGTCAGCCTCATCGTCGAGGTGATCGCCACCGCCCGCGGCATCCCCCGCCCGCGGCTAGGCCCCATCGCACCGCTGCAACACCTCGCCAGCTGGCTGGTCACCGGCGTCGTGGCCAGCGTCCTGACCGCCTCCCCGGTCCTCACCGTCGCCGGGCAAGCCGCACCCGCCGCTGCCGCCACCACCCACGTGACTGCCGCTACAGTAACCACCGCGACCGTCCCCACCGCGGGGTCGCTGCCCACCGCAGCAACGATCACCTCTGTGCCGGAAAGCTCTCCGGTCATCCTGGCAACTGTCGCCCTCCCCAATGCAGAGACGCAGACGCCAGATGCGGCAGGGCAGCCGGCCGTCTACGAAGTACGTCACGGAGACTGGCTCGGCTGGATCGCCCAGCGTTACCTCGGCGCGTTCGACCGGTATCCCGACATCCAACGCCACAACCCGGACCTCATCCCCAACACCTCGGGTATCCACGGCCCCGACCACATCGAGCCAGGCTGGCGACTCATCCTGCCACCCGGCGCCTACGACCACGGACCGCAGGCCCACGCCACCGGCAGCCTCGTCGCCGGCCCCACCACACCGAACAACGGCCCCGCCTCTGAGCAGGACCCAGGCGGCGCACCCACAACGACCGGGCCGAACGCCACGCCACTACCAGGCACCGCAGGCGGCCCGAGCGTCACGCCGTCCGCCGCGCCAACCACCACACCGAACACCGATATCGACCCGTCCACGACAGCCCCTGCGACCTCCGCAACCCCGACAACCGCCACCGACGACAGCGGCCAGCCAACGCCCGCGGATTCCAACGACCGCACCGACGCGCCGCAGCGCTCCCGCACCGGAGCCACCATCCCCGGTGGCTGGGTCAGCATCCCACTCGCCGCGGCCCTACTCGCCGCGGTCACCCTGCTCTGGCTGCGCCGCCGCCACCGCTACGTGCCCCGCCCCCTGCACACGGGCGACGACGACGCCGACGACCTTCTCCCGCCACCGCCGGTCGTGCCCCGACTCCGCCGCGCCGTCCGCGAACAAGCACCCGATCTCCTCCACCCCGACCGGCCCGAACAGCCCACCGTCGCGCAATACACAACCACCCTCGACTCCGAGCGCCCGCCGCTGCCTGCGATCGGCCAGACCGGCGCCCAACTCGCCGGCCTGGGCGACCCGCTGCCCGCCGAAGGGCTCGCCCTGGACGGCCCCGGCGCCCAAGCGGCGGCCCGGGGCCTGTTGGTCGCGACGCTCTGCTCCGGCAGCCCCGACGACCCGGACGCCCGCGGTCAGGTTGTCATCCCCGCGGACGCCCTCACTACCCTGCTCGGGGCCCACGCGGTCCACGTCCAGGCCACACCGCGACTGCACGTCACCGCCACCCTGCCCGAGGCGCTGACGCTCATCGAGGAGACGCTCATCGAACGCCGCCGGACCCTGCAGGACTACGACGCCGAAGACCCGGACCAGATGCACGACGCCGACCCGTACCACCCACCAATGCCGCCCGTCCTACTCATCGCCGACGAGCCCGGCAGCGACGGGCACGCCCGCCTCGCCACCACCCTCCAACTCGGCGCACCGCTGCACATCAACGCCGTCCTGCTCGGCGACTGGCCCGACACCGACCGCCGCACCGTCCGCGGCGACGGCGCCACCAGCGGCGAGCAACGACTGACCGTGCTGGACATCCCCACCACCATCCAACTGCTCACCATGTTCCACGAAACCCACACCGGCCAACCAACCCCCACCCCGATCACCGAACCCGACGTCCACACCCCGACCCAGACCACGAGCAAGCCGGCCAGCGAAAGGGACACTCCATCGCACGACCCAGCGGACATCGAGGACGACCGCGAACCTGATGTGCCCTTCGCCGACCAGCCGGCCCAGAAAGCGACATTTGAGCTTGACTCCGATACTCCAGTATCAGTCGCCGACTCCACCCTGATGCAGCCGGATCCGTCCGCGGCGAGCCCGGACCCGCCACCGGCGGAGGCTGCCCCGGTCACCGCGGCCGGCCCGCGGCTGCCGGTCCGCGTCCAGGTCCTCGGCGAACCAGCCGTCCACCACGCAGACGGCAGCACCGACACCGGGCTGCGGCAACATTCCCGCGAACTACTGGTCTACCTGGCCGTCCACCGCAACGGCGCCGACCTCACAGACATCATGGAAATCATGTGGCCCACCGCCACCGTCCGCCGCGCCGGCGAACGACTCTCCACCGAAACCGCCGACCTACGCCGACGCATCCGCGATGCCGCCGACGACTACACGAACATCAAAGACAAGCGGCAACCTAGCCAGAAACCGATCCAGCCGATCATCAACTCCGGCAGCCGCTACCACCTCAACCCCGCGATCGTCGACGTCGACCTCTGGCATCTCGACGACGCCCTCCGCGACGCCGCCGCCACCACCGACCCGGCCACCCGTGCTGCCGCGCTGCGCCGCGCCATCGACGCGCACACCGGGCTGCTCGCCGAAAACCACGACTACGACTGGCTCGACCAACCCCGCGAACACGCCCGCCGACAAGGTATCCGAGCCCGCATCCACTTCGCCGACCTCATCCACAGCGACGACCCACAACAAGCCGCCCAGCTCTATCAAGCCGCCGCGGACCTCGACCCCGTCAACGAAGACATCGCGCGACGCGCCATGCGAGCCCACGCCGCCGCCGGCGAGATCGTAGGTGTCCGAACCAGGCTTCACCAGCTACGAGTCGCATTGGACGCGATCGACGAAGAACCATCTCCAGAGACACTGAGCCTGGCAGTCGAACTCGAACGGGATCTTGAAAGACACGCTCGGGCCAACCCGTCGATCAGGCAACGGCACGCTTAACCAAAGTGGAATCCATCGATCAGCCACCCGATCTCGTTGCCACGTCACCAAAGGCGTTGCTGCAACAATGCCCCGCGACAACTGAAGTAAGAGCTGCGCGGTCCGCGACCGCGAGGAGTCGGCCATGTGATTAGGACGCTGTGATCTCACGAAGCGCGCCATCGATCTCGACCACCGTCGCGTCAACGGGGTCACCGGGCTCCCGTTCCGGGCGGTGATCCATTCGTCCAGCGAAAGCCCGTGCTTCTCGGCCAGGTAGCGGGCACGGTAGAGGCGCGTCGCGTCGTCGATGGTCGAGTGGAGCAGGTTGAAGCTGAGACCCGCGGTGAGGAGGACACCGACTCTCGGCAGGAGTCTGGCCAATTGTGCTTTGGTGAGCTTCAGCCCGAGCGCGCCGAAAACTCGCAGAAGGATCTGTACGAGGGAGTCCCGGCGCAACTCGTTCCAGGTTGCCCGGCGCGTCATACTCTGGGTGAGGCGGGACAGGCTCGCGAGGGCAGCTGTCTTACTCGTGGCCGTGGATGCCATGGTGTAATTCAGGGCTCCCATGAGGAACAACTCCTCTTCGGGCTCGCGTGGGTCGTACCCGTAGTGGACGGCGACCTCTCCCACAGCACGGCCTAGGAGAGCAAGCGCGGCTCCCACGTCTGTTACCACCGCCCCGAGGACGACCTCCGCGGACGGGCCGTCGCTGACGTTCTTGCCAACCCTGAGTCCTGTGATCGCGAGGGAGGTGACAGCGGACTCGGCCATTCCGATGAACGGGATCGCGAACGCGGGGCGACCTTTGTCGAGGTCCTTAAGGTCAAGTGAAGTGAACGGCGACGCCCTGTCCAGATCTTGGTGTTTGCGGCGCAGCTCCTCGACCCTCTTGTCTAGCGACGGCGAATGCATTGCGGGCAGGAAGACGGATTTGAGCAAGCCTTCGATCGCCTTGACGATGGTCTCGTCACCGACCTCCAGGGCCAGCTCTGCGCTGGGAACCTTCTTGATGTGCTCGCCGGCTCGCTTGACGACTGCTGAGACCTTGTCTGCCGCACGTGCTTTCACGCCGTTCCGGCGCTTCCGTTCGAGGTCGAGCAGACTGGACCAGGCTTTGGTTTCGTAGTCGGACATCTCTTCCCGCATCTGCTCCCCTGCCGAACCGTTGGAAACTCGCCGGGTCCATGGAACTATTCCCGGGGAAAGCGGACCGATCGGCCGATCGGATGTCCTGGATAGCTTAGCCGGAGATCAGCCTCAGATCTTTGCAGGCCGACGTGGCTGCCTCCGCGCTCCAGGCCGTACTCGGCAGGCGTCGCGCGTGGTCTCTACGGCGGTGCGTACTGGTGGAGTGTATGTATTCGAACGTGCACTATTCCCTGATCATCGACGCGGCGGCCCTGCACTTGATCGAGCGGCATCGCGGGTCACCCCGGGAGGCGGTCATCCGCTACCGTACGGCCATGGGCCAACCATCTGCCGTGAAGCTCACACTTCTCGACGTCGACAACGTCGACGTACAGGACATCATGGGCGCGTTGGACGACAAGTCGGCCGGCCTGCGGCCAGAGCCGATTACCGGTGACCGGTACGGCGAGCCGGGAACAATTGCGCTGGCGCTGGTCGTCGCCCAGCCGGTGCTGCTTGCCTTGGCGGCTTGGATCCTGAAACACCGCCGCAAGCAGCAGCTGGAAGTGCGCGCCAAGGTGCTGCACGCCGATGGCTCCGAGGTGGAACGGCTCGTCAAGTTCACGTTTACCGAGAGCGAGTCGCCAAACGCGACGGTGATGAAGCAGCTCGTCGACGGTTTCGGGCTGGCCACCGGGACGATCCAGGGACAGGCGGCGGCTGGCGCGCCGGCCGCCGGCACGACGCCGCCGGAACAGCCGGCCGCGCAATAGGGCACACCCGGTGGAATCGCGTAGCTGGACCCATCTGTCGAGCAATGTCACCCGGCTCGAGGGGATTCGGCTCGGCGACCATCTGGAGAGTCTGCTCACCCAGGGCGGCGCACCATCGGAGCTGCTGCTGAGTTGCGTGCACGAGTTCACCCACCACTGGTGCTTCCTGTCATCGGTGGGCCTCGCGCTTACTGGCCTCACCAACCGGATGGCCCGCACCTCGCTGCGAGACGACGTCCCCGGCCAAACATGGGCAGTGGCACGCGACCTCGTCGCCTACCGCACCGCGACCGAGGCACTGCGGCCACTGGCCGAAGGGCTGGCGCTGTTCGCCGAATTCGACGTCGTGTCAATCACGGCGCGGATATCGAGCACCCCACTAAAGTCGGCAGCTCTGCTGTTCTCCGGCAGATTGCAGGACAAGTACACGATGACCGACGACGGCGATTTGGTGCGGTCGGCGCCCGCCTCAAACGATCTATTGGCGATGTCGCTGCCAATCCTCCTCAAGCTCCGGCGGGCCCGCCTATCGGAGGATGGTATGCGGCGCAAGGCGCATGTACTCGCCTCCGGCATCGACGCCGATCAAGACGGCTACCTGCTGGGGTACCTGGCAGTGAAAGGCATGTGGCGGGTCATCCGGCAGCGGTGCCCCCGGCTCTACAGCGAAACCGACCTGGCGATGGCCTACCTCATGACCTTCTTCTACGAAGACATGCGGCTCGTCGAGATCCTCCTCGCCGCCGACACGTCGGAGAACGAGGTGACGCTTGCTACCGCGATCCTCCAGCGCTTCAGCGATCGGACCGAAGCTCTGTCCGACGTCACCGACGACGACGTTCGGATGTTCGAGCAGCTCGTGGTCGACGACACCCCGGGCACCTCTCCGAAATTCGCCTCATGCCTGCACATCGGCCCGCAGGAATGGCAGCGGGGGCAGCGGTGGATCGCGGACCTGAAGGACCGAATCGTGCGCGGACCGCAGCCGCTTGGGAGGAGCCCAACGGCGGAGCAACGGCTGAGCCACGACCTCGATGACATCTTCAGCACGATGGTCAGCCGTCGTCACATCGTGCATCTCGGCTCCCAACCGGTACATGTCGACGTTGACCGGAAGGGCCGCTACACGGTCTCGCTCGACGGCCGGGAAATCTTGCGCGGGACGACGGAGTGGAAGCGGAAAGCCCAAACCGGGGAAGGCCTCGTCGAGCTGCTCTTCAGTTCGAAGTCCACCGGCGCGTATCGGGCGATCGCCGTCTACGGCCCTCGCTCCTTCGTCGACGTGGTCACGCCCGGCGAGCGGAACCCGTCACCGGACGAACTGGAAATCCTAAAAAGCGGGATCCGGCCGAGTTCGCTGTTCGTCAAATTTGCCCGGAGCACCCTGCGGTTAGCTGAAACCTTCCTCGAAGACGGCGGATCGGATGTCATCGTCACATACCTTGAACCGCACCTCCGGGCGAACGTGCGGAGGATCCATCTCGACAGCGCCACGAACGCCGTCGCCGACGACGCGCTCAACTGGGTCGTTGCCACCCTCGATGCGGGCGGCGTGTATGCGATCCTGGGCCAGGACCGCGACCTGCTCGACGCGCTCGTCATCCTCGGCGCGATGGCACCGACAATGCCGTACCGGACTGTGCTGGCTCGGGAACTCGACGCCCAGGGGTTTACCGATCCGGACCGGATCATCGACGCCCTCGTCCAGGCCGGCCGCAACGGCGGATTTCCGCTCGTCAGCACGGACGGCGTGGAGGTCCTGGTACAAGTCTAGGTCGTGGGTCTCTACGCCGTTGATCCTCCCAGCTGACTACGACACCGTCACGTTCACCGACGACGGCCGCTATCTGCACGCTGGCCCGCCGCAGTCGCACCCTTGCGACGCTGACGGCGGATCTCCGCAACCCGAGCGTCCGCGGCGTCAAACAATGCCCTGCACCTCGTCATACGTCAACGGTCGACGCCCGGCCGAATGCAATAATTAACTGGTGCAACTGCCGTATTCGTCCGGTGTCGTATTCCCCTGGGCGGACGACAGCAGCTCAGGCCAGCGCGAGCGGGACGGGGACTGGCCACGGTGACGCCGAAGTGTGGCGTTCCCGCAATCCGGCCGGGTGTTGTTCCGACCCGTGACGTGCCGCGATCGGCAGCCGAACAGGCCAAGCGACGTCGGCGTATGCTCTGCGCATGGGGAAAGAGTCAGAACGGAGCCGCACAATTATCGTCCAAGACGAGATGCAGGGTCCGCTCGCCCCACTCGACTTCGGTCCGCTGTTCGCCGCCGCGCGGGGCACCACCGCAGGCGAAAGCATCGATGACGGCGCCGAGACCACTGAGCTTCCCTCCTCTGACGACGCGAATGACATGGATTGACTTCCTACTTAACTGGTGCAGCTGCGGTATTCGAACTTGTCGTATTCCTCGGCTTCGCTCAAGTGAGGTTGGCTGGCCCGCTTCAGGGCGACGAGACTGTTCCTCATGGTGATATCGGACTTGGTTCTGCGCGAGGGGGACGGGCTGCGCGCGAGCGGCCGGGTGGTAGCCGACGGCGAGACCGTCTGGTTTGAGCCGCCGCTGCCGGTTCCCCTGCTGTGGCGCAGTCCCGGAAGTGAGCCCGCGCCGCGCCCCAGCGAGTTCGGCGTCCCGGTCCTCGGCGTTGATCTGGCGAACCTGGACGACCGGCGCGCGACGTCGGGCGGCGTCGAGGGATGGGTGACTCTGACTGGGACGTGGCGGCGGGATCGCCTGCTGGTCGAGCGGCAGGAACCCGGCGGCGGCCGCACCGACAGATCCGCTCCGCAATGGCGCCGGCCGCCTTGCCCTCCGCCTCAGGGCGGCTGGCCGAAGGGTGAAACGAACGACAACATCCGCGTAGCCACTGACGTCCTCGCAACCCTCACGATCACCAGCCTGGCCGTGTTCCGCCCCAGCGCTCACCAGGCGGTGTTGGTGGTAGCCACCGACGAACCCGAGCACGCGGAGGCGGTATTGCGACCGATCTGCGGCGACCGTCTGTGCATCGTGCGAAGCCGCTGGACCAAAGAGCAGCTCAATGACGCCAGTGAACGACTACGCGCCGAGATGCGTGCATGGATGATCTACGGTAGCGGCCAATCCGTATCTCAGGACGGCCAAGCAGTCCTGACAGTCAAGCTGACTCACGTGCTGCCTTCGTTCGCGCAGTGGGCCGACACCCTGGCCGAAGGTCTCTTGTCCGTCACACCATGGCTGGTGCCGCAGCGAACTTCTCAGAGCCTGGCTGCGACCTGCCTGGATGTGGATCGGCCCCCGCCGCCGTATTAGGGTTATCGAACATGTCGATGACGCAGCCTGATCCGCCGTTGACCGTAGACGAGCTAGTCAGTACGGGTGGGGAACGCGATGTGCTGGAGGCGTTTCTGGACCTGTATCGCAGGGTGGTCATACGCAAGCTGATGGGCGTGTCGGCCGAACAGGCGCGTTTGCGGCTCGTGCCCTCCTTGACCACCCTCGCGGGCGTGGTCAAGCACCTCGCGGCGGTGGAGCGGGAATGGTTCCAGCTCGTGCTGGCTCAACGCTCCTATGACGAAATCGGCGGAGTGCCACACGATGACGGTTGGGCCCTCGGCACGGAGGAGACTGTTGAGGACCTCATCGCGGATTACGAGCGGGCGTGTACACAGTCTCGGCAAGTCGCGTCGGGTTTCGAGTTGGAAGACTCGGTACCTCATGCTCGGTTGGGTCGGGTCTCGTTGCGGTGGATCTACATCCACATGATCGAGGAGACCGCCCGGCATGCTGGACACGCCGATGTCCTTCGAGAGCAGACCGACGGTGCGACGGGCTTCGACGGCTGATCCGAGCTGACGCACCCCACATATTCTCGATCGCGTCGCATTCCCCCTGGGACAAGCTCGGGTAGCCCGCTCCCCGCCCGTTGGCCTGTCAGCCGAGGAGCCGCTGTGCCCAGTACACGTGCCGGTTCTTGCCCAGGAAGACCAGAGAGACTGTGAGATCGGATACGGCGATCGGTCCGATCGACGGCGGGATCATCGCGACGAACTCGACCGGTCCGGGCGCATCGGTGGGCACGCTGACGCCGCCGGAGTCTGTCGAGCGATAGTCGGACAGCCAGGGATAGCCACTGACTCCAGCGCTGACCGCACCGTCCCAGCCCTGCCACACCTTGCCCGGGTCCGGGCCGGTTCCCCAGATGCTTCTAGCCAGATAGCGCGACCGCATGTCTTCCACGAGAATCCAGTACTGACCAGCGTTTCGGGCACTCCTGGGCATCGTGTAACGCACCTGTCCAGCGACGAGCTGCCACCCGGGGTCCAGATACGGCACGTTGAACGACTCCCGGCGGACACCCCACCCTGTGAGCACCGGCCAGACGCTGTCGTTGCCGACCATCTGCACGATGGCGTGCGCCGCGACCGCCTCCGGCCCGTACGGCGGCTTGTCCCGCCACCACCGGACCCCAGCCCAGCCTCCGAGTAGTACGGCGACCGCCAGCATTCCCGACGCGATCCCACGCCACTGCCGCCGAATACTCATGCCGGTCATGGCAACCAGTGCATCACATTTGAGCGACCGAGTGAACTGCACGTCGCGGTCGAGGAAGGGTTGTTCCCGGATCTGCGGCCTGTTCGGTGACGCGTGCCGCAAGGTATGTCGACCAGTCCCGCTGGGCGCGGGCTGCCCAGGCGATCGCGGTGCTGACGTGGACGTCCAGCAGGCTGGCAAGTACAGCAGGCGGCAGGTCGGCGGCGAGGTCGATGAGGGCTGCGTGGCGTCCTTCTTTGGTGTCGATGCCGCACGCGGCGAGCTGGTTGCATGTGTCCTGGGGTGATCGGGTAGACGCGCAGCTGTCCGGGGAACAGCCATCGGGCTGTTTCTGGCGCGTTGGTGGGGGTGCTGGCGTTCGCGAGCTGCTGGTGGATGAGCTCCGCCACGCGGGGCGGCAGTTCCAGGGAATGTTTACCAAGGTTGACGTAGGTGTGGTTCGCATTGGTGGCGATGTTGTAGATAGTCAGGCCGAGAGCGCGGCTGGTGGTGATGCCGAACAACAGATTGAGCACGCCGATGATACGAACGGGTAGAGGCATGCCGTTGTCGTTCAGGCAGCGGCGTAACTGCTGCAAGCGCTGCGTTTCGTCGATGAGCGCACAGGCCAGACCGCGACGCGCAGGCGGCACGGTCAGCCGGCGAGCCAGGTGCCGTCGGGAGGCCCAGCCCAAATATCCGCCCATCGGCTTGCTGCGGTTACCGGGTTGGTCGAGCCACAGGTCCAGGTCGGGCTGAGTCAGGTCGGTCAGAAGTAGGCCCCGTTGGTCGAGCCACGACAGTAGGCCCAACGCGGCGCTGATACGCAGGCGCGCATTGTTGGCGGTACCGATCCCGGCTCCGCGCCGAGCACGGGCGGCCCGGCGGGCCCTGTGGAGAACGTCCCACTCGGCGTAGGGGCGCACCAGGTGTGTGTGGTGCGCGGGTCGGTCCCGCAGTTGCTCGCGTAGCCAGGGGGTGATCCGATCGAGATACTCATCGCGCGGTGGTAAGACGGCCGCGAATATCAGTAGTCGTCGGATGTGGTGCAGCATCATCGATGGTGGCAGTGCGTCGAGCACGCCATGGGTCAGGGGTGTGGCGTCGCGGGCCAGTGCGCTGATCAGGTGTCGACCACTGCGTGGGTGGCGTAGCCAGTTGATCAGCGCGGCAGGCCGGTCGGTTGCGGCGAGGGCCGCGGCGAGGGTGGCGTACTGGCCGGTCAGTTTCCCGTCGCTGTCGGCGAGTGCCTCGTGCAGGCGTTGCGGGAGAAGGCATCGCGCACATTTCCCGGTAGCGTGAACCGGGCCGGGAGCCCCACATGTCTGGCAGGTGTAGTCGGTATCCCCAGTGCACGGTCCGCACAGCGGTTTGCGGGAGGTGCCGCCGGCGAGGACTTTGAACTCGCCGCAGGACGCGCACGGGCCAGGGTGGTTGAGTGTCCAGCCGTAACAGGTCTGGCAGACAGGTCCGATCGGCCAGATCGCGTTGACCGGCTTCGACTTGCGGCACCGGGCGCATCGCCGCGAGGGGCGCGGCCGGCAGCTATTGCACATAAATTGGCCTTGCTGGTTACGCCCGCCGGGTCGACGCCAACCGCATCGGGAGCAGTCGTCGATTGGGCCTCGGTGGCAGGAGTCGCATAGGTCGCCGTGCTCGGCGGACGCGCGGGCTCTGACCGGCCGTACTTCGCCACAGCGCGAGCATGGTCGCTCGACGCGGCCATGCCGGCCGTAGCAGCGCCGGCATAGCGGCCCGGCCGCGGTGTGCATCGCCGCCGGCGCCAGACGTCCACACGTACCGCAGGTGTGCAGTAGGACGGGGCGGCAACGTTGACACAGGACGCCACCGTCGGGCAGCCGTTTGAAGGGTCGGGACACGCGTCCGCAGGCGGCGCAAGGCTTGTGCCCGTCCGGGTCGGCCGCTACGCAGGTTCCGCAGATTCCGCCTTCCAGTCCCCACCCAGCGACCAGCGCCGGCCGGCCGCAGCGGGCGCACGGCGGTCGCGGCTTGTCCTGCTGCGCGCACGGTTTGCAGACCCGGCCTTGCGGGGTGACCACCCGCAACAGCACGCCCGTGCGTCCGCACCGGCCGCAACCGATCAGCCGGACGCCGCCCAGCCCCTTTCCGTGCAGGACGCGGACCAGCCTGTCCACTGCGGGCGGGCAGGCTGCGGCTCCCGACACCAGCGCGTCGGGATGGTCGATCAGGTGCCGGTCCAGTGCCCGTAGTGGGATGTGGGCGGCGACTTTCGCCTCCTGCATCGCTTCCAGCGCCGCGGCCGGGCTCAGCTCGGGGCAGCTACGCCTGATGACTCCGGTGATTCGCGCGATCACGGCGGACCGGTCGGCGTACCTCACGACAGGTCCGGCCGTCTGACCGCCACTCGGCGTCCCGTCGGTGCTACTGCTGCCTTCTCGCCGCCGCGTGGACCTCCGCCGGCCGCCTTCCGCACCGGAGTGTTGACCACCTCGATCTCGATGAGGTCGTTCGGAGTGCAGTCGAAGATGTGGCACAGCGCGGCGAAAATCTCCATCGAGAGTCTCTGCGGTGGCTGGGTCACCAGCCGGAACACCTGCTCCCGGGACAGCACCACACCACGCTCAGCCAACGGCCCGACCAGGTCCGTGGTGGCGAACATTCCGTGTCCGGCCATCACCTGACGCAGGTTCCACCGGTAGCCCATTTTCCGTTTCACCGGCTCGCCTCCAGGCCGGATTGATGCTGGCGCAGTTTGTCGCGCAGCAGTTGGTTACGGAACTCGTCCGACACGCTGGTGTAGATCGCCGTCGTCGAGGCGAAGGCGTGCCCGACCTGGTCCTGAACGAACTTCGCGGGATATCGAACTCGACCAGATGAGTGACGTAGGAGTGACGCAGACCATGCAGGTCCAGTTCTTCGGGCAGCCCAGCCAGATCGCGGACGATCTCGAACACCCGGCCAAGGCGGTAAACCGACAGCCGGGCCGTGCGTTCACTGACCCATAGCGCCGGATGGGCGGCCGGTGCCAGACGTGGTCGCACCTCGGTGAGGTATTCGTCCAGGACCGCCACGATCCAGTCCATTTCCGGGACCGTCAGCACCGTGCGCCGCTTCGGCGCACTGCCCCGGGAAGCCTTCGCCAGCCGCACGAACAGCGCCCCGAACCGGCCGAACGCCGGCATCGACGGATTGTGCCGCAGATCAGCCAGATCCAGGCCGCACGCCTCCCGCCGTCGAAGTCCGTAGGCGTAGACCGCCTTGAGAACCGCGGCGTCCCGGACCGCGACCAGTGCGCCTTTGCGCCCTCGCGACCGGATATCGTCCACCCGCTGATCGGCAGTGTCGAACAAGACCTGCACCTCGTCGTAGGTCAACGGCCGCCGCCCCGGCCGGCCCTCGTACTCGACGGCATGCACCATGGAGTTCCACTCGTGCAACACCGCCGCCGGTGCCTGCCCGAACCGCTCGCGACACGCCTGCGGCCACCCGTACCGGGTGTCGGTCACGAAGTCCTGAAACAACCGCATCGTGGTCTGATAACCGCGTAACGTCGACAACGCTGCCGGCCGGGGCGCCGAGCGCAGCATGTCGAAGAACGCCTCCAACTCGGCGCACGCCCACTGCCACGGGTACTGGTTCGTGAACTCGGCCAACCGGCGAATCAGCGCCAACCGCGCACGCACGGTATCCCCCGACAGCCCCCGAGTGCGTTGCTGACGAGCTCAACCCTCCAGCATCGCCTCAAACACGGCCGCCGCCGGATCCAGATACGACACCCCGTCAACCAGCATCAGCGGCGCAGCACCTGGGAGATCGACAACCGTCACGTTGCATCCAACGCATCAATGTTGAATCGGATACGGCTCGCCTGGTCGACGTCCGAATGGACGCACTTGATGATCTATAATCGAGCGCGATCGAAGCTTCGCGTATGTTGCAACAGATGCAATAGCTAACGATTCTATGGACTGTGCGGTTGCATCCAGTAGCTGCCGAAGTACGGGTACGGAATGGTGCGGTGGTGGGTTCCGCCGTCACCGGATTGTTCGTAGCCGACGTAGCTGGTCATGCTGGCATCGGTCCAGTGGTCGAAGATGACGACGTGACCGGCGCCGCCGGGTGCGGGGTTGATGAGCAGGTCGCCGGGTTGGATCTGTTCCTTGGTGATGGCCGGGTACTTGTTTGCGAGATCGGCGGTGTCGAGGCCGGGGCCGGGCAGGCCGAGCGCCATGGACGCGTATCCGGAACAGTCGCGGCGGTAGCCCTGGAACAGGTCGCCCTGGATGTTGCTGGACAGATAGGGCACGGGGCCGCCGTCCCAGCCAGTAAGCCAGGTCTGCGCCCGGGCGAGTATGGCCTGCGCGGCCAGGCATCCGCCGCTGGGGCTCGGCGCTGGGCCAGCGGGGGCCGCCGCGAGGCGCACAGCGATCAACGGCGCGGTTCCCGATGTCACCATGGAGCCGAGTGGCGTCTTTGCGGATGAGGCAGTCGCGGCGCAGGGCGTGCCGCACTGATCGCCGAGCTCCATCGCCCCGCCTGCGAGGGTGTCGACGAGCAGCGTGGCGTCCGGTTCCCACTTCGCGTATGCACTTGGGAAGGCGCTGCGCTGTACTGCCTGCGCCACGTCGGTGAGTGGCATCGATTCCCAATTCGGGATGGCCAGTAGTTTCTGGTAGAACTTCGTGGCCGCGTAGGTTGGATCTCGTAGTTGGTCAGGTGTGCCCCAGCCCTGGCTCGGGCGCTGTTGAAACAGCCCGATCGAGTCCTGGTTGCCGGTGGTGCCGGCGCGTAGCGCGGATTCCTGAAGAGCGGTGGCGATGGCGATGACCCAGCCCCGCGGTGGGACGCCAAACCGTTGACCCACGGTGATGATGGTGGTGGCGTTGGTGACCTGTTCGCTGTCGTAGCCGCGGACGGTGGTGGGGCCACCGGTGGTCAAGGCCGGCGTGGCTCCGCCGGAAGCGCTGGGTGCCGGGCTGGTGGGCACGGCGATGCAGGGTGAGTTGGCGCCGCCGGCGAAGAGCAGGACGCTACCGAAGGCGCCCAGGCCGACGACGCCCACGACGGCGGCGATGATACGGGCGATGAACTTGGTCGTCACGTGTGTGGTCCTCTCGAAGCTGGAATGTGGTTTCTACGGCGTGCAATTGCGGCACGTCGGCGGTGCGATGTTGCTCAGGAGTGCAAAAGGGCGCGACGTGCGCGCCGTATGAGGCTTGGAGACGACGGGGAGGCGCAGGCCCCTCCGTGTTGTGTTGCGGCAGATGAGGGGCTCGAACCGTTACTATCAGGGCGGCTCGGCCGCGAGGCGACGCGGCATCACGCTATCGATCACCTCGGCTCGGCGGCTGCCATAGGCCATAGCCCGACGTGGCGACCGAGTATGGGTCCTCGCCCCACGCGAGCGACGCTCCGCGGGTGTTTGGGCCTCGATGCCGCGCGGGACAGCGAGTCGTAGACAACAAAAAAGGGCGCGATATGCGCGCCGTAGTTCGGCGACGGTTTTCTTGCGTGGTCGGGGCGTTCGCGCTGTGAAGTGCTGGTTTAGCTGAGAATGACGGCGACGAGCGCGCCGGAAAGCAGGAACACTCCATAGGGCAACGGCTGGCGGCGGTGAATGCGACGCGTGGTCAGCAGGATTACGGTGATGATGGCGCCGGTGAGGATGGTCCAGACGACGCCGGCCAGGACGGTGGTTAGGTGCAGCCAGCCGAGGGCGGCGCCGAGGGCGAACGCGAGCATGGCATCCCCGCGGCCCATGCCGTGACGGACTCCGGCGAGGTAGTAGAAGCCGCCTTGCGCGGTGGCGCCGATCAGCGCGCCGAGCAGGATGCCCGGGTGCTGGGTGATGATGCTCGCGGCGGCGGCGAGGGTCAGTGTGCTGGCCGCGGCGGCGAGGGTGAGTGGGTCGGGTAGCCGCAGCACGGCCCGGTCGAGGCTGGCCAGGGCGACGCCAAGCAGGCCGGTGATAGTCCAGGCGGTCAGTAGCCAGGGGGTGGGGGCTCGCCAGGCGGCGACCGCGACCACGGCGGCGGCGAGGGCCTCGACGCTGCCCGGGACTGGGCCGATCGGCTGGCCGCAGCGGCGGCACTGCCCGGTCACCGGCGCCATGGCGAGCACACCGCGCCCAGCTACGGCGACGACCGGTGTGCCGCATTGAGGGCAGTCAGTCCGCAGCGGCTGCCGGTAGCCGACGGCATGTGCGTAGATCAGGCCGCGCAGCCATGGTCCGGCGACCAGCGCCACCGTGACGGCGGCCGGGAACGTCAGCGGCATGGCCGGCGCCACCAAGGAAGGTCGCTCACCGTGATGACTGCTCGCCATGCCTTGTCGGTGCGGTCAAGCCCCCGTTGCATGTGGTCCATTGTTGATCCAGGTCACGGTGTCGACCAGCCTGTTGCGGCCGGCGGTTGCCGGGAGGAGCACTGGTGCTCCTCCCGGCAACCGGAATCAGGTGGGGCTACGGGGCGGCCGGCAGGGTGGGGTGGTGGCCGTTGGGCTGTTGGAGCAGGTGCAGCAGCCGCTGCACCGGGGGCATCGGGGAGTCGAGCAGCCCGGCCGCGCCGGCGGCGCGGATGTGTTGGATCTGCCGGACTGCGATGCCGTGCTCCGCGGCGAGGACGCTGTTGGTGTCGTCCGGTGTCTTGAGCATCTGCTGCCAGATGTCACGCCACCGCTGGTAGTCGGCCTGCTGAACAGGAACGCGCCGCAGCAGGTCCTTGGGCACCTCAACCGGGACGACGTCTGTGTCCTCAGGGAGGACGGCTGGTTCCGGCTTCTCAACGGGTGGTGGGGCCAAGTCGACGGCGATGGCGCGGGCCCAGCCGGCAATGTCGGATTGGGCGGCCAGGGTGGTGGCGACGGCCTGGATGTCCAGGGTGGTCACGGCGATGGTGGCGATGGTGGGGTCCTTGTGGCGGGAGCGGATCAGGGTTTCGACCTGGGCGGCCAGAGCGGCGGTGCGCCGTTCCTCACGCAGTCGCCGGCGGGCTTCGGTAAGGGATTCGTGCACGGTGTAGCGGTGCTGGAGGGCGAGGTCGCGGGCGCGGCGGGTAACGGCCGGTTCCCGCCACCACTGGCCGATGCCGTAGGCCGGTGCGGTCGGGGCGAGTTTGCCGGCCGCGCGCAGCGCGTCGCGGCGTCGGGCGGCGCTGTGCATCAGCCAGACCGTGTAGGCGAACGTGCCGAGCCCGCCGAACACGACCGCGAGGTACGGGATGTCGTGGTGACCGACGATGTTGATGCCGACCGCGCCGGTGGCCGACGCGGTGGACAGGACCTGCCAGCCCAACGCAGTCTCGCCGAGCCGGCGGCGCGCGTCGGCGAACGCGGCGGTGACCACGCCGCCGAGGTCGACCACGACAGCGAACGGCAGGACCAGTAGCGCCCGGGCCCACCATGGCATGGTGGCCGGCCAGGGCGGGATGGTGACGCCGACCCAGATCTGCCCGATCGACGATCCGGCGGCGGCAATGGTGTAGAAGATCCAGGCGGCGCGTTCAGCGGCCCGCCCATCCGGTGCGCTGGTTATGGGGTTGGTCGTCGTCATGACCCACCTGCCGACGCTGTCACGTCGTGTGTGGCGTACATGCGGGGTGAACCTCCTGGCCAATAGGGCAGGGGCGCCCCGCAGTGCGGGACGCAGCGCCTGCGAAAGGCAGTGCGTCCCGCGCGGTTCCGCGCGGAACGGTGCAACAGGACGGCCGTCCCGGGGGACGGCCCGGTATCGCCGGGGTTTTCTTCTGGACGGCGTCGCATGAGGCCGAGTAGGGCCGGTGATGGCACATCGCGGTCGCAGTCCAGGTGACGCGGGCCGCGTCACGGGTGACGATGAGGTGCGTCACCCGTGACAAGCCCCTGATGAATGTGAGCGGCACGGCGTGGCCGGCGCGGGTCGTATCTTGGCCGCGTTGGCCTGCGCGTTCCTGTTGCGATGGTCAAAGTTGAGTGGGCGGGGCATGCCTGCCGGCGGGTCAGCTATCGGCCGTCGGCCGTGCTCACGCCACTCAGGTGGGCGAGGTGGGTGGGGATGTCGTGGGGCAGGTTGTGGCGCAGCCACCGACCGAACACCTCGTTGCTGGCCCGCACGAGGGCGTGGTCCTCGCCCGGGGCCAGGTCGCCATTGATGGCCTCGGGGTAGGCGGCGGCGAACGCCTGCCACATTGCGTCCCGGGCGCTGGCCGCGGCCCGGACGAACCGCTCCTGTTGCGCGTCGACATCCGTGATGACCGCGACGATCACGTCGGCCAGACCAGCGGCGCTGGCTCCGGTGGGTACTGTGAGCTGCCAGTCGTCGCCGTCGTCGGGGCCGATCGCGAAGTCGGTGGTGTCGGCGGCCGGGCGGGTTTGGCCGGGGCCGCGGAACCAGCCCGGCCCGGCGGCCACCGACCATCGGGCCCACCCTTCGGGGCCGATGTAGCGGCGACCCGCATACAACACGGCGTTATTCCCGCCGGCCTGTTCAACGACGGTCTCGTGGCCAGCTTGGCGAACGAGCAAGGCGACCTCGTCGAGGTCGATCGTGCTCGGCTGCCGCCCGTCGTCGTATGCGGCGCGCAGTTCGGCGAGCTGGGCGTCGTCGAGCACGGTCCCGAGTGCGGTGTCGCCCAGGTGGCGGGCCCAGGTCCGCAGGTCGTCATCGGTGGGCGGCGGCGCGTTGGTGAACCCCCGGGACACGCCCAGTGCGGTGATGTCGTCGAGGAGACGCTGCCACGGTTGTCCGCCGGTCCTGGTGGTGTCCGCGCCGTGAGTGTTGGCGTTGTCCGAGCCGGCTGGCGGCCGGGTGGTGTGGTTCATCGATCAGTCCCTCCACAGGTGGGATGCCGCTGGCCGCACCGGGAATCGGACGATGTACGCCACTCTCCGGACCGGGGATGGCGACAAGTAGTCCGATTCCCGGTGCGGGGCGTGGGGTGGCGCGTGCCGCCGTCAGCGGGCGGCGCATGCGGGGGTTACTGGCCGGGCTGTTGGGCCGCGGTCAGGTCGTGCAGGACGTCGGCGGCGTCGCGAACGACGCGTAGCTGTGGGTGGCGGCGCAGCGCCTCGTGCACGCCGGCGGAGAGGGTGGAGGTGACCGGCCCGGGAACCACCATGGCGAGCCGGCCCAGGGACAGTGCGTGCTCCAGCGTGGTCAGGGTCCGGCTGTGCGGGGCGGCCTCGACCACCACGATTCCCCGGGTGAGCGTCGCCAGCAGCTGGCCGGTCGCGGTCATCCGGTCGCGGCTGGGACGCACGCCGGGCGGGTACGCGCTGACGAGCGACCCGTTCGTGGTGACCTGGTCCAGCAGCGCAGTGTTGCCGGCCGGGTGGGGTCGGTCCAGGCCACAGGCGGTGATGACCACGGTGCGGGCGTCGCTGACCGCGAGCGCTCCTCGCAGCACGGCGGTGTCGATGCCGTAGGCGCCGCGGGTGGCGATGGTCGCGCCGGCGGTGGCCAGGCTGTAGCCCAGGTCGGTACCGACGGTGGTGCCGTAGGGGCTGGCGGCGTGGGCCCCGACCACGGCGACCGCCCGGTCCAGGACGGCCGACAGCGGGCCGTGGCCGCGCACCCACAGGCACACCGCCGCGCCTGCGGCAGCATCGACGTCGACGGTGGCCAGGTCGGGCAGCCGCGTGGGCCACTCGTCGTCCTCGGGGATGACGACGCGCGCCCCGACCCGCCGGGCGTCCGCACCGACCCGGGCGGCGTGGGCCCGCAGCTGGTCACCGTTGACCCGTTCCCGCAGCTGCACAAGCGCGCGCCCGGGCGCGGTGCCGTCGATCATCCGGGACAGGGCGTCCACCGGGCCGCAGGCGGCGACCAGCGTGTGCACGTCGCGGTCCCCGGTGGCGGTCAGCAGGGCGAGGGCCGCCCGGGCCGCCCGCACCTGGTCCAGGTCGCCGTTCACCGGAGGTCTCCGTCAACGCTCGGGATGCCGGGCATTGTGGTGGGGTCCTCTTCCACGTCGTCGGGGTCGGGGTCACCGGTGGCGAGGTCGATGAGGATGGTCTTCGCGACCCGCAGCACCGTCGCGGCGCACGCCTTGACCAGGTCAAGGTCCCCGTTGGCCCAACCCAACACGTAGGCGTCGCTGTAGGAAGCGGTATCCACACCGAGCGCGGCGCAGACGATGTGTGCCACGCTTTCGGCCTCGGTCTCACGCCGGCCGCGGTGCAGGTTCTCCCCCACCCGGGCGCTGGTCAGGTGCTCACAGCGGATGTGGGCCAGCTCGTGCACCGTCGTCTTGAGCCGCTGCGCCGGGCTGACGTCGTCGCGGACCCGCACCTGCATCACCGCACCGCCGGTGGTCATGCCGTTGGCGTCGCCGAGCAGCGCGGAGCCGGGTGGGGCCAGCTCGAACCCGTACCCGGCGTCTTTGATCAGCTTGACGACGTCGTCGAAGGCGTCACCCGGGTCATCGCCTTCCAGCAGCCGCGGTGTGGTGGACGTGGCCTGCCGGTGCCGGCGCAGGTACTGCACGGTGGGTACCTGGAAAGGTTCGCCGTCGGTTTGGGACAGATCGAACGTGGACGCGAGCCGGAAACCCACCACCTGAACCGACGGGCGGCCGTCAGGGTCGCGGCGCACCTTCCGCCCGGCCGCCTCCATCTCCTGCGCCTCGTCCTCGCTGGGGCGACGCTTGACCGGTGCCCAGACCTTGAAGGACTTCTCATCCCGGCGGACCTGCCGGCCGTATTTGAGCCACCCGGTCGAGCGATCCTTGCTGCCGTAGGGCAGGAAGTACTGCGGCTCTACGTTGCGCTCGGCCGCCTGCATCATCAACAGCAGCTGATTGCCGAGACTGTACCGGGCACCCCATGCGGCGACGGTCTCGACGAACTCGATCCACTGCGCCGGGTCGGCCGCCATCGCCGCCAGCCGTTGCTCGAAGTCCTCCCGAGCCTTCTCCAGGAACGCCTCGCGCTCCTGACCATCGTCGGCGCCACGGCCTCTGGTCTCGGTCTTCGTCGTTCTCCTGGTTGGTTTGCCGTTCTTGGTGGGCTTCGCTGCCCGTGTGGTGCGTTGGTTCGTGGCCACGGTGTGGCCCTCCTATCCCCGCCGAGTGGCGGCGGACAGGCTGGGGCCCGCGCGGCCCCAGCATGCCCGTGAGCACACGGAAAGGGGGCCGTGCGATGTGCGCGGCGATCGGTTGGCTAGACCGGCCCGGCGCCAACACCTCCGACTGGGGTGTGGCGCGACCGAGCCCGGTGGTTAGTGGTCGAGGATGGAGGCGATGGTGGTCGGGTCGATACCGGCGCCGATCGCCTCGGACAGCAGCCGGGCCATGCGATCGTTGGGGTCGTCAGCGAGGGCGCGGTCGAGCGCGAGGTTGGCCAGGGCACCGTCGCCGGCCTGCAACGCGCACAGAGTCAGCAGCACGGCCGGTGTGGTGCGGAATAGGGGTTCAGCGCGGCGAACCACGTCGGTCCACATCGACAACTGCCATCCCTGCCTGCCGGTACGGTAAGCGGCGACGTCGCGGATGTCTGGCAGATCGAGCAGGATGGTCAGGGCCGCAACGTCGTCGTCGGTGACGGCCGCCGCCCGCCGGTACCGGTTCTCGACCCGGTGCAGCCGCCGCAGCGCCTCCGCGTGCAGTTGGCGCCCCACCGGCGTATCCGTGCCCAACCGCGGCTTCTTTCCCGGTTCGGCGGCGGCGTCGACCTGGGCGACGTACCGGGTGCAAGCCGCCTTCGTCGCGGCGACCATGCCCTCCCGAGCCGGGCCGGTGACCGGGGCGAGGGTCGCCGCGAGCGCGTCCCGGTTGGGCAATGCCACCAGACCGGCGTAGACCGCCTGCGCCGCAATCGCGGTGTCGGACGGATCGATCGGGATTCCGTCCGGTGACTTGGGCATCGGCGCAGGGACACCATCCAGGTACCAGTACCGGTCGCCGGTCACGCGCAGCGCCAGGTCGATCGGCACCCGCGCGGTGCGCAGCGCGTCGGCGGCGGCCTGCACGGTGTGCTCGACGCGGTCGGCGGGTCCGTAGCCGACCAGCAGCGTGTGCGCTCCGGCCTGTTTCCCGATTCGGGCGGCGGATAGATTCAGGACCTGAGAGAGAGGGGCGGGCAGTTCTCCGGGGTCGGGCAGGGCCACGCGGATCAGGCTCGGCACGCGTTGCTCGACGATGGTCATAATAATCAGACTGTCTTCGGGTGCGAAGCCGAGAAGGAACGGCATCGCGGCGAGCAAGTCCTCGGCATTGCGTAGCCGCATCGAGGGTTGGTCAGACATCGGGCTTGTCCTTTCACGAAGTGTTTCGAAGTGCGCCGGCGCGCACGGTGACCTCGCGGGGCGGCAGGGGTTGACGTCGCCGGCCGCACGTCGAGGTGGAAACAGAGGCCGGTCGCGCAGCAGACCAGCCAGGCGCCGGAGCGGCACGCCTGAACAGACGGATGCCGCTCACGTTGGTGACAGCGAGCTTGCTGAACGCTGCGCTGCTGCCCATCGAGGTTGCCGCCGTCGCTGACGCTGGCGATGACGTCCCGCTGGTCCGGCGTATTGCTCGGCGATGGCAGCCCAGGCCGCGAGTACCCCTGCGCTACCGCATCGATGGTCATCGTGCATCCGGTACGTCCTGGGCGGGCTTCGGATCGAGGGATGCGGGAGGGGCCGTGATCAGTCCGATGTGGCGGGCCGCGGCGAGCAGGTCCTCGTCACGGAACCCGTGGGCGTGTCCGGCCGCGGTCAGCGTGCGCTGCCCGACCTTCGGTCGGCGCAGCCGCCCGGCAGCGAGGGCGTCGCCCAGCAGGGTGTTGGTGCCCAGCACGGCGCCGGGCTGCTGCGCCGGGGCGCCGGTCAGCCGGCCCGGGTAGATCGCCTCGCGGGCGCCGGTGAAGGTGCGCCCGTCGTAGCCGTCAAGGCTGCCCAGCCGGGTGGCCAGCCGGTCGGCGAGCCAGCTGGCCGGGTCGGCGCCGTCGGGGCAGACCTCCGGGGTGACCGCGCTGCGCTGCGGGTGGACTTTCCAGTAGTGGTGGGTGGGATCCCACCACCCGGACTCCTCCCGGTAGCCGCGGCCGGCCTCGCATCCTTCGCCGTACGCATTGGTGTCCGACCCGTCGAACGTGATGATCGTCGCGGTGTAGTAGACGACCGGGACCGGATCGACAGCGATCCGGGCAACGTCGAGTCCCGGGCCGTCATCGCCGTCGAGGGCAACCCGGACCAGTAGCGTGTCATGTACGGCGGTCAGCGTCGCGCGCAATGGTTGATCGGAGCCGTGGAGGGTGACTATGACCGGGTCACCGACCTCAATCTCGGGTAGGCCCGCGACGTAGGCGCTCATCAGCTCTCGGTGGACGGGCCAGTCCCGGCTCAGGCGCCGCGGGTCGGATGGCAAGAGCCCGGGGTGGGCGGCGTCAACCGCCTCCCACAGGGCGGGGCCGGTCAGGTAACGATGGCTGGCGCGGGCCTGCTGATAGACCCACGTGGCCAGCGTGGGCGGTAGCGGGTTGTCGCTGGTCATGCTGCTCGCTTTCCGCGGCCGGCGACCCGTGCTGGGCCGGCGGACGCCGAACCCTGCTGGCCGCCGGCCGCTTCGGTGGAAACGGGTGACGGTGCGGTCTCACCCGGTGGGTGAGGTGTCAGGGATCAGCGCGAGGCGCCTGCGGCAACTGTTCAGGCTGTCGCTGGCGATTCGGGTGGCCAGGCGAAGTCGTCGAGCGGGAACGCAGCGCCGGGCAGCGCGGCCAGGCTCGGGTGCAGGCGCTGGTATTCGCTGCGACTGACCAGCCCGATGAGTAGCGAATCGCCGACCGCGATGCGCGGGGTGATGGCGTGTCGTATCCGGTCGAGCCGTAGTGGCCCCGGTAGTACACCGCTGACGGTCAGTAGGTGCCCGAGGTAGATGGTCATGCGGAAGCGGGCGACGGGGGCGGTCAGCGGGTCGAGTTCCACACCGTCGACGCTGGCCAGGATCCGTAGCGCGGCCTGCTCGGCGGGGATTACAGCGCCGCCGGTCAGCGGCGGGCGAGTGGTGACGGCGCTGGTGATGGTGCCGGTGGTCCACCACTGCCACAGGTAGTCGACTGCCCGGATCAGGAAGTGACCGGTTCCGCAGGCCGGGTCGATCGTGCGCATCAGCCGTTCGTGGCGGAACTCGTTCACCGCGGGGACGAGGGTCTCATCGAGAATCAGATCGGCGACCCAGTACGGGGTTTGCACGAGGGCGTTGCGTGCCCGCCGGTCGTCGTGCAGTACCGGCAGCAGATCGCCGATTGGCCAGCCGGTGATGGAGCCGGGTGCGGTCTCGGTCGTCGGGTAGGCGAGGCTGGGTGCGTCGTTGGCCCACCAGTCGATCAGCGCCGTGCACGCCGCCGGGCTGGGTGTGCCGGCCCACAGCGCCGGCTGGTAGGCGGGGTGCATCAGCCACTGTGTGGCCGGGTGGCAGGCCAGCTGTTCGAACGCGCGGCCAAGCCAGACGGTTCCGCTGGCGGTGGTGCGGGTCAGGCCATCGGGTGAGCCGCGCAGCAGCGGCCGGACCAGCTGGTGGTCTTCGGCCCACGCCGCGACGCACGACATGTACACCCAGGCGGCGGCGACCGCCCGCTGACGGTCGACAGCGTCGTGGTGGTGGGCCGAAGGGTCGGACCGCTCGGGCCGAAGCGTGACCGTCGCGGCCAGCGCGTCCACGTAGTACAGGAGTTCTCGTCGGAATGCCCGGTCTGCCGCCGGGTTCGAGGCCATGGGTACCTCCGGTTTGACATGAACGCCACCCCGGTCGGGGTGGCGTTGGTGGGTGTGATGCAGGGAAGGCGACTGCCGCCAACGGGTGCGTCGGGGACGACCAGAGCGGCCCCGTCGAGGCTCACCGACCGCCGAGGACCAGCACTTCCTGGCAGCGGTGGGTGAGTCGATGAGCCGGCCGCCTCGGTTGGACACGACGTCGTCGCAGTCGGTCGCCCCAGGCGTTGGAGTGGATGGTCAACGCCTCGGGTGGCAAGTGCGGATGGCCCGCCGTCGCAGGCGTGTGGGTCAGGTCCGCGTCACCGGGCGCAGCGTTGCCGCCAACGCGGCCGTCTTGGTCGCCGTGCGAAACATCGAGACAGCATTGGCGGTGATGTCGGCGATGCCGTCGGCTCGCTCCCGCTGGGTGAACGGCAGGCGCGTGTGCGGACCGATCCGGAACGCGGGCAGGTCGAAATGCCGACGGGCCACGACGCTGCCGTCCGCGGTCTCGTACTCATCGAACGACCCAAGGTCGAGTCCGTCGATGTCCGTCTCCCGGTTGCCGGTGCAGAGGATGACCAAGTCGTACGTGCGACCGTCGATAAGCGCCATGCCGGGCAGCGCGACGGGTTGGGCCCGACGCGCGACTACGTTGAGCCGTCGCACCCCGAAGCGGTCCGGGCGCAGGTAGCGCCCGATGGCCTGATACCGGCCACGGATCTGCTCCTGCCAGCCGTCGCACGTGGTCGGCAGCGCGTCGGTGTACCAGTCGATGCGCTCCACGCGGTCCAGTGCCGCGGCGGCCATGAACGGCTGCGGCGCGATGCCCAGCAACGACTCGACGGCGCACTTGGCAGAGTCACCGCCGCCGATCACCGCGGCCCGGCGCACGCCCCGCAGCGGCCACCGGTCGGCCATGCGCCGCATGAACTGGCGGAACGAGAGGATGCTGGTGCCGTTGGCACATTCCTGGTCGCCCGGATCACCCAGTCCTCGCGCGTCGACGACCCGCCCGGCGCGCGGGAGGCCGCACCCATCGACGTCGAACTGGACCCCTGTGTCGTCACCGTCGACGGACAGCACGTTGGCCCTGGTGACCACGTCGGCGAACTGGGCCAGTGTCAACCGGATCACGATTGCCATGTCCGTGTTCGCCTGGTATTCCGTCATCGACACGTTAGCGGCCTGGATCGGCGCACCGGGCAGATAGTTCAGGCTCGCTCCCTGATCCCCAGCCAGTCCCCCGCTTCCCCCACGGTTGCGGGAGTTGAGGTAGAACGTCGGCCGGGCGGTCATCGCGAACGCACCACCGACCCGCTCCTCACGCTCCAGCACCAACGGCTTCGGGTAGCCGCTCAAGACTCGGGTTGCCGCGTACACGGCGGAGTGGAATCCGCTACCGATAACGACCTCGCGGTCGGCGCTGCTGGTTCGCAGCAGGTCCTGCTTGCGCGGTTCGTCCGACCAGTAGTCATCCAGCGCCTGGTCAGCGAACTCGCGACCGTACGGGTCCAGCGCGATACCGGTCAGCTGTGCCTGCAGCGGGCTCGCGAACTCAGACTGCCGCTCCATCATTGCCCGCATGCCTTCGGAAGCGGTCGGCTTCAACGCGACCGCGGTCAGCAGGGACTCGATCGGCGCGGACGGTGCAAACATCAGTGGTGAAATGTCGGCCATAGTGGTCTCCATTCGGGAGGTCACCGGGTCACCACACCGGGCCGCGTACCCATCCCGGGTAGCCCCCCGGGAGTTGTGGCACGCGGCCGGCGCGGTCCCGGAAGGGTCAAACGGATAGGTGGATTGGGTGGCGCGTTCTACCAGCGGAGGATGTGCGGGTGGTGGTTGCTGGCTATTGCGTCACCAATCCCAGATGGGCAAGTCGTCAACCTGGTCGGCGTCAGCGTCGAACAGGACGTAGTCGCAGTCCAACCCGCGGGCGTAGCGGTAGATGATCAACACCTCGGCGGGCAGCTGCGGATAGTCGCCGGCGTGGACCTGCGGGTCCGGAGGCACCCACATCAGCCAACCGAACCGCAAGCTATTGACGACCACTCCGTCCTGCCGAGACAGTCCGGCGCTGCCGAGATGCTGGGGCAGATGAGCGGTGGACAGTTCCAGCAGGCCGCGGATCCTGGCCCCATTCGGATCCACGTCGCCTGTGACCGGTTGCTGACGCTGCGGGTAGTCGTTGCCGTCCACCGGATCCGGTCGATTCCCTGGCGTACCGAGATCGAGGCGAAACAGCCCGTTGGCATCCACCTTCGCGGGAAAATAGCCGTCGCCGGTATCGGCAGCAGCCGCGAGGTGGTCGGTGACCAACGACTCGTCGGGCCATTCCTGCCCGTCGTCGGTGTGCCAGAGTTGATGGCCGTCTCGGGCGTAGGCGGCGATGAGCGTGACCGACGAGCCCACCACGTCCTCACCGAGCTGAAACACCAGCCGGGCCAGGTCCGGGTGGACAGCCTGGGCAGCGATGCCCGCTTCGGCGACGAGCAGATCGACGTAGTGCTCGCGGGCCAGAGTGGCCCTGCTATGCGCCGCGATCCGTCGCGCGTCGCGGATGGCGGCGGGCAGACGGCGGTAGTCGGCGGTGTCCGCCATAATGTTCTCCAATCACAAGTTGTGGTAGATGAGCCCGTGCCGGGATGGGCCGGGGCGAGGGTCCGGCAGAGTGCTGCCGCCGGCTGGTTTCCGGCGCGGCACACGAATGTGACGAGCGGCCGGCCCCGCGCTACCGGGACAGCGCCCGCCAGTCCTGGCGCAGCCGCTGACGCAGCACGGCTTCGTAGTCGTCGATCTGGCCCCCTGCAAGGGCCTCGTAGTGCCCCCCGTTGTCGGCGAGGTTGACCGGTGGCAGTCCGGCAAGCCGCCACATGCGGGAGTACAGCCCGGCAGCAGTGGTGTTCAGGGGTACCCGCTGGCTGACCTCACACAGTGCCCAGCAGCATTCGGCGGCCGTACCGGGTTTCGTGTTGGCACCGGCCGCGACTCGGTCGAGCAGTTCACGGCAGTGCGCCCGGTACACCAGGTTGTTGGTGGTCAACCCGTCAGTGGGTCGCAATAGGGGGAAGCTGCGCCAGATTCGGTCGGCGGCGTCGGGATGACGTTGCTGTGCGGCGGAGATCTCGTCCTCGGCCACGCTCATCGCGTCGAAAATGGGGTCGAGGAGGCGCTTGATGTCGCCGATGAGTTCGGGCAGGTCCATGGCCTACTCCTGTAGGGATGGCTATAGGGGGCGCCCCACGACATGCTGTCGGCGGACACCACCGAAATCTGCCGTGGCACCCCCGAGGGTTGGTCCTTGAGGAATCGGGTATGAGCGGCGGGTACCGGCCCCGGTCATCTGCCCGGCGGCGGCCGACACTCGCCGGTGAGTTAGTCCTCGTGGCTTTCGGACAGCAACTGGTAGGCGCGGTAGGCTAAGTGCCGCTGCCGGTCGCTGAGCACCTGCAGGTCGAGGCAGACGGCCTCGGCGGCGGTGATCACCAAGGCGTCGAGTTCGTCGGCGGTGAACGCGGCGGCGATGCCGTGCAGCACCACGCCGACGGGTCGAATGCCGCCGCCCGTCCCTGTATCAGGGACCGTGGCCAGCACGCGGGCCAGCCGGTCCGCGAGCATCCGGTACCGGTCGCGTTCGGCGCGCAGCCGGGCGGCGAGGGCACGCCAGCCGGCCGGGGTCGGTCGGATGTTCATCCGCCCCGGGTCGGTGGCCTCTAAAGCCGCGGCCGGAGTGGGCTCGTCGGCGGCGAGCTGCGCCTCGGTAGCGCGCTGGTCCCACCTGTTGCGAGTCTGGCTGATCGCCTCGTGCAGCAGGTGGAGTTCGTCGATGGTGACCAGGACCGGGATCAGGTCGCCCGGTCCGGTCGGGGTCCAGGCGACGTCGGTGTCGCGGGTGGGGTTGAGGTCGCGGCGACGGATCTGGGGGCGGGTGCCGTCCTGGGTGGGTGCGCCGTCGCGGTCGGGGTCGTAGACCAGAACCTTGTTGCCGCCAGCCTCTTTCGCTGCATACATGGCGGCGTCAGCGCAGCCGAGCGCATGCCACGCGCTGCCGCTGGCGTTGCTGGAGGCGATGCCGATGCTGGCACGCGGCTGGATACGAGCACCGGCGATGGTGGCGGGCCCGGCCAGGGCGGCGCCGAGCGCCGTGGCCAGCGCGGCGGCGTCGGTGTCCGGGGCGACGAGGGCGAACTCGTCGCCGCCCATCCGGCCCAGGGTGGCCGTCTGCGGGACGGCGGCGGCCAGGCGACGGGCGACCTCGGTCAGGTACTGGTCGCCGCCGGCGTGGCCGAGATTCGCGTTGACCGCGTGGAGCCCGTCGACGTCGGCGAGCGCCACGGTGATCGGAGTGCCGGCGCGGGTAGCGTCGTGCAGCAGTTGGTCGATGACATCGCGGGTGGGCAGGCCGGTCAACGGGTCGCGGCGCGCCTCGCGTACCGCTTCCTCGACGGTGTGGTGGTGATGCCGCTGCGTTTGGTACGCGTGGACCAGCAACAGGGCCAGTCCGGACATGACGCCGGGCCGGCTGTCGACGAGGATCCAGCCCAGGGTGTAGGCGCCGATGAGCACGGCGCTCACCAGGAGGTGCCGCGTTGACCAGGGCGCCGGCGATCCGGGATTGGCCGATGGGCGGTTTCGGGTTGACACTAGACGGTGCTCCTTTCACTTCGGGGAGCGCCGGAGACAGGCCGCGTGCTGGGTAAGCTGGAGCGGCCTGTCTCCGGGCCAAACAAACGAAGACGACCGCCGGGCGTGGGCCGGGCGGTCGCGGTGTTCCTGAGGCATGTGGTCGTAGACCACGCAGGTTGCGGTGATGGACCAATCAGTCCCAGAGGGGAAGGTCGTCGTCGACGTCCGCGTCCGTGTCGATCAGGATGTAGTCGCAGTCCAGGTCACGGGCGTAGCGCAGCACGCCGAGGATGTCCTCGGGCAGACGCGACGCGGCCCTGCCCTGCGGTAGCGGGTTCGGGACGGCGACCAGCGTGCCGAACGCCGTGTACGCGGCGTGCAGGGTGGGGACATCCGGCAGGGTGTCGGCCACCTGCGGGCGCAGGTGGCGGGGTGACAGTTCCAGGAGGTTGCGAATGCGCGCCATCGGAGACTCTTTCAGCCGTGGGGGTGAGCAGTGGGAGGACCCGTTCCGGGGGGGGTGTCCTGTCCCAATCGGGTTGGGGGCGGGCCGGGTGGTGGTCAGTCAGGAAGCGGCTGATATGGCCGCGGGGAATGGGTGACGTCGAGTCGGGCCGGCGTCGTTACGTGGCGGAAGGGTCAGTGCGGCAGGCCCGCGGTCGGTGTCCAGCACAGGCATGCCTCGGCGGGCTGCCCGCAGTCGGTGCAGCAGCCGCAGATCGGGCAGTGCAGGTCGCTGACGTAGACCTGGGCCCAGCAGTGCCGGCAGCGGGTGGAGTCTTCCCAGTCCGCGCCGGTCCACAGCGGGTCACCCCACCCGTCGTCGGCCGGGGTGCTGTAGCCGCGGTCGGGCAGGTAATCGGCGTTGGAGTACCAGATGCCGCCGTCCCAGACACCGGCGTTTTCGTTGAGGATGTAGGCCCGCTGCCGGTAGTGACGATCCACGGTCAGCAGCACCATTTTGTTGTCTGGCCCCATCCACCGCTGCAATGCCAGGCGGTGCCGGGCAAGTCGCAGCGACCCGAACCGAGGCAGGAAGTCCTCGCAGGTGATCCGGGTGTCCGAGCGTCGATCGCCCTGGTCGGGCTGAACCTCCCACGGCAGGATTCCGTTGTGTGCTAGGACGGTGCGCTGGTCGCCGCTGACGGCGAATGGGTGGCAGTTGTCAAGGGTTCGGTCGCCGTGGGTAGCGAACCGGGAGTGGAACAGCGCCGGCACCTGCGGGTGCGCTCGGCGCGCCTGCGCGAACTGCTCGATGAGCACGTCGGCGTGGAGGTCGCGCTGCACGAGGATGCCCCGGTCGGTGACGATGGCGAAGCCATGGCCGTGGTTGTTGCACGACGCCCCGTTGTGCAACGCGTCCAGGTCGGGGGCCACCCCGGCGGGTAGGAAGGTCAGCAGGCACATGCCAGGACCTCCATCTGCGCGCGCAGCACCGCGTACTGCGGTTGGGTATCGACCCAGTCGGCGAACGCCGCCCAGGTCCAGCCGCCGTGAGCGATCACCGGCACGGTCAAGTGCCGCGTGTATTCCACCGATGCCGCGGCGAGGCCGAGCGCCGCCGCAACCTCATCCGCGTGCAGGGAACTGGCGAACACCCGCAGCTCGAACGTGGCCTCGTTGCCGGTGTTGATGGCGGTGTAGCGGTTCCCGGCGGCGCCTTTGGCGTAGTGTTTGACCGCGCGGCGGTCCTCGTCGGTGAACGCCGCCCATTGCTGGGATTCCCGTCGAGCGAGGCGGGTGACTTGGCTACGGTTGCGGTAGACGAACTTCATCCACCGGTAGGTGTGCGACGGACAGTCGAACCCGTCTCGGGAGACGTGCACATGTAACCCGGTGCGCGCGGACGTATAGCAGCCGATGTCGCGCAGCTCATCCAGCATCGGCCAGGGGAAGTTGGCCATAGCCCACGTGTAGGACATCGGGTGGGTCACGATCTCGAACCCGTCGCCGATGGAGCCGTCCTCCTTCAAGTACCCCAGCGTTCCGAGGTGTTCGAGGGCGGTGTCGGCGCAGTCGTCGAGGTCCCGGTGCTCGGAGGTGTGGATTTCCAGTTCCATTCCCAGGAATAGCGGCCCGGTGCCGTGGAAGACCGGCCAGGGCTTGTAGTCGTACTCGTGGATCAGGTCGCCCAGGCGGTCGGCGCGGCAGTCCTCGCAGTCGCATTCGGACTGGCAACCGTTGGCGCAGTGACCGTCGTCGTCGCTGTTGAACTCGTCGCACTCGGCGCACTGCCAGTAGTGCCGACCGCGGCACAGCCGGCACACGTCGTCACCGCGAGCCGTGGTCGTGATCTCGTCCGGGTGAGTGGGCCGGTCGCAGTGGTCGCAGTCGATGCAGCGGTCGCACCCGTCGCCGATGGGGTACCACGCGTCGCAGCCGGTGCACTGGCTGTGGGTGAGCGCGACGCAGTCGCCGCAGCGCAGAACACCGTCCTGGGTGGTGGTGTCGCGCGGGCAGTCGACGCAGTCGATGGTGGACATGGGTGGCGAACCTCCCGAGGGTCGGGGTGTTCGACAGCACGGGACGGCGCCGCCCCCAAGCCTCATGCGCCGCGTGCGTCGAACGTGAAGGCGATGAGGTGGGGGGCGAAACAGGTCCGGTCCCGACCGTCAGGCGGTCGGCGACGAACCTGAGCACCGGGAAGGAATGCCCTCGGCCGGTGGTGGTGCGTGCGCCTCGGCACGAGACCGGGCGGGTGGTGCGGTAGGTCGTGTGACGCTCAGCGGTGGCAGGACACGGCCACCAGCACCGTTCGGGGGTCGATCGTGGCCAGGTAGGTCTGTGCCTGCTGGTGGTAGGCGATCCGCTCGGGCAGGGACTGCTCGACCAGCACGTCCGTCCAGGACGGCACGATCAGGTCACCGCCCAGGGTGAGCAGACCCCCGCCGTAGGTCACCACCCCGGCGACGTAATCGGCGTAGGTAGCCGCACCGGTCTGTAGGGCAGACAGCCCAGGACCGTAGCTGTTCCCGCCGAACTGGTCAGTCGGGGCGGTGGTCGCGTCGTGCCGCAGCATGGCCGCGGTGCGGGGTTGGGCGGCGAACTCGGCCAGCGCCCGATGCAGCGGATACCCGTCGGGGTCGGCGTGGTGACGGTCGAGGAAGCACCACCACGGTTCGGCAGGACCGGTGCCCTCGACCGAGCGAGACCATTTCTCGTGATCGTCCGCCGCGACGCGTACTACCCGCTGGGCGGTGGTCCGCAGATCGAGGAGTCCGACGGGGCCGCCGGCGCAGGATACTGGTTCGCGGCGGTCCGGGTTGGACGGCAAGCCGACCAGCAACGTCTGCTCAATACGGTTCGGGGTGGCCCAGACCGGGAAGTGCGCGCCGTCCAGAGCGGCGGTTGCCGTCCTGACGGTGCCGGACAGCCGGGCGCGTACCTCGGGCCCGATGGTGGTGACGGTCCGAGCGTCCGGTGGCAGGCAGACCAACAGCGTGGTCGGGCACGGCTGGTCCCACTGTTGCCGGCGGGCGCGCTCGATGAGCGCCCCGGTGTACAAGGTCTCCAGCACAGGCAAGGTTTTCTCCGTTCAGTCGGTAGGGAATGCGACCAAATTGATTCGGCGGCTGCCCCGAAAGGCGACAGAGTCGGCAGCCGTTGCTGGCGTGCGAGCTTTCAGAGACTCGGCGGAAGCGCCGCTATCAAGCCCTTCGCGGCGCGGGCCGTACGCCGTGCCGCGGGTGGCGTCGGTAGGCCGCGGACAATCGCCGTTCGTGGTCGTCAGCACGGGACAGGTACCGGCGCACTGGGGCCGGGGTCGCCACCCAGACACCGCCGATGTTGCTGGCCCACGGCAGGATGTCGATCTCGTTAGGGGCAATCGGGTCCCGCCACCGCAGCCGGGCGGCCAGGAAGTCGGGGACGAGGGGAATCATCCAGTCGTCGGGCGCGGTGAGCTGCCAGTACCGGGTGAGACTGGCCTCAACGTCGTCGGTGTTGGTGCCCAACGAGCGCAGCAGCACCAACGCGTGTCGGCGTCGGATGTCGGCGAGCAGGCGCCGCTGCCGACGGACCGAGCTATGGTCCAGGTTGCCGGCAAGCGGCACCCACCCAGTCGTGCGAGCAAACGCGCGCCGGTCGACCATGCCTGCCAGCTGGTAGCGGCAGAGCGCCACCAGCCGGCGCAACAACGCGCCGCGGTGGGCATGGCGTTGACTCCACTCGTAGCGGGCCCCCCACGCGGTATCCGAGGCGGTTTGGACGGTAAGCCACCAGACGGTGACGGCGGCCCGGGCAGTCCGGGCGGCGGCCCGTGTGGTGGACGGTGAGTTGAGCACGGATCTTCTCCTCACTCGTTCGATGCGGCGATTGGGGTTAGGACTAAGGGATCGGCTGCGGGTGGCAGGCAACGGCGATCGCGGCGACAGGGGCGTCGCGGGGCAGTCCGGCCAGGTGGTGGTTGGCGTGGTGCAGGAAGGTCAGCTGGTGGTCCAAACGGCTACTGACCGGGGTGAAGAAGTCCCCCTCGGCGGTGGCCATCCCGTCGGCGACGACGGCCGAGAGTTGGGCGATGGTGACGTAGGTGGTCAGGCCGGCCTGGAGTGCCTCCAACTGGTCGGTGGGAATGCCGCCGCCTTGCGGCAGGGCGTTGAACGCGCGGATCGCGGTGATCCGTGGTTGGCTCAGGTAGTCCTGTTGCGCCCGGGTCAGCGGGTACCGGCCCTCGTCGGCGCGGTGGCGGTCGACGAAGTGCCAGAACGGCTTGGCGGCCGGGGTGCCGGACACGACGTAGGCCCAGCGGTGCCAGGTATGCGTTGCGGCGGTGGCCGCGAGACCGCGCATGCGGTCTAGGTCGAGCAGTTCGATCGGGCCGCCCGAGGTGTGGCCGCGCCAGCGGTCGATGAGCCGACGGGTGCGGCGGGTGCTGGTCGCGAAGTACGGGACCGGGCCTCGCGGGGTGTAGCCGCCGGTGGTCAGGCGCGCGTGGGCGAGCGCGGGCAGCAACGGTGGGGCGATGGTGTTCGGCAGGCAGATGATGAAGGTGTGCAGGTTGTCGGCGGAGCGTGACGGGTTGGGCAGTGCGGTGCTCGACATCGACGTCCTCCTCGTGTGAGCGCGTGCGGGCACGCGAAACAGGCCCCGGTAGGGGTGTGGCGTTTGGGGTTTGCAGTGGCCCAGTTGGGTCGAGATGCCGGTTCAACTGACGGCACAGAGACCTCGAAAGGTCCGCGGCGCAGCAGGAACGGCGCGGGCGAAGTCACGCGTGGGCCGGAGTGAATCAGGTGGTACAGGGTTGAGCGGTTGAGCGGTTGTGCGGAGGTGGTGCCAGGTTTGGTGCGGGGTGGGCGCTGGGGCGGGGTGAGAGGGTCGCGGCCGACCGGCCTGGGGTGGCGGGTGGGTGGGTGCGTCTCGTGCCTCGGGGCAGGGCCCGGCGTGGTGCGATTGGTGGTGTGTATGGAATGTGAGGCTCGACCGTAACCCGGGCACCCAACTGGCCCCCGCTTTCACGTGAGGCCGCGGATCGGGGCCGTGAGCTGGGCAGTTGGGTTGTTCAGCGGCCCCAGTTGAGTTGGTCCGGATGGCGGCCGGTTGGGTGAGTTGGGCCAGTTGGGTACCCAACTGGCCCAACTGAGGGCCTGGGTCAGGCCGCGGGGCGGCCGTCGCCCGGCCTGCCCTGGCGGGCCGCGCGGGCGGCGGTGTCCGCGGCCTGCCAGTGGCTGAACCGGCGGCCTGCCTGACGGCGCTGGAACCCCGGGATCCGGTTGGCGGGGATCCCGACCCGCGGTGGGCCGAGCACGGCGAGCAGGTCAGAGGCGTCCTGCGAGGACCAGCCGGCAGCAGTGATAGCGGCCTCGTCGGGGAACACGTCGGCGACCCGGTCCGTCTTGGGATCCAACGCGGCGTCCTGGGTGCCGCCGTAGGAGTACACCCAGTGGAAGTTGCCCGGCGGATCAGGCTCGACGATGCGTCGGAACCGGGACACTTCTTTGGTGTAGGCGTAGAAGAAGGTGGCGGGGCGCGCACGGCAGATGCGCAGCCACGCGGCCAGATACGCGTCGGAGAAGAAGTCACCCGAGTCGTGGATACGGATCCAGCACCCGGTGAACTTGGCAGCGGTCAGCTCGATGAGCATGGCCGTTTCCCACCCGGGCAGGTCGTCGAGCACGAACATCAGGTTGGCCTGGTGCTTGGCCTTGACCGCCGGCCACCGGTAGGTGCCGTGGCGGGCGTAGCACACCTGGCGGCAGACTCCGGCCGAGGGGCAGGTGTTGTAGGTGCGCCCGTCGGGCAGGCGGCCGGCCCACGCGGGCAGCGACCAGTTCCACACGCCGATGGCGCGCAGCTGTCGATTCTGGGTCAGCAGCCGCCTCGGACGACGCGGTTCGGATGAGACGAATGTGGTGGACATGAGCTCCTTGGGGTTGGTGGAGACGACAAAGTCCGCCCCAGGCGGTGCCGTCGGTGGCACCGCCCGAGGCGGACAGACAGATGAGTTGTGGCGCGCTGCGGCGCGGTCAGTCCCGGCCGGGGCGTGTTCGTTCGCCGGTGATTGGGCCGAGCAGATACAGCGGATCCTGCTCTGCGGCAGGCGGGCCCGGGTGGAACGGGCCGGAGGCACCGAGGTCGCCGGGCAACTCAACGAGACGGTGACGGCGTCGACCGTTGCCCACCAGGCGCCAGATCGGCCCGGTGGGGTCGGTGTGGGCCTGGGCGTGGGTGGCCGTGGCCACCGTGACGCCGAGCCGGCCGGCCCCGGCCAGGTGCTGGTGCAGGTGGGTTTCCCGGGCCGGGCTGGGCAGCAGGATCAGCACCGGCCAGTCGGGGCCGCCGGCCTCGCGCAGGCGCCAGTACGCGGGCAGTTTGTCGGCCAGCACCGGCAGGCTTTCGGTGCCGAGATCCATCTCCAGGAACCAGGCCACCTGGACGTTGTTCTGCCGCCAGACACCGTGCCCGTCCGGATGCACGCGGCGGCCGGTGGCCGAAGCGATTGTGGCGGCGGGCCACCATCGGGTCAGCCGGGCACCTGGTGTGGTGCGGGCGGCGGCGATCAGGTCGATGAAGACCTGGTTGGTGGCATCGGTGTGGGCCAGGTGTGCGGTCGCGGCGACGAGGCGGTCCTGCTGCTCGCGCAGTGCCTTGGCCGTTGGTGGCTTCGCGCCGGTGGCCAGTGCGACGTAGCGGGCCGACAGCGGCCCGGGCAGCCAGTGCAGCGGTAGCCGGCCGCCGGGCCGGACCGGGATGAACGAGTCGATGAACCCCAGCGCGCGCAGCGCGGCGAGGCGGTTGCGGCAGGTCCGGGTGGAGGTGAACAGGGTGGCGGTGATGTGCGCCGTGGTCAGGGTGCGGTGGTCGTGCAGGAGATGGGCAAGGGCGTAGTCGCGGGGTTCGAGTCGGAAGGAGATGGACCGAAGGGAGTCCGATGGTGAAGGTTGGCGACCGGTGTCGGATCGGCCCGGGACGTGTACCCCCGGTCGGGGAATATCCCCCACAGGGATATTTCGGGGCCGGTTGGGTGGCCGGGTCATGGGGCCTGACCTGCCCGGTTGGGTGGTGCGTCGGTGCTGTGCACCGTCCTGGGGTCCGGCCCGGGGTGTTGCCTGGGCCGATGCCCACCCCGACGCCTGGGCCACGTCCGTGTTCCAACGAGCGGGTGGGGGTCGATGAGGGTCAGCACATCGTGGACCAGTTGGGCCCAGTCGACATCGTCCTCGCCGTCCGGGCAGAAGCTCAGCGGCTGGCCGTCCTCGTCCTGGAAACCATCGGAGAACCGCCTTGTGTTGGCAGTCCGATTGGGCTCCTCCCGTCCCGACACGACTCGGTCGGGGCGCAGGATCACACTCCACGTCTCGCCGTGCACATCGACCGCCAGCAGCCGCCCGAACCCGGGCTCGGTCGACATGGTCGCGTCCGCGAACCGGGCGGCGATCCCGGTGCATTGGTCCGCCTCGCGGCGGCGATGCGCCGGGCCGGCCGGTCGGGATAGTACTTCAGGATCGTCCATCGTGAATACTGATTCCTTCATCAAGTAGGGGTTGGCGCGGCCCGGTTCACGGCGGGCGCAGGCCGAAGTGGCCGTGCGGTGTACAGCGCGCACGTGCCGAAGCCCGGGAAAGGAGCTGACACAGGAGGGGCGAGCGCCGATGTAGCCGGGCTACTGGACGCCGAAACAGCTGGGATTTGCGAGCGGATCCGAGCAAGACGGACCGTCCGCCGTGGCCAGGGTGCCCCGCCGTCTTGAGACGACGATTCGACTGGTGGGATTGCGGCCGACTCAGGAGTCCGGGCGGCTACACCGGACACCCGCCCACCGGCGGCCGCTCACAAGCCAGAATCGCTCAGCACTAGCTCAGCTTCGGCAATGTAGCCGACAAGCTTAGCCAAGCGCATTGCCTCGAAATAACTAGAAGCAAGATCGACCCGGTCGGTGAGCAACTGCAATAACACTGCTCGGTCACTGAACGGCGTCACTAGGCAGTACCCACTGGAAGTCGCCACCGTGGCCTGACGTACCTCGCCGGCGTTCATCTGAGCGGATACTGCACGACAGCTGGCGAGCAGGCTGCAGGCGACTGCGGCGGCAAACGTGGCGTCGAAGGGGAATCTGTGGTTGGTAGCTAAGGCGATGCCATCAATGCTGGCGACGACGCAACCCACAAGACTGCGGCCGCCACTCTCGCTAACCAATTCATCCAGGACCCAGCTCAGCTTGCTCTCCACCGTTGCAGCATTGCCACTTCTCTGCGCGCGCGCAGCTGACGTTGGCGGCCGAGTGTGGTCCGCGAGGGTGTGCGCCAACTTGGCGGTTTCGTAGGCGGCCACGCCCAGATCCGCATCGGCCGTCGTATACAGCCCGACGCACGACCCTCCTGCCACCGGGGTAACCGTGACCACGCCCGCGTCGAGGTCTGCAAACACCCACTGCAGATGAGCGGTCGTCAGAGTGGCCAGATGCTTCCCTGCGTTCCGGAGCCAGCCAACAGCGGCAGCGAGCCGATCGAGGTCGTCACGACCCATCGGGCCTCTGGCTTCGTCAGCCAGACCGCTGTCAGTGACCAGAATCGCTTGCCGGACACCCGGTACCCGTTTGACGAACTGGTCGATCACACGACGGGCATCGTCCGGCGAGCGGTCAGCCGACGGCTCTGCCAACGGAGCACGCGCCGCATCAGCGTCCGTGTCTTCAACAGGCCGGATCAGGTCCTTCACCTGGCTTCTCAGCCGTTCGTTCGTGGTGTCAAAGCCGACTTCCAGCCCGCGTATCGCAGTGGGCCGGACGATAATCCGCACTACCCGCAACTCACCGGTGTCGTTGTTGACGATCTCAACATTGGCTCGGCTCTTGACCGGCTGCGGGGTGAGTTGCAGTTCGACCTGCTCGTCCAACCGGGTGATCTGGATCCATCGGACTTCTGTGGTCGCCGTCCAGAAGTCCCCGGGAAGCAATCCGCGCACCCGAATCCGCTCCACGGGAAGTACTTCGTCCGGCTCGACATCGACAATATGGATGACCTTCGGGGCCACCGACAGCGGCATGCGGCGCTTCACGGACCGGGCAATCTGGATCGTCCCCTCGTAAGCGCCCCTACGGACTGGCACCTGCCCTCTCGTGTTGCGCATCTCCGAATGCACGTAACGATAGAGATCGTCCAGCGAGACGAAGCCTTCTTCCGTGGTCTTCGCGACCTGACCGGTCAACCCCGCCACTAGGTGGTGAGTAAACGGGCTCAGGTGCCGCGGACCCATGGCATCCGCCGCCAACTCACGGGCCCGGCACGCGGCCATCACGAACCTTCCGCGCCCATCGGAGGGCACAACAGGAGCAACGATGTCCGGCACACTCTTGAACGCGCCGCTGTAACAACAGTCCAAGATGATGATGATCGCTCTCGCGACAGAGACGGCGATCATCGCGTTCAGCCTATCTGACGAAACAGCAGTGGAGATCAGTCGGTCGAGCCTGGTGTCCTGCCCACACAGCAAGAGATTCCCATGTTCGTCCAGCTTGCCGTGGCCTGAGTAGTAGAGCAGCAGCACATCATCGCGATCCGCCTCCCGGAAAAACCCTTCCAGTTGCCTGCCGAGCTCGTGTGACGTCCGCTCGGCAAGCATCGCGACTTCCCCCGGATCGAACATCCCGTACTCGGGATGGAGGAGGGCATCTCGCACGGCGAGTATGTCGTTCTGCGGACCGTCGAGCCGTGGCAATGCCTGGTCGGCTGGGAAGAAGGCATTCCCGATCAATAGCGCCCTGTAATGCTGATCCATCGTCAGGACCCGATCCGGCGCGCCACGGCGTCCGCCAGCTTCTCCAATACCGCCGCGCTCATGCCGTCCCCGGTGACGATGAGTGACTCTTCGATGCCATTCCGGGTCCAGGTCACCTTGATCTGCCGGGACCGGTCCCGGTCAAGCCACAGCTGGAAACAGCTGACCATCGCGGAGATTGCACCGGCACCGCCGAGTGCGACGATGACGGACTCGGCGGTGCCCTTGGTCCCGACCTGTGCTATGTCGACGCGTCGTGCGCCAGGCACCGAGGCGATCAGCTCTCGCCGCAGATCGTCGCACTGGAGGGACCAGCTCTCGTCGTCCGGATCAAACCGCACGCTAAGCGGAGCAACTTCCACCTCGAGATGCGACTTTCCCACTGGGCCTCCAGGAATCGTTTGCAGTCGCCAACGCTCACTCACCGCGGCGTTCACACCCCGTTAGCGTAGCGTCTGGCCGTTGCTTAAGCTGCCGTCCGTTGTCGGCATGCTTAACGTTGGTCTCACCAACATCGTTTGTCGAGGCACCCCGGCCCTATGCATGCACAACGAAATGCTTATGCACGACCTGATTGTGACGCCGACCTCGCTGGCGATGGAAGCTCTACTCGACGGGCAAGATCTCTGCCCACGGCTCGCACGGTCCGCCGTGTGCCGCCTGGTTGCATCAGTCCGCGGGCTTTGCAGCGGCTCAGGCATCGGCTGCTGGACAACTCGCCTGCTTGCCGGCCTTGCGGCCCGCGGAGCGACGGGCCATCTGCTGTACTGCGGACGGTGGGGTGTCGTGCGGACCGGCGACGGCTTGGCGGATGGCGGTGGTTTCCCCGACGATCGGCAGCGGTGGCCGGGTGCGCATGGTGAATCCGGCGGTCTCCCGCGAGTTGACCACGAGGCGGGTCGCGGCGGTGTAGGCGTCCAGGTGCGACACGTCGTGTTCGTCGAGTTCCGGCATCGTGTGCCGGGCCAGTTGGTGGGCGTCCTCCGGCGAACAGGAGAAGAAGATCTTGTTGCGGGCATTCGCGCTCAACGAGAGTTGGGTCTCGCGTGGCAACTGGCTGAGGTTTTGGTGGGCGAGCACGAGGGAGAGGTGGTAGCTGCGGGCTTCCGCGAGCATGTCGGTGACCGACCCGGCGAGATTCAGGATGTTGTGAGCTTCGTCGATGTAACACACCGCGTCGCGTCGCTGGATCTCCGTCAATCGGGCTCGCGCGGTTGCTGCCTGCCAGACGCTGGCGAACACGAACGAGCCCATCAGCTTCGCGGTTTCTTCACCGAGTTGGCCCTTGGGCAGGCGGGCAATCAGGATGCCGCCGTCGAGGACTCCTGCCATGTCGAAGCTGGAGGTGGGTGCGCCGAGTGTGGCGCGGACGAAGTCGCGCAGCAGGAATGAGCGCAGCCGGGCTAGGACCGGGCCGATGACCTGGGCGCGCAGCGCGACAGGGGTGGACTCGTACCACTCCCAGAACCCTTTCAAGCCTTCCGGGTCGTCGAGCCCGACCGTGAACGGCGCGCGGAACTGCTTGTCGTTGAGCAGCGGTGGCACCAGGGTGAGGTTGGCGTTGGCGTGCCTCATCAGGGTCAGGCAGGCCACCCGCAGTACGTCGTCGATGCGGGGGCCCCAGTGCCGTTGGAAGATTTTGGAGAAGATGCTGACGACGTTGTCGACGACGAGGTCGTCGTCGAGGCCGGACAGTGGGTTGAGGGTGGCGCCGCCGGGCTGGTCGGGGTCGATGATGACGATTCGGTCGGCGAGGGTAGCGGGGAGCCGGTCGAGGATGTCCAGGGCGAGGTCGCCTTTGGGGTCGATGACCACGACCCCGCGGCCGGCTTTGACGTCGTCGATGGCCATGTGGCACATCTGGGTGGACTTGCCCGAGCCGGTGGAGCCCAGGACATGGAAGTGCTGGCGGGCGTCCACGATGGACACACCGACGGAGTGGCCGCCGACCTCGGCTTTGCCGAGGATTCGGATTCCACGCCCGCCGGAGGGTACCGAGACGGGTGCGGGGCCGGCTTTGGCGCGGGCGCGGTCCAGGCCGGCAACGGCGACGTCGGTGGGCAGCGCCGCGATCGCGGCGAGTTGTTCGGCCGACAGCAGGAACCCGCGGCGCAACCGGCGGGCGGCCAGCACCGGCCGCGGGGCGGGGAGTGTGAGGCGGCGTAGCCGGTTGCGGCCGGTGTAGATGCCGAAAGCGGAGGCGATGCCGTGGGCGAGGACGGTCAGTCGCCGCCGGATCGCGTCGGTCTGGTCCGGATCGTCGCGGCGGCGGCCGGTGTTCGCGGCGGCGTAGCGGATCGCGACCTCCCACTGCGGGCCGATGACGGTGTCGATCGCGGCGCGGGCGTCTCGGTCCCGGATCGGATCCGTCGGGATCTGTCGCCCGTACCCGGTGGCGCGCGGGGTTCGAGCGGAGGTGAGCGGGTCGGTGATGAGATTGAGCGCGCCACGCAGATAGGTGACCGGGTCGAGCACACCACCAGGTGGTATCCCGGTCCGCAGACCGACCGCGCCGCGGCGAACCGCCGCCACACGGCGGGGCGTGGCCGGCCGGGCGAGGATCTGCACGCAGGCGGCCTCGGTGGCGTGCAGACCTGCGCCGGCCGCGACCAGCGCTCGCATCGGGTCAGCGTCGTGGTCGGTGTTCAGGGGGTACCAGGCCGGCATCGCCGGAGCGAGCGCCCCGCCCTCGGCGAGTGCGTCCACCGGCAGCGGTGAATCAGCGTCGAGCACTTCGGTGGCCGCGCCCGGCCAGGCCGCCCGCGCGGCCGCGGCGACGAGGCCGGCCGAAACAGTCCCCGGCAGCCAGACCACGACGGTCAGTTGCCGGCCCGCCCACCGGTACTCCAGGGCGATGTGCGGGATGCCATACAGGCGCCGCCGCCACGGCGTGGGCATAAGCAGTTCCAACAGGTTGGCCCACCAGGCAGTCACGCCAGCGGGGTCCACCTCCGGCGGCGGGATGATGCGCACCATGCGGGCATGCGCGACCAGCCGCCGATGGCGGGCCCTGACCACCGCGATCCGCACCGCCGTCGTCGCGGTGACGGCGAGGAACAGCAGAAGGGCCGGCCACCAGGGGTGGTGGCCGGCCCACGTCATCGTGCGGGTCAGATAATGCAGCCCGGGAAGGGCAGGTGGCTGCGGCGGCCGCCACGAGTGTCGGGGCGAACCCGTCGCAGCTGGGGCGGGTTGAGGTTGTGGGCTGTGTGGGGGCATCGTGCTCCTGGGGTAGTTGAGGGTTGGTTAGAGGTCGGGTTCGTCGAGGAGGTCGGCCAGGCCCGCGGCCAATTCGTGTTCGCGGGACGACGCCACGACCTGAAACGCCACCCGGTGGGCTCCGGCCAGAAGCAGGGCCTCGCCGCGGCCGGCGGCAAGCAGCATGCGGGCCTCGCCCGCGGTCAATGCGAACGTGTCGGCGATCAGGTCGATGGATTGCGGGGCCTGGCGCATGAGCACCTGGGTGGCGGAGTTGGCGATGACGGCCTGGCCGAGTTCGGAGCCGAGCAGGTCGGCGGCGTCCTGGGTGACGACCGCGACCCCGGCCCGCCGCTTGCGGGCGGCCTTGGCCAGCCGGTAGAGGAATTTCGCGCCTTCGCCGTCGCGCAGCAGGGTCCAGGCTTCGTCGACGACGACCAGGCGGCGGGCGCCGACCCCGTGGGTGCGGCCGGCGGTGGGGACGTCAACGTCGCGCCAGATCGCGTCCAGCGCGAGCAGCATCCCGGGAGCGCGTAGCTCGTCGGGCAGCTGCCGGGTCGACCACACGACGAGGTGGCCCCGCGGCCGGAAGGTGGTGGGTCCGTCGAACATGTCCTTGAAGGAGCCCTCCACCCACGGCGACAGTCGGGCCGCGAGGGTGTGTGCGGCGTCCTGGTCGGAGCCAGCCAGAACGGCGGCCAAGTCTTTGAGTAGCGGCGCGGGGTGCCGCCAGGTGGCCGGGTCGTTGGTGATCCCGGCCTGGGCGTAGGTGGCGTTGATGGCCCGGTCCAGCGCGGAGCGCTCGGCTGGCGGCGGTTGCTCACTCAGCAGGACTGAGATCAGGGTGTGTAGGAACATCGCGCGGCGCTGCAATCCGTCCGGGCGTGTCTCGTTCGGCGGGATGTCCAAGGGGTTGACCCGGATGCCGGCCGCGCCGAGCTGGATCGCGGTGCCGCCGACCGCGTCACATAGCCGCAGGTACTCGTCTTCCGGATCGATGATGGCGACCTGGACTCCGTCGTAGAGCGACCGGAGGACCTCCAGCTTGACCAGGTACGACTTGCCGGCCCCGGAGCGGGCCAGGACCACGGAGTTGTGGTTGTCCTGGGCCCACCGGTTCCACCACACCACACCGTTGGAGGCGGTGTTCAACCCGTACAGCACGCCGCCGGCGGGCATCGACTCCCCGGGCAGCGGCGCGGGAAGGTCCGCCGACGCGAGGGGGAAGGCGGCGGCGAGAGCGTCGGAGTCGAAGACCCGCCGCATCCGCAGCAGGTCGACACCGACGGGCAGGGTGGACAGCCACGCTTGCAGTTGCCGCCAGGTGGCCGGCTGGGTGTCCAGCAGTACCGACGCGGCGACGGCCCGGACCTGCGCGACCGCCTCGACCAGGTCCTCCTCGGTCGGGGCATGCACGCACAGGTAATGCCCGACCCGATGCATCCGCGACGCGCCGCGGGCAACCCGGTCGGCGAGGTCGGCGGCGTCTTCGGCGGCGGCTTCGGTCACCGGATCCGCCAAGCGGCCCTTGTCGGCGTCGGCCCGACGGTTGGATTCCAGGCGGGCGCGTTGCTGACGTAGCCGGCGGGCGGCGATCGCCGACGGGATCGGTTCGATGTGCTCCACCACGTCGAGGCGCCCGGGCCAGGCCAGCAATGGATCCAGCCACGCCATGCCGACGTCCGGCGGGTAGCCGGTGACGATCAGCGTGGCCACGTACCCGTCACCCACCTGCAGGAACCTGGGCGTGGCTTCCACGGTGGCCGGGCCGGCCATGGCGGCCAGCGTGGCCTGCGTTTCGTCCCGCACTGCGTTCAGCTGGGGTTTACGGCTCCACGGCCACTCCCGTGCTCGCGGGGATCGCCGGGTCGTGGGGGTCACAGGGTGTCCTCCTCGATCGGGATGGCGGTGCTGACTGGGTGCTGCGGCAGCGCCCGCGGCCAGCTCGCGTCGCCGTACTGGTAGGGGTCGGTCGCGGCGGTCAGCACCGCCGCGGCGGTCTCCCCGTCCAGGACCCGGGTCTGGCAACCCAACGCCGACAGCGCCCCGGCGGTGTGCTCGGCCCGGCGCAGCGCCTCCGCCGCGGTGGCGCGCTCGCCGGTGGCGGTGCAGGCGACGGTGACGGTGCGCCACAACGGATCGCGCTGCTCGCCGATGTCCAGCAGAAACTGGGCGTAATCCAGCGCGGCGTCTGCCAGTGCGGGGTGCGGGAGGGTTTCGGCATTGTCGGCGATGCGTTGGGCGTGACCGGTCAGGTCCACGCGTTGCGCGGACACCACGATTTGCACCGGCCCGGTCAGGCTGTTGAGCCAGCGAGCATAGGCACTCGCCGCTGCGGCCTGCTCGGCCCCGGTGCGCAGCCCCACGTTGACGGTGGTCGCCGCGACCAGCGCGGTGGCCGACCCGTCGCCGAGGTCGATGACGCCGTTGTCCGCGATCGCCGTGGCGGGCAGCCGCAACACCGACGGCACCGGTTCAACGGGCATGGTGGTGGACGGCGCCCACCCGGGGATCCGGGTAACCGGTTCGGAGGCCGCGGCTGCCCGGTGCGGTGCGCGACGGAACCGGGTCGCGGCCCACAGCCACGCATCCATCGACAGCCCGTCACGGCGGGCCAGAGCGACCGCCACTCCGGCGCCGATGATCGGGCAGATCAGGGCCAGGACCAGCGGCATCGGCAGCAGCCGGCTGGTCGTATTGAAGATGAGGTAGCTGACCGCCGCCGCGGCGGCGAGCACGGCGACCTGCCGGGCGGTCAACTGGTAGAAGATCTTGTCCGGCGCCTCGATATCAGCAGGGATTCGGGCGCGAACTTCGACATCACTGTCCACAATGCGGTCCTTGTGCAGAGTCGGGAAGAGAAGAGACGCGCACGCCGCCCGACCCGCGCCTGCCAGGGGCGCGGCGTCGGGTCGGGCGGCGTGGGCGATGCGTATGCGGCCGGTTCACGGCCGCGGTCGAGGCGGTGGCGGGAACCGGCCGGTCCCTGGCCGCGGACGCGGGGCCTGCCATGCCGGCCGGGTCTTCGGCATCGCCGTGCCCGGCGTCGTGCCCGGGGGCACCACCGGCCGCGGTGTAGGCGACCCCGGCGGTGCGGCGCCACCCCTCCACGCCGGCCGGGTTCGGGGCATCGCGGTCGCCGGATTCACGCCCGGCCGCGTCGCCCCCGTGCCGGAGCCGGGGCCCGTGGCACCGGCGGGTGCGCCGCCCATCCACGTCGGCCGTCGCTTGGGCATCGCCGTGGCGGGGTTGACCCCGGGCGGCACGAGCGGACCTGTCGGCGCAGCGGGGGCAGCGCTGGACGCGGCCGTCGATGATCGGGGCGCGGGGCGGGTCGCGGTCGGCCGGGGCATCCGCGGCTTCCAGTACGGGATGGCCGTGCGCGACGCGTCCAGGCCAGCGGCACGGGCAGTGGCCCGGCCCGCCGATGCCGCCCTGCCGGCGCCCCGCAACGGCAGGCGCAGCAGCCCGGTCAGCTGCTGCATGAGCACCATCCGCACCAGCAACCCGGCCGGATTACGGCCACCACCACTCCTGGTGACATAGCGGCGCATCAGTCCGGGAATCTTGATCGTCACCCACAACAGGCAGATGACGATGAACAAGTCGAACACCCCGAACGGATCGTTGGGGATACCCAGCACGGGCAGATTCGCCTTCGGATCCAGGAAAATGATCATTGTGGTGTGCAGGGCCAGGGCCTGCAGGGTGACCGTGCCCAGCAGCCCGAGAAACGAGCGCCACCACAACCGGGCGGCGCCGTCGGTGAACGGGCTGGCGTGACAGGCCAGCGCCAGCGGGGCGATGCCACACAGCACGATCAGCAGCCCCAGCCGCACACAGCAGGTCGCCAGCAGCATCCCGGTCAATACAGCGGCCATCAGCACAAGCACCAGCACCAGCAGCGGCTCGGCCGGGTTCAGGATCGCGCCGTTGATAATGTCCAGCATCTGGCTGAACGCGCCGCTGGTGTCGATCTGTTGACCGGTCACCGCGACGGTCACCGCGTTGCCGAGCTGGATCAGCTGCGAGCACAGTGGCGTGGCGAAGTTCGCCGCGATGAACCCGATGACCAGCCGCGGCGCCAACTCGTTGATTCCGTACCGGGTCTGGATGGTGTGTTGTGTCATGACCAGAACGCCGGCGGTCAGAAACGCCAACACGAATCCGGCGTCCACGATGGTCAGAGCGCTGCTGGCCAGGGTCTGCACCTGCGGCAAACCGGTGACGTCCGGGCTCGTGAACAAGGTGGCCGACAGCAGGTTCCACATCGCCTGGAATCCCGGGACGATGTGGGACAGCAGCCATGTCACGGCCCCGCCGAACAGATAGTCGATCATGTTAGACCTGCACGATGCTCTGCAGGGCTGTCATGAGGACCGGTGCGAGTAGCGCCAGGGCGTAGCCGATCCCGGCGGATTTGAACGAGCCTTTGGCGCGTTCGATCTCTGACGGGTCACCGCTGGCCATCAGATAGCGCACCCCGCCTACGGTGAGGAACAGGGTGGCGACGCCGCCGATGATGCCGCACACCCACCAGCGCAGGTGGTCGATGACCGTCGGCAGGTCGTAGGTGGCCGGTGGCGGCGCCGGCGGGGCGGCGAACGCCAACCCGGACGCCAGCAGGATGATCGAAGTGGCCACGACCGCGGTCGTGGCCACCCGCACAACAGTGCGAGACATGGGTGAGAACACCTCCCGCCCCGCCAGGCGAGGCAATCAAAAAAGGGATGGGAGGCGTCACCACAGACGCGGATGGGCGGGGGCCCGGGGCCGTGGGAGCCTTGCTCCTTCACGTCGGAGTTGGTTGGGGGTGAACACGACCAGTCCGGCCGGCCCCGGGCCCACGCCTGGTGCCTGTGGTGGCGCAGGGAATCCGCTGGCTCCACCTGTCCCGGCGACCGGGGTGTCGAGGGCGGTTCCTTGCCCACTCATGGCTCCAGTTGGGTACCCAACCCAGCCCCCGAACCCAGACAGCCACCCAACCAGCACTCAACTGGCCCAACCAGCGCCCGCCGCTTCGCCCCAGAAACGCGAAAAACGGCGGGGCGGCGACCCTGAGGATCACCGCCCCGCCGTCTGGAATGCTCACTCGTTCGCTGTTAGGCAGCGGCCGGGGCGCCGGCCGTAGAACGTGCCCGGGTGGCCCCGATGGCACGCAGCGCCAGGCGCCGCCGCCTCGCGCGCATGCGCGTCGTTCGGGCCGCGGCCTCGATGATGGACACCCGATCCAGTTCGCCGCCAGCGATCGCGGTCACCAGCTTCTGCTCCGCCTGGCGTCTCCATGCCCCAGCGACCGCTGCGGACACCCCGAGCCGCCCGGCGACCGCCTGCACGGTCTCGTCTTCCAACCGAGTACGGCTGATCAAATACCAGTCCTCCGGGGACAGCACACCGGCCGCGACCGCCCTCACCAACACCCACTCCGGATGGTCAGCCGGTGGCCGGGGCGGCAGCGACCACGTGGCGTGCACCGCGATGGTCGGTGCCGACGCCTCTCGCTGCATGGCGTCCTTCACCGCGCGGGCGCCGGCGTCCACGAGCTTGCCGGCGATCCGGTCATGGGATAGATCGAGGTCGGCCAACCTGTCCAGGAACCCGGAGATCATTTCCGAGTCGCGGTCGCAAGAGTCGCCGTGCCATCCGCGGGCCAACAGGCCGGCCATCCGCCGCAGGCCCGGCAGCGCCATACCGACCACGGCGACCCGCCACTCCGGATCACCGCTACGGGCCAGCGGCACCAGCCGCCGCCACACCGCGTCCCGAGCCTGCGGGCTGGTCTCGTCGCACACCATCAGGTCGCGCAGCTTCCCCAGCGGTACCTCGCGCTGCGGGAGATGGGGCAGACCCCGGCAATCCAGGGCCAATGGCCGGGGCTCGCAGGCCAACAACTGGAACGCGCGCTCCGCGGCGGCCAACGCCGTTGTTGGCCACGGCATACGCCCCACAGCGCGGTCGTCAACCACAGTCGTCACGATCATGCTCCTTGAGGGATCAGGGTCGGCGCGCGTTCCCCCGGAAAGTCCGACGGCACGCCAGGACCCGCCCAGCAAGCCACACCCACCCAACCAGTTGGGCTGCCGAACGACCCCGACCCTCAGGAGCGCAAGGGCCGGCGCAATGAGCCCTCGGTTGGGTCGTTGGCCCAGGTCACAACCATCGGCGTGGACCAACGAACGCCTCGCCCGAGAAAGCCGGCGCGACGCCCGCACCTCAACGGACCCGCCCAACGTTTGCGCAGCTCACCGCCACCAGTTGGGCCAGTTGGGGCCAGCCAACCCAACTGACACCGCGAACCCCACCGCAAGGTCTCAGCCATGCATCTCGGCGGCGACGAATCGCGCCACCACCCGTCAGCTCGGGACCATCCACCGTCAGCACACCAGTCAGCCGGTCCGGCCACCGCCGGTACCGCACGACCGGTACGACCGCCCGGTGCCGGTCCTCGACCGGTACCGCCACCGGTGCCGGTCCGGCCCGGTACCGCACCGGTCCTGGATCGAACGGTAGGTACCGCGCCGGCCCCCAACCGGCGGTGCCGGTCGAGCGGTATCCGCAGTGGCGGCACCAGTCCCGGCGGATCACCGGTCCCGGACCGGTACGGTGATCCGTTCGGTCCTCGATGCGGGACGGAGAGTGGTACCGGTGGTACGGGCCGAACCGCTACCGCCTTCGGCAACCGGTCGACCGGCCTCGGACCGCCGGTGCCGGCGCTGCCGATCGTTCCCGCGGCGTCACTCCCCCACCCGAACCGATGACAAAGCGTGACAGCAGCAACGGCCCCTGTTCCTCAAATGCCAAACGCTTGGATCGGACCGCTCAACTCACACTTCGTGGCGGTAGTCAATCCGGCCGGCACCCGCCAGCCTCCGCCTAAGGAAGCCGCGCACGGCCATGGGAAAGACGTCCGCGCTGACGAACGGCACTGCAAAGCGCGAACGCCCGTCCAGCCGGATACAAAGCTTATCCGCCAGCCCCGCCCAACCAGGGTCACCGATCGTGGCCACCAATACGGCCGTACCCGTTCCTGAAGGGGCCAGAGCACCGGACCAAGACGCAGCCACTGGTTGCACTCCGTCATCCGCCGGGCCGATATTGGCGGGCATCTGGCAGCCGGTCTCGTTCACCGACGGCCGCGGCTCGCGACCGGTACTGCCCGACGGTCGTGTGCCGGTACCGGGGCGTCGTAGCGGTGCGCACCGGTCCCGGGCACCGGACCGGTACACCCCCGACCGGGTCCCGACGATCACCAGTACTGGTGCCCAACCCGCCAGTACGCGACCGGCCCCGACCTCTGGTACCGGTGGCCGGGGCGTGCCGGTCCCGGCCCAGGACCGGTACCGGACCGGTACCGGCGATCGTCGGGACCGGTACGCCACCGGTGACCCGTCACGTCCCGGCCGTTGTTCACCAGCCGGTTACCTCCGGCCGTTCCGATCCAAGGGGCGCCCGCGCTGCCCGGGCGGCTCCGTTTCGTCCAGGCGCGCCCGTCCATTCCGACCCAGTGCACGGGGCGAGCACCGCCGTCTCGGGCACCAGTTGGGTACACAACTGGAAGCCGCAGCGCCAGTTGGGTACCCAACTCATCGCCAAGCCACCAGTTGGGTACCCAACCAGCTCTTGGATTCGTCAGTGAGGTACCCAACTGAGAGCCCACGGTCCCGGTTGGGTACATCCAGTTGGGTCAGTTGGCCGCCGGTGCCCGGTCACCCGCGACGAGCGGGGAGCCAGTTGGGCCATGTGTGGGTGTGAACACGACCAGCCTGGCGCGGGAGCCGCACCCACCCATGGCACCTTCCTCTTCGAACGGACCCCAGCACAATCGGGCCGACGACGGCAGGCCGCAGCGCCCGATGATCGACGGGTACGCGTTTGTCGAACTCGTCGCCACGGGCGACGCCGACACCGGCACCCGACCGGTTCCGGTCACCGTGTGGCACGTCGCCGAAGCAGACCACACGGCCCCCACCGGCGAGGCCGAAGACGGTGGCCGGTTCGACACCGTCCTGGCCGGAATGATCGTGGCCTCCTACGCCCGGCCCCGCGGCACCATCGTGACCCTCGGGCACGATCCGGCCCTTGCCGGTGCGGCCGGCGCCTACGGCTGCGACTACCGCACCGTGACCACCCCCGCGGATCTGGCCGGCCTGGACCACGTCGCCGGGCAGATCACCCTCGTCGTCTTGCCCTGGCCCCCGAACCAGGACAGGCAGATCGAGCTGGACGCGCTGCGGGACATGTTCGCCGCCTGCCGCGCCCTGCTGGCCCGCGACGGCGTCACCTGCGTCGCCCTGACCACCAACCCGGCCAGGGACGGCTACGACCAGCACGCCTCGGCGCTGATCTCGGCCGCTGGCGACAGCGGCCTGGAGCTAATCCGACACATCCTCGCGGTGACCGAGCCAGTCACCGGCCCACACGGGCACCTGCGACTGGCTCCGACCGCGCAGGTGTCGCTGGTCGACCGGCTGCAGCTGCACATCCGCAAGCACGTGCTGCTATTCGTCATCGGCGGCGACCGTGGCTAGCCGCGTCACCCGTGACCAGGCCCGCGTCACCGGAGACGCGGCTGCGGTCGCGGTAACAGAAGCCGGGCGCACCACCTACGTCTCGCACGGCACGGGTGCGCATTCGGCGAGACGGATCCACGTCACGGGCGACGCGGCCGACGCTGGCCACCAGGTCACCCCGACGCCAAATACGACGGCGGAGCGACGCTCGTCGGTCATCGTCCTCAGCGCGCGCAGTGTTCGCGCCCAGCGAGCTGGCCGCTACGTCGCCGGGAGCGGCGCACACCCGGCCCGGCTGACACCCGATCTGGCCGCGACGCTCATGCGCGACTACAGCCAGCCCGGCGACCTGGTGCTCGATCCGCTCGCCGGCACCGGCACCGTCCTGGTGGAGGCCACCCACCTGGGCCGCAACGCCCTGGGGATCGCCGATGACCCTGGCTGGGTCGCGCTGGCCCGCGCCAACCTCGCCTTCGCCCACCGGCAGGGCGCCACCGGCCATGCCCGGGTCCTGGCCACCGACCCGACTCGGCTCCCCGCCGGCATCCCCAACGAGCTACATGGCCAGGTCACCCTCGTGCTGACCAGCCCACCACCATCCCGAACCATGCGTGTCAACGGTCGACAACGACCGATCATGACGCGCCCGGCGACGCAACGGATCCAGATACTCGACGGACTCACCGCCACCCTCGCCGGCTGCGTCCCGCTACTCGCGCCAGGCGGCATCGTCGCAGTCGTCACGCGACCCTGGTACCGGGACACCACAATGACCGACCTCGCCACACAGGTCGTCTCCGCTGGCCAGGCCGCCGACCTGACTCTGGTCGCCTGCCGCCGCGCCGTCCACGACATGCCCACGAACGCACCCATCGCACGGTCCGTCGAAGAGATCCCCGCACTCTCCGACGGGCGGTACGACAACCATGCCCGAGTGACGGTCAGCCACGACGATATCGCCGTATTCCGGGCCGACCCGACCGGAGGGCCGACGTGAGTCGCCTGGACGGTCCAATGCGGATCGACGATCGTGATGCCGAGCGGTCCGCCGGCACGCTGCTCCCCTCGGGAATCGCCACATACCCCGGAGTACTACCTCTTCCAACTCTGCGCGAGGGCGTGGACGAGGTCGCAGCACGGTACGCGGTCACCTCGGTCGACGACGATGGGAGACTGGCCGACCGGTCGATCCTGACGTTTCTCGGCTGGGCTCCGGGACAGCCCATCGATCTGGCTATTGAGCCGGGTCCAATAGTCGACGTTCGGCTCAACGGCAACACCGCAATCAACTCCCGGGGCTTCCTGCGGATTCCCTTGCCGCTGCGACGCCGGTGCGGGATCGCACCCCGTGACCGGGTGCTGGTCGCCGCCTACCAGCGACCGCAAGAGCTGCTGATCATACCTATGAGCACCGCCGATGACCTTGTGCGCGCCTATCGCCGCTCCCACCTTGACGGGGCGACCCCATGACCGGATCGATTCCCCAACGCAACGCTCAGCTGGAGACACTGCGCGACCTGCTCCAGCAACTCGGTGTTCAGCCCGAACAGCTGCTTGCCGATCCGATGGCGCCACCAGTGGTCGTACCCACATTCAACGAGTACGTATGGCAGGTAGCGGAAGCGGTATCCCCCGGCACCAAGCGGGCATACCACTCCTACTGGCGACGCATCTGCCACCACTGGGGCTCCCGCCGACTCGACGAGCCAACTCCCTTGGAAATCAAACGACTCGCCGAGACCATCCGTACGGACGTCGTGGTCCGCCGCAACGCCCGCGGAGGACGCACCGCCGCCGAGCACCTCATCGCCGCTATGCGCTGCATCTACCGCCACGCGGTCATGGACGGTCTCATCGCAGAGACCGACAACCCCGCCGCGAAGGTAGCCAAGCCGCGTCGGCTCGCCAGCACCCGGCGGGCGATCCCAGAAACACAACTGGCTGCGATCGTCGACATCGCAGGATCGACGGGCAACGACCCAGAGCTGGACAGCCTGCTGATCCGGCTGCACACCGAGACCGCCTGCCGCCGCGGTGGCGCCCTCGCCCTACGGCCGCGGGACCTCGATCCCGATCAATGCCTGATTTACCTACGGGAGAAAGGCGGCACGTCCCGCTGGCAACCGGTCTCACCAACCCTCATGCGGCACTTGCTCGCCCACCACCGCGAACGCGGCGACAGCAACCGCGACGGCAGCCTCCTGCGTTACCGGGGCGGTCGACCCCTGACCTACCGCCGCTACGACCACCTCTGGCACCGCATCGGCACCCATCTCCCATGGGTAGCAGCACAGCACGTGAGCACACACTGGCTACGACACACCACGCTGACCTGGGTGGAACGCGCCTTCAGCTACGCCGTCGCCCGCGCCTACGCCGGACACACCGGAAAGAACGATGTCGGCACCACCATGACCTACGTACGCGCCGAAATCCAAGAGGTCGCTGCCGCCCTCGCCGCACTGACCACCGAACCACACCCCCTGACCATGCCGACGACCGATGCCGACGATCGTCAGCCGACCGCGCGTTCCCCCCTACCCACCTGAGAGGCGATCGCACTCTAGGCACCGGGGGTGTCCGATCGGTGGTCCCGCTCATATTCGCGAGGGGACCATCGATCGTGACGTTGGGCTTCCGCCGGCAGAGATCTCCAGCCGCGCTGGCCCGTATCCACACGCCACCGATGCTGTATCGCCAGCGCATGGGTGAGCCATTACGTGTGTTGTATGCGCTCAGCCGACATGCGAGAGCACGGACGGCCCGGCCTCTGCAGAGGGAATGGTCCACCCGTGTCGTCGTAGACCAAGGAGTAGTACCGCGTGGCAGATAGCGTTAGCGCCCGTGTCCGGTAGCGTGACTTCGGGGTAGGTGACGAGGAGTATGGGGCAGGATAAGGCACGACGGCATCACCAGGTACCGCAGTTCTATCTCCGTGGGTTTTCTGATGGCGGCGACCGCGTCAAGGTCGTGCGGTTTGGTGATCGGCCGAGCACATTCATCGCCAGCGTCAAGAACGTCGCAGTGGAAGCGAACTTCTACGCGGTCGACTGGCTCGACCCGGCTAGGGAGGGCCTCGCGGAGCAGCTGATCGGTGACATCGAGCGAACCGCATCCGAGGCGCTGCGGCTGCTGGTTCGGGGTCAGGAGCTATCGGTCGAGCAGCGCGGCGCAGTGGCGACGTGGGTGGTGCTGCAGTACGTACGCGGCCGAGGCAAGCGCGCCGACTCCATCGGGTTGCAAAAGACCATGCTGCGCGCGAACCTGGCCGTTCGCGGCAAACAACGGCTCGCGTCCCAACTCGGCCTCAGCGACATCGCGAGGATCGACGAGATCTGGGATCGAGTCGTGGTCCGCGGCGAACTTCCCGACCCACCGACTGCGCGGTACAACCACATCCGCATGATGCTCAAGACCGTATCCCGGGTGGCGCCCGCCTACGCGTTGGCGCACTGGCAGCTCGTCACCTTTCAGCGACGACGGCTATTCACGTCTGACCAGCCGGTCTGCCTTTGGTCCCGGCCCAGCGACGACCCTGGCATCGGGCTGCTCACCGCGGACGCCGTGTCGGTGCCCCTCACCCGCAACATCGGTCTAGTGATCTTCCCGCAGATACCGTCCAATACGATCGGCGAGTCGGCACCGACAACGCAGTACCATCGCTGGTTCACGACCCAGGCATGGATGTGCGCCGAGGAATTCCTCATCATGCACCCCGACGACGAGGTGCCCGACCGGCTGCCCAGTCAACGAGAACCGCAGCTCGGCACGCTCGGCCTGCCCGCGGTGCAGCAGTTCATCGAAATCGGCGAGGCGTGGCATGCTCGCCGCGACCACGCGTGGGCCGCAGAGGCCGACACTAGTTCCTGATCACCCAGGTCGATCAATCGGCTGCATCGTGGATGGAGCAGTCGACGCTGACGCTGCCCGATGGGCAGATGCGTGAGGCACCGCCGGATCCACGTGCAGATGATCACCAAGCCGAGATCGGATGCTCCGTTCGTTAGGAAACGGTGATCTTTGTACTCGTACCCGTCTCACATCACGCCTCGTTTGTAGAGGCGGTCAGCGTCGCCGACCCGCTCCGCTCGAAAAGGATGGAATCCCCAGTGCACGACGTAATCGACTCATGGTTTCGTGAACAGGGCGAAACCCGGCAGCGCGATCTACTGGAGAACTACGACAAGCCCGTCCAGCCGGTTTACATCCAGTCACTGGCCGAGGCGAAGATAACAGTACTTCCAAGCCCGAGAGACGGCAGCGTGCACCAGGTATATCTCCCGCCAGCGGTTCAGGGATACCTTGCCCAAGAACGAATCAATCGCGGCATGCCGAAAAGCAGCATCGTCGCGTTCCGGCAACCGCTGGACGACGACACTATTCAACAGTTTCTCGCGCGGGCGAACGGCTGGCTGGCGTACCGCGAGTGGCCGGCCACCGACTACGGCTACGAGGCGATCCTCTTCCCCGCCACACTCGTGAGATACAACGACCAGAAGGAACCCGGCCGACGCGGCGACGTCACCTACTTCACTACACTCGATGAAGTCAACGGCGTTGACGAGGAGCTGCTAGCCCGTGCCCGCCGGGAACGGGAGCCCGCCAGAAACTTCAGCCCGGACCACGATTGGATCCCGGGTGACCCCTTCGTCTGATGCTGGCCGGGGTCAGCGGGCGAAATTGCTGATGGCGGCCTGGACATCTATGACTTGGCCGAAGAGCTGATTGCCGCTGCTTTTGTGTGCGAGGGTACCCGGTTCATGGGACCCTATCGGCTGGAACTCACCTCCGACGACTACCGGCCGGGTTCCCGCGCGGCGGGGATGCGTTCGGCTTCGACGCCGCGACGCGACCACTCGCTTGGAACAGGGAGATTGGTGTTGATGATGAGTACTCCGACAAGGGTCGGGTACCTCGGATCGTCTAGGCCGTGCAGACGCGGCTTTAACCAGTCGATGTAGTTTTCGATCACGCCGGGTGGCGCTGTCTTGCGGCCGTGATCGAGCACCACCAGGATTGAGAGCTGGCTGCCTCGGCCGACACCATACTGGGAAGGCTGCCCGACGTAGCGAGCGCAATCGTCGACCGTGATCGGCTTGCCCCGCGAAACTTTGAGCTCGGCGATTATGTCGTCGTGGAGGAGGTCGTCGAAGCCACCGGCGACCGGGTCACGGCGGGTCAGCCGGCCGCCGATCTCAGGGTCGGTGAGTAACCGACGTTCCAGCTCGTCGTGGAACTGAGCCTCGGTGACACGGGTGCCACGTCTAAAGACCTTCTCGAACATGATGGTCTGCGCCGCGCGCACGCAAGCGGCAAAGAGCCGACAGAAACCTCGCACGTCCTCCGCGTCGAACATTGTCGCGTCGAGCGCGGCGAACATCGACAGGAGTCGGCTGTCGGTCTGCTCGTGTTCGGTCAGCGCGTCCCGGCTCGGGTCGAACGGCCGCAGTCTGAGGCGGCGCAGACCCCCGACGTCGACAACCTGCTCGTATCCGTCACCGACCAGGCGTACTTGCAGCGGGCAGTCTAGAGCGGGAGCGAGAATCGCCTGCTCGACGCCGCAGTGCAGCGGCGCCTCGTCGTGCAGCATGATCCCGAGTTCGTCGACGGCGCCATCGGCGAGGAGGATCTCATAGCGAGGCAGGGACAGTGCGTTCCGGCCGAGGGTGGTAACTGGTTCGACGATGCACCGTTCAGCCCAATCGGGAACATCCAGCAGTCGGACGGTCATGCCCAGGTGGTAGACCTCGCCGGGTCGCACGACGAGGACATCGGTGACGGGTACGCCAAGGATGCTGGCCACACAGACGGCTCGTGGCAGCTGAACCGGCGCCGGCACCAGGGCTCTGGGTGTGAACCGCCGTGGGGTCAGGCCAGTACCGACGAGGGAGACCGGCGCAGGGACGGTGGCTAGGCTTCGCCACGCTGTCTCGGCCGCCGCCGGGTCGCCAACCGCCTCCACCGCAGTCAAGAATCCGCGAAGGTTGCTGGGACCCGTCTGCGGCGCCGCGTCCAGCGCGGTGCGCAAGACCTGGGCCCGTCGCTGCGCGGCCTGGAGCAGGACCGGCGTGGTCGGGTCGGCGAGTCGGAGCGCGGCGTCGTACCGGAATAGGAGTGCAGCGATCTTCCAAGCACTGGCGATCAGTGCGCGCTGGGCGCCGCTGGCGTGGGTAGCCGGCGTTGCCTGGAGCCTTTCGGCCGCCTTGTCCAGCACCTCGGCGTCGGCTGCAGGATCGGTGACGGTGGGGGCGAGCAGCAGCGCTGCGACTGTTGCCGCGGTCCGTAATGTGTCGAGGGTAGCGCGGACCTGTCCGTCCTGCGTCGCGTCCGGGAACGCCTGCTCGACCGCAGTCACCGCCGCATCTGCTGCCGCAGTGAGCGTCGACAGCTGTGCGGTGTTGGGTGGCCCGACGACGAGTGCCTCGCCCAGTTCGGCGCCGCGCGCGATGGCACGGGCGATCGTCCGGGCAGGTGCCCCTTCTGCCCCGGGCGGCTGATCGGCTTCGACCCGGCGGGCCAGGGTAGACGCGTCGGCCCACCGCCCGGCGGACTGCAGGAGTTCGACTGGTTCGAGGGCGCGCCACGAATGCGCGGACCCATGCACAGTGCTCAACGGCTCGATGTCGGCGAATGGGGTGCCAGTGAGCAGGTACGGCTGATCGAATAGGGCCTGCAAGAGAGGTTCGCGGCGTGTGTTGTAGTAGTCGATCAGCTCGGGGCTGGCGGAAGTGACCAACGCCGCCCGGACCCAGAGCTGGTGGGCTCTGAGTTTTTCCGGCCAGTTTGCCGTGAGAAGCCGCTCCCGGTCTTGCGGCCGGCAAAGCTCAACGTAGGCAAGCGCGAAGTCCAACCACCTCACGGTTTCCGTGTTGTCGGGTAGCTGCTGAGCCAGGAACAGTAGCGACCAGAGGGCCGACGCGAGCACCTCCGGATGCGGGTCCGTCTGCGGCTGAGCATAGGTGGCGATCCAGCCTGCGACGCTGGCGAGCAGCCGCGGGGCCACCTCGTCCGGTAGCCGAAGCTGGGGGATCTTGTCCAGCATGGCACGGTGCACGATGACGTAGGTATCGTCTAGCAGCACGGCGGACAGCTCGGTCAGCTCGGTGGGCAGCGTGTCGGCAACACGCGCGCAGGCCATCCATAGGTCGATACCGCCCCTGCGGACCACGGGGTCGGTATGGCACAGGGCTGTATACGTGGTGGGCAGAATGTCGCGAAGCGTCTCGGCCGACACCGCGGACTTCAGCACCTCTAGCATCGCCGCACAGGTTGTGCGGTCGTGGTTTTCGTCGCCAGTGGTCGCCCCGAAGATCGATCGAACGGGCGTGAGGACGGCATCAGAATCCGCGACGGCGCACCGACCGATCGCGGCGGCAAGATTCCGCCGACGCGCGTCGCGCTTAATCCGGCTTCCGAAGCGTTCCATGTCCTGCAGGACCGGAGGAAGTCCTGTCTCGGTTGCGATGAGGGTGGAATCCTCAATCGGCTCCGACAGGGCGAGAATCACACCAAGTAGTTCGTCGATGTGGTCAGCGACGGCGTTGGGGATCTCACCGGCGAGGATACGCATATGCTCAGCGCTGTGAGCCGCGGCCTCGTTGCCCCAGTCGCCGCCGGCACGGCGAGCCATGAATGCGATCGCCAGCGAAGTCGCCTCGGGCGAGGCGTCCCACGGCTCCCGAAAACGCTGCAAGAACCAAGGCACCCGGGCGAGTTGGTCGCGTGCAGGCTGGCTCGCGGTCGCGGCCGCGGCCTCAACGATCTGCCGAGTCAGCTCTGGCTCGCCGCGCCACCCTTCCGCCAGCGCCCCAAGGGCCGCGCCAGCGGGATGAGGCATTCCGGCATAGCCGGCGTCCTCCCCGCGAATGCTCGCTGCAAGCGGCGGCCCGAGCGCCATGATGCGGGTGGCATCGACAGCGAGCAGGGCACGAGCCGCGTCAGCGCCGGCCTGGCGGGTCTGCTCTTCATCGCTAGACAGGTGGGTCACGATTCGGCCGGTCACCATGGCGAGGTCGACACGAGATGCAGCGAGTAGCCCCTCCGTCGACACAGGCACAGCCCACGGCCCGTCATCGCCGCCAGACGCCAGCTCGATAAGACGGTCCACGACGTCCGGTAGATCTGCAGCGGTCAGATCCGGCCCCAACAGACCGAAGAGTCGTCCCGCCTCGACGGAGCGTTGCTCACGCAGCACCGTGACAGCCGCGCTGACGGCCTGGCGGGTCGGGCACCGGCCCGCCTGTACCAGGGCCTGAAGGGCTTCAAGGGCAGTGTGATCGGCAGTGTCGGTGGCCAATTCGACAAGGCTGTCGACGAGCACCGGCCGAAACAGCTCCGGGGCCGCCCGCGCCGTATCCAGGACGTGCCGGACCGCCTGCTGTTGCGACCCGGTGAGCGGTTCGACACGCGGATCGGAGTGGTCGATGCGATTCAACGCCTCGCCCAGATCACGCACCACATGGCCCTCGCCGGCCAGCACCAGGCGACGGCGTTCACCACGCGCCCGGTGGCGTGCCGCGCGTTCCTGGGCGACGCGCCACGCCGCATCCGCGTGGGCCTGTTCGACGGCGGCCCGCTGGGTCGACACGGTGGCGAGGTTGGGCAGCTCGCCGGTCCCGTCACGATGCGCACAGCTCGTGCAGTTGGCCCGGTAAAATTCGATGGCGAGGTCGGTCGCTCGCGGGCTCTGGACACGCGGCGGTGGGGCGTGCTCGCAGCGGATCTCGAAGAGGCCGAGCGGCACGCCAAGCAGTGATCCGCCGTAGCTGTTGCCGCCGAGAAGCTTGAGCCGGGCGTTGCGGCAGTGCCGCCGCGTCAGCTCGATCGCCTCTGCGTTGGCCGCGCCGAGTGCGGCCGTCTCCTTGAACTCCTGCTCGCGCACAGCACAAGTACATCAGGTAGGTAAGACACTGCCCATGGCCGCGACGTCAGCTGCGGGCCGTCGAGCCCGTGGTCACCGATAGTTAGACCGTTTTGGCCGCTGGCGTTCTGCCCCAGAGGCATCAAGACAACGACCATCGTCAGCGTCTGTGCGGACGCCTGTGGAAGTGGACAGACCGCCGAGAGGGAGCTGGGACAACCGGATAGGTTGCCAGGGTGTCTGGTGGCCCCCTTCACAGTAGGTCGAAGGAGGCCACCGAATGATCGACCCTCTAGATTTCCCCAGCGAGCGGATGATCCTCGCCGGTCAAACCGGCCAACGCGACAGCGACCTCATACACGCTGGCCCGCACGTACGTGGCCGTCGAGCCTTTCCCGCCGCCGTCGGTATGCCCGGCGTAGGCGCGGGCGACCGCTTGCCCGTAGGTGCGCTCGACCCAGGTCAGGGTGGTGTGCCGCAGCCAGTGCATGCTGATCTGCTGCGTCCGTACCCATGCCAGGTGCTGCCCGATCCTCACCCACAGGTGGTCGTAGCGCCGGTAGGTCAGCCGCCGACCGTCGCGGTAGCGCAGCAACGCCGCGTCTCGATCACCGTCACCGCGCTCGGCGTGATGCGCCAGCAGGTGCCGCATTAAAGTCGGTGAGACCGGCTGCCAGCGGGAAGTACCGCCCTTCTCCCGCAGGAAGATCAGACACTGGTCGGAATCCAGATCCCGCGGACGCAGAGCGAGTGCACCACCACGACGGCAGGCGGTCTCGGTGTGCAGCCGAATCAGCAGGCTGTCGAGCCCGGGATCGTCCCCGGTACTGGCTGCCACCTGGTTGATCTCCGCAAGGCGGGCATCCCCTATCGCGCGCCGGGTGCTGGACAGCCGGCGCGGCTTGTCGACCTTCAGCGCCGGGTTGTCCGCCGCCTCCAGGTACCCGTCGGCCACCGCCCGCCGATACAGACACCGCAGTGCCGCAACCAGGTGCTCCGCGGCCGATCGCCCCCCGCGGGCATTTCGCCTGGCCACCACGTTGGTCTGCACCTGCCCCCGCAGCTGCTCGATCTCCGAGGGACGCGGCTCGTCGATCCGCCGCTCACCCCACGCCTCCACGATCCGGTTCCAGTAAGAGCCGTACGCCCGGCGGGTACCCGCCGACACCGCCGCCGCCACCACCGGTACGTACTCGGCGAACGTCGGCGCCGCCGGTCGGGCCGGTCGCACGCCAAGCAGATCGGCCGGGGAAATCCCCATCCGCTCCAGCAGCAACCGGGCCGCCTCCAACTCCGGCCGGCTCGCCGCCGTCGCGCTCATGCCGCATCACCCCGCACCGCCGCAGCATGGACGTCAGCCAGCAGGGCATGCAGGGCGGCCACTGGGTGGACCACCAGGACACCGACGGCATGGTGAGCGGCGAGCAGGACCTTGTCCCCGGTCTTGATCCGGCACCATCGCCGGACGGTCAGCGGCAATTTCAAGAACGCCTGCCGGCTGATGGAGTCCACGCCACTGGCCGCCGGGGACACGACGATGATGCCGCGCCGTTCGCGGATGTCCAGCCGGGTGCCCGGCCGCCAGCCGAGTTCGCGAACCATGCTGCGGTCGGTCACCCGACCGCTCTTGTCCACCATGCTGAGCGCGTAGATCGTGTCCACGGCGGCCGGGCTCACCGAGGCCAGCGCCGCGACCGGAAGCGGCGGTCGCGACCGGCCAGCCGGGCCGGATTCGCCATGACGGCCAGGAACGACCTTGGGGATGATCGGGGGGACGAGCGAGGTGGTCACCAGGACCACCCCCAGGGCTGGTCAGCAGCCGCCGACGGCAGTAGCAGAGGGTGAAGAAGGTGTTCAAAGGTGTTTGAACACGGACACGGGAAACTGCGCATAGAAACCCACGTGTGGTGTCCGAGGGGGGACTTGAACCCCCACGCCCTATACGGGCACTAGCACCTCAAGCTAGCGCGTCTGCCATTCCGCCACTCGGACTTGCGCGTCAACAATACCCGGCGCGGCCAAAAGTACGGCCAAGGCCGTACCCGGCCCACTCCGGGCAGGTCGTCGGGGGATCACTGTACACGGAACCGCGCCGTCCCGCTCAAGCCCGGCCTCCTTGATCATCCGTGGGTCGTCAGCCCACCGTCCACCGGGATCACCGCGCCCGTCAGGTACGCCCCCGCCCGCGAGGCCAGATAGATGGCCGTACCCGCCATGTCCTCCGGGCGGCCGATGCGCCCGAGCGGCACCTGGCCGGCGATCTCCGCCCGTACCTGCGGATTATTCAGGGCGAACGCCATCATTTTGCTGTCGAAGGGGCCCGGTGCGATCGCGTTCACCGTGATCGACTCGGCCGCCAACTGGTGCGCCAACTGCCGGGTGAGCATGTGCACCGCCGCCTTCGTCGCCGAGTAGGCGTACACCTCCATGGACGGCACCTTGATCCCGTCGATCGAGCCGATGTTGATCACCCGGGCAGGGTCGTCCTCGGTCGCGGCGGCCCGCAGCAGCGGCAGCAGCGACACGGTGAGCCGGAAGACCGGCTTGACGTTGGTCGCCCACAGCTTGTCGAACGCGCCGTCCGGGTACTCCTCCAGCGGCGCACCCCAGGTCGCCCCGGCGTTGTTGACCAGGACATCCAGGCGGGAGATCCGCGATGAGAGCCCGTCGGTCAGGGCGGCGAGCCCCTCCGGGGTCGACAGGTCGGCCGGAACGGCCTCGCAGCCCAGCGTTCCTGCGACCTCGGCGCACACGTCGGCCCTCCGGGACGAGATCCACACCTTGGCGCCGGCCTCGACGAAGCCCCGGGCGATCATCAGGCCGATCCCTCGGGAACCGCCGGTGACCAGGACGTTCTTGCCGGCAACGGAAAACAGGTCGCTCACTGATATCCCATCCATGCGTCGGTGGACACCGCTCGGGGCGCCGGAACGATCACCGGCCCTCCCGCGACCTGCACTCTACCGGCGGGTAACTTCGGCGGACCAGAGCCGACGCGACAGGCCCCGGCCCCAGCCGGCACGCGGGTAAGCCCGGCCAGCCGCCGAGGCGGACCCGCCGGCAAAGTGAACCAGCGAGCAAGCTGAGCCAGCGAGCACGCCACCCCAACAAAGGCATGCGACCTCAACAAGGGCACGCCACCTCAACAAGGGCGCACCCAACAAAGGGCACGCCAGCCAGCCAAGGCGCGCCTCCCGGCAAAGGGAACACCAAACAAAAGCAGCTCAGCCGGTACCGCGCCGAACCAACCGACAGCGCGAGAACCAAAAGACCAATACACGCACGCCGGGGTGTCCACTGGCGTTGTGGCCGGTCAGGCGTCAGTCTGACGGGGTGTCTGCACCACCACCACTGAGCGCGACCTGGCAGCACGCGGACGACCTCCGCGCCGATGGCAACTTCGTGGCAGCCCGTGACCTGCTGGAGCCGGCCGTGGACGTGGCCTGCGCCCAGCTGGGTCCCGACGACCCGGCAGTGGTGGAAACCCAACGCCGGCTGGCCACCGTTCACCGCGAGATGGGTGAGCTTCCGGCTGCCCGCCGGGTGCTGGAGGAGGCGCTGGACGGGGGCCTGCACGGCCTCGGCGACGCCGATCCGCTGATTCTGCTGATCTCCGCGGAGCTCGGCGCGATCGCCGACGAGTTGGGCAACAAGCACGAGGCGCGGCGCAACCTGGCGCGGGTCGCGCACTACGGGCCGACGGTACTCGGGCCGGACCACCCGTACGTGCGCACGTCGCTGCGGTACCTCGGGGTGGACGTACCCCCGTTGCAAGCCACCACCGCGCGCCCCGAGCCGGCGGAATCTCCCGCGGCCGAACCGGTCCAGCCGCCGCCGGCGCCCGCCGCGGTCACCGTCGAGCCCGGCGTGTACCGCCCCGCTCCCCGCGACGAGCCGGCAGCGCGGCCCGACGACGCGGCCGTGCTGCGCACCGACGCACCCGCCGGCCCCGGCGTCTACCGGCCGCCGGCACCCTCGGCCCCGATCGAGGATGCGGCGTCGGCTTCGCAACCCGCGGCGGCCCGCCCGGACACCGCACCGGGCCGAGGGACAACGCCGAACCACGGCACGACGCCGAACCAGACCACGGTGCCGAGCCAGACCGAGACGGCGCCGGGCGCCATTCCCGACCAGCGTCCGGCCGCCGCCGATCAGGAAGTCCAGAGCGGCGGTCCGCTCGCGCAGCCCTATGACTGGGCCTCGCCGACCGTCGGCCAGTGGGCTCCGCCCGCGCGGCGGCCGCGCGGGTCCGGCGAGGAGTCGCGCTCGCGCGGGCCGCTGATCGCGATGGCCCTGATCACGCTGGTCGTCGTCGCGGCGGGCGTGGCCATCGGGGTGGTGCTGTTCCATCGTGGTACGCCGTCGGCGGGCAGCCCGTCGGCGAGTTCGTCGTCGGCGCCGGCCCGGCTGGCGCCCGGCCACGTGCAGCTGCGCGACGATGGTGTGTCGGTGACGCTGACCTGGAGCGATCCGACGGCGGGCCGGGTGCCGTTCGTGGTGGCCGGCGGTCGGGCCGGTGAGACGTCGCGGGCGTTGCAGACGTTGCCCGCGGGTCAGTCCGCGTACACACTCAACGGGCTCAACCCCGCACTGGACTATTGCTTCACCGTGGTCGCGGTGTACACCACGAACGAGGTGGCCACGTCGGCACTGACCTGTACCCAGCGGGGCGCGCACCCGACCACCACCAGCAGTTGATCACGGCGGGTATCCACAGCCGCACGCAGCGGGTTCCATTGACCCCGACCCGGCCCCTATGATGGCCGCGGACTTGCACAGGGACGAGGGCAGCGGGGCAGCAGCCATCGGCCGGCACACCAATGGGACGCCGACGGTGAGGCATGACAATGTCGCGGACCGGCACATTCGTTCGTGGTCGGGGGGCCTGGGTCACCCTGGCGACGGTGCTCGGCCTCGCGGTCGCCATGGGCGCGACCGTGCTCGGCCTCGGCGCCACCGACCACGCTCTGGCCACCTCGAACGCGAGCCTGTGGATGTGGTCGAGCAGTCGGGGTGAGATCGCCCGGGTCAACGGCGAGACCGGCCGGGTGGACACCCGCTACAAAGTGGTCGACGCGCAGGGGCATGTGATCCAGGTCAGCCAGACCGACCGCTATCTGATCCTGCGCGACTTGAACACCGGCGAGGTCAGCTCGCTGGACCTGGCCACTCTGCAGGTCGCCGCGACCAGCCAGACCACCCCGGGGCTCGGGGTCACCGTGGTGCTGTCCGGCGACGCCGGGTTCATTGTCGACACGGTGCAGGGCGTGGTCCGCCAGCTCGATCCCACGTCGTTGACCCCCACCGGAGCGCCGCTGCGCTTCCCGCCGGGCCTGGGCGGTGCGGCGTTCGACGGCAACGGCACGCTGTGGCTGCTGGTCCCGACCGAGGGCACCGTGGTGGGCATCCGCGCGGCGGTGCCGCACCCGGCCAAGGGCGTGGCCGCCACCACCAGTCCGAGCGTGGCGCAGACCGTCGCGGTCGCCGACCCCGGTCACGACCTGACGATGTCCACATTGGACAGCGGCGTCGCCGTGCTCGACCAGACCGGCGACACGCTGACCACGGTACGCGGCAGCCAGAAGCGCACGCTGAGCGTGCCGATGTCGGGCACCGGCACGATGCCGTCGACCACCGGCGGCAACGGCGCGGGCCTGCCGGTCACCGTGCAGGACGACCGGCACGTCTACGTGGTCAGCAACGGCCACGTCAACGACTTCGCGGTACCGGGCAGCGGCGGCCCCGTCGCCCCGGCGGTGCCGTTCGCCGGGCGCTTCTACGTGGCCGACAACGCCTCCGGCACCGTCTACGTGCTGGACTCGGCCGGCAAGCTGGTCAGCACGATCGCGATCCCGCACGCGGGCGGTTCGCTGGAGTTGCAGGTCAAGACCGACCACCTGTTCATCAACGCGCCCAACTCCTCCACCGCCTGGGTGGTCGACAGCCACAATCGGGTCAAGGTGGTCGACAAGTACGCCAACAACGTTCTCGGGGGCGATCCGCCACCCAATCCCCCGCCCCCTCCCCCACCGCCGCCGGTACCGCCGGTCGGACCGCCCGGCGCGCCGACCAAGGTGTCCGCAGTGGCCGGCAACGCCTCGGCGCACATCACCTGGGGCGCGGCGGCGGCCCACGGCTCGGCGATCACCAAGTACGTGGTCGAGGGCGACGGCGGCGCACCGCACGAGGTGGGTGCCAAGCAGCGGTCGCTGGATGTCACCGGCCTGACCAACGGCAAGACGTACACGTTCTCGGTGCACGCGGTCAACGCCAAGGGCGCCGGTCCCAAGCGCGCCGCCAACCCGGTGGTGCCGACCTCCGAGGTTCCCGACGCGCCGGCCAGCGTCACCGCGGCGGAGCAGAAGGACGGTTCGGTGGTGCTGCGCTGGCCAGCCGCCAACGGCCAGGGCCACAAGATCGTGCAGTACTCGGTGGCCACCGTCTCCGGCGGTGCGCCGGTGGACCCGATGACCACCAAGTCCACCACGCTGACCATCGCGCCCGGCAAGCTGGCCTACGGCACGCAGTACGCGTTCACCGTCACCGCGGTCAACGACAAGGGCGCCAGTTCCAAGGCGTCGCCGCCGAGCAACTCGGTGGTGCCCTACACGGTTCCCGAGGCGCCGAAGGGGCTGTCCGCGCAGACCGTCGACGCCAAGGGTGCGATCAGCGTGGCCTGGCAGCCGGCGGTCGACAACGGTCGGAAGATCACCAAATATGTGGTCACCGCCGGCGGCAAGAGCCAGGACGTGACCGGTGCCACCTCGGTGACCCTGACCGGCTTCGGCAACGGGGCGACCGTGCAGGTCAGCGTGAAGGCGGTCAACGCGGCCGGCGACGGGCCTGCGGCCAGCGGCAGCGCCAAGACCATCAACGTACCGGTGATCACCCATGGCACCGCGTCTGCCAGCGGCTTCAACGCGATCAACGTGCCGTTCACGGTCAACGGCAACGGCAGCGCGACCTCCTGCACGATCTCCCTGAACGGCGCGGCGGCGGGCTCGTTCCCGTGCACCGGCGGCAAGAAGAGCGGGCTGTGGCCGGCCACGAAGTACAGCTTCACGGTCACCGCGTCGAACAAGGCCGGCTCGGCCAGCTTCGCCGGCAGCGTCACCACGCCGACGGTCACCGGCACCGTGGTCTGCAACAACGACAGTTACTGCGGGCACGGGTCGACCACCGGAGGCATCTGGGTGTACCCGAGTCCCAACCAGACCTCCGGCACGGAGGTCGGCGCGAAGTTCGCCGGGGCATCGGTGCAGGTGCAGTGTTACACGACGGGACAGTCGGTCAATGCCGCGCCGTACGGCGGCCGGAAGACCACCTATTGGCTGCGGATACCCTTCAACGGCAACAACTACATCCCGTACGCGTGGGTCAATCTCGACGGCGGCGCCGCGATCGGGAACCTGAAGAAGTGTTAGCACCGCTAGGAGTACCGAGAGTGACGCAGCCCCCCGTGTACCGCACCGAAGCACCCAGCAGGGAGGAGGTCGCCAGTTTCGCGGCGTTCGCCAACCGGCTCAGCCACGCCATCGGGTCGGTGGTGCTGGGCAAGGCCCAGGTCG